>NZ_JAKEEC010000009.1 GCF_021483235.1 Arthrobacter alkaliphilus | reverse complement strand
AAGCTCACCGAGGAAGAGTCCAGCCGCCTCCTCAAGATGGAAGAGGAGCTGCACAAACGCGTCGTCGGCCAGGACGAGGCCATCCGTGCCCTCTCCCAGGCGATCCGCCGCACCCGTGCTGGCCTGAAGGACCCCAAGCGTCCGGGTGGCTCGTTCATCTTCGCCGGCCCCACCGGCGTCGGAAAGACCGAGCTCGCCAAGGCCCTTGCGGAATTCCTGTTCGGTGAAGAGGACGCCCTCATCACGCTGGACATGTCGGAGTACTCCGAGAAGCACACTGTCTCGCGCCTCTTCGGTGCGCCTCCGGGCTACGTGGGCTACGAAGAAGGCGGGCAGCTGACCGAGAAGGTCCGCCGTCGTCCGTTCTCCGTGGTGCTGTTCGACGAAGTGGAGAAGGCCCACGCGGACCTCTTCAACTCGCTGCTGCAGATTCTGGAAGACGGCCGCCTGACCGACTCCCAGGGCCGCGTGGTGGACTTCAAGAACACCGTGATCATCATGACCACCAACCTGGGCACCCGCGACATCTCCAAGAGCGTGGCAACGGGCTTCCAGTCCGGCACGGACACCACCACCGGCTACAACCGGATGCGGGCGCGGGTCACCGAAGAGCTCAAGCAGCACTTCCGTCCCGAGTTCCTCAACCGCGTTGACGACGTCGTGGTGTTCCCGCAGCTCACGCAGGACGAGATCATCGAGATCGTCGACCTGTTCGTCACGCGCCTCGAGACCCGCCTCAGGGACAAGGACATGGGCATCGAGCTCACCAAGGCCGCCAAGGTCCTCCTGGCGACCAGGGGCTACGACCCGGCGATGGGTGCCAGGCCGCTGCGCCGCACCATCCAGCGCGAGATCGAGGACCAGCTCTCCGAGAAGATCCTGTTCGGTGAGCTGCACCCCGGCGACATCGTGGTGGTCGACGTGGACGGCGAAGGCGACGACGCCAAGTTCACCTTCGCAGGCAACGCCAAGCCGCGTATCCCGGAAATCGCTCCGAGCGCCTAGTCTCCGGTTCCGCCGACGCAAAACCCCGTCCGCTCCCGAAAGGAGCGGGCGGGGTTTTTCGCGTTCGAAGCCCGCAATATCTGAAATAAGTGCTTCACTCTCAGTGCGCCTTTTGTGATCTTCGGCACATTGCGTGTTGAATCGGAGCATGGAATCGAATCCCTCAGAGACCCCGGACACACAACCGGAAACTCCTTTCCACGATCTCGACCACTATGTGGCCATCCCACGGGTCGGCGGCCTGGCCCTCAGCACGGACGGAAGCCGGCTTGTCACTACGGTTTCCACCCTCAACGCCAAGGGCACTGAGTACGTCACGGCCCTCTGGGAGCTCGATCCGGCGGGGAAGAAACACGCCCGCCGCATCACGCGCAGTGCCAAGGGAGAAACCGGCGCGGTGTTTGCCCCCAACGGCGACCTCTACTTCACCTCAGCCCGGCCCGATCCGGACAGCCCTGACACCGACCCCGTGAGCGCATTGTGGATGTTGCCCGCCGATGGCGGCGAGGCGCGCGTGGTCCATTCCCGCGCGGGCGGTGTCGGGGGCGTCATGGCGGCCTCCGCCGCGGACGCAACATTCGTCACGGCTCCGGTCCTTGCCGGTTCCACCGATGAAGACAATGACGAGGAGCGCCGCAAGAGCCGCAAGGACAACAAGGTGGCGGCCATTCTGCACACCGGCTACCCGGTCCGCTACTGGGACGCAGATCTGGGCCCGGCGCAGCCCCGGCTGTTTGCCGTGGAAAAGGGAGACACGGTCGAGTCCGGCAAGCCCGCGACCGTTGACGAAACCCCATCCCTGAAACTGCGCAATCTCACGCCCGGCGTCGGCGGCAATCTCCGCAATACCGACGCGGTGGTCAGCCCGGACGGCAAGACCATCTACACGAGCATGGCCAAGCCGCTCGCGAAAGCAGACACGCGTTTCGTGCTGGCCGCCGTCGACGTCGCTTCCGGTTCAATCAAGGTGCTCCTTGACCAGGACGGGATAAGCTATCGCCCCGGCCCCGTCAGCCCTGACAACAAGTGGCTCTGTGTGGTGAGCGAAAGCGACAGCACCCCCAGCCAGGCACCGCAGGTCAAACTGCACCTCTTGAACGTCGGCGCCGGAGAAACGCTTGACCTCGAGCCGCTCGCGCCCGCGTGGGACCGCTGGGGCAGCCCCGCGGCCTGGCTTCCGGACGGGCGCTCGCTCCTCGTCACGGCCGACGACGACGGCGCCACGCCGGTCTTCCGGGTCGCCGTCGCCGACGGTACGGTCACCCGCGTGACGCAGGACGCGGCGGCGTACACCGACGTCGTGGTTTCCCCTGACGGGTTGAGCGCGTTTGCGCTGCGCAGTTCGTATGAATTCCCGGCGGAACCGGTCCGGATCGAACTCGCCTCTGGCGATGTCGAACGGCTTCCTGCGCCTGCCGATCGTCCGAGGATCAAAGGCTCACTGGAGCGGGTGGAGACAACCGCGGCAGACGGTTCGAGGGTTCCGGCGTACCTCGCGCTTCCGGAAGGCGCGTCGGAGGCAAACCCGGCGCCCTTGCTGTTGTGGATCCACGGCGGGCCATTGGGCTCGTGGAATGCCTGGTCCTGGCGGTGGAATCCGTGGCTGCTCGTGTCGAAGGGGTATGCCGTGCTATTGCCGGACCCGGCACTGTCCACCGGGTATGGCCAGCGATTCATCCAGCGCGGCTGGGGTGAATGGGGCAAGGCGCCCTATACGGACCTGATGTCCATCACCGACGCAGTGGTCCAGCGGCCTGACATCGACCAGACGCGGACAGCTGCCATGGGTGGCTCTTTCGGCGGATACATGGCCAACTGGGTGGCCGGGCACACTGATCGTTTCAAGGCGATCGTGACGCACGCCAGTTTGTGGGCCATGGACCAGTTCGGCCCCACCACGGACGCTTCGCAGTACTGGCTCAAGGAAATGACCCCGGAGATGGCACTGGACAATTCGCCCCATCGCCATGTCGCCAACATCAAGACGCCCATGCTGGTGATTCACGGCGACAAGGATTACCGGGTGCCGATCGGTGAGGGCCTGAGGCTTTGGTACGAACTTCTTTCCAGTTCGGGGCTGCCCGCCGATGAGGGCGGTGAAACCCAGCACCGTTTCCTGTACTTCCCTGACGAGAACCATTGGATCCTCAAGCCGCAGCACGCCAAGGTCTGGTACGGCGTCGTGGAGCACTTCCTGGCCCGGCATGTACTGGGACAGGAGGTTCCTGTCCCTGAGGACCTGGGGCTCTAGGGGCTTTTCGCCTCGTAAGATTGGGGCTGTGACTTCCGCCTTCAGTATCCGTCCTGCCCGCACCGGCGATGTTGCCGCGATCAAGAAGCTTGTGGCGCCATTGGCAGAGCGGCGGATACTCATGGCCAAGGAGACCGTTGCCTACTACGAGAGCCTCCAGGAGTTCCGGATCGCCGAATCGTCCGCCGGCGAGGTGATCGGTTGCGGTGCGCTGCACGTCATGTGGGAGGACCTGGCAGAGGTCCGCACTTTGGCTGCGGACGACAATTGGCGGGGCAAGGGCGTAGGCCACGTCCTGGTCCAGCAGCTGCTGGAGGACGCCCGCGCCTTGGGCGTTGCGCGGGTCTTCTGCCTGACGTTCGAAGTGGACTTCTTCAAGCGCCACGGCTTCGAAGTCATGGCCGACCAGACCGCCGTCGACCCGCAGGTCTATTCGGAATTGCTGCGGTCCCACGACGAAGGCGTGGCCGAGTTCCTCGATCTCGCCCGGGTGAAGCCCAACACCTTGGGCAACACCCGCATGATCAAGATCCTCTAGCTCCATATCGTCTTGCCTGGGGCGTTCCGGATTCCACATCCGGGCCGTTCCCCTACCGTGCCCGGGGCGCTGGTAGTAGGGTCAAATCACCTACCAGCAACGCCCGAGGAGCGCGCCATGAAAAAGCTCATCAACGATCCCCGCTCGGTGGTGGACGAGTCTGTCGAGGGTTTCGGCATGGCCCATGCGGATCTTGTGGAAGTCCACACGGACCCTATCTTCCTTGTTCGAAAAGGAGCGCCCGTGGCGGGCAAAGTGGCCCTTGTGTCAGGCGGAGGGAGCGGCCACGAACCGCTTCATGCCGGCTTCGTGGGGCACGGAATGCTCGACGCGGCCGTGCCCGGGGCGGTCTTCACCTCGCCCACGCCGGACCAGATCATTCCTGCCACCACCGCTGTCGATTCCGGGGCCGGCGTCATACACATCGTGAAGAACTACACCGGTGACGTGCTGAACTTCGAGACCGCGGCGGAGATGGCCCAGGCCGAGGGAGTCAGCGTCCGTTCGATCCTCGTCAACGACGACGTCGCCGTGGAGGACTCCCTGTATACGGCGGGCCGGCGCGGCGTGGGTGGCACCGTGCTGGTCGAAAAGATCGCCGGAGCGGCGGCGGAGCGTGGGGATTCCCTGGAAGCCGTCGCTGGCGTAGCGGAGGGAGTGGTCCGCAATGTGCGCACCATGGGCGTCGCCCTTTCCGGCTGCACTGTTCCGCATGCCGGGGTGCCCACGTTTGAGCTCGCTGAAGACGAGATCGAAATCGGCATCGGCATTCACGGTGAACCGGGCAGGCACCGGATCGCCATGGAAGGCGCAGACGGCATCACCAGCCGCCTTTTGGACCCTGTCCTGGAAGACCTCGGGATCAAGGCCGGCGAAGAAGTGCTGCTCTTCGTCAACGGTATGGGCGGTACGCCCCTCAGCGAGCTGTACATCGTCTATCGCCGGGCTGCCCAGATCCTCGCGGAAAGAGGAGCCAGGGTGGAACGCTCCCTCGTTGGCAACTATGTCACGTCGCTCGAGATGCAGGGCTGCTCCATCTCAGTGCTGCGTCTTGATGACGAACTCACCGCCCTTTGGGATGCACCGGTCCACACTCCGGCCCTGCGCTGGGGGATGTGACAATGGGCCTTGGGGTCGAATGGGCGGTCGACTGGTTGACACTCTCCGCACGGCGCATAGCCGAGCACAGGGAGGAGTTGATCGCACTGGACCGTGCGATCGGCGACTCGGACCACGGCGAAAACATGGACAGGGGATTCCAGGCTGTCATGGAGAAGCTTGCCCAGAGCCCGCCGGAAACCCCCGGTGCAGCCCTGAAGCTGGCGGCGATGGCCTTGATGTCCAAGGTGGGCGGCGCGGCCGGGCCGCTGTATGGAACCGCGTATCTTCGGGCTGCCACGGCGCTGGGTGAGAGCACTGACATTGATGCGGCGGCGCTCGCCGGAGCACTGACTGCGGCACGGGACGGAATTGTTGCCCGCGGCAAGGCCGTGTTGGGCGACAAAACCATGGTGGATGCCTGGTCTCCGGCCGTGGAAGCGGCGGACGAAGTCCTCGCGGCCGGTGGCGATGCTGTTGCGGTGCTGGCCGCGGCAGCCGAAGCTGCCGAGGTCGGGGCCGTGACCACGGATCCGTTGGTAGCCCGCAAGGGGCGCGCCAGCTACCTCGGTGAGCGCAGCGCCGGTCACCGCGATCCCGGGGCGGCGTCTTCGGCCCTGTTGTTGCGTGCAGCCGCTACCGCAGCGGGATTCCCCGAAGGTTCCGCTGAATGACAGTGGGCTTGGTGGTGGTCTCGCACAGCCGGAAGATCGCGGAAGGCGCGGTGGAATTGGCCGCCCAGATGGCCCCCGATGTGAGGTTCTACCCCGTCGGCGGTACGGATGATGGCCGGATTGGCACTGACTTGGAGAGAGTCGCCGCCGCGTTCGACGCCGGCCTCGGGGAGGCTTCAGGGGACGGCGTGGTGGTCCTGACGGACCTTGGCTCTGCGGTCATGACTGCAGAATCAGCTGCCGAGTTCTGCAGCGAGCCGGATAAAGTGCTCCTCGCCGACGCTCCCGTGGTGGAGGGCCTGGTTGCCGCAGCGGTGGCTGCGCAGGGTGGAGCGACGGCTGCCGAAGTGAAGGCCGCGGCGGAGGCGGTCCGATTCGGACCGGAGCCTGCCTTTGGGCCCGCGGGGACGGCCGGGTCCCAAGGAAGGGGAGAACCGGCGGACAGCGGCGAGTTCGAGCTCATAAACCCCATGGGAATGCACGCCCGGCCTGCTGCGAAGATTGCGGGCGGACTCGCCGGAATGGACGTCGAGGCAACAGTAAACGGAGCCGATGGCACATCCATCATGGAGCTCATGAGCCTCGCCGTGGGCAAGGGCGACAAGCTCAGGATCGAGGCCTGGGGCAAGGATTCATCGAAAGCAGTGGACTACGTCCGGCGGCTCGTGGAACAGGGATTCGGGGAGATCTGACGTTTCAGGACTGCCGCAGCCCGTGGGCATCGAGCAGGAGGCTCGCGGTGACGGTGGTCTGGCACTGCTCGCCCCACGGCTTGGCGCTTTTCGGCGTGAAAATGAGTGTCCTCACCGGCAAGGCTGCACCGTTTGTGTCCGCGCCGGTTACTTCGGCATCTATGGGCGAGGACGTTAGCGTTCCCATGTTCAGGAAGCCGTAGCGGGTGCCGTCCGGTGACGCGACGGCGGAGCATGGCCTCTCGGTTTCCGGGGCGCAGGGTTGGGGGATGGACACACTGCCCGGGCGCAGATCCAGATCGGCCTCGTGGCATTTTCCGTCCTGGCATGCCTTCAAATGGATGGTCTTTACCGTCGGCGCATAGTCCGCCGTAATTGTCAGGGAGACCACTGGGGCCATCGCGATTGCCGGACAAACGGTGGCTTGAGGCTCGCATCCGGACCAGAGCGCCGCCGTCGTGGTCAATGCAATGGCGGTCCACAACCTGCGCATACTTGAGAATAATCCCGCCGGCGAGGCCGGGAACGGGATGTCCGCAACTCGCAGGCACATCGTTACCGGCATCCGCGGATCGTTGCCGCTCCGCGACCTGGGACCATGTCACGGCCGGGCGCACGAAGGAAGCTGACGGCCAGGACTAGGGTTCATTGCATGACTGAACCGTCGGATGTGCATGCCACTCGCGCCGCCTACAACACGGTAGCTGCCGATTACGCCGGACTCCTGCGCAACGAACTCGACACCAAGCCCTTTGACCGGGCCATGCTCGGCACCTTTGCCGAGCTCGTGCGGTCCTCAGGAGGCCGGGCGGTTGCCGACATTGGGTGCGGGCCCGGGCGTATCACGGCGTACTTGAATTCACTCGGTTTGGCCGCTTTCGGCATCGACTTGTCGCCCGAGATGGTGGCAGTAGCCCGCCGCGACCACCCTGGCCTGCAGTTCGGTATAGGCACGATGGAAGCGCTGGAGATCACGGACGGTACCTTGGACGGGATCGTCGCGTGGTATTCGATCATCCACACGCCTCCGGCCCGTTTGCCGCGGGTGTTCGCGGAGTTCAACCGGACCCTCCTCGACGGCGGTCTGGTGCTGCTCGCGTTCCAGGCCGGGGACGGGCCCAGGCACCTGGACTTCGCGTACGGCCACGAGATCGACCTCGATGCCTACCGCTTGCAGCCGGAACGCATCTCTGAACTCCTTGTGCAGGCCGGCCTCGTCGTCGAAGCACAGCTTCTCCGGGAACCGGACGGCAAGTACGAGAAGACCCGGCAGGCCTACCTCCTGGCCCGCAAACCGGCCGCTGCCTAAAGGAAGCAGCGCAGACGGAAGCCTAGGCCGGGAGGCGCAGTCCGCCGTCGTGCATCTCTGCCAGGCCGTCGCTGAGGAGCCCCTCGAGGGCGCGTTCCAGCTGCTCGGGCGCTGAATTCAAGCGGTGCAGGGCGGCCAGGGGTACGGCTATGCCGTCCGCATCGAAACCGAGGTCGGCCGCGGGGCGCTCGAACAACTCAGTGGCTACCGGCGAATCCGCCGCGCGCAATACGGCCATGACGGCGCCCCGCAACTGCCGGTCGGTGCCGTGCCATGCCTGGCCCTTGGGGGTGTACGTCGGGGGCGGTTCACCTGCGGCAAGCCACGCGCAGGAGTCGCTCACGGGACAGTCGGTGCATTTGGGGGAGCGGGCCGTGCACACGATCGCTCCGAGTTCCATGACGGAAGCGTTCCAGCGGACGGAAAGCCCTGCATCGTCGGGCATGAGCGATTGGGCGAGTCGCATCTCCGACGCGCTGAGCGACGGCGCCGGCAGCGCGAGTCCTGAAACGAGCCGGGCATGAACTCGCCGGATGTTCGTGTCCACCACGGTTTCGCGGCGCCCGAACGCGAAAGCAGCCACCGCCGCTGCCGTGTAGTCGCCGACGCCGGGAAGGGTCAACAGCGACGCGTGCGTGTCCGGCACCCTGCCGCCGTGCTGCTCGACGATCGCGACGGCGGCCGCGTGGAGCCTGAGCGCGCGGCGGGGATAACCAAGCCTGCCCCAATGCCGCACGGACTCACCCGCGGGCTCCCTGGCGAGATCCGCAGGTTCAGGCCAGCGTTCCATCCACTCTGCCCACACCGGCAGGACCCGGGCTACGGGAGTCTGCTGCAGCATCACCTCGCTGACCAGGATTCCCCAAGGGCTGCAGTCCGGTGCCCTCCACGGCAATACGCGTGCAACCTCCGAGAACCAGCGGTCCATGGAATGGTGCAAGTCCGTGAGGTAAGGGGTGTCGGCAAGTTCGGCGGCGCGCGCAATCTCGACGGAGCCTGGCAGTGACATGGAGATCCTTGCTGCGGTTCGTAACGGGCCCTGGTGGCGGCCGATTCCTGCCATCCACTGTAGTGGAGCCGCCGGAATGACGTAGGTCACACTGACCGCGGGCGGCGTGGTGCGGTGCCATCCAGCTCTTGCGTTGCCTAGCCTAGAAGCATGGTCAACAAGGGTAAGCAACCGCCGAGGGCGCGCACGCCCCAAGGGCGACGGCCGAGCCCTGCCGTTTATCGGCGTCGGAGGCTGGTTGTCTTCGGTGCCCTCCTAGTGGTCTTGGCGATGCTCGTCGCCGGGGCTGTTGCCATGAGCTCATCCCTTTCAGGCAAGGCTGATCCCGGCGTAGCCAAGACCCAAGCGACGGTAGCCGCTCCTGCGAGCCAGGCCCCTTCGACCGATCCGGTCGCTGCCACCGCAACCACCTCGGCCACGCCGGTGTGCGACCTCAATCTGGTGACGGTGACGGCATCCACGGACCAGCCTGCCTATGCGGCCGGGCAGAATCCCGTGCTGAGCATGAAGATCACCAACGGCGGAGTGGCACCGTGTCAGGTCAACGTCGGCACGTCCCAGATGGAGTTCCTGGTGATGAGCGGCGACGACCGGATCTTCTCCTCCAAGGACTGCCAAGCGAAGGGCGATGACCTCGTGAAGCAGATCGATCCGGGCAAGAGCGAGACCGCCAACTTCCCTTGGCAGCGCAACCGGACGACGGAGGGCTGCGGCGTCATCTCGGCCAAGCCGGCCACCGGCACCTACACCTTCAAGGCAGTGCTCGGAAACAAGGCGAGCACCAGAGCGGTTTTCGAGCTGCGCTAGAGGAACCTGTCCAGCAGGCTGGCTTCGGCCATGCGGCTGAGCCCTTCGCGGACGGTCCGGGCGCGCTGGTCGCCGATGCCGTCCACTGTCATGAGATCGTCGATGGTGGCGGCCATGAGGTACTGAAGTCCGCCGAAGTGCTCAACCAAACGGTCGGCCACGGCTTTCGGCACCGATTTCAGCCCTGATAAGAGGCGGTAGCCGCGCGGCTGCACACCGGCGTCGAGCACGTCCATGCCACCGGCGAAACCGATGATCCCCGAAATCTTGCCCAGGTCAATCAGCTCCGCCGGGCTGAGATCCAGGAGGGCCTGCACCGCGCCGTCGATGTCCTGCTGTGAGGCATCGGCGCCTGCGTAGTCGCGGATGATTACGTCGCTGCCGGGTCCGCGGCCGGTGGTGAGCTCTTCCAACTGCAGCGAAAGCAACCTGCCGTCCTCGCCTAGCTCGAGGACGTACTGGGCGATTTCCTCGGCGATCCGGCGGACCATTTCCTGGCGTTGGAGGGTGACGGCCACATCCCTGACGGTGACCATGGCCTCGATTTCGAGGGCCGACAGGGCGCTGGTGACCTGGTCCAGGCGGGCGCTGTAGCGTTCGAGTGTTGCGAGAGCCTGGTTGGCGCGGGCCAGGACCTTCTCCGAGCCCTCAAGCACGTGCCGCAGGCCGTTGACGTACAGGGCGATGATCTGCATTGACTGGCTGACCGAAATCACCGGAACGCCGGTCTGGATGGCAACGCGCTCGGCCGTCCTGTGACGCGTTCCCGATTCATGGGTCTCGATGCTGGAGTCCGGCACAAGCTGCACTCCAGCGCGCAGGATGTTCCCGGCGTCCTTGTCGCAAACGATGGCCCCGTCCATTTTGGCGAGTTCGCGCAGGCGGGTCGGGGAGAATTCGATCCCGATTTCAAAGCCGCCGGAGCAGATGGACTCGATGGTCCGGTCCGTGCCCAGCACGATCAGGGCGCCGGTGCGCCCACGGAGGATGCGTTCCAGGCCGTCGCGCAATGGTGTTCCGGGGGCCACCCTGCCCAGAGTCGCCTTGAGCGAATCTTCGGGGCTCCGAGCCATAGGTGTTCCCTTCAAAGGTGCACGCAGGCGAGCCCGCAAGTGTGCCGTTTCTCAGCAATAAGTCCGCGGGATCAAAATGCTAGTTTTCCCGCAAGCTCAATAATAGAGGTACGGAACGGCAACAACCGCACGGGCAAGCCTTAAAGTGCCCCAAAAGGGCTTGCGTGACATCACCTCGGAAACGCGTTCGACGGCGGTCGCCGGACAGCCGCTTTCCGCTTTTTCCCTGCGGGCCCTCAGCGAGCCGTCCGAAGGCGGGCGAGGGCGAGCCGCTCAAGGTCGCGTTGCACATCCTGCAGGGCGGCTTCCCTGCCCGCCGCGCCTCGCATGTCATGCGATTGCTTCCTCGTGGGGCGGGTCCCTCCGGAGGCGGCATCCGCGCGGTGTCCTTGCGTGGGCAGGCTCCTGCCCGGGGTGGAGTTCGCCGCCGTGAACCCAGTGGAGTTCGCGGCGGAGTTCGCCGCGGAGTTCGCCGTGGAGTTCGGGGCGGAGTTGGCGGCGGGGGCGGGGCCGAGGGGGTCGTAGAACAAGTCATTCCCTGGCTTCATTGATGCCTGTTCCTTTCATGCCGTACATGCCGTCGTCGGCTGCTCATGTTTTCCTGGCGGATGGCTCCAACGCGCACCGGACGCTTCCGCCAAGGCTTCAAACTATCGGGCGGTGATTTCGGAGGTTTGTGCACCTCGTTTCCATCCTGTTAAGCGCCGGTTGGGACTGCGCTTTGGGGCTGCGCCTGCGGGCTGCTCCCGGCCTGCGATAAACTTGATACCTTGGCTGGCGCGCAAATCGTGCCACTCCCTGAGTTGGTCCCCGGCCGGCACAGGGCCCGTATCCAGCCACCATTCCACGTTCGGCCCGTCGTTCCAGTGCGGGCAACGCCCAGATCGCAGCGAAAGTAGCACCGTGTCCCAAGAAGTCCTGAGCCCCGCCCGAGTCCAGGAAATTCACCACGAGGCGTCCCGGCGTCGGACTTTCGCGGTCATTTCGCACCCTGACGCCGGCAAGTCCACGCTCACGGAAGCCCTCGCCCTGCACGCCAAAGTCATCGGCACCGCCGGTGCTTCCAGCGGCAAGGCCAACCGCAAGGAAACCGTTTCCGACTGGATGCAGATGGAAAAGGACCGCGGTATTTCCATCAGCTCCGCGGCATTGCAGTTCTCCTACCGGGACACCGTGATCAACCTGCTGGACACCCCCGGCCACGCCGACTTCTCCGAGGACACCTACCGCGTCCTTGCCGCCGTCGATTGCGCAGTCATGCTGGTGGACGCGGCAAAGGGCCTCGAAACCCAGACCATGAAGCTCTTCGAGGTCTGCAAGCAGCGGAACCTCCCGATCATCACCGTGATCAACAAGTGGGACCGTCCGGGCCTGGACGCCCTGGCGCTCATGGACGAGATCACGGAGCGGACCGGCTTGCAGCCCATGCCCTTGACCTGGGCCGTGGGCATTTCCGGCGACTTCCGTGGGGTCTGGGATCTGCGGAATGACCGTTTCGCGATGTTCGCGCGCAACAACGCCGGCGCCAACATCGCCATCACGGAGTACTTCACCCCGGAAGAAGCGGCCGAAAGCCAAGGGAACAACTGGAGCGACGCGGTCGACGAAGCCGGACTCGTGATCGAATCAAACCTCGAGTTCAACGTGGAGAGCTTCCACGCCGGAACAGCAACACCAATCCTCTTCAGCTCCGCGGCCCTGAACTTCGGGGTTAAGGAGATCCTGGACGCCCTGGTGGACTTCGCGCCTCCCGCAGCGCCCCGCCCCGACGTCGCGGGCGAGCCCCGTTCCGTTGACGCTCCGTTCGCCGGGTTCGTCTTCAAAGTCCAGGCCGGCATGAACAAGGCCCACCGCGACCATGTTGCATTCATCCGCGTGTGCTCGGGTGTGTTCGAGCGCGGCATGGTGGTCACGCAGACACGCACGGGGAAGTCCTTCGCCACCAAGTACGCCCAGCAGGTCTTCGGCCGCGAACGGGAAGTCATCGACGAGGCCTATCCCGGCGACGTGGTTGGTCTGGTAAACGCGTCCTCACTCCGCGTAGGGGACAGCCTTTTCTTGGACGAACCTGTGGAATTTCCCGCCATTCCGCTCTTCGCCCCCGAGCATTTCCAAGTGGCCCGGTCCCAGGACCCCAGCCGCTTCAAGCAGTTCCGCCGCGGCATTGAGCAGCTCGAGCACGAGGGTGTCATCCAGGTGCTCCGTTCCGACGTCCGAGGCGACCAGGCACCGGTGCTAGCCGCCGTCGGTCCCATGCAGTTCGAAGTGGTTGAAGACCGCATGGCGCACGACTTCAGCGCCCCGATGCGCTTGGAGCGCCTCCCGTACTCGCTGGCAAGAATCACGACGGCGGACGCCATGCCGACGCTCGCCAACGTCCCGGGTGCCGAGGTGCTTTTGCGGTCCGACGGCGAATACCTCGCGTTGTTCAATGACGTCTGGGCGCTGCGCCGGATCGAGAAGAACCACCCGGATCTCACGCTGGTTCCGATCGGAACGCACAACCCCGCGAAGTAGCTCGTCCTCCGGACATGCCCCCCGGGTGCACCCAGGACTGGACATGCTCACCTTTGCCTCTTGCACATGCCCCTCGGGTGAGCCAAGGAATGGACATATTACGTTTATGTCCAGTCCTTGGCCTGAACAGGGGGCATGTCCCGTGGAGAGTGAAGACGGGGGGCATGTCCCCTGGAGGGCGAGGATGGGGGCGCTACGCGATCAGCAGTTCCAGGGCCTCGGCCAGGTGTGCCACCTCGCGGACTGAGAAACCATCCGGGACGGGACCCGGCCCATTGGGGCTCGCGGGCACCACGGCATGGGTAAATCCAAGCCGCTGCGCCTCATGGATGCGCTGGTTGATCCCTGGAACGGGACGGACCTCGCCGGCCAGGCCAACTTCACCGAAGGCAATGAGCCTCTGCGGGAGTGCCTTGCGCGACTTTGCCGAGGCCACGGCAAGCGCCACAGCCAGGTCGGTGGCCGGTTCGCCCAATTTCACTCCTCCGACCGTGGCCACGTAGGAGTCGTCCTTGTGCAGGACGCAGCCGGCCCGCTGTTGAAGCACGGCCAGGAGCATGGCAACGCGTGAGCTGTCCAGGCCGCTTGTGGCCCTGCGCGGCTGGGAGCTCGCGCTTTCGGCCAGGAGCGACTGCACCTCGGCCAACAGCGGGCGCCGGCCTTCCATGGTCACGGTGATGCAGGTCCCGGACACCGGCTCGCGGGTCCGGGACACGAAAAGGCCGCTGGGATCGGCCAGGCCTTCGATGCCGGCCTCGTTCAGGTCGAAACAACCAACATCGTCCGTTGCTCCGTAACGGTTCTTGACCGCGCGCAACAAGCGCAAGCGGGAATGGCGCTCGCCTTCGAATTGGCAGACAACGTCCACCAGGTGCTCCAGGAGACGGGGACCCGCAATGGAGCCGTCCTTCGTCACATGGCCAACCAGCAGGGTTGTCATGTTGCGGCGCTTTGCGGCGGCGATGATGGACGCCGCGACTTCCCGGACCTGTGAGACTCCGCCCGCGCTACCTTCGACGTCGGCACTGCTGAGGGTCTGGACCGAGTCCACGATCAGCAGCTTCGGCTCAAGCTTCTCCACTTGCCCCAGCGCCTGCCCGAGATCCGTTTCCGCGGAGAGATAGAGGGAATGCGCAACCGCATCAATCCGCTCGGCCCGGAGTTTGACCTGGGCCGCCGATTCCTCGCCAGTGACATACAGGACGTCCTGGCCCGTGCGGGCGAACTTCGCCGCGACGTCGAGCAGGAGGGTGGACTTCCCGACGCCGGGTTCCCCGGCAAGCAGGATCACCGCACCGGGAACCAGGCCGCCGCCCAGGACGCGATCCAACTCGTCGACGCCGGTGGGCAGGAACGCGGCCGTGGTCCCGTCTACCTCGGCAATCCGGCGGGCCGGCTCCAAAACCGTTGTGGCCGCCGTCGTCCGCGCAACGACGGTTCCCGTTTCCTCCACGGTGCCCCACGCTTGGCACTCGCCGCACCGGCCTACCCACTTGACTGTGGCCCACCCGCATTCGGCGCATTTGTACGCGGGTGTCTTGGAGGTGCGTGAAGTCTTTGAGGCCATGCGTACAAGGCTAGTGGAGGGGTAGGACAGTCAAGGCCGCCTCACTGCAGGGGAGGCAGCACGTCCCGGGCTTCCCGGGGGTCCATGCCCGCAGCTTCGAGCAAGTCCACCATCAGAGGGCGGAAGAGCATCACCACTGCTTCGCCTTCGAGCTTGCGCACGTGCAGCATTTTGGGGTGCAGCCGGGTGGCAATGTCAGCCAGATCCTGGCGCGCACGGCGCAGGTGGGCCCGGCGGGCGCCGTCGTGCACTTCCGCGAGCCCGAGCGACAGCTCTTCGACGGCGGCGGAAGTGTCCTGCAGGACCTCAGAGATGCTGTCTGTTGCCTCGTCAGTCAATGCGGCATGGTTGATGGCGCTTGTGAGCCTTCGTGCGAACACCCTGCTGTTGCGCAGGGCGAGGTCGATGGAATCCAGTGATTCCGCCAACATGGTCAGTTCGTCGCGGTGCCGCCGGTAGGCCGGGGCGAGCGTGGCGACTTCACCGGATGCCTTGAGGGACTGGCGCATCCGGTCCACGAGGGGCTGGCAATTCCGTCCCCGGATGAGGGCATGCCAGGCCTGTGTGGAGTCGCTGTTGATCAATGCGTCGGCGCATTCACGGAGGACTTCCGAGAGTTCGTGCAGGAGTTTGCGGACGTCCTGGCGCGGCTCCCTCCGCGGGTCCTTCGGGACCAGCATCGTGACAAGCAGCGCGAAAACCCCGCCCACAACGGCGTCAATGCTGCGGGTGAACGGGCCGCCCTCGGGTGCCGGCAGCAGGACCACGAGAAGGGACTGAAGGCCGAGCTGGGTGGTGAAGATGGTGCCGCTGTCCAGGAACCGGGCCAGGAGAATAGAGAAGAGAAGCACGACGGCGGCTTGCCAGACACCCGAACCCAGCCAGTGGAGCAGCAGATCGCCGATGACGATCCCGAGGGTGCAGCCAAGCCCGACCTCCACGACCCGGCGAAGCCGCGGATCCCGCGAGAAGCCGAGTGCGATCAGCGATGAAGTGGCGGCGAAAAGTGGTCCCTTGTGCCCCAGGATGTATTCAGCGAACGAGTAGGCGCCCACGGCGCACACCGTCATCTGGACGGCAGGAACCAATGAGTTCCGGCTACGGACAAACCCGGTGCGCATCCGCGCCCGCACGAATTTCTTGCTGGCTGAAAGTCCTGCGGGGGCGGTCATGGCTCAAGTCTATTCAGGGAGCGGCTTGCGAAGTGCGGCCCGCCGAGGGGCCCGCAAAGTGAGGGGCGTCACTCAAGCCCTCACATCGTGCAAAACGCAAGGGCGACGCCGCATATGTAAACCAATGGCCCCCTGCCGTTAATCTGCCGTTCACCTTGGACAGCCGATCCCGTTACCTGCGGCTCCTAGCGTCAATAAAGGTACAAACACGTACCCATGTCTTTCGTATGCCGACTTCTCCTTCGGCACGCATCAGAGAATCCCTGGAAGGGGTACATCCCAGTGAAGGCAACTCGCTTCGGCCGCAACGCGGCAATCGCGGTCATCGCAGTCGGCGCCCTCGCGCTGACCGCTTGTGGTTCAGACAACGCAACGGGCACCGCACCGTCTGCCACGCAGAGCGCCGCGGGCGTCAAGGTTACCGGCACCCTGACCGGCATCGGCTCCTCGGCACAGGGCGCCGCAATGGACGCTTGGAAGACCAACTTCGCCTCCGCGAACCCGGGCGCCACGGTCCAGTACTCTCCTGACGGCTCGGGCGCAGGCCGCAAGGCCATCCTTGACGGCTCCGCACAGTTCGCAGGCTCTGACGCCTACCTGACCGACGCTGAGCTGGCCACCTCCAAGACCAAGTGCGGCACCGACGGCGCAATCAACATCCCGGTGTACATCTCCCCGATCGCCGTTGCCTTCAACATTCCTAACGTCAAGGACCTGAAGCTCGACGCCGACACCGTCGCGAAGATCTTCCGCGGCCAGATCGCCAACTGGAACGACCCCGCAATCGCCGCCCTGAACGCGGGCGTCACCCTTCCGGATCTCAAGGTCACCCCGGTCAACCGCTCTGACGACTCCGGCACCACCCAGAACTTCACGGACTACCTGGCTTCTGCCGCTCCCTCGGTCTGGACCGACAAGGCTGCCGGCCTGTGGCCCGCATCCCTGAAGGGCGAGAACGCCAAGGGCACCTCCGGCGTCGTCAAGACCGTCACCGACACCCCGGGTGCCGTGACCTACGCCGATGACTCCGCTGTCTCGGGCAAGCTTGGCACCGCACAGATCAAGGTTGGCTCGGACTTCGTCAAGATCTCCGCTGCAGCTGCCGCCAAGGCTGTTGAACTGGGCAAGCCCGTTTCCGGCCGCCCGACCGGCGACCTTTCCATCAAGCTTGACCGCACCACCACGGACTCCTCGGCCTACCCGGTAGTCCTGGTTTCCTACCACGTCGTCTGCACCACCTACGACAAGAAGGAAACGGCCGACCTGGTCAAGGCATTCGAGAGCTACGTAGTCTCCGACGCCGGCCAGCAGGCCGCGGCTGGATCGGCTAAGTCCGCCCCGCTTTCCAAGGCGCTGCAGGACAAGGCGAAGGCTGCTCTTGACTCCATCAAGGCCAAGGCCTAAGCACAACAAATAGTAGTGGTGCCGCGCACCGCCGCAGCACTACCCTTGAATATCAACGTTCCCCGTCCCGCGCTGGTGAGGTATCACCGGACGGGGCGGGGAACTTGGCCATTTTTGAGTGAATTTGAAGGATCGTGAAGTGACCACCAACTCCTTGACCACTTCCCGAGGCGCCGGCCGCGCCGGGGACAAGGTCTTCTCCGGAGCCACCCTGGCTGCGGGATGCCTGATCCTTGCGGTTCTCTTCGGCGTCGCACTGTTCCTTGTCATCCAGGCCATTCCGGCCCTCGTGGCTCCATCCGCGGACATCCAAGGCGGCCACGGCTTCTTCGCCTACATCGCGCCAATCGTCGTGGGGACCCTGATTGCGGCAGTCATCGCGCTCGTGATCGCTGCTCCCATCGCCGTCGGCGTCGCGCTGTTCATATCGCACTACGCCCCCCGCAGGCTTGCCTCGGGCCTCGGCTACGTGGTTGACCTCCTCGCCGCCATTCCGTCCGTGGTCTACGGCGCATGGGGCGCGGCGTTCCTTGCCCCCCAGATTTCGCCAGCCTATGGCTGGCTCGCGAGCAACATGGGATGGCTGCCGATCTTCCAAGGCCCGGCCTCCGCTACGGGCAAGACCATCCTGACCGCGGGCATCGTCCTTTCCGTCATGGTTTTGCCGATCATCACTTCCCTGTCCCGCGAGATCTTCCTGCAAACCCCGAAGCTCCACGAGGAAGCCGCTCTGGCCCTCGGCGCGACCCGCTGGGAAATGATCAAGATGGCTGTGCTGCCCTTCGGCCGTCCCGGCATCGTGAGCGCCATCATGCTGGGCCTGGGCCGTGCGCTTGGCGAGACCATGGCCGTCGCGCTGGTTTTGTCCTCCGGTGTCCTGACCGCAAGCCTGATCCAGACCGGCAACCAGACCATCGCCGCCGAAATCGCCTTGAACTTCCCTGAAGCCAGCGGACTCAAGGTCAGCACGTTGATCGCGGCAGGCTTGGTATTGTTCATCATCACCCTGGCCGTCAACATGATTGCACGCTGGATCATCTCCAGGCACAAAGAATTCTCGGGAGCCAATTAATGACTGTCACCGCCCCCGTGGCGCGCAAGCGCTCCGCATTGACCAAGGGCCAGTTGCCCGCGTTCGCACCGTATGTCGTGCTTGCCGTCGCCTTGGTACTCGGCGCGGCGATCCTTGCCCTGATCGGCTTCAACGCCTTCGGCTGGGGCCTGGTGTCCGCCATCTTGTTCGCCATTGGCCTGGTGGGCTGGAGCGCTCTTGTTGAAGGTGGCCGCAAGGCGAGCGACAAGCTTGCTACATGCCTGGTGGTCGGCTCTTTCCTTGTGGCGCTGCTGCCCCTGATTTCAGTGATCTGGACCGTCCTCGTGAACGGTATCCCGGGCCTCGTGACGCCGGGCTTCCTGACGACATCCATGAACGGTGTCACGGGTTCCCTTGACAACAAGAGCGTCGACGAAGGCACGAAGGTCCTTGGCGGCATCTACCACGCGCTCCTGGGCACCGTGCAGATCACCTTGCTCGCCACGGTCATTTCGGTTCCGGTGGGCCTGCTGACTGCGATCTATTTGGTGGAATACGGCAACGACCGGGCCCTCGCCCGCGCCATCACATTCTTCGTCGACGTCATGACCGGCATCCCGTCGATCGTGGCAGGTCTCTTTGCTGCAGCCTTTTTCTTCGCGCTGGTCGGCCCGGGCACCAAGACCGGTGCGGTTGCCGCCGTCGCGCTCTCAGTCCTGATGATCCCGGTGGTGGTCCGCTCGAGCGAGGAAATGCTCAAGATCGTCCCGAACGAACTTCGGGAGGCGGCTTACGCACTTGGTGTCCGCAAGTGGCGCACCATCATCAAGGTGGTCATCCCGACGGCGATTTCCGGCATCGCGTCCGGCGTCACCTTGGCAATCGCACGCGTGATCGGCGAAACGGCTCCGATCCTGGTCACCGCCGGGTTCGCCACAACGATCAACAACAACGTGTTCGGCGGCTGGATGGCTTCGCTGCCTACGTTCATCTACACGCAGATCCTGAACCCGACCTCGCCGTCGAACCCGGACCCGTCGAGCCAGCGTGCATGGGGTGCCGCGCTGGTCCTGATCATCCTTGTGATGCTCCTGAACCTCGTCGCCAGGCTGGTCGCCCGGCTCTTCGCCCCCAAGGCCGGCCGTTGAGCCGCCGGGCCCCACGCAAACTTCCAACCACAGCACCGAAGGAACACCATGTCTAAGCGGATCGACGTCAAGGATCTGAACGTCTACTACGGCAGCTTCCTGGCCGTTGAGGGCGTCAACATCAACATTGAAGCCAAATCGGTCACGGCATTCATCGGCCCGTCCGGTTGTGGCAAGTCCACTTTCCTGCGCACCCTGAACCGCATGCACGAGGTGATTCCCGGCGCTCGCGTCGAGGGCGAAGTCCTCCTCGACGGCGACAACCTCTACGGTCCCGGTGTGGACCCGGTGGCGGTCCGCACACAGGTTGGCATGGTCTTCCAACGGCCCAACCCGTTCCCCACGATGTCCATCCGCGACAACGTGCTGGCCGGTGTGAAGCTCAACAACAAGAGGATCAGCAAGGGTGCGGCCGACACCCTCGTCGAGAAGTCCCTGCGCGGCGCCAACCTGTGGAACGAGGTCAAGGACCGCCTCGACAAGCCCGGCTCCGGTCTCTCCGGAGGCCAGCAGCAACGGCTCTGCATCGCCCGCGCAATCGCCGTTGAACCGCAGGTCATCCTCATGGACGAGCCCTGCTCCGCTCTTGACCCCATCTCCACCTTGGCCGTCGAAGACCTCATCAATGAGCTCAAGGACGAATACACCGTGGTGATCGTGACCCACAACATGCAGCAGGCTGCCCGCGTCTCCGACAGAACCGCGTTCTTCAACATCGCCGGGACCGGCAAGCCGGGCAAGCTGATCGAGTTTGCGGACACCACCACCATCTTCAACAACCCGTCCCAGAAGGCCACGGAAGACTACGTCTCCGGCCGCTTCGGATAATCCCCACCGGCTCCCGGCCTTCGCAAGCTCAGGCCGGGGCCCTCGCCGGCGTGGGCCCCTTGTCTAAAGCCCGACGGCGACGGTCACTTGGAAATGCGACCGTCGCCGTCGGGCTTTCGCGTGCCTGGCGGACTACAGCCGGCTTTGGTGCAGCTCCTGCTCGATACCGGCCCCGCGAGCGGGTTCCTCTTCTTTCGCCGGCCGGAAGCGGTGCCATGCCAATGCCACCAAAGGCCAGCAAAGGATGAGTGCCACCAGGAGGTAGACCACCACGGCGACCGGTTCGTTCCACAGGCCGGAGACGTCGCCCGCGCTCAGCTGGAAGGCCTTGCGCAGCTGACTTTCGATCCGAGGACCCAGGATCAGGCCGATGATCAGGGGCAGGATCGGCAGGCCGAAGCGCCGCATCGCGAAGCCCAGGGCGCCCAGCACCAGAAGGATGACCAAGTCGAACGCCTGCAGGTTGACCGCATACGCGCCCAGCGTTGCGAAGAACAGGATCCCGGCGTACAAGTAGGGCCGGGGAATCCCCAGCAGCCTGGCCCACAAAGGAGCCATCGGCAGGTTGATCAGCAGGAGCAGGGTGTTCCCGATGAACAAGCTGGCGATGAGGCCCCAGACCAGGACGGGTTCGTTCTGGAAGAGCAGGGGACCGGGTTGGATGCCGAACTGCATCAAGGCGGCAAGCATCACGCCCGCCGTAGCGTTGGTCGGCAGGCCGAGCGCCAGCAGCGGCGTCAAGGTCCCGGCAGCGGAGGCATTGTTGGCGGCCTCGGGACCGGCCACGCCTTCGATGGCACCGTGCCCGAATTCCTCCGGATGCTTGGTGAGCTTCTTCTCGACCGAGTAGGACAGGAAAGTGGGAACCTCGGCGCCGCCCGCCGGCATGGCGCCGAACGGGAAGCCAAGCGCGGTCCCGCGGAGCCAGGGTTTCCAGGAACGCTTCCAGTCCTGCTTGCCCATCCAAGGCTGGCCCACTGGGATGGTGGACATCGTGTTGCGGCGAAGATGGGCGGCGATCCAGAGGGCCTCGCCGACGGCGAAGATCGCCACGGCAACCACAACGATGTCGAGGCCATCGCTCAGCAGGGGGATGCCGAACACCAGGCGCTGTTGGCCGGTCACCGGGTCCAGGCCGACGAGGCCGATGGCCAGGCCGAGGCCGAGGGATGCGAAGCCTCGGAGCTTGGAGGCTCCAAGGACGGCAGTCACGGTCAACAAGCCAAGGACCATGATGGCCAGATAGCTCGAAGGGCCAAGGCTCACCGCAAACTTCACCACCAAGGGGGCGAAGGCCGCTAAAAGCGCAGTTCCAATGGTGCCGGCCACGAAGGAACCGATGGCTGCCGTGGCCAGGGCTTGTGCGGCCCGGCCTGCCTTTGCCATTTTGTGGCCCTCGATTGCCGTGATCACCGTGGACGATTCGCCTGGGGTGTTCAGCAGGATGGACGTGGTGGAGCCGCCGTACATGCCGCCGTAGTAGATGCCGGCGAACATAATGAGCGCGCTGGTGGGTTCGAGGTTGTAGGTCAGGGGCAGCAACAGCGCGATAGCCATGGCCGGGCCGATACCCGGCAGCACGCCCACGGCGGTGCCGAGGAGCACGCCAAGGCAAGCGAACATGAGGTTCATAGGGGTCAGGGCGGTGGAGAAGCCCTGCAGCAAAAGATTGAAAGTATCCATGTCAGAGGATTCCTGCCAGGATGCCTGCGGGGAGCTTGATGCCCAGCCCGAAGTAGAAGCCGTAGAAGGCCAGAAGGGCCATGGCCAAGGAGACCAGCCCGTCCCGGAGGTAGTTGCGGCCACCGAGCGCCCACACGCTGCCCCAGAAGAGCAGGGTTCCGGAAATGACCCAGCCTGCAACGTCGATCAGCAGGATGTTCAGGACAAAGGCGCCCGCCAGCGGCAGGACGGTCTTCCAGTCCGCGGGGTGACTCAGGTCAACATCCTCTCCCTCTTCGGCCTGGCCGCGGCCGCCGCGCAGGACGTTGACGGCCAGCAGCACGGCTGTGACGAGAAGCAGGGTCCCGATGATGACCGGCAGGGTCTTGGGACCCACCGGATCTGATACGGAGTATGGGACAACGAGGCGGGACGCGTCCCAGAGAACGACGGCGCCGGCCACCCCGAGCAGGGCAGCAATGCCGAGCTCGGAACGGCCTTTGACTGCCGCCGGTTTACCGGTGGCCGTGGCTTGCTGAGTCACGCCAGCCCCAGTTCCTTCAGCACGTCGGCCACCCTCTTGTCCTGATCCGTGAGGAAGGACTTGAAGTCGTTGCCGGTGATGAACGCGTCGGACCAGCCGCGGGTCTTAAGTGCTGCCTTCCACTCATCGCTTGCGTGCATCCTGGTCAGGGCGTCCACAATACGGTCGCGGTCGGCGTCGGAAACTCCAGGAGGAGCCACGATACCCCGCCAGTTCGTGAAGACGAGGTCGATCTTTGATTCCTTGAGCGTCGGCGCATCGACGCCTTCCAGACGGGTTTCCCCGCTCGTGGCCAGCACGCGTACTTCGCCGGACTTGATCTGCTGGAGGTACTCGCCGGCGCCCGAGGCTGCGAATCCGACCTTGTTGCCGAGGATCGCCGGAAGCAGGTCGCCACCGCCGTCGAAGGAGACGAAGTTGACCTTCTTGGGGTCGATGCCAACTGCCTTGGCGAGTTGCATCGGGAGCAAGTGGTCAGGACCGCCGGGTGAGGAGCCGCCGCCAACGGAGACCTTGGAGGGGTCTTCCTTCCAGACCTTCACCAGATCGTCGATGGTCTTGTACGGGGAATCCTTGCCGACCATGATGGCACCGGGTTCCTGGATGAGCCGGGCGAGGGGAGTGGTGGCCGTCAGCTTCGCCTCGGACTTGTTGGTGTAGCTGGCACCGACCACACCAAGCCCCATGAGCATGGCAAGGTCCTTGTTGCCCTTTTCGTTGACCAAACGCGCCAAGCCGACCGTCCCGCCGGCGCCGGCAAGGTTGAAGACTTCGACGTTTGTAGCTGTCTTTGTATCACCCATGACCTTGGCTGCTGTGCGGGCCGTCGTGTCGTAGCCGCCGCCGGGAGTGTTGGGGACCATAATCCGGAGCCCGGTCAGCGGGCCGGCAGGGGCGCTGCCCGTCTTGCCGGCGTCGGCGCCGCCGGTGACGCCGCAGCCGGGGGCCGCGAGGGCAAGGCCTGCAGCGACAGCGATGGCGCGCAGTGCGTTCATTGGACGCATGTATTCCTCTTCTCATCATTGGTGGGAGTGTCTTCACGCTACGGGCGGCGGTGGGGCAGGTCACCGTTGTGTTCTCAAAGATCGTTGTGTTCATTGTGGTCACGGTCACACAAGGGCCCAATGGGCCGATAATGGACAAGACCCGCGCGGAAGCAGAATGGCCTGCACCCGGCTGGCCCCGATGCGGAAAGGAAATCTGTGCTCAAAGCTGCCCGAAGGCGAAGGATCCTCCGCCGCCGGATGTCGCTGGCGGGCCAATATCTGGGGCTGCAGCTTCTGATTGTGCTCGCTGTGCTGGTCGGGGTCATTTTCATCTCGCTCGCCCAATCGATCCAGACCTTCGAGCGCGTGGAAGGGCGGCGCGCCCTGTCAGCTGCCGAATCCCTCGCCGCGATGCCCGTGGTCCGTTCCCTGCTTCCCGGCGCGGAGCCAAGGCAGCACGCGGCGCTTCCCGCCGTCGCTGAATCCGCCCGAACTGTGTCCGGCTCCAGTTTCGTCATCCTGGCCACACCGGACCGCACGGTCCTGACTTCGCCCGACCCCTCCCAGCTTGGTACCTTGCTGGACCTGGGTGATAGCGACGTCCTTTTGGGGCGCGCATGGACCGGGGCAGTCAGCATGAACGGCAAGGTCTCCCTGGTGGCCCATGTCCCGGTGCTCAGTGATGAGGGCCGGATGGTGGGGATCGTCGCCGTCGGCTGGAATTACCCTTCGGTCTGGGAGAGGCTGGGCGACGCCGTACCGGACCTACTCACGTACCTCGGTGTTTCGTTGGCATTGGGCACGGCCGGTTCCGTTCTGCTGTCCCGGCGCGTGAAACGGCAGACACTCGGCCTTGAACCCGGGGAAATCGCCGGCCTCGTGGAGCATCGCGAGGCCATCCTGCATGGCGTGAAGGAAGGCGTTATCGCCTTGGACCAGCAGGAACGGATCACGGTTGCCAATGAAAGCGCACGGGAGTTCCTCGGCCTGCCGGACGACTGTGTTGGCCGCAAGCTCAACGACCTTGGAGTGGAGCCGGAATTGCGGGAGGTCCTGACCACGGAGCAGCCGGACCCGGACCGCTTGGTGCTGGCAGGAGAACGGGTGGTGGTTCTGAACCGCAAGCCTGTCCTTTCCCATGGGCGCGTCATCGGCTCGGTCACTACTCTGCGGGACCGCACAGAACTCTCCACCTTGGAAAAGGAGCTGGGAACGACGCGCACTGCCACCGACACCTTGCGTGCACAGACACATGAGTTCGCCAATCAGCTTCACACCATTTCGGGGCTGATCCAACTCAAGGAATACGATGAGGTGGTCAGCTTCGTCAGCGGCGTCAGCCTCAGCCGCACACGCCTGCATGACGACGTCACCTCCCGTATCCACGACCCCGCGCTCGCAGCCATGCTCATCGCGAAGGCGAGTCTGGCCGCCGAGCGCGTCGTCACGCTGCAGCTTGACCAGGACTCGCTGTTGGGGCGCGTTGACGAACGCTTCTCGAGGGACTTGACCACCGTCGTCGGCAACCTCGTGGACAACGCGATCGACGCCGTCGCGGGTTCCCCTCACGCAACGGTCAGCGTGAGGTTGGCAGAAGAGCCTGACAACGTGGTGATCACGGTGCGGGACTCCGGTCCCGGTGTAGCTGAGGACCGCATGGCGGACATCTTCCGGCAGGGATTCACTACCAAAGCGATAACGGCCGACGGCGGGCGCGGCTTTGGCTTGGCGCTCACCCGGCTGGCATGTGCGAGGCGGGGTGGAGAGGTTAAGGTCCACAACGAAGGAGGTGCGGTGTTCACCGCCTCCCTTAAGAAGCGGAGTCCGATCGAATGATCAATGTCCTGATAGTCGACGATGACTTCATGGTGGCCAAGGTGCATTCAGGATTTGTCCGGCAGACCCCCGGCTTCTCAGTGCTCGGTGTCGCACACACAGGTGCCCAGGCTTTGGAGGAGGCAAAACGGCTGAAGCCGGACTTGGTCCTCCTGGACATCCACCTTCCCGATATCAGTGGCCTGGACTTGCTGCATCAGCTCCGCGAAGCACTGCCCGAGCTTGATGTGCTGGTCATTACAGCTGCGCGCGAGGTCGACACCGTACGCCGTGCACTTCGTGGCGGCATTGTCCACTACCTTATGAAGCCCTTCTCGGCGGACGACCTGAGCGAACGGCTCCAGCACTACCAGCGTGCGTACAGCTCACTGGCGGCGTCCAAGACCACAGCCGAGCAGGCCGACGTGAACCGGGTCTTCGGGCTCAGCCGGCGCGAACGCCCGCTGCCCAAAGGTTGCAGCGCGGAGACGCTGCGGATGGTGGAACGGTTGCTGAAGGAATCGGACCGGGATCTATCCGCAACCGAGGCCGCCGATGTTTTGGGTACCTCCCGGGTCAGTGCCCGGCGCTACCTTGAGTACTTGAGCGAAGAAGGGCTGGTCACTGTCCAGCTCCGCTACGGCGGAGTAGGCCGGCCGGAGCGCCGGTACGTGTGGCGGAGCGCCGGCTGAGGAGGGCGCGCTGCCTAGTGCGACAGCGGCGAGAGAGCCAGCCCAAGGATGAACGCCATTGCGGCGGTTGCGATCGGCGTCGCGACCCAGAACCACAGGATCCGCAGCACCATCCTGCGGTTGGTGACGGAAAAGTTCTGGTTGGTTCCCGCGCCGAGCACCGCCGACGTCACAGTGTGCGTGGTGGAAAGCGGCAATTGGAGACCGATAGCGCCGATGAACAGCATCAATGACGTCAGGCTCTGGGCGATGAATCCCCGCATCGGGTCCACCCGCGTGAGCCGGTAGCCCAAGGTGTGCGAGATGCGCCAACCACCGCAAAGCGTTCCCGCCGTGAGCATGACGGCCGTCAGCGGGATGACCCAAAACGGCAGCTCGCCCGAGTCGGACAGCCCGGCTGCAACAGCGCCCAACAGGATCACCGCCACGGTTCGTTGCCCGTCCTGCAGGCCGTGGCCGAGCGCCACGGCAGCGGCCGAGACGGATTGTGCGTGGCGGAAGCGGCCATGCACAACATCCGGCTGGGTGTAGCGGGCGGCCCACGTGACAGGCCACACGAGAAGATAGGCGCCAAGGAACGCAATCAGTGGAGAGAGCACCAGCGGCAGGACCACCTGCGTCAGCAAGATACCGTCTACTCCAGTGATGGAGTTCCCTCCCATCACTGCGTGCGCGGTTGCGGCGCCCGCCAGCCCTCCCACCAGGGCATGGGTTGACGAGAGGGGCACGCCCCGCCACCAGGCGTAGATTCCCCAAAGGATGGCGCTGCACAGCCCGGCGGCGAGCATGATCAGCCCATGCAGTCCGGAGGGGAGAACCACCCAGGTTTGGCTGAACACCAGCGCGAAACCGCCGCTGAGGAGTACCCCGGCAAAATTGAAGATGGCCGCCAACACCACGGCGACTGACGGAGTAAGGGCGCGGGTGCGTACGGAGAGCGCGACGGCGGTGGAGACGTCGCGGAAGCCATTCAGGAATGCGAAGCCAGCCGCCAGAACCACCACGAGGGCGAAGAACGCGACTGCCACCTCATGCTTCCTTGACGATGATGCTGCCTACCTGGGTCGCGACGCGGCGCATGTCCTTGGTGACTTCAACGAGTTGGTTGGCCACTTCCCGGTTCCGCGAAAACTGCGTTGGCTTCATGTCGCGGAGCATCTCGGCCACCCAGGTGCGGTGGCTTCGCTCGGCCCGCTTGGCCAGGCGCAGCACCTCAATCCAGTAATCCTCGAGTTCGTCCAGGTCGTCCAGTTGGCGCATCGCTTCAACCGTGAGTTCCGCCTGACGGCTGATGATCTCCAATTGGTCCGCTGCGCGCTTGGGTAGCCGGTCAAGTTTGTAGAGGGCAACGACCTCGCCCGCGGCATCCAGCTTTTCCATCGCCTCGTTGAGGAAACGGGAGAGGGCATACATGTCCTCACGGGGGAGCGGGTTCACGAAGCTCGTGCGCATGTGGGTCAAGAGGGCGAAATGCAGATCCGTGGATTTCGCCTCGTGTTCGTGCATCTCCTCCACAAGCCGTTCGTGCTCCGCGACAGGAGCACCGAAGATCTCAGAAAGCGTCCCGGTTGCCTCAAGAATCTCGCGGGCCATTTGCGACAACAATTGCAATCCGGCGGGTTCTTGGGGGAAGAGACGCAGCTTCATTTGGCTTCCGGTAGGCGGGAGGGATCGGGACGGGGCGGCGTCTTCGCCGAAGGGCATAAAAATGGTGCCGAACCGGATACGCCTCTCGGCGGTAGGCCGCTCGAAGCGGCTAGAGGTTGAAGCCCGGGGGTTTCGCGGTTCGACACCAGCTTCAGTTTTCTACGTCGTCCGAGCTAAGTCAATCTTGACAGCTGGCGTCAGTGGTGGTTGCCACGAGGCTGATCCGGATGCTGCACGTCAGTCGAGTTCGCCAAGTCGCCATGCATTCGCTGCGTGTTCAAGGTCCTCGGCTGTCTTCACGAGCTGGTGGGAGTTCCGGGTCAGCTTGCTCGCGTGGCCTTCGTTGGAATGTTCGGCGCTGTCCGCCAGGGTGGCTTGGCCCAGCGCGACGACGCGGCAAAACGCCGCTGAGCGTTCCAGCGCTACGTCGAAATCGCCGTCGAACGCTCCGGAAAGGATGGCATCAGCCATCTGCTTCATTTCGTCCGCTCCCGG
This sequence comes from Arthrobacter alkaliphilus, assembly GCF_021483235.1. GTDB lineage: Bacteria > Actinomycetota > Actinomycetes > Actinomycetales > Micrococcaceae > Arthrobacter > Arthrobacter alkaliphilus. The sequence continues at coordinate 96,096 of NZ_JAKEEC010000009.1, read as the reverse complement.
TGGCTCGGCTGCCCCCGCCACAACGTGGGAAACCTGGGCGGTGTCCCTGCCGGCCTTGAAGTACACGGAAATGCGCTCGGAGTTCTGCATCGTGGCCGCACGCAATGCATAGAGCCGCCACAATGCGCCGGGCAAAGACCTGGCCGGACTCTCTGCCCACATTTCGGCGATGGCGTCCAGGCCTTGCTCGTCAGCGAGCTTCACAAGGCGCCTGGTGATTTTGGGGTCATCGCTGTCCCGACCGCGCCGAACCAGCGCCTGGGCGGCAAGGTGCGCGGCTTCGGACACGCGCGCGGGGTCCGCACCGCCGGCAAACGGTTCGAAGTCAACCGGCGCGAAGGGTTTCGGCTTATGGTGCCTATTTGCTCCGCCGTACACCGGCGGTCCCGATTGTTCGTTCATGCCCCAACGCTACTCCTGTGTTTTCGCTCGTGCACTCTTTACCGGGGCTGGTTCATTGCGGGCTCGCGATGGCCGACGCATCCTCCCCAGGTTTGGATCAGCCGGGGCTGCGACACGCCGTCGCGGCCGCGCGCCGTCGTCGTAGTTTGGGCCAAAAGAGGGGAGAACGCTCCAGCGCCTGAGCAAAAAAGGTCACGACGGCGCCGGTTCCGCCCGTGTCTGAACGCCCGTTGAGGTTGAGGTACAGTATTTATGGCTGTTTCTACAGTCGGCAGGGGCCTTTAGCTCAGTTGGTAGAGCATCGGACTTTTAATCCGTGGGTCGTGGGTTCGAGCCCCACAGGGCCCACCCTTCACCCCCGGAACCCAACGGTTCCGGGGGTTTACTTATGCCAGGAGAAGCTACGGCGTGGCCCAAGCAGCCGGGTGCCGGCCGAGCGGTCCGGCTGGCTGCGACCAGTGCGCGGTGACGCCGTCGATTCGCCCCGGGAGGGGCGCGCGTCGCGCAGGCCCCCAGTATGTGGTGGTTGCCGTAAGGGCGAAGTCATCCGGTGTGGGTAAAGGCAGGTACTCGCTAGGCGGGGCCAGGGAGTACAACAGATTGGCCGTGCCGATGAGTGAGCCCTTGATGCGGGCGGTGACCGAGTGAGTAAGGCGCCGGCTCAGGGCACGGGCGACCGCCCCGGCCATTAGCCAGCCGGTCGCGTGGTCGAGCGCTTGAACGGGGAGCGGGGCCGGCTCCCCTTGGCCGGTCGCGGTGGCTCCGTCGTCGGCGATTCCGCAGCTCATCTGGACCAAGCTGTCGAACCCGCGGCGATTCCGCCATGGGCCGTCCCAGCCGTAGGCGTCGAGGCTGGCGATGATCAGGGCGGGGCTCGCGGCGGTCAGGGTTTCGTCGTCGTAACCCACGCGTTCCAGGGCGTCGGCACGCAGTCCCGAAACGAGCACATCGGCGCTCGCGAGCAGTTCTTCGAACGTCGCACGATCGGTTGCGGTGGTGAGATCCAAAGCGGCCGTGCGTTTGCCGAGCGTTGTCTCAGGCAGCAGCGACGGCACCTCCTCAAAGCCCGGCGGGTCAATCCGCAGCACGTCCGCACCATAGCCGGCCAGGAACTTGGTGCACACGGGCCCAGCGATCACCCGGGTCAGGTCCAGCACGCGCACCCCGTCGAAGGGCAGTTGCCCGACGGCGTTCGGCGTGCCGGTGCCGGGCGAACGACGTTCGACGACGGTCAGCGGCGGCGCGTCCGCGGTAGCCGCCCCCGGAGCCGAGGCGAGCCACTGGGCGCGACTGTGCATAACGGCAGCGCATCCGCCCGCCGCCACGATCGCGGCCTCCAACTCCTCGGCGGAGAACCGGGCCACTGCGGTCTGGACTGTTTCGCGGTCATAGGCTCCCAATACCCGCTCGACGGCGGCACGGTGGCTTGCGTAGTTGGTGTGCAGCCTGATCCAGGCGTCCGACGCACGATAGTTCCCGGCGATGGGGTCCCACAGGGGTGGCCGGCTCCAGCCGATCGGGGTGAACAGCCGCTCGGAGGCGAACGCGGCGCAGGATTGCCGGCTGTCTACTGTCACAGTTCGCGGCCCTGACCGGCGGCGGGCGGTGAGGAACTGTGCTGCGGCCGTCGTCGCGACGGCAACTGCTCCGGTGGCGAGTCCTGTCACGTCGAAAGCGGCCGGGAGCACCGCTCGAGGTCCCGTGATCGTCGGCTCAGCGTCCGGCCAATCGGCATCATCGGCGCCGGTCGCATGCCACAGGCGGGAGGCCACATCGGCGAAGCTGTCGTTCACACTCATCATTCTTGACGGGGCCGCACCAGACGGGCAATGGCAGCCGGATGCAACGCCTCCTGCCCAAGCGGGCCTTCAACTGCCAGACTGTTCTTCATGCAGGCACTATTGGACGGACTGTCGAACACCAACCCACTCGTGATTGCGTGCATCGTGTTCGCCCTGGTGTTCGCTGAGGATGCAATCTTTGTGGGGTTCGTGATCCCCGGCGAAACGGCTGCGGTGGTCGGTGGAGTGATCGCGAGCCGCGGGGTGTTCCCGTTGTGGGTCATGATCGCCATCGTGGTCACGGCCGCGATCGTGGGCGATACCGTGGGCTACGAGATCGGCAAGCACTTCGGCCCGCGGGTCATGGCCCTGAAGATCCTCGACAAACGCCGCGAGCAGTTGCAAAAGGCCGAGGACTTCCTCAAAGACAAGGGAGGCCTGGCGGTTTTCCTGGGCCGGTTCACCGCGTTCTTCCGTGCCGTCATGCCCGCGCTTGCCGGACTCAGCCGGATGCCATACCGGAGGTTCGCTTTCTGGAACTTCAGCGGCGGCATCGTCTGGGGGTCCTTGTTCGTGACCCTTGGCTTCGTGGCGGGCAACTCGTACGAGGAAGTTGCGCGCTTGGTGGGCCGGGGTTCCGCGGCTGTGGTGGCAGTAATCGCGGTGGCGATTCTGCTTGTGTGGCAGATCAGGAAACACCGCGCCAAGAAGGCCTGAGGCCGCAGGATCACGGAAATCTGACGGAAACCTCAAGGCCCTAGGCTGGTCACAATTCGTTCGGGAGGGGCGGTGAATAGTCGAACTGGATATGCCTGATGTTTGTCGTTATAACCGTAGTAGCTGCCCCGACGTCCTCGGCCGATCTGAGCCTCGAGTGATCTGATGTCCGCCTTCTGCAGCACAGAACTTTAAGGAGAATCGATGCACCTATTGCCCCGTGAGCAGGAAAAGCTCATGATCGTGGTCGCGGCCGACCTGGCCCGCCGTCGGCAATCCCGCGGCTTGAAGCTCAACTTTCCCGAGGCCGTGGCGATCATCAGCTACGAACTCATCGAGGGCGCCCGGGACGGAAAAACCGTCGCTGAGCTCATGAGCTACGGGACCACCCTGCTTCGCCGTGAGGACGTGATGGAGGGCGTGCCGGAGATGATCCATGACGTGCAGATCGAAGCCACCTTCCCCGACGGCACCAAGCTCGTCACCGTCCACGATCCCATCCGCTAGGAGGCCAACATGATTCCCGGTGAGTACCGTCTCCAGGCAGAGCCCATCACCTGCAACAGCGGACGCGAGGCAATCGCCGTCGACGTCGTGAACCGCGGCGACCGCCCGGTCCAGGTGGGCTCGCACTACCACTTTGCCGAGTCGAATCCCGCACTCGATTTTGACCGCGAAGCCGCTTACGGCCGCCGCTTGGACATCCCCGCCGGAACGGCCGCGCGCTTCGAACCCGGCGATTCCAAGACCGTCAAACTCATCGCGCTTGCCGGCAGCCGCGAAGTCTACGGCCTGCGGAACGGCGTCAACGGCCCGCTCGACAGCACGCCCGGCCCGGCGGACGGCAAGGAAGGACAGCCAAATGAGCTTTGAAATTTCGCGAAAGCAGTACGCGGACCTCTACGGGCCGACGACGGGCGACTCGATCCGCTTGGCGGACACCGAACTCTTCCTCGAGATTGAAAAGGACTACACGGCCTACGGCGAAGAGGTCATGTTCGGTGGCGGAAAGGTGGTCCGCGACGGGATGGGGCAGAACGGCCAAGTGACCCGGGACGAGGACGTTCCGGACACCGTCATTTCGAACGTTGTGGTCCTCGACTACACCGGGATCTACAAGGCCGATGTGGCGCTCAAAGACGGCCACATCTTCAAGATCGGCAAGGCAGGCAACCCGCAGATTGCCGACGGCGTGGACATCGTCATCGGGGCCAGTACCGAAATGATCGCCGGGGAAGGCAAGATCCTCACTGCAGGCGGGGTGGACACCCACATCCACTACATTTCCCCGGACCAAGTCCCCACGGCCCTGTGCAGCGGCATCACCACCATGGTCGGCGGCGGCACAGGACCAGCCGAAGGCACCAAGGCCACAACCATCACGCCCGGCAAATGGCACATTTCGCGGATGCTGCAAGCCGCCGAAGGGCTGCCGATCAATATCGGCCTCTTCGGCAAGGGCCACGCATCGGCGATCGAGCCGCTGGCCGAACAGATCCGCGCAGGCGCAGTGGGCCTGAAAGTCCATGAGGACTGGGGCGCCACGACATCCTCCATCGACATGTCCCTGCGCGTGGCCGACGAGTACGACGTACAGGTGGCCATCCACACGGACACCCTCAACGAGTGCGGATTCGTGGAGGACACGATCAAGGCGATCGATGGCCGCGTGATCCACACTTTCCACACAGAAGGCGCGGGAGGCGGGCACGCCCCGGACATCATCAAGATCGCCGGATTGCCCAACGTGCTTCCGGCATCCACCAACCCCACGCTGCCGTACACGCGGAACACCATCGAAGAGCATCTCGACATGCTCATGGTGTGCCACCACCTCAACCCGGACATCCCGGAAGACGTGGCCTTTGCTGATTCCCGCATCCGGGCAGAAACCATCGCGGCCGAGGACGTGCTCCAGGATCTGGGCATCTTTTCCATGACCTCTTCGGATTCCCAGGCCATGGGCCGGGTGGGCGAAGTGGTCACTCGCACCTGGCAAGTGGCCGACGCCATGAAGCGGCAGCGGGGCGTGCTCAAGGACCCGTCCGGCGCCAGCCATGGCGCTGAAAACGGCTTGGGCGCGGAGAGCGACAACTTCAGGATCAAGCGCTACATCTCCAAATACACCATCAACCCCGCCCTCGCGCAGGGCATGGCAGACTCCATCGGCTCCGTGGAAGTGGGCAAATTCGCCGACCTGGTCCTGTGGAATCCGGCCTTCTTCGGCGTGAAGCCGGACCTCGTCATCAAGGGCGGCCAGATTGCCTACGCACTCATGGGCGATTCCAACGGCTCCATCCCCACACCGCAACCGCGCACCATGCGTCCCATGTTCGCCACCCACGGCAAAGCTTTGCAGCAGTCTTCCATCACTTTCCTGTCCAAGGCCGCCATCGACGCCGGCGTCCCGGAAGAGCTAGGCCTTGGACGCGTCATCCGGGCGGTCTCCGGCATCCGGAACCTGGCCAAAGCGGACCTCAAGTTCAACGGCGAGACCCCCGATATCGCCGTCGACCCGGAAACCTACAAAGTGACGGTCGACGGCGAAGACGTCACCTGCGAGCCCTCCGACGTGCTGCCCATGGCCCAGCGCTACTTCCTTTTCTAGATCGCCGAAGGAACCCACATGATCATCGAAAAGATCCTCGGCAACCTGCACGAGCTGCCGCAGGCCGAGGCCGCGGAGCTCGCCAAACTCCACAAGGAGAAGGTGGTCCTGCCCAGCGCCCAGCTGGTCAAACGCATCCAGAGGGTCACCACTGACCACGGGAAGGAACTCGGGATCCGCCTTCCGGCCGGATCCGGGGACCTGCGCGACGGCGACATCCTCTCCGTCGCGGACGCGAACCTAATTGTCGTGTCCGTGCTGCCCACCGACGTCCTGGTCATCGCCGCCCGCAGCATCTACGAAATGGGCGTAGTGGCGCACTCCCTCGGCAACCGCCACCTGCAGGCGCAATTCTTCGACGGCGACTCCGAGTACGGGGCCGAAGTCATGGTGTGCCAGTACGACCACACAGTCGAGGACTACCTCAAACACGTCGGCGTGCCGTACGAACGCCAGGAACGCGTGATGCCGGTGCCGTTTCGCCATGCTGAACATACGCACTGAGTCCGTTCGCCGCAGCGGTCGGTCGGGTTGGGGCGCCGCCGACCCGGTCGGCTTGCCTCCGGCGGGTGATAGGGGCCGTGCCCGCTCCGCGGTGCCCGCCACGCCGCGGCCCCTATCACCCGCCTCCGCTCTGTACGTCACCCCAGCTGCGCTCGGGCGAGGCACCTCATGAGCGGGACTTATCGGCTGGCGCTTCAGCAGTTGTGCGACTCCGCGTTGCCTACTGGTGCATTTGCTCACTCCTTGGGGTTTGAGACGTACATCGAGCGGGGTTTGATTCACGATGAAACCTCGTTCGGGACGTGGTTGTCCGCGTTTGTGGGGCAGCAGTTGACTTATTCGGAGGGGTTGGCCATTCGCTTCCTTTATGAGGGCGTCGATGTGGGGGAGTTGGATGAGCACCTGAGTGCCCAGCTCTTGCCCCGGCAGGTTCGGGAGGCGAGTACGAAGATGGGCGGTCGGCTGCTGGAAATCGGGGCGGAAGTCTTTCCGTCGGCGGAGCTGGAGGCGTACCGGGCCTTGGTGACCACGGGCCGGGCCGCCGGCCACCAGCCGTTGGCGTTCGCCGTCGTCGCGCGCTCGCTCGGCGTGCCCGTCGAGGAGGCGCTCGCCGCGTACCTTTTCGCGACGGTCACCTCGCTGACGCAGAACGCCGTGCGCGCCATCCCGTTGGGCCAGAACTCCGGGCAGCGGCTGCTGCGCAAGGCGCACGACGACGTCGCTGCCGCGGCCGAGCAGGTCCAGCGCCTCGGCTGGGACGACCTAGGGGCCGTCAGCCCCGGACTGGAAATTTCGCAGATGCGGCACGAATGGCAACGTGCGCGCATGTTCATGAGCTAGAACCACAGGAGGACACATGTCTGAACCCATCAAGATCGGCATCGGCGGACCGGTCGGCGCCGGCAAAACGCAGCTCGTTGAGCGCCTCACGCGCCACATGAGCCGTGAAATCTCCATGGCCGCGATCACCAATGACATCTACACGATCGAGGACGCCAAAATCCTCGCGGCCAACGGCATCCTGCCCGAGGACCGGATCATCGGCGTCGAAACCGGTGGCTGCCCGCACACCGCCATCCGCGAAGACACGTCCATGAACACGGCCGCCATCGAGGAACTCAAGAAACGCCACCCCGAGCTGCAGGTCATCTTCGTCGAATCCGGCGGCGACAACCTCTCCGCGACGTTCAGCCCCGAACTCGTCGACTTCTCGATCTACATCATCGACGTCGCCCAGGGCGAGAAAATCCCCCGCAAAGCAGGCCAAGGCATGATCAAGTCGGACCTGTTCATCATCAACAAGACCGACCTCGCCCCATTCGTCGGCGCAGACCTGTCGATCATGGAGCGGGATTCCAAGGAATTCCGCGGAGACAAGCCCTTCTGCTTCACCAACCTCAAGACCGACGAAGGGCTGGACAAGGTCATCGAGTGGATAAGGCACGACGTCCTGATGCTCGACCTGGCGTCATGAGCGCACCCGCGAACGCGACAGCGACGTCGGCACAGGCGCTGGACCCGCTTGCTGGCGCTGCTTTCGGCGCTTCGCCGGATATAGAGGGCCGTGCCCGCTTCGCGGTGCCCGCCACGCCGCGGCCCTCTATATCCGGCTCCGCGGCTGCTGTCGTCTCACCACGCGGGGAGCTCAGTCTGCGGGTCGCGAAGCGTGCGGGGCGTTCCGTGGCCGTGCAGCAGTTTCATCAGGGTGCCTTGCGGGTTTTGAGGCCGCACTACTTGGATGAATCCGGGCAGGTTTGCTACGTCATGGTCAACCCGGGCGGGGCGTATTTGGGGGCGGACCTCTACGTTGTGGATGTGGAGGTCGAGGCCGGGGCTTCGTTGCTTTTGACGACCCAGTCGGCCACGAAGATCTATCGGACGCCGGCATTCCACGCGGAGCAGCGGATGACCATACGGCTCGGAGAAGGTGCCGAACTGGAGTTGGCGCCGGATCAGCTCATCGCCTACAGGGAGGCCAGCTATCGGCAGGATACGCGCATCACTGTTAGTCCGACGTCGAGCTTCGTCATGGCGGAAGTGATCACTCCCGGTTGGTCGCCGGACGGCGCGTCTTTCAAGTACCGGGAACTGCGGCTGCGGAACGAGATCCGGGTGGAGGGCGACGACGGCGCGGCGTTGCTTGCGCTCGACAACCTCCTCATCCGCCCACCCCAGAGCGATGTGACGGGATTGGGCTTCATGGAGGGGTACAGCCACCTGGGTTCGCTCGTCGTCGTGGATCCGCGCGTTGACCAGGCGCTCGCCGACGAACTGCGCCAACTGACGGCGGGGTACGACGCGTATACGGGCTTGTCGTTGACGCGAACCCTTGCTGGCACGACAGGACTGGTCCTACGATCCCTGTCGAACAGCACCGAGGAACTGAATCGATTGCTCGGTGCCTGTACCGGCCTTGTGCGCGGACGCTGGTATGGCAGGGCGCCGCTGAACCTTAGGAAGTACTGATGACTTCACTTGCCGAGTTCGCTTCGATGTACCGCCAGCGTGAGCATCTGCCCATGAAGTCGCGCCTTGCCTTCATGTTCGGTTCGGTCGTCCTCCTGCACTTTGCCGCCGTCGTCCTGCTGTTCGTGGGTGGTACCGGTGGCGGGCAGCCGCTCGCGCTGGGCCTCGTGCTGACGGCCTACGTGGCCGGTATCAAGCACAGTTACGACTGGGACCACATCGCCGCGATCGACAATTCCACCCGAAAATTCGTGGCACAGCGCAAAGACCCGGTGAGTGTCGGCTTTGCCTTCAGCCTGGGCCACAGCTCCGTGGTCATCCTGGCAGGTGTCATGGTGGTCGGGGGCGCCGGACTGGTGGGCCAGCTCATGGAGGACGGCACCACCGGGCACCTCGTGCTCGGGCTGATCGGCAGCGTCGTCTCAGGGCTCTTCCTCTTGGCCATGGGCATCTTCAACGGCTCGGCATTCGTCCGCACCGTGAAGCTGTACCGCACCGCCCAAGCCGGCGGCGCGATCGCCGTCGAGGACCTCGAGACCAAAGGGGCCATCGCACGGCTCCTGGCCAAGCCGCTATCCAAGGTCCAGCGTCCGCGGAACATCTACGTGATCGGGTTCCTGTTCGGCCTGGGATTCGATACCGCCACCACCATCGGGCTGCTGGTGCTTACGACGGCGGCGTCGCTCGCCGGTGTGTCCGTGCTCGCCCTCCTGGCGTTGCCGCTGGCCTTCACCGCGGCAATGACACTGTGCGATTCGGTCAACGGCGTGGCCATGATGCGCATGTACAAGTCCGCCATCCACGATCCCCGGCGCAAGCTCGGATTCAACGCCATCATCACCGGCATCTCGGCGTTCTCGGCACTCTTCATCTCGGTCATCACGCTGGGCGGGTTCCTCAACACGGCCTTCCGCCTCACGGATCCCGTCACCACATGGCTGGGCGATATCGACCTCGGCGACGCCGGGCTGGTGCTGATTGCGCTGTTCGCGGTCGTGTGGGCGGTTGCTGCCCTGCGGCTGCGGGCATCGCGCCGCCGCGCCTAACCCGGAACTGCTAACCCCTAAACGGGACGCCCGGTCACCTTTGGGCCGAATTCTGACGACGCCCGGTCACCTTTGGGTCGGATTTCAACGACGCCCGGTCACCTTTGGGTGGAAATCTGACGACGCCCGGTCACTTTTGGGGCGGATTCCAACGACGCCCGGTCACTTTTGGGTCGGATTCCAACGACGCCCGGTCATCTTCGCCTCCGACGACGCCCGGCCGAGGGGCTATTTCTTGGCCTGCAGCCACTCCAGCAGCCGGGCAAGCGGCCACGTCGTGATGATTCTCTCGGCTGGGACCCCATTGGCTTCCGCCCGCTCTGCGCCGTACTGCAGGAAATCGAGCTGGCCGGGAGCGTGCGCGTCACTGTCGATGCTGAAAAGGCAGCCTGCATCGAGGGCGATCTGGATTAGTTCGTCCGGCGGATCCTGGCGCTCGGGCCTCGAATTAATTTCGACGGCGACCGAGTGCTCGGCGCACGAAGCGAAGACTTCCCGGGGGTCAAACTCCGACGGCGGTCTAGTTCCCCGCGATCCCTTAACCAAGCGACCCGTGCAGTGGCCGAGGACATTGGTGTGCGGGTTTTCGATGGCCGCGAGCATCCGCCGGGTCATCGGCCCCTTTTCGGAGCGGAGCTTGGAGTGCACACTGGCCACCACGACGTCCAACTGACCGAGCAGGTCCTCGGACTGGTCCAACTCGCCACCTTCCAGGATGTCTACTTCGATCCCGGTCAATAGCCGGAAGCCCGGCTCCTGGCCGTAGCGCTCGTTGATCCCATCCACAACGGTGAGCTGCTCCATCAAGCGCTCCGGACTCAGCCCGTTTGCGATCGTGAGGTTCGGAGAATGATCGGTCAACGCAATATATTCCCGACCGAGTATACGAGCCGCATCGGCCATGACCTCAATCGGCGAGCCGCCGTCTGACCAGTTGCTATGGCTGTGCAGGTCGCCTCGGAGCTCGGCGTTCAGCTTATGTCCACCGTTCGCCAAGGGCTCGGCGCCGCGACGCCGGAGGTTCTCAAGGTAATCCGGAACGCGGCCGTCCACGGCCTGGCTGATCACCTCGTAGGTCCTGCTGCCGATTCCCTTGGTCCTTTTGAGGCGGCCATCTTTCAGCCGGGCAGCCAGCTCCTCCTGGCTCAGCTCCGCGATGATGCCCGCAGCTCGGCGGAACGCCTGGACCTTGAAGCTGTCTGCAAGTTCCCGTTCCAGCCAGAAGGCGGTTTCGTTGAGCGCGTCGATTGCGTCCATGGCTCAATCATGTACCACGCCGCGCCCCTATGTACGTGACCGGGCGTTTGGGTTTGGGCGCCCATACGTGAGTGGGGGTTCCAGTTTGGGCGCCCGTATGTGACCGGGGGTTTGGGTTTGGGTGGTTGGTTGTGACCGGGCGTTTCGGTTTAGGCGTCTGTATGTGAGCAGGCGTTCCCGGGTTTGGGGCGTCATGCTGACGGAAATAACTGGGCCGGCCACCACCCCCCTGCAATAATCGGAACCAGTTGCCTCGCTCGAGTTGGATGCGGGGCGGTATGCACCTTCGGACGAATCACATCGCAGACGAGGCGGACATGACCAACACTCCCATCCAGCAGGACACCTACACCACGGCGATTCCATCCACTTTGGACTCCGCCATTGACGAGGATCTGCTTCACCGGCTCGCGGATGTCCATGGCGTCGGGACATCGTTCAATGGCTGGGATGGGCTGCAACACGACGTTTCACCCGCCACATTGATCCAGGTACTTGGTGCCCTCGGAGTTGCCGCGCATTCCAACGAACAGATCGAGGCGGCGCTCGCGGAAGCGGAAGTGGCGCCGTGGCGGCGGATGCTGCCACCCGCCGTCGTCGTCCAGGAGGGGACTGCGACGGCTGTGCACGTCCACGTCCGCGACGGTTCGCCCGTCCGCCTGACCATTTCACTCGAGGACGGAACGGAACGTGCCGCGGTTCAACAGGAGGACTGGGAACCGCCGCGCGAGGTGGACGGAGTGCCCACAGGCCGTGCCACGTTCGAGGTGCCCGCCGGGTTGCCGCTCGGCTGGCACTCGCTCACGGCCGAGTCCGACGGCGTGTCGGCCACCGCCGCCCTCGCAGTGGTTCCAGCCAAGTTGCAGACGGCATCGCAGCTCGAGGAACGGCGGGGCTGGGGACTTGCCACGCAGCTGTACTCCGTTCGCTCGAAGCGCTCTTGGGGCATTGGAGATTTCGCGGATTTGGCCGACTTGGCCGCATTGACCGGCGCTCGCGGGGCTGACTACATCCTCGTGAACCCCCTGCACGCCGCAGATCCGGTGCCTCCGGTCCAAGCATCGCCGTATTCTCCGTCCTCCAGGCGATTCTTCAACCCCCTCTACATCCGGGTAGAAGATATTCCCGAGTTGGCATATCTAAAGCCACGGAAACGCGCCACGGTGGATCGGCTCTTGGATCACGTCCACGCGCTCAACAGGGATGCGGAACGGCTGGACCGGGATCAGATCTTTGCCGCCAAGCTTGCCGCCTTGGAACTCCTTCATACCGTCAAGCTTTCTCCGGCCCGGCAACGCGCCTTCGAGGAGTTCTGCCGCGAGTCCGGCCCGGGACTGGATGACTTCGCTCTTTGGTGCGCGATCCGTGAGGACCGCTCGCCGGAGGACCGCTTCTGGCAGGACCCCGGGACCACCCTCGGTTCGCCGATTGTTGAATCGATGCGCCAGGCATTGGCCGATCGGATCGGTTTCCACCGGTGGCTCCAGTGGATCTGCGATGAGCAGCTCGAGTCAGCCCAGGCCGCGGCAAAGCGGTCTGGCATGCGCTTGGGAGTGGTGCACGATCTCGCCGTCGGGGCGGACCTGAGCAGCGCAGACGCATGGACCCTGCGCAGCAGCTTCGCGCCGGGTGTCAGCGTTGGCGCACCGCCGGACATGTACAACCAGCTCGGCCAGAACTGGAACCAGCCGCCGTGGCACCCGATCCGTTTGGCCGAAGCGGGCTACGCGCCCTTGCGCGCGATGCTCTCCACCGTCCTCCGCCATGCCGGCGGAATCCGCGTGGACCACATCCTGGGGCTCTTCCGCTTGTGGTGGGTGCCCGCCGGCAACTCCGCCCGCGACGGCGCCTATGTCCGCTACGACCACGAGGCCCTCATCGGCATCCTCGCCTTGGAGGCGCACCGCGCGGGAGCGGTGGTAATCGGTGAAGACTTGGGCGTCTTCGAGCCGTGGGTGCGGGACTACCTTGCCGCGCGCGGCATCCTGGGCACGTCCATTCTCTGGTTCGAGTACGACGGCGACTCGCCCCTGCCGCCTGAACGCTACCGAACGCAGGCCCTCGCGAGCGTCAACACCCATGACCTCCCGCCGACCGCGGGGTATCTCGCCGGCGATCACGTGGAACTCCGCAGCCGACTGGGCTTGCTCGAACGGAGCGTAGCCGAGGAACGAGCCGAGCACGAGGCCGGCCTGGACAAAATGATGGCCTTGCTGCGGGAACGGGGCCTGCTGCCGGCCGACGGACAAGCGCTTGGCGAGGAGCAGGTCATCGAGGCGCTGCATCGGCTGCTGGCCCTCGCGCCGTCGGTCCTGCTGGGCGTCGCGTTGGTGGATGCCGTGGGGGAACGGCGCGTGCAGAACCAGCCGGGAACGACTTCGGACGTATACCCCAACTGGCAAGTACCTCTGGCCGACGACCGCGGACGCGCCGTGCTCATCGACGACCTCGACGCGAACCCTCGGTTCAACTCGTTGCTTGCGGCAGTGGATGAGGCTGTCCGCGGCTAGGTAGCCAGGACCAAAGCCGTGGGCGAGCCCGTGGCCAGCTGCTCGCGGACCACGCCCGGGATGCCCGTGGCACGGTCCAGGGCGAACGTGGTGACTTGGTTGGAACGCTCGTGCGCCACGTGGAGCCAGCCGTCGCGGACCAGGTGGTGGCGGGGCCAGTCTCCTCCGCTGGGCACGTCAGCAACGGCACGGAGCCGGGTTCCGCTACCTTCGACGGCCAATACGGAGATCCGGTTGGAGCCTCGGATCCCCGTGTAGACGAAGCGGTTGTCCGGGGACAGCGCGATCTCCGCTGCGGCGTCGCCGTCGGCGGCTCCGCCGGCAGTCGCGGGACCGCGATGGTGGAGGACAAAGCGGCCGTCCGCGCCGGGCAGGAGCACCGCCACTTCGATGGAGTATTCGGTTGCCACGAAGACCGCGTCGGCGGTGGGGTGCTGGACCAAGTGCCGCGGGCCGCTGCCCAGGGGGAGCGCGACTTGGTGGTCGGGAAGCAGCCCTGTGTCCGGGAAGTAGTTCCACACCCGTACGAGGTCGAAGCCGAGGTCCGTGGTCATGACCCGGCCGTCCTCGAGCATGAGGCTTGCGTGGGCCCTGCTCACCCGCGGACCGCCGGTAGCGACGTCGACGGCTCCGTCGACGCCGGCGTGGGGGTCCTTCGCGGGTGGCGCGGCAAAGCGCGAGATGATGCCGCCGTCGTCGTCGAGGCCGTAGAGCAGCACGTTCCCGTCGCCCCAACAGTTGACCACGATGAAGCGGGCGGAAGGGTCGACGGCGACGTGGCAGGCCGCGGCTCCGGCCGGCCAGGCCCCGCCGAGCGGCTCAAGGCCGAACGGTCCAGTCCGCCGGTATGCCCGGACCGTCTGCGCGGCCTCGGCCACCGCATAGACCACGGGCAGCGTCGGATGGACGGCAAGGAACGACGGCGACGGCGCTTGGACCGCGGTGCCCAGCCAATCCAGGCTTCCATCTGCCCGGGCGGCAATGGCACCGATGCCCGCTCCGTGCCCGTCGCTGTCCGCCGTGTATGAGCCCAACCAGATCAGCGTTCCGTCGGTGTCCTCTGCCATGCTTTCAGTGTCCCTGAACGTCCGAGTCGACTCCCGCGTCGGCACCGGCGTCCAAAGTGGCTATCGCGGACAGATCGTCGTGATCCAACGTGAAGTCGAAAACGTCCAGGTTCTCCTTCATGCGCTGCGGGTTTGCGGACTTCGGGATGGCGACGAGCCCCTCCTGGATGTGCCAGCGCAGTACCACCTGTCCAGGAGTCTTTCCGTGTTTCTTCCCGATCGCGGACAAGACCGGCGCGTTCAGGAGATCACTGCCGGCACCCAACGGACTGTACGACTCTGTGGCAATGCCGTGGCTGCTGTTGAATGCACGCTCATCGATCCGCGTGATGGACGGCGAGACCTGGATCTGGTTGACGGCCGGCACCACCGATGTTTCCTTGAGGAGCCGCTCAAGGTGCGTGGGCTTGAAGTTGGACACGCCGATCGAACGCGCTTTCCCCTCAGTCTGGAGGCGCTCGAAAGTCTCCCAAGTGGCCACGAATTCATTCCGTTGGGGGAGCGGCCAGTGGATCAACAAAAGGTCCACGTAGTCCAGTCCGAGCCGCTTGAGGCATCCCTCAAGCCCCTCGACGGCGCGATCGCGGCCTTGGTAGGTTCCGTCCAGCTTGGTGGTGATGAAGAGTTCCTCGCGCGGGATGCCACAGTCCCGCACGCCTTGCCCGACGCCGGCCTCGTTACCGTAGCGGTACGCCGTGTCGACGTGCCGGTAGCCAAGTTCGACGGCGGACACCACCGCCGCGGCGACCTGGGCGTCGTCGAGCGGCCACGTGCCGAGGCCGATTTGCGGAATGGCGTTGCCGTCGTTGAGCCTAACGGTAGGAGCGGGTGCCATGGTCCTGTCCTTTCAGTTCGCTAGATCGGCCTCCGTGCCCATTGGACCAGTTGATCGCTGAGTTTCATGAAGTCCTGGTTCACGTGCTTAATGCCTGGATGTTCATCATGCCACCGGACGATCTCCCGGGCCCCTGCGGCGAACGGGATTTCTGCCCGGTACCAAGGCACCAGTGTTTTGACCTTGGTGTTGTCGAAGACCACGGAGTGGGACCTGTCCCCGAGAAGGCCAGGGCCAAGTTCGGGGGAGTGCGCGGCGATGGTCTCAGAAGCGATGTGCACCAGTTCGGGTGCCGGTACCCCTGCCGCCGTTGCGAAGAGGCGGTAGACCTGGTCCCAGGGGAGTGCTTCGTCCGAGGTGATGGTGTAGCTCTCACCCACAGCCTGCGGACGCCCGAGGAGGCCAACGAAAGCAACCGCAAAATCATCCGTGTGCGTGAGGGTCCATAGCGACGTACCGTCGCCGTGGACGATCACAGGCAGGCCTTCCCGCATGCGGTGGATGTCAGTCCAGCCGCCCAGCAAGGCGATCCGCGTACGGTCGTAAGTGTGCGACGGCCGGACGATGGTCACCGGGAATCCCTCGTTGCGGTACGCCTGCATGAGGGAGTCCTCGCACGCGATCTTGTCCTGCGAGTACTTCCAAAACGGGTTTCTCAGCGGGGTCGACTCGAGGATCGGCAAGTGCGCGGGCGGCTTTTGATAGGCCGAAGCCGAACTGATGAAGACGTACTGGCCGGTCCGGCCGCGGAACAGCTCCACCGCCGTGGCTACGTGGTCCGGCGTGAAGGAGATGAAGTCCGCGACGACGTCGAACTCGCGGCCTTTCAGTACCTCCGCCACCTCGGCCGGGTTGCGGATATCCGCCTGGAGCAACTCCGTGCCGGGAGGGGCCGGCCTTTCCGAGCTGAGTCCGCGGTTGAGCATCGTGAGCCGGTGACCCAGCGCGATTGCGCGCTCCGCCGCCGCCGCGCTGATGGTCCCGGTCCCGCCGATGAACAGCAGGCGCAAAGGCGCCGACGTCACCACGCGTAGTCTTCCGGCGCGGTCCGGTGGCCGGGGAAGATGTCGTCGAGCCGCTTGAGGGCGTCGGCGTCGAGGGTCACATCCAAAGCCCTGATGGCGGCGTCCAACTGCTCCTGGGTGCGCGGTCCCACGATCGGCGCGGTCACCGCCGGCTGGTGCAGCAACCAAGCCAGTGCCACGTCGCCGGGCTCCTGGCCAAGGTCGTCGGCAAGGTCCTCGTACTGGCGGATCTGGTCTTCATGCTTCTTCAAAGTCTCGGCCGCGCGGCCTTCAAGGCGACGGACGCCTTCGCGCTCTTTCTTCAGCACCCCGCCCAAAAGCCCGCCGTGGAGCGGCGACCATGGGATGATCCCGAGGCCGTACTGTTGGGCGGCCGGGATGACTTCCAGTTCGACATTCCGGGTAATCAGGTTGTAGATGGACTGCTCGCTTACTAGTCCGTTGTAGTTGCGCCGCGCCGCCGCTTCCTGGGCCTGGGCGATGTGCCAGCCGGCGAAGTTGCTGCTTCCGGAGTAGAGGATCTTGCCTTGCTGGACCGCGACCTCGATGGCCTGCCAAATCTCGTCCCACGGCGTGTTCCGGTCCACGTGGTGGAACTGGTAGATGTCGATGTAGTCGGTCTGCAGGCGCTTCAGGCTCGCGTCCAAGGCACGACGGATGTTGAGTGCGGAGAGCTTGGACTCGTTAGGTCGCTCAGTCATGGTGCCGTAGAGCTTGGTGGCCAGGACCACGCGTTCGCGGCGCTCGCCGCCCCTGGCAAACCAGCGGCCCAGGATTTCCTCCGTCCAGCCCCGATGGTCCTTGCCGCCGTAGACGTTGGCGGTGTCGAAGAAGTTGATGCCGGATTCCAGGGCGGAATCCATGATGGAGTGGGCGGCGGATTCTTCCGTCTGCGGGCCGAAGTTCATGGTGCCGAGGCACAAGCGCGAGACGCTGAGGCCTGAGCGGCCGAGGTGGGTGTATTGCATGGGGTGTGTTCCTTACGCTGTCTGTTCTACATCTGGCTGAAGGACGCGACGGCGGGATCGGCGCCGATGCGGCCACCGGCGTCGAGCGCTGTGATAGCCGCCAGTTCGTCCGGGGTGAGCTGCAGCGACGCCGCCGCCAGGTTCTCCCGGATCCGCTCGGGGCGGACCGACTTGGGGATGACGATGTTGCCGGTTCCGAGGTGCCAGGCCAGCACAATCTGCGCCGGGGTGGCGCCGTGCTTTTCGGCAAGTCCGGTGACCGTTTCCGACTCAAGGTCCGCTCCCTGTCCGAGGGGGCTGTAGGCCTCGACGGCGATTCCGTGCGAGCGGCTCTTCGCCGCCAGCTCCCGCTGTTGGAAGGTCGGGTGCAGTTCGATCTGGTTGACGGCCGGCACGACGTCGGCCGACGCCAGGAGGGTGTCGAGGTGGTCCGGCAGGAAGTTGGAGACGCCGATAGCCCGGGCGCCGCCGTCGGCGTGGATCTTTTCAAGCACCTTCCACGCGTCCACGAAGAGGCCTTGGGATGGCACGGGCCAGTGGATCAGGTAGAGGTCGATCACGTCGAGGCCGAGTTCGCGGCGGCTGTTGTCGAAGGCCGCCGCGGCCGAGCCCTGTTCGCCGTTGCGGAGCTTGGTGGTGATGAACAGTTCCTCCCGGACGATGCCGGAGGCCTTGAGTGCCGCCCCGACGCCGGATTCGTTCCGGTATGCCGCAGCGGTGTCGATGTGCCGGTAACCGGCCTCGAGGGCGTCCTCCACGGCCTTCTGGGTCTCGGCAGGCGGGACCTGGAAGACGCCGAAGCCGAGCTGCGGGATGGTTACCGAGTTGTTCAGGACGAGCCCGGGAACGGTTGAATTCTGAGCGTTGGACATGTCGGTCCCTTTGGTCGCTGGTGGTTTGCTTGTTTGACTGGCTTTTTCGAGCCTATGCACTTTCGGGACAACAATCAGCAGTTTTGACGCCCCCTGTTTTTCCTAGGACTCGTAGTCCTACCTTTGCCGTAGAAAGGGGGCCTTGCGGGAGGGAAGAATAGGGACATGGGTCAAAGTGCCGAGTTTGGAAAATTCCTTAAAGCAATGCGTGCCCGGATGTCCCCGGAGGATGCCGGGTTGCCGGAAGCGTCCGGGGCGCGCCGTGTTCCGGGGTTGCGCAGGGAAGAGATTGCCCGCTTGGCCGATGTCAGCACGGACTACTACACCCGCCTCGAACAGGGCCGCCACATCCATCCGTCGCGCGCAGTGCTTGAATCGGTTTCGCGTGCTCTTCGCCTCGACCCAAGCGAGCACGCGCACATGATGGACCTCCTGGAGCACTGTGCCGAAAGTGCCAAAGCGCCCACTCCGGCGCCGCGCGTCCGCCCGGCGCTGCGCCAGCTTCTTGACGCCGTGGGCGACGTTCCGGCGCTCCTGCTTGGCCGGCGCAGCGACGTCCTCGGCGCCAATCGCATGGCGATCCTGCTGTTTGCCGATTTCCCGGCGATGCCTCCTGCTGAGCGGAACCTCACCCGCTGGCTCATCCTCGATCCCCAGGCACGCGAACTGTTCCGGGACTGGAAGACGGTGGCCGCCGAAGCCGCAGGTTCCCTGCGGGCCGATACCGGCCGGCACCCCGACGATCCCCAAGCCAACCAGCTCGTGGGCGAACTCGCCGTGAACAGCGAACACTTCCGCCAATGGTGGGCCGGGCACCGAGTGGCGGCGCGTTCGGCAGGAACAGTCCGCCTGCACCACCCCACGGTGGGGGACATCGAATTGAACTTCGAGAACCTGGCACTGCCGCAGGACCCGGACCAAGTCCTGCGGGTCTACTCCGCGAAGGCGGGCTCGCCGTCGGACGATGCTTTGAAGTTGCTGGGCAGCTTTGGCGCCGGAACGGCGTTTGGCGCAGGAGATAGCCCGCACGTGTCCGAACGTCACGCAATGGACGAAAGCTGAGACCGTTTCCGGAAAAAGTGGTCCACGTCACTGTGCTCTTGCATAATGCTTTGGTGTGATTCTGTCTAAGTGCCCATTGGGCGGCTTTTGAATCGCGTTTACGCTGAATCCAGACCTTTTCGGATATCAAGGATGGAATTCAACGATGAAGCGCATCGCCCTGCTGAGGGAACGGGCAACAACCGCCGGGTCCGTGGGGTCCACTGGCTCGCATTGCCCCGCGTCCGGTCAGTGGAGCCCTGAAGGTGAACCGCACGTGGTGCACACGTTCTTCGAAGGCCACGTCTTCCCGGCCCACAACGGTGCGGCAACGGTCTGGCACCGCCAGTATTTGGACAACGAGTCTTGATGCGTCCCAAAACCTTGGGCGGAGCGTGGGCCCCAAGCCACTTTACGACGTCGGACCAACAGCCGGCTGGGGCGGTGCTCCGCCTGCCGCCGTCGAAATGGTCCGAGCTCAGCCCGGGCGAAACTGTCTGGATCCACGAGGACAAACGGGGTTTCGATGCCGGCATTGTGGACGACGTTTCTTCCGACCACGAACTTCTGTGGATCGATTTCGCCGGGCGTGGCCGGCGACTCCTCTGTGGCGGTGACCCCGTCCAAGTCTGGACCCGCGGGTGAGTCCAGCCTCGCAACTGATGGCCGCCAGCCTTTCCACAGAAAGGGTGGCGGCCATCGCGCGTGTTGAGGGTTGTTTGCGCTGGCTTCCTAACGCTCGAGGCGGAAGCCGAGCTTGATGGTTACCTGCCAGTCGGCAACGGCGCCCTCGCTGAGGTGGCCGCGGATTTCCTTGACTTCGAACCAGTCGAGGTTCCGAAGAGTCTGGCTAGCAGCCGCGATCCCGTTCCTGATGGCGGCGTCGACGCCCTCGGACGAGGTTCCGACAATTTCGGAGACGCTATATGTGTGGTCAGCCATTCTTGCTCCTCATGATCGTCCTTGATGCCTGAACTGCGGGCCTGGCAGGCCGTGAAAGCAGACTAGCCGACGCACGGCCGGGGGACTAGGGGTGCTCCCTCCCGACCCCCGGTCACCTTTGCGCCTTTTTCGACAGACCCCCGGTCACCTATGACGCCAAACGGCGGAACGCCCGGTCAGATGATCTGACCGGGCGTTGGGGGAAAGGGCCCGAGATCTGACCGGGCGTCGGGGGAAAGGGCCCTAGATCTGACCGGGCGTCGGGGGGGAGGGCTCTGGATGTGACCGGGCGTCGGGGGGAGGGCTCTGGAGGTGACCGGGGATCCTGGAAGCCCGGAGGCTAGGCGTCCAGGACGTAGGTCCTGAGATCGTCCAGGGTCTGCTGCATGTGCGCGTCCATGGCCGCACGGGCGCGGTTGGGGTCGCGGGCCTCTAAGGCTTCCAGGATGTCCCGGTGGTGCCCGATCGCGTGCTTCTGGATGTCGGGGATTTTCGAGGTCTGGGTGCGCCGGGTTTCGAGGACGCGGTGCAGGGGTTCGAAGAGCACGGCAACAAAAACGTTGCCGGAAGCGTGCAGGATGACATCGTGGAACGCGAGGTCGGCTGCGACGAACGCGCCGAGGTCATTCGACTCGTGGGCGTCTTCCATGGCGGACACGTGGGCCTGCAGCTGGTCGATTTCTTCGGGGGAGACCCGTGATGCGGCGAGTTCGCACGCGCCGGTCTCGAGCATGCGGCGCAGCTCGATGAGCTGGACGGCTGCCGCTGTGTCGTTCTCTCCTTCCGAAGCTGCACGCAGCACTGCTTCGAGCGAGGCCCATCGGTTCAGCGGGTTGACGAACGTTCCACGCCCACGTTCCACGCTAAGGATGCGCTGGGCCTCGAGCGTCTTCATGGCCTCGCGGACCGTCATGCGGCTGACTTCGTGCTTGGCGCTCAGTTCGAGCTCGCCGGGGACCACCGTACCCGGCGGAAATTCGCCCGCGACGATGCGGTCCAGCAGCTCGTCAGCGACGACGCCGACCAGCGACTTGCGTGCCATGGTGCTCCGTTCCTAGATGTCTGACATCTTACGCTGGCGCTTGGCTGCTCTCGCGCCAAAACTCGCCGAGCGCCACGGAACCCACATTTGCTCAAGCGAAGGCGCATGTGCCAAACTACCTACAAATATTTAGATGTCTGACATCTTACATTTATCCCGAACCACGATGGAGTGCACAGTGACCCTTGAAGCCGATGTTCTGGCCGCCTTCCCGGCTGAAGTCCAGATCCCCGCTCAACTGGTTGCCGATGCCGTTGCCGCATCTTCCGCAAGCTTGCCCCGCGTCTTCGTGGTCCTCGACGACGACCCCACGGGAACCCAGTCCGTCGCCGACCTGCCGGTCCTGACGCGCTGGGAGGTCGCAGACTTCACCTGGGCATTCGCGCACATCGAGGAAAGCCAGTCCCAGCCCGCCGTCTACGTGCTGACCAACACCCGCAGCCTGGACCCGGCTGAGGCTGCCGCCCGCAACGAGGAAGTTGTGCGCAACGCCCTCGCGGCCGCAGACGGGAAGCTGCGCTTGGGATTCGTGAGCCGTTCCGACTCCACCCTCCGCGGACACTACCCGCTCGAACCGGATGTCATCGCCGCCACCGTGGCCGCCGAAAGCGGCGAGGCGACGGACGGCGTCGTGATTGTTCCCGCGTTCCCCGACGCCGGGCGGGTCACCATCGGCGGCGTGCATTACATGCGCGGCAGCGGGGACGACGCCGGCGAGCTCACCCCGGTTTCCGAGACCGAGTTCGCCAAGGACGCAAGCTTCGGCTTCGCCAACTCCGAACTGGCCAGGTATGTGGAGGAGAAGTCCCAGGGCCGATTCACTGCCGGCGAGGTGATTGTCCTGGACTTGAACATCATCCGCGCCGGTTCCGCCGCCGGCGGCCTCGGGGACCCGGCATTGTCCGCGAAGGCGATCGCCGACGCCATCGAACCCGCCACGGACTCCACGCCGATCGTCGCCGACATCGTGACCGAGAACGACTTACGCGCCCTGGCCCTCGGACTGGAAGAAGCCGAACGCCGCGGCAAGAAGCTGCTCTACCGGGTGGGTCCGCCATTCGTCCGCGGCCGGATCGGCCAGGAAATCCGCGCTGCGCTGACTTCCGAGGAAGCGTATGAAGGCAACACTCCCTCCACAGCCGGCGGCCTGATCGTCGTGGGCTCCCACGTCGGGCTCACCACCCGCCAGCTCAACGTCCTCCGCGCCGAGCACGGCTCGGCGCGCATCATCGAGATCGACGTCGAAAAGCTATTCGGGGACAACGCCGCCGATTACATAGACACAGTGGTTGCCGCCGTCGTTGGCGCCCTCCACATTGGTGACGTCATCGTCCACACGAGCCGCCTGCTCATCAAGACCGACGACGCCGCCGCGAGCCTGAAGATTGCCCGCACCGTCTCGGCCGCCGTCGTCGCCGTCGTGAACCGCACCCTGAAGACCTTCCCGCCGCGGTTCGTCATCGCCAAGGGCGGCATCACGTCCTCGGACGTCGCCGCGCACGGCCTGGAAATCCGCCACGCGATTGTCCGCGGACCCATGCTGCCGGGGATCGTCTCGCTTTGGGAACCGGTGGACGGACCCGCCAAGGGCATCCCCTACATCGTCTTCGCCGGGAACGTAGGCGACGACCAATCCCTCGCGCAGGTCACGCGCAAGCTCAGCAACGCCTTCTGACATACACGGAGAACACCATGACCAGCAATTACACCGTAGCCGTCCTTGGCCTGGGCGCGATGGGCCTGCCGATGGCCACCCGCCTGGGAACGCGACTGACCGTCCACGGCTTCGACATCGCCGAACCACGCCTGAAGCTCGCCGCCGAGGCCGGCATCCGCACTTTCGCGTCCGCGCGTGAAGCTTCGGAAGGCGCCGACGCCCTGCTCCTTGCCGTGCGCAACGGCGAACAGCTGGACGAGGTCCTCTTCGGCGAGAACGGGGTGGCCCCGGTGCTCAAGCCGGGCGCGGTGGTGATTCTTGGCAGCACTGTGGGCACCGAAGCCATCCCGGCAACCGTTGAGCGGCTGGCCGCCTACGGCGTCGAGCTCGTTGACGCCCCGCTTTCCGGCGGCCCGAAGCGAGCCGGCGAAGGCGACCTCTTGATCGTCGTTGGCGCAACGCCGGGCGCCCAGGAAAAGGCCCGCCCCGTCTTGGAGCTTCTGGCATCGACCCTGAGCATCGTGGGCGACAAGCCAGGCGACGGCCAGGCCCTCAAGACCGTCAACCAGTTGCTGTGCGGCGTGCACATCGCCGCGGCCGCCGAGGCGATGGCCCTCGCCGATGCCCTCGGGCTTGACCAGGCAAAGACCCTCGCCGCCCTGGAAGCAGGCGCCGCCGGCTCGTTCATGCTGTCCAACCGCGGGCCCCGCATCCTCGAGGCCTACACCGCGGACGGTGCCGAGGTCCTCAGCCGGCTCGACATCTTCGTGAAGGACATGGGCATCGTCGGAAAAGCCACCCGCGCCGCCGGCCTGGCCGCCCCCGTTGCCGCAGCCGCCGAACAGCTCTACCTCCTCGGCCAGGCCCAGGGCCTCGCCGCCGCCGACGATTCCGCCGTCATCAAGGTCGTAGCGCCCGCCAAGCGCACAGCCTGACAACCACAACCCAACGTGCGACGACGACGGACCCGCTCCGCCGTCGTCGCCCCTAAGGCTAGGATCAGCACATGACCCTGGCCTCCCTCCTTTTTGCCCTCGTCGCCGGCTTGCTGCATGTCTACATCTTCAACATGGAGTCCATCACCTGGACCCGTCCCGCCACGTGGAAGCGTTTCAGCGTTGCAACCCAGTCCGACGCTGAAACCACCAAGCCCCTCGCCTACAACCAAGGCTTCTACAACCTCTTCCTCGCGATCGGCGCGCTCGTCGGGATTGTCTTTGTGATGCTCGGGCACCCGCAGGTTGGCTGGACCTTGGTCTTCAGCTCGTGCGGCTCCATGCTGCTGGCCGCCGTCGTCCTTGCCGCAAGCGGCAAAAAGTACCTCCGCGCGGCGGTTCTTCAAGGCACGACGCCGTTACTCGCCGTCGTGCTCGGCATCCTCGCCGTAACGCTGGGCTAAAGCGGACGCTCTCTCACGAGGGCTTGCCCGTCAAAACCCTGAACCCCAGCTCTGGATTGAATCCATGGATTTCCCGTGTGTCCAACGCGGACATGAAGGCAAGGATCTCGGCAGTGATCACTTGCCCGGGAACCAAGACCGGGAAGCCGGGCGGGTAAGGGGTGACGAAAGAGGCAGACACCATCTCCTCGCCGGCAGCCACCCTGCGGGCGAGTTCGGCGGCGCTGAAGTATTCACAGGCGCCGGGCTTGTAGCTCTCAAAATAGGCGTCACGCATGTTGCCGTCCGGCGTCTGTGCATCCACCCGGAAGCGATCGGCGAACCGGCTGAAATCGGGCAGCGGAGGCGGCGTGCTGGTAAGTGCCTCGACGCGCGCCTGGTGGGCTCGCAGCCCCAAGCCACTCAGGCCCGATTGTTCGTCTTCGAAAGTCTCGGCCAGCTTGACCAGGACCTCCACGAGGTAGGCAACGGCACTTCGGGAGGTGCCGATGTTGGTCATGAAGAGAACGCTGTTCCTTGACGTCTTATTGACCTGGATCCCGTACTTGTCCATCAGGAAGTCGTGCTTGAATGTATCGCCATCCACGCCCGTGAGGCCGATATGCAAGGTCAAACGGCTCGGATCAACAACGAATTCGTCCCGTTCCCATGCTTCCGCCATGGCTCCCAGCCCGTCGCGGAGCGGCATTTGCCGGTTGGTTTCGCGGTACTGCGAGGGTATGAGGTCCCGCGTGCCGAGGATCCGGAAGTACTTCTTCAGCAGCGGGTGCCTCGCCACTGCGTTCGCGATGCTGACTGCGAGGTCGGCCTGGCGTTGCACGAGTTCGTACCCTTCGAACTCCACCTGCCGCCGGCCCATGTCCAAGGAAGCAAGGATCTGGTAGTTGGGCGAGGTGGAGGTGTGGGTCATGTACGCTTCGTGGAAGCTCTCCGCGTTCAACTGACCGAAGTCCTGGTCATGGATGTGGATCATGGATCCCTGCCGGAGCGACGTGAGGGTTTTGTGGGTCGACTGCGTCGAGTACACCCTCACACGGGCCTTCGTCGGATCGGGCAGCAGCCGGGTCTTCAAGAGCAGCTCATCGCTGACATGCCCGACGCCGGAACCCGGGAACCCCTGCATTTGCTCGGCATGGCGCCTCGCATAGGCCGGATCGGCGAACTTCGCCTCGAGTGCCCGGGCGGAAGCCATGGCTGTCCGGCGGCGGTAGATGTGGTGGAAGCCCGCGAACGCGAACCAGGCCTCGTCCCACAGGAAGACCAAATCCGGTTTGATGGCGAGGCACTCTTCCATGACCCGTTCAACGTCGTACACGATTCCGTCGAACGTGCAGTTGGTGAGGGCGAGCATTTTGACCTCGTGCAGCCTGCCTGCCCGGCGGTAATCCAGGAGCATCCGTTTGATACTTTCCAACGGAACCGCGCCGTAGAAGGAGAAATCGTTCAAGGGGTAGGCGTCCAAATACGACACCTGCGCGGCGGCGAGCATGAGGGCGTAGTGGTGCGATTTATGGCAGTTCCGGTCCACCAGGACCACGTCGCCGGGAGCCAGGATCGATTGGTGCACGATCTTGTTGGCCGTCGACGTTCCATTGGTGACGAAGAGCGACTTCTGGGCGCCGAACGCCCGTGCTGCCAGTTTCTGGGCCTTCTTGAGGGAACCATGCGGATCCAGGAGTGAATCCAGCCCGCCGGATGTGGCGGAGGTTTCGGCAAGCAGCAGGTTGAGGCCGTAGAACTCGCCCATATCGTTGATCCACTTCGAATGGATGACCGATCCGCCCCTGGACACCGGAAGGGCATGGAAAACGCCGGCGGGTTTGCGGCTGTATTGCTGGACCGCGTGGAAGAACGGCGCCTCATATCGCTCGGCGATGCCGGCCAGCAAGGACAAATGGAGCTCCAGTCCATCCTGCCGGCGGAAAATGCGGCGGAATTGGCGGGTCAAGGAACCGGCTAGTTCTTCGATCCCCACGCCCGCCACCAGGTAGAGATCAAGCTCCGGGCGGAGTTGGCCCAGCTTCTCCGCCAAGCCCAGGATGCGGTCCAAGGGTCGCTGGGGGAGCGGCTTCCCCAGGAACCTGTCCAGGAAATTGCGCACGTCCCGGCCCAGGCGCTGCCTGCTGTTGGGGACAAATCCTGGCCGCAGCACGCACGCCTGGATGTCCGGGTTGAGCAGGACGGCTACGATGGCGTCCTCGAAGCTCGGCACGAACACGAGTTCGTAATGGTAGGCGTCGGCCGGGCGGCGCTGGCTGTGCAGTTCTGTTTGAAGGGCTTCACGGTCGGCGCTGGAGACGTCGTCGATCACGAGGACCTCGAACCGCTTGCGCGATTCGACCGGTTCTTCCTGCCGTTCCGTTTCGCGTTCGGGGTCCGCTGCAGGTTCCTGGACATGCTGATGGTGGCCGGCAACCCGTCGCGCGACCGGTTCGATCAGGCTTAGCGCCTCGAGAAATGCCCCAGCTTCCAAAAGTCGCCGCAATTCCATGACAAACTGCTGCCCCGGAGACGACCAATACATCTCGAGGGATTCCAGTAGTGGCAACAACCTTCGGACATCCCGTGGCAGTTCCCGCGGCGTCCTGCCTGCGAGGGGTGGAGCGGCAGAGAGCTGTTTGACTGCGTAGCCAAGGAACTCCCAAGCGTCGGCACGCACCCGCCAGGCGCTGCTGGGGACCTCGCCGCCAGCCTCGCTATCGTCGTCGGCGTTCGGCCTAGCCGCCGAACCGGACCCCTTGCCACCGGCAAGTGCGGCTGGAGCGGGAGGAAATGGGGCTGACTGCACTGTCGCGAAATCGGCGCGTGCCACGATGACTCCTTTGTCATGGATTGATAGCACTATCAACTAAACGCGGGCAGTCGCGGGAGCGCACGGACATTGTTCGGGTTGCCGTCTGGGTTTCCAGACACGCGCGATCCTGGGGGTTACGCCTCCCTCCACAGCGGCAAGGGGACAACGCTGAGGTTGCGCCCGGACCCGTCGAGCACATGGCCGAGTCGTTTGTAGATCCGCACCACAGCCTGCCGGGAAATCACGACACTCCCCGGGGCCCGCTCCGCGAGTTCCCGCTCGTGGCCCTGGACTTCGAGGTAGTCGCGCACCCACAACGTGACCAGCAGGTTCTGGGCACCAAGGACTTGCGCGCTGAGCCTGCAATTCGGCAAGGCGGCGAAATAGCGTCCGACGGCGTCCACGTGGTGGGCGGGCACGTTCAGGATCAGGCTCACTTCCCTCAGTCCTTGCTGGGCCGAGGCGGATGTATCGCACCTCAGCGTCATGTAGCCGGACCCCAGGAACCGCTCCACCCGCCGTCGTGCGGTTTGGGGAGAGACGCCACAGGCGGCGCCCAATTCCGCCCAGCTGGCGCGCCCGTCACGGGCCAGTTCCGCCAGCAGCGACGCGTCGAGATGGTCGGGGGCGTAGGCTTCCGGGGCGGGCAGCGGCTCCGCGGACATGAGCCTGGCACGCGCCGGCTCCAAGGTCCCGCTCCGCCAATCGGACGCCTGCCGGTAGAGCTTCGTGACGAAGACGACCTCCCGGTGGGTGACGCCCGGAAGTCCGGCAAATGAGCCCGTAACGATCTCCATCAACTCTTCGTGGCTTGAAGCGAAACAGTCCACGAAGAGGTCGTGTGAACCTGACACGAGCGACACCGTGCCGAAGGCCGGCTCTGAGCAAAGCTTCCGGACGAGGGCTTCGTGTTCGCTCGGAAGCGAAGACAGGCTGATGAACGCCGACCAGCCCGCGCTGAGGTAGCGCGGCCCCGGGGCCGGCGTGATCCACGCCAGCCCCTGCTCTGCGAGGGCGGCCCACCGGCGCGCCACAGTAGGGCCGGACAAGCCGAGGGCATGCCCCACCCTGCTTCAGTCGGCGCGCGGGCTGATCTGCAGCGCATTGATGATTTCAAGGTCAATCTCGGAGATCATGGCTGATTCTTTCAGTTTTCATGGCTCTCAGGGGATTTTGAACAAATTCCGAGCCGCCGTAATCGGCGGACCTAGCGTTGTGACTCGCATCACCGGTCTCGCATCAAGACCCCCGACACTCAAGGAAGCTCATGGAAAGCAAAACTGCACCACCGGCCACAGCGGCCATCGCCCGCCGGACGATCACCGGAATGATCGTGGCGATGGCACTGATCGAATCACTCAGTGGAGTCACCCAGGGATACCTGAACCCCATCCTCCCCGCATTGGGGCCGACCTTCGCGATCGACGACCCCACCATCAACGGAATTTTCCTGATCTCCAACGTGAGCTTCGCCGTTCTTACGCCGATCATCTCGCGGCTCGGCGACAGTTACGGCTACAGGCTCGTCCTCCGCTGGTCGACGGCGGTGGTGGCCGCCGGCGTCATCATGATGGCCTTGTGGCCGTCGCTGTGGACGGTGACGGTCGGCGTCGTAATGCTCACGTGCGTGGTCGGTTTCATTCCGCTCATGATGGGGATCCTGCGGGTGAGCAGCCCGGCGCAGACCCGTACGGGGGTCAGCGTGATGATCGGCATGCTCATGATCATGGTCGGAGCGGGCGGACTGTTCGCCGGGATCATCGGCGTCGACGATCCAACCCTTGGTTTCTGGGTCGCCGTGCCGTTTGCGCTCGTCGCGCTAGTATGTTCCTTTGTGCTGCCCGACGCCGGGACCCCCACCCGCGAGGGCCTCGCCCTGGTGCCGCTCCTGGCATGTTCGCTCGGGCTGATCGGCTTTGTGGTGGCGCTTTCGATGGGCCCGGACTGGGGTTGGCTGGATGCCAAGACCCTCGGAGCCGGAATCCTTGGCCTCGCCCTCCTGGCCTGCTGGGTAGTGCTGGACGCCCGAGGCACCAGCGCGAAGCGGTTCATGGACCTGCGCCTGCTTGCCATTCCGCGCATCCGCACAGTCTCGTTGGCCACGTTCTTCTTCGGCTTCGCGTCCATCAGCTACTTCGGCACGAACGACATTTTCCTCCACGCAAACCCGGAGGACGCCGGCTACGGATTCGCGTTGAGCCCGCTCATGATCGCCATCGTCCTGGCAGTGGCTTCGGTCCTCTCACTGCTGTCCTCGCTGCTTACGTCACGGGCGCTCAGCCTGTTCGGCGAGCGTGCCACCTTGGTGTTCGCGGGCCTCCTGCTGGCCGGCGGGTTCCTGGTCATGGCCTCTGCGCACGGTTCCTTGGCCGAATACTGCGCCGGATTCGCCATGTTCAACCTGAGCCTTGGGATGTACCAGGCGGGTACCCGCGCCTTGTCCGTGGAGGGTGTACCGCTGGAGGAAACCTCGACGGCGGCCGGCCTCAACGAACTGGCGCTGTCGGTCGGCATCGCGGTGGGCGCCGCCGTCGTGAAGCTCATCTCCTCGTCGTCCGTCCAGTCAGGGCACATCAGCGAAGGCGGGCTGCTGTCGATCTGGATGGCGCTCGCCGTCGCCGCGCTGATCGCGGCTGCAGCGGCCGCCCGATACCCGAAGCGCCAGGCCGCGGGGGCCGCCGTATGAAAGTTGCCTCCATGAAAGCCGCAACACCGCAGACCGCCACCCACGGCACCGTGTCTGCAACCGCCGTCGAGCGCTCCATCTCTGCCGCGCTGGAGCGCTGGGAGCCGGAGATCCTCGGCCTGAGCCACGCCATCCACGCCGACCCTGAGCTCAGCGGACAGGAATTCCGGGCCGCCAAGCGGGTTAGCCGGCTGCTCCGGAGCGCGGGGTTCAGCTTTGATAGCACTCAACCGCAACTCCCGGCTTCCTTCGCCGGGAAGTTCGGGACTGGCGATCTGGTGGTCGCCCTATGCGTCGAGTACGACGCGTTGCCCACCATCGGACATGCCTGCGGACACAATGTGAACGCTGCCAGCGCTGTGGGGGCGGCACTCGCGCTCGCCGCCGTCGCAGACCAACTCGGGCTCACTGTCAAAGTCCTCGGCACTCCGGCGGAGGAGACGAGCGGCGGGAAGGTGGATCTGATTGGCGAAGGCTTCTTCGAGGACGTCTCCTTGGCCATGATGGCCCATGCCGCCGGCGAGGATGTCATCGGCGGATCATCGCTGGCCATGGGAATGTGGGACGTTCTCTTTGAAGGTCGTCCCGCACATGCGGCGGCCGCTCCGTCGGAGGGGGTCAACGCGCTCGACGCACTCCTGGTTGCACAGACCGCGATTGCCTTGGCACGGCAGCAGCTTCCGTCAGGGTCCATTGTTTCGCTGATCGTGACGGAAGGCGGGAGCGCCGTCAACGTCATTCCCGAGCGGGCCCGCGCAAGCGTGGAAATGCGCTCGCCGAGCCTCAGGAACCTCCGCATCATCGAGGAACGCGTGCGGCGTTGCCTTGAGGCAGGCGCACTAGCCAGCGGGAGCACGCTCAAGGTCACCCCGACAGGCAATGCGTACGCCGAGCTCAAACAGGACCGCTACCTTTCCGAAGCCTATCGGGAAGCCATGTCCGCCCGGGGGAGGACTGTTGTGTTCAACGAAGAACCAGTAGCCTCCACGGACATGGGCAACGTCTCGCAACTAGTCCCAAGCATCCATCCGCTCCTCGGTTACGAGGTCGGTGGCGCCGCCCACCACACGGCCGAGTTTGCGGCTCATGGCTCCTCTGTTTCAGCCGACCGGGCGGTTCTGGACGGTGCCTTCGGCTTGGCCATGGCCGCGAGTGCTGCAGCGCTGGATGACCGCCAACGGGAACGGTTGCTGAACGTCCGCCGCTAACCGCCGAGACCGTGGGTGCGGCCCGGTGGCTGTGTTCCGGAACGCAGCTCCCGGGCCGCACCCACGAATTCGCGCCGGCCTCCGCTCTGGTTCCCGCTGGGGAGCGGGGGCACAATGATCTCAGCAGGTCGCGAAGGAGTGCAGTGGAATTCTCGAGGCAAGATAAGACGTCGGCGGACATGGCTGCAGTTGGCCGTCCTCGCGATCCCGTGATCGATCTCGCCCGGTTCTTCTGCCTCGTCCTGGTGGTGGTCTCGCACACCATGATGGTCAGTCCGGTCCTGCACCCCGACGGCACGGTCACCACCGAAAACACGCTCATGCAACAGCACTGGTTCGAGCCGGTCCTGTGGGTGTTCCAGGTCATGCCCCTTTTCTTCGTCCTTGGCGGGATTACGGGACTGGAATCGTGGCGGCGCTTGCGTGCGCGCGGAGGTTCGGGCGTCGACTACGCGCAACTGCGCCTGCTGCGCCTCATCCGTCCGGCAACTGCGCTGCTGGCCTCGATGTTCGTGGGACTGTGGGCCGCGAGCCTCTTTGGCGTCCATCCGGAAGTGGTCCAGCTCGTGGCGACCGGGGCGGGCATGCCCTTGTGGTTCCTGGCTGCCTACCTCGCAACCCAACTGAGCGTCCCTCTCCTGGCCCGGCTGCACGGACGTGCCCCATGGTTGACCCTCGCCGGGCTCGTTGCCGCCGTGATCACCCTGGATTCCCTCCGGGGGGCATTCCCGCTGCTCGCCTCCGTCAACATGCTCTTCGTCTGGTGCGCGGTCCAGCAATTCGGCTTCTTCATCGCCGACGGCATCTTCGCTGGACGCAGCAGGGGCTGGTTCGTCGGGTTGATTGCGGGAAGCAATCTGCTTCTGGGGCTCGTGACCGGGATCGGGGTCTACTCCGGAAACATGATCGTGGACCTGAATCCGCCCAACTTCTGCATGCTGCTTCTGGGCTTATCCCAGGCGGCAACCCTTCAATTGCTCCGCCCCGCTCTTGCCTGGGCGGCGGGCGTGCGCTGGATCGCCTGGGTGGTTGCCGTCGCGGGCCGCCGGTCCATGACGGTCTACTTGTGGCATTTGCCGATGCTTGCAGCCATGTCCGGGCTGGTTCTGCTCACGGACTTTCCCAAGCCGGCGGCCGGCACAGCCGAATGGTGGTGGGCCCGCCCGCTGGTCCTGTTGGGTGTCCTCCTGCTCTTGCTTCCAGTCCTGCTGCTGTTCGGCCGTCTTGAAGAGCGCCCGACGGCGGCCAGCCACGCGCGCGGGAGGACGCACGTCGCCGTGGTGACTGCCGGCGTCGTGGTTTTCATTCCGGTGGTGGACGCCGCCTTGAACGGACTCACGGTGACCCTTCTCGGTGGAGGAGCGGCGTGCTTCGCGCTCGCGGTCTTGCTGTTGGGACGGGTACCTGCTGACGTCTTGCCCCCGGTTCCCGGCGCCTCCGAAGTGCCATTGCCAGAGCCCGGTTTACGTGCGAATCTCGACTCATGACGGAGTTCACGGATTCAACCGCAGAGTCGTTCAGCCCGCACGTCACAACGGTCAGGAACGACAAATTCCACCGTTACGAGCTTCTTGTCGACGGTGAAGTAGCCGTGATCTCGCAGTTCATGGACAAACCCGGCCACATCGATTTCCTCCACACAGAGACGCGCCCGCAGTTCAAAGGCCGCGGCTTGGCCAAGGTCCTGGCGCACTTTGCCTTGGATGACGTGGTCGCCTCCGGCAAACGGATCATCCCGCATTGCCCGTTCATCGCCGCCTATCTT
This sequence comes from Arthrobacter alkaliphilus, assembly GCF_021483235.1. GTDB lineage: Bacteria > Actinomycetota > Actinomycetes > Actinomycetales > Micrococcaceae > Arthrobacter > Arthrobacter alkaliphilus. The sequence continues at coordinate 63,504 of NZ_JAKEEC010000009.1, read as the reverse complement.
CGCAGGCATGAGGGCTACGAGCTCGACGTCGATTGGCCGCCGGAAGCGCCGATGGGGGACCCCGACAACGAATAGGGAACCTCGTTGAGAGCCACAAATGCATCGTGTTCGTCGCGGATTATGCGGCCGCGGGACATGCCCGTTACCTCCATGGCGCTAATCAGCTCGCCGCCGTACAGGTGATCCGCGGCACTGACCACATAAGAAAAGCTCAGCATCGCCGATTCTCCGGCGGCCAACGTTCCGATGTGGAGGTCCGCTTCCGGGGGCTTGGCGCTGTACTCGAGCCTTTCCAATGCTTCATTAGTGAAGGACCGCGGGACGAGGCGCACATTGTGGAGCCGGCCCCCGGAATCATTGACGATCCATGCCGTGAAGATGATGGTCTCCCCCCTTGTAGCCACCGGCTTGTCCGCCACATAAATGAGGACGACTTGTGGTGGCACGCTTCGCCAACGGAGTCCATTCATGTCCGTTAAGTGTGGTTCGGAACGGGTTCGTGTTGCAGAGGGTTGAACCCACTGCCTTTGAGTAGCCCGCATGGGGTGTGATTCGAGTCACATCCCCTGTTTCTGTCACACTGGGCTGCTATGGGGCAAGTTTCAAAGGACGGGTCAAATGGCGCAACGTCGGCCGGCGGGTCTCACAGCGATCCGCAAATTCTGGCCATGATGCGCGACGGCGACCCGGCGGCGTTCGATGTACTCTACCGGAGGCATGTGGCAGCGGCTCGATTTGTGGCCCGCGCCCAGACGGACAACCCCAGTGACGCGGAGGACGTGGTCTCGGAGGCGTTCGCCTCGATTTTCCAAGCCCTCAGTGAAGGCAAAGGACCGGACCAGTTCTTCCGCTCGTACCTTCTGACTGCCGTGCGCCGGATTGCCCATGACCGGAACCGGAAGGCCCGGCGCACGCAGGCCGTGGGTGACGACGAATTCTTGGACAGCGTTGCCGTTGACGAGGACACTGTGCTCGAGGCCTTCGAGTCCAGCACCATGGCGAAGGCGTTCAGGTCTCTTCCGGAACGCTGGCAGGCCGCGCTCTGGCATGTGGACATTGAAGGCCTGAAACCTGCCGCAGCCGCGCCCTTTATCGGATTGACCCCGAATGGCGTCTCCTCCCTCGTGATCCGGGCACGCGAGGGGCTCCGGCAGGCCTACCTGCAAAACCACATCAGCGTGTCCGGCGACGACCCATGCGTTGAATTTTCAAGCCAGCTCGGAAAATACGTCCGGGACGGCCTGAAACGCACGTCGCGCGAAAGGATAGCGGCCCACTTGGAGGAGTGCCCGAAGTGCACGGCCCTGCTGGTGGAACTCAATGATGTCCAAGCGGGCATGAAGGCATTCGTCTTCCCGTGGGTGGCCGGGATTGTCTTCACACCGGCAGTGGCCGCCGGCTTCCTCCCTGGAACGGCTCTTCTGGAGACCCTTGGCCCTGAAGGGGTCTTCTCCGACCCTTTCTTTTCCGAGAGGTTCCTTCCGGGAGGGCACGAACGGGCCACTGCGGGTCTTCGTTCGGCGGGTGGCTTGTGGAAGGTTGCAGCAGCTGCCCTGTTCGTTGCTGGCCTCGCGGTTGCCGGCGTCCTCATGTGGCTTGGACAGGCCGGCCCGGCGCCCTTTGCTGGAGCCGAGGTCCCGAGCAGCGCGCCATCCGCCCTTCCGGTACCCGTCCCGACAACGACGGCGGCACCCCCGCCGAGCATGGCGCCAACGTCGAACCCGTTCGCTAAAGCGGTGCCCCAACCCGCCGCGCCAGCGCCAGTGGTGCCCGAGGGGGTTCCTGCTCCGCAGGAGACGGTTGATTCCGGAACCGGTATCACGAACCCCGTTCCGCACACCGGTTCGTTGACGATCCACAAGTACCAAAAGCCGGCGACGGCGACCGGCCTGCCGAATAACGGGACGGCACTGACGGCGTCGCAATTGCAAGGGCTGACGCCGATGGCCGGGGTGACGTTCACGGTGCAGAAGGTGGACAACATTGACCTGACGACCAACGCTGGCTGGACTGCCGCGGCCGGCTTGACCCCCGCCCAGGCCGCCGCGCAGGCGGCTCCCCAAGGTTCCACGGCCACAACAAACGGCGCCGGAAGGGCAACTTTGGAGAACCTTCCGCTGGGCCTGTACCTGGTAACGGAAACGCGATACCCGGCGGGTGTGACTCCCTCGGCCCCGTTCCTGGTGACGCTGCCGATGACTGACCCTGCCGGCGGGGGACGCTGGCTGTATGACGTGAATGTCTACCCGAAGAACGCCGTAACCACGGCCACGAAGACTGTTGATGATGCGTCTGTGGTCAAGCTCGGTGACAACGTTCGGTGGACCATCACGAGTGATGTTCCGAACGTGATCCCGATCGATGGGTACCGGATCGTCGACAAGCTCGATGCGAAGCTGAGCTACACCAACTCGACGGTGGCGCTGTCCAACCGCGCCGCGTTAGTGCTGAATGCCGACTACACCATCGCGTTCGACACGGCCACCCACACCCTTACGGTCGAGTTCACGGCCAGCGGCCGGGCGATCCTGGCCGCCAACCCCACGGCCAAGGTCCTGGTCACGGTGAACACTGCCGTGAATACCGTGGGTGAGATCACGAACACGGCCGTCGTCTATCCGAACGCGGCCAGTTTCGCCATCGCCCCGGGCCAGCCCGGCGGCCCGCTGGTGACTCCTCCCGTGAGCACCACCGAGTGGGGCAGCATCGTTTTGCACAAGAAAGATGCCCAGAACTCGGCGGCCCTGGCCGGCGCTGTTTTCTCGGTGTATCCGAGCAAGGCTGACGCCTTGGCCGGTACCAATGCGATCAGCGTCGGAGGCGCCAGTTCGTGGACCACTGATGCCCGCGGCAACCTGGTGATCTCCGGCCTGCGTTACTCCGGACGGGCCAATGGAACCGACGTCGGCCCGGGCGAGGCGGGTTACCGGTCGTACTGGCTCGTCGAGACCAAGGCACCGGACGGCTACGCGCTGCTCGGCGAGCCCGTGGAGACGGCAGTCACGAGCAGCGACCCCTCCGTTGTGACAGTGACGATCGACAACATCAAACAGACCGCCGGGTTTTTCGAGCTGCCGACCACGGGTGTGGGGACCTGGGCGCTGACCGCCGGCGGGATCCTGGTACTGGCAGGTGCGGGCCTGTTCATGGTCTCCGGCCGCCGGAAGCGCCCCGTAGCGCGGTAAGGGCAGGCGCCGCCGGAACGTGACCCGGCCGGTGGCAGGCCGTCCGTTTCATGCCCCGCGCCAGCTACAGCGTGGCCCTGCGAAAAATACTTTCGATTTTCGCGTCACGAATCGCGGTTACCGCCCACTCGTTGAGTGGGCGGCAGTTTCTCCGGACTAGCCCCTAAAAATTTGATCTGTTTTCTGCGACACATCTCGCCGGAAGCGCGCACTTGAAGAGTAGAACCGTGCCCGCTCCCGAAAGTGACGCAAGAAAAGCCAATGAAGAAGTCCTTACCAGCCAAGCTGCTGGCGATTCTCCTCGCTGCCACGATGCTTTCCCTCGGATTGGGCAGCGTCCTGCCTTCACCAGCGTCTGCAACGACGCCCGGAACGCCGGGTGTGCCCCAGGCAGGTACGCCGGTCTATACCGAGGACTTTTCCAACCAGAACGCCTCGGCCGCCGCCGTCGACATCAGGAACTACGTGGGCGGTGCCGCGGCGGCGTTCTCCACCTACAGGGCGGACCCGCAGTACACGCCCGCCGGAGGACAGTGCGATGGCTGGATCCTCAACTCGTTCACGCCGCAGCCGCCAGCGTCGTTGGACAACGGATGCGCCAACAACGCGCCAACAGCGTGGCAGCAGCTTCAACAGATGGCGGTGCAGCTCGGCTTGGCGCAAGGGCAGACACCGGCGCAGGCTGCGAGCAACCAGGTTCTTTCGTCGCTCACCAACACCGGATCCGGTCTTATCGACGCCGGCACCCAATTCAGGACGGCCAGTTCGAATGCGATTCCGGCTATTCCGGGGCACTACTACGCAGTTTCCGCCTATTTCGCTGCGATGAACTGCCCTGCCCAAGGCGGCGCGGCCCAGCCGAAGGAGAGGTTCGCCATCCTCGTGAATGGCACTCCGTATGTGCTCAGCGCCGGGCTGAACCCATGTACCAACCCCACGTATTGGGGCGCGCAGGTCACCAAGCTGCAGTCCGCGGCTTACCAGATCCCGGCCGGCCCCGCGCCGTCACTCGGTTTGTGGCTTTACAACGCGACCGCAACCGGTAACGGCAACGATGTCGCGTTCGACCTGCCGCAGATCGTTGACGTGACCCCGCAGCTGGACAAGTCTTTCAGCCCGTCGCTCATCGCCCCTGGCCAGACGTCCACCGTGACGCTCACCGTGACCAACACGAGCGACCTGATGGCGAAGAACGACTGGAGCATCACGGATACGCTGCCTGCCGGCGTCGTGATCGCACCTGACCCCGCGATCGGTGGGACCTGCGCCCAGCAGGCAGATGCGGCCTTTGTCCGTACGGCAACCGCAGGTTCCAACACTTTCAGCGCCACCGGCGGCGACCTTGCCTTAGGTCAGGCCTCCTGCACGATCACCTTCAACGTGACGGCGGCGGCAGATGGCACCTATGTCAACGGGCCTGGCAATGTCGTCACCAATCTGAACCCGCCGGGGAACGCCACTTTGACCGTGCGGGCTCCCCGGATCACGTTGACGAAGGCGCTCGGTGCGCCCCGGGAGGCTGCGACCGACCAGTTCACGGTTCAAATCCGTACGGGCGGCGCGGCCGGCGCGGTGGTCAACAGCACCGCGAACTCGACCACAACAGGCACGGGGTCGGCGGTCACGGCCGGAACCGGCACCACCGGGGCCTACGTGGCCGCTGCCGGAACTCCGTATACCCTGACGGAGGCTGCTGCCGGAACTGCCAATCTTGCGAACTATGCCAGTACCGTCACGTGCACGGACTCGTACGGTCTGCAGCCCGGCCTGCCGAATGGTGCCACCTTTACCGGATCGCTGGGCATCACGCCGGTGGCCGGAGCGAACATCACCTGCACCTTGTCTAACAATGCCTTGCCCATCATCAACGTCGCGAAACAGGCGGGAACGGTTACTGGTCCGGACACGAACGGCAACTATGTAGCCAACTACACCATCACCGTTGCCAACACCGGGTCAGTGCCCGGCAGCTACGGACCGCTGACGGACACGCCGGCCTTCGCTTCAAACCTGGCTATCACGGGTGCGGCCTGGACGACGTCGGGGAGCGGGGCACCTGCTGGCGGCTCGTCATCGACCGCCGGCCCGTACACGCTGGCTCCAGCGGCTTCCGGCATCGCCCCGGGTGTCACGCATACCTTCGGCCTCGCGGTGACGTTCCGTTTCACGAATGCCTCGTCACTTTCGGCGTGTGCCGGCCCCGGGTCTGGCCTGTACAACTCAGTTGCGCTGCCAGCAGGGCAGGAGCAAGGCCCGACGACGGACAACTCCGCTTGCAGTACCCTCGCGCCCAACCTTGTTGCTTCCAAGACCGTTGACCCGGCCGCCGGGACCATGGTCCAGTCCGGCCAGGTGCTCACCTACACCCTGACCTTCGATAACACGGGTGGCACTGCCCCGGCTGCGGTCAGTTACACCGACTGGCTCGGGGACGTCCTGGATGCCTCAAGCTTCGTAGCCAATTCCATCACCACGACCACCACGAGCGGAGCTTCCCTTACTGTGGTCAACAACTCAGGAGCGCCGGCGAAGACTTTGAGTATCACGGGGGCGGTGGCTGCCCGCGCAAAGAGCGTCGTCACCTACCAGGTGAAGGTCAACGCTGCCGGCAGCCTTGGTGATGCCGCGCTTGAGAACTATCTGACCCCGTCGACCACTGTCACTTCGCCAACGAACTGTCCTGCAGGCAGTGCCACCTGCACAGTCAATCCGGTCGGTTCGTGGACGCTGGGCAAGGCCGCGTCTCCGGCATCGGGCACGTACATCAATCCGGGAGATCCCAGCGCAAACAGGGTGATCACCTACACAGTGACTGCCACCAATTCCACCGTCAACCCCATTACGGGGGTCACCCTTAGCGATGACCTCAGCCAGGTAGTGAACAACGCCGTATTCTCCGCCGGTTCGGCAAAGCTGAGCATCAACGGCGGCACCCCGGTATCGGTTCCGGACCCCGGAGCCGGCAGCAAGCTGCTTACGTCCTCGTTCACCCTCCCCGGCAATGCCACCGCGGTGTTGACGTACTCGGTGACCGTCAATTCGAATGCTTGGCTGGTCACCCTAAGGAACGGGGCCACGGGCAACGGGGTGGTCCCGCCGGCACGCTGCGTCACCGGTAGCGCGGCGCCGCTCGACCCTGCATGTTTCACCACGAACCCCACCACGGGCCACCTGTTCGTGCAGAAAGCAGGAGCCGGTGCGACCCAAGGTTCCACCGTCCCATTGACCGGTTCGACGTTTGAGATCCGCAATGATGCAGGCGGCCAAATGGGACCCACGGTGAGCGGGGTCAGCAGCGCCGTCTCCGGGTCACCTGGATTGGTCGAGGTCAGGAATCTTACTCCGGGAACTTACTGGCTGTTGGAGACCAAGGCTCCAAATGGCTTCTCACTCCTTGCCACCCCTGTGAAGTTCACTGTTGCAGGCAACGGCAGCATCGCCTTGGACCCGGCCACCGCCGGCAGGGCAGTGACTGTGAGCGGTCTGACGATCACGGTCCTTGACACAGCGGCGATCAAACTCCCATCCGCCGGCGGCCCAGGCGCTCCCGGCCTCCTTGGAGCGACCCTTGCCGGGTTCCTCCTCCTCATGACTTCCTTCGCCCTCCTCATCCTCAGGCGAAGGAACAAGACCCCAGAAAACCAGACTCCGTAGCGCAGCTCGGCGCAAATCAATGGGGGAACCAGAAAGGAACACAATGAAACCATCGAAGGTGGGGCGCGGCCTAGTAGCATCTCTGGCCGCACTAGCCTCAGCCGGGATGCTCGCCCTCGGAGCCGGAGGTGCATACGCGGCTAACACCGCGAACATCGATCCGTCCAAGACGGGTTCGCTGACCATCCACAAGTACGAGAAGCCGGCGACGCCGACCAACCTGCCCAACGACGGAACGGCACTGACTCCCGCCCAGACCGCGGCACTCAAGCCGATGGCCGGGGTCACGTTCACCGTGCAGAAGGTGAACAACATTGACCTGACCACCAACGCCGGCTGGACTGCGGCGGCTGCGTTGACCCCGGCCCAAGCCGCCGCGCAGGCGGCGAGCCCCGGCTCCACTACGACGACGGACGCCACGGGAACGGCGAGCCTAGGGAACCTTCCCCTCGGCTTGTACCTAGTGACGGAGACCGGCTACCCCGCCGGTGTCACGCCAGCGGCCCCGTTCCTGGTGACTCTTCCGATGACCGACCCCACCGGCGCGAACAGCTGGAAGTACGATGTGAACGTCTACCCGAAGAACGCCGTGACAACCGCGACGAAGACGGTGAGCGACACCTCCGCGATCAAGCTCGGCGACAACATCCAGTGGACCATCACGAGTGACATCCCGAACGTCAACCCGATCGACGGGTACCGGATCGTTGACAAGCTCGACCCGAAGCTCACCTACGCGAACTCGAGCGTGGCCCTGTCCAACGGCGCCACGCTGACGCTGAACACCGACTACACCATCACCTTCGACGCCACCACGAATACCCTCACGGTTGATTTCACCGCAAGCGGCCGGGCCATCCTGGCTGCCAACCCCACGGCCAAGGTCCGAGTCACGGTGAACACCGCGGTGAACACGGTCGGCGAGGTCACGAACACGGCCCTCATTTACCCTAACGCTGCCAGCTTCGCGATCGCTCCGGGCCAGCCGGGCGGCCCGCTGGTGACTCCACCGGTGAGCACCACCAAGTGGGGAAGCATCGTCTTGCACAAGAAGGACTCCCAGTCCGCGGCGGCACTGGCCGGCGCCACATTCTCGGTCTACCCCACCCAGGCGGACGCCGTTGCCGGCACCAACCCAATCACCGTCGGCGGTGCCAGTTCCTGGACCACCGACGCCACCGGCAACCTGGTCATCTCCGGGCTGCGCTACTCCAACTACGCTAACGGCGCGGCTGTGGCACCCGGCCAGCCCGGTTACCAGTCGTACTGGCTGGTGGAGACCAAGGCCCCGGCCGGTTACACACTGCTTGCCCAGCCAGTTGAGACCACGGTCACCAGCAACGATCCCTCAACCGTCACCGTGACGATCGATAACGTCAGGCAGAACGCCGGATTCCAGCTGCCACTCACCGGTGGTGCAGGGACCTGGGCGCTGACGGCAGGCGGGGTCCTCGTGCTGGCCGGGGCAGGCCTGTTCATGGTCACCGGTCGCCGGAAGCGCAACGAGGCAAAGTAGGCTTCCCTCCGCGACCTGCATCCCTCGATGCAGGGTATGGGGCATCCACCAAGCGGTGGGTGCCCCATACGGCTCCCGCCCATCAGACCAAGAGGCGCCAATGACCCAAACCCTGGAAGACGTCCGCTCCGGTGGAGCGGGCCGTCGAGCTGACCGGAGATTTATCGCCATGATGGTCATCGCAGCCATTGGTCTTGGCTTGGTCCTCTACCCACAGGCAGCAGACTGGTTTAGCTCGATATCGCACAACAGCAAGCTTTCCGGCTATGCCCAGGAAGTCGAACAACTCGAACCATCGGCCCGGACGAAGGTGTTGGACCGGGCGCGCGAATACAACTTCCGCATCCCCCAGGGACAGCTTCGGGACCCTTATTCCCCGCAGGGCCCCGCGTCGTTGGGTGGTCAATTGTCGGACTACCAGCGCCAGTTGAACGTAGCCAATGACGAGGTGATCGGCAGACTCCGCTACCCCGCCGTGAAAATTGACCTGCCAATCTTTCACGGGACCAGCGATGACGTCCTGGCCAAGGGAGTCGGCCACCTTTACGGCTCCTCCCTTCCCGTCGGTGGACCTGGAACACACAGTGTCCTGACTTCGCATTCAGGGATCCCGAACGCCGAGCTCTTCAATCCCCTTCACAGCGCCAAAACGGGCGATATCTTCTCAACTGAGGTGATGGACCACACTTTCCTGTACCGGGTGAATCGGATCGAGGTCGTGCAACCGGACGACATTTCCTCGCTGAAAATCATCGCGGGCGAGGATTCCATCACTCTGGTGACATGTACCCCTATCGGAGTCAATTCGCACAGGCTCCTGGTCCACGCTTCACGGATCGCAGACATCCCGAAAGACGCACCGGAACAGAAAACGCTCGCAGGACGACAAACCGTCGTTGAATTCCCGTTCTGGGCCGTGTACTTCATTGGCGGACTTTTGGCGTTCTATCTGGCATTCCGCCGATGGAACGGCCGACCCAGCCGACAAACTAAACGCCTCGGGCGGCCAAGGGCCTGAGGAACCTTTACTCCAGACAAGGAAGACCAAAATGGCCTCACATTTCAATCTCTACGTTGACGCGGACGCCTTGTTGCGGTTCCAACTCGTTACCGGAAATGGCGACGTACTGCTCACCTCGAATGCTTTTGAGGACGAAGATGCGGCAATCGCGGGGATCTGGTCGGTGCGCGAAGCGGCGGTAAGCGGGCGCATCGTCGATCTCACCGGTGCGGCGCCGGAAAACGACCCGGCCGACTAAGTCCTGGCGTCGGTACTGAGCCCGTCGATCCCTGATTCCCAAACATCTTGCGAAGTTCGCGACACGATTGCCTGCCAAGCGCCACATAGTTATTGCCGGGCATGCGAGGGAATCAGACTCCCGGCGGACCTGTTGGGGGCCGCGAACGAGTCTTCGGTTCTCGATGGGCCGCATGCCGGGCAGTGCCCCGGGCTGCGAGCCCCCATGCGAACCACGGTCCGGGGCACGCGCCGGGGTCAACGGATCCCGGCACGGCGTGCGGCTGGATCTGAGACCCCCAGCCGCACGCCACTTCAGTCGGTTAGTCTGGGCGCATGACAACTCGTGCCAACGAACTCACAGCCTTGGTCACCGGTGCTACCGCCGGGCTCGGTGCGCAATTCGCCCGCCAGCTGGCCGAATCCGGGCACCACCTCGTCCTCGTGGCCCGCGACGAAAGCCGGCTGAGAGCAAGTGCTGAGGTGCTTGAGCGGGACTTCAGCATCTCGGCGGAGGTCCTGCCCGCAGACTTGACCTCCGACGTCGGGGTGGCGGCTGTCGCTGCCAGGCTGCGGGACGCGTCGCGGCCAGTGGACGTGCTGGTCAACAATGCCGGAATCGGATTGCTTAACTCTTTCGAGAAGAACGATCTGGAGGACGAAAAGCGGCATTTGCGGCTGCATGTCCAGACGCCCATGGAGCTGTGCCACGCGGCTCTGGAGGTCATGTTGGCACGCAAGTCGGGCCGGATCATCAACGTTGCGAGCGTTGCGGCGTTCGCGAACCGGGGCAGTTACTCGGCGGCCAAGGCCTGGCAGGTCAGCTTCAGCCGCTGGGCGAATACCGCATACGCCGGCAGGGGAGTGAAAGTCACCGCGTTGTGCCCGGGCTTCACCCACACCGAGTTCCACGATCGCATGGGAATGGACAAGTCGGTGGCTCCGGGCTTCTTGTGGCTCAAGGCCGAGCGCGTCGTCCGGGAAGGACTGGAGGACAACGCGAAGGGCAAAGGGGTTTCCATACCGTCGAAGCGTTACAAAGCGATCACCGCCGTCATGCGCTTCCTCCCGGCGAAGCTTACGTCTGGTCCGCCCCGCGTCGCGGCGAAGCAATCCGGGCCCGCAAAGTAGGCGGGCGCTTCTGGACCAGCACCGCCACCGCAATCCCGACCACGGCTCCCACGAACGTCTCCACACCGCGTTCCACGACCAGCACGCCGGGATCGGCGGGCGCAGCCAGCTGGGTCATCAGCAAGATGACCGGAGTAAAGAACACCATCGCCCAGCCGTAATGCCGGGCCATGAACAACTCGGTGGGGAACTGGAACCCTATGACCAGCAGGACGAGGATCAGGTCGGTTTGTCCCGGGAAATACTGCAGGGGAGACAATGGCCCCGGATAGAGTACGACGGCGACAATCACCAATCCGAGGAACGTTCCCGCAATGCGGTGGATTCCACGGAGTAGCCGGCTCGGCATATCAGCTCCGGCCAGTGGAACGGCGGCCGCTGCCATGGCCCAATGCGGATGCCCGCTGCCGGTGAGCACTCCGCAAGCACCCCCCGCGCCAACGGCGAGCACATACCGGACCGCGTGGAGCACGGCTCCTCGACGCAGCTCCGCCGAGGATGCAGGAATGTCCCGGACAGCGCCGCGCTCCCACACGCGGTACCGGAGCCACCCGGCGAAACCCACCACCATGGAAAACGCTGCTGACGCTGCACAGATCAGAACCGCGGCAAGCAAGGGGATCTGAGCTGGAACGGAAGCGCAGGCTCCCAAGGCAAAAATTCCGAAGAACGGGCCATTGGGCTTGAGCCGGACCTTGTCCGCGAACAGTGAACCCACCCCCGCAAGGAGCGCCTCGATCGCAACCAAGCCCCAGGAGTGGATTTGGGCGACGGACAAGAAGGTGCCCACGGAGACGCCGGTCACGAGTACCGCTGCGGCCTGGGCCTGGTGCTTGAGCCGCAGTTGGTGCGATTCGGCACGACCGTACATCCCGGTCAGGGCGCCAAAGACGGCATAGATGATGAGGTCCGGCCGGCCAACCGCGAGGAGAACAAGCGCCGGCACGGCGACGCTCAGTGCGACGCGGACGGCAGCAAGGTGATCGTTGCTTGCCGGCGGCACGGTATGAAGCGCGCGGGCAAGGGCCACAATTGATCGCAACGGGACACCACCAATCAATTCAGCCGATCATTCGGAAGGTATCAGCAGTCCCAGATCCGCGCCATTAGTTGAGTCACAACGCTTCCTTTGTGTCGACCGCTGTTCCGGAACGGTGGGAGGATCGAAGCATGACTGTGTCGTTCACATGCCGTACGCATATCGGAATGGAACCCGGGAAGCTCTTCGACCTCGCTCGCACTGTCGAGGCGCACGTCGGCTCCATGGCCAAGTCGCGCGAACGTGCGGTTGCCGGCGTCGTGTCCGGACTGCTCTCGGAAGGCGACGAAGTCACGTGGCGGGCTTGGCACTTCGCCGTCCCCCTGCGGATGACTAGCCGCATAACCCGGTTTCGATTCCCTGATTCGTTCACGGACGAGCAGGTGCGCGGTCCCTTCCGATTCTTCCGGCACCTGCACGAGTTCCTGCCCGACGACGGCGGCACGCTCATGATCGATCACGTCGAGTTCGCGGCGCCCTTCGGCGTCGTGGGCCGGCTTGCGGAGAAAGCTTTCCTGGGGCAATACCTGCAGAACCTCATCGAACAGCGCAACAAATACCTGGCCCGCATCGGTGCTGCCGCATGATCAGGGCAGCCCGCCGGGACGAAATGGAACGGCTTCGCGGGATCGAGCTCGCCGCAGGCGAGATCTTCCGCTCCTGTGGAATGGATGCCATCGCAGACGACGAGCCGTTGACCGTCACGGAGCTCGCTCTCTATCAGGCGCGCGGTGGTGCCCTGGTCTTTGCCGACGCGTCAGACATTCCCGTGGCGTATCTCCTCATTGAATACCTTGACGGCAGCGCGCATGTTGAACAGTTGAGCGTCCACCCGTCGCATGCGCGGCGGGGTCTCGGGAGCGAGTTGCTCGACGTTGCCGAAAAGCGGGCGCAGGCCGAGGGATTTGAGTGGCTGACCCTGACCACGTTCCGGGATGTTCCGTGGAATGGTCCCTACTATCGGAGGCTGGGATTCGAGGAACTGGACCCGGAGATGTTGGACGACGGACTCCGCGGCATCCTGGACTGCGAGGGTTTGGCGGGCCTAAGCCGTTGGCCAAGGATCGCCATGCGGCGGCGCGTGAGGTCAATTCCCGGCTAGGACCATTCTGTCAGTCTGTATTGACATGCATCGACTGTCAGTCCAAACTGACAGCATGAATGGTGATGAACTGACTGCCCACATCCCGCCGGGGGACCCGGCAATCGGCCTCCGTGCTGTCGGCGCCCTGCACCGCTTGGCTGAAAAGGTGGAGGCCACCAATGTCGCCCTCGCGCGGGAGCAGGGTTGGTCATGGGAGCAAATCGGTGATGCCTTGGGCGTCTCCAAGCAGTCGGTCCACGCCAAGCACGGAAAGTGAGCCTGCCATGTTTGAACGATTTGCCGGCGAAGCAAGGACCGCTGTCCACGCCGGCGCCGAAGAAGCCAGACGCCGTGGAGACCGGAGGATCGGCACGGACCATTTGCTGCTGGGACTACTCCACGACCCGGAGAGCTGCCGGACTTTGGCGACCGACCTCGAATCCGCCCGGGCCGAGCTCGATGCCCTCGATCGAAAGGCGCTGGAAGCCGTTGGGGTCACGTTGGAGGACTTCGGCCCGCTGAATGCGCCGAAGGGAAGCAGCCGGACCACCTTCACCTCGGCCGCCCGTTCGGTCATCCAGGACTCCCTCATGCAAACCACCCGGGAGAAGGCACGAAGGATCACCACCCGGCACCTCTTGCTCGCCCTGCTCGAGCGGCGGCAACCGGATCCGGCCGCCGATTTGCTCAAGAAGTTGGGCGTGGATGCGGCGGCGCTCAAGGCGCGGCTCCAAAATCCGGGGTCCTAGGCAGCAGCCTGCTTCCGCGCCCCTACGGTTCGCTCGCCTAGCCCGCCACCAGCTCCACCTCGTAGCCGTCCGTATTCACCAGATAGGCCGCGTAGTGGTCGGGGCTGCCGGCGTGGGGATATTTGCTTTCGAACATCTCATACCAGCCTGAGTCGGCGCCGAGTTCGCGGAGCCGGTCCACGTTCTCGCTCGTGCCGGCATGGAAGGCAAGGTGGTTGAGGCCGGGTTCGGTCCTGCGGTGCGTGCTTCCCGTGAGGGCCGTGGACTGTTCGACCACGATGTACGTCCCTCCGAGTTTCCAGCTGCAGCCCTCGGCCCACTCCTGGAATGGTTCGTAGCCCAGTTGGGCCAGCAACCAGCCCCACTCTTCCTTCGCGCGGCTGATGTGGGGCACCCAAATTTCTACGTGGTGCAGCGAGCCCACCGGAACATCAGCCATGCGCAGAGTCTACGTTTGCGGGGCGCCCGCGGGAATGCCGGGCAACTCCACGACAAATGCCGCGCCACCCTCCGGCGCCGCGCGCACGCTGATGCGGCCACCCATCCGCTCCACGATCCTTGCCGCAATGGACAAACCCAGTCCGCTTCCCACTGGCCGTTCCCCGCTGTATCTGGCAAAGAGCGCACCGCGTTCAAAAGCGACGGCGGCGTCCGCCTCCGTGAGGCCAGGGCCGCCGTCGCGCACTTCAACGGTGAGTACGTTGCCGGAACGGTCGGCAGCGAGCACAACGGGAGCGTATTCAGGTGTCACGCGCAGCGCGTTTTCCAGCAGTCCGTCCACCACTTGGCGAAGCCGCTGGCCGTCGCAGCTGACCGGCAACGGCCCGGAAGGAAGTTCGAGCCGGCCCGCAATCCCGTTCTGGACGCAGACTGCCTGCCAGGCCTGCCAACTCTCGCGCAGGATCAATGACGCGTCCACGGACTGCACTTCCAGGCGGAAATCGTCGGACTCCAGCCGCGCCAATTCCAGGAGATCGCGGACAAAACGGTCCAAGCGGTTGGTTTCAGCAACGAGCGTCCGCCCGACTCCGCTGACGTCGTCGCCGCTCACCACGCCGTCGGCAAGCGCTTCGGCGTAGCCGCGCAGCGCCGTCAGGGGCGTCCGGATTTCGTGCGAAATGGAGAGAAGGAACTCGCGTTGGCGGCCCTCACTGGTCCGGAGCGCCGCGTCGAGCGCCGCCAGCGCCTCCGAAACCGCGACCACTTCGGCCGGACCGCCCGGCTCCACAGCAACGGACCGCTCCCCGGCCGCGAGCCGATGGGCCGAAAGTGCCGTGCGCACCAAGGGCCGGCTCAACCACTGCGCCAACAGGCCGCCCGCCACGATGGCGAACACGAGGCACACCGCGAGGGCAATCAGCATGCGGCTCAGCAGCGGAGCGGCGGCCGCGCGGATTTCCGACACGGGCTGTGCCAGGACCACTCCACCGCCGGACGCCAAGGGCCGGCCCTCGAGGACAACGGTGTTCTGCGGACCGTTCACCGACGTCGATACAGACCGTCCCGCCAATACCTCCGAGACGGTCTTCGCATCCACAAGCCTTGCCCCGCCGCCTATCACGCGGCCATCGGCGCTGATCTGCGCGAGCCTCGCACCGTGCGTGAGCAGGTCCGCGCGCAGGTCCTGCAGGTTCCCCAGGCTCGACTGCTTGACCAAGGAATCGGCTTCGACAGCAAGGTACTTCTTGGCTTCGTCCACCGCTGTGGCGTTGACCAATTGCGCCGCCAGAAGGCCGGCAAGCACGACGGCGACGGTCGCGACGGCGGCGATCACCGCCGTCGTGCGGCCAGCCAGTGTGCCGAACCAGCGCCTCACGTGGCGTCCCGGGCTCTGGAGCGGTTCCCGGCGACGGCCGAGTAGCCGACGCCGCGGCTCGTGACGATGGGGGAGTGCTCGCCGAGCTTTGCACGGAGCTGCGCGATGTGCACATCCACTGTCCGTCCGGCAGCATAGCTGGCCTGCCCCCACACGGCGGAAAGGAGTTGTTCCCGGGAAAAGACGCGGCCGGGCTGGGCCATGAGATAGGCGAGGAGATCGAATTCGGTGGCTGTCAGGGTAATTTCTTCGGCGCCCGCGCGAGCGGTTCGGTTCAGCGGATCCAGTTCCACGCTGCCGAGCACGAGCGGTTTGGAACGTGGGGTCCCATCCGTCCGGCGCAGGACGGCCTTGACCCGGGCCACCAGTTCGGAGGGCGAAAACGGCTTGGTGAGGTAGTCGTCCGCGCCCAATTCCAGTCCAAGGACGCGGTCCACTTCCTCGTCGCGAGCAGTGACGAACAGGACCGGTGTCCAGTCCTCTGCCTGCCGCAGTTGCCGGCACAGCTCGATCCCGTCCAATCCGGGTAGCCCGACGTCCAGGACTACTGCGACCGGTTTGAGCCGCCTGATCTGCGCCAGCGCGGATACACCGTCCCGCTCCACGTGTACACCGAACCCTGCGCGGGCCAGGTAGAGGCGCTGGATATCGGCAATTGCCCGTTCATCCTCGGCAATAAGCACCAATCCGCGGCTGTCTTCCATGCGTCCATTCAACAGCATGCATCGAGCCCTTGGAGCGCCCGCACAGGCCCCGGCGGACAGTCTTACATTCCTCGAACATTGGCCGAACAGTCAGTTCATGCGGCCGGACCAGAGTGTGGTGAAGAGAGCCGGAGGACCGACCCCCGGCCGGAACGAAGGACACGGACGTGAACAACAGCACCCCGAACTCCACTACCCCCGCTGAAGGCCGCAAGCGCACCAAGGCCCGCACCGTCGTCGTCGGCTTCTTGGCAGCCGGCCTCCTCTTGGGCGGCGGCGCGATCGCCGCCAACGCGGCTACCTCAAGCAGCACGAGCGCGACGGCGGCCGCCACCTCCCAGCCCGACGCGACGGCCCGCGCGCGGCATCCGCTGGCGGCGGCCATGCGCTTCTTCGTGAACGGTGACAGCAGCAAGCCGAACTACGGCGAACACGCCGCCAAAATCGCAACGATCATCCTGGACAAGCATCCGGAACTGGCCGAAAAGCTCCCAGCCGCGCTCCAGGCGGACCTGAAAGCGTTGAAAGATGCACCGGAAGGGGACCGGGTGGCGAAGGCACTCCACATCAGGGACACCGCGCTGGACGGCGGATATGGTCCGAGGATCCAGGCGCAGGCAAAGCGGATGCAGGACCAGAAAGCCGACCGCAAGGCCTAACGCTTAACGCCAGCAAGGGCTTAAACGGCAGCAAGGCTGGTTGTTCGTAGCAAGATCGCTACAAACAACCAGCCTTGCTTGGTGACGGCCTAGGCGGGAACGGGATCCCGGTCCGGGCCGGCCCCTGCGAGGGTGCCGTCGTCGAACGGCATTTCGTCCAGGTCGATCAACGGGTTGGTGTCCTGGGTTGCCACGAGCTCACGGGCCTCGGCCGGGGTGTCCACGCTCGGCATGGAGCCCGGAAGCGGGCGCTGTGCGGATTCGCGCAGGAAGTAGATGGCGATCGCACCTACGACGGACGTGCCCATGAGGTAATACGCGGGCATCATGTCGTTGCCGGTTCCCTGGATCAAAGCAGCGACAATGAACGGCGTGGTGCCGCCGAAGATCGCGACGGAGAAGTTGTAGGCGATGCCCATTCCCCCGTATCGGCTCGACGTCGGGAACAGCGCCGGGAGCGCGGAGGCGAGGTTTGCCACGTAGAACGTGACGGGGAAGGCGATCAGGGCGAGGCCGGCAAGAGTGGACCAGACTTCGCCGATGCCCATCAGGAGGAAGGCCGGAACGGCGAACAGGACGGTGCTGATGGCGCCGATCCACAATACGGGGCGGCGGCCGATCCGGTCCGAGAGCTTGCCCGTCAGCGGGATGCAGACTGCCATGACGACCAACACGGGGATGGTCAGCAGGGTGCCGTGAACGGGGTCGTAGCCCTTGGACTCGGTCAGGTAGGTGGGCATGTAGGATGTCAGCATGTAGCCAACCGTGTTGGCGGCTGCGGCAAGGATCATGGCGAGGATGATCTGGCGCCAGTATGCCTTGACGATCCCGATCGGGCCCTTGGCCACTGCGGCGTCGCCCGCTTCGGCGTCGGCGACGAGGGCCTCCTGGGCATCCAAAGTGGCTTGGAACTGCGGCGATTCCTCGATCTTGCTACGGAAGTATACGGCGATGACCCCGAGCGGACCCGCGATGAGGAACGGCAGTCGCCAGCCCCAGTCCTCCATGGCCGATTGGCCGATGGTGAGCTGCAGGACGGACACGAGGGCCGCGCCCAAGGCGAAGCCGATGTAGGAGCCCATGTCCAGGAAGCTCGCGAAGAACCCGCGGCGCTTGTCCGGAGCGTATTCGCTCACGAACGTCGTGGCGCCGGCATACTCGCCGCCGGTCGAGAAACCCTGGATGAGTTTGAGGATGACAAGCAGCGCGGCGGCCATGATGCCGATCTGCGCATAACCAGGCAGGAGTCCGACGGCGAAGGTGCTTGCCGCCATCAGCAAGAGCGTTGTGGCGAGCACTTTTTGGCGGCCCACCTTATCGCCCAACCATCCGAAGACTATGCCTCCGAGGGGGCGTGCCACGAACGTTGCGGCGAACGTTCCCAGCAGGAAGAGTGTCTGCACGGACTTGTCGGCCTCGGGCAGGAAGACGGGCCCCATGGTGGTGATGAGGTAGCCGAACACTCCAACGTCGTACCATTCCATGGTGTTGCCGACGATCGTGCCGCCGAGTGCTTTTTTCAGCGTTGGCTGGTCCACCACGTTGACGTCGGATACCTTGAGTCGACGGCGTGTTGGAAGTTTCAATTTTGAGGCACCGCGAGGTGCGGTCTTGCTGCTTGCAGCGGCGTTCCTAGCGCCTGCTGAAGAGTCGGTGATGCTTCGGTCTGTGGGCATTTGTGTTTCTCCTAGGGAGATCATTTGCTTGGGACATAGAGCTGCTCCGCTCCGGACAGGGTTTAGATTTTACGCGAGATTCGCCGAATCTTTGAGTTGGCTCCCGGGGTCCGGGGCCGTTCCGGGCGCTTTTGGGCCCAAATGCCTGACATCTATTTGCCCAGTTCAGCCCCGGAATCACGCGGATTTTTGGGCGCCTCGAGGGTGTGTGACCAAGTTGTCTTATTTAGTGGCCGGAAAAGTCAGTTGGCTGATCATTTTCGGCGGTCTTTTCGCGACTTCCCAGCACCACGGTGGCATCGAATTCCTCGGACTGACATATCCGGGCGGTCAGCCCGGCGTCCTCGAGCAGGGCCGCCGTCGTCGGGGCCTGCCGGACGCTCGTTTCGATCAGGAGCCGGCCCCCGGGAGCCAGCCACAACGAAGCCTCCCCGGCGATCTTGCGCTGCACGTCCAAACCGTCCGCGCCGCCGTCGAGCGCCACCCGCGGTTCATGGAGCCGGGCCTCCGGCGGCATCATCCCGATCGAGTGCGTGGGCACGTACGGAGCGTTCGCCACCAAGAGGTCAACCCGGCCGCGAAGAGAGTCCGGCAGCGCCGAGTACAGATCGCCTTCATGGACCTGGCCGCCAACCGGGCCGAGGTTCCGGCGGGCGCAGCGGACCGCCGCGGGGTCGACGTCGGCCGCGTGAAGTTCGATGCCTCCCACCGCGGCCGCCAAAGCGGCACCGACAGCGCCGGAACCACAGCAAAGATCGACGACGACGGCGCCCGGCCGGGCGAGGCGGGCCGCCTCCTCGACAAGGTACTCAGTGCGGCGCCGGGGGACGAAGACGCCCGGGTCCACCGCGATGTGCTGGCCGTGGAACTCAGCCCAGCCCAGGAGATATTCAAGGGGCTGCCCCGAGACCCGTCGTTCGACCAAACGCTCGAGCCCCTCTGGAGTGTCGGCCGCTGCTATCAGGAGGCCGGCCTCGTCCTCGGCGAAGACGCAGCCGGCAGCACGGAGCCGTGACGTGATGGCGGAATGCGACGGCTGGAGCGAGGGTGCTGACATGGGAGGCCTTTCGGGACGCCGAGGGGTGCAAAAACGGCGCTGGGTGCCTAGTGTGGGTACATGGGAACACTGATTTTTGAATAGACTAGCGGGCCGCCGCTGAGTTTGAAACGACAAAAAATCCACGCCTGTTGAGGCCTCGCCTCCGCGCCGTTCCTGTCTCTTCCAACAGACCCAGGGTCCCGCAGCGGACGTCGCTTCCTCCTCTGGCGGATCCTGCAGACAAGCGGATCGCTCACACCTAGGATGAAAAATCCCTTCGTTTCAATGCAGAAAGGAAGAACGATGCTTGCAAAGCGCGATGAGCAACAAATCGACTCCGAGCTAGCCAGCCACTTGATCGAGTCCATGGATAAGGCGCCCATGCCGGCCCCCGCAACCGTGGCGATGGCCCTCGGACCGGCCAAAGGACCGGCTTGGCCGGACGTCAGCGGCAAGATCAATAACCCCAAGGACCGCGGCGCCAGCCACGGCCGAGTGGGCCAGCAAGCGGCGGTTACCGCGGTCCACCGCACCAGCCGGCCCCAGATGCCGCACTCCTCTTAGGGCCTATATTTCACGAGCGACACGCAAAATTCCCTGCGACACTGGAATTCCGGTGTCGTAGGTTATTTTGCGTGTCGTCCGTCTGTTAGTGCGTCGATGTCCTCGGGGGACTTGTCGGGGCGCCACCCGCGCCATACCGGGTGGCGCATCCTCCCGCCGCTGGTCCACTCGCCGAAGGTCACTTCTCCCACGAGCTCGGGAGAAACCCACTGCGCGCCGCGTGCGTCTTCGGCGGGTATGTCGAGGAACGGGGAATCCGTGCGATCGATCCCCTGCAGGCGCTTCAGGATGTCTCGGAGCTGCCAGTCCTTGAATCCCGAGCCCACGCGGCCCGCATACCGCAGCTTGTCGCCGTCGGGAATCCCGACAAGCAGTGCCCCGACGGTTCCCAGCCTCGCCCCCGAACCGGGCCGCCACCCGCCAACCACTACCTCTTGCATGCGTTCCAGCTTGAGCTTGATCCAGGACCTGCTGCGGCGGCCCGCTTGGTACTTGCTGTCCGCGCGCTTGGCCATGACGCCCTCCAGGCCAAGCTCGCTGGCGCTGGCCAGGATGTCGTCGAGGTCATGTTCCAGAATTTCCGAGATGTGGATGGGAGAGCCCTTAGAGGGCAGTCCGGCCCGGAAATCGGTGAGCCGCTTCCGGCGCTCGCTGAGCGGAAGGGAGGTCAGGTCGGCACCGCCTTGGGCTCCGGCGTCGTACAGGAGATCGAACACCATGAGTTGCACGGGGACCGCCGCCCGGGCGCGTTCGACGTCGCCGGGTTTGAAGAGGTTCATCCGCTTCTGGAGCAGCTCGAAACTGGGGTGGCCGTTCTTGCTGAGCGCGACGATTTCGCCGTCTGCCACAAAATCGTGGGCAGGCCAGTAACGCGGATCCGCCAGCTCGGGATAGGTGGGTGTCATGTCGATCCCGGAGCGGCTGGTCAGCCTGATCTTGCCGCCGGAACCTGAAACGATCGCCCGAAAGCCGTCCCACTTGAGCTCAAACAGCCAATCGCCGGAGGAGACATCGGCGGTGGTTCCGGAGGTCGCGAGCATGGCCGCGTAGCTGGGGGTCCCGTTCGACTCGCGGCTTGGCGTCCCGTTCGACTCTGCGGTCGGGGACTTCAGGACCGTCAGGCCCGGTTTGTCCTTCATGAGGTGAATCAGCCACTGCGACGGCGACTCCCCGGTGTGGATGAGGGCGAAACGCCGCGTGCCGTGCAATCCGCCGCCGGGCTTGCCGGTGAGGGTGGCGATGACTTCCTTGCCGTCGCGCCATTTTTCGCATTCGAACTCGCCGCTGTCCCAAATGCTGACGGTCCCGGCACCGTACTCTCCCTTCGGAATGACGCCCGCGAACTCCGCATACTCCATGGGGTGGTCTTCGGTCTGCACGGCCAGGTGGTTCTTGTCCGGAGTTTCCGGGACGCCACGGGGCAACGCCCAGGACGCCAGGACGCCGTCGTGCTCCAGCCGGAAGTCCAGGTGGAAGCGACGGGCATGGTGCTCCTGGATGACGAAGATCCCGCCTGGCGGGTTTGGCTCCGCGTCGTCCTGGGGCGGGCGTGAACCGGGCTGACGTGCGGGTGCGGGAAACGGTTCGGGCGTCCGCCGCGGATCGCGCTTGTCCAGGTACGTGGCCAGCCGGGGGTTCACCGTCTTGCCCGTGGCTTTGTCCCCGGGCGCCGGCGGATGCGCGGACCGGCCGCCCGCCTCCACGGTGGCGAAAGGGTCCTTTCCTTCCTTGACGCGCTTCATGACGGCCGTGAAGTCCAAGTGCTCGAGCTTGGGGGAGGCGAGTTCACGCCACGTCCTCGGGGCGGCGACCATGGGGTGGGCCCGGCCGCGGAGGGAGTACGGGACGATGGTCGTCTTGTTCCCGCTGTTCTGGCTCCAGTCCACCAGGACCTTGCCCTTGCGGAGGGTCTTTTTCATGTCGCTGACCACGAGATCCCGGTGGTCGGCCTCGAGGGAGCGCGCCAATTCATGGGCGAACGCGGATACCTGCTCCCATTTTTGGGTTCCGTCCAGTCCGGCGTACAGGTGGATCCCCTTGCTGCCACTGGTCACCGGAACCGGATCCAGGCCCATGTCCTGCAGGATGCTGCGCGCCAGTTTGGCCACTTCGACGCACTCGGGAAGGCCGGTGCCGGGGCCCGGGTCAAGGTCCAGGACCAGGCGGTCAGGGGGCAGCATGGTTCCATCGGCGTCCACCTGCCACTGCGGGACGTGGATTTCCAGGGATGCGATCTGGGCCAGCCACGTCAGAGTGGCAAGGTTGTTGACGAGAGGGTAGTCGTTGCTGTGGTCGCTGTGCTGGATGGTGACGCGCGGAACCCAGGACGGCGTGGACTGGTCCAGGTTCTTCTGGAAGAACATTTGCCCTGGGTGGGTTGCGGTTCCCACCCCATTTACCCAACGCTTGCGGGTGGCCGGCCGGTTGGCTGCGGCTGGGATCAGGAACGGGGCGACGGCGGCGTAGTATTCGAGCACTTCGGCCTTGGTGGTGCCGGTCTCCGGGTACAGGATCTTGCCCAGGTTGGTGAGCGTCAGTTCATGGCCTTCAACGTTGACGCGTTCCCTTTGGCTGGTTGCCACCTCTTCACCTCCGCCTTGATGTGATGTTCACTTAGTGCATGAGGGCCATATGGAAGGGTTCTATCGCGTTCGGGCTGGTCAACGTGCCGGTCAAGCTCTACAGCGCCACCGAGGACCACGATGTCAGTCTCCACCAGGTCCACAACAAGGACGGAGGCCGTATCCGTTACCAACGGAAGTGCGAGGTCTGCGGTTCTGTTGTGGATTATGAGGATATCGACAAGGCCTACGAAGAGGAAGGCCGCACTGTGGTGCTCACGGCCGCGGATTTGAAGTCCCTTCCCGCCGAGGCCAGCCGTGAAATCGAAGTAGTGGAGTTTGTTCCTGCCGAGCAGCTTGACCCCATCATGTACGAGCGTCCGTATTACTTGGAGCCCGATTCGAAGTCGCCCAAGGCCTACATGCTGCTTCTGCGCACGTTGCAGGACACCGAGCGCGTGGCGATCGTGCAGTATGCCCTCAGGCAGAAGACCAGATTGGGCGCGTTGCGGGTACGGGGCGATGTCCTGATGCTTCAATCCCTGCTGTGGGACGACGAGGTCCGTGAGGCCAACTTCCCCTCGCTGGAAACCGAGGTCAAGATCTCGGACAAGGAGCTGGAGATGTCCTCGGCTTTGGTGGACTCCATGGCCCGCGACTTCGAGCCCGAGGAGTACACCGACAACTACCAAGTCCAATTGCGCCAGCTCATCGAGGCCAAACTGGAACAGGGTGATTCCATCGACACCGAGGCGACCTTCGGCGTCACGGCAAGCGAAGGCGAAGGCGGCGAAGTCATCGACCTCATGGAAGCCCTCAAACGGAGTCTCGACAAGAAGCGCGGCAAGGGCTCCGCTGACTCCTCCGCAGAAGAGTCTGACGACGGCGCCACCGCCAAGGCGGCGAGCAAGCCGAGGGCCAGGGCCAAGAAAGCCTGACGTCCCGCCGTCGTGCTGTTGGTGGTCCGGACAGGGAGTGGACATGTCCCTCGTTGGAAGCATGGAGTGGACATAATGCGGATATGTCCATTGCCGGGCCCGGGCGCTGGGCATGTCCCGGGGGACGGCGGCGGCGACCCGTGTGTGAGCAGTGGACATGTCCCTCGTGGGAACCGTGGAGTGGACATAATGCGGGTATGTCCACTCCTGTACCGGTGCACTGGGCATGTCCCTGGGGGCACGTCTGTGGCCGCCCAGGGGTGAGCTGCGGACATGTCCCTTGTTGGACGCGTGGAGTGGACATAATGCGGATATGTCCATTGCCGGGCCCGGGCGCTGGGCATGTCCCGGGGGACGGCGGCGGCGACCCGTGTGTGAGCAGTGGACATGGCCCTCGTGGGAACCGTGGAGTGGACATAATGCGGGTATGTCCACTCCTGTACCGGTGCACTGGGCATGTCCCTGGGGGCACGTCTGTGGCCGCCCAGGTGTGAGCTGCGGACATGTCCCTTGTTGGAAGCATGGAGTGGACATAATGCGGGTATGTCCACTCCTGTTCCGGTGCACTGGGCATGTCCCTGGGGGCACGTCTGGGGCCGCCCAGGTGTGAGCTGCGGACATGTCCCTTGTTGGAAGCGTGGAGTGGACATAATGCGGATATGTCCATTGCTGGGCCCAGACGTTGGGCATGTCCCGGGGGCACGTCTGTGGCCGCCCGGGTGTGAGCAGCGGACATGTCCCTTGGATGGCTTAGTGGTTTCGCAAGGCCGAGATCAGTTCGGATTTCTTCTTGCGTGAGTACCCTGTGAGCCCCAGTTCCTTCGCCCTCGACTTCAATCGCGGCACGGTCCAGTCTTCATAGTCGCCCGAGCTGCCGCCGCGTCGGCCGATTTCCTTCCGGCCCTGTTTAGCAGCAGCATTCGAGATACGGGCGGCCTTCTCCTTGGAGGCGCCATCCTCCCGGAGGGTTTCGTAGAGTTCCGGATCCTTGAGGCTTGGATTCTTCTTGTTTGGCATGGGTTCCTCCTTCGGTCAAGACGCCGGCTATGACGGAAGCTCCATCTGGAACCCGCACCGGCACCGCAACACCTTCGTTGCCAGGTACACATCGAGAAGATCGACGGTGGGGTCCTCGGTGGACATCGGCGCATACAGGCTGTGGAATCCGGTCCCTGAAATCTTCATGGGTTCGCCGCAATGGACGTATTCTCCGCCGAATTGGAGCACGCCCGACACCGTGCCGCGCTGGTTGAGGATGGCCGCGACATCCTGGAACGTCGCCGCATGGGCATAGCTGTTACCGCATTCCAGGCACGAGTAACCGACGTCCACGAACTCTGCCGCCGGTGGCGTCAGGGCTTCGATGGAATCGAGGATTACATACTCGGCGGTGCCGCACTGGCCGCACCTGATGCGTTCCCCTTTGGGGAGGGGTGCGCCGTTGGGAACAATCGGATCCGAGATAGTCGGCATCGACTTAACTCCTTGAACCGGGAAGTGCGGCTCCCGCACGAGGCGGGAGCCGCACTTAGGACGGATTTAGTCCTTCTTGAAAGCGTCCTTGACCTTTTCGCCGGCCGTTCTGAGCTCGCTCTTGGCCTGTTCCATCTTGCCTTCGGCCTCGAGCCTCTCGTCCCCGGTGAGCTTTCCAGCCGCTTCCTTGGACTTGCCCGAGAGCTTTTCTCCGGCGGCCTTTATCTTGTCATCTGCACCCATGGACGTGCTCCTTTGCTGGTAAAGGGATCTTCTTCATTCGCTGAACGGTGTGGCGCCTTGCCGCCAGGGCTAGGCGTCGTCTTTGCCCTTGCCCGCTAGACGCCGTGTGACCGGCGGCCGGACATGAAGCTGAGGAGCCAACCGATGGCTGCGACGATCAGCAGGACCACGCCGACCCACAGGAGCCAGCTCACGGCCTGCGAGAAGCCGCCGACGAGCAGAAGAACGATTGCCACAACGCCTGCAATGATCAAAAGAGTGTTCACAATGACACATTCCTTTACTTCAGCGGGACCGCGGCAAGCGCCTGGGCCCCTTGCGGTGTATTCGGTTATCGGTTCGCTTGCGAACCGTTGTTCCCCGCCAGGTCCCCAAGCCCAGTGCAAGGTCTTTCAGTAGCGATACCGCCCCGGATTTTCGGGGTTTTTGTCCGGTGTGAACCGGTACCTGCTGCCTCCATCGTACTACTAAGCACCCTTATCAAATCAAGTAGTAAGTACACTTACAATGATTTTTGGATATCGTCGTAGGGTAAACATCGGATGGTCCTTAGGAGGAGAAAAACGTGAAAGCATCGCAAACCTTGGCAGATGATCTTCAGTTGGTCCTGACGGACCTGATCGAACTGCAACTCCAGGGGAAACAGGCCCACTGGAACATCGTTGGCCCCAATTTCCGGGATCTGCATCTGCAGCTTGATGAGCTCGTCCTGGCTACCCGCGAGTTCGCCGACGAAACCGCCGAAAGGATGCGGGCCCTCCATGCCCTTCCCGACGGCCGGAGCGGCACCATCGCCGCCTCAACCAGGCTGGAGGAATTCCCCGCGGGATTGACCGTTACGAAGGATGCCGTGAAGCTGATCACCGACCGCGTGGAGCGCACGGTTCAGACCATGCGTGATGTCCATGACGAAGTGGACGAAGAGGACCCCACGTCGGCGGATCTGCTCCACGCGTTCATCGCCCGTCTGGAGCAGCTCGCCTGGATGATCAACGCGGAGACCATGACTGCGAACGCGGCTGTGGCCGACCCGCAGGAAGCCTAGAAAAACGACGCAAACGGCGCCAGCATGCCACGACTCCGCCGCAGCAAACCAGGCACTCCGGGCATTTCCCGGCGAAAGTCCGGCCGCGGGTTCAGCTACTACCTTCCGGACGGTTCGCTTGTGGAACGTGGAGAGCGCAAGCGCCTTGATGCGCTGGCAATACCGCCTGCGTGGTCCGACGTCTGGATATGCCCGTTCGAGAACGGGCATATCCAGGCAATGGGAGTGGACGACGCCGGGCGGAGCCAATACATCTACCACCCGGAATGGCGTGCCCGCCAGGATACTGAAAAGTTCATCAGGGCTGCGCGCCTCGGAATCGTCCTGCCAGAGGCACGCCGTCGGGTCTCCCGCCATTTGCGGGAGTCTCCCTCGGAGAAGACCAAAACCTTGGCCGCGGCCGTGCGGCTCATGGATCTTGGAGCGTTGCGCGTTGGTTCCGATGGCTATACGCGCCGCAACGGCTCGTACGGGCTTACCACCCTGAGGTGCAAGCACGTGAAGGTCGACGGGGATACGGTTTTCCTGCATTTCCCTGGGAAAAGCGGCCAAACCTGGGATTCCACCATCAAGGACCCTGTGCTGGCCAGATTCCTCGAACCCTTGGCAGGCAGGCGGGGCACGGAGTCCTTGCTGCTCTACCCGAACGGTGGGAGCAACGTCTCCCTGAACGCAGCAATGGTCAATGAGTACCTTCGCTACATCACCGGCGGCGACTACACGGCCAAGGACTTCCGCACCTGGAAAGGCACCGCCACGGCCGGAATGGCACTCGCCGGCCCCGGTTCGGCACTGCCGCCCCGCAAGCGCGTCCTTGAGGCCATCAAGCAAACTTCCGAACTGCTCGGCAACACGCCAACAGTCGCGAGAGCGGCTTACGTCGATCCGCGCATCCTGGAGGGGTTCCTGGCGGGTGACCTGGAACAGCTCAAGGCCACCGAGTCGGCGATCGCGGCCTATCTGAACAACCTGCCCTGAGCCATAACTTGCCCTGCCAGACGATCATTTGACCTGCCAGACCGTAATTTGCCCGGACAAGCAAAGAGCATGCCCCCTATTGGCTACGAAGAGTGGACATAGCAGGACTATGTCCACTCCCCACGGCCAGGAGGGGGCATGCTCGGTGGGTTACTCGGCGTCGTGGTCCGTTTCGAGGATCTTCACGAGCTTGTCCAGCGCTTCGTCGGCCCCGGCACCTTCGGCCCGGAGCACCACGACATCGCCGTGCTCGGCGCCCAGGCTCATGAGGGAGAGGATGCTGGCGGCGTCCATGGCGTCGTCGGCGGGCTCGCCTTCGCGGGCGATCGTGACCTCAAGGTCCAGTTCGCCTGCGGCTTCGGCGAAGATGGCTGCCGGGCGGGCGTGCAGGCCGACGCGGCTGGCGATGGTGGCGGTACGTTCGGACATTGTTGCTCCTTCGTTTGTGGGCTTGGGGAAAGTCTAGAGACCCAACTCATCCAGGATAGGCAGTTGGGCGCGAACAGCTTGTCGTGCGGCCGAAGCACTCGACGCAGCCAGCGCCACTGCCGCAAGCTGTTGGGCCTGCGCCATGGTCACGGTTGCCAGAACGGTGGAAACGGCGGCCAGCGCCCGGGCGCTCATCGAGAGCGTGGCAACACCGAGTCCAACGAGTACGACGGCGAGGGCGGGGTCGGCGGCTGCCTCGCCGCAGACTCCCACGGGCTTCGCGGTGCCGCTCGCGGCGCTGGCGGCCGCGGCGCCGTCGGCCGTCAGTTTTACGAGCTGCAGCACAGCGGGCTGCCATGGGTCGTTGAGTGTGGCGAGCGGGCCGAGCTGGCGGTCCGCGGCCATGGCGTACTGGGTGAGGTCGTTGGTGCCGAGCGACGCGAAGCTGACTTCGCGCAGCACGGTCGCGGCAGTGAGGGCTGCCGACGGGACTTCCACCATCACTCCGGGTGTCCGCAGTCCGGCAGCGGCGCAGAGGGACGCGAAGTGCGCTGCCTCATCAGCCGTAGAGATCATGGGGGCCATGACCCAGACTTCGGCCTGGTTGACTGCTTCGGCAGCGGCGATTGCTTCCAACTGGCGTTCGAGGACGCCAGGGGAGGTGAGGTCGGTGCGATACCCGCGGACGCCGAGGGCAGGGTTCGGTTCGTCCGCGTTGGTGAGGAATGGAAGGGGCTTGTCCGCGCCGGCGTCGAGCGTTCGGACCACCACCTTCTTCCCCGGGAACGCAGCGAAGACAGCACCGTAGGCGGCGATTTGCTCCTCGACCGTCGGCTCGTCGTCGCGATCCAGGAAGCAGAATTCGGTGCGCAGCAGACCGACGCCTTCGGCACCGGCCTCGGCGGCTTTGACCGCGTCAGCACCGGTACCGACGTTGGCGAGCAAGGGAACCCGGAAGCCGTCGGCCATGACGTTGCTGCCACTGAATGCCGCCAGCGTGGAGGCTTGGTTCGCCCAGGCCTTCGCCGCAAGGCGGAGGTCTTCACCCGGGTCCACTGTCACGGTGCCGGCCGCGCCGTCGAGGTAGACCTCCATGCCGTCGGCAATCCCGTCGACGCCGGGAGCGGCGACGATCGCGGGCAGGCCGAGTGCGCGGGCAAGGATGGCGGTGTGGGACTGCGGGCCGCCGCTTGAGGTGATCAGTGCGATGACCTTGGCAGGGTCCAAAGTGGCGGTGTCTGCCGGGGCGAGGTCCTCGGCGGCCAGGATGAACGGAACGTCCGACGCCGGAATGCCCGGCGCGGGCAGACCGCGCAGCTCGGAGACGATACGGGCACGGACGTCCAGGACGTCAGCCACGCGCTCCGCCATGTAGCCGCCGAGCGCCTTCAGCGATTCCGCCACCGTAGCGGCAGCCTCCCACACGGCCCTTTCGGCGGTGCGTGCGCCGCCCGGCGCTGCGGGGGAGAGGAGCCTGATGGCCGATTTCACCAGCATGGGATCGGCGGCCATCATGGCTGTTGCTTCCAAGACCTCTTTGCCTTCGCCGGACGCGGTGGCGGCTCGGGCACGGAGTTCCGCTTGCACGGCCTTTGCGGCATCTTTGATGCGCTGGCCTTGCGATTCGACGGTGACGTCCGCAGGAATATTCACGTTCCCCCGCGGTTCCTGCACCGGCTTCGGCATCTGCCGAACCGGTCCCAAGACACGCCCGGGGGCAACGCCAACACCTGAAAAGGTCTGCATGGAATAGTCTCTCTACTTGCTTAGTGGCGGGTTGTTCAGGCTGCGACCGGAACCGGAGCCTGCTCAGCCTCGACCGGCTTCTTGGCGACCCAGCGCTTGAGGGCGATGAGGATCAGCGCGGTCACGACCGCGCCGACGGCGATCGACACAAAGAACATCAGGACGTTGCCGATTGCGAAGAAGACGAACGCTCCACCGTGCGGAGCCTGCGACGTGACGCCGAAGGCCATGGACAGGGCGCCGGTCACCGCGCCACCCACCATGCTGGAGGGAATAACGCGCAGCGGGTCGGCCGCCGCGAACGGAATAGCGCCTTCGGAGATGAAGGACAGGCCCAAGAGCCAGGCAGCCTTGCCGTTCTCGCGCTCGGCGAGGGAGAAGCCCTTCTTGTCCAGCACGGTCGAAGCAAGCGCCATGGCGAGCGGGGGAACCATACCCGCAGCCATCACCGCGGCCATGATCTGCAGCGGTGCCGGGTTGGCGAGGCTTCCGGCGCCGAGGCCGGCCACGGCGAAGGAGTAGGCAACCTTGTTGACCGGACCACCGAGGTCGAAGCACATCATGAGGCCGAGGATGATTCCGAGGACGATTGCGGACGCACCGGTCATTCCGGACAGCCAGGCGCTGAGGCCCTTGGAGGCGGCCGCGATCGGTCCACCGAGGACCAGGAACATGAGGCCCGAGGCGACGATCGAGGCAAGCAAGGGGATGATCACCACCGGCATCAGGCCACGCAACCAGCGGGGAACACTGAAGCTGCCGATCCAGTGGGCCGTGACGCCTGCGAGCAGGCCACCGACCAGGCCGCCAAGGAAGCCGGCACCCATGTAGCCGGAAACCGCTCCGGCCACGAAACCTGGGGCGATGCCGGGCCGGTCCGCGATGCCGTAGGCGATGTACCCGCCCAGGGCCGGCACGAGGAAGCCAAGCGAAAGTGCGCCGATTTTGAACAGCACGGCACCGAGGTAGGCGCCCAACGGACCCCACGCATGGACCGGGTAATCGGTGGGCAGGTTGAACAGGGTGTTTGCCCCAAGGATCTTGTCCGCGACACCGGCGATTTCATAGCTGCCGAGCAGGAAGCCCAGGGCGATGAGCAGGCCACCGCCGGCGACGAACGGAATCATGTAGCTGACGCCGGTCAGGAGCACCTTCTTGACCTTGGTGCCGAGGTGCTCGCTGGCAGCTTCGGAGGCGTGTTCGGCGCTTTCTTCGGCGCCGAAGTGCGGAACGCGGTGGGCGTGCGGGTCGGTAGAGGCGGCGATGGCTTCTTGCACCATCTTGGCCGGTTCATCGATGCCGCGCTTGACCGGAGCGTTGATGACGGGCTTGCCGGCAAAGCGTTCCTTGCCCCGGACGTCGACGTCTACCGCGAAGATCACGGCGTCGGCAGCGGCAATCACGGCCGGGTCCAGCGCGGTGAATCCGCCGGAGCCCTGGGTTTCCACCTGCAGGTCGACGCCTGCTTCCTTGCCCGCCGCCACGAGGGAATCGGCTGCCATGTAGGTGTGGGCGATGCCGGTGGGGCAGGCGGTGACGGCAACGATCCGTTTGGGAGCGGCAGGGGCAGCGGCAGCGGAAGCGGCAGGAGCGGCGGCCGGGGTGGCGCCGGCGGCCGGTGCTGCCGGCGCGGCGGCCGGCTTGTCGGCCAAAGCGCCGTCCACGAGTTCCACGATCTCTTCAGGCGTGGTGGCCGCACGCAGTGCGGCGGTGAAGTCCTTCTTGATCAGGGAACGGGCCAGCTTGGCGAGCAGCTTCAAGTGCTCCTGGTCCGCGCCTTCGGGTGCGGCGATGAAGAAGATGATGTCAGCCGGGCCGTCCTTGGCGCCGAAGTCCACCTTGTTCGAAAGGCGGGCCATCGCGAGGGTGGCTTCCGTTACGGCTGTGGAGCGGCAGTGCGGGATGGCGATGCCTCCGGGAACGCCCGTGGCGGTCTTTTGCTCGCGGGCGAAGGCGTCCGTGAAGAGCCCTTCAACCTCGGAGGCGCGACCGGCGGCGGCAACTTTGCCTGCCAGGAAGCGGATGACATCGGCGGGGGTATCGCCGAGGTTCTGGTCGAGGGTGACCAGTTGGGGTGTGATGAGCTGGGTCACTGTTAGTCCTTCTGGAGGGCCGTGATGGATACGGCGTCGGGAGTTGTTTGGTGGACCGCCGGGACAGTGGAGCCCGGCAGCGAAGCGGCGGCGGCACCATGGGCCACAGCCTGACGAAGGCAATCCTGCGCGGAGCCGCCGTTGGTGGCGGCCAGCAGGTAGCCAGCGAGGGACGAATCGCCGGCACCAACGGTGCTGACGGCTTGGATCGGCGGATGCGTGGCGAGCCACGCGCCGTCGGCGGTTACCAGGACTGCGCCTTTGGAACCGAGTGTTGCGAGTACTGCACCCACACCGCTACCGACGACGGCGGCGGCGGCCCTGGCTGCAAGGCCGGGGTCCGCTTCCAGTTCGTCAGCCGTGTGGACATCTGTGAAACCGGCCGCGGCGGCCAGTTCTGCCAGTTCCTCCGCGTTCGGCTTCAGGAGGTCGGGCTTGCCGCTGATAGCGTCGCCGGCATCACTGCTGACGGCCGCTGCCAATGGGGCGCCCGAGGAATCGACGGCGATAAGGGGGGCGGCGCCGTCGTTCGCGGTGTTGTGCATCGAGCGCAAACGGCGGGCGACCGTGGCGTAGAAGTCCGCCGGCACTCCTGGTGGGAGCGATCCGGCGAGTACCACCCAGCTCGCGCCACGGGAGCAGTCCAGCAGTAGCCCGATCAGGGCCTCCTGCTCGTCCTGGCTCAACTCCGGGCCGGGTTCGTTGATCTTGGTGGTGACGCCGTCCGGCTCTGTGAGCGTCACATTGCTGCGCAGCGGTTCCCGAATGGGGAGCGCGGCGTAAGGGACACCGTCGTCGAGCAGTCCCGCGAGCACGGGATCGGAATCCCCGCCCGGCAGGACAGCAACGGTGTCCAGGCCCGAGGCGACAAGCGCCCGGGAGACATTGACGCCCTTGCCGCCGGAATGCTGGTGGACGGCGACGGCGCGTTGAACCTCGCCGCGGGCCAACGGGGAGGGGAGCTCCACCGTCCGGTCCAGGCTCGGGTTGGCGGTCAGGGTGACGATCATGCGATCACCACGTCGACGCCGGCTTCGGCCAGAGCGGCGGAGAGCTCTTCAGACGGTTCGTGGTCAGTAATCACGGTGTCCACATCTTTCAGGGCGGCGAACTGGACGAGGGTCTCCGCGTCCAGTTTGGAAGAATCCGCGAGGACGACGACGCGCCGTGCGGACGTGACGAAAGCGGCCTTGACGGCGGCTTCTTCGGGGTCAGGGGTACTGAGCCCGAACGTGGCGTGGATACCGTTGGCGCCGACGAAGGCGATATCCGGGCGAAGACGGGAGGCCGCATCGACCGTGGACTGCCCGACGGCGGCCTGGGTGAGCCCGCGGACGCGGCCGCCCAAGGTCTGGAGTGCGATGTGCGGGTTGCCGCTCAAGCGTGCGGCGATGGGGATGGCGTGGGTGATGACCACCAGTTCTTCACTCGGGGTGTTCCCGTTGGCGGAGGCCGTGTTCGGGGTGCGCTGACCCAAGAGGCGGGCCAGTGCTTCTGTGGTGGAGCCGGCGTCGATCAGGATGCTGCCGGCGCCGTTCGCGGGGATGAGTGCCAAGGCAGCCTCGGCGATGCGGACCTTTTCCTGCTGGCGCTGGATAGCGCGTTCAACCACGCTTTCCTCGCGGGTGCTGAGGCGGTCCGAGGGGACTGCCCCGCCGTGGACACGGCGAAGGTTGCCTGCGGATTCGAGGACGGCGAGGTCGCGGCGGACGGTTTCGGTGGTGATGCTGAATCGATCAGCGAGATCCGTGACGCTGACCCGCCCACGCTCGGCGACGAGCTCGGAGATCAGCTGTTGGCGCTCTTCGGCGAACACATACCCTCCATTGCGTACAAGCTGTAGATCCATCAGTGACTGTAATCACATGATGTGGAATTGCTTGACTCTATCTTTGTTCATGTTGATCTGTCAACAGAAAACAACATAAACAAAGATCTTAGTTTGGATTTGGGTTGGGTTCGGTTGGTTTGGGGCGCAACTGGGGCTCTATAGGCGCGCTGGAGGCACTCTGCGGGCCGGGAGCGTGGGATTCTGCTGGATCATTCGGGCATGGCGATTCGCCGAGCCCGCAACGGCGGGAGCGGTGATGGCCGGATGCCGCGATGATCCAGCAGAAAGTGACACACGACGGCGTTCCGAGGGCGGCGGTGCGTTCAACGGCGGCCGCGGTCAAGGCGGCAGCTCGGGCAAGCACAACGTTGTAACCGGCCCGACGCAGTGCCCGCTAATCCCGGAAAGGGGTAGGTAAAAGGGCTGGCGGCCTTAGCGCCGGACCGGAAGGGGCCCTACGGCCACTCAATCTCCCGGAAGCCGGGGTAATCGATGGGGAGGTTATCCGGATCGGGTGGGTCGGGCAAGCGGGACATGGTGGGGGAATCCGTTTGATGCCGGGTCGTCTTCCCCTTTTGGTCCAGTCCATCGGAATCAAGGCGGGAGTCGTCTTCGGCTCGCCGCTGGGTACTTTCAAGCTTCATGGTGCTTCCTTCGGGTATCGCCGCACAGTGTTGGCTATGCAGGTATTTCCAATTCGAACCCGCAGCTGCACCTCAAGACCTTGATGTACAGCCGGGTTTCCGATGGTGGGTTGCACGATCCGGGCACGCCTGCCTGTGGTGCCCTGAATCTTTGCAGCGAGGTTTTGACCTCGCGGAGTGGTTCGCCGCAATGGAAATAGTGGCTTCCGAACTCCAAGAGGCCATCCTGAATCCCCCGACGATTCAGGATGGCCCCAGCCTGTTGGACAGTGGCCGCGTGACTGTAGGAAAACCCGCAGGATGTGCACGTATAGAACACGGCAATCTCTCGGGACCCTGGAGTCCGGGCTTGGATGGATTCGATGACCAAGTGCCTGTCTGTTCCGCAACCGGCACACCAAAGGGGGGCAGCCCCAGGCTGATGTGGTTCGTGAGGGACGGCGGACTCGGAGAGGGTCGACATTGACTATCTCCGCACCGGTAACAGGCAATTGCTCATCAGGCAGCACCTTCACATTGAGTGACATGGCGCCCGGCTGCTTGAGCGAAACGGGCCGAAGTCTCGGCCCTAGTCCGGAGTTCTGCGCGGACTGTAGGAAAATTGTGCCCGCTGTACCCCCGGCGCGCAAGACTAGGCGAGCGTTTGTCCAATTGGTGGACCCTGTAGCTGAGCGCTTTCCGCGACCGTCGCGGCTGTGCTCCTGCGCTGGGCCGTGACCCTGAGCGGA
Source organism: Arthrobacter alkaliphilus (assembly GCF_021483235.1). Taxonomy (GTDB): domain Bacteria; phylum Actinomycetota; class Actinomycetes; order Actinomycetales; family Micrococcaceae; genus Arthrobacter; species Arthrobacter alkaliphilus. Next base: position 28,742 of record NZ_JAKEEC010000009.1, on the reverse strand, counting down.
CCGGCTAGGTGCGTTCCGCGATGGTTTTCACACTCTGCACCAGGCTGTCCCACATTCCCTTCGAATGCGCGGCTTCGTCTGCGCTTGCGTTGTTGTCCTGCGTCAGGGTCAGCCTGGTCTTCCCATCCTCAGGTTCCAAAGTCCACGTCAGCGTGTGGTAGTTCCCTGGGGTGTCTTCCTGGCCGGACAGCGGACTGAAATGGGTGTTTACCAGCCGCTTCCCGGGCTCGAGCTCAAGGATGACGCCCTTGTCCTCGTAGTTTTTGCCTTTCCAGACCCCGCGCCAAACAATGGGTCCGCCAACCGTCCAGTCGGTGACAACCTCGGTCCCAAACATGAACTCTTTAATGGCCGCTGGATCGGTGAGCACGGACCACACCCGATCGGCGCTTGCTTGGATCGTAATGGTTGAACTCGCAATGAAGTTGCCTGCCATGTCAGTCTCCTATTTCCCCTGGTCGGCGCCCGGCGCCGGCGAAACAGAGTTTACGCCCGCTGGAAAGGCAATCCGAGAGCGGCCTCGACCCGTGGGAGGGCCGGGGCGCATAGGCTCGTCCCATGGAAACTGTCGTGTGGTCCAAGCCGGAACATGAGCGCGCCGGGACCCCGCTCCTTGTGATGATGCACGGATACGGCACGGACGAACAGCGAATGGTGAATCTCTTTCCCCAGCTCCCGAAGGAGTTCACCTGCGCTGCGCTTCGTGGGCCAATGCCGATCGGTGACCACTATGGATGGTTCCTGCTGGACTACTTCCTGGCCAACGACTTCGCGGACGTCATCGCATCCACCAACAAAGTGTTTGCTTGGATCGACTCGGTCAAGGGCAACCACAGCAGCGTGAGCCTCCTGGGCTATTCGCAAGGAATGGCCATGGCGAGTACTTTGCTGCGGCTTCGGCCGGAGGGGTTCAAAGCAACCGTTGGCCTGTCCGGATTTGTGTTGGAAAACGACCTCTTGGCCCTCAGTGAATCCTTCGATGTCCCGGCCCCCGTTCTTCTGGGGCCGGGACAAGGCTGATCCGGTGATCTTCAGGGATGCCATCGAGCACACCGAGGAATGGCTCAACAAGAACATGGCTCTCACCGCGCGAACCTATCCCGGCATGGGGCATCGGATCGAGGCCCGGGAAATGGCGGATGTCAGCGCGTTTCTGCGGTTTTACGTCCTTCGCTAAGTGAGGCCTGCGTCACATTGGATGATGCGAAAAACAACTGTTGATTGCCGAATTTGTATGCGCTTACACTCTGCTTCGGTGGTGCAAGGAGTGCCGCCACATTCTCAAGATGAATGGTTGAGGCCGTGTTGAATGGTGAAGCACAAGCCCAAGTGGCCAACGCCCCTGCATTTGCGAGGGCGGGGATCACTTCCGTAACCTTAAGAAATGTAGGGACCGACGGCGATTTCGCAGCCCGGCAGGCTACCCGCCTGCCCGGCCCAGGCCATTCGGATCCCGCCAATTATCCGGACCTGGTCAGGGACTCCGACTCCACGACGATGCGCGGCGGCGCAGCCAGTAGCCAGCGCAGTCAGTAGCCGGCCAAGGTGCCTCCGCCGCCAGGTTGTTGGCGGAACGCCCCAAAACGCCGAGCCCCCAACGAACCGTCAAACCTTTCCCGACACGACGCTCATCGAGCGCTAGACCCTGTGTGCCAACGCTGAACGGACCACCAAACGATGACTGACACCGGAACGATCCAGAAGACCGCCTGGATGGGCGCTACCGCGCTCCTTTTCGACCTCGACGGCGTGCTGACGCCAACCGCCGTGGTGCATGAGCAGGCATGGCAGGAACTCTTCGACGCCTACTTGGCTGAAACGGGCCATCCGGACGGCTACCAGGAGAGCGACTACTTCGACCACATCGACGGAAAGCCGCGCTTCGACGGCGTGCGTGATTTCCTTACCTCACGTGGAATCACCTTGCCGGAAGGCCCCGCCGACGACGATCCCGCCAACGCGAGCGTGCAGGGCCTGGGCAACCGCAAGAACCGGATCTTCAACGAGATCGTGGATTCGCGCGGAGTCGAACCCTATGCGGGCTCGGTCCGGTTCATCCACGCCGCGTTGGATCTCGGGCTCAAGCTCGCCGTCGTGTCTTCGTCCCGCAACGCGCCGGCGGTCCTGAAAGCGGCGGGACTGGATGGCTACTTCCCGGTGGTCGTCGACGGCCAGGTGGCGGCCGCCGTCGGGCTCCCCGGCAAGCCGGACCCGGCGACCTTCCGTTACGCGGCCGAGCTGCTGGACGTTCCCGCCGAGGGCTGCGTGGTCGTCGAAGACGCAGTGTCAGGTGTGCAGGCCGGCAGCGCCGGGAACTTCCGCGCCGTGATCGGAGTGGACCGCGGAGCCGGCCACCAGACCCTGCTCGACGCCGGCGCGACCTTTGTAGTCGACGATCTCGACGACCTTCTCTAGCCTTACCGTTCCCCAGACACAGAAGGAACCCCACAGTCCATGGCACTCATCAGCTCCGACCGGCTGCGCTTCCCCTGCGAACCGTGGAAGCTCGTGGAGAGCATCCACGTTCCCGGTGACGCCGGTACCCTCGAAACCCTCTTCAGCCTCGGCAACGGTCACCTGGGCATCCGTGGCGCCCACTGGGCCGGGACCGACAGCGAACTTCCCGGTACGTTCATTAACGGCTTCCACGAAACGTGGGATATCAAGCATGCCGAGAACGCGTACGGCTTCGCCCGCACGGGACAGAGGATCGTCTACGTTCCGGATGCCAACAACTTCAACGTTGTCATCGACGGCGAGCAGCTGAGCCTGACCGAGTCCGCGGTCCGGAATTACCGCCGCAGCATCGACTTCGCCACGGGCGTCTACGAATGCGCCGTCACGTGGGAGTGCCGTTCAGGCGCCATCGTCACCACGCTCGAGCGCCGCGTTGTCGGCATCGATTCCAGGGGGTCCCTCGGCATCGAGTTGAGCCTCACCGCGGACCGGCAGGTGTCCGCCGACATCACGTCCTTGGTGATCAATCGGCAGGACCAGCCTGTGGAGGACCAATCGGTCCACGACCCCCGCCGCTCCGGTCGCCACGCAGGCCGTGTCCTGGTCCCGCTGCACCTGCAGGGTTCGGACGGATCCTTGCGCCTGGCCTGGGAAACCGCTGAATCCCGCCAGCGCATCGGCATGGCGGTGGACCACTGGATTTCCGCCGAGGGACAGCCATTCGAAACCGTGGTGGGGGAGGACGAGTCCACGGTCCGCTACGTCATGGCCGTGAATGAAGGCGAGACGTTCCGCTTGGAGAAGAGCGTCAGCTACGTCGTCAACAGCGTCGATACAGGCGAATCGGATCCCGGTGAGCTCCTGGCGTCCGACGCCGAATTGGGACTCGTGCCGTTCGCGGACCTCCTCGCTGAAGCGACGGCCCACTACCGCGACTACTGGTCCACCGCGGACATCACGATCGGGGGCCAGCCCGAACTGCAGCAGGCCGTGCGCTGGAGCCTGTTCCAGCTTGCCCAGGCCACCGCGCGTGCCGGCGTTGCAGGCATCCCGGCCAAGGGCGTCAGCGGATCCGGCTATGAGGGCCACTATTTCTGGGACCAGGAGGTGTACCTCCTGCCGTACCTGACATACACCAATCCCGCTGCTGCCCGGCAAGTGCTGGAGTCGCGCCACGCGATGCTGCCCGACGCCCGGATCCGGGCGAAAGAGCTGAACGTGGACGGTGCACTGTTCCCATGGCGCACTATCAACGGGCTCGAGGCCAGCGCCTACTACGCTGCCGGCACGGCGCAGTTCCACATCGCGGCCGCGATCTCCTTCGCCGCCAACCGTTACCAATGGGCCAGCGGCGACGCGAGCTTCCGCAGCGAGGTTGGCTCTGACCTGTTGATCGAGACTGCCCGCATGTGGGCTTCGCTGGGCTTCTTCGGCAAGGACGGTTTGTTCCACATCCACGGCGTCACCGGTCCTGACGAGTACACGGCCGTGGTCAACGACAACCTCTACACCAACGTCATGGCCCGGTTTAACCTGCGCGCGGCCGCTGCCCTGGAACACCCCGAGGTTCCCGAGACGGAGCGGATGGTCTGGCAGCAGGCGGCGGCCCGCATGGCGCTTCCCTACGATCCGGATATGCAGATCTACAGCCAGGACAACGACTTCATGACCTTGGAGCCGTGGGACTGGTCCACGCCGGAATCCAAGTACCCGCTGCTGTTGAACTTCCACCCGCTGGTGATCTACCGGCACCAGGTCCTCAAGCAGGCGGACACCGTGCTGGCGATGTTCCTGCAGTGGCAGGACTTCACGGCCGAGGAAAAGCAACGCGCGTTCGACTTCTACGACCCCATCACCACCGGCGACTCCACCTTGTCCGCCTGCGTCCAGGGCATCATTGCCGCAGAAGTGGGCTACTCCGATATCGCGCTCAAGCACTTCACCGAGGCTTTGTTCATCGACCTCGACAACACGCACCGCAACACGGTAGACGGCGTGCACATCGCCTCCACCGGCGGCATCTGGAGTTCCTTGGTGTGCGGTTTCGCGGGCATGCGTGATCAGGGGCAGGTGCCGCATTTCGATCCGCGCCTCCCGGCTGAGTGGGAGAGCCTGTCCTTCCGGCTGAAGATCCGCAGGCGGGTGCTGTCCGTTGAACTGCGCCCCGGATCCATCAGCCTGGCGCTCGTTTCGGATGCAGCCTCAACGCCCGGATCAGAGCCCGACGCCGGCACGGCACCTTTGGAGGTCAGCGTGCGCGGCGAACGGGTCGTCGTCGGCGTCGAGACGGTCACTGTGCCCCTCGACGAAGTGCCGGTCCCCACGCCGTCCGTCTTCCCGAGCCTGTTCCCGACGGCGGGCCTCCCGGTGATCGGGAACATGCGGGCCTAGGGGCGCCTCCCATCGATTGCCGCGTAACTGTCGTTTTCGGTCCTGAGAACGACAGTTACGCAGCAGTGGATCGTTACGGCACTATGGGCCGACCCCCCTCTGATAGATTGTGGCCAAATGACGGTGGCCCATGCCGTCGGGGTATTTGGGGGTCTCCTTGCGCATGCGTGGATTTAGGTTCTTGGCTGTTTTCGCTGTCCTGCTTGGATTGCTCGTTTCCAGCGGGGTTTCGGCCTTTCCCGCATTAGCTGCTGTTCCCGGCAATTCCCCGGCGTCTATGCCAATGCTCGGTCCAACGACGCCGGTGGATCCCGGCACCATGGTGGCGGTTCCGCCGTTCCGGGCCCTGGACACGCGCGGCAGTGCCCCGGCGGGTGCTGACGCCGCGGTGTCGTTTCAGGTGGGCGGGGTGTCTGGGATTCCGGCGAACGTTTCGGCTGCGGTGTTCAACCTGACGGTGACGGGGCCGAAGTCGTTCGGGTTCGTCAGTGCCTATGCCTCCGGCACCTTGCCTCCGAAGACGTCGAGTCTGAATTTCGGTATGGGTCAGACGTTGGCGAACTCCGTGACTGTTCCGGTTGGGGCTGACGGAAAGGTCACGTTGTTCAACCGTTCGTCCGGGACCACCGACCTGATTGCGGACATTTCGGGGTATTACCTGGCGGGTGCTCCCGTTGTTCCGGGTGCGTTTGTGCCGTTGGGTCCTTCGCGGATGCTGGATACCCGCGGTAGCGCTCCGGCGGGTGCTGACGCGCCGGTGTCGTTTCAGGTGGGTGGGGTCTCCGGAATTCCTGCGAATGCTTCGGCTGTGGTGTTCAACCTGACAGTCACGGGGCCGAAGTCGTTCGGGTTCATCAGCGCCTATGCCTCCGGCACCTTGCCTCCGAAGACGTCGAGTCTGAATTTCGGTATCGGCCAGACGTTGGCGAACTCTGTGACTGTTCCGGTTGGGGCTGACGGGAAGGTCACGTTGTTCAACCGTTCCGCCGGAACTACCGAACTGGTCGCGGACGTTTCGGGTTACTACCTCGCCGGCACTTCTATCGTTCCGGGTGCGTTCGGGCCCTTGGCCCCGTCCCGGTTGCTGGATACCCGCAGTAGTGCTCCGGCGGGTCCTGATGCGGCGGTGTCCTTTCAGGTGGGTGGCGTGTCCGGGATTCCGGCGAATGCCTCCGCTGTGGTGTTCAATCTGACGGTGACAAGGCCGGGGTCGTTTGGGTTTGTGAGTGCGCTTGCTCCCGGAACGTCGAGTCCGAATACGTCGAATGTGAATTTCGGTATGGGCCAGACGGTGGCGAACTCCGTGACTGTTCCGGTCGGGGCTGACGGGAAGGTCACGTTGTTCAACCGTTCCGCCGGGGCTACCGACCTGATTGCGGACGTTTCGGGTTACTTCATGGGCCAGCTGATGTCCCCTGCAACGCCGATCATCACACCGCCCACGACCATTACGACGATCCCAGGAACCAACACCGGCAACGTCAATGGTGGAGGGACCGTGGGCGTGGGTCAGTACCAGTTCACGATCAACGAGCCCGGGACCTATCCGGCGAAGGGTTTTATTTACTCAATCACCAACGCAAACGCACCCTCATATCCGCCGGTCAATGTCGTCACTTGCGGCATGAGGGTCGCGGAGTGGGTAGTGGTATGTCCCGCAGACGGGCGGCAAGCAACCGTAACGGTGACGCCGGTGGATACCTCCACTGTTCTGAGTGTGTGGGCCTTCGACTATGCCGGCAACATCAGTGCACCGACCCCGGCCCGGACCCCGGCCTCCTATTGGTTCAACGTGGCAAACAAAATACCCATGCCTACCACGGTGCTGCCGATTACTGCGCCGAGCGGAGGGAGCTGGGAACCCGTTGCCGTTTACGGCGACACGCCCTATCAGACCGGCTCCTGCCAGGGTGATGCTAGCTCGGGGTATCCCGGGAGCCCGACGATGAATGCCCTTCAACTCAACGGTCTTCCGGGTCAGTTCGGTTTTACGCAGTCGCCGGCCGTGGACACTTCCAAGAGCTTCAGTGTCTCAGGCTGGTTCTGCCCGAGCAATCCGGCAGCGGGGGGAAGCAGTATCCAGTCGTTGATAGCGCAGATAGCCGACACCGGAGTCCCCGGAGGGGCGCTGAGGCTGAATCCGAACGGCTGGCCCGAATTGGATACTTGGACCACGGGCGGCGCCATGGAACCGGTCCAGATCCCGATGCAACTCGGGGCGAACGGGTGGATCTTCGTGTCGGCGGTCTTTGACCGGGACAACCAGCAGCTGCGCTTAACCGTGAGTTCCGCGGCGTTCACGGGTACCTGGACCGTGGCCACCGCGACCCAGAGCCATCTGCCCTCCACCACGCAGCCGGTGCGCCTTGGCGAGGGCTTCAAAGGACAGATCCTCAACCCGGTCCTGACCCAAGGAATCCTCACGAGCGATCAGTTCAGCTTCGCTCAGAGACAATTCGGCCCCACCACCCAGGGAGTCCTGAAATGACCACCGGCACCTCCCATCGAATGCAGCAATCGATGGGAGGTACTCCCAAGAACGCCGGAGGCGTCAGGTGGGAAGTTCGGTGCTATGGACGCTCCGCCGTCGCGACTTCAACCCGGTCTCCAGCTTGGTCCGAACCTCGCGCTTCACCCGGGCGGCAAGCTCGGTCTCATGCGACTCAAGGAAGGCGCGGACCGCGCGCGGATCCCACGGCACCAAGCACCGCAACGCCCAGCTGACTGCCTTGATCACGGTGTCGTCGCGATCGTTGATCAGGATCCCGACGACGGCGAGCGTCCTTTGCGTATCACCCCTGCCCCACCGGGACCTCGTGTTGAGGACCGTGGTGGAGACAAGCGCTATGCGCCGCCACCAACGGTCGGGGCTTCGCGCCCAGCCGTCGACGTCCGCGTCCGAGATAAGCCCTTCGCGCCACGCGGGTCCCACCAGGACGGTGGCGAACGCATCGGCCTGGCCCCAGGTATCGATGCATTCTCCCAAGTCTTCAAGGCGGGTCCGCGTCAGCTCAGCGAAAGCCGCCTGATGGGCATTGATGAACTCCCAGCCCTCCCAGGCAAAGCCCGCCTGTACGAGCCCCTCGGCGAGATCGAAGACGGCGGCCGCGTCCATCGTGGCGATTTCCGCGGAAACCCTGCGGCGGACGGCGCGGAAGCTCGCGGCGTCGTGCTTCTCCAAAGCGCGCAGTTCCCCAAGGACGCGCGCCAACAGTTGTCCCGGTTGAGTATCCCCGGGAGAGACGAGCATCCCGTGCGAAGCCACTTCCGGCCCCCCGATTTCGCAGGCTGAACGCTACTATTCCGGAGCGTCGTCGGTATCCGGCCCTTCGGCAGGTTCCTGGCTGTGAAGGCCGGTATCGTGCGACACCCAACCCTCGGTTTCCCCTTCGGCAGGGGCGTCGCTGTGATGGCGGACCTCTTTGGGATTTGGTGCCTTGTTCATTCCGGATGCTCCCCTGTCCTTCGTTGGACTGTTCCCGCGAACGTCTTAAAGTCTACGCCGGGGAGGTGGCGTGTGGCCTAGGCTAGGCAAGGAACTACCGAACGAATTCAACGGCTGAATGCAGAGGTGAAGAATGGCAAAGCGACGCAACCACGCAGTAAGGATTGCGCAGGAAACGGCCTACCATGCCATGTTCGACGCCAGCGGCAATGCCAAGCCCGGAGTCCACAACATGCTGCTTCGGGCCGTCGAGGTCCAGCGTCCACTGGTGCTGGCGAACCTGCGCCGCCTGCAGCGCAAATACCCGCGGGCCACGGCAGCACAGCTGGCCGCCAAGCTGGAGCACGACTACCTCACCGCAGTCACCGGCGGGGGAGCCGCCGTCGGGGCAACCGCCGTCGTGCCCGGTATCGGGACCGCTGCTTCGCTGGGCCTTTCCGCAGTTGCAACCATCGGCTTCCTGGAAGCGACCGCGCTTTATGCCGCCTCCCTGGCTGAACTCCACGGCATCCGACTCACCGATCCGGACCGGGCCCGAACCATGGTCATGGCGATCATGCTCGGCGAGGAAGGCACGGAGCTGCTGGGTGCGCTCAGCGGGCAATCGCTCGGCAAAGGCAAAGGAATCACGCAGGCCTGGGGCAGAACCATCACCAAGGATCTGCCCGGCGGAGGATTCCGGGTCATTCGCGGCGCCATCCAGCGGGCCTTCCTCAAGCGGCTCGTCCAGCGCCAGGGCGCCGCTCTTCTTGGCCGTGCCCTGCCGTTCGGGGTGGGTGCCGTAGTGGGCGGGGTAGGGAACCGCATCATGGGCCGTGCGGTAGCGGCCTCTGCCAGGGAAGCATTCGGTCCGATGCCGGACACCATCCCGGGCGAGCTGCTTCCAGCCGCCCGCCAGAACGCGCTGGAAGGCGGAAATATTGGATCTCAACGCTGATTTGGGCGAGTCGTTCGGCTCATGGACCATGGGCGACGACGCCTCGATCCTGCGGATCGTGAGCAGCGCCAACGTCGCTTGCGGCTTCCACGCCGGGGACCCGGTCACCATGCTGGACAGTTGCCGCGCCGCCTTCGAGCTCGACGTCCGGGTGGGCGCCCACGTGGGCTACCGGGATTTGCACGGCTTCGGACGGCGTTCAATGGACATGTCCTTCGATGAGCTGTTCGGCGACGTTCTCTACCAGCTCGGTGCGCTCGACGGCATGGCCCACGCCGTGGGTGCCTCGGTTGACTACGTGAAGCCTCACGGCGCCCTATACAACAGGATCGTCAACGACGCTGAGCAGGCCGAAGCCGTGGTTGCCGCCATCCACGCCTACGATCCCGGGCTCCCCGTCCTGGGCCTGCCGCACTCCGCGTTCCTGCGCCTCGCCGGGGAGACCGGGCACCCGGTGTTCCGGGAAGCCTTCGTGGACCGCGGCTACTTGCCGGACGGCACGTTGGTGCCGCGCTCGCAGGAAGGCGCGGTGGTGCACGACGTCGGCGCGGTAGTCGAGCGTGCAGTGCGCTTTGCGCTGCGGGGCGAAGTGCTCGCGGTCGACGGAACAGTGGTGGGGGTGAAGCCTGATTCGTTGTGCATCCACGGTGATACCCCGGGTGCAGTCGAACTGGCTGCGGCGGTGCGCGCCGGGCTAGAGGAAGCCGGTGTGGAGATTGAATCCTTCGCCTGAGGTTCTGGGTTCCGTGGACCAGGGCGGTGTGCCTTCCCGCGATCGCAGCGGCCGCGTCTTGCTGCCGTGCGGAGACAGCGCGTTCCTCGTTGAACTGCCCGGCCTCTCCGCGGTGATCGCTTATTACCGCGGCCTCACCGGAGTCTCCGGTGACAGGCCCCTGCCAGCCGGGATTGTCGACGTCGTTCCCGCGGCCCGAACGGTCCTGGTCACCTTCGATCGCGACATGATCCGTCCCTCGGAGGTCCGCGATTGGCTGGAAGCCGCCGAGCCGGCCGCCGTCGTCGCCGGAACCGGACGCGAGGTGACCCTTGAGGTTTCCTACGGCGGCCCGGACCTTGCCGAAACGGCACAGTTCCTCGGCATGAGCACGGCCGATTTGGTCGAACTTCACACAAGCTCGGAGTGGACGGCGGCCTTTTCCGGCTTCGCGCCAGGCTTCGCCTATCTGGTCACCACCCATGAGAGGCTCCGCGTTCCGCGTCGCAACACTCCACGCACCGCCGTTCCGGCCGGTTCTGTTGGCCTCGCAGGCGAATTCAGCGGTGTCTACCCTCGATCCTCCCCGGGCGGTTGGCAATTGATCGGAACCACGACGGCGGCACTGTGGGATGCGTCCAAGGCCGAGCCCGCGCTGATCCGGCCCGGTGACCGGGTCCGCTTCGTGGAGGCTTGATGGGGATTGTGGTGGTGAAGCCCGGCCCCCTCACCTTGGTGGAAGACCTTGGCAGGCCGGGCTGGGCTTCCTTGGGGCTGAGTCCTTCCGGCGCCTTGGACAGGCAATCGCTTCGCCTCGCGAATCTGCTCGTGGGCAATCCCGCGGGGGCGGCGGGACTGGAGATTCTGCTGGGCGGGCTTCGCCTGCGGATCGTCAAGGCGTCGACCGTTGCGGTGACGGGTGCCGAGGGAATCGTGACCCTTGACGGTCCCGAGATTCCGCTGAACCAAGCCGTACGTGCGGCCCCGGGCGCGGTACTGGACTTTGGCGCTCCCTTGTTCGGGCTGCGCTATTACCTGGCGGTACAGGGCGGCATCGATGCCCCTCAACTGCTTGGTTCGCGGAGTACGGACATGCTCTCCGGTGAGGGGCCCGCTCCGTTGACCTCGGGCGAGCACTTGGGGACCGGCCGGGAACTGGTGCGCAACGGTTCCGACCCGTTACCTGCCGTCCGACGGGCTCCCGATCCCGGGCAGGTGATCGTTATGCGAGTGGATCCGGGACCCCGGGTGGACTGGTTCGACGACGATTCATGGCGCCGGCTTGTCAGCCAGGAATGGACACTTTCCCCGGATTCCAACAGGATCGGCGCCCGTTTGCTGGGCCGCCCGCTCAAGCAGGTCCGGCTCGAGGAACTTCCCAGCGAAGGCATGGTGCTCGGCGCGCTTCAAGTGCCGCCGTCGGGCCTTCCTACAGTGTTTCTGGCAGACCATCCCGTGACGGGCGGCTACCCCGTGATTGCCGTGGTGCGTCGCACGGACCTGGACCTGTTGGGCCAAGCCCGCCCCGGGCAGCGAATCCGTTTCCTGGGCTGAACGTTCCCCTCCACCGCACATGCGCTGCGTTCGGTGCGACGAGTGGGCATATTGGCGCACCGTGCACCGGACATGCGCTGCCTTCGGTGCGGGGAGTGGGCATATTGGGATTATGTCCGTTGGTCAGGGGCCGGAGTGGGCATGTCCCGTGCTGGCGTGCCGGACTAGGCCCGCGTCAGCCAAACACGAGGTGCGCCACAGTGAAGATCGCGAGGCCGGCCAACGATCCCACCACGGTGCCGTTGATGCGGATGAATTGCAGGTCCTTGCCGACCTGGAGCTCGATCTTTTGCGAGGTTTCCTCGGCGTCCCAGCGAGCGACGGTCTCTGTGATGACTCCCGCGATGTCGGAACGGTACGTTTTGACGAGGTACCCGGCAGCGTCGCCGATCCAGGCATTGACTTTGCCCGCCAGCTCGTCGTCTTTGACCAGCCGCGCTCCGAAGTCCCACACCGCGTTCTTGAAACGTTGGGTGAGCTCGCTGTCGGGATCGTCGACGGCGGTGAGGAGCGCGACCTTGATGGTGCCCCACACCCGTGAGGCGAGCTCGCGAACCTCCGGGTCTCCCAAGACCTGTGCCTTGATCGTCTCAGCCCGGGCGATCATCACGGGTTCGTACTGCAGGTCGTGGGCGAGGTCGGCGAGGTAGGCGTCGATCGACTGGCGTACCTGATGGTGAGGATCCTTCTGCACCGCCCGGACGAACTTGGAGATCTCGTGGTAGACCCTGTCGCCCACCATGTCGTCCACGAAGGATGGAACCCAGAGCGGTGAACGGTCGGACACGAGCCGGTTCACCGTGGTGTGGTTTGCTTGCACCCAATCGGCCGCGCGGTCAACCAGCATGTCAACCAGCTTATGGTGGTGCCCTTCGGCAAAGATCCGCTCCGCCATGCGGCCCACGGGAGGTCCCCACGGCGGAGTGAGCAGATGCTTGCGGACCATTCCCTCGATCACTGCCTGCACGTCGTCGTCGTTCAGCACGGTGAACGCGCCACGGATGAGCGCCGAACCTTCTTTCGCCACACGCTCCGGCCCGCCCGGGGAAGCGAGCCACGCACCGGCTTTCCTGGCAATGTCCAGGCTCGCGAGCTTCTCCTGGACCACTTGCTCCGACAAGAAGTTGGTCTCCACGAATTCCCCGAGCGAAGCGCCGATCTGGTCCTTGCGCCGCGGAATGATGGCCGTGTGCGGGATTTTCAAGCCCATGGGGTATTTGAACAAGGCGGTGACTGCGAACCAGTCGGCCAACGCTCCAACCATGCCTCCTTCGGCAGCGGCACGCACGTACTCCAGCCACGGATACTGTTTCTGCAGTGCAAACGCGGCAGCGAAAACCACTGCCATCACAATCAGGAGCGCCAGCGCCACCGACTTCATCCGACGCAGGGCAGCGGCCTTTTCGGCGTCGCCGTTCCGTTGCCCGACGCCGGAAAACGCCGTTGCGCCCGCGTCGGCGCCTTCGTGCAGAGCTGCGTTTTCCGGGCGGCCACTGTTTGTCACCGGGATTTGTTCAGAATTCACCTGCATGTGCCCAGCGTAGCCCCGTAGCGGACGACCGGGTGGGCTACCGTGTCCCCATGACGAACGACGAAGCGAACCCTTCGGACTACAACCCGCGGCCCAAGGTCTACGCGCACCGCGGGGCCAGCGCTGCATTCGCGGAGCACACGCGCGCCGCGTACTTGAAGGCAATCGCCGACGGCGCGGACGGCGTCGAGTGCGACGTCCACCTGACGCGGGACCAGCATGTTGTCCTGCTCCACGACGCGAACCTGGACCGCACCTCGGACGGCACCGGGCCGGTGGCCGAGAGAACGCTCAAAGAGTTGCGGGACCTTGATTTCTCCTCGTGGAAGGGCGCCCGGATCCCGGAGCAATTCGGCGCAAAATCGGAGCAGCTCTTGACACTTCCTGAGCTGCTGGAGATCCTGCGCGGCGCCGGCCGGGAGATTGGCCTGGCCATCGAGCTCAAGCACCCCAGCCCGTACCAGCTCAAGCTAGAGGACCGCGTCCTGGAGATCCTGAGGAACGAAGGCTGGGACGCCGAGACGTCGACCTTGGACAACATCCAGGTTTCCTTCATGAGTTTCAGCCCGGATTCAGTCAAGCACTTGCTCCAGTTCGTTCCTGCGGACCATATTTGCCAGCTCGTCGACGACGTCACGGTGGAAGAAATCCGCGATGAACTCGGCTTGGGAGTCTTCACCGGGGGAGCGGTGGCCAACGTGATGAAGGCAGCACAGCAGGAAGGCGAACGGATCCTGGACGACTGCGAGGTCGGACTGGCCGGCCCGGGCATCGACTACGTCCGCAAGCATGCCCGCACCGTCCAGCGTTGGCTGGAATCAGGCCGCCGTTTCCGGGTCTGGACCGTCGACTCCGAGAAGGACGTCGCCCTGTGCCAAGGGCTTGGCATCCACGAGATCACCACCAACAAACCGGCGCAGGTCCTGGCCCAGCTTTAAGGTCCGACTGCCAAGTGTGACTTGCCCGCATTGTGGCCGGCGTCCCGCGGTTACCTCGTCGGGCAGGGCTGTGGTTGCATGAATACATGCCTTTTTCGTGGTCGGCCCGGACAACCCAGACAATCTCCGCGGCGGCCCTGAGTGCACTGCTGCTCGTCAGCGCCAGGAAGCACTTCCAGGAGCCGGACTTCTACGCCCCGGTGGTCCCGGATTATCTATGCCGCATTGATCCCCCGGCGGACGAGGCCGAAGTCGGTGCGGGCCAAAACGGCGCCAACGTAACTGCACCGACGAACGGCCCCTTGGCGGTCATGTCCCGGGAGGAGTGGATCGCGGCGAGCGGACTGCTTGAGGCCGCTGCCGCCGTCGGGCTCCTCATCCCCGGCACGCGCAAGGCCGCAGCCCACGGCACCACGCTGATGTTCACCGCATTCCTCGCCGGCCACGTGGACGCCCTCCGCCGCGCCTATTCTCCGGGTGGAACGGCGTCAGCACGCCGGATCCACACACTGCGCCTGCCCCTGCAGCTCCCTTTGATCCTGTGGGCGTGGAGTTTGGGCGGAGCGAAACGGGCCGCATGAAACTCCTCGAATCACCGGCCGTGAAGGTGGGCGTCTCCATCAGCATCGCAACCGGTCTTTACGGCATCTCCTTCGGTGCGCTGGCCTCAGCCTCCGGATTCAGTTTCTGGCAGACCATGGCGTTCAGCCTGCTCATGTTCAGCGGAGGCTCGCAATTCGCCTTCATCGGCGTCGTTGCCGGCGGCGGTTCCGGCATTGCGGCCATGACCGCAGCGGCACTTCTCGGCTTGCGCAACGGCATCTACGGGATGCAGATGAACGCGCTGCTGCGCCCGGTCGGGTGGCTCAAGTACCCGCAAGCCCACATCACGATCGACGAATCAACGGCCACCGCCTCGGGCCAAAGCGATTCCGACGAGCAGCGCCGCGGCTTCTGGACCGCCGGGCTCGGCATTTTCGTGCTGTGGAACATCTTTACCGGTGTCGGCGCGCTGGCCGGCGATGCGTTGGGCGATCCCAAACAGTGGGGGCTCGACGGCGCTGCCGTCGCGGCGTTCCTCGGTCTGCTTTGGCCGCGGCTCAAGGGCCGTGAGCCCTGGGCGATTGCGGCAACGGCAGCCCTCGCAACCATCATCGCGGTCCCGTTCGTTCCGGCGGGCGTACCCATCCTGGTGGCCGCAGTCGTGGCCGGGGCCATCGGCTGGTTCAGCCACGCACGCAGCGACGAAGGCATGGAGCCGGACGTCGACCCCTATCCGCAAGGCCATTCAAGCGCTGACGCCGCCGCTCGCGAATGGAGCGCCGAATGAACCTTTGGCTCTGGATCCTCCTCGCCTGCGGGCTGGCGTACCTCACGAAACTTTCGGGCTATTTCGTGCCGGCGAAACTGCTGCGGAGTCCCCGGATGATGCGGGTCGCGGGAACCATGACCATCGGCCTGCTGGCGTCCCTGACCGTGGTCAACGCGGTGGCATCCGGCCAATCCCTGGCCTTCGACGCCCGGCTCGGTGCGCTGGCGGCGGGGGCCGTCGCGCTCTGGCTCCGCGCCCCGTTCCTTGTGGTGGTGATCGTCGGATCGGCGGCGGCCGCCGGCCTGCGGTTGCTCGGCTGGCGCTGACCACGGCGCGCGGTTACGGCGGTCGCCGCGGTGAGTGCCGCCGTCGTGCGCTGGTTACTGGAAAGCCATCCCGGGGATGGGGGTCTGCTGGGGCAGGGGGCGGGACGGGCGTTCGGTGCGGATGGCGTCCTCAAGCAACGCAACCGGCCGTTCCCAAGCGCGCGACCCCGGTTCCATGGTGTCGACGGCGCCGATCAGCATGGCAACAAGGCGCACCATGTCCTCGATGGAGATGTCCCGGCGCAGCGAACCCTGGCCCTGGCCGCGGCGAAGCAGTTCGCCCATGGAATCGATCAAGCCGCCCGTGATGCCCACCAAGAGTCCGCGGCGGCCGGCGACGGCGCCCAGCAGGTTGGCGTCTTCGCTGGCAACCTGCATCACGGCGTCGATCACGTTGATGAGTCCGATGGCGGCATCCATGCCCGCGAGGGCATCTTCCACGACCGGGTCCACATGAAGCCTGAGTTGCCGCGACAGGGCGGCCAGGACGAGCTGTTCCTTGTCTGCGAAGTTGCGGAACAGGGTAGCGGGGCCAACACCTGCGGTGGTGGCGATGGTCTGCAGCGGTACCTCCGGACCCAGCTCGCGGAAGCACTGGCGGGCTGCCGTGATGATCTTGTCGACATTGCGCGCAGCGTCAGCTCTCAGTGGCTTGCGTTCCAAAGGCCGGTCCATGCTGCTCAGAGTAGCAACGGAGGGGCTCCAATCACTTTTGTGACATTCTTGCGCGTGAAAGACTGAATTCATGTTGCTTGCCTTCTCAGTCGCCCCGTCCGGCCAGCCCGCTGCTGGCGCCGTATCCGCCTCCGCTGACGGTTCAGTGCACGACGCCGTTGCCGAGGCAGTGAAAATCGTCCGCGAATCCGGGCTCCCCAACCAGACGGACTCCATGTTCACCACCATCGAGGGTGAGTGGGATGAGGTGTTCGACGTCGTGAAGCGCGCTACCGAGGCGGTGGGCAAGTATGGAAGCCGCGTTTCCCTGGTGATCAAGGCGGATATCCGGCCGGGCTATACGGGCGAGATCACGGGCAAGGTCGAGCGACTGGAGCGTGCGATCAACGAGGGGTAGGCCGCTTCCTGGCGTGCTTGGGGAGCTGGACGGGGTTGCGGTTCATGGCTCGGGCGCGCCGCGCCGTGCGGAGATGTCGGTCAGGCAATGCCAAGGAAGACCAGCAGTGCCCGCTCCACTGCGACCAGTTCCGTTGCCGTCAGGTGCCCCAACCGCTTGTGAGCGTTGGCCAGGGGCACGGTAGTCAGCTTGTCGATCATGAGATGGCTTTTCTGCGTCAGGCCCGTCCGGGTGGAGGGCTCCACCGGGATCCGCAGCAGCGGTGCGTCTTTTAGGGTGGAGGTCAGCGGGATTACCGTCACGGAGCCCACGTCCTCGAACCGGTCATCCTGGATGACCAGCGCCGGTCGGGGCTTGGAGGCGTATCCCCCGCCAGCCACCGTCCAGATCTCGCCCCTCACTCCTCGTCCCAGGACACGGAAACCGTGTCGATCCACTCGTGAATGTCCTCGTGCCGGTCGGACTCCGCCACAATGGCGCTCTGCCGCTTCGCCTCCTCGGCGAAGGACTTGGAGCGGGTGTCCGGGACCCACACCTGAATCGGCCGGAAGCCTGCTTCGCGCATCCGGCGCCTGTGCTCACTGACTCGATCCTTCACACCCATAATCCCATTGTTTCATGTAACACGTGCGGGTGGTAGAGCGCGATGCGATTCCAAACGACGGATCCGCAAGCGCACGGGGCAACTACGAGCGGTTTTTGGACCGGGGAGTTGGGTGGGGTTGCGGTTCGTTCGGCATCTTTGTAAAGTCGATTTAGTAATTGGTTTCCGGCACTGAACGTTTTTCCGGCACCGGACCGCGGCGCGCTGTCGAGCGGGCGATGCCGGTCATTGGCGGCTCGTGGCCCGTGGAGGCTGTGCAGGTCCGCAACCCTGACCAAAGGCTTGACCATCATGACTCGCCCCACCCGATCCGCATGCCACCTGCTTGCCTTGTTCGCCGTCGCATCGGCCGTGGCATTGGCCGGCTGCGCGCCCGCTGCCACCCAGTCCGGACGAGGACCTATGAACACTACCACCGCCCCCTTCGACGGCACCCGATCGGCCAAGGACGTCTTCACTGATTTCCTCAACACCATCGACGACGCCGTCCAAAATTCCGGAACAACGTTCCCCGGGTGGGACCGGAAAAGGACTGCGGGCTACAGCACGGAATCGTGCGCGATCAAGTCGAAGGAGGACGGCCACCGCTACGCCGTGGTGGGAGAGGGCGGCCCTGTCAGCGATCCAAAGGCTGCGGTCGAGTCGATGAAAGCCCACTGGCAAGCCCTCGGTTACACCGTCGAAGGGGCAGTGCCCTGGCCGGGTCCCGCTGGAGCCATCGACTTGAGTGCAACGACACCGGCCGGCGTCCGAATTGTTTTCGGAGCGTCTACCAATGGCTCGACAATCAACGTCAAGAGTGACTGCACCCGCGACCCCCTGGCGAGAGAGACAACTACTGAGACAGTCCCTCTGGGTGGAACGGGCGGAGGAGGACCCATGAGCACTACCGGCGCCCCAAACCTTTCGACGGGCACCCGGCCGGCCAAGGACGTCTTCACTGATTTCCTCAACACCATCGACGACGCCGTCCAACATTCCGGAACAACATTCCCGCGATGGAACCGCCAGCATGTCGCGGGCTACAACGCCCCCGCTTGCGGCGTCAAAGCCCGGGAAGACGGAAATCAGTACTACACAAATATTGAAGGCGGCCCTGTCAGTGATCCAAAGGCTGCGGTCGAGTCGATGAAAGCCCACTGGGAAGCCCTCGGTTACACCATCGAAGGGGCAGTGCCGTGGCCGGGTGAAAATCAACGGATCGATCTCAGCGCCACCTCTCCTTTAGGCACGCGAGTTGTATTTTCACCCTCCAAAGGAAAGAGCGGAATCAACGTCAAGAGTGACTGCACCCTCGACCCCCTGGCGAAAGAAACAACGACAGACACGATCCCCCTGGACGGGAACAGGCACCCCTGACCAAGGGGAGTGGCCGGTCCTTCCCTCCTCCCATCTCCGGTGCCAGACTGGGGCCATGTTTGAACACAAGGCCCAGCCCGGCTGGGTGGCCGTCGAGGATTACCTGTCCACCGCCGTCGTGCGCCCGGACGCCGCGCTCAATCACGCCGTGCAGACCGCCCTCGACGCCGGGATGCCGCCCATCGAAGTGGCGCCCAACGCCGGCAAGCTGCTCAAGATGCTGGTGCAGCTATCGGGTGCGCGGCGCGTACTGGAAATCGGTACCTTGGCCGGCTTCAGCGCGATCTGGATGGCCCAGGGACTGCCCGACGACGGCCAGCTGGTCACGTGCGAATACCTCCCGAAACACGCTGAAATGGCCCGGGCGAACGTCGACATGGCAGGGATCGGGCACAAAGTGGACATCCGGATCGGCCCCGCGCTGGAGACACTTTCGGCGCTGGCCGACGACCCCACGCGCGACGGCCCGTTCGACTTCGTCTTCATCGACGCCGACAAGGAGAACGATTCCAACTATCTGGCCTGGGCCATTCGGCTTGGGAGGCCGGGTACGGTGATCGTGATGGACAACGTCATCTGGGAGGGCGCCATCCTGGATCCATCCATGGACGAGGTGAACGCTCCGGGGATCGTGGGGGCATTGGAGATGATGGGCAACGACCCACGACTCGACGCAACGGCCATCCAAACGGTTGGATCCAAGGGATGGGACGGGTTCGCGATAGCGCGGGTGGTGTGACGCAGGTGCTCTACACCTTGCGCCGCGTGCACGGTTTGGGTGTCGGCCAAGCATTGGTCGACGCCGTGATCGGCAACTCTGCCGCCTTTCTTTGGGTGCTTGAAGACAATCCGCGTGCCCAGGCTTTCTACCGCAAGAACGGCTTCCGGCCGGACGGAACACGCGAGCTTTTGCCGCCGGAGTGGCACGAGCTGCCGGAAATCCGGATGGTGCGTGCCGCCGTCGGGGGCTGACCGCAAGGCCGCGGCGTCAACTAGGGTTGAAGCATGACCGGAAGAGGGCGGCTGTAGTGGCGAAGCGTGGCAAGGGCAGGGACCCCTGGCAGGCTGCCGGGGTCATCGAAGTTCCCGCGGGCACAAGGCCGAACGGTCCCGTGGAGGGCGTCTACTACATCGACACGGGCGATTGCGAACTCGTTGCCGACCCGGACAACTCCAACGGTTGGCTCCTGAAGATCAACGGCGTCATGAGCTCGCACATCGATGTGGCAGAGCCGCTGTTCCTGGACTTCGAGTACATGCGCTGGATTGCGGCCCTGGTGGAATCCAAGTGGCCGCCCTCGTCCAGGCCGAAGTTGCGTGCCTTGCATCTCGGCGGCGGAGCATGTTCCCTTGCCAGGTACTTCCACGCCGCTTACCCGGATGCACGGCAAGTGGTGGTGGAGCTCGACGGGAAGCTGGCCGAATACGTGCGCGGCTGGTTCGACCTTCCCAAGGCCCCGCTGCTTCGGATCCGGGTGGGCGAAGCGAGGGCGGTCACCGAGACCCTGACTCCCGGCACCCGCGACCTCATCATCCGGGACGTCTTTTCCGGCGCCCTCACCCCGAGAGCGCTCACAACCCGCGAATTCAACGAGCACGCGTCGAAAGTGCTCGCGCCAGGCGGCCTCTACGTGGTCAATTCCGGAGATGCGCCTGACCTCAAGAACGCCCGCGAAGATGCCGCAACCATCGCAGACACCTTCGCGCACACCATGATCATTGCCGACCCCGCGATGCTCAAGGGCCGGCGGTACGGGAACATGATCATGGCGGGCAGCCACGAGCCGTTCGGCGATGACCCCCAACTTGCTCGGAAGCTCCTCGGCGGGGCCGTGCCCGCGCATGTCTGGAACGACGCCAAGGTGCGGGCGTTCGCCGTCGGCGCCCAGATCCGGCACGACCCCTTGCCGACCCCATCGACTGCTCCGTAACTGTCGTTTAGGGCGCCCAAAACGACCACATCTCAGCAGTCGATGATCGTTAGTGGCGGGCCAGGAGCAGCTCGCGGTGGGCGGCCGTCTCCTCTTGAAGGGCGTGCACGACGGCGGCGACGGCGGGGCGGCGCATCGAGTCGGGACGCAGGACCATCCAGTAGGGGAGCAGCTCCGCGAAATTCGAGGGCAGCAATCGCACCAGGTCCGGGTGCCGGTCCGCCATGAAGCACGGCAGGAAGCCGATACCCGCCCCGGCCCGCGTCGCCTCCACATGGACGAAGACGTTGGTGGAGCTCAAGCCGTCGCGCATGGAGGGGACCAGCCGGCGAGGGGCATCGAGATCATCCACCTGCAGCATGGAGTCAACGAAATAGACCAGCTGATGCCTCGTCAGCTCCTCCACCGTGCCGGGGACGCCGTGAAGGGCCAGGTATTCGCGTGAGGCATACATTCCCAGCATGTACTCGCCCAACAGCACGGCCTCGGCCCGGTGCACCTGCGGTTCGCCCACCACTACTTCCAGGTCCAGGCCGGAACGCTGCTGGAGCGCCCGCCGGGTCACGGTGATGATCTCCACGGTGAGGCCGGGATGCAGCCGCCGCAACCGGGCCACCGCCGGTGCCGCGATGTAGGCACTGAAACCGTCGGTCGCGGTCATGCGCACGACGCCGGCAATAGGGTCCGGCGCGCGGTCCTCCGGTCCCAGCGTGCCCACCGCCGCTTCGATCCGCTCCGCCACGCCCACGGCCTCGGCTCCGAGTTCCGTGACTTCCCAGCCGCCTGCCGCCCGCGCGAGGACGCGGCCGCCGAGTGCCTTCTCAAGCGCGGCGATCCTGCGGGAAACGGTGGTGTGGCTCAGTCCCAAGGCTTGGGCCGCCGTCGTGAACTTACCTGAACGCGATACCGCGAGGAGGACGAGGAGGTCATCGGGATTCGGATTCATATCTGCAATTCTGCACACATATGGTGCCATTTTGGCTATTGAAGGAACAGAAGTGTGCGGCAATACTCATTGGAGCATTTCGTGCTGTGGATCACAGTACGTGTCAGTGTGGACACTAAGGAGATGGACATGAGCGTAGAACAGCGCTCCGCAGCCGGCGCCGCCACCGGCAAAGGCGCAGGCCTCAAAAAGATCGTCGCCGCCTCAATGGTGGGCACCGTGGTGGAATGGTACGAATTCTTTCTCTACGCCACCGCCGCAACGCTGGTTTTCGGCAAGTACTTCTTCCCGCCGACGGGCAACGACCTTGACGGCATCATCCAGGCGTTCCTGACCTACGCGGTGGGCTTCGTGGCCCGGCCCCTGGGCGGCATCGTCTTCGGCCAAATCGGCGACAAGCTCGGCCGCAAGCCCACGCTGCAGCTGACCATCGTGATTGTCGGCGTGTCCACCTTCCTTATGGGCTGCCTCCCGGGCTTCGCCGACCTCGGCTACTGGGCGCCCGCCATCCTCGTCGCACTGCGCTTCATCCAGGGCTTCGCGCTCGGCGGCGAATGGGGCGGCGCAGTTCTGCTCGTGGCCGAGCACAGTCCCAAGGAATCCCGCGGATTCTGGTCGAGCTGGCCGCAGGCCGCAGTTCCTGTCGGCAACCTCCTCGCCACGCTGGTCCTGTTCATCATGTCCACCACCCTGAGCAGCGCAGCCTTCCTCGGCTGGGGCTGGCGCGTGGCCTTCTGGCTCTCCGCGGTGATCGTCTTCGTCGGCTACTACATCCGAACCCACGTGACCGAGGCCCCGATCTTCCTCGAAGCGAAGGCCCAGGTGGAGAAGGAACAAGCCATCAGCTATGGCGTCGGCGAGGTCATCCGCAAGTACCCCAAGGGCATCCTGCAGGCCATGGGCCTCAGGCTTGCCGAGAACATCATGTACTACCTCGTGGTGAGCTTCTCCATCGTCTACCTCAAGACCGTGGACAAGTACGACACCTCGTCCTTGCTCCTCGCCCTGCTGATCGCGCACGTTGTCCACTTCGTGGTCATCCCGCAGGTCGGCCGGCTGGCAGACACTTGGGGCCGCAAGCCGGTTTACCTGGTCGGTGCCATCAGTTGCGCCGCCTGGCCGTTCTTCGCCTTCCCCATGTTCGACACCAAGAACCCCGTGGTGATCGTTGCCGCCGTCACCATCGGCCTCTGCCTGCACGCCTTCATGTACGCCGGGCAGCCGGCCATCATGACCGAACTCTTCCCCACCCGGATGCGTTACTCGGGAGTCTCCCTCGGTTCGCAGGTCACCTCGATCTTCGCCGGTTCGCTCGCCCCGCTGCTGGCGACCCAGTGGCTCAAGGACACCGGATCCTGGATGCCCACCGCCGTCTACCTGGTCATCACGTGCGCGATCACCGCCGTCGTCGTCCTGACGCTCAAGGAGACCCGCGGCGTCGCGCTGAAGGACGTCGATCACGACGACGCCGTCCGCCACGGCCTCGCGGGTGCCCGGGCATGACCCTGGAAGGCCGCAAGGCCCTTGTCACCGGTGGTGCCAGCGGCATCGGAGCGGCGTGTGCCACGGCTCTCGCAGCGCGCGGGGCGAAGGTCGTGGTGGCCGACGTCGATGCCGCCGGAGCCGCGGCCCTCGCCGACAAGCTGGGCGGCACGGCCTGGACCGTCGACTTGCTCGACACCGAGGCGCTCGCGGGGCTCAGCCTGGATTGCGACATCCTCGTGAACAATGCGGGCATCCAGAAGGTCGCCCCTATCGAGGAGTTCGAACCGGCAGACTTCCGCCGCATCCTGACCCTCATGCTCGAAGCGCCGTTCCTGCTCGTCAGGGCCGCGCTCCCGCACATGTACGCCAACGGATTCGGCCGGATCATCAACATCTCCTCGGTCCACGGCCTGCGGGCCTCGGCGTTCAAGAGCGCCTATGTCTCAGCCAAGCACGGGCTTGAGGGGCTCAGTAAAGTGACGGCCCTTGAGGGCGGTCCGCACGGGGTCACCTCCAACTGCATCAACCCGGGGTACGTTCGTACGCCCCTCGTCGAGAAGCAGATCGCGGACCAGGCAATCCTGCACGGCATCCCGGAATCGGAGGTCCTGGCGAAGGTCATGCTGACGGAATCGTCCGTGAAGAGACTTGTGGAGCCGGAGGAGGTCGCGTCGCTGGCCGCATGGATAGCGTCCGACGACGCCGGCATGGTCACCGGGGCCAGCTACACGATGGACGGAGGCTGGTCCGCCCGGTAGCTGTCCCGTGGGTGTGGTGAAACCGAGGACCCTTACGGTTCCCCGTCAGTCTCTGGATCGGCCTCATCCACGGCGGAGTGCTCGATGTACGACTCCACTGCCGACTCGGGAACACGGTATGACCGGCCGAACCGCACGGCATGGATGGCGTGCGAGTTCACGAGGCGGTAGACGGTCATCCTGGATACCCGCAAGGCCTCGGCAACCTCGGCGATGGTCATGAACCGGTTGGACGGCACACCCATGGCGGACATGTTCACCACGGCCTCCTCACTTGGCGGTAGTCGTAATAGACCAAGGTGCCACCCTTGGGCGCGGCCGTCCTCAATCCAATTGATGGGCCTGTGATGATGGCTACCACCCCTTCCTGGGATCCGTTGAAAGGATCGTCCCCGGCTACATAGTCGCCCACCTTGAAAGGGGAAACAGCCGTCTTGGCCTGTTTGGCTGCCCTCGAAAATACGCGGCAAAGCTGCGAAGCCAGCGCATGACGGCGCTGCTTGCGCATCCGGGCAGCGTGCCTTGAGTACGGATCGATCATCGGAACCCCTCCTTTGCAAGTCGCGATCTCCCCCAACCGTAGGTGCCGTCCCCAAGCAGCACATGAGTGACTTGCACCCGTTATGGCACATGGTCCACTCACGTCACTCTCACCATTACTCGGATAAGGATCCCGGCGGGAGCAGGTGGTGAACCGAGTACCAGGGTCAAAAGACGGGTAGGGGTTACGCATGCCAGGCCGGGCGGACAGTCCATACGCTCAGAGCAAATGTTCCGTCAGATCTGGGAGGGGGAACTATGCGACGGGCTGCAAAAACAGGAATTGTCGTTGCGGGAGTGGTGGCGGTCGGGCTGGTGGGGGCGATCACCCTCAACGCGACGCAGACTTCATCGGGCTCGAATGCTGGCGCCGCGGCGCCAGCCGCAGTCGGCGCGTCTTCTTCCGCGCCTGCCCCCGCCGGTACGACAGCCGCGACGCCGAGTGCCACGGCTTCAGCGCCAAACCCCAATGCGTCGGCCGGGACGGCTTCCGCCGGCGCTGCGCCTTCAAGTCAGGCCGCAGTCCCCGCCCCGGCGGACAGTGCCAAGCCCGATGCCCCGGTGCCAGCGGCGCCTGTTCCCGCGCCCGCGGCGCCTGCTCCTGTGCAGCAGGGGCTCGACGAAGCGGGAATCCAACGCATTAAGGACAGCTGCACGGCCCGGCTGCAAAGCGATGCAGCCCACTCGTCAATTGTGACCGGAACCGTGGTGCCCCGGCCGTTCACCGTGGTCTCCATCGCCTTTTCCGGAAACCCCGCGCAGTCGACGTCGGCTTCCGGCGTGGCATCGCACGACATCCTCATGAAGATCACCCTCAAGCTTGCTGATGGTCCTGCCCAGGACAGCGAGCGGGTATGCCGGGTCCACGACTCGGACTCGCTGGTGGATTGGCTTCCTGCAGGCTGAGTCCGGTGTTGGCTATGATCCTGCGGCCTAGGACTTGGCGCCTGTGAAGGCCAGCGTTCCGCCGAGCCCGATCATCATGACGCCGCCCGTGGCACCCAACGTGGAGATCCGGCGGGGCGAACGGGCAAACCAGTGGCGTGCGGTGCCTGCGGCAAGGGCCCAGATGCTGTCGGAAATCAGCGCAATCAGCAGGAAAACAACCCCCAGCTCGGCGAGCTGAAGGGGAATACTGCCGCTCGAATACTCCACGAACTGGGGCAGCACCGCCACGAAGAAAACGATCGACTTCGGGTTGCTCGCACCGACGATGAAACCCTCGCGGATCAGACGCCACATGGACCGCGACGGCGCCGGGCCGGCCGCCGTCGAACGGCCGCCGCGGTGACGTATCGCCTGCACCCCGAGGTAGATCAAGTAGGCCGCGCCAGCGAACTTGATGATGGTGAACAGCACGATCGACTGGGCCAGGACCGTACCGACCCCCAGTGCCACGGCAATGATCTGCGGAATCATGCCCAAGGCGTTCCCCAGGACGCTGAGGAGCCCGCCTTTGCGGCCCAGGGCGAGGGAACGTCCGATCACGAACAGCACACTTGGGCCGGGGACGGCGATGAGGACCAGGGCGGCCAGCGCAAAAGCAAGGAGATTCGTGAAGGGAACCATGCCTGATGATAGCGCTGGCCTGTGGTGACGGTCGATGGCTGGTGGCGTGCCGCCGTCGTCGTCCTGGTCCTCATCAGGCGCGCTAGGGACGCTTCGCGACCACGGGAAGCGACGCTGTCTCATCGACGAGGTCGGCGCGGACGCGGCCGCCGCCGCGGACCCACAGCTTGTAGGCCAGAACGAGCAGCCCGAGCCACACGGCGCCGACGTAGAGGGCCACGCGGGTGTCCTCGAAGACGCCAAGGATCACGATCACCAGGGCCATGAAGGCGATGGTCAGCACGGAAGCGGCCGGCCACCACGGCGAGGCGAATTCCGACGCCGGAAGTCCCTTGCGCTTGATCTCCCGTTTCATGGCGACATGCGATGCAAGGATCATGACCCACACCCAGACGGTCGCGAAGGTGGCAATCGAGGCGATTACCAGGAACACGTCCTCGGGGATCACGGCGTTGAGGACCACGCCCACCAGCAGGATGCCGCCCATCAGGACCACTGTCATCCACGGAACCCCGTGGCGCGAGATCTTGCCGAAGCTCTTGGGTGCGTGTCCCTGTTGCGAGAGACCGAAGAGGATGCGGCCGGCGCCGAAAATATCGCTGTTGATCGCCGAAAGGGCCGAGGTGATGACCACCACGTTCAGGATGTGCGGCGCAGCGGGGATGCCGAGGCCGCTGAAGATCTGCACGAACGGGCTGCCATTGTTGCCGATTTCATCCCAGGGAAACAGGCTCATGAGCACGCTGAGGGTCAGGACATAGAACAACAGGACGCGCACGGGGACAGTGTTGACGGCCTGCGGAATGACCTTCTTGGGGTCTGCGGCCTCGCCTGCCGTGATGCCGATCGTTTCGATCCCGCCGAAGGCGAACATGACGACGGCGAACGAGGCGAGGAGCCCTTCGAATCCGTTGGGAAACAGGCCGCCGTGGTCAACGAGGTTACCGAGCCCGGGTGCCGGGCCGCCGCTGCCCGAGTGGAAACCGAACACGATGATCGCAGCGCCGCCGGCAATCATCGCGATGATCGCCAGCACCTTGATGAGCGAGAACCAGAATTCGAGCTCGCCGAAGACCTTGACGCTGAGGAGGTTCATGGCGCCTAGGAGGAGGATGATCGCCAGGACCCAGATCCATCGGTCCACCTGCGGGAACCAGAAGCCCATGTAGATACTGAACGCCGTCACGTCCGCGATCGCCACGATGGCCATTTCAAAGACGTAGGTCCAGCCAGTGATGAACCCGGCCAGCGGCCCGAGGTAGCGGCTGGCGTACTGGCCGAACGAGCCCGAGACGGGATGGCGCACGGCCATTTCACCAAGGGCGCGCATCACCATGAACACGGCGGCGCCGCCGATCATGTACGCGAAGAGAACCGCCGGGCCGGCCTTTTGGATGGCGGAGGCAGAGCCGTAGAAGAGGCCTGTGCCGATGGCTGATCCGAGGGCCATGAAACGGATGTGGCGGACGTTGAGACCGCGGCTCAGCGCGGTGCCAACCGCGCTTTCAACGGCTTTGGCCGGTGATGTCCTCACGGCTGTTGGTGCTTGCTGCATGCGGAAACCTTCTCGTCATTGGGGAGGGGGACTATTAACCAGCAGACCATCCCCGGGAGGGCTGTGATGGGCCTCACGGGGCATCGCTGTCTCGGTCCTCAGACGCCGGGCGGGTCGCATGGCCGGTGCTCGCCATGGAAAGCGCCGGAGTGTGAGAAATGTCTGGTATTCCAGACATCTTCATGTTTCTATTGGCTTTCCGGACCGTCGCGAGGAGCGCACGCTTAAGTACGGGATCCCGGACACGCGGTCTGTCGCTGTGGTGGCGGACAGGCCTGCCGGGTATTAACGTGCACTCGAAGAGGAGCCATGACCACACAGCCGTCCACCCAAGGCAGGGCCACCTCCAAGGTCCCCGCTGCCGAGAACACCCTGCGCATCCTGAAGCTGCTCGCTTCCAGGCGCGGCCCGATGGCAGCGTCCAATATTGCGTCCGCGCTCGGACTGCCGCGATCCAGCGTCTACCACTTGCTTGGCGTCATGGAGGCCAACGGCTTCGTCCTGCACCTCCATGAGGAACAGCGCTACGGACTGGGCATCAGTGCGTTCGAGCTCAGTTCGGCCTACTCGCGGCAAGAGCCTTTGTCGCGGCTCGGCCGCCCCATGCTCGCCGCCCTCGTGGATGCGATCGGCGAAAGCGCACACCTCGCGGTGCTGCATGGCCGGGATGTTCTCTACATTGTTGAGGAGCGTGCGAAGAACCGCCCGTCCCTGGTGACCGACGTCGGGGTCCGGCTTCCGAGCCACCTCACGGCCACCGGGCGCGCCATCCTGGCCGCGCTGCCGAAATCGCAGGTCAGGGCCCTGTATCCGAATGCTGCGGCTTTTACCGCACGGCATGAGATGGAATCACCCATCATGAAGTACTCGGCCCTGTCCTCGCACCTGGATCAGGTCCGGCAGCGCGGCTACGCCACCGAACACGGGGAAGTCACGCCGGGCTTCGGCTCCGTCGCCGCTGCCGTCAAGGACCATTTGGGATGGCCGACGGCGGCAGTCGCCGTGACGTTCCTCGAAGACCGGGTGCCGGCCGAGGAATGGCCGGCACTGGCCGCCCGTATCCAGAAAACGGCGGACGAACTCTCGGTGCGCATCCACGGACGCCCTGCCTAGGGAGCCCCTGCCCAACTGCTCTTCTGGTGGGATTGATCGAGTCTGTAATCCCGGACACCACACACTTGAAAGCCGTTCCTCGACGGTTGCCGAGGGGCTCTACTGGATACAGAAGCACTTCCACCTAGCAACTTCCAGAGACGAAGGAGTCATCATGGCACCCGCTGATTTCACTACCGGAGCTCGTCCGGTCAAGGCCGCGCGCGG
>NZ_JAKEEC010000083.1 GCF_021483235.1 Arthrobacter alkaliphilus | reverse complement strand
AGAATGCGATTGCGTTATAAGGTCGCAATTGAACAGATCGAGCAATTTCAAATTGACGTAACATAAAGCCTATTAATCCGAAAGCGCCGTGGAGAGCAACAAATGTCCACAGACCGCCTAATTGACACCAACGAGTAAAATCCCCTTGTGCTTCAGGACCCCATAGTAACAACAAAGAATGCGCTAAACTATTAGCAGGAGTAGAAACTGCAA
>NZ_JAKEEC010000082.1 GCF_021483235.1 Arthrobacter alkaliphilus | reverse complement strand
TCATTATAATCGCCTTTAATGCGCATTGATCGGTTTGTATGAGATCTCTCCTTCCAACAGTTTTTCCGTCAGAGATTCAGGCTCCTGAGCTCTCTTTTTCAGGATGGAACCTTGCTTCAGGACCACAGGACGGGCTAGGGTCCCGTTCAATTATACTTGCTTGGTAAATCAAGCCACAGAAGGTTTTTTTTATCTTTCGAACACATACATGCAAAGCTCCTTTTTTTTTT
Organism: Arthrobacter alkaliphilus; assembly: GCF_021483235.1. Lineage (GTDB taxonomy): Bacteria > Actinomycetota > Actinomycetes > Actinomycetales > Micrococcaceae > Arthrobacter > Arthrobacter alkaliphilus. The sequence continues at coordinate 9 of NZ_JAKEEC010000082.1, read as the reverse complement.
AAGATTTTA
>NZ_JAKEEC010000081.1 GCF_021483235.1 Arthrobacter alkaliphilus | reverse complement strand
GCGATCGTGATTTTCCCGTCCGGGCCGACCGGGACCACGGCGAGGTTGGGTACGGTTTGGTCTGGTCCGTAGTTCACGTTCGAGGCGTTGGGCTTTTCGCTGCCGGACGCGTACGCGGTGAGGAACCCGGCGGCATGGGTCTCGGTCACGGTCAGGTTGAGCACCACCGCTGCGGCGTCGATAGGGATCCCGTTGACTCCGGCGACCTGAACGGAAACTGTCCCGCCGCCCGGGACCGGGCCGGAGGGACGCGTGTCCACGAACCGGGACGGAGTGATCGGCGTCGAACCACCCGGAATGCCGGCAG
>NZ_JAKEEC010000080.1 GCF_021483235.1 Arthrobacter alkaliphilus | reverse complement strand
GCGAGGTTGGGCACGGTCTGGCCCCCGGCGTAGTTCACGTTTGAGGAGACCGGCTTGGTCGATCCGGAGGCGTAGGCGGTGAGGAATCCGAAGGAGTTCGGCTGGGTGACGGTCAGGTTTACCACGACGGCCGAGGCGTTGGCGGGGATTCCTTTGACGCCGCCGACCTGGAACGAGACCGTGCCTCCGGAGCTTACCGGTCCGGAGGTGTTTCGGGTGTCCAGGAACCGGGTGGGTGCCAGTGGGGCGAAGGAGCCTGCCGCGGCCGCTGTCCCGCCGCCGTAGTAGGCCGAAACGTCGGCGATGACCTGTGCCGATCCGA
>NZ_JAKEEC010000008.1 GCF_021483235.1 Arthrobacter alkaliphilus | reverse complement strand
ATCCTGCTCGCCGGCCTCGGCGAACAACTCAACGCCGGAAGAAGTAGCTAGGATGCGAATGCGTCGGGAAAACTTGACGCGTCGGAGAATTCCGACGTAATGTGGGCGCATGCCCGATGTGTTTTCCGCCCTCGCCAACCCGACGCGTCGCGGGATCCTCGCCGAACTTCGCGAGCGTCCACAGACAGTCACCGAGCTGGTCGCCCAGTTCGAGCTCGGCCGTCCGGCCGTATCTGAACACCTTCAGGTACTACGCGCGGCGGGACTCGTACATGACGAGCGTGTGGGCCAGCACCGTGTCTACCACCTCGATGCGGGGCCCCTCGCTGAGGCGTCCGACTGGCTGCATCCGTTCGAGCGCTACTGGCGCGACCGCCTTCGCGGTCTGCGAGCGGCCCTCGATGAGGCGAACGCGAACCCCGGGGCACCCGGAATCCCAACCCCCAAGGAGCACGAATGACCACCACCCGCGCCGCCATCGAGTGCGACGAGTTCCTGCCATTTCCCGCCGAGACGGTCTGGCACGCGATCACCACGCCCGACCTGGTCGAACGCTGGTGGGCGGCCGGCGACATCCGGCCCGTCGTCGGCCACGCCTTCACACTCGACATGGGCCCGTGGGGACGGCAACAGTGCACCGTACTTGTGGCCGACGCGCCAAGGCTGCTGCGCTACACGTTCAGCGAGGGCGGCCTGGACTCGACGTTGACGTTCCGACTCGAACCCGAAGGCGCAGGCACACGGCTGTTCTTCACCCACGACGGCCTCGACCTCGACGACCCGCGCGGGCGCCAGGCGTACGAGGGGATGGGTCGCGGATGGCCCGGCGTCATCCATCGCATCGGCGGGGTGATCGCCGAAGCGAACAGTGCCGGGTAATGGTGCTTGCTCAACACTGTCGGCGCGCCCCCGTAAGCTGGAGGCATGGCTAGCAATTGGGACCGCCTGGATCCTCAGCTGCGCGAATCGGTACAGGCGAACGTGGAGCTTTACGAGCGCGTCCGGCCTGCCCTGAAGCTCGTCACCCGCGACGTCCTGCTGACCTTGCGGGACATGCTCAAGAACAGCGAGTCCGTTCCGCTCTTCGTCACGGGACGCACCAAGACGGTGGAGTCTTTCCGGGAGAAGATTTCCCGCACCGAGGTGCCGCTGGAGGGGGGTCCGCGTGTCCTGAAATTCCCGGATCCCTTCCGGACCCTGAATGACATGGTGGGCCTGCGTGTCATCACCAAGCTTCCGGCCGAGAACGCCGCGGTTGCAAACCTGATCAAGCGCCAGCGCCAGCTTTTCGATTGCCGCGGAGACCTTGAGAAAGCCATCGGCTCCATCGAGTCCGGCACCTACGGATATTCGAGCCGCCACCTCATTCTGCGCACCATCCAAAACGAGTCCGTGAAGGCCTACCAGCAGGTCTTCAATCCGGACATGCCGCCCAATGGCAGCTACTTCTTCGAGTGCCAGATCCGCACGGTTTTTGCCCATGCCTGGAGCGAGATCGAACATGACATCCGCTTCAAGGCCGAGGATCCGCGTGCCTGGACGCCGCATTTCGACCGCCAGTTCACGGCCACAGCGGCAATGCTGGAAACCGTGGAAAGTGCCTTCGCCGACCTCCACGAGCGCTACGAGGAAGTCCGCGGCTACTGGGATCTCGACGGCGATGGCTCCTTGCCGCTCACGCCCAACCGGGTGCGTGACGTCTGGCGGACGCTGCTCCCCCACGTCGACCGCAAGGTCGATGACGACTGGGGTTGGGCCGCGGAGCTTCTCGCCGCCCACGGCTTGAACAAGACCGTGGAACTCGCCGCCCTCCTCAACGCCGATCGGATCACCGAGGTCCGCAAAGCCCTGGACCACCGTTACTCGCCCGGGCCGGACCGCCTCCTGGATGACCTTCTGCTGTGGCAGTACGGCACCGAGCACATCGACCTCACCGCCGAGGCGCCCGACGCCGTCCCCCACCCCCGGCGGGACAGCCTCCAGCGGCGTCTCAAGCAGATTGAGCGGTACCGCCTGACCAAAAGCTGAGGCCCTGACCAACAGCTGTGCGCAGGGCTGCCGAAACAACGGTCATCTGACATATTTCGGCGCCACGGGTTCACGGAGTGGGCGCGTGGCCAAACACGGTGCCACGATAGAAAGATGCTTGAGGCAACAACCAACACCGCAGAAGTCCCCGTCCCGAATCCGGCATTGGCCGCGGAAGCCAAGGTCGCCAAGATCGCGGTCACGGTCTTCCCGCTCCTCGTGATCGTGGCCGGAGTGGCCGGCTTCCTGCTTCCCGATGCCTTCAAACCGCTGGCACCCAGCGTGCCGTTCTTGCTGGGCATCATCATGTTCTGCATGGGCCTCACCCTCACGCCTCCCGATTTCGCATCGGTGGCGAAGCGCCCGTGGGCCGTGGTCCTGGGCATCGTGGCCCACTACGTCATCATGCCGGGTGCGGGTTGGCTGATCGCCGTCGCGCTCAACCTGGAACCCCAACTGGCAGTGGGCCTGATCCTGGTGGGCTGCGCGCCGTCGGGAACGGCCTCCAACGTGATGGCGTTCCTGGCCAAGGGCGATGTTGCCCTCTCCGTGGCCGTCGCGTCCGTCTCCACCCTCGTTGCCCCGATTGTGACCCCTTTGCTGGTGTTTTTCCTCGCGGGATCGTTCCTCAATATTGATGCCGGCTCCATGGTCCTCGACATCGTCAAGACGGTCCTCCTCCCGGTCATCGGAGGCCTCGCGGCCCGCCTCTTCCTCAAGAAGCTCGTGCAGAAGGTACTTCCGGCACTTCCCTGGGCGTCCGCCGTCGTGATTTCGCTGATCGTCGCCGTGGTGGTGGCGGGTAGTGCCGGCAAGATCATAGCCGCGGGCGCGATCGTGTTCCTCGCCGTGTTGCTCCACAACGGCTTTGGCCTCGGCCTGGGCTATGCGGCGGGCAAGCTGGGCCGCCTCGATGACAAGGCACGCCGGGCCCTCGCGTTCGAGGTGGGCATGCAGAATTCAGGCCTTGCCGCCACTCTCGCGACCGCGCACTTCACGCCCTTGGCCGCGTTGCCATCGGCCGTGTTCTCCGTGTGGCACAACGTTTCCGGTGCCGTCGTCGCGGCTTGGCTGGCCCGGAAGCCGCTCAAGGAGAGCTGACAGCTACGGAGTCCTGAACTCCCATGGCGCGGTTTTGGTGGTTCCCGCGCCAATCGTGCGTCCGGCGAGCCTGTCCAGAAGCAGCGTGATCGCCCCTTCGAGCGCTTCCGGTTCCGGAGTCCCGCCCGTGGACCCCGGGGAAAGCACGTCGAAGCCGGCAGGCTGCATCGTGTCCGAAATGACTACCTGGGCGACTCCGCGCCGAGCCAACTCCCCCACCGTGAGGTCAAGGAGGGTGCCGGGTGGAAGAGCCGCGATGATGGCGCCGTCTGCGCCGCCGGAGAGCATGAACCGCCGCCACCCCTCGCCGATGAGGATGACGGGCTGGTAGCCGTGCTGGGGCAAAATGCGGGCCGCGGCCGTCCCCAAGGCCCGGTCCCACGGCCATTCCAGGTCGCCGATGGCAATCGCGACGAGGTCGGTCTTGCCGCGGCGCATTCCGCGGGCCGCTTGATTGGGTACGTAACCCAATTCCTTCGCAGCCGCTTGGACCCGCTCTTGTGTTGCCTCGCTAATGCGGGTGGTGCCACCGAGGCGCCCGGACAAGACGTAGGACACGGTGGTGAGGGAAACGCCGGCGCTCTTGGCGACGTCCCGGATGGTCGGCTTCGCTCCAAGTCCCATGGCCTAGCGCTTTCCTTTCTTGCGCGAGCCCCTGCCCCGGCCCTTGTCCGGGTTGGGCGCATAGCGCTGGGCAACTGCCGGCTTTTTGGCGCCGGTGCCGCGCCGGGCCGGTTTGGGTGCCTTCTTGGGCTTCTCCTGCCGCGCCGAGGGCTGCCGCGAGCTCTGCGCGGTCCGGCCACGGACGATGCCAATGAATTCCTCGATGACCTCGCTTGCGGAGTCGCTCGGCCACGCAAGGGCGATCTGCGTCCCTTCGGCCCCGGTCAGGCGCCGCGCCACGGTGTCCTTGACGTTGAAATGCCGGGCCACGGACATCGGCAGGATCACAAGGCCGGCGCCCGAGGCCACCACCTGCAGGGCCATCTCCGGCCCGCCCATCTCGGCGACGTCCAGGAAGTTCTCCTCCGCGAGGTCCTCCAACGCCACCTCCTCGAACACGGAGATTTCGTGGCCCTTCGGAGCCACCACCACAGGCTGCTCTTCATAGAGCGGAATGACGTGGAGTCCGTCGCGATCCACCGGCAAGCGCACAAAGCTGAGGTCCGCGGAACCGTCGCGCAGGACCTCCAGTTGCGCGCCGTCGTCGGACATGAACGAGTGCAGCGGAACGTCGGGCATCCGCTCTTCCCAGCGCCGGATCCATTTCCCGGGCGTCACTCCGGCGACATAGGCGAAAGTGAGCCCCTGGGGGCCGCTCGTTTCGTTGCCGGAGGCATCGGGGACGCCGACGGCGGGCGCGGATTCTTGATCGGATGGCACCAGTTCACAGTACCGCGCGGGCGGCGGCCAACGCAGCGCCAGCCAAGCTACCCCGCGTACACCTGGACGGCCGTGGCCTTCACTACGAAGTAGACGCGCGAGCCCGGTTCCAGCCCCAGCTCGGCGGACGCATTGGGCGTGATGTCCGCCGCCAAGTCGCCGGCCCGGACCCGGATATGGTCCCCATGCGGTTCCAGTTCCGTGACAGTGACGTGGAACGAGTTGCGCGGGCTGCCGTGGGCAGCGTCCAGGAAGATGGAAACGGCCGACGGCGGGAAGGCGGCCACGCCGGGGCCGCCCGGTTCCGCTTCGTCGTCGAGGTGTCCTGCGACATGAAGGTCGGGAAGCCCGGCGGTAGCGGGCGTCCTGAGTCCGTCCTCTGTGACGGTGCCGACCATGAGGTTCACCCCGGCCAGCCCCGCGGCGAACTGGCTTCGGGGACGCCGGAAGACCTCTCGGGTCACGCCTTCCTCCACGATCCTGCCCTTGTCCATCACGATGACGCGGTCCGCAAGCATGAGTGCGTCCAGGACGTCGTGGGTGATGACCAAGGCCCGGCGACCGGACAGGACCCGTTTGAGGAGCCGGCGCAGGTGCGGGGCGGCGTGGATGTCCAGGGCCGACATCGGTTCGTCAAGGAGCAGCAATTCGGGACTGGCCGCCAGTGCGCGGGCCACGGCAACCCGCTGGGCTTGTCCCCCGGACAACTGCCCTGGCTTCCGTGCGGCGAACTCGATGGCGCCGACTTCGGCGAGCCAATGCCGGGCCGTTTCGCGTGATTCCGCGCGGGAAGCGCCTGCGCTGCGCGGGCCGAAAGCCACGTTGTCCAGGACGCTTAGGTGCGGGAAGAGCAACGGCTCCTGGGCCAACAACGCCGTACCGCGGAGGTGCGGAGGGGTCCATACCCGGCTGCCGCCGTCGAGGTCGAAGAGGACCCGGCCCCCCAGGCGCGCAGTGCCGGCATCCGGCCGAACCAAGCCCGCCGCAACGGAAAGCAGCGTCGACTTTCCAGCCCCGTTGGGTCCGAGGATCGCCACGGTTTCCGCCTGTCCGAGGCTTAAGGAGACGTCGAGGTTCCGGGCGCGGACGGTGGCGTCGATGTGGAAACTCACGCGGCGGCCTCCGCGGGAATCTCGGCTCGGTGCGGACGCCGGTAAGACAGGCCGACGACGGCCACGGCCACCGCGACGAGAACGAGCGAAAGGGCGACGGCTGCGTCCGCGTCGGTTTCGCGCTGGAGGTAGATCTCAAGCGGCAATGTCCGCGTGACGCCTTGCAGGCTCCCCGCGAAGGTCAACGTTGCCCCGAACTCCCCCAGGCAGCGGGCAAAGGACAGCACCGTTCCGGACGCGAGGCCGGGGAGAACCATGGGGACGGTCACACGCCGCAGGACGGTGGTGGGCCGGGCGCCGAGCGTCGCGGCGACAGCTTCGTAGCGGTTGCCGGCCGTCCGCAAGGCACCTTCAAGGCTGACTACAAGGAACGGCAAGGCGACGAAGGTCTGGGCCAGGACCACCGCCGTCGTCGAAAAGGCGATCTGGATGCCCGCGAGCTCAAGGCTCTTGCCCAGGAGGCCCTGCCGTCCGAACGTGTAGAGCAGCGCGATGCCGCCCACCACCGGCGGCAGCACCAAGGGCAGCAGGACAAAGGCGCGCAGAAGCCGCTGTCCGCGGAAGGGCCGGCGGGCAAGGACAAGGGCCAGGGGAATGCCTAGGACAAGGCAAAGCGCCGTACTCGCGGCGGAGGTGCGGAGGCTGAGCCCCAACGCCGTCAGGGAGGAATCAGAGGTCACCAACGGGATGAACTGCGCCCAGTTGACCTTTGCGACCATGGCGGCCAAGGGCAACAAGACGAACAAGCCGGCCACCACCGCAAGCCAATAAACCCATCGTGGAATCCCGCTGAAGTTCATCAACGCCTACGTTGCGCTGAGGCTTGCGTCACCAGGGCTTTCCGGGCGGCCCCGGCGACTCTCATGTGCGGCATGGATTCATCCTAGAACAGCGGCTGTGCCACTTCCCTGCGGCGGCGGATACCCTTGAACCATGACCTCTGCAAACTCCCAGTCCATGAAGCCGGCCACCGTTGCCAAGAAACTTGGCATCTACCTGCCTGCAACACCCCAGGAGTTCCAGGATTCGGAAATCACCCGCGCCGATTTCGCCGAGCTCCAGGCCAACGCCCCGGAATGGCTCGCCGAGCTCCGCCGGACGGGTCCGCACCCGCGTCCCGTGGTGGCACAGAAACTGAACATCTCCATCAGCGGCCTCGCCCGAGGCGGAATCACCGAGCCCCTGACGACGGCGGAGATCACCGAACTGCTGGCCGCTCCCCCGCAGTGGCTCGTCGTCGAGCGCGCCACGCACGCAGCGGTCCGCTCCGAGGCAAAGCGGATCAAGGAAGAAGCAGCCAAGAAGCAGGCGGCGAAGGACGCCAAGGCCAACGCGGCCGCCAAGCGGGACGCGCCCAAGGCATCCAAGCGGGACCACCCCTAATCTCCAACCGGACCTCCGCGGCCCTCGCCTGCAGGCTTTCCTCGGCGCATACTGATTTCAAAGGGGTGCGCGTCCGCGTGGAGGTGGTCCGATTGCCCGCCACACATGGAATCCAGCTGACGGTCTGGGAGGCCGGGCTGTGGGCAGTGATGCTCACGTGCGCGGTGGCCTTCACCGTGAACGCCATCCGGAAAGCCGTCATCCATGGGCACGGCGTGGTCGCGGAACCGGACGCCACCTTCTGGAACATCTTCGCTGGTCTTGTGGTGATTGTTCCCGCAGTAATCATCCCCGCGTTGGCCTCGCCCGCCGTCGGACTCCTGATGCTCTTCCTCGGCCTGGGAGCTGCTGCGGTTTCCTTGGCCGCAGGGTGGAAACTGGAGCAGCAGCGTCAATACCGCAGCCGTTTCACGGACTTGGCGGCACGGCACGATGCCCTCTTGGCCCGCTGGCGAAGGTATGAGCTGGATCCCGCGATGGGCATCGACTTTCCCGGCATGGGCGATGTCAACGTTCCGCAAACCGCCGCGTTGATCCGTGCGCTGCAGGAAGCCCAACGGTGCCGTCTCACCGCAGGGACGGACTATGCGCGCGCCGTCGAGCAGCTGGAAGTGGCGATGGCCGAGGCCGAAGCGGCGGCGGGCGCTCCGGCCTCGGGTACCCGCTCCTAGGCCGCTGGGACAGCAGCGAGGCGGTTGTTGGCGGTGACGATCCTGGCCGCCGTCGCCTGGCCCATCCGGACTGCTCCGTCCACATGCTGGTAACCCTCCGCAGCCAGATCGGAAGAGGACCAGTAGATCGGCCCGACGTTGGCATGCTGGTCCTTGCCGTAACGGTGCAGACCACCCAGGTCATAGCTTGCCGCGTAGGCTCCGCGGGTCCATTCCTCTGAACCCCAGTCGGATTCGTAGTAGACCTCGGCATCCAGGGCCTTGTCGCCCAGGAAGCCCGCGATGGACTCAAGGACCTTCTTCTTGCGGTCCTCGGCGCTGAGCTCGAAGACCGCGTCCGCCTTCTCGTCCGAGATGAACCCCACCAGGGTTCCGCGGCTGTCTCCGTAATTGGTGTTGTCGTAGACCTCCTGGACCAGGGCGTCGGCGCCGAAGCACGTACCTGAAAGGCCCTCTTCGCGCCAGAACGGGGTGCGGTAGACAGCGTGGACCTTGATGACGAGGCCCAGGGACTGGTGCTGGTGCATCTGGTGCTGGCGGCGCGGCAGCGGCGGGTTGTAGGACACGCGGGAGTACAGGTTGGGCGGAACGGCCATGATCACGAATCGCGCGTTGACGGTTGCGCGCGCTGACTCGACGGTGACGCGGTGGCCTTCACCGGCAGGCTCCCAATTGATGGTGCGGACGGGGCTGTTAAGTACGACGTCGTCACCCAGTTCAGCGGCCATGAGTACGGAGACCTGCTGCATGCCGCCGATAACCCGCTTGTCCAGGATGAAGTCTTCGTCTGTCAGGTTGGAGAAGGAACCTGCCGAAGCCGCCATCAGCACCGCTTGCAGCGCAGAGAAGGCATGGGCCGGCTTGGTCAGCATGCCACCGGCGATGAAGAGGCCGATGTTGTTGCAGGCCTCCTCGTCCGTGGAGTTCTGGCGCAGCCAGTGGTGGAAGGAAATGGTGTCCAGTTCCCGGGCTTTGGGGTGGGCCCAAGGTTCCTCCGGGCCGATCTCGGCGGCGAGGCCGTCCAGGATGGCGCACAGCTTGTCCATCTCGGCTGCGGTGGCTTCGCTCACCGGGAAGGAAGCGCCGGTGTAACGGGTGCGGCTGCCGTCCGGCGCCAGGTAGACAGATTCGCCGTCGCGGTAGCGCGGGTACATCTTCAAGCCCAGTTCGTCCAGCAGACCCATCAGGGCGGTCTGGTCCGGGGAAACCCATTGTCCGCCGATTTCCAGCATGGCCCCGTCCACGGTGTCGGTCCACGTGCGGCCACCGACGCGGTCGCGCGCTTCGAGCACGGCAACGCTGAGACCGGCCTTCTTCAACTCGCGGGCGGCCGTCAAGCCCGACGGACCGGCCCCGACAATTACGACGTCGCGATCAAGATTAAACATGATGTCCTTTCTGTGGCAGCCCCCGTTGGCTGACCAATAAATGAATGACGTTCATTTATCTCAACTGTAGCTGGCTTGGCCCCGAGTGTGAATACCCGAATGAAATAATGCTGGGGACACAGACTCCAGAAAGGTCGGCAATGCCTGAACCCACCCCAGCTCCGGGCGAGACCAAAGCGCGCCGGAGGGCCGGCCGGCCGATGGCGGCCGTCCTGGACCAGGACGGCATTACAGCGGCGGCCCTGGAACTGGTCAGCAAGAAGGGCTACGACGGCCTCACCATGGCCGCCCTCGCCCGCTCTTTGGGCGTGGCGCCGTCGGCCCTTTACAACCACGTGTCATCCAAGGACGAAGTCCTCAAGCTCGTGGAAGAGGACCTGATGTCAAAGGTCGACTTCGGCGGTTTCCGCACGCTTCCCTGGGAGGAGGCCGTCCGGCAGTGGGCATATTCCTACCGCGGCATTTTCGCACGGCACACCCCGCTGATCTCGGTGATCGCGGTGCTGCCCGTAACGGATGCCCCGCAGACACTCGCCATGTATGAAGCCGTGACGGAGGGATTCCTCCGTGCGGGGTTCCCGGAGAAGCAGATCATCCCGAGCATCGTGGCCCTCGAGGCCTACATTTTCGGCGCCGCCTTCGATGCGAACGCGCCGGCAGACATTTTCGATTCCGGCCGCTTGGCCGACTCCACGCCGCACTTCACCTCGGCCGTCCGAAGCCTGGGGCCCGATCAGAACAACTACCCGTCCGACCTCGCGTTCAGCATGGGCCTGGATGCGCTGATCACAGGCCTCGGGGCGCTCCGGGTGGACCAATCTGGTTAAACCAAGGAACCCCGGTCCGAAGACCGGGGTTCCTTGAATTGCGTGCGCGAGGGGGGATTTGAACCCCCACACCCTTTCGGATACTGGCACCTGAAGCCAGCGCGTCTGCCGTTCCGCCACTCGCGCGCAACTTCTTCCGCCCGGCCGGACCGGTTTCCCGGCCTTACCCCTGCGAAAGCAGCGAGATCAAGCATAACGGACAACCTCTTGAAAACACCAATCGACCCGGAGCCTGCCGTAAATCCCCGGGACGCCACCGATTGCCGGTCCCCCCGCTTGGAGCGGAAATCAAGCGGGATGCGTGCCTAAATGATGCCTCCCGGCGAACTTTTCCGGCGTTCCCGCCGTTGTGGAATAAGGCCATTCACAGTCTTGCCCAGTAGTATCGGGGTTGAAGACAGGCTTCCTGCGTGCGCTACGGGCACTGCGGCGATGCGTCTTGGCTACTGATACCGCAGAGTCAACGGAGCGGAAGGAGAAGGACCATGGGTTTGCTTGACAAGGTTGAGCGTGGCATCGAAAAGGCCGTCCGAGGCGTCTTCTCCACGGGATCGCGGGGGCGGGTGGAGCCGGTGGAAATCGCCAGCAGGCTTCGCCGGGAACTGGACAACAAGTCCATTACCATTTCGGCCGGCCGGACGCTGGCCCCCAACGTGTTCGACGTCCTCTTGAGCGACGGCGACTTCGGGCGCGCCCAGGAGTGGGGCACTCCGCTGGCCGAAGAATTGTGCGACGTCGTTATCCAGCACGTGCGTAGCCAAGGTTACATACTGCAGGGTCCGGTCCGGATCTCCTTCCGTCACGACGATGCCCAGCGCGAAGGCCATTTCGAAATCACCTCCCGCACCGAGCAATCCGGCGGCGCTGCCGCGCCCACCGTTGCCCGGCCCGTGGTCCCCGCCGCGCCGAGCCGTGAGCCCACACGGCTGCAGCCCGTCCTGGACATCGGCGGACAACGCTATTCCCTCAATGCACCTTCCATCGTCCTGGGCAGGTCATCCGAAGCCGACATCCTGGTGGACGATACCGGCGTCTCGCGCAAGCACCTGGAAATCCAGACCGCGGACGGAGTCATCCGCGCCGTCGACCTCGGTTCCACCAACGGAAGCTACGTCAACGGCCATAAAGTGGACGGCACTGTGGAACTCACTGACGGATCCACCATCACCATGGGACGGACCAAGATCATCTTCAGACTTCTCCCCCAGCCCTCTGGTGGACGCCCGTGAGCGACATCAGCGAACTGACCATCACCGCTCTGCGCTTCGGCTTCCTGCTGTTGCTGTGGATACTGATTTTCAGCATCGTCTCTACCATGCGTCGCGATCTCGTGATCGGCCGCAAAGCAGCCATCGGAACTCCGACGGCGCGCGAATTGCGCAAGCACCCGGAGCTTGCCCCCGCGCCACCCCAGCCTGTGAAGCAGCAGGCGCGCCAGCTCGTCGTCGTCGAGGGCCCGCTCAAGGGAACCACTCTTCCCCTGGCTGCGAGCCCCATTCTCCTGGGCCGCGCACAAGAAGCCACCTTGGTCCTCGAGGATGATTACGCTTCGGGCAGGCACGCACGCTTGTTCCCCCAAGGCAGCCGGTGGTTCATCGAGGATCTTGGTTCCACGAACGGCACCTATCTCGCCGATCAACAACTGACCCGAGCCCTGCCGGTGGAGCTTGGCGTTCCCGTGAGGATCGGCAAGACGGTCATCGAATTGAGGGCGTAGCCCATGGCTTCCCCCCAGCCCTCCGAAGGCAAGACGCTGCCTCCGGAGCACCCCCTGATCATGCGCTACGCGGCGCGGTCCGACGTCGGTCGTGTCCGCTCGAAGAACGACGACTCAGCGTACGCCGGCCGGCATCTTGCGGTGGTCGCGGACGGCATGGGCGGGCATGCTGGCGGGGACGTCGCATCGGCATCCACGGTCCTGGACATGATCCACCTCGATCATGATTCCTACCCGGACGGCGCGGAAACAGTCCTCGCCGACGAGATCCAGACCGCGAATTCCCTCCTCTCCGAGCTCGTCCACGTAGACCCGAAACTCGCGGGGATGGGCACCACGGTCACCGCCCTGCTGCTCGAAGGCAGGCGGCTGCACTTCGCGCATATCGGCGATTCCAGGGCCTACCGCCTGCGCAATGGCGAGTTCGAGCAAATCAGCGTGGACCACACTTTCGTCCAGAGGCTGATCGATGAAGGCCGGCTGCGCCCCGAGGAGGCGGAAACCCATCCGCACAAGAACGTCCTCATGCGCGTTCTGGGCGACGTGGACGCCAGTCCCGAGCTTGATCTGGCCGAGCTCGACGTCCAACCGGGCGAACGCTGGCTCCTCTGCTCCGATGGCCTGAACTACGTCCAAAGCGCAGTCGTTGAGCAAGTAGTCCGCGAAACAAAGAACCTCGCCGAATGCGCCGAGCTCCTCATTGAGCTCACCCTCGCCAACGGTGCTCCGGACAACGTCACCGTCGTGATGCTGGAGATCGTGGAAGAGACAGGCGATAACGTCAGCACCGCCGCCGTCGAGGTCGTCCCGGCCGCGTCGGCAGCGCCCGCGCCGCCGAAAGCGGCAGCGCCGGCAGCATCAGCGCCGCCGAAGGTGGAAGCGCCCGCGGAGCCGGACGCGAGCAAGGAAAGCGAGCAAGGCAAGGACGCCGCGGAAGCAACGTCCGACGCCGGGCCCGACGCCGGGCCCGACGCCCAGCCCGCAGCGGCGGCTCCTGCACCGGGTTCCACGAAACCAGCCGGAACCACTGAGCCTCCGACGGCGACAGACCCGCACCTTGGCGAGCACCTGTCGGCCGAGATCCTCCGCGAAGAGCTCGCAAGCCGCCCGCACGAATTGGTCGGGGCCGCAGCGACTGCGGCCGAAACGGGTTCGATCCCGACCGTCGCGGGACGAAGCGTTGCACGCCGGGCCGCCACCGTGCTGACCCACAAGGCCGAACAGGACCGCCAGGAACCACAACCGCTTGTCGGCCGGAAGAGGCGCTGGCTGACGCCTGCCATCGCCGCGGCCTTGGCGATCTTCGTCGTCGCCGGACTGTGGCTCGGCTACGCGTGGACCCAGACACGCTACTACGTCGGCGAATTCAATCAACACGTCGCCATCTTCAACGGCATTTCGCAGAGCCTTGGACCGTTCCAGCTCTCGAAGGTCGAGACCCAGACGAACATCCGCATGGATTCTTTGCCCGAATTCACGCAACAAGTCGTGCGCCAGACCGTTCCGGCACGGGATCTGGCCGATGCCCAGCAGATTGTCAAAAACCTGCAGGAAAAGGGCACCACCGGGCTGCCAGGCGCGTGCCCCACAGGCACGTCCAAGCCGACGTCGAGCCCCTCAGCTACCGCAAGCCCCACGCCGCCAAGCCCAAGTCCGCCGAGCCCAAGTCCGTCGAGCCGGCCGACGTCGTCGTCCACTTCCACAGCCGCACCAACGTGCGCGGTGTCCCCATGATCTCGACCATTACTGATGCCCCCACGGAGGCGGTGCAGACCTCATGAACCATTCCATACGCAATTCGTGGATGGCAGCAGTCACCATGTTCGCCCTCCTCTTCGGCGCGATCAGCTATGTCCAAGTCATTGGCGCCGGCGACCTCAACGACAATCCGTGGAACCAGCGCGCCGTCCTGGCGAACTACTGCAACGACCGCGGCGCCATCATCGTGGGCGGCAAGCCGGTCGCCGAATCCGTTGCCGGAGATGAAACCTGCAAATACCAGCGCAGCTACCCGCAGCCGGAGCTCTATGCCGGCATCACCGGATACTTCTCCAGGACGTATGGGTCCACCGGGCTTGAGCAGCAGCTCAGGGATGAGCTGGCCGGCAGCTCCGACCAACTCTTCCTGGACCGCGTGAGCCAGATTTTCCTGGGGAGCCAGCCGAAGGGCGCCTCGGTGGAGCTGACCCTTGATCCCGCGGTCCAGAAGCTCGCCTACGACCTCATTCCTGACGGCCAGCGTGGCTCGATCGTCGTCACCAACCCGAAGACAGGCGCCATCATCGCGATGGTCTCCAAGCCGTCCTATAACCCCAACCTGATCGCCACGCACGATCCGGCCAAGGAAAAGGCCGCCTACGACCAAATCAACCAGATCCCCGGCATCAACCTCAACCAGTCCGTGAGCGGACCAACGGGCGCGCTGTTGGCGCCCGGTTCCGTGTTCAAACTCGTCGATACGGCGGCTGCCTTGAGTTCCGGTAAGTACAACAAGGACAGTGTCCTGCCGAACCCGGAAAGCCTGCCTTTGCCCGGTTCCAACGCCTCGCTGCCCAACTACGCAGGCGGCAACTGCTCAACCCGCAACACGGCCGATTTCGCCTTCGCCCTGGAGCAGTCGTGCAACACGCCCTTCGCCAGCATCGCCCTGGACCTTGGCCAAAACGCCATCGCTGACCAAGCCAAGAAATTCGGCTTCGGACAGGATTTCGGGGACCAGCTCAAGCTGCAGTCCGCCGTCAGTATCTTTCCCAAGAATCTGGACCAGGCATCGCTGGCCCAGTCCGCCGTCGGGCAGCGTGACGTCAGGGCCACTCCGCTTCAAATCGCCACGATGACCGCGGCAATTGCCAACAAGGGCGTCCAGATGAAACCGAACCTCATCAAGACCGTGCGGGCACCTGACCTGCGCGTCATCAGCGAGCCGAAGGCCGAGACCCTGCGCACCTCAACCACGCCCGAAATCGCCAGCCAGATCACGCAATGGATGACCGATGTCGTGTCCCAAGGCATCGGGGCCGGTGCCGCAGTGCCGGGAATCCAGGTGGCCGGCAAGACCGGCACGGCGCAACTCGGCGATTCCGGCTTGAACAACTCATGGTTCACCGGGTTCGCCCCGGCCAACGACCCGCAGGTAGCCGTCACCATTGTCATGGAAGGCGTTGATGTGTCTACCGGCGCAAAGCTAACCAGTCCGAATGCGAAGAAGATTTTTGAGGCGGTGTTGAACAAGTGAGGCCTACGTCAGGAATCACTCTCGGCGGCAGGTTCCAGCTGACCAGCCGCATTGCGATTGGCGGCATGGGAGAGGTCTGGAGGGCCAAGGACCAGATCCTCGGCCGGGTCGTCGCCATCAAGGTACTCAAGGAGGAATACACCGGCGATCCCGGGTTCCTCCAGCGGTTCCGCGCCGAGGCCCGCCACACTGCGCTGCTCAATCACGTGGGAATCGCCAACGTCTTCGATTATGGAGAAGAAGACGGCTCTGCCTACCTGGTCATGGAATTGGTGCCCGGACAGCCGCTGAGCAGCATGTTGGAACACGAGCAGGTCCTCTCCCCGGACCGCACCCTGTCCATCATCGCCCAGACCGCCCGGGCACTGGCCCCCGCGCACGCCCAGGGCTTGGTGCACCGTGACATTAAACCTGGCAACCTGCTGATCACGCCGGACTTCCGTGTGAAGATCACCGACTTCGGCATCGCCCGCCTCGCCGACCAGGTTCCCCTCACGCAGACCGGCCAGGTCATGGGCACGGCGCAGTACTTGGCTCCGGAGCAGGCCACGGGCCAAACGGCCACGGGCGCCTCGGACATCTACTCGCTCGGGATCATCGGCTACGAGTGCCTCACCGGGCATCGTCCGTTCTCGGGCGAATCCCAGATCGCCATTGCGCTGGCCCAAGTCAACGACGCCCCGCCGCCGCTGCCTGATAGCCTGCCGACTCCGGTACGCGCACTCCTGATGTCCATGCTCGCCAAGGATCCGAAGAATCGCCCGGCGGATGCCCTCAAGCTGGCCGAAGCCGCCGAAGCAATCCGCGCCGGCGATATCGCCAAGGCACACGCGGCCGTCCCGGGGATGTTGCTGTTCGAAGCCGCCACGGGCCCCATCACCGCCCCTACGGACATGCCCACGGCGCCCACCGGCATCGTCACCTCGCCCTACGGCAGGGAAACACGGACGACGTCGACGTCGGCGCTGCCTGTGATCGGAGCCGCTGCGGCGGCTGCTGCGGCCGAAGGTGGAAATCCGCTGGCCCGTGCCGATGCCTTGGCCGCCGAACGCAGTTTGGATGAGGCCAGCGAGCACAACCAGTTCATCCACGACGAAGAGGAGTACCAGGAGGAGCCGCCGCCACGGAAGAAGCGCAGCCCGTGGACGTGGCCGCTCGTTGCCCTGATCGTGCTCGTACTGCTCGCCGTGCTGGGGGCGCTCCTGACCCAGTTGGGCTTGTTCTCGCCGAGCAATCCGGCACCGGCCGTCACCACCCCTCCGGCCCGGGTCTCGAGCGCACCGCCAACCTCGGCCACCCCGAGCCCCACGGAGACCACGCCCACGCCGACTCCGACCCCCGACACCATCAACCTGATCCCGGAGCAGTACAAGGGCCAGCCGTACGACAAGGTGCGCACGGAACTCAATGCACTGGGCTTCGCGGTCAACGGTGTGCAGGTCTTCGATCCGTCCACGCCCGGCACCGTTATCGACATCAATCCTTCCGGCCCGGTGACCAAGGGATCGACCATCACGGTCACGTACTCCAAGGGACCCCAGATGGTCACCGTGCCGACTATCGGCAGGGGAGCCACGGAATCACAAGTGCAGGCTGCCATCGAAGGCGCGGGGCTGCGCTGGGTCACCGGGTCCACCGTTGACGGTGCAACCGGCCAGGCACCGGGAACGTTCGTCAGTTCAGACCCTGCAGCCGGGCAGAAAGTACCCGCGGGATCGGTCGTGACGTACCACTTGTCCAAACCGGCCGCGAGCTCGTCTCCTTCCCCTAAGACCACCCCGTAGGACACCATGCCAACCGGACGCTCTTCACCTGCCCACAGAGAGGACAGCACTCCCATGACATCCCAGCGCGTCCTCAACGGGCGGTACGAACTCGGTGAATTGCTCGGCCGTGGTGGCATGGCCGATGTCTACAAGGGCGTCGACACGGTGCTCGGACGAACCGTGGCGGTGAAACTGCTCCGTGCCGATCTTGCCCGTGATCCGCAGTTCCACGCCCGCTTCAAGCGCGAGGCGCAAGCAGTGGCAGCCTTGAACCACTCCTCGATCGTCGCCATCTACGACACCGGCGAGTACACGGTGTCCGGCGGTCCGGGCGAGGACGTCCGGGTCCCGTACATCGTCATGGAATACGTGTCCGGCCGGACCGTCCGGGACCTGATCCGGGCGAAGGAACTGGATATCGACCAGGCCATCGAATTCACGCTTGGCGTCCTCGCGGCTCTCGAGTACAGCCACAAGGCCGGGATCGTGCATCGCGATATCAAGCCCGCCAACGTCATGGTGACCGGGGAGTCAAACCATGTGAAGGTCATGGACTTCGGAATTGCCCGGGCGATGGCGGATTCCGCGGCAACCATGACCCAGACCCAGGCCGTGGTGGGTACTGCGCAGTACCTTTCGCCTGAGCAGGCCCTCGGCGAAACCGTGGATGCCCGCAGCGACTTGTACTCCGCAGCGTGCCTCCTGTTTGAAATGCTGACGTCCCGACCTCCGTTCACGGGTGACAGCCCGGTCTCGGTGGCGTACCAGCATGTACGGGAGGTCCCGGAGCCGGCCAGCAGCTTCAATCCAGCCGTTTCAGAGGCGCTGGACAGTGTCCTGGCCAAGGGGCTGCAGAAAGACCGTGCAGATCGTTTCCAGGATGCGGCCGCCTTCCGGCGGGCCTTGCGCGCGGCCAAGAACGGTGTTGCTGTCCCTGCCCTTGCCGCCGAAACTCCAACGGATGTCCAGGACGCGGTGCCGTTGACCCGGCCGATACCGGAAGGTGCCCTGGCGGCCGGGCTGTTGGGTCCCGAAGTCCTCGAGAACACAGTGGGCGCGGAGCCGGAAAACGGCCAGGCCGCCGGTGACCAGGACGTTCTGTCCCGTGAGCCCGGCGACCCTGAAGCCGAAGCAGAACACGACGGCGCCATGGCGCTTGGATTCACCCCGGAACGTGAGCGGACCGCCCGGCAGAAGTCCCGCCGTCGTGCCTGGACAGCGGTGGTGGTTATTTTGGCCCTGCTGGTCTTGGCCGGCGGCGCATTCTGGGTGTACAGCACGGTGAACCAGAAGCCGGCACCGCCTCCGTTGATCGCTGTACCGGCGGTCTCCGGACTGACCGAGGCTGCGGCATTGCAGACGCTCTACGGCGCCAATCTCAGCCCGGAGCCGAACCATATTCCCGATGACAAGGTCCCCAAGGGGAACGTGATCGGCACCGACCCGGGAGCAGGGTCCCGGGTGGCACCGAAATCGCAAGTCGTGCTGAACGTTTCAAGTGGCCCGGTCTCGGCAACTGTTCCGGCGGGCCTGAACGGCCTCACCGAAGCCGCTGCGCGCGACCTCCTGCGCCAGGCGGGACTTGTTGGCGGATCGAGCACCTTGGCCAACAGCGCCACGGTTCCCGCGGGCTCCGTTATTAGCACCAAACCGGCTTCGGGTGCCGTGGTTGGCGTGGGCAGCACCGTTGACTTGGTGGTTTCCACGGGCAAGGTCGCCGTGCCTCAACTCATTGGTCTGACCGAGCCCGATGCCGAAGCACTGCTCAAAGCGAACGGCCTGGGCATCGCAGTCACCCAACAGGAGAACTCGCAAGTAACTCCTGGAAAGGTGACAGGCCAGGGCGATGCCTACAATTCCCTGGTGGAGCAAGGAAAGACCATCAGCGTGATTGTCGCGAAGGCTCCCGCCCCGCCCCCGCCGAGTCCCACTCCGACGCCCACGCCGTCTCCCAGCGAGACCAGGGGCGGCGGCGGAGGAGGATTGGGATTAGGCGGCTAGCGCTGGATCAGGGGGCTCAGCGTGGCAGCACGGGCTGCCGCACCGGACATCCCCAGTGACTCGAGCCAGTTGCCAAGCATGAGGTAGCCACCTTCCGTGAGCACCGACTCCGGGTGGAACTGCACGCCGCAGAGCGGTGCCGTGCGGTGCCGCAGGCCCATGACGACGCCGCCGGCCGTTTCGGCGGTGATTTCCAGGACGTCGGGGATGCTTTCCCGGACAGCCGCGAGGGAGTGGTAGCGGGTGGCCGTCACCGGCGAGGGGAGACCAGCGAAAACGCTCTTACCCTCGTGCTGCACGGGTGACGTCTTGCCATGCATCAGCTCCGGAGCGTGGGTCACGGTCCCGCCGTAGGCCTCGGCCAGGGCCTGGTGGCCAAGGCAGACCCCGAACATCGGCTTGTTGTTGTCTCCGCACCACTTGATCAGCTCAATGCAGACGCCGGCTTCGGCGGGCGTGCCCGGACCGGGCGAGATCAGTACGCCATCGCGCGCTTCCGCCAGCTCAATCGCTTCGGCAAGGGTGACGTCGTCGTTGCGGACCACGGTGGTTTCCGCACCGAGTTCCTGCAGGTAGCCGACAAGGGTGTAGACGAAGCTGTCGTAGTTGTCCACGACGAGGATTTTTGTTGTGCTCATGGCTGCGGTGCTGAACCAATCGTTGAGTCGGTGAAGGTGGTGAACTGTGACATCCAGGGAAAGAGGAACTGGACCATCAGGACAAGTGCGCAGGCCACGAGGGCCGCGGATGTCAGGATGCGCACCCAGAGGGGACCCGGGAGGTGACGGAAGATCCATCCATACATGGCTTAGCCCTTCCCGGCCGTCTGGGCGACTTGCTTGGCAATGTCTTGTGGAGGCCCCGCGGATGCCGGCTGCCAGCTTTCCAACACGGAGTAGGCAATGATGCGTTCTTGCGCTCCGAAGCGCGGATTGCAGCTTGTCATGGTGAGGTAGCTCTGAGTGGGCACCGCACCGGGCTGTGTGGGGACGGGCAGAAGGACATCCGTCCGCGACGGCAGGACGATCTGGTTGTTGCGGAACACATACGTGTAATACCCGTCCTTGGTCTGCACATAGATCTTGTCGCCCGGAACCAGGAGATGGATGTTGTCCAGCACGGCACCATGGGTCTGGCGGTGCCCTGCGACAGCGAAGTTGCCGGGCGCGCCAGGCATGCTCGTGGTTCCGTAGTGGCCAAGGCCCAGGGTATCCAGGATGTCGGAACCGGTTCCCTCAATAATGGGCCGCGAATAGTCCGGGCCGAACCGGGGAATGTACATGATGCCGATCATGCCGCCGTGCGCGGGAGCCTCGGCCACCACGGGCTTGCCGTAGTCGGGAGGTGCGGCAGGGTTGGCGGGGGCAACAGGCGCCACGGGTCCGGCAAGGCTCTTCGCAAAGCCCTGGACGGCCTGGCTTTGCTTGGCATCGGCTTCGACGTTGGTCCACCACAGTTCCCACGCCACAAAGAGCAGCAGGATGAGTCCTGCCGTGACGAGCAGTTCGCCCACGACCTGGATGACCTTGCGCACGATATCGCCCGTACTTGGCCGTCCTTTGCGGCCGGCCGGGCGCGGCTGGCGACCCGCCCGGCGGGTACCTTCCGTGCCTGTTCCTGCGCCGTCGCCCGGCACGGCAGCGGCTTGCTGCGTCTGCTGCTGCGCCACTGGATCTCCTCTTTGCAGGCGCGGATGCCCGACGACGAGCAGGCCCCGAAATCCGGCTAGACTTGACTGCTAGAACGAACCCCGGAATTGCCGCGTGCGCGTTGACCGCTGGAATTTTCCTCCTTGCAGGATATCAAGCCGGCGCGCGGCCTTTCATTCAGCCGGCCAAGGAGGAACCGTGCCCGAGTCCAAGCCCCGAAAGAGGGCCTCCCGCCCCACCGAAGCGGCCACTGCACAGCAGTACAAACCGAACCCGGTCTGGTACAAGCCGGTCATGTTCGGTCTCATGATCATCGGCCTGCTGTGGATCATCACTTTCTACATCACCAGTGGCCAGCTTCCCGTGCCCGCATGGTCGTCCTGGAACATCGTGGCGGGCTTCGGCATCGCGATCGTCGGGTTCCTCATGACCACGCGCTGGCGCTCCTGAGCGGCGACCTCACATTCCGGCCGCCTGAAGCGTCTTCCAGACATGACCACCAGGCACACAACCATCGGGTCCCGGCTGGGCCGGCTGACGCTGACTGCGCAGGATGATCTCCTGACCGGCATTTTCTTCGAGGGTCACTGGCATATGCCGCCTTCGGAGTTCTTCGGCGAAGCCGTCCCGGCTGAGGATCCCTTGTTCCAGCAGGCCGCTCTTGAACTTGGCGAATACTTGGCCGGTGACCGGACCGTGTTCGATGTCCCGTTCAAGGCTTCAGGGAATCCGTTCCAGCAGCGGGTCTGGGCGCGGCTCGAAGAAATTCCGTACGGGGAAACCGTCAGCTACGGGGGACTCGCCGTCGAACTGGGTGACCGGAACCTTTCCCAGGCTGTCGGCTCGGCGGTTGGCCGGAACCCCCTGAGTATCATCATCCCGTGCCACCGGGTTGTTGGGCATGACGGAAGGCTCACCGGATACGCCGGCGGCCTCGATAATAAGCGGTTCCTCCTCGAACTCGAAGAACCCGCGGCGGCGAAGGAAAGCAAGCTCTTCTAATGGAGCCCAAGAAGCCGTTCGAGCTGGTTGTCCGGGAGCACGGACCCACGGTCCTGCGGGTGTGCCGCGCGGTCCTCGGCGACCACGACGCGGAGGACGCCTGGTCCGAGACTTTTCTCTCTGCTTTGAAGGCCTACCCCGAGCTGCCGGCCGGTGCCAACGTCCAGGCATGGCTCGTCACCATCGCCCACCGCAAGTCCATCGACATCGTGCGCTCAAGGAACCGCCGGCCGCTTCCCGTGGATGAGCTGCCTGTGCGACCGTCCGGGCTCGGTGTCCCCGGCAACGGCCACCGGGAGGTGCTCGACGCCGTCGGGCAGCTTCCGCCGAAACAGCGCCAAGCGGTGGCGTACCACTACATCGCCGGGCTCCCGTACAAGGAAGTCGCCGGGCTTCTCGGCGGAACTCCCGACGCCGCGCGTCGCGCGGGAGCCGACGGCGTCAAGGCGTTGCGCGCCATTCTCTTCGATAGCTCCTTGAGTTACGTGAAAGAAGAAACACCATGACCATCCACCATGATGATCCAGGCCTTTCCGAGATCCTCGCCCCTCTCGAACCCGCAGAACCAGCCGTCATGCAGAGGCTCCACGAGCGGTTGACGGCCGCAGCTGCGGAGCAGCACACGCTCGACATTGCCTACCGCACGGTGGATTCCCCGATCGGCAAGCTGCTCCTTGCGGCCACGGAACGAGGAATTCTGCGCGTGGCATTCGAGGTGGAAAACCACGACGCCGTGCTGCAGTTGCTCGCGGAAAAGCTCAGTCCGCGGATCCTCTTCGCACCCGACCGCCTGGATCCCGCGGCCCGGGAGCTGGACGAGTACTTTGCCGGGACCCGGCGCGAATTCGACCTTCCCGTGGATTTCAGCCTTTCGCGTGGATTCCGCCTCAGCGTCCTGGAACACCTGCCGCGGATCGCCTACGGCCACACGGAAAGCTACGCACAAGTCGCTTTGGCGACCGGAAGCCCGCGGGCCGTGCGCGCCGTTGGCACTGCGTGCGCCACCAACCCGTTGCCGGTGATTCTTCCTTGCCATCGGGTGGTCAAGTCCGATGGATCGTTCGGCAGCTACCTCGGCGGTACGGAAGCCAAGCGTGCTTTGTTGGCTCTCGAGGCCGCATGAGTTCAGGATGGACGGAACCCCTGTTTCCGCTTGAGTTGCCGGACCCGCCCGACGCCGGTCCACGGGAGATCGCGCCCGGCGCTGTGCACCTGCCGGGTTGGCTGAGCCTGGAGCAGCAGGAGTGGATCGCGGCCCGTTTCGAAGAGTGGACGCGGGGTCCCGTGCCCCCGCGCGCCGCCGTCCTTCCGGGCGGCCACCCGATGTCCGTGCGAACGGTCTGCCTTGGCTGGCACTGGCAGCCCTACCGGTACACCCGGGAGGCATTTGACGTCAACGGGCGGCGGGTCCTCGACTTTCCCGATTGGATGGTGCGCGTGGGCCGCAAAGCAATACTGGAAGCCTATGGCGACCCTGCCGAAGCCGGCGCTTATACGCCGGACACGGCGCTCGTGAATTTCTACGACGGGGCCGCCAAGATGGGGATGCATCAGGACAAGGACGAAAAGTCCCGGGCCCCTGTGGTGTCCCTGAGCATCGGAGACAGCTGCGTCTTCCGCTTCGGAAACACGCAGACGCGCACCAAGCCGTATACCGACGTCGAACTCTCCTCAGGGGACCTCTTCGTGTTCGGAGGCGCTTCCCGTTTCGCCTATCACGGAGTCACCAAAGTTCTCCCCGGAACCGCTCCTGAAGGCTGCGGGATTCCTGAGGGACGGATCAACATCACCATGCGGGTCACTGGAATGTCGTAGTGCTTAGGCACAATGTCAACAGCACAATGTGAACAACTGCTTCTGCCCGGCGTCTTGAGAAGGAAAGCCATGAACCCGCCTGAGAACGGCACCATTATCGGCGATGACGGCCTTGCTCGTCCCCCATGGGCATCCGTCGACCCGCTCATGCGTGAGTACTACGACCACGAGTGGGGCATGCCTGTACGGGACGAACGGGGTTTGTATGAGCGCATCAGCCTCGAGGGCTTCCAAGCGGGACTGTCCTGGGCCACCATTTTGCGCAAACGGGAGGCCTTCCGGACTGCTTTCCTGGATTTCCACCCTGAAAGCGTCGCGGCTTTCACGGAGGCGGACGTGGAGCGGTTGATGCAGGATTCGGGGATCGTACGCAACCGCCTCAAGATCCGTGCGGCCATCACCAACGCCAAAGCGACCATCGCCTTGCGGGACGAGGGCGGGCTGGTGGACTTCGTGTGGTCGTTCCAACCGGAGTCCACGCCGGAGCCGCGGACGTTTGCCGACGTCGCTACCCAATCGCCGGAGTCGATCGCCCTGTCCAAGGCGTTACGCAAAAAGGGCTTCGCTTTCGTCGGCCCCACCACCATGTACGCGCTGATGGAAGCGATCGGGATCATCGATACCCACCTTCTTGACAGCCATCGTCGGGGCAGCTCCGGGGTTTGGCCCTGATGGGCAGCCGCTTTCCACAGAAGTGCGTAACTTTATCCACAACTGTGGACAATTTCTGTGGACATCCATGTATATGAGCCGGGAATCCCCGGCATTCCGGCGATAGCCGGGGCTTCAGGCTATGTTCCGGGGGTTTTACCCAGCGTGCACAAGGCTGTGGATAGTGTCCGCGGTTTCACTGAGAGTTCACTCTGAAGAGTTGAGAACTTCATTCTGAACCTGCTCACGCCCCGCAGTGATCGGATTCCGGACCGCTTTTGCCGACCCCGACGCGGTCTTGGCCGACATGTGAAAGAATATGCGTATGAATGCAGATAAGGGGCATTACCCGGCTGCAGTGTCTCAGCATCCTGTTGGCCATCACCACGGCCACGACGGACACTCGCACGGGCATCATCACGACGACGACCACGACCACGACCACGAGCACGACCACGAGCATCACGCGGGTGTCAAAGGGTGGCTGTACGAGCTTTTTGTCCCGCACACCCACGATGCCGCCGATTCAATCGATGACGCCCTTGAGTCCAGTGCACAGGGCGTCCGCGCACTGAAGATCAGCCTTTTCATCCTCTTGGGCACCACGCTCCTGCAGTTTCTTGTGGTCCTCATCAGCGGTTCGGTCGCGTTGCTGGCCGACACCATCCACAACTTCTCGGACGCGCTCACGGCCGTGCCGCTGTGGATCGCGTTCATTCTGGGACGCCGTCCGGCAACCCGCCGCTTCAACTACGGATTCGGGCGGGCGGAGGATCTTGCCGGACTGTTCATCGTCGGCGTCGTCGCCCTTTCGGCAGTGGTCGCCGCCTGGCAATCCATTGATCTCCTGTTCCATCCGCAACCCCTTCACAATCTGTGGTGGGTTCTTGCCGCCGGAGTCACAGGCTTCGCGGGCAATGAAATTGTGGCCGTCTACAGGATCCGGGTTGGCCGGCAGATCGGGTCCGCTGCGCTCGTTGCCGACGGCGTGCACGCGCGCATAGACGGGTTCACCTCCCTCGCCGTGGTACTCGGAGCTGGCGGCGTTTTGCTCGGTCTACCGTTGGCGGACCCGATCGTCGGCCTGCTGATTTCGGCAGCCATCCTTGTCCTCCTTTGGGGTACGGTTCGCAGCATCGGACGGCGCTTGATGGATGGCGTGGAACCGGAACTGCTCGACAGCGCCCAGGCGGCGTTGGAAATGGCGCCCGGCGTATTGTCAGTGCCAAAGCTGCAACTTCGGTGGGTCGGCCATCGCCTGCAAGGCGCCAGCACGATCGTCGTCGCCAACGTGCCGCTGTCAGAGGTGGAACAGACTGTCAGCCGGGCCAGGTATCGGCTGGAGCACGCACTTCCGAAGCTCGACGACATGGTGATACAGACCGTTACTGCCGGCGGACGGTGATCAAAGGATCCCGTTCCCGACCGCTCCCCAGCCGCTCCGGATATGATGGCCCACTGAACCTTATGTTGAGGCACTGACCCGATCTTGAGCCAGGGAACCGGACCTGCCGACCGCCCAGAACGACGAAAGAAGACGCCACATGAGCCAGCAAGCGATTCCGGCGAAGCCTCGCCGAAACGTCGAGATGGTGCTGCTGGTGTTGGCACTTGGCGTCGGCATTGGCGCACTTGCGATGACCAGCGTCGACAAGAAGGAAGCCCTCGACGTTGGCTTCTGGCTTCAAGCCGGTACCTTGACGGCGCTGGCCGCTGCTTTCCACGTCGTCCTGCGGTTCAAGGCAAGGTTTGCGGATCCGCTCATCCTCCCGATTGTGGTGGCTTTGAACGGCCTCGGCATCGCCATGATCCGGCGCCTGGATGTCTCGAACGGTACGACCGCCGGGGCGAATCAGCTCACCTGGACGATCGTCTCGGTCTTGGTAGCCGGCGCCGTCTTGTGGCTTTTGAAAGACCACCGGCTTTTGCGCCGCTACACCTTCATCGCACTTGCGGTCAGCGCTGCCCTCCTCATCCTTCCGCTGGTGCCGGGCGTTTCGGCAGGCGAGATCAACGGCGCCAATGTCTGGATCCGCCTCGGTTCACTGCAATTCCAGCCCGGCGAAATCGTGAAGATTACGCTCGCCGTCTTCTTCGCCGGCTACCTGTCCTCCAACCGGGATCTGATCCTGCTTGCGGGCAGGAAATTCGGCCGCCTGCAATTCCCCAGGATCAAGGACACCGGGCCGATGATCACCGCCTGGGCGGCGAGCGTTGGCGTGCTGGTCTTCCAGCACGATCTAGGAATGTCCATACTGTTGTTCGGCTTGTTCATCGTGATGATCTACGTTGCCACGAGCCGGGCCAGTTGGCTCGTCCTCGGCGTCGTACTCATGCTCGTAGGCGGGTACTCCGCGGCAAAGATCTTCCCCCACGTCGGTTTGCGCATCGACGCCTGGATCAATGCCTTCGACCCCCAGGTCTTCACCCGGTTCCCCGGCGGCAGCGCCCAGATCGTCCAAGGCCTTTTCGGAATGGCCGACGGCGGCCTGATCGGCAAGGGCCTCGGGCTCGGGAGCCCGGACCTTGTGCCTTTTGCGAACAGCGACATGATCATCGCTTCCCTCGGTGAAGAACTGGGCCTGATCGGGCTGTTCGCGATCGTTCTCCTGTACTTGCTCCTCTTCACAAGGGGATTCCGGGCCGCACTGGGCATCCGGGATGCCTTCGGGAAGCTCCTTGCCTGCGGCCTGGCCTTCACCATGGCTCTTCAGTGCTTCATCATTATCGGCGGCGTCACCCGCCTTATTCCCCTCACTGGACTGACGACGCCGTTCCTCTCTGCCGGCGGATCCTCACTCCTGGCCAACTGGATCATCGTTGCCCTGCTGCTGCGGATCAGTGACGCCGCCCGCAGGCCCCAAACGGTTGCTACCCAGACCGAACACGTTCCGGTCTGACACACGCCGGCAACCGCTTAGCGAGCGGCCCCGGCCAGACGCGTCAACACGGTAGGCCGGAGTTACGCACTTAACAACAGGCAGCTACCCACAAGTTATCCACAGCTGGGGAAAAGCTGTGCCTGCCACGTGGAAAACTCCCGGAACGGCGGGCCCCACAAGGCCGGAAGGCCATCGAACTACATTGTTGTGAGTTATTAACAGTGTTGATAACCCTGTTGATACAGTGCTCTCTTGGGCGCTAACGCCGCGGTTGTCCACACCCATGCCGAAAATAGCCCCCTTGTCCACATACCCACAGGACCGCAGGCAAAAGTTATCCACAGGTGTGGACGCGATTTGCCCCAGAGAAGGCAAATCCCTGCAATACCGCCTCGCGAAGTGCGTTTGCCAGAGAACTACACGCCTGTAAGTTACGCACAGTGTGGATAACTCCTGTGGAAAACAGGTCCCAGGAACCTTGACCGAGTCAGCACGCAGTTTTAGGCTGGAAGTACTCAACCCATTAGTTGATAAACCAGTTGCTTGAATACTGGGTACGAGGCATAAGTCGGTTCAGGCCCGGAGCCAGGCAGGGGAGACGCATGCAGGACACGATTCGTACGGCTGCGCTGGACGCGGAAGACCAGCTCAACAGGGCGTTCATGGCCCTGGCGGACCCTGTCCGCCGGCAGATACTGGCGAGGCTGGCCTTGGGCGATGCCACCGTCAACGAGATCGCCCAGCCTTTCCCTGTCACCCTCCAAGCCATCTCGAAGCACCTTCAGGTGCTTGAGGGCGCAGGGCTCATCACGAGGAGCAGGGAAGCGCAGCGCCGTCCCTGCCACCTGAATACCACGGCGCTCGGCCCGTTGGCCGAATGGATCGAGAACTACCGTCTTCAGGCCGAAGAACGCTTCACCCGGCTGGACGAGCTCTTGGCCGAAACGGCCGATCAGGACAATCCGGAAAAGGAGAAGGACAATGAGCACCAACACAACCACCATTGATGTCACGGCAGGGACGCCGTTCATCGATACGAGCCGGGACTTCGACGCCGCGCCGGAGCGCGTGTTCCAGGCCTTCACGGATCCGCAACTTGTCATGAAATGGCTGGGTCCGCGTCGCCTGGAAATGCGTGTGGAGTCATACGAGGCACGGACATGCGGGAGCTACCGCTACACGCATGTGGACGGCCAGGGCAACGAGTTCGGGTTCCGTGGGGTCTTCCATGAGGTCCAGGAGCCGTTGCGGATCATCCAGACCTTCGAATTCGACGGCGCCCCTGGGCAAGTGACGCTGGACACCATCAGGTTTGAAGACCTTGGCGGCCGCACCCGCGTGGTGCAGCACTCCGTATTTCCCTCGGTGGAGGCACGGGACATGGCATTAGCCAGCGGCATGGATGCGGGCATCAAAGAGTCGATGGACCGCTTGGCGGAGCTCCTGGGCTAAGAAAAGCGCAGGGGGTGTTATCCCGCCGTCGCCCGAAGGACGGTGGCCAGGATCAGGATTCCGGCCACCAGGGCCATGCCGGCAGTCTGCAGCAGCGCCTGGCGCGGTCCACGCGGAGCAAAGGCGATCGCGGCCGCACACAGGGCACCGGTAACAAGGCCGCCCAAGTGGGCCTGCCAGGCAATGCCGGGGACAACGAATCCAATCACGCCGTTGATGGCTATCAGGATCCACAACTGCCGGGTGTCCCCGCCGCGACGGCTTTGTATCACCAAGAGTGCGCCGAAAAGGCCGAAAATAGCGCCTGACGCACCTACCACCGCGACGGCGGGCAGCGTCGGCGTGAGCAGCAGGAAGCCTACGGAGCCGCCAATGGCTGACAACAGGTACACAGCCAGGAAGCGCACACGCCCGAGGACGGGCTCAAGGAATTGGCCGAAAACCCAGAGCATGTACATGTTGAGCAAGATATGCAGAACAAAGCCCTGTGAGTGGACAAAAGCACTGGTCAGCATGCGCCAAGGCTCGACGTCCCCGTATTGCGGCATGGCGTAAACGGACGCGAAAGCAAACTGGCCGAAAACCGCATCGTCGGGAACCAGCCACTGCGCCACGTACACCAGGGCGCACAGCCCGATAAGCAAGTACGTCGCCACAGGGCGGCCGGTCGCGACGGCGCCGCCGTAGGCGGAACGCGCTGCCGGCGTCGAACGCTTCAGTTCATTGACGCAGTCAATGCATTGGAACCCGACGGCGGCCGCCCGCTGGCACTCGGGGCATGCTGGTCGCCCGCAACGCTGGCACCGCACATAGGAGGGCCTGTCCGGGTGCCTGGGGCACACCGGAATGTCTGCAGACGGCTCTGCCGCCGGGATTCCGTAACTCATATGCTGTTCAGGCTCGCGGAATTAGAGCTGGACGATGTCAATGCTGTTGATGACGACGTCTTCAACGGGGCGGTCGCCCATGCCGGTGCGGACCGACTCGATGGCGTCCACGACCTTCTTGGACTCTTCGTCAGCAACCTCGCCGAAGATGGAGTGCTTGCCGAAAAGCCAGTCGGTGTTGACCGTGGTGATGAAGAACTGGGAACCGTTGGTTCCCTTGCCCATCTGGATGCCGGCATTGGCCATGGCCAGCTTGTAGGGGGCGTTGAAGTTGAGTTCCGGGTGGATCTCATCGTCGAACTTGTAGCCCGGTCCGCCGATGCCGCGGCCGAGGGGATCGCCGCCCTGGATCATGAAGTCTTTGATGATGCGGTGGAAAATCGTGCCGTTGTACAGCGGCGTGCCGGTCTTGTCTTCGCCGGTCTCCGGGTGCGTCCAGGACTTTTCGCCCGTGGCCAGGCCAACGAAGTTGGCGACCGTCTTGGGCGCGTGGTTGCCGAAGAGGTTAACCCTGATGTCGCCGAGGCTCGTGTGGAAAGTTGCTTGTGCGGTTGCGATGGTCATAGGGCCATTCTTCCACGCAGGGTCAACGCCGTGGCGGCCAGGCAGGTGGTTCCGCGCTCGGTGAAATCTTGCATGAATCCGCCGGATAGATAGCCGGTGCCGTACAAGCGACGTAGGCTAACAACAAACGAGCATGTTGATCGGGAGGTAGTTGTGAAGAAATCGGACCGAATTGCCCGCGAACTTGAACACACGGTTGTGAACGGTGTTGAAAATGCCAAGGACTGGGCGGCACCGCGGGTTGAAGCAGCTGTGAACTGGGCGGTTCCCCGCATCCAGCACGGAATCGACTCCGCTTCTCCGAAGCTTCAGGAAGGCCTGAAGTCGGCGGCGACCAACCTCGCCGACGGCGTTGCAACTGTCACGCCAAAGCTCCAAGAAGGCCTGGCGAACCTCGCACCAAAGATCCACGACGTCGTCGAGGACGCCTCACCCAAAATCCAGGAAGCCCTCAACAAGGCCACTCCGGCACTTGGCCACGCCCGTGACAAGGTTGTTGAGGAATACCTCCCCAAGCTCTCGGAGCAGCTCGGGCAGGCCTCCGTGGTTGTCCACCAAGCCCTTGAAAACGCACCCGCACAGGTGGACGCAGTCGCCCAGAAATTGGTTGACTCGGGAGTCGTTCACAACCTGCAGGAGCAGGCACAAGTCACAGCGGCCCAGCTGAAGGCCGCGGCCGAGGAAGCATCCAAGACAGTCTCGAAAGAACTCTCGAAGACCCGGAAGCCGAAAAAGCGCGGATTCCTGATCTTCACGGTCATCGCAGCAGCGGCCGCGGCCGGCGTCGCCGCGTGGCGGGCCAGCCGCCCGGTCGAGGACCCCTGGAAGACTCCCGCCCCGGTAACTCCATCGCCGACACGGGCCGCCGAGGCAGCCGAGAAGGCCGCCGACAAGGCCAAGGAAGCTGCCGACAAGCTGGCGGACAAGGTCGACGATCTGAAACTCAAGGTAGCCGACAAGGCTGAAACCGCCGCTGAGAAAGCAAAGCACGCTGTCGAAGACGCTACGGAGACCGCGGACAAGGTGGCGACCGATGCCAAGACGGCGGTAAAGAACATCGCCGCCAGCCTGCACAAGGACGAAGAGGCCAAGGAAGAGGCAGCCACGGAGGAAGCGGCCAAGGAAGAGGCAGCTATCGAGGAAGCCGGGAAACACGAGGCCTAGAATCAAGCCATAGTCGTTCCAGATTGAAGGGATTCCGGTTCGCCGGGATCCCTTCAATTGTTTGGCCACGTGTCACCGGGGGCTCCCTCAGGGGACACCGGCCTGATGTTAGATTTGTGGAGATGCTAGCCGACAGATCTTTCGCAGATGCAGCCACTAACGCAGCCGTCGCACCCGTGAAGCCGAGCGTTTCAATCGTCATTCCGGCATACAACGAGGAAAGCGTCATACGGCAGTGCCTGATCGCGGCCATCTACCAGTCTGTTCCTGCCGACGAGATCATCGTCGTGGACAACATGTCCACAGACCGGACGGCGCAGATCGTCCAGCAGATGCAGCAGGAATACCCGGAGAGCCCCATTATCCTCCTAAGCCAGGACGAGGCACAGGGACTCATCCCCACCCGTAACTTCGGCCTCAATAGGGCCACGTCGGATGTCCTGGGACGGATCGATGCCGACTCCGTTGTGGAACCGGACTGGGTCGAGCAGGTCCAAAAGGCCTTCGCCGATCCCTCGGTGCAGGCTGCCACGGGCCCGGTGGTCTACTACGACATGCCGATGCGCCGATTCGGCCTCAAGGCCGACGACAAAATGCGCCAGCTGATGCTTCGGCTGGCGAAGCACCAGTACCACTTCCTTTTCGGCTCCAACATGGCGCTGCGCCGTTCCGCCTGGGAAACCATCCGCGACGAAACCTGCCCGGATGAAAAGGACGAGATGCATGAGGACATCGATCTTTCGCTGCACCTTGCCGACCACGACCTCAGGGTGCAGTACTGGCCGCAGATGGTCTCGGGCATGTCAGCCCGCAGGCTCGAGGATTCCCCGCGAGACTACCGCTACTACGTGACCCGCTTCGACCGCACCTACAAGGCCCACAACGTCAAGAAAATGGCGTTGAAGGCGCCCATGGTGGTCTTCTTCTCCGTCTATTTCCCGGCCAAGCTGCTTCGCGCCATCCACACAGCCAATGCGAGCCAGAGCGTTCGCCGCGGCGGCCTGTAGCCCCGCTTAGTCAGCACCGAGTTCGGCGACTGTGCCTTCGCCGTCGCTCTTGCCGCGCCGCTGGCCGGCCACGACGACGGCGAGTCCAACCAGAATGAGGGCAAGTCCCGCATACGTGCCGGCCGGCAGGGTCTCATGCAGGAAGGCCGCTGCAAGAAGGGCAGCGCCCGGAATCTCCAGCAGGATGATCATGGACACCAGCAGAGGACTCATGGTGGCCAGGAGATGGTTGAAGGCGGTGTGTCCCACAAGTTGTGCACACACAGTGATGGCAAGGATCCCCAGCCAGCCGCCGGCGTCGAACCCTACAAGTGGCTGGCCGCCCGCCAGGGCCAGCACGGCGACGATGGCCGCACAGATCCCGTAGCAAAGCGTCGTGTACGTTCCGACGCCCATGCTCTGGCGGGCTTTGCCGCCGGCCAAGGTATACAGCCCGGCCAAGGCACCTCCCGCGACAGCCAGGAGGTCGCCAAGGATCGCCGTTCGGGACGTCCCCATATCGAAGCCCGTGATGGCCACGACGCCGCCCAGCGCAATACCCAAGCCCACCAGGACCGGCCAACGGTGCTTTGTGCCGCGGAGGAGCTGGAAGACGGCGATCCACGCAGACTGCAGGCACACCAGGGCCGTAGCGGCCGCCACCGAGGTGAGCTGGAGTGCGGTGATGAAGCACGCGAAGTGGAAGGCCAGCGCCACTGCTGCAACAGCGGACCACGTGAACTCGTTGCGTCTGACCTTGCGGAACCTGCGCGGCTCGCGGACCAGGATCGGTGAGGCCATGACGACGGCGGCGATTGCGTTACGCCAGAAGGCGATAGCCAATGCCGTGACGGACGTAGCGCCAAGCGTTCCTGCGATGAGGGGTCCGGAAGAGGCGACGCCGAGCACACCCAAGGCAGCAACAATGAAGTTCACGTTTCAACCTTAGTGGTGCGCCTTTCGTGGGTGATGACAGTGGCGGCCAGGGCGATGGTGAGGCCAATGACGGTCTCGAGCGCGCGCTGACCCAGGAGGGTGCCGATCGAGGCTGGCAGCATGAGATCGCCTAGCAGAAGGGCCATCGAGGTGAAGAAGACCAGGCCGATGCTGTAGTTGCGCCCGGTGGTCAGCTCGGTGCACGCCTGGAGCACGGCGATCAAGATGATCGCGGCATAGCTGCTGGGGTGGGCCGCCAGGACGAGGGCCGCGACGCCGAGGCCGGCGGCGGTGCCGATCACCCGCTGGGCAGCGCGCGTGAGGCGGGCATGCAGGTCAGGTGCCGACATGGGGACGGATGCCGTGACGAAGGTCCAGTAGGGGTGGCCGATGCCGCTGGTCGCGACGGCGAGGCCGGCGGCGGCGATACCGAGCAGATACCGGGCGGCGTGGCGGCCCACCGGTTCGGACGGGCGTAGGTCGCCCCACGACAGCCGGTACCGCACCGGGTTCCCGTCGTCCCCGCCTTCCGCGCCGTCGCCGCCGTCGCGGGCAGTGCGACCCGGGAGAGCGAGCAGCAGCGCGAAGACGGCCGCTCCAGCCGCAGCGAGGGCGGCTGCGGGCACCGTGTCCAGCGCGATCGGGACCGTGGCCGAGGCTGTGAGGGCGAAGACCGGGTTGAGGGCTCCGGCCGGATGCCATCGGCCCAGTTCGGCCAGTACTACTGCGACGCTGGCCCAGACGGCGGCCACCGGGACGAGCAGCCAGAGCCGGAACGGGACGGTCGCCACTAGCGCGCCGACGACGACGCCGACCACCAGCACCGCACCCGCCTGCGCCTGCATGGCCACGCGTACCCGGGCCGGCTCGTGTCGGCCGTACAGGGCGGTGAATGCACCGATCGCCGCGTACAGCAGCAGGTCATCGCGACCGAACGCCAAACAAGCCACCAGCGGCACGAAGATCGCCAGGCTTGCCCGCAGGGCCGTCCAATGCGCGCCGGCATGCGGGCCCAGGTCGAAGACTGCCGCCCACCAGGACCGAGTGGGGGTGGGCTGCGTCATTTTCGCCTTCCGAAGTGGTACAGAAATGAAGTACTTCAAGTTTACTACAGTTATGAACTACTATTCTGGTTGACCGAGGCGACGGCTACGGGGCTGCGGAGGAGCCGGATGGATCAGGACACGGACGGACTGCCCGCTCATGGCGACGTGGTGGACCGAATGCAGCGTGAGTGGGCCCGGCTGCGCCCGGACCTAAACTTCGCCAGCCTCGGGGTGATCCATCGCGTGCTGCGCGCTTCGCGCCTCATCCTCGAAGCCAGCGACGCCTTCCTCGCCAGCTACGGGCTCACCCGCGGCGAGCTGGATGTGCTGTCCGCGCTGCGCCGTTCGGGCGAACCGCTGAGCCCAACGACGCTGGCCCAGACGCTGCTTGCCCCGCGCTCCGCGATCACCATGCGGCTGAACGCCCTCCAGGCCCGGGGTCTGCTGAGCCGGACGGCCAACCCGGCGGACGGCCGCTCGTCCCTGCTCGTCCTCACAGACACCGGCACCGCGCTCGTGGACGAGGTGATTCCCGCCCAGCTCGCCTTCGAGGATGCCCTCCTCGCCGAAGCTCCGGCTTGGGCCGTCGAGGCCTTGGTTGATCCCCTGCGGGCACTGACCTCAATGTGGGAGCAAGGACGCGGCCACTAAAGCTGGCGACGCGGAAATTAGCTACCGACGCGATAATTCCCTGTCGACACCGGAATTCGCGTGTCGGTGGTCCACGAGCGCCGCGCAGAGAATTTTCCGCGTCGAACGGCGGGTACGGGAGCAGGACTATCTGCTGGTGGGCATCAGATCCGCTGTCCCATAAGCAACCCGGTTCTGCCAGTCCACGATCGTGACGCTTCGAACCTTGAACGCCGGAACCGGCGGCAACTGGAAGGACTGCGAACCGCCACCACCGGGTTTCAGGTTCGCACCAATGTCCATACCCTTCGGGTCGTCGACGACCATGTTCCCTGAGGGATCCTTGGACAACGCGCCCTCGTTGAGCACGACCTTCAAATCTTGGTCAGAGGAAACCGAGACGCCTTCCAAAGTCAGCGTTGCCCCGGCAGTGGTTCCCGTGATGCGAACGCTGCCGGTGGTCCTTGCCGCTTGGCTCACGAACTGCCCGGACAACGGAGCTCCCCATGACGCGGCAACCGAAGTCGGCGTCGGACTCGGATAGGGAATCGACACAGATGCCTCCGTGCTTCGGACCTCAGAACCGGCCGACGGCGCGACATAAGTACAGCCCGCCGTCATCACCGCGACGACAGCAGCGACAAGAATCCGGCCAACGGGGATGGCCTTGGCTTCTCGATGCGTCGGCATCAATATCCCCTTGCAAGAAGTCATCACGGATATCCGTTTCAGTGCGCGGGAGTACCGTCTGCACACCCCAATGCCGCCAACTTACCAGCAACCAGACAACCTTTGACCAGGTGCGAAGTCCGCCCACCTATTGCCCGATCCCTGGGTGGTGCGGTCGAGTAAGCGGACCAAAACGTCCACCATCGCGCCAAAATCCGCGACATACTGAGGAAAACAAAAGAGCCAGACGGTCTAGCCGCCTGGCTCTTCATTATTTCCTATGGTGGAGGCACGGGGACTCGAACCCCGAACCCCCTGCTTGCAAAGCAGGTGCGCTACCAATTGCGCCATGCCCCCATAAGAAGCAACCCGTCCATACTACCCTAGTTCTTTCGATGGTTTTCACCACTTCCGGACAGGGCGTCTCTCGCTAGTCAACCGTGTCGGTTGCCTTGCTCCAGACTGTCTTCTGGGCTTCGGATTCCTGCACTTTTTTGAAGAGCAGGACGCCTGCGATCGCAGCTGCAACTACCAGCAACTTCTTCACATGCACCCCGTTCCGGTTCAGTTTCCCGAACCATTAGCAAAACCTGTGCAGGTTCCGTGGGCGTACCAGGACTTGAACCTGGGACCTCTTCGTTATCAGCGAAGCGCTCTAACCGCCTGAGCTATACGCCCCGATACCTCTTCGGGCCGAGACACGACTTTACAGCACATCCCGGCCCGATCTCAAATCGAGGTATTTCCACCACTGTTTTCCAGCAATTTGCCTCAATTTCCGACGGCTTGGCCTAGTCGTCGGTGAGGGTCACTCCAATGCCGCCCACGAGAGTTGCAGCAATGTTATAAAGCACGGCGCTCAACATGGACAAAGCGGTGAGCAGCACAACATTCACCACGGCAATAATGGTGGCGAAGGAGGCTACTTGGCCGAGGGATGCGACCTTCTTGAGTTCGAAGCCCCCGCTTTCCGAGCCCGCCAGGGTACCAAGAAGGCTGTCCACCTGGTTGAAAATGCCGGTGAGGTCCAGAACGGTCCAAAGCACGATTGCGGCAATCACGGTCACGATGCCCAAGGCAACGGACAAGAGGAATGCCATTTTCAGGACAGACCACGGATCAACCTTGCTGACGAGCAAACGCGCGCGGCGGACCTTCGCCTTGGGTGCTGGCTTCACGAGCCCCGGGGTCCCTGCGGCGGGCCGCTGCTGGCCCTGCACTGGGCGCTGGCCGGGCACGGCGGGGCGCTGGCCGGCAGGACGCTGTGTGCCTGCGGGGCGCTGTCCAGGAACAGCGGGTCGCTGACCGGGAACCGCCGGTCGCTGGCCTGGAACCCTTTCCGCGCCGGTTCCTGCCGCACCCGGGCCGGATGCCGCAGGCCGCTGTTGGGGACGGGCCGGTGCGTCTACCCGTGGAGTAGCCGACGGCTGCCGCAATCCTCCAGGGACACCCGTACTCGGCTTGGGATATGAGTCCGAATTACTCACTCGTTACCTCCGGTATTGTCTTCGTTCAGCTCGACGCCGGACCCATTACCGGATCCTGCGGCCGATCCCGATTCGGCCGTCGCGGTCGCCTGATCGGCGCCGCCGTTTGCAGCCAACGTTACGTCATCGTCCGCCTCGGACGTTCCTCCGGCGGGATTTTCGACACTATTGACGCTTGATGCGTCGTCGGTGCCCTCATCGTCGTCGGACTCGTCAAGGCCGCGTTCGCTGTTGCGGGCCACCTCGATGATGCGGTCGTTCTTGTCAGGCTTCGCGAAGATAACGCCCATGGTGTCGCGGCCCTTGGCAGGGACGCCCGCGACGGCGGAACGGACAATCTTGCCGCCCTCCATGACCACCAGGACCTCGTCTTCTTCGTTGACGATCAGCGCACCGACAAGGTCGCCCCGCTCTTCCTGGAGCTTGGCCACCTTGATGCCAAGGCCGCCACGGCCCTGGAGCCGGTACTCCTCGACGGCGGTGCGCTTGGCGTAGCCGCCTTCGGTGACCACGAACACGAACGATCCGTCCTGCACGACGTCGGCCGCGAGGAGTTCGTCGTCTTCGCGGAACTTCATGCCGGTCACACCCGACGTGGCTCGACCCATGGGGCGCAGTGCCTCGTCGGTGGCCGTGAAGCGGATTGACTGGCCCTTGCGGGAGACCAGGAGGAGATCGTCGGTTTCGGACACAAGCTGCGCCGAGACGAGTTCGTCCCCGTCCCGAAGGTTGATGGCGATGACGCCGGCTGTTCGGTTGGTGTCGTAGTCTTCCAGGCGCGTCTTCTTCACAAGGCCGTTCTTGGTGGCGAGCACCAGGTACGGGGCTTGCTCATAGTCGCGCAAGTCAAGGACCTGGGCGATGTGCTCGTCCGGCTGGAAGGCCAGAAGGTTTGCCACGTGCTGTCCCTTGGCATCGCGGCCGGCCTCGGCAAGCTCGTACGCCTTCGCCCGGTACACGCGGCCCAGGTTGGTGAAGAACAGCAACCAGTGGTGGGTGGTTGTGACGAAGAAGTGCTCCACGACGTCGTCGCCACGAAGCTGGGCACCCTTGACGCCCTTGCCGCCCCGCTGCTGCGAGCGGTAGTTGTCGCTGCGGGTGCGCTTGACGTATCCGCCGCGGGTGATGGTGACCACCACTTCTTCCTCGGGGATGAGGTCTTCCATGGACATGTCACCGTCGAAGCCCATAAGGATGTGCGTCCGGCGCTCATCGCCGTGCTTGGCCACGATTTCGGCCAGTTCCTGGCTGATGATGTCGCGTTGGCGCTGCTCGGAGGCCAGGACCGCGTTGTATTCCGTGATCATGGCTTCGAGCTCGGCGTGCCGGTCCTGGATCTTCTGCCGTTCCAACGCGGCGAGCCGGCGGAGCTGCATGTCGAGGATGGCGCGGGCCTGGAGTTCGTCGATCTCCAGCAGTCCCATCAGGCCGTCACGGGCCGCCTCAGTGGTGTTGGAGGCGCGGATGAGTGCAATGACCTCGTCCAGCATGTCCAGCGCCTTCAGCAGAGCGCGCAGGATGTGCGCCTCTTCCTCGGCTTTGCGCAAGCGGTAGCGGGTCCGCCGGACAATGACGCTCATCTGGTGGGCCACCCAGTGCCGGATGAAGGCGTCCAGGCTCAGCGTACGCGGGACGCCGTCGACGATCGCCAGCATGTTGGCACCGAAATTGTCCTGCAGCTGGGTGTGCTTGTAGAGGTTGTTGAGCACAACCTTGGCCACGGCGTCGCGCTTGAGCACGATCACGAGCCGCTGGCCGGTACGGCCGGACGTCTCGTCGCGGAGGTCCGCGATGCCTTGGATCTTGCCGTCCTTGACCAGCTCGGCGATCTTGATGGCAAGGTTGTCCGGGTTTGCCTGGTACGGAAGTTCGGTGACCACCAGGCATGTGCGGCCCTGGAGTTCCTCGACATTCACCACCGCGCGCATCGTGATGGAGCCGCGTCCGGTCCGGTACGCGTCCTCGATGCCCTTGTGGCCGAGGATGGTGGCACCGGTCGGGAAGTCCGGACCTTTGATGCGCACGAGCAATGCCTCGAGCAGTTCTTCGCGGCTGGCCGAAGGGTTGGCCAGGTACCACTGCACGCCTTCGGCGACTTCGCGGAGGTTGTGCGGCGGGATATTGGTGGCCATGCCGACGGCGATGCCGGAGGAACCGTTGACCAGCAGGTTGGGGAAACGCGCCGGCAGGATGGTGGGTTCCTGGTTCTTGCCGTCGTAGTTGTCCTGGAAGTCGACGGTTTCCTCGTCGATGTCCCGGACCATCTCCATCGCCAGCGGCGCCATCTTGGTTTCGGTGTACCGCGGGGCAGCGGCGCCGTCGTTGCCCGGGGAACCGAAGTTGCCCTGGCCGAGGGCGAGCGGATAACGCATCGTCCAGTCCTGGATGAGGCGGACCAAGGCATCGTAAATCGCCGTGTCACCGTGCGGGTGGTACTGGCCCATGACCTCCCCCACAACACGGGCGCATTTGTTGAAGGAGCGGTCGGGGCGGTAGCCGCCGTCGAACATCGCGTAGAGAACGCGCCGGTGGACCGGCTTCAGGCCGTCGCGGACGTCCGGAAGCGCACGGCCAACGATCACGGCCATGGCGTAGTCCAGGTATGAACGCTGCATTTCGGTCTGCAGGTCCACCTGGTCCACGCGGTCGGTCAGCACGTCGCCCTCAAGCACGGGTTCCGGCAGGTCGGCCGACCCGGCGGGAACCTCAGGTGTTTCTTCACTCATGGTTTATGATTTCCGTTTCAGGTATATGTCAGTACTGGAATATTTCTAGGCTTTTGGCCTGTCTAGATATCCAGGAACCTGACGTCCTTGGCGTTCTGCTGAATGAAGTTCCGGCGCGATTCCACGTCCTCACCCATCAGTACTGAGAAGGTCTGGTCCGCCGCCAGGGCATCGTCCATGGTGACTTGCAGGAGCGTGCGGTGCTCCGGGTCCATCGTGGTGTCCCAGAGTTCGGTGTAGTCCATTTCGCCGAGGCCCTTGTAGCGCTGGATGCCGTTGTCCTTCGGGATCCGGTGGCCGGCGGCTTGGCCCGATGCCAGCTTGGCGTCACGTTCGCGGTCGCTGTAGACGTAGTCGTGAGGGGCGTTCGACCACTTGATGCGGTACAGCGGCGGCTGGGCCAGGTAGACGTAGCCGTTCTCAATCAGCGGACGCATGTAGCGGAACAGCAATGTCATCAGCAGCGTCGTGATGTGCTGGCCGTCCACGTCTGCATCGGCCATCAGCACGATCTTGTGGTAGCGCAGCTTGGAAATATCGAAGTCCTCGCCGATGCCCGTGCCGAAAGCCGTGATCATGGACTGGACTTCGTTGTTTCCAAGCGCCTTGTCCAGACGCGCCCGCTCGACGTTCAGGATCTTGCCGCGCAGCGGAAGGATGGCCTGGGTCTCGGGGTTGCGTCCGCGCTTGGCAGAGCCGCCGGCCGAGTCACCCTCCACGAGATAGACCTCGCAACGCGCGGGATCCTTTGAGGAACAGTCGGACAGCTTTCCCGGCATGCCGAAGGATTCCAGCGGGCTCTTGCGGCGCGCGTTGTCACGGGCCTTGCGGGCGGCCATGCGTGCTTGTGCCGCCTGGACAGCTTTGCGGATGACGTCGCGCGCGGGGCCCGGGTTCCGTTCCAACCAGTCGCCGAGCTGGTCGGTGACCACCCGTTGGACGAAGCCCTTGACCTCGGAGTTACCCAGTTTGG
This sequence comes from Arthrobacter alkaliphilus, assembly GCF_021483235.1. Classification (GTDB taxonomy): domain Bacteria; phylum Actinomycetota; class Actinomycetes; order Actinomycetales; family Micrococcaceae; genus Arthrobacter; species Arthrobacter alkaliphilus. The sequence continues at coordinate 93,231 of NZ_JAKEEC010000008.1, read as the reverse complement.
TCTTGGTCTGGCCCTCGAACTGCGGTTCCGACAACTTCACGGAGATGACGGCCGTGAGGCCCTCCCGGATGTCGTCACCTGTCAGGTTGTCATCCTTCTCCTTGATGATGCTCTTCTCACGCGCGTAGCGGTTGATGAGCGAGGTCATCGCCGCACGGAAACCTTCTTCGTGCGTGCCGCCCTCGTGCGTGTTGATGGTGTTGGCGTACGTGTGGACGCTCTCGGAATAGGCCGTGGTCCACTGCATGGCGGCCTCGACGGCGATGTGCCGCTCGGTGTCTTCGGTTTCGAAGGCAATGACGTCTTCGTGAACGACTTCTACCTTCTTGTTCGAGTTCAGGTGCTTCACATAGTCGAGCAGGCCGTCGTCGTACTGATAAACAACAGTGCGGTGTTCAGCGGCCACTTCGCCCTCAGTCGCGACAGCGTCCAGATCCAGGTCGTCGTCGCCTGCTCCTGCGACAGGACGCTCGTCCGTGAGGGTGATGCGGAGGCCCTTGTTGAGGAAGGCCATCTGCTGGAAGCGTGCGCGGAGGGTTTCGAAATCGAATTCGGTGGTCTCGAAGATGCTGCCGTCCGGGTAGAACGTCTGGGACGTTCCGGTCCGGTCCGTTGCCTCTCCCTTGACGAGTCCACCCTGCGGCTTGCCGCCATCGGCGAAACTCATCCGCCAAACGTGGCCCTGGCGGCGCACCTCGGTGTCTACCCGGCGCGAAAGGGCGTTAACGACGGAAATACCGACGCCGTGGAGGCCACCGGACACGGCATAGCCGCCGCCGCCGAACTTGCCGCCCGCGTGCAGGATGGTCATGACAACTTCGACAGTTGGCTTCTTCTCGGTCGGGTGCATGTCCACCGGGATGCCGCGGCCATCGTCCACGACCTTCACGCCACCGTCGGCCTGGAGAGTCACTTCAATGTGGGTGCAGTACCCGGCAAGAGCTTCATCCACCGAGTTGTCCACCACTTCGTACACCAAGTGGTGGAGGCCACGCGGGCCTGTGGATCCGATGTACATACCCGGGCGCTTGCGCACCGCTTCGAGACCTTCAAGAACGGTAATGTCGCTCGCACCGTACTCCTTGGATCCCGACGGCGTGTCCGGCTTATGGGCGTTCTCCTTCGCGGGATCTACTGCCAAGGTCTCTGCATTGTCGTTAGCCACAGGCGCTTTCGACTCCTCCGTGTTCGATGGTCGCCGGCCGTCACCGCACCAAAAAGCACGTCCGTCAGGACACACCACAGGGATACGGCAGCCGCCAACAAGGGACGCCACTGCTAACGCCGGCTACTTCGTCAATGGCGGATCCGCTTTTACAAGTACTGCCCAGCAGAGCCAAACGACGTTCACCGGCGCCCAGTTGTCTATCCCGATTCTATCGTGACTGGACGCAGTTCCTTGCAAAAACCGGACCTTATGCCCAGGAAAGTAGCTCTGGGAGGCCGCTGGCCCCATCTGCAAGCCGCCAAAACGGCACCCTCTAGGGGGCTGTACGCCCCGGGGAGGTTTCTGGCCCCTGTGCGCCTTTCAAGCAAATATCCAGATCGAGGCGCACTGGAAGTTACCCGTAGGTATCCCGGGGGCCTCGCCCATTGACGCTTCGGGCGCCCTTCCGCCAGCTCGGTGCGGTCGGCGCGAGGACCTGGATGGAAGTCACCACTCCGTCACCGAGTTCCTTTCGGAACATCTCCAGGAGGCTGGTGCTCAGGAGCCGGAGCTGCGTTGCCCATGCCGTGGAATCGCAGCGGACATGGAGCGTGGTATCGGTGAAGCTCTCCGGTGTGCAATGCGCGGAAATCTCCGGTCCCACCAGGGCATCCCATTCGGCCATCACGGAACCGACGGCCACTGGAGACGTCCAGCCGCGTTCAGCGACGAGCCTCCCGACGACTTTCCCCAAGCCAAGCGGATCCCGGCCGCTTCCATGGAATTGGCTGAAACCACGGGTGTCGCGGACACCCTTGCGTTGCGGAGCGGCGCCTGTCCGCGGGGCGGCCCGGCGGACTTCGCCTCGTGCGGCGGCCGCCTCGCGCATGCGGTTCAGAGCTGATTGGGCAGCGTCAATCTCGTCCGGGTCCCTGCCCGGCTGGCGTCCGCCCGGCCTATCCTTCTCCATCGATGCCTCCGGGAACAACCTTCACGCGCCGCCCCGCAAGTTCCTCGGGAATGTCGGCGTCGACGGCGGCCGTCACCAAAACCTGTTCGGCGCCGGCCACTATTGCGGCCAGTTTACGCCTGCGCTGCACGTCCAGTTCGGCGAACACATCATCGAGGATGAGTATCGGAGCAGAACCGCCGGTCCGGGTGTCATCGAGCATGACGTAGTAGGAGGCCAGCCGCAGGGAGAGGCACATGGACCATGTTTCGCCATGGGAGGCATAGCCCTTGGCTGGAGCTTGGCCAAGAACCAATTCGAGCTCGTCGCGGTGGGGTCCGACGAGGGAAATTCCACGCTCCAACTCCTTGCGGCGCGAAGCAGCGAAAGCCTGGACGTAGCGCTCGGTGAGCTGTTCCACGGACAATCCCCGGAGATCCTCAACCCCGTCCGGACCTTGAGCGGGCCGCTCGGAGGGACCGCCGTCGTCGTCCAATGCACCCTGGATGGTGGACCGGTAGACCGCGCTTGCTTCCTTCGATCCGTCCGTCAAAAGCGCGTACGCGCGTTTGAGGTGGGGTAGAAGCAGTTCGACGAGTTCAAGCCGTGCATGCAGGAGCTCGGCACCGGCCCGCGCCATATGCTGGTCCCACACATCCAAGGTTGCCTCGTGGGCCGCGGTGAATTTCCCGGTCCGGGCCGATTTCAACAGGGCGTTGCGCTGTTTGAGCACGCGGTCGTAGTCGCTGCGGGTGGCCGCGTGCGCTGGCAGGAGGCTGACCAGCAGTTCGTCCATGAAGCGCCGGCGGTTGGACGGATCACCCTTGACCAAGGCCAGGTCTTCCGGGGCGAAGAGCACTGTCTGGCAAATGCCCAGGATGTCGCGGGCGCGCACAGGGTTTCCGCGGTTGATCCGGCCACGGTTGGCTCGGCCGGCATTGATTTCGAGCTCGACCACCGTCGACTGCTCACCGCGGACAAGCTTCGCCCGGACCAAAGCACGCTCCGTGCCGAAGCGCAGGAGTGGTGCATCCGTACTGACGCGGTGTGAACTCAAGGTGGCCAAGTATCCGATGGCTTCCATGAGGTTCGTCTTACCGATGCCGTTGGACCCCACGAGGACCGTCACGCCGGGGCCCAGCTTGAGGTCAACCTGCGCGTAGCTGCGGAAATCGGTCAGCGAAAGATGCTCGAGATACACGCGTACTGCTGGTCGGCCGGGGCCTAGTTGGCCGGACGGGTGGCGTGTCCGCCAAACTGGTTGCGCAGCGCGGACACCATCTTCATGGCCGGTGAGCTGTCTTCCCGCGAGGAGAAGCGGGCGAACAGCGCGGCGGTGATGGCCGGCGCGGGGATCGCGTTGGCGATGGCTTCTTCAACGGTCCAGCGGCCTTCGCCCGAGTCCTCGACGTAGTCCCCGATGGAGGCCAGGCCCGGGTCCTCATCCAGGGCTTTGACCATGAGGTCCAGCAGCCAGGAGCGTACAACCGTGCCTTTTTGCCAAGCACGGAAGGTGCCGGGAAGGTCCTTGATGATGTCCTTGGCGGCGAGCAGCTCGTAGCCTTCGGCGTAGGCCTGCATCAGACCGTATTCGATGCCGTTGTGGACCATCTTCGCGTAGTGGCCTGCTCCGACGCCGCCCACGTGGACGAAGCTGTCGGCACGGTCACCTTCAGGACGGAGTGCGTCGAATACCGGCATGGCGAGTGCGATGTCTTCGTCCGAGCCGCCTGCCATGAGCCCGTAACCGTTCTGCAGGCCCCAGACACCGCCCGAAACACCGCAATCGGCGAAGCGGATGTCCTTGGAGGCCAGGAAAATGGAGTGTTTTTGGTCTTCGGTGAAGCGCGAGTTGCCGCCGTCGATCACCATGTCCCCGGCAGAAAGCTTTTCGCCGAGTTCGGTGATCACGGCATCGGTGATGGCGCCCGAGGGAACCATGACCCAGACCAGGCGCGGTGTTGGAAGGGCGGCAATCAGTTCGTCAATCGACGCGACGTCGGCGACGTCCTGATTTTGGTCGAAGCCAGTGACTTCGATTCCGCCGTTCCGCATGCGTTCACGCATGTTGAAACCCATTTTTCCAAGGCCGATTAGTCCGATGTGCACGGTGTGAACTCTTTTCTGCGTTGGTGTGGTTGGGCCCACGCCGCCAGGGTTCCCTGGCCGTGGGGGCCGCCGGCGACTAGTTGGGGAGGCGGACAGGCATCACGAGATAGCGGTAGTCGCCCTTGTCATCGCCGTCAGCGTCAACCTGGGCGGTAATCATGGCCGGTTTGGGCGCCGTGGTGAAGGAGAAGCGCACGAACTTGGTTTCGATCACGCTCAGGCCTTCCACCAGGTAATGCGGGTTGAAGGCCACTGTGATGTCTTCGCCGCTGAGCTGGGCTTCCAGTTCCTCGGAGGCCTGCGCGTCTTCGCCGGTACCGGCATCGAGGTTCAATTGGCCCTGCGTGAATGCCAAGCGAACAGGGGTGTTCCGTTCGGCAACCAGGGATACGCGGCGAACAGCTTCAACGAGTTCCTGGGTCTGGACCGTTGCATGGATCGGCGTGGAATCCGGGAACAAGGACCGGATCTTCGGATAGTCGCCGTCGACCAGCAAGGACGTGGTGGTGCGGCCGCCGCTTTCGAAGCCAATCAGGCGGCTTTCGTCATCTGCGAGTGCGAGATGGATGTCGCCGCTGCCGCCGAGGGTCTTGGCCACCTCGTTGAGCGTCTTGGATTTCACCAAGGCACTTGTGGAAATTCCCGGGGTGACGGGTTTCCACGGTACTTCCCGCATGGCGAGGCGGTAACGGTCGGTGGCGAGGAGGGTGATCATGTCATCCTCGATCTCCATCCGGACACCGGTGAGGATCGGCAGGGTGTCATCCCTGCTGGCCGCGATGATGACCTGCGAAACGGCTTGCGCGAAGGCGTCGCCGGGCAGGGTTCCGCTGATCGCGGGAAGTGCCGGAAGCGGGGGGTACTCGGATTCGGGCATGGTCGCGAGATGGAAGCTGCTTCGGCGGCATGTGAGCGTGACCTTGCTGCCGTCGGTTTCGATGTCGACGGGAGCAGAGGGGAGGCTGCGGCAAATATCGGCCAGGAGGCGGCCGGAAACCAAAATGGTCCCCTCTGTTGTGATGTCAGCCGGTATCTCCAGACGCGCGGAGGTCTCGTAGTCAAAGCTCGAAAGGCTGAGTGTTCCGGCTTCTGCTTTGAGCAGGAGGCCTGAGAGTACCGGTACGGGCGGCCGCGGAGACAAGGACCGGGCTGTCCATGTGACGGCTTCTGCCAAGACATCCCGCTCGACTCTGAACTTCACGGAAGGGTGCCGCCTTTCATTGCTGCTGCCAGTGTTCCACCGGAAACTCCGTGAGGAGTCCCTCAAATCGGCGCCCCGGAACCTGAAAGCTGCATGGTCCGCACTGAGCGAACTACAAGGCAGCGCCAAGGATGGACGCGATGCAGACAGCTTAGCCGGAACTTCGGGCATTAACCCATCCCCGGCCTTCCGGCTTGTGGTTCGAGGCAGCCGCGGGCTGCCTCGACGGTGGGAAGGAGGGAGATTGTTATTTGAGGGACTTCAATTTTTTGGGATTAGTAGTGTTAATAACCTCTGTGGAAACTGTGGATAACCGCCCCTGGTCCCGCAGTTCCGCGGTTAAGCCCTGTTCACGATGTGTGGGTGAGAGGGGTTTTAAACAGGGTGTGGACGTGGATAACCCCAAGGGCGGTTTTTAACGATCCACAGACGGCTTAAGGGTTTTAAGCCCATTAACCGCGCTTGTCCCCTTAAGTATCCACAGGCTTATCCACATGTGCCTGTTAATAAGGTATTAGTACTTGGCGGGAGCAGCCTCAGGAATCGCGTTGCTGCTGCTTGATGCGGTTGGTCAGCTCAGTGACCTGGTTGTAGATCGCGCGCCGCTCGGCCATCAGTTCGCGGATCTTCCGGTCCGCGTGGATCACCGTGGTGTGGTCCCGCCCGCCAAGCTCCTGACCGATCTTCGGCAGGGACATGTCGGTGAGCTCGCGGCACAGGTACATGGCGATCTGCCGCGCAGTCACCAATGTCCGCGTACGCGACTTGCTGCAAAGCTCGTCCATGCTGAGCTTGAAGTAATCGGCGGTCTGCTTCAGGATCTGCTCGGCCGTGATCTCTTGGGCGCCATCGTCGGTGATCAGGTCCTTCAGCACCATTTCGGCGAGGGCCACGTCCACGGGTTGGCGGTTGAGGCTGGCGAACGCAGTGACGCGGATCAGGGCGCCTTCAAGCTCACGGATGTTGCTGGAGATCTTGGAAGCGATGTACTCCAACGCGTCGTCGGGCGCGGACAGTCCCTCGCTCTGGGCCTTCTTGCGGAGGATCGCAATGCGGGTTTCGAGTTCCGGCGGCTGGATATCGGTCAGCAGGCCCCATTCGAAGCGGGACTTCATGCGGTCCTCGAAGCCGGCAAGTTGCTTGGGCGGGAGGTCCGAGGTGATGACCACTTGCTTGTTGTTGTTGTGCAGGGCGTTGAAGGTGTGGAAGAACTCCTCGAGCGTCCGGTCCTTGCCCGCCAGGAACTGGATGTCATCGATCAGGAGCACGTCGACGTTGCGGTAGGTGGTCTTGAAGCTGGCGCCTTCGTCGTCGCGGATGGAGTTGATGAAGTCGTTGGTGAACTCTTCGGAGTTCACGTAGCGCACCCGGATGCCGCCGTAGAGCCGGCGGGCATAGTGGCCGATCGCGTGCAGCAAGTGGGTCTTGCCGAGCCCGGAGTCACCGTAGATGAACAGGGGGTTGTAGGCCTTGGCCGGTGCTTCGGCCACCGCGACGGCGGCAGCGTGGGCGAAGCGGTTGGAGGAACCGATCACGAAGGTGTCAAAGACGTACTTCGGGTTGAGCCGGCCGAATTCGTGCGAAGTGCTCGGCGGGGTCGGCTGTGGCTTGGATTCGACAGCCAGGCCGTTCGGGGAAGAGAGTTCGACGGCGGGAGCCGGTTCTTCGTGGATGGGCACCAGATCCGTGTCCACGTCGATTGCACAACGGATGTCGTCGGAAAAGACGCTGCGGAGGGCGTCATCGAGGGCGTCCTTGACCTGCGTCTGGAGAACCTCGCGGGTCAGTTCGTTGGGCACGGCCACCAAAAGAGTGGAGCCGATCAGGCCCTGCGCCTGCGCGAGGATGACGAAACCACGCTGCCGGGGTGTGACGCGATCGTCTTGTTCCAGCAGGCTCAGCACCCTCCGCCAGGAACTTCCGACCGTGTTGGCGTGGTTGGCTTCGTCTACCGTCATCAATTGGTTTCCTCGAGTGCTTGCTTGCCTGGATTGGGCAGCCGAAGGTCCAAACCATGAGTGGATTCCGAACCGAATCCACAGGGTTATGCACAGTCCGTGGATAATCGGCTACTGAGACACTCTAGGGGATGGAAACTCCAGAAGATAGCTGGCAAGAAGCTTGTGGATAATTACACCGTTGTGGTTCTGGAACGGGGTCTGTGACCCGCTTCATCCACAGGCTCGCGCGCATACTTAGCCACAACTGGGGATAGCCGGCACCGCGGCTCCCGGTTTGACCTTGGGCGTCTTTTTGCCCTAACGTTGTGAAGTCCTATGTGTCCGATTTTCGACCACCCATGCCTCCGGTAGATCCGGTGTTGGGTGGCGGCGGATACTCAATAAACTTAGCGTCGGCCAGTTCTTCCCCTTTTGATCGGGTGGGCGCACCTTTGATCCACTGGAGTAACTAACGTGAGCAAGCGGACTTTTCAGCCGAATAACCGCCGTCGGGCCAAGAAGCACGGCTTCCGCCTTCGTATGCGCACCCGTGCCGGCCGCGCCATCCTGGCCGCCCGTCGTGGCAAGGGCCGCGCCGAACTGTCGGCGTAAATAACTGGCTCGTCGGTCAGTCTTCCAAGCGAGTCAATAGGTGCTGGCCACCCGTAACCGTCTGCGGACTTCTACCGACTTTTCAACAACTGTACGTTCCGGCGTCCGCAATGGACGCCGGAACTTAGTGTTATATACGGCACCTATCGGTGCCAGCGAACCTAGTCGCATCGGCTTCATCGTTTCCAAAGCTGTCGGGAACGCTGTCACCCGGAACCTCGTTAAGAGGAGACTGAGGGAAGCAGGTGCCCTGTCTTTGAAAAGGCATGGCACGGGCCTTGCAGTTGTGGTCCGGGCGTTGCCCGCGGCCGCGACGGCGAGCTGGGACCAGCTGCTGACCGATTACAACACCGCCTTGGCGGTGACCACGAAACGGCTCGGCGGATCCTCTCCGCGGGCTGTTTCGCCCACCCAGGGCACCACAACCGAAGGGACACCGCGTGCATGAGCTGAGCTCCGCCGTCGTCCGCTTCTTTAGAGCCGCTCCGAGGATCCTCGGAACTTTTCTGTGGGAGCTGCCGCGCAACGTCCTCATCATCTCCTTGAAGATGTATCGCAGGATCATCTCTCCCCTGTACGGCCCGGTATGCCGGTTCTTCCCATCCTGCTCGGCATATGCCCTCGAAGCGGTGACGGTACATGGTGCCGTCAAGGGAAGTTGGCTCGCAGTGCGGCGCCTCGCGCGTTGCCACCCTTGGAACGCCGGCGGCGTGGACCACGTCCCCGCCGGACACCGCCACTGGCCCGAAGGCCAGACGCCCACAATTGTTGTACTGAACAACCCGGACCAGTTCCTGGCTGTGTGGTCTGATGAAGACGGTCGCCGCACAGCGGCCTGAGGAAATAGGGAAAACGTATGGACATCTTTGGAACAATTCTGGCCCCGTTCAAGTGGCTAGTGTCCGCAATCATGCTGGGGTTCCACGACGGGCTGAGCTTCCTCGGCCTGCCGCCGGAAAACGGCTGGACCTGGACGCTGTCCATCATCGGCTTGGTGATGGTGATCCGGGCCGCCCTGATCCCTGTCTTCGTCAAGCAAATCAAGGCGCAGCGCGGCATGCAGCTGCTTCAGCCTGACCTGAAGAAGATGCAGGCGAAGTACAAGGGCAAGACGGACCAGCTCTCCCGCCAGGCTATGGCGCAGGAACAGATGGCGCTGTACAAGAAGCACGGCACCAACCCGTTTTCCGCCTGCTTGCCCATGCTGATCCAGATGCCGTTCTTCTTCGCGCTGTTCCAGGTGCTTTCCGGTGTCACCCAGGCCCGCCAGGCCGGCACAGGTATTGGAGCGCTCAGCCACGAGCAGGTGGTGCAGTTCGACGAATCCAGCATCTTCGGCGCTCCGCTTTCCGCGTCCCTGCTTCACGGGGGTGGCGGCGATCAGACCGTTGTGTGGATCCTCTCGATCGTGATGATCCTTGCCATGACGGCTTCGCAGTTCATCACGCAGAAGCAAATCATGGCCAAGAATATGTCCGAAGAGGCCATGGCCAGCCCGTTCATGCGCCAGCAGAAGATGATGCTCTACATCCTGCCGCTCGTCTTCGGCGTCGGTGGCATCAACTTCCCGATCGGTGTTCTCATCTACTGGACCACAACCAACCTGTGGACCATGGGCCAGCAGTTCTTTGTCATCCGCCGCATGCCGACGCCGGGTTCCCCGGCAGCGAAGGCACTCGCTGAGCGCCGCGCCGCCAAGGGCCTTCCCTCCCAGCCCCTCCTGGGAGCTAAGAAGGACGCAGACGTCGCCGCCGAGGTGGCCGCCGTGGAGGTCAAGGCACAGCAGCGCATCCAGCCACAACGTAAGAACAGGAAGAAGAAGTAATGTCTGTTGAAAGCACCGAAGAGGCAACGGCCGCTGCTGCCGCAGGACTGGCGGATGCCGCTGACGAGACTTACGAATCTGGCGCCCCGGCCGGTAAGGGCAGTTCCGTGAGCCGCCTCGAGGAAGAGGGCGACGTCGCCGCGGACTACCTTGAGGAGCTCCTCGACATTGCCGACATCGACGGCGACATCGATATCGAGATCCGCAACGGCCGCACTTACATCTCGATCGCGGCCGAAGACAATTCCGAAGGACTTGAGAGCCTGGTAGGCCGTGACGGCGAGGTACTCGAAGCCCTGCAGGAGCTCACCCGCCTGTCCGTGCTTTCGGCGACCGAGAACCGCTCCCGCCTGGTGCTCGACATCAACGGATACCGCAAGGAACGCGCCGGCGATCTGCAGCAGATTGCCGAAGACGCCGTGGCTAAGGTCAAAGAGACCGGCGCGCCTGTGGCACTTGAACCCATGAGCGCGTACGAACGGAAGATCGTACACGACGCTGTTGCGGACCTCGGCTTCGTCTCCGAGTCCGAGGGCGAAGGCGCCGGCCGCCACATCGTAGTTTCAAACGACTAGCGGATCATGGTTGACATCACGGCAGCCGAACTTCAGGCGGCAGAGAAGATTTTCGGTGACCGGCTTGGCCTCGCCCAGCGGTACGTGGAACATCTTGCGACCTCCGGAACCGAGCGCGGCCTGATTGGTCCGCGCGAGGTTCCCCGCCTGTGGAGCCGGCACGTTCTCAATTGCGCCGTCATCGAATCCGCGATTGCCCACGGAAGCCACGTTGCCGACGTCGGTTCCGGTGCGGGGCTTCCCGGCTTGTGCTTGGCGATCGCACGCCCCGATCTTGAACTCACGCTGATCGAGCCCCTTGAGCGGCGTGTCATCTGGCTCCAGGAAGTCGTTGACGATCTCGGGCTCGCCAACGTGACGGTCATGCGCACGCGGGCCGAGTTGGCAGTGGGAATGGTCGACGCCGACGTCGTCACCGCCAGGGCGGTCTCTGCGCTGACTAAGCTGGCAGGCTTGACCATCCCCTTGCTTAACGGCAAGGGTGAAGTGGTTGCGATCAAGGGCCGAAGCGCGGCCGAGGAGATTGAGCAAGCCGCAAAAGTGATCCGCAAGCTCGGAGGTGTGGAGACATCCGTCCTGGTTTGCGGGCAGGAACTCCTGGAAGAACCCACCACAGTGGTAAGGATCGTCGTTAACAAACAGCCGAAGATCGCTTAGCTTCGGCGCTGTGTCCCGCGTGTCCGCAACTGAGCGGTTAAGCTAGAGAACGGCAGCTAGAGCCGAATGAGAGTGAGAGTGTGACAGTGGGCAGTAGCGAAACCTCCACCCAGCGGATCCCGCCCTTTGTTTCCTTGGGATCGGCACGGGCCATGGCTGCACCCTCGGCGTCCTTCGAATCTGCGTTGATGCGCACGAATTCGGTTGCGAACGCTGCTGTTTCACGTGAAACGGTGATCGACGGACACGACAACGTGATGGACTCCATCGACGACTCGAGCCCGATCGCGCGCCAGCTCGCCAACGAGACCCGGCGGCGCGAGCGTCTGGTGGGCCGAGAGCTTCCGAAGCCGGAGAAGACCCGGATTTTCACCGTCTCCAATCAAAAAGGCGGGGTCGGAAAGACCACCACCACGGTGAATATTGCGGCTGCCCTCGCTTCAGCCGGACTCAATGTCCTGGTCATCGACATCGATCCCCAGGGAAATGCGTCTACGGCGCTGGGTATCGAGCACCATGCCGACGTCGACAGCATTTACGACGTGCTGATCAACGATCTTCCACTTGGTGACGTTGTGGCTCCTTGCCCCGATATTCCCAATCTCCTCTGCGCTCCCGCCACCATTCACCTGGCGGGCGCTGAAATTGAGCTGGTCTCCCTCGTGGCACGCGAGCAGCGACTGCGTCGCGCAATCGATGTCTATTCGCAGGAACGCGCAAAGGCCGGAGAAGGCCGCCTGGACTACATCTTCATCGATTGCCCTCCGAGTTTGGGCCTGCTGACCGTCAACGCCTTCTGCGCGGCCAGCGAGGTACTCATCCCTATCCAGTGTGAGTACTACGCTTTGGAAGGGCTGAGCCAGCTTCTCAAGAACATCGAGATGATCCAGAAGCACCTCAATGCCGAGCTGGTCGTTTCCACGATTCTTCTCACCATGTACGACGGCCGGACGAACCTCGCAGCACAGGTGGCGTCCGAGGTCCGTCAACATTTCCCGAACCAGGTTCTCGGGGCAGTGGTTCCCCGCTCTGTGCGCATCTCGGAGGCTCCGAGCTACCAACAGACGGTGATGACCTATGATCCGTCTTCCAGCGGCGCGTTGTCCTACATGGAAGCCGCCGCGGAAATCGCCGAGCGCTAGACTTCCTTAACCACTGCAATATCCTTGGCGGGCTCCATTCTTGCCATTCCACCGGAGGGACATACTAATGAGCGAAAAGCGGCGAGGCCTGGGTAGGGGTCTTGGGGCTCTCATTCCCAGCTCCGCTTCGGCCGGCGCATCGGGCACCAGCGCTCCGACGTCCCGCCCTGTGGATCTTTTCTTTCCTGAGGCCCGCAAGGCCCCGGAAACCCTGGATACGCCTGAGGTCCCAGAAACCGAGGTAGCGAAGAGCTCTCCCTCACGCGGATCCTCGTCGAGGGGTTCGACGGCGGAAAAGGCCCCCGCTGCGAAGTCACCGGCCGCGAAGGCCAGCCAGGATGAGGACTCGTCCGTATCTGTGCCGGCTGCGGCCAATGCCGAAGTTTCGCGGGACATCGTTCCTGAGTCGGCCGTCCCAGCAGCGTCCGAGGTCCAGCTGGTGGAGGTTCCCGGGGCCCGCTTCGCCGAAATTCCGGTCGGGGACATTCATCCCAACCGCAAGCAGCCGCGCAGCGTCTTCGATGAGGACGACATGGCGGAGCTGGTTCACTCTGTCAAAGAAATAGGCGTCCTCCAGCCAATTGTGGTGCGTACTTCAACCGAAAAGGGTGGAGAACCGTACGAATTGGTGATGGGCGAGCGTCGGTGGAGGGCCGTACAGGCTGCCGGCCTTGAAACCATCCCGGCGATTGTCCGTGATACCAGTGATGACGACCTTTTGCGCGATGCCCTTCTGGAGAACCTGCATCGAAGCCAACTGAATCCTTTGGAAGAAGCAGCCGCGTATCAGCAGCTGCTGGAAGACTTCGGCACTACGCATGAGCAGCTGGCCGATCGGATCGGACGCTCGCGTCCTCAGGTGTCCAACACGCTCCGTCTCCTCAAGCTCCCTCCCTTGGTGCAGCGGCGCGTAGCAGCCAATGTGCTCTCGGCCGGCCACGCTCGCGCGCTGCTCGCGCTCCCCGATGCAGCTGCGATGGAGCGTCTTGCGCAGAAGGTTGTCGCCGAAGGCATGTCCGTGCGGGCTACTGAGGAAGCAGTGGCGTTGTACCAGGATCCGGCTGTACCGCCCAAGAACAGTATTCCGCGTCCCAATGCGCGCCATGAGCGCCTCGACTATCTTGCGTCTTCTCTTTCTGACCGGCTCGACACCAACGTGAAAATCACGCTGGGCGCTCGAAAGGGCAGGGTTAGCATCGAGTTTGCAAGCGTTGAGGATCTCAACCGCATCATGGATGTTCTGGCGCCTGGAGACGAAGGCTAGTTGCTCGATCTTTGCGGAGAGGGGCTTGTTTCTTAGGAAACGAGCCCCTTTTCGATTTAAGTGCGGCGGCGTGGCAAGGGAGGCGGGGCGGCCAGGATGGTGGCGTGGCAAGGACTGTGGCGTGGCCAGACGGCAGCGCGGCAAGGACGGAATTGAGCGATTTATTCTGCGACGTTGCAATCATTCGGCCGCTACGATTGCACTGTTGGTTTGATGCCTTGAACCGCTAGGTGTTTGGCGGATCGGACGCTGTTTCACGTGAAACGGGCCTACCATTTGCGTGAAAGCAGCATCGATCCCTTCTCCTGCACGTGCTGCGTGATGGCCTTAGGTGCGAGTCGTCTCGGATCTGGCTACGTACGTTTCACGTGAAACTATGGTGTGTCGCGCTCTTCCACTTTTGCTTGTCCGATCTTCCGGTATACGGAAGTTGAGGCATCGCATTCAGAGGCGGAAATGCCTCTGATCGCCCATCCCCTTCGCAGCTGATCGCTGTCGCCAGCTCCGATCTTTGTTTCTCCCTGTGCCCTCCGGCCGCCCGTGTGAGAACGCCTTTAGACCCTTCCCCTGGGGCTTTCTAACGGGGCCACTTTGCCGCTCAAGGCGCCTGATCTCGAGTTGAGCAGTTCGACAAATCTCGCGTCCGCGAGTGCGACACCGACAGCAGCGTCTTTCGCGTCGAACGAGCAAGCTGGTCAGCTCACTCCATGTTTCACGTGAAACAGACGGGTCGAGTGGGGTGTCAGGTCTTGATAGTCATCGAGGCGGTGCCAGAGCCCGAGCCTTGTACGCCAAACCTCCCGAAACCCACATGCCTCCTCATTGTGCCCCTCCGTGCGTCGTTTCACGTGAAACAGGGACGGGGGTGGTGGAAAAAGCTGACGCCCAAGTAAACAGGTTGCAATCGGTAGTTCACTACCAGTTACTGAGGAGTTCCGCAGGCCAAAATTGGGCGAGCACAGACTCGCAGCTTTGGGCGAAGCCGGCGGTGTCCGCGAGAAGCTCGCCGGCATGTCCCAAGGGGGTAACAACAAGAAGAACCGGTCGGAACCATCTGGGCGCCGCGTCCCGGGCCTCCCCCGATGCTCAACTTTTGACTGCACGTTTCTTCCCCTAGCTCCGATTGGCGCCGGACCTAGGGGCCCTACTGGCTTTGGAGTTTCGAACTCGCCGTCTTCGGCGCAGGAGTTGCTCTATCCGCTGCTATTTGCTGGCCTTGAGCCTTGAGCCTTGAGCCTTGGGCCTTGGGCCTTGAGCCTTGGGCCTTGGGCCTTGGGCCTTGGGCCTTGGATCCCGGTCCGGGGGCTCGGGGGCGGTCGGGGCGGTTGGGGCGGTTAGAAGGGCGAGCGGCGGGCCCGGGTTGGGGTGGCTATGGCCCCCACTCGCTCAGGTATATGTACGTCGTGCCGATATACGCACGGAGGCTCGTTCAGAACAATAGATCGGGTATGGACCGGCCAGCCATCAGCGCTAATCGGACCGGCGTCCGCGTTAATCTTCAGCGGATGGCCGGCCATGACTGTTGGTCCGCATTCTCAGCTGCAAACTGGAAACCCTAAGCGGTGCGGATGGCGAGAGACGCGCAGCTGACTTCTGCTCCAAAGCCACTTGGGCACTGGCTAGATCAGTCCAAAGTACGGATTGTTCCTTAGGCCCGTTTTCGAGATATTCCTTGCCTCCCCTGGGTTGGTCCTCCTGTCCGGGTTTGGAGCGCACTGCCCCGGGCTCTTGTTTCTCCTCGGTCTTCTTGGTGCGGATGTGGCCCGGGATGGATACGGGGGCAACAAACCTGCTAGACCAGGCACACTGTTGGAAACGCAGCGCCCGGAAGGCTGCGGTCACGGCGTGTTTGACCTTGGGCCCGTCGCAGCGCGGTCGTGACTGCGCAAACCTCGGGTAGAACGATGAAGCGTCTCGATGTCCTAGTGGTGCGAAGTGGATAGGTACACCGTAGCCAGGCCGGTGCGTGAAGCTCGCACTTCTCCAGTTCGCGCGCTGTGGCGATCACTACGAGCTCTCAGATTCGCTGTTGAAAAGTCGGAAAGCGGCGGTGGATATTCCTGTGGATAACTTTGTTGATAAACCAGCCCAGTGGAAAGGTAGACAACGAACTCGGAACGCGACAGGCATGGGCCACCATTAGTTCCCTGCGGAGGTACATGCTTTCCGGCGCCTCCGTTTCACGTGAAACCATGACATCGGGGCCGAAGATGGGTTGTTCGAGCGCGATTGGGCTCGATTTCGGTGGATTTTTGATCTTTGCGTGCGATCTGCGACCAGAGTGGCCCTGCTTTCGCGGATGATTATCGGTGGGACTTCGGAACAGCTCCCGCCGTGCTCTTTTGTTGGACCGCAGGAGAGATGCACGGCCGCGGTTTTTCATAGTGGAAAGGCCTGTGGATAACTGTGTGCACAACTTACGGCCGTGCGGTGGATATCGCACCCGTCGTTTGCACAGCCGTTGTGGAAGGCAAGCCAAATATCGGCCTCGACGTCGCTGGTCGGACTAGCCATCGGCGCTGCCCCGGCCATCCTGCACTTGGCCCGCAGAACGTTCGAGGGCACAGGCGCCCGTTATGTTTCACGTGAAACTGCGACAGTCCCATAAGGAAGTTTTCGACCGGGCAAGGGAAGAAGCTGGGCAGTCACGGAAGACTGGGAGGTCCCCGCGGACAGTAGGTATGCAAGGCTCGGCTCTTGATCAGCCGGCCCGGCACGACGGGCATGTACCGCGGGACCGCGGCGAAGCCCGAAGAAGGATGCCGCGGCCGGGAGGCCTGGCGCTATGGCGTCGACGGCTTCTAGAGATCCAAAGTCAATCCCCCACCACTCCGGCTCGCGCGCGCGGATGCAGCATCTGCGCGATGACTCCAATGGACGGGCGCAGCTGCAGGTTTAGCGAGTTTGATTGGTTTGAGCGACCTTCCAGTACCCTTGCGACTAGGGAGGTGCATGGAGGTCGGTCATCGACCAGCCTCGCTCGTTCAGTAAGTGGTACCTCGGTGAAATGTCCTCATCCACTAGCAGGGCAACACACGATTTGCCTCTGTGCTTTCCTCGGGTTCCCCACGGATGATGCCAGGAAGAGGCGGTCCCAGTTCTGTCGCTAGGCACCCGGACGGGCAATAGCGACTTGGGGGATTCGCCCGGGTGAAAGCTGTTGCTGTCCGTAACGATCGCCAGTATCGCACTGCTCGCACTTCTGAAGGCTTCCACAGTGAAGCTTTCCTTGGGTGCGGGCGACGACGCCAGTGGTGCCGGGGCAACAAGCATGTTCGGCCACAAGTTCCACTTACGTCGGCGGCATAACCCTTGTGGGCGCTGCACGCCAAGGCATTACTCGCGCTCAGTAATTTGAACAGAACTGTATGAGGGATGCGGCCTGGATGGTCGCAGG
This sequence comes from Arthrobacter alkaliphilus, assembly GCF_021483235.1. Taxonomy (GTDB): domain Bacteria; phylum Actinomycetota; class Actinomycetes; order Actinomycetales; family Micrococcaceae; genus Arthrobacter; species Arthrobacter alkaliphilus. Next base: position 76,413 of record NZ_JAKEEC010000008.1, on the reverse strand, counting down.
ATCCGCTTGCGACTCCTATTGAGGCGTCGGACCTACTTGCATCGGTGTCCGAGCTGAGGTGACCTTGATCCCCCTAATCCTCAGCTGCTCCAAAGTCCGGCAACCAAAGCTGCTGCTAGTGCGCCGCGCGCAGAAGGTGTCCCGGCACCTGAATTGCAGCGAAGAAAGGGGCAAATACGAACATAATCGGTTCATACCTGCTAGGCGCTGTTCCCTAATACAGCCTGTGCTGCACGCTGAAGGATATGCGGTCGGTTCCAGGTCTCAGTGTCCAGTCTCCGAGCTGTGCCGCTCCGGTAAATCCGGAAGCCGCTTGACGTTTGCATGCCCAGTGTCGGACGGCATAGGGCTAGGATCGCCCGGAGCGCCCAGCGGGCACCAAACAGTCCGCCGTTTCACGTGAAACATTGAAGGCAGCTGAGACTCCGTGTCGATACCCACTCGCCCGATAGTGCATCGACGATGGGTCCAATCGCAGTCCCCATAGTCCGACTTCAGTTGGAGTGGGCCGCAACCAAGTTGCGGAACACAAGGTAGACAACGCGGGTCGCTACGTCGCTCACGAACTCACCGAGGCCAAGATGGTGTTTGTGTCGATCAGCGGTGACGTTTCACGTGAAACGGTCGTATGTCTACGTTCTCTAGGTTTACGCTCGGAAAAAGAAGAGCCCCTTCTAGCGACAAATTGAATGCGCCGTGTTTCACGTGAAACGGCGACCTAATGGCCCTCGTTGTCGGCTGATACGGCGAAGCTGGCAAATAGGAGGCTAGCATCTGTCATCGCTTAAAAGTGTCGGACCCAGACCGGATTTCTCAAGGAGCGGCTCGACATGGGCAGGCACGACAAGCCGACTCCCGACGGGCCGCCTGGCCCATCCCCCGGCTGATTCCTCAGATCCCGGCCTGGTTCCGCCTATCCCAGGCCGCTCCGAACCGCGGCGATGTGAGCCAGGAACGTCGAAGGCATCTGAAGGGAAAAGCATCAGTTTTGAAAACTCAAATGGATTCAGAAGCTATGGACTAAGTCGGATCGAAGCATGAAAAAGCCGGTGGCCTTCGCGCAATAGCGAGGACCACCGGCTGAATCAGCGGCAACCGTGTACACGGAAGCCAGACGCTCCTAGGAAAGGACGGACTCAAATTCCTTCTCGAAGAACTGCTTCGGCTTGGCGCCGATAACCGTGCTCTTCACTTCTCCCCCGCTGAACAGGTATACAGCGGGAATAGACGTGATGCCGTACTCAGCGGCGATGGCCGGGTTGTCGTCAACATTCAACTTGACGACGTCTACCTTGTCTCCGTACTCAACAGAGATCTCGTCGAGGATCGGACCCAGCTTGCGGCACGGGCCGCACCATTCTGCCCAGAAGTCCACAATGACCGGCTTTTCAGCGGCCAGGACGTCGGTGCTGAAACTGGCGTCGGTAACGTTCTTAGCGTTGCTCATAATTCTTTCCCTTCGAATGGATGGCTGCTGTGCCGTTTAGGCGTGCAGGTCTGCAAGATAGTGCTCGACGTCCAAGGCCGCGACACAACCGGAACCGGCTGCTGTGATGGCCTGGCGGTAGGTGGGGTCGACGACATCGCCGGCAGCGAAGACGCCCCTGATGCTGGTCTTCGAACTGCGACCGTCAACCGCGATGGTTCCTTCAGGAGCGAGGTCCAGCTTGCCCTTGACGAGTTCCGTGCGGGGGTCGTTTCCGATGGCGACGAAAACGCCCGTGACGGCGAGTTCGGATTCGGTACCGTCAAGGAGGTTCTTCAGCTTCAAGCCGGTCACCTTGTCCCCGCCAATGACGTCTACGACCGTGCTGTTCCACACGAAGTTGATCTTCTCGTGGGCCAAGGCGCGGTCTGCCATGATCTTGGAAGCCTTGAGGGTATCGCGGCGATGTACCACCGTGACGGACCTGGCGAACTTCGTCAGGAAGAGCGCTTCCTCCATGGCGGAATCTCCACCGCCGATCACGGCGATGTCCTGGTCCTTGAAGAAGAAACCGTCACAGGTTGCACACCAGCTAACCCCGTGTCCGGAAAGCCGCTTTTCATTCTCAAGGCCAAGCTCACGATATGCAGAACCCGTGGAGAGGATGACGGCGCGTGCCTTGAAGGTCTCCCCCGTGCCGATAGTCACGGACTTGATGTCGCCGTCGAGCTCCAGTTCGGTGACATCCTCGAACAGAATCTCCGTCCCGAAGCGTGCCGCCTGCTTTTCGAAGTTCTCCATGAGATCGGGTCCCATGACGCCCTCGGGGAAACCTGGGTAGTTCTCGACGTCTGTTGTGTTCATCAGTTCGCCACCGGCGGTGACGGAACCGGCGATGAGCAGCGGATTCATGTTGGCGCGTGCCGTGTAGACGGCCGCCGTGTAACCGGCAGGCCCCGAGCCTACGATGATGACATCACGTACGTTGGACGCGGTGTTTTCTGCGTTGCTCACTGGTGGGTGAACCTCTTCCTTAGTCGATGCACCGGATCCTTGCGGCCGGCCACATGGCACAACCCTATGGCGGCGCGGAATATTCCGATGTTCCCGCGGACCCTAATATCCGCCACCATTCAGGGTACCGTCCGGCAACACAAAGCAAGGAAGGACGAGCGGTCCGGTTACCGGACTTGACGGACGGGCATCCTGCAGCCGACTACTGGACCTTGATCTCCGCAAGCCGCAGGCCATAGCCATAGCGCGTCTTCGGCGCGGTCAGCTTCGGCAGCGACTTGATGGAAATGATGACGTATTGTGCCGTTACGGGAGAACTGAGCGGCATGGTGAGTTCCGGCGAGGTGAAGCTGTTGGTGCCGACCAATTTGGCACCGTCCATCGCCGGACGGTCGTTGGTGTAGACGTTGATGTTTCCACCGGAAGCACCCAACTGGCTCAATGTGACGGACGTCACTTGCGACGGTGCCTTGAGCTTGACGAGGAGTGAAACTCCATCAGGAGCCAGTCCACCCCAGTCTGCGGTAGCGAACTCCATGTCCGACCAGTAACTCGCGGCATTTCCGTCGAAGGTCTTGACCAGGTCTTTGTCGTAGGTCGCCGCGAACTCGAAATCACCCATGCGGGTGACGCCTTCAATGACCGGCGGCGTTGGGACAGGAGCTGCTGCCGATGCACTAGTGCTCGGCTGAGGGGTCACGGGTTGGGACGCCGTGGCCGACTGTTTGGCTGCGGGCGAACCGCCGGGAATGAGATTGCCGAGGTTGGTGACAGCCAGAATCAGACCCACGATCAGGACGGCGGCAAGGACCCCACCGACGAGCCAGCGGAAGGAGCGGGGCTCGCGTACCGGCTCGTCGTCGTAGTACTCGTCCTCGTCGAGTTGCTCCGATTGCGCGCGCGCAGTCGACGGGAAGCTCGATGCCCCTCGGCTGTAGCCGCCGGCAGCGGGAGCATCGCCGGAAGCTGCAGCCCCGCGCGAGCGAGCATCGTCGTTAACGAAGCCGTAGTCGTCTTCGGACCAGAGGGAAACCTTGGATTCCTGGGCTGGGGTGGCAGAGGTGGGTGCTTGAACAGCCTGGGTGGCGGGCGCCTGGATTTGCTGGGGAGCGGTGCGGTCAGACTCAGCGGCGCCGTTCGACCGGGCGGCTTCGCCCGCGTCGTTCTTTGGTTTACTGGTACCTTTTACCGCCGCCGCGGCAGCAGCACCTGCTCCGGCTGCAGCGGCGGCGAGCCGTGAACCGATGCCTCCGGGGGTCGATGCAGGCTGGCTGGCAGGCTTGGGCGGGACAATCGGGCGCCGCGGGCCAGTGGCGGCATCTGGCTCTGGTTCGCCGGCCGGATTCCGCTCGACCTCGTCGTAACTGATGTACTCGGCGTCATGCTCTTCGTCGTCGTACAGCCCGTCGTAGGTCTCGGGCTCGTGGGACCGGGCCTGGCCGAAGATCTCGCTGCCGAGTGTGTCTGTGAAGAAGGGCTCGACGTAGGGCGGGTTGGTAGCCACTACGAGGTCCAGCAGGTCAGGAGCGCTGCTGTGGTTGGTGATGAGGTAGGTGGCGGCGTCGCTGACCCCGAGATCGAGGATCTGGACATGCCCTGGCCGTTCGCCGGTGGCCACCTCCCGGGCGCTCTTGGCAACCTGCTCGGCGTTTCCAGGGCCGGCCACGAGGATACTGACAGGCCTGTTGAGGACCTGGTCCACGCCGTCGAGCACCAGATCTTGGTCGTGCGAAGTCAACACGGTTGCTGTGACTTTGTAACGGCCGCCAAGCACTGATCCGACATCGATCGGGTGGGACACGGGTTCCTCCTATGACTGTCCGGAAGCTGCGGGTCCTGAATACGGGATCCGGCCAGCCGGGGGACCCGTGGTCTGCAACTACCTGTAATTAGTTTCTGATCCTAGCTGATCGGGCCGTTGCGGCTCCCGGTTTGCGAGGATGCGTCACCTTTTACGGCGGGGGCCGCCGCGGAAATATGGGTTGTTTCCCGGGGTTCCCTGATAGGTGCGGCGGCCGGGCAGCGGAATGACCGGCCTGCCTCGACCACCCTGCGCGGTGCTTGGAATGTCTTCATCCGGCAGATATGACTTCTCGACGTCGGACCAAGCGTCCACCTCGCCCTTCCCTTCGGCTGGGGCTCCATCCCAACCATCCTTCGCCGGGACGGTCTTCACTGCTGGTCCGGCCCGGAAGGATGCCGCGTCGAACTCGCCCGAGATGCGCGGAATGAGCCCGGTGTCGTCGGACACTGTGGCGCGGACCGACGTCGGGGGCTGTTTTCCGCCCGCGGACGGTGCTTCTGCCACCGGAGCGCCCCGGCCGAGCCGGCCAAGCACGGGGCTGAGCAAATCCCGGAGCTCGCTCACGTGGAAGGCACGCAGGAGGAACAGATACGCAAGGAGCATGATGGGCCCGACGACGACCACCGTCACCAAAGCGGCGGGCCGGCTGCTCCAGGCGAAGCCGTCAGCACGATAGCTGCCCAGGAGCCACAAGGCCAAGGCGCCCGCAATCGCCGAGCCCAAGGCGGCGTAGCCCATGCGGATGTACGAGTTTGCGATCCGGGGGCCGTCTACATGGCCGAGGAGGCGTCGCAGGAACCAGACGCTGATGACCACGGAAAGAATGTTGCCAAGCGTGTACAGGACGGCGATCGCGAAGATGATCCGGCCCACGGGCAGGAACTGGATGATGAACGCGCCCACAATGTTGACCAAGGCCAAGATGAGCTGGATGTAGAAGGGCGTCCGTGCGTCTTCGTTGGCGTAGAAGACCCGGGACATCATGAAATTGGCGCTCATGAACGGCGTGCTCAGCGCGAGGATCGTCAGCGTCTGGGCGAGCATGACGCCGTCTTGGGGCTTTCCGCCGGAGAAGAACATGCCCAACGGTCCGGCGAGGGCGAACAGGGCGAGCGCTCCGAAGACCGTGGCCACCGCCATGGTCCGCAGTCCGTGCGAGAGGGCTTCGCGCAGCTCGGCCTTGTTGCCCGCCTGGGAGGCGTGTGCCATCCGGTTGAACAGCACTGTGGCGAGCGACAACGCAATGATCGAGTGCGGCAGCAAGTACAGCTGGCTGGCGACTTCCAGAACCGCGTTGCCTGGGAGGGTGGCGGCCGCAGGGTCCTGGGCGTGCTCCAGGCGGAGCCGTTCGGAGCCGGGAATCGTGGCGATCCGCATGACGTAAAGGAAAGCGAGCTGCCCGACGGCGGCGGTCAGCAGCGTCCAGACGCTCAGTTTCGCTGCCTGGCCCAGTCCCACGCCACGCCAGCCGAAACGCGGCCGGAGCCCAAGCCGCAGGCGGAAGACGGGGACGAGGAGTATGGCGGTTTGCGCGAGCACGCCGAGGGTCGAGAAGCCTGCGATCAGGAAAGTCTGGAAGGGCCCCCAACTGTCCAACGTGTGGGGGTTGGTGTTGTTGGCGCCGAGGATCCAGATGAACATGCCCAGTCCGGCGATAGCCACCACATTGTTCAGGATCGGTGCCCACATGGCCGGGCCGAAAGCGCCGTTCGCGTTGAGGACCTGGGTCAGGAGCGCATACAGACCGTAGAAGAAGATCTGTGGCAGGCAATAGAACGCGAAGGTTACGGCCAGCGATTTCTGTTGCGGTGAATAGCCCTGGGTAGTGAGATCGATAACCAGCGGCGCGGCCAGCGTGACCAGCGCCGTCAGCGTCAACAGAACCAGCACCGCCAGAGTCAGGAGCCTGCTGATGTAATCGGCGCCGCGGTCAGGCCCCTTGCTCGCCTTGATGATCTGCGGGACAAGCACGGCGTTGAACACCCCGCCGGCTACCAGGAGGAAGATCAGGTTGGGCAGGTTGTTTGCATTGATGAAGGTATCGTTGACCGTCGATCCCAGGCCCAGTGCGGCGCCAAGCATCCAGGTTTTGGCGAAGCCGAGGAACCGTGAAACGAGCGTCCCGGCGGCCATCACGGCGCTGGAGCGGGTTTCTCCGGACTGGGTTGACTGGGTTGTTTTGGCGGCAGACATTGTCATTATCGTCCCATGACCCGGGCCGCCTGGTGCGTCAAGGCCATATAAAAGGACGCGTCAGAGGTGTTCGGGCAGGACTTCCCGGGCAAGATCGGCGATGCGCCGCTCATTGGGAAAGGACAACTTGCGGGCCAACTCTTGGAGCGGGACCCAAGCGGCATCAATGGCCTCTTGGTCTGGATCGTTCTCGATGGTCAGCTCACCGCCCGTGGCACGCAGGAGGAAATGGTGCACAGTCTTGTGCACGCGGTGCCCGCTTACCGTGAACCAGTAGTCGATGCTGCCGAGGGGCGCGAGGACCTTGCCTTCGATCCCGGTCTCCTCCGCAATCTCACGCACAGCTGCTTCTTCGTTGTTTTCCTTGCCTTCCGGATGTCCCTTCGGCAGGCACCACTCGAGCCGGCCACCCCTGTTCAGGCGGGCGATGATCGCAACCCGCAATTCGCCGTCGGACGTGTCTACTACGACGCCGCCGGCGGAGACTTCTTCCACGGTCGGAAGGGCGGCCTGTGCCGGGTGCGGAGCGGGCGCGACGTGGGCACCAATTGCCGAAGGCAACGGTGCGTTCGTCCTCCTGCCAGGAGCACTCGGGATCGGGTTGGCCATGAAGTCCACTCTAACGACTCTTGCCCGTTGGTGATGACCGGGACATGGACTCTGGGTGACGTACGGATGGCGTTCGCCCGTGATCCCGGTGCATTCGCGACGTAATCGCATCGCGATGACATCGATCCGGTGGGACGGCGCGGCGAAATCTGACAAGCTTAAGGAACTATGGCGCAAGTATTGGACAGTTCTTCAGTCAATTTCCAGATGGATCCAGTGGTCCTGGACCTCGGCCAGCGGTTTGTGGACGCCGGATTCGAACTGTCGTTGGTTGGCGGCCCGGTGCGGGACCTCTTTCTAGGCCGTGTCTCGCCTGACTTGGACTTCGCCACGGACGCCACCCCGGATCAGACCCTGTCCATCATCAAGAGGTGGGCCGACAATTTCTGGGAGATCGGCCGCGCCTTTGGAACGATCGGAATGAAGAAGTCCGGCTTCCAGATCGAGATCACGACGTACCGCGCCGAAGCCTACGACGCCGATTCCCGCAAGCCCGTGGTGGCCTTCGGTTCCTCGCTGCTGGACGATCTCCTGCGCCGCGACTTCACCATTAACGCCATGGCCCTTCGGCTGCCTTCCTTGGAACTTGTGGATCCGTTCGGCGGGGTCCGCGATCTCCATGCTTCGGTACTTGCTACCCCGGGATCTCCGGAAGCGTCATTCTCCGACGATCCCCTGCGCATGATGCGTGCTGCCCGCTTTGCTTCGCAGCTCGGCGTTTCGGTGCGCGAGGACGTCCGCCTTGCCATGTCCGGCATGGCCGAGCGGATCAACATCATTTCCGCTGAACGCGTGCGCGAAGAACTCGTCAAACTCATCAAAGGGGCGCACCCGCGTGCCGGCATCGACCTCCTCGTGGAGACGGGACTGGCCGAATTCGTCCTCCCCGAGGTTGCTGCCCTGCGCCTTGAAGCCGATGAGCACCACCGGCACAAGGACGTGTACCAACACTCCCTTCAGGTCCTCGAGCAAGCCGCATCGCTCGAAACAGGCCCGGACGGCCCGGTGCCCGGTCCGGACTTTGTGTTGCGCTTCGCCGCGTTGATGCACGACGTCGGGAAGCCGGCGACGCGCCGTTTCGAACCGGGCGGCGCGGTGAGCTTCCGCCACCACGACATGGTGGGCTCCAAGCTGACCGCAAAACGCATGAAGACACTGCGCTTCGACAACGACACCATCAAGGCCGTGGCCCGGCTCGTCGAGCTCCATATGCGTTTCTATGGATACGGAGACGCCGGCTGGACCGATTCCGCCGTCCGCCGTTACGTGGCAGATGCCGGCCCCTTGCTGGAGCGCCTGCATCGACTCACCCGGTCCGACGTCACTACGCGTAACCAGCGCAAGGCGGACCGGCTGTCCTTTGCCTACGATGACCTTGAGCGACGGATCGGGGTCCTGGCCGAACAGGAATCGCTCAACGCTATCCGGCCGGATTTGGACGGAGCGCAGATCATGGCTTTGCTGGGACTCAAGCCCGGCCCCGTGGTCGGGCGCGCCTATAAGTTCCTGCTGGAGGAGCGCATGGAGAACGGTCCGCTGTCCCAGGCGGATGCCGAGTCCAAGCTCCTGGAATGGTGGGCTGCGCAACCCGAGTCCGCCGTCGAACTTTCATCGGAACCAGCCGTCGATGCCAAAGCAGGCACCGCCGAACCAGAGGAGTCCTAAGTGAACCCTGTAGCCAGGCCCTCCCGGCCACAGCTCTGGATCATGCGTCACGGGGAGACCGAATGGTCCAAGAGTGGCCAATACACCGGTTTGACGGACCTTCCCTTGACCGTGGAAGGCGAGCAGCAGGCGGTGGAAGCCCGCAAGATCCTGGAGGGCATCGACTTCGACCTGGTCCTGACCTCCCCGCTGCGCCGCGCCCGGCGCACCGCGGAGTTGGCAGGCTTCCCCGACGCTGTCCACGAACCACTCGCTGTGGAGTGGAACTACGGCGACTACGAAGGCATCAGTTCGGACCTCATCCGCAAGGACAACCCGGACTACCTGATCTGGTTCGACGGCGTTCCCAATGGCGAGACGCTCGACTCCGTGGCAGCCCGTGCCGACAAGATCATCGCCCGCGTCCTCGAGTCCGGAATGGACAACGTCCTGATTGTGGCGCACGGCCATTTCTCCCGCATCCTCACGGCCCGCTGGCTTGAATTGGATGCCCGGGAAGGACGCCATTTTGTCCTGGGAACAGCCAAAGTTTGTACCCTGGGATGGGATAAGCGGACGCCTGCCATTCTTCGCTGGGGACTGTAGAAGAATTAATTTCTAAATTCTTTGTAATTTGCTGGTCAACAGCGCGATTCATAGTGTAACTTTATTTTTGATCCCAGAGCGATCCGCCGGGATTGAGGCGTGCACTCCCAGTCAGTCAGCTGCGGTAGTGCCAAAGCGGAAAAGGAGGTTGGGAAAATGATTACTTTGACTAGCGGATGGAAGATGACCGTTGCTGGCGCCCCGGCCTTCGCTGCTCGACGCCGTTTTTCGGCCTAACTCCCCCTGATGTACTGCCTCCCCTGATTATCCAGGGGAGCCTCACAGTGCAATCGGGCGCCGAGCCGGGCCTGCCACTGAGCGGTATCACGCGATCGACGTGGTGCGCAGTTTCCTCATAGTTCGGAACCAGCTTCTTTGTTGGGGACGGCTGCCCCGTGGATGCCGGAACTCCTTGCATCGGTTGTTTTTACGGTCATTCCATAAATCCGCTTAATCCACCCGCCATTGCCGCACATTCACGCGTCTAATTCTGCCGCTGTTTCTTCGAATTCAGGGGGCTTAATTGTCGTGCCCGAATTCCGGCGATTCTCTCACTAGGAAAGGAGGTGACTCCGTGGCCAAGCGCCTCAAGGACCTGATGGTCTTCAACGCCAAGCCTGTTGTCAAAGATAAGACCCTCTTCAACGGACAACTGCTGGACCAACGCCGGGAAGACGTCTACGTCGTCCTGCACCAAATGGGCGTCATCCGCTAACTGTTCCCGGCCTTCGCAATCCAGGAGGGACTGATGGCACGCATCGGACCGTTCGCCTCGGAAGCCCACGCGGCTATGCGTGGGCTTCCGCCTTTTAATGGCCGGATCCCGTCCCCGGCGCCTGCGCTAAGCTCGATTCCATGCAGGAGACGAAGCCGCACAGCCCGGAAAAGCGTGCTCGCTTTGTGGTTCCCAGCCGCAACGATTCCCTGCTAAGGAACTTCACCGAGTTGATCGGAGGACCCCTCGGCCGGCGGTCCTCCCCCGGAGCCATCTCCCCCGGATTCTTCACCGTTGAACGGGTCCTGATCATCCTCACGGTCGCTGCGGCGCTTCTGTCGATCCTCATCAAGGGCTATTGCCGGGTCAACGGATGGCACACTCCGCAGCAGTTTTACGCGACTTGCTACTCGGATTTTCCCGAACTCTTCAGCAGCCGGGGCCTCGCGGACGGCGTGTTTCCGCTCTTTGACCAGAGAGCCCTCTTCGAATATCCCGTGATCACGGGGCTGATAGCCGGCGTCACTGCATGGCTTGTGCCAGGGCGCGGTGCCAGCCCGGAACGGATCCTTGGATATTTCGACGTGAATGCGACCTTGATTGCGGCCATGTGGATTGTGGTTGTCCTGGCCACTGCGCGCATCAACCGGCGCCGGCCCTGGGACGCGGCCATGGTGGCCCTGGCTCCCGGGATGGTGTTGGCCGGAGTCATCAACTGGGACATGTGGGCCGTGGCCATGCTCGCGGTGGGCATGTACTTCTTCGCAAAGGAACGCCCCGTCCTGGCCGGCCTGTTCATCGGTTTGGGGACGGCCACGAAGCTCTATCCGCTGCTGATACTCGGAGCGGTTTTTCTGCTCGCCTTGCGCACCGGCCGGCTGCGGGTCTTGTTTGTGACTGCCCTGTCCGCGACGGTGGCCTGGCTGGCAGTCAACGCTCCGGTCGCAGCCGTCAACCCGGCCGGTTGGCGCTACTTTTTCGACTACACCCGTGATCGCCCCGCTGGATACAGCTCTCCATGGTTCGCCTACAACCTGATTGCCGAACGCCTTCACTTTGGCCAGCTTGGCCCGGAAGCCATCAATGCACTCGCGATGGACATCTTCCTCATCGCCTGCGTTTTGATTGCCGGATTGGCCCTGACAGCGCCGCGCCGCCCGCGCCTGGCCCAGTTGACGTTCCTGATAGTGGCGGCCTTCATCCTGAGCAATAAGGTCTATTCGCCGCAATACGTGCTCTGGCTGGTGCCGCTTCTGGTGTTGGCGAGGCCCCGGTGGCGCGACTTCCTGCTCTGGCAGGCCGCCGAAGCGTTGCATTGGACCGCCACCTGGATGTACCTGGGGCAGGCGAGCAGTGGCGGGGCCGCACAGAACAACATCGATATGCCGTACTACGTCATGGCCGTGATGCTTCATATGGCCGCAACCGCATATTTGATGCTGAGGGTCGCTTGGGACATTTGGGAACCCCATCTGGATCCGCTCCGGGTCCATGTAGTGGATGATCCTCACGGTGGTGTGTTCAACGGGGCCCAGGACTGGTTGCGGATAGACATCAAGAGGCCGGCAGCTTCGGTACTGCCATGGCGGCGGATGGCCTTGCCCCCGGATGCGTCCGAATCGGCCGGCGTCGCCGCACCGTCCGGGCGCGAGTCAGTGTCCCCCGCCCGCGGCGAGGTCGAACGCGATGGCTGACGTCGCCGTCGTTGGCTCCGGGCCGAACGGCTTGGCCGCGGCGGTGCTCATGGCCCGCGCGGGACTGGCTGTGCGCGTCTACGAGGCGGCCGCGACGATCGGCGGGGGCATGCGAACGGCAGAACTGCTGGAACCGGGCCATCTCTACGACGTCTGTTCCGCGGTCCACCCGATGGCTCTGGCTTCGCGTTTCTTCCGGGAATTCGAACTTGGGCGGCGCGTGGAGCTCCGCGTTCCGGACGTCCAGTACGGAACGCCGCTCGACGGCGGAAGGGCAGCGCTCGCTTATCGCTCTCTCGAGCGGACCGCAACTGAACTAGGGGCTGACGGGGCTGCGTTTGCCCGCCTTATGGGACCGCTCGTCGAGCGGCTCGGCGGTGTACTGGACGTGACACAGAACCAGCTGCTGCGGATGCCTGCAGACCCCGCCGCGGCATTGCGACTCGGCCTCGCAACCTTGGAGCAGGGTTCGCCCTGGTGGAACCGGCGGTTCTCGGGAGATGCGGCTCCCGCTCTCTTGACGGGTGTTGCGGCCCACGCCGTCGCTCCCCTGCCTTCGCTCGCTGCCGCGGGGGCGGGACTCCTTCTGGGCGCACTGGCTCATGCCGGCGGATGGCCCATCCCGGTGGGCGGTTCCGTGGCTATGGCAGAGGCAATGGTCCGGGATATCGAGGCCCATGGCGGAGTGATCGAGACCGGCGTGCAGATCGGTTCATTGGAAGAGATGGGTCCAGCGAAGGCGATCCTACTTGACGTTGCGCCACCGGGTCTGCTGCGGATTGCCGGTACGGCACTCCCCGACCGGTATCGGCGGTTGCTGGAAACATTCCGATTCGGGAATGCGGCGTGCAAGGTCGATTTCATCCTTTCCGGGCCGGTGCCTTGGACAGCTCCGGGGCTGGCTGAAGCAGGGACGGTGCACGTGGGTGGTACGCGTGCCGCGATGGCCGAGGCCGAGAACCTGGTAGCGGGCGGCCGGCATCCCGAGAAGCCGTACGTCCTGGTGGCCCAGCCATCCATCGTGGATCCGGGGCGTGCACCCGCCGAGCGGCATATTCTCTGGTCCTACTGCCATGTACCGAAGGGGTCGACCGTGGACATGGCCCAGGCGGTCATGTCCCGGATCGAGGAATTCGCGCCGGGCTTCCGCGACCTGGTTATTGGCTGGAAGACGACGACGGCGGCGGGTTTGGCCGACTATAACGCGAACTACCAAGGCGGCGATTTCAGCGCGGGGCTGATGGACATTCGGGGGCTGGTGCGCCGTCCCGTGCTCTCCCCTGTGCCGTGGCGGACGCCGTTGCCCGGGGTGTATCTGTGTTCCTCGTCCACGCCTCCAGGACCCGGAGTAACAGGAATGCCCGGGTACCACGCAGCTAAATATGCTTTGAAAGACATATTCGGACTGCAGGTACCCGGGCTCGGTTTGGGCGCGTAACCCCCTCAGACGCCCGGTCACCTATGCCGGAAAAATCCCCGACGCCCGGTCACCTACGGCGGAAACATCCCCGACGCCCGGTCACCTATGTGCCACATTCCCCCGACGCCCGGTCACCTATGTGCCCCGGTAGGTGAGCGGGCGTTGCGTTAGTTCGCTGCCGTGAAGCGCATCCGGCGGTGGGCCGGGGTCTCGATTTCGTCCAGCATCGCTACGGCGTAGTCCTGGGTGGAAATGGTGCTGCCAGCCGGGGTGTCCTTGGCAGTGGAGTAGATGGCGGTACGCTCACCTGGCTGGATGACCGGCGCTGGTGCCAGCACGGTCCAGTCCAGGGTCTCTGGAGCTTCCTTGACGGCGGCAAGGGCGGTCGCCGCGGTGGTGGCTTCGGCCTTGTACGCCTCAGGGAAGTCGGGCGAATCGAGGAGCCGCACACCGTCGATCTCGAGGGTTCCTGCGCCGCCGACAATCAGGAGGCGCGTCCCTTCCGCGTTGCTGAATGCCGTGTCCATTGCAGCTAGCCACTCAGCATGGTCGCCGCCGGTGCGGCTGGGCCCGGTGGCGAGGATAACGGCGTCGTGCGCTTTGGCGATCTCGGCGAACGTCCGCCCATCAGCCTGATCGGCGGCGACGGATTTCGCTCCGGCGACCTCCGAGCCCGTGCGCGAGATCGCCGTGACCTCGTGCCCGCGGGTCAGGGATTCGTTGACTATCTGGCTTCCGACCATGCCGGTTGCGCCGTAAACTGCGATTTTCATGACTCTCCTTGGGTTGCTATCCTTGCAATATCGAAACAGTATCTAATTGATACTGATAGCTTCAAAGGAACTTAGTTACCTCATGGATACCAGAAGCCTGCCAGCAAATGTGCTTGACCCTGATTGCCCGTCCCGGGTCATCTTTCAGCGCATCGGTGACAAATGGGCTTCGTTGGTGGTCCAGGTCCTCGCGGATGGTCCCGTCCGGTTCTCGGAGCTTCGCAAGATGGTCCATGTGGTGACGCCCAAGGTGCTGACCCAGACGCTCCGCACCTTGGAACGCGACGGACTCATCACCCGAACGGTCCATGCCCAGGTCCCGCCGCGCGTCGACTACGAACTGACCGAGCTCGGAGCGTCCTTACTGGAACCCTTGACGCTCTTGCGTCTTTGGGCGGAGGACCATGTCCCCAGCATCCTCAAGGCCCGCGACGCATACGACGACGCCCAGGACGAGGCTGTCATCGGGGACTGACCCTCCTCGCGAACCGTCACGAAAGCGCAACGTGCTGTGATTTGTCTCATTCTTGTCAGCCCGAGAAGGCATAATTGCGCAAATGGGGAAAACCAAGAAACTTGTCCTGGGGCTTGCCGCCCTGATGATTGCCGGCTCGCTATCTGCTTGTGATGACGGCCGCTCCGGCGCCGAGGGCGCAGCCAAGCAACTCGCGTCGTCCCTCGCGGCGCTCGACGTCGGATCGCTCGCCGTTGACGGCAAGGGTGCCGCAGCGGCAAACGAGCAACTCAAAGCGGTGTTTGCCGCCCTCGATCCGGCCAAGCCTGCGGTTGAAAGCGGAGCGGTGAAGCTCGACGGCGACAAAGCGTCGCTGCCGCTCAACTTCACGTGGAAGATCGGAAGCGCTGAGTGGAAGTACACCTCGCAGGCCGCCCTGAAGAAATCGGGCGACAAGTGGGCCGTCCAATGGAATTCCGCGCTCCTGGAACCGGACCTGAAGGACGGCGAAGTCCTCGAGAAAACGGTCACCCCGCCTGCCAGGGCGGAAATCCTTGGTGCCGGTGACGCGAAATTGATCAGCTACCGTCCCGTGGTTTACGTCGGCATTGATAAGACCACCATCGGATCAGCCGACCCTGCGGCTTCGGCGGCAAAGCTTGCGCAACTCGTCGGTGTGGACGAAGCCGCGTATGTGAAGCAGGTCCAGGCAGCGGGCCCGCAGGCCTTCGTCAGCGCCATCACGCTGCGTCAAGAAGGCCGGACCATCACTGACCAGCAGATTGCAGCAATTCCGGGCGCCCGTGGCATTCCGGACTCCCTGCCCTTGGCACCGACACGTACCTTCGCACGCCCTGTGCTGGGTAGCGTCGCTGAGGCCAGCGCCGAACAGATCCAAAAAGCCGGGGGTGCCCTGAAAGCCGGAGATGTCGTAGGGACCGGCGGCCTGGAGGAACAGTACGACGCCCGGCTTCGAGGCCAGGATGCGGTCTCTATCAAGGCCCGGCCGCAGGGCATGACGGATGAACAGCTCAAGGCAGCCAAGCCGGATCCTCGCCGGGTGCTTTTCGCCGTCGATGCCAAGCCTGGAGATCCTTTGAAGACCACGCTGGATCCGCGCTTGCAACAGCTCGCCGAAGACACGTTGGCGGGTGTCGGCCCGGCCTCGGCAATCGTGGCGCTCCGCCCGTCCACCGGAGCTGTCCTGGCAGCGGCCTCCGGCCCTGGAAGCAACGGGTACAACACGGCAATGCTGGGTCAGTACGCCCCGGGCTCCACGTTCAAGATCGTTGATTCCCTCGCCTTGATCCGCAATGGAATGACCCCGGACTCCAAGGTTGAATGCACGCCGACCATTACTGTGGACGGCCGGACCTTCAAGAATGCCGAAGGTTATCCGGAGTCGGCGCTCGGTTCTGTTGCTCTGCGGGACGCATTCGCGCATTCATGCAACACTGCCTTCATCAACGCCAGGGACAAGGTCAGCCAAGCCCAGCTTGAATCCGCCGCGGCCTCTTTGGGAGTGGCGGTCCAAGCCCCGAAGTTGGGTGCCGATGCCTTCCTGGGCTCCGTCCCCGGAAGCGCCGATGGCACCGAGCACGCGGCTTCGATGATCGGCCAGGGCAAAGTATTGCTTTCTCCGCTCGCGGCGGCCGTCATGGCCGGTTCAGTCGCCCATGGCGCGCCTTTGTCGCCGCAACTCGTTCTGAACCCCGGCGCAGCCTCACCGTCTGCGGGTGCCACGCCGACGGCCAGCCCGGCGTCGGCGTCGGGATCCCCTTCAGCGTCGGCCTCCGCTGCGCCGGTCTCTCCCACCGCACTAGCCACCGCACCCGCCTCCGACAAGCCGGTCACCCCTGCCGAGGCAGCAGCGCTGAGCGACATGATGAGGGCCGTAGTGACCTCCGGCCACGCCGGTTTCCTCGCGTCCGTGCCGGGGGCGCCCGTGGGTGCCAAGACCGGGACGGCCGAATTCGGAAAGGACAACCCGCCTAAGACGCACGCCTGGATCGTCGCAGTGCACGGAGACCTGGCCGTGGCAGTGTTCGTGGAGGACGGCGGCCTCGGTGCGACAACCAGCGGCCCGCTGCTCAAATCGTTCCTGACCGCCGCCGGCTAAGCGTCGCAGCCGCTCTGGACAGGCCTTTCCCGGCAGGTGCACACTTAATTCAACGCTTGGTGAATTAGTTGCGGCAATCGTTGGGGAGCGGCCATGGACCATTTCGAAAGCACCACCTGCGTCGTAGTCGGTGGCGGACCCGCGGGGGTGATGCTCGGGCTCCTGCTCGCCCGCGCCGGCGTCGACGTCACCGTCCTCGAGAAGCACGCCGATTTCCTGCGCGACTTCCGCGGCGACACCGTCCATCCCTCCACCATCCGCCTGCTGGACGAGCTCGGACTTGGCGAGGGATTCCGGGCCCTCCCCCAAAGCAAACTCGGCAATTTCAAGCTACCCACGCCCGACGGCGAAGTGACCTTGGCGGCCTTCGACCGCCTCAAGGCGCCTTACGACTACGTCGCCATGGTTCCGCAGTGGGACCTCCTGAATTTCCTGGTCGACGCCGCCCGGCAGGAGCCGCAGTTCACCCTCCGGATGAATACTGAAGCCACGGACCTGCTGCACGACGACGGCGGGAAGGTCGCCGGGGTCGTGTACCGGACGCGGGACGCGGAGTCGGGGGTGGAAACCGGGACGGGTGAGCTACGCGCAACGTTGACAGTGGCCTGCGACGGCCGCAGCTCGGTGCTGCGGCAAAGGGCAGGCTTGATCCCCCGCGAATTCCCGGTTCCCTTCGACACTTGGTGGTTCAGGCTCTCCCGCCACGCGGACGAACAGGCCCAATTGGCCTCCATCATGCCGCGGTTCTCCGGCAAGGAGATGTTGCTCAGCCTGACGCGCAAAGATTTCTACCAGATTGCCTACATTGCGGAGAAAGGCAAGGACGCCCAGCTCCGCGCCGAAGGAGTCGAGAGATTCCGCGCGCGTGTTGCCGGCCTTCGCCCCGACTTGGCGGACCGCTTGGATGAAATCGGGTCTATAGACGATCTTCATTTGCTCGACGTGAAGCTCAACCGGATCAAGCCATGGCACAAACCAGGGCTCCTCCTCATCGGAGATGCCGCGCACGCCATGTCGCCGGCCGGGGGCGTGGGGATCAACCTTGCCGTCCAGGACGCCGTTGCCGCGGCGCAGCGCATCGCCCTGCCGCTGCTCCGCGGTACCCTCGGCGAGTGCGAGCTCGCGTCAGTCCAGAAGCGCAGATGGTTTCCCACGGTGGTCATCCAGCAGGTCCAGCTCCTCATCCAACAAGCAGTCTTTGCCCCCGCTGTGAAGGGCCAGCTGGCGGGGCCGCCGAGTCCGCTGGTCTTTATCGCACGCCACCTGCCGTGGTTCGGCAAAATCCCCGCGCTCATGATCGCCTTCGGACCACGTCCGGAGCACGCCCCGGATTTCGCACGCCGGAAGCCCTCGGCGGCGCGGAATCCGGCGTGAGCAGGCGGGCCGCCGCCCGGGACGGCTGAGGAGTCACGTACGGGCCATGGGAAGATTGAACGCGTGGCCCATATTGACGTTTCCGGCATCGACTATTTCCTCTCCGACGGCACCCAACTGCTCAACGGCGTGACCTTCAAGGTCCCGGACGGCAGCAAGACAGCGTTAATCGGGCCCAACGGAACCGGCAAGACGACACTTTTCAAGATCATCGCCGGCGACCTCGTTCCCGATGAAGGCGTGGTGGGCAGGTCCGGAAGCATGGGCATCATGCGGCAGTTCGTCGGCCAAGTCCGCGACGAATCCACCGTGCGCGACCTGCTCGTCTCGGCGGCGCCGCCCGCGCTTGCCGCCGCCGCCCGCGCCGTCGACGAGGCGGAGCTCGCCATGATGGAGCACGACGACGAGCCCACCCAAATGCGGTACGCCCAAGCGATCGTGGACTGGGGAGACGCAGGGGGCTACGACGTCGAGACCGTTTGGGACGAGGTCTGCATGGCCGCGCTGGGCATCCCCTTCGACCGCGCGCAGCACCGGCCGGCGTCGAGCCTTTCGGGTGGCGAGCAAAAGCGCCTGGTGCTGGAGGCACTGTTCTCCGGACCGGACCAGCTCCTGCTTCTGGACGAACCGGACAACTACCTCGACGTGCCCGGCAAGCGCTGGCTTGAAAACAAGCTGAATGAGTCCAAGAAGACGGTCTTCTTCATCAGCCACGACCGCGAGTTGCTCAACAACGCGGCCGGCCGGATCGTAACCCTCGAACCCGGCATCAACGGCGCCGGCGCCTGGGTCCACGGCGGCGGATTCGGCACGTATGTGGACGCGCGCCGCGATCGCAACGCACGGTTCGAGGAACTGCGCAAGCGCTGGGACGAGGAGCACGTGAAGCTCAAGGAACTCGTCAACATGTACAAGACCAAGGCCGCATTCCGCTCGGACATGGCCAACAAATACCAGGCCGCGCAGACCCGCCTGGCCAAGTTCCTGGAGGCTGGGCCGCCCGAAGCCCTGCCCCTCGAGCAAAACGTCAACATGCGGCTGCGCGGCGGCAGGACGGCCAAACGCGCGGTGGTGGCCGAAAAGCTGGAACTGACGGGCCTCATGAAGCCGTTCTCCACCGAAATCTGGTTCGGAGACCGCGTGGGTGTGCTGGGCTCCAACGGTTCGGGCAAGAGCCACTTCCTGCGGCTGCTTGCCTCCGGCGGCACGGACCCTGAGCGTGAGCACCTGCCCGTGTCCGACGTCGAGATCGCCGAAGTCCCGCACGAAGGGACCGTGAAACTGGGTGCCAGGATCCGTCCCGGATTCTTCGCGCAGACACATTCCCGTCCCGACCTCCTTGGCCGGACGCTCCTGGAGATCCTGCACCGCGGCGACGAACACCGTTCCGGGCTGGGGCGCGAGGCGGCTTCCGGCGCACTCGACTCGTATGGGCTGGTGGGGTCGGCGGAGCAAAAATATGAGTCGCTCTCCGGAGGACAGCAAGCCCGCTTCCAGATCCTGCTGCTGCAGCTTTCCGGCGCCACGCTGCTCCTGCTGGACGAGCCGACGGACAACTTGGACCTCCACTCGGGCGAAGCCTTGGAACGGGCCATCGATGCTTTCGAAGGCACCGTTCTTGCCGTCACGCACGACCGCTGGTTCGCGAAGTCATTCGACCGTTTCCTCGTCTTCGGTTCCGACGGCAAGGTCTACGAATCCGCCGAACCCGTCTGGGACGAGTCCCGGGTAGAGCGGGCGCGCTGACTTCAGCCCGCCCCTGGGGACGCCCGGTCACTTTTGGTGCGTTATTTGGAAACCCCCTGGTCACCTATGACGTGTTTTCCTGGAACGCTCGCCCACTTGCTCGACGGCGGTCGGCCGGATCTGAACGGGCGTTCCCGACTTTGGCGCCAGAGGTGACCGGGCGTTCCCGACTTTGGCGCCAGAGGTGACCGGGCGTCGCCGACGGGGGCGCCGGAGGTGACCGGGCGTTCCCGATTTTGGGGTCAGAGGTGACCGGGCGTCGGGGTCGGGGGCGGGGACTTTCCCCGCTACGGTGGAAGCGGTAAGCATCTCCCTTGCACCAGCTTTACCAGTCCGCCTGAACGCCGCCCCGGATGCGCCTTCCGTACATCAAAGCCAACAGGAAGTTCTGACCGTATGACCACCAGCACCCGAACCGCACCGAACGTCAATGCCGCGGCAATCGCCACTTTCCTGGTATTCGGCATGAACGGGCTGGTTTTCGCCAGCTGGGCGGCGCGCATACCCGCCGTCACGGAGACTCTGCACCTTACCTCCGGGCAGATGGGCACGCTTTTGTTGTGCACCGCGGTCGGGTCCCTCGTTGCCCTGCCCTCCGCAGGGTGGGTTGTGGGCCGGATCGGTACGGCCAACACGGTCCGCGCCGCCGGGCTGTTGGCCGCGTCGGCTGGAGCGGCAATCGCCTTCTCGTTGATGGCGGGGTCCGTGGCCACCACTGCGCTGGCGCTGTTCTTCTTCGGTGCGGGTGTGGGCCTGTGGGACGTGGCGCAGAACATCGAGGGGGCCGACGTCGAACACCGCCTCGGGCGCACCATCATGCCGCAGTTCCACGCAGCCTTTAGCGGGGGTGCCTTTGTTGGCGCGCTGGTCGGTGCATGGCTTTCCCAGATCGGCGTCGGACTGCCGGAGCACTTGCTGGTCATCGCAGGCGTCGTGGTCCTCCTCACCGTGACTGCTCCCCGCTACTTCATGCCGCACCAATCCACGGCAACGGCTCACGACGACGGCGCGCCCGCCTTGAAGGGTCCCTTGGCCTGGCGCGACTCCCGCACTCTGTTGATCGGCGTCGTCGTCCTCGGGGCCACCCTGACGGAAGGCGCCGGAAACGACTGGATCGCCAAGGCTTCCGTGGATGGCCTGAACACTTCCGAATCAACGGGCGCTCTGTTGTTCGCCCTCTTCGTGGCGGCGATGACCTTGATGCGTTTCCTTGGGGGCCGTGCTATCGATCGGTTCGGACGCGTAGCCGTGCTGCGGGTCAGCATGGCCGCCGCAGCATTGGGCCTGGCTCTCTTCGTTTTCGCGGGCAACCTCATCCTTGCCGGGGTAGGTGCGGCCCTCTGGGGTATCGGCGCCGCGTTGGCCTTCCCGATGGGCATGTCTGCTGCCGCCGATGATCCGAAACACGCGGCCGCACGCGTCTCGGTGGTCTCCACACTCGGCTACGTGGCGTTTCTCGCCGGACCACCGCTCCTGGGATACCTGGGCGACCAGACCGGTATCCGCATGGCACTGCTTGCCATCGGAGTGCCGATCCTGATTGCCCTGTGGTTGGCCGGCGCCGCGAAGCCCCTCCCGAAAAGCAAATGACTTGCAGTTGTTGCCGTTCGACGGCAACAACTGCAAGTCAGTTCGTCGTTTTCCGGACGGCGGCTACGGCGCGCTGGTTGCCGGGGCCGAAGGGACAGCAGTCTGCGATGCCCCGTTGGTGGGAGCGCCGCTCTGCTGGTTGCGGCGCTGCCCGCCTTGGCCGTTGTAGCCCTGGCCGCCATTGAAGTTCTGGAACTGGCCACGGCCGGGACGGGCCTGGGCGTCCATGGCCTTGGTGACGCCGACGCCGGCAAAGAATCCGACGGCAACCAGCAGGACGGCGAGGAGGATCGTCGTCAGGCGACCCATCTTGAAGCGCTTTTTGGGCACGAATGGCTCGGGCGCTTGCCCCCATGGTTGCCCGGCGGGTGCCTCGGCCGCCGGTAGGACCGCGGTTGGCTGGTGCGGTTGTGCGGAGTATTGCGGCAGCGGCTCGGTTTGGTTTTGCGGACCCGGTTCGGGCGCGGGGTAAGACATGTGGATCTCCTGATTGGTTTTGTTTTGAGTTGAAGGGCGGCTATTCGTACCGCAGGGCGTCGATCGGCCGCAGCTTCGCCGCCTTGTTGGCCGGGTAGATTCCGAAAATCAAGCCGATCGCCGCGGATACCATGAACGACAGCCACACGGTCCACCACTGGACTTCGGGTTGCGTTCCCAGCAGGGGGAAGGCGCTGCCGATGTAGCCGGCGGCAATTCCAAGCACCCCGCCGATCAGCGAAATAATGAGCGACTCGATCAGGAATTGGCTCACAATGCTGCCGCGCGAGGCTCCGATCGCCTTGCGGATGCCGATTTCGCGGGTACGTTCGGTGACGGTGACAAGCATGATGTTCATGACGCCGATTCCGCCGACCAGGAGTGAAATGCCGGCCACGGCCCCCAGGAGGATGGTTAGCGTTGCCGTGGTGGTGGTGGCCGTCGTGAGGATCTGCGCCTGGTTCCGCACTTGGTAGTCACGGTTTGCGGAAGTGACGTTGTGCCTGGCATCGAGGATCATTTGGATCTCGTTTTGGGCCTGGTTCATTACGTCGGCTGACTTCGCCTGGACGCTGATGGAGGAAAGGGACGGCGAGTAGCCGGTGAACTTATCCTGCGCGGCGCTGTACGGGATCACCACAATGTCATCCGGATCATTGAGTCCCGATGAACCCTTCTGGGCCAGGACTCCGGAAACCACGAAATTCTGGCCGTTGAGGGCGATTGTCTGACCCACGGCAGAGGTCACCGAGTTCCCCACCAGGTCCTGCGCCACGGTATTTCCAATCACGGCCACTGCGGTGCCATTGCTGGCGTCACCGTCGCTGAAGTAGGAACCTGCCGCGAGCGTGTCGTTCGAAATCGAAAAGTACGACGGCGTGGTCCCCACGAAGGTGGCGACCGCGTGGGTTGCGTCCTGGTACGTGCCCGTGACGTTCTGTGCCGTGACCACCGGTGCCGTCGCGGCGACGTCGGGGCCCATGACGGGATCAGTCAGCGCCGCCATGTCCTGGAGCGTCAGGTTGGTACCGCGGGAGCGCGGACCGGTGACGGTTTGTCCGCCACCTGCTGAGCGGCCGCCCGCCGTCGTCTGGCGGCTGACCGTAAGCACGTTGGTTCCGAGCTTGCCGATCTGGGCCTTGATGGCGTTGGAGGTTCCGGCGCCCACGGCCAGCAGGATGATGACCGATGCGATGCCGATCAAGATGCCCAAGGTGGTGAGGATGGAGCGCATCTTGTTGGCCATCACCCCGGTCAGGGCGAAGCGAACCGATTCCGCGATCATCATGCCGGAACCGCCGTCGCAACAGCGTGCGCGTTAATGGCGCGGATCCTGCGGTCCTCGATGATGTGACCGTCCTGGAAGCGGACCACGCGATTCGCCCGGGCCGCGACGTCCGCCTCATGGGTGATCATCACGATGGTCCGGCCGCTTGCGTGCAAGGACTCGAAGAGGTCGAGGATTTCGTGTGAGGACTTGCTGTCCAGCGCGCCCGTAGGCTCGTCGGCCAGCAACAACACCGGGTTTGTCACGAGTGCCCGGGCGATGGCAACACGCTGCTGCTGTCCACCGGAGAGCTGTGAGGGCTTATGGTCGGCCCGTTCGGCCAAACCAACTGAGCCGAGCACTTCCAAGGCCCGCTCGCGCCGTTCCTTGCGGTGCACTTTGGCGTAAGCAAGCGGCATGGAGACGTTGTCCACGGCCCGCGTGCGGGGTATCAGGTTGAAGTTCTGGAACACAAAGCCGATTTTCCGATTCCGGATCTGCGCCAGTTGGTATTCGTCCAAGGTCCCGGTATCGATGCCGTCCAGGTGGTAAGTCCCCTGGGTGGCGCCGTCGAGGCAGCCGATGATGTTCATCATGGTGGACTTGCCGGAGCCAGAGGCGCCGATGATGGCCACGAAATCGCCCCGGTCAATGGAGATGCTGACGGAATCTAGTGCCCGTACTTCGGCTTCGCCTTTGCCGTAGATCTTGCTCACCGAGTCCAGTTGGATGACTGCGTCGTTCACGGCTGCTTACCCGCCATTTCCGCGGGAGCCACCGCTGCCGCCCGTGAAGCCGGAACCGGAGCCGCCGCCGAACCCGCCCGTGCCGCCAAGTCCGCCCGTTCCGGTTCGTCCGTTGGTGCCGGTGGTGTCCAAGGTGGAGGAGATGGCCGGGAGTTCAATCTGGTCGCCCGCGTTGAGTCCTGTGAGCACCTGGGTGCGGCCGTTGTCCGAGATCCCGGTGGTGATGGTCACCGCCGTTGGCGTCCCGTTCTTCATCACGTTGACTGTCTGCTTGGATCCCGTGGTAGTGATCGCAAGCGAGGGCACGGTCAGTGC
This sequence comes from Arthrobacter alkaliphilus, assembly GCF_021483235.1. Lineage (GTDB taxonomy): Bacteria > Actinomycetota > Actinomycetes > Actinomycetales > Micrococcaceae > Arthrobacter > Arthrobacter alkaliphilus. Next base: position 52,427 of record NZ_JAKEEC010000008.1, on the reverse strand, counting down.
GTTCTTGGCAGTCGCCGTGGTGACTGTGATGTTGGCGCTCTGGCCGAGCCGCAGGGCAGCCGGGGCGTTCGTGATGGAGATCGTCACGGGGTAGCTGACCACGTTGTTGGTGGTTGTGGCGTTTTGGGCGATCGCCGTGATGGTGCCGGTGACCGGTGCCGCGGACGGGTTGGTCTTGAGTGCCGGGAAGGTGAAGGTGGCCGAGTCGCCGATCTTCATGGCGGCGATATCGGATTCGGCGAAATTGGCGATGACCTGCAGGTGCGCGGTATCGCTGATGGTGATCAGTCCGGAAGACGCTGTGCTCGCGGCGCCCGTGGAAGCACCGGAAGAACCCGAAGCACCCGAAGCCCCGGATGCCCCGGACGAACCCGAAGATCCGGACGAGCCGGACCCGGAAGAGCCGGCGTTGCCTCCGACGACGGCGTTCACGGCCGTGACGGTACCCGAAACCGGGGCCGCGAGTGAGCAGGACTCCAGGTTCTTGGTTGCGGTGTCCACGGCAACCTGGGCAGAGGTGGTGTTGGAGGTGGCGCCGCCACTGTTTTGGGCGGAATTGAGGGCCGTCGATGCCGAGGCGATCTGCTCTTTGTCCTTCAGCGCCGAGCTGGCTTGTTGGTTGGTTGCCTGCGTCAGCGCTTGAGTGTCCTTCGCCAGCTGGGCCTGGGCTGCGCTGAGGGCATTCTGGGCCGGCTGGCTTTTCGGCTGGGCAGTGGCAGCCGCCTGGGCGGTGGCGAGATTGGCATTGTCATCGTTCACTGCGGTCTGCGCTGCGGCCACGGCACTGGCTTGCTGGCTCGCGTCGAGGTCAGCCGTTTGTTGGGCGTTCGTAAGGCTCTGGCTCGCCGAAGCCACCTGGTTGCTGGCTGAAGCCTGTTGTTGGTTCGCCTGCGCCGCGGCGGAATCCAGTTGCGCCTGGGCGACGGCCAAGGCGTTTTGGGCGTTCGTCGGGTCGATGGTGACGAGCACCTGCCCTGCGGTGACCTGTTGACCGATCAGCGCGGAGACGGTCGCGATGGGCCCTGTGCAGTTCTGCGCGTTGATGACGGTGGTGCTTGCGGGCGAGACATTGCCGCTTGCTGTGGAAACTGCAGCGAGGTCGGCTGCGGTGACGGCGATGGTGCGGACGGTGGTGTCGGCAGCCGTTTGCGGCACACCGTTCAGCACGAAGAAAGCGCCGGCGGCAATGCCGACGATGGCCACCCCGATGCCGCCGTTGATGAGTTGAGGTCTTGAGAGCATGCCCGAAGACTATGGTGGTTCTCTTGGAGAATGCCGAGTGCTACCTGATGGTTTACCCTACGCGTGATCAGCCCTACCGGGACCAGCGTACGCGGCGCGCGATCCTCGCCCTCTGCACAATCCAACTGGTCCGCCGATACTCTGGTGGGATGGGCAGCAAGCTGCGATGGGGCCACTGGGGCATTAAAAAGGTAGCACGGCTCGATCGTGCCATTGTCCGAGTGGTTTCCCGATGGCCGGAGGGCCGGCATGATGCCTTCTGGAAGAACCTCTCGGGGGCCGCTACAAAGGGCAAGCTCTGGTTCGCGGTGGCTGGCGTCTGTGCGGCAATTCCCGGTAAGCCCCGCAACGCCGCAATCCATGGACTCCTGGCTCTTGGGGTTGCCTCGGCCGTCACCAACCTAGGCTTCAAGGCCCTTCTTCCACGTACGCGGCCGTTGCCCGAGCACCTTCCGGTCTTCCGTTTTGTCAACCCGCAGCCCACAAGCTCGTCGATGCCTTCGGGCCATTCCGCATCTGCCGTGGCCTTTACTCTTGGCGTCACGCTGGTGGATCCCCGCATTGGTGCAGTTCTGGCTCCTGTTGCGGCCGGCGTGGCGTATTCCCGGGTTCACACGGGGGCCCACTGGCCTTCCGACGTTGTGCTGGGCTCTGCGCTCGGCGCCGGAGCGGCCCTCTTGACACGCAAGTGGTGGCCGGCCCGGCCTCCCATTCCGGACACGGACCGGACACCGGCCGACGCGCCGGCAGTGGGCGACGGCGAGGGGCTGAGCATCGCGGTCAACGCCCTCGGCGGTTCCTACTCGACGGACACCGAAGCCCAGCTGCGGAAAATATTCCCGAAAGCGCATATCACCCTGATCTCCGACGGCGATGACGTGCCTGCGGCAATCCAAGCCGCAGCAGGGCGGCCCGGGACAAAGGCCGTGGGGGTGTGGGGCGGCGATGGAACGGTCGGCACCGCCGCGGCGGCCGCCGTCGAACGCTCACTGCCGTTGCTGGTGCTGCCGGGCGGAACGCTTAACCACTTTGCCCGCGACGTGGACGCCCGGTCCCTCGAAGGAGCCCTCAAGGCCGCCAAGACGGGCTCTGCAGCGTGGACAGATCTGGGCCATGTGAGCGCGGGCCGGGGGGTCTACGGCACGGATGAGGTCACTGAACTCATCATGCTGAATACTGCCAGTGTTGGCGTCTACCCCAACTTGGTCCGCCGCCGTGAGCGCCTTCAGCCTGCCTTGGGGAAACCCCTTGCGGGGCTCGTTGCCGGCCTGCGCACTTTCGGGGCGGCAACTCCCACCACGCTCCTGATCAACGGGGTGCGCCACACGCTGTGGATCCTTTATATAGGACGCGGCCGGTATTACCCGCGGGATCTGGCGCCACTGATGCGGCCCGTGCTTGACGATGGGGTGCTGGACATTCGGATGGTCACAGCCGATGAGCCCTTCGCCCGCTTGCGGCTGCTGTGGGCGGTTGTCACCGGAACCGTGGCTACATCGAAGGTCGCCCACTTCAGTGAAGCCGGGGAAATCAGCATCGAGGCCATCGGAGCGCCGCTGGTGATTGCGGTCGACGGCGAGCCGTTGCCGGGTGTCCGGACCGCGAAGTTCGCGGTCCGGCGTCGTGCGCTTCGGGTCTATTCACCGCTTGACTAGCGTGTGCCCCATGCCCCGCAAACCGGGTGCGGGCCGTCGTCATCCATAGGGACTACCCTGACCGCCCCCTGAATCATCCCTGAGACCGGCGAATTCCGCGGCTCGGGTAGATAGCGTTGTACTTACAGTCACCACACAGCTGCAGCAAGCGGAGGGAACGCTTCCATGATTGAGGCAACAGGCTTGAGGAAGGTCTACGGCGCCAAGACAGCCGTGGACGGAATCAGCTTTACCGTACAGCCCGGGAAAGTCACGGGCTTCCTCGGCCCGAACGGCGCCGGCAAGTCCACCACCATGCGCATGATCATGGGCCTCGACCGCCCGACGTCGGGTGACGTCCTTGTCAACGGTTTGCATTACTCCCAGCACAAAGCCCCGCTCCACCAAGTGGGAGCGCTGCTCGACGCCAAGGCGGTCCACACGAGCCGGAGTGCGTACAACCACCTGCGCGCCATGGCCGCCACCCACGGGATTCCGAACTCGCGCGTTGACGAAGTCATCGAGATGACCGGCCTTACCGCAGTTGCCAAGAAGAAGGCCGGAGGGTTCTCACTCGGCATGGGCCAACGGCTTGGCATCGCCAACGCACTGTTGGGTGACCCCCAGACTCTCATCCTTGATGAACCGGTCAACGGACTGGATCCCGAGGGCGTTCAGTGGGTCAGGAACCTTGCCCGTTACCTGGCAGGCCAGGGCAAGACCGTCTTCATTTCGAGCCACCTCATGTCCGAGATGGCCCAGACCGCCGACCATCTCATTGTGATCGGCCGCGGCAAGATCATCGCCGACACCTCGGTGGATGCGCTGATTGAGAGCCAGAGCCGCAAGCGCACGCTGGTCCGTACCTCGGAGACCACCCGCCTGTCCGAGTTGCTGGCCCGCGACGGTGTCAGGGTAGAGCAGAACGAGCGGGAAACCTTGGAAATCTACGGGGTGGATCCGATCCGCATCGCCGAGGTCGCCCTCGACAACCGCGTGCTGGTTTACGAACTCACGCCGCTCACGTCATCACTGGAAGAGGCCTACTTCCAGCTGACCAAGGACGAGGTGGAATACCACTCGCACATCACCGGCGGACCGGCAGGACCCGGTTACCCGCCGAGGGGAGGCCCTGCAGGTACCGGCCCCGCATCCGCTGCCACCATGGAAGGGATCCAGTCATGAGCACCACCGTTAGCGAGAATCATGCAGTCCCGTCAGCGGGGACCGGTGGCGTCACCTTCCTCCGGGTACTGAACTCCGAATTCATCAAGTTCCGCACCCTTATGAGTACAAAGATCCTGTTGGTCCTCACCTTCGTGGCGATTGTCGGCATCGGTGTGCTGTCCGCCCTCGTCCGCTGGAACTTCATCAACCAGCTGGTTGTAGTCGGCCGGCAGGGCCATAAGGAAACAGTGCAGCAAGCCGTTGACTCCTTCCCGCCCGGATCGGGATTCAGCCTTTACAACCTGCCCAACGCCGGACTCAACATCGGCATCCTCGTCATGGGCTCCCTGGCCGTGCTCTTCATTGCCTCTGAGTACGCCACCGGCATGATCCGGTCAACCATGAACGCAGCGCCGGGGCGGCTCTCCACCTTCGGCGCCAAAGCCGTGGTGCTGGTGGTGGTGTCCTACGTCCTTTCGGTTGCAGCCGCCGCAGTGACCTTCCTCTTGACCGCACCGATGTTCGCCAACTTTGGGCTTGACCTCGGCTGGAACACAGACGGCGTCCTCTACAGCGTTTTCACCGGGGGCCTTTACGTCGCCGGGGTGGCGCTGATCGGCCTCTCGCTCGGAACACTGCTGAAGAACCCTGCCGGCGGCATCACCGTCCTGGTGGGCATCATGTTCGTCCTCCCGTTCGCGGGCAATTTCCTCGGCTTCGCCCCCGGTGAATTCTGGAAGTACGTCCCCCAGTACCTCCCCAGCGAGGCAGCTGGCCGGTTCCTGGCTATCGGGCACGCGGACGGTATGCCGGACCCGTGGCAAGCGGGGCTCGTGTTCCTCGGCTACATCATCCTGTTCATGGTTCCTGCCCTCATTGTGCTCAAGAAGCGCGACGTCTGATTCGGAACCGCCTGATTCGCAATCCAAGTGCGCCCGCTCTAGGTAACGCCACTAGGCTCAAGCCATGAGTGACGAGTTGCCAGCGCAGGACGCGTCGGCCCACGTGGCCGACGCGTCCTTTGCTGAAATCGCGCTCCGCCGCCGTGGCAGGATCCGCCGCTTTCTCTTTGAGCACCCGCGGGTCATGGACTTGGTGGTGGTGCTTTGCTACTCGCTCCTTTCGCTGCCGACGCTGATCAGCTCCATCGCGGACGGCAAATGGCTCGCGGCCCTGCTGCTCGTAGCCATTGCCGGCATCCTGTTCCTTCGACGCCGCAACCCGCTCAGTGTCACTGCGGCCGTTTCGGTCCTCGAAGTGGCAGTGACGCTGCTGAATCCCTGGGGTTCGAACGTCTCCGCGGGATTGTGGTTCGCGCTGTATGCGGTGGCCGTGGCGAGGACGCGGGCCTTCGCGTTGACTGTATTCGGCGCGGCGAGCTTGCCGCTGACGCTCGTGTATCTCTTCATGTGGACTGCTCCGGCGACACCTGCCAACGGCGAGCCGCTCCCGGAGAATTTCCACCTCATCAGCAACATCGCTGCGGCGGCCAGCATTATGTTGTCCAACCTGATTGCCACCGGCATCGGCATTTCGGTGCGGCAGCAGCGCGAGCATGAGAATGAAATCCGGGCCTGGGCCGCCCGCACCGCCCGCTTGGGTTCCGTCACCGAACGCAACCGGATCGCACGGGAAATGCACGACGTCGTGGCCCACTCCTTGACGGTCATGATCAGCCTCTCGGACGGCGCCGCCGTCGTGGTCAAGAAGGATCCCGGGCGCGCGGGTGAGGTGCTTGGCGAACTCTCCCGCACCGGCAGGACCGCGCTGGCCGACATGCGGCGCGTCCTCGGCGTGCTGCGGGACGACTCCGGGGGGCCGGCGCCTTTGGAGCCCTTGGTCTCCGGGCACGACCTGAGCAAGCTCCTCGACGGATTCCGGACGGCGGGGCTGCCGTTGCACTACTCGCACACGGGCCCTGCGCTTCCTGAAGACCCGGCATTCCAGCTCACGGTCTACCGGATCGTGCAGGAATCCCTGACCAACGTGCTCAGGTACGGGCGCTCCTTGAGCCAAGTGGACGTGCGGATAGTGCGGCAGGGCGACTCGGTCACCATTGAAGTGCTCGACGACGGGCGGGGCTTCCGGGAGCCTGGAACCGACGAGCCCGCCCTGGGAACGGGCCAGGGCATCGCGGGAATGCGCGAACGTGCGGGAATATATGCCGGAACCGTGGATGCCGGTCCGGGAATCCATGGCGGGTGGCGTGTCCGTGCGGAGCTGAAATGGAACGGCGACAAGGGGAAATCATGACCGGCAATGGTCCCATCAGGATTCTTTTGGTAGACGACCAGCCCCTGCTACGCATGGGATTTCGCCTCATCCTGGAAGGCGAGGAGGACCTCGAAGTGGTGGGCGAAGCCTCCGACGGCGCCGAAGCCGTGCGGAAGGTAAAGGAACTGGAACCGGACGTTGTGCTCATGGACGTGCGGATGCCTGCCATGGACGGAATCGAAGCCACCCGGCGGATCACCGCGTCGGCAACCAACGCCAGGATCATCATCCTCACCACTTTCGACCTCGATGAATATGCTTTCTCCGGGCTGCAGGCAGGGGCTTCCGCCTTCCTGCTCAAGGACGTTGCGCCGGCCGAGTTGGTCCAAGGCGTCCGGCTTGTGGCCAGCGGCGATGCCGTGGTGGCTCCGAGGGTCACCCAGCGGCTCCTGGAGACGTACGTCCGGGGAGGCCGCGTGCACGGCGGCCAGGCCACAAACCCTCCCCGCGATCCACTGCTTGAAGAACTGACGCCCCGCGAAACCGAAGTACTGGAGGCAATCGCCGGAGGGCTGTCCAACGCGGAAATCGCCCACAAGTTCTTCCTCTCCGAAGCCACGGTCAAGACCCACGTCCGGCGGATCCTCACCAAACTGCACCTGCGCGACCGGGTCCAAGTGGTGGTCTACGCGTACGAAACCGGACTCGTAGTCCCGAGCAACCCGGATTACTAGGGACGCGGATACCGCCTCGCCTGCGTCATCGGCGGCCGCGGCTAGACTCGGAGCCATGCCTTCGAATTCCGCTGCAGAACACATCCAGGACCTTGGCGCGTATGTGAGCGCATCGCCGTCGAGCTTCCATGCGGTCAGCGAGGCCGCGCGCCGGCTCGATGCGGCCGGTTTCACGGCCCTTGATGAACTTCAGCCTTGGGAAGGCGGGGCTGGCTGTTTCTACGTGATCCGGGATGGCGCCCTCATCGCCTGGGTAACACCGGAAGGCGCCACGCCAACCACGGCTTTCAATGTCCTTGGCGCCCACACGGACTCTCCGTCCTTCAAGCTCAAGCCCAAGCCGACAACCGGCAAATTCGGTTGGTTGCAGGCTGGCGTCGAGGTCTACGGCGGCCCCCTGTTGAACTCCTGGCTGGACCGTGAGCTTCGGCTCGCAGGGCGGCTTGTGATGCTGGACGGCACCCAGCACCTCACGGTAACCGGACCGCTCCTGCGCTTTCCGCAGTTGGCCATCCACCTGGACCGGGCTGTCAATGACGGCCTGACGCTCGGCAAGCAACAGCACATGAATCCCGTGTTCGGCCTCGGCGATCCCGATTCGGCGGACGTTCTGGCGATCCTGGCGGACTCGGTGGCCGGGGCTTCCGTGGATCCCGCGCAGATCGGCGGCTACGACATCGTTGTCGCGGACACCCAGGCGCCCGAGCAGTTCGGCGCCAAGGGCGAACTCTTTGCATCCGGACGCCTTGACAACCTCTCTTCAACCCACGCCGGGCTCGCGGCACTCATTGCGCACGCGGCTGCGGGCGCGCCGGCTGCCGGCCCCATCGCGGTCCTGGCCGCCTTCGACCACGAAGAAATCGGCTCAGCCTCGCGGTCGGGCGCCTGCGGACCGATCCTCGAAGACATCCTCACGCGGATCTCTGATGGATTGGGCGCCACGGCGGGCGAGCGGCGCCAGGCGTTGTCGGCGTCGTTCTGCGTTTCCGCGGATGCCGGCCACGCGGTCCACCCCAACTACCCGGAGCGGCACGATCCCGCCAACCGGCCCATCCTCAACGGCGGACCGCTGCTGAAGATCAATGCCAACCAGCGCTACGCCACGGACGCCCCCGGCGCGGCATTCTGGGCCCGGCTCTGCGGCGACGCGGGCATCCCCTACCAGGAGTTCGTCTCCAACAACGACGTTCCGTGCGGCTCCACCATCGGCCCGCTGACAGCCACCCGGCTGGGGATCCGGACGGTCGACGTCGGGGTGCCACTGCTCTCGATGCACTCGGCGCGCGAGCTCTGCGGTGTTGAAGATCCGCACCGTTTGGCCACGGTCACGGAGTTGTTCTTCCAAACCGCGATCTAGCTCAGGACGCGAGGCTCACCACGAGGTTGATGGTGGTGGCCAGGATCCCGACGCCGAAAACGTAGGCGAGCAGGCTGTGCCGCAAGGCTGCGGACCGCATCGCCCTGGTGGTGATCGAGGTGTCCGAGACCTGGTAGGTCATCCCGAGGCTGAACGCCATGTAGGCAAAATCCGTGTACTGCGGTGGTTCTTCTTGGTTGAAGTTGATGCCTTGGGGCGGCTCGGCCGTGTAGTAAATCTCGGCGTACCGCAAGGTGAAGAGGGTGTGCACCAGAAGCCACGATGCCACTGCACCGCCGAGGGCAAGCAGGGCGAGCATGAATTTGTCGATCCCGTGCGCCTCCTTCGCTCCGAGCATCACCAGGACGAAGGCGGCGAGGGATCCGATGGCGGCCAGCAGGATCAGGAGGTCCGCGGTGGGCCGCCGTGGGTCCTCTTCCCTGGCATGGATCCTCGTCTGATCGGCTTTCATCGGGTTGATGATTGTCCACACGAAGACGTTGTAGACCGCGGCGGCCACCGCCCACCCCGCCGCGGGCGCGTAGATCCATCGTCCCCAGACTCCCGTTGCCACCGCGGCGGCGATGCCGGCGACGATCATGATCACGAATCGTAATTGGGAACGTTTGGCACGGGCAGACTTCGGACGTTGGCTCATGGCTGCAGCGTTCATATTCAGATCATGGCATGCCTCGCGGCAGACCCCGGCGTCACGCCACGCAGACTTTTAGCGTCCCGGCACGCTCAACTGCTTTGCAGGCTCAACTGCCCGGCCGGGGCGAGAACATGATGACGGCGACGCCCAGGATGCAGATCATGGCGCCGATAATGTCCCACCGGTCCGGGCGGAATCCGTCCAGGAGCATTCCCCAAGCCAATGACCCGGCGATGAACACGCCTCCATAGGCTGCCAGGACGCGGCCGAAGTGTGCGTCAGGCTGGAACGCCGCCACGAAACCGTAGATACCCAATGCTGCGATGCCAAGGCCCGCCCACCACCACGGTTTGGCCTCCCTGACCGATTGCCACACCAGCCAGGCCCCGCCGATCTCGGCGACGGCCGCGAGAATGAAGAGTGCCACGGATCTGAGGACGGTCATGGGTTCAGTCTGCCCGAGCCAGGGGTCGCCGTTCCACGCGGATCATCCACATACCTGGGTTGTCCACATACGCAACGCCGCGGATTCCGTTCCGCCGACACGCCGAATAGGCTTTGAGGCAGGAAATGGACTAAGATATTGAAGTCTGTGCTGCGTCCTCTTCCGCTTCCGGAAGCGTTCATCAGCACTGTTCATCGCAAATGAACCTCCTGTTACGGAAATGCCGTAACCGCTTAGCCCAAAGGAGGTGGGTTCACATATGCGTCCTTACGAATTGATGGTAATCATCGACCCCGAGGTCGAAGAGCGTACCGTAGAGCCGTCGCTTCAGAAGTTCCTCAATGTCATCACCAACGATGGTGGAACCATCGAAAAGGTTGACATCTGGGGCCGTCGTCGCCTCGCTTACGACATCAAGAAGAAGTCCGAAGGTATCTACGCAGTGGTGAACTTCACCGCGAAGCCGGAAACCGCCAAGGAACTTGACCGCCAGCTGGGTCTCAACGAGACCATCATGCGCACCAAGATCACCCGCCCCGAAGAGCAGAAGGTTGTTGCTGAGTAATTTCAGCTCAACGCTTTCATTCTTTACCCCGCAGGAACGAACAAGGAGGCAGTAGATGGCAGGCGAAACCACTATTACGGTCATCGGTAATCTCACCAATGACCCCGAACTGCGGTTCACACCGTCAGGCTCGGCCGTAGCTAACTTCACCATCGCTTCTACTCCCCGGACCTTTGACCGCCAGTCCAATGAGTGGAAGGACGGGGAAACCCTGTTCCTTCGCGCATCGGTATGGCGCGAAGCAGCCGAAAACGTCGCCGAATCCCTCACCAAGGGCATGCGCGTGATCGTTTCCGGCCGTCTGAAGAGCCGTTCCTACGAAACCAAGGAAGGCGAGAAGCGCACCGTAATCGAGCTCGAGGTCGATGAAATCGGCCCGAGCCTGCGTTACGCCAACGCCAAGGTCAACCGCACCCAGCGCTCCGGCGGCCAGGGTGGTCAGGGAGGCTTCGGCGGCGGCAGCAACAGCGGCGGCTTCGGAGGTGGCGCTGGTGCAAACCAAGGCGGCAACTCCGGCGGAACATGGGGCGGCGGCCAGTCCGCACCGCAGGAAGACCCCTGGGCTACCCCGGGTGTCAGCAATGCGGGCGGATGGGGCAACGGCCCGGATTCCGAACCTCCCTTCTAAACATTCATAAAAAGTTCGACGCCGGAACCCGCCGGACGTGCCGCGAGGCACCCGGGTGGCGACCGCCGTCGAGCACCACCATCCCGTGGATCCATTCCACGGGCTCCATAGAAAAGGAGCTCCACGATGGCTAAGGCTGAACTCCGTAAGCCCAAACCAAAGTCCAACCCCTTGAAGGCCGCTGACATCACCGTCATCGACTACAAGGACGTAGCATTGCTGCGCAAGTTCATCTCCGACCGCGGCAAGATCCGCGCCCGTCGCGTCACTGGCGTCACGGTGCAGGAACAGCGCAAGATCGCACAGGCAATCAAGAACGCCCGCGAAGTTGCCCTGCTGCCTTACTCCGGCGCTGGCCGCGGCTAAGGAAGGGATTAACTAACATGGCAAAGCTCATTCTGACCCACGAAGTAACCGGTCTCGGTGCTGCTGGCGATGTTGTCGAGGTCAAGGACGGTTACGCACGTAACTTCCTGCTGCCCCGCGGCTTCGCTCTGACCTGGACCAAGGGTGGCGAGAAGCAGGTTGAGTCCATCAAGGCTGCCCGCGCTGCTCGTGCCCACGCTTCGGTTGAAGCTGCACAGGCCCAGGCTTCGGCACTTTCTTCCAAGAAGGTCAAGCTCGTAGTGAAGGCCGGCGATTCCGGCCGTCTCTTCGGTACCGTCAAGCCGGCTGATGTGGCTGCTGCAGTTGAGGCCGCAGGCCTCGGCTCCATCGACAAGCGCAACGTTGAACTGCCGAACCACATCAAGTCCCTTGGTTCGTACCAGGCCAACGTCCGCCTGCGCGAGGACGTTTCCGCTGTCATCGACCTCGAGGTCGTTGCAGGGAAGTAATTCCTGACGCAGCTTGAAGGACCCCCGTCCCCCGGTTTTCCGGAGGCGGGGGTCCTTTGCTTTGCTCGCTCAACCCCGGTGATAGCCTGCCGGGGTGAACCATGAAACCATGCGTAGCAGGCCCTTCTCCCAGGTGGACGTCTTCACCGACGTGCCGTATCTCGGCAACCCGCTTGCCGTCGTCGTCGACGCCGAAGGGCTCAGCACGGAGCAGATGCAGCACTTTGCCCACTGGACCAACCTGTCCGAGACAACCTTCCTCCTGCCGCCGAGCGACCCTGCTGCCGACTACCGCGTGCGGATCTTTACCGGCAGCGAGGAATTTCCTTTCGCCGGACATCCAACCCTCGGCTCGGCGCATGCGTGGCTGGCGTCCGGCGGGGTGCCGAAACAGGCGGGGATCCTGGTTCAGGAATGTGGCGCAGGCTTGGTCAAGGTAAGGCTCGACGGCGGCCGGCTTGCCTTCGCCGCGCCGCCACTGACCCGTTTCGGTCCTGTGGACGAGGGAACCATGGAACAGCTGGCCGCCGGCCTTCGGCTGCCCCAGGCCGCACTCCTGGATGCATCGTGGCTGGTCAACGGGCCTGAATGGATCGGCGTGCTACTCGAATCGGCCGAGCAGGTCCTTCGCCTTGAGCCGGACCTCGCAGCGTTGCGGGGTCTGAAGGTCGGTGTGATCGGTCCTCATGAACAAGGCGCAGGAGCCGATTTCGAAGTCCGGACGTTCATACCCGGAGATGCGATGGTGGAGGATCCGGTGACCGGCAGCTTCAATGCGGGGGCTGCCCAGTGGCTTATCGGCACCGGCAGGGCTCCGGAACAATACATCGCCGCGCAAGGCACCGTGCTGGGCCGGGCGGGTCGGGTCCATGTCGCGATGGAGCAGGGCGTGACCTGGGTGGGTGGAAGTTCCGTGATGTGCATCCAGGGCACCGTCCGGCTGTAGGCGGGGAATAAACGGCACGGGGCAACGGTTTGGGAGTATAGATGCAAACGCATGTACTCTGGTTTGAGGCAATCGAACCACTTAGCAAAGGAGATCGCCATGGAGACCCGCCGCATAACCGTCCTTTCCGCCGGACTTGGCGTACCGTCGTCGAGCAGGCTCCTCGCAGACCAGCTCGCCGCGTCGGCCAAGCGTCAGCTGGGTGATGCAGGATATGAGGCACGGGTGGACGTGGTCGAACTCCGGGACCTTGCTGTGGATATCGCCAACAACTTCGTCACCGGCTATGCGTCGCCGCGCCTCGCAGAGGTGATCGCCGGCGTCGAGGCTTCGGATGGCATCATTGCTGTAACTCCGGTCTTCAGCGCCTCCTACAGCGGGCTGTTCAAGTCCTTCATCGACGTGCTCGACCCTAAGTCCTTGGACGGCAAGGCCGTTCTGCTGGGCGCGACGGGCGGCACCGACCGGCACCAGATGGTGCTCGACTATGCCATGCGTCCGCTCTTCACCTACCTTCGCACCCGCATGACCCAGACGTCCGTTTTCGCCGGACCCCAGGACTGGGGAAACACCGACGACGGCGCGTCGCCCCTCTCGGTCCGCGTAGACCGCGCAGCCGGCGAACTTGCCCGGCTCCTGAGCGGCGAACAGCCCCATCGCAAGCCTGAGGCGATGGAATCCCTGCCTTTCGAGCAGCTCCTCGCAGGGATCACAGCGGGACGCTAGGCGGGCTGCGGCGGGGCCGTCCGAGGTCCTAGTCCTCCAGCAGCTCGATGAATTCCCTGGCCTGCTTCATGCTGATATCGGAATGTTTAGTCAGGGCCAACGCCGCGCCTTCGATGTCGCCACTCTTGGCCAGGGTGCGGATCCGGCCGTAGATCTCGTCGTTGAGCAAATTGCTGCTCACTTCGCGCGTGACATCACCCTTGCTGACGATTGCCCTGTACCGGTACGGGAAACGCTCGGGCTCGTCGTCGTCGGGCATGAGTTCCTGCGGGGCGGGCTCGGGCCTGCGGAAGGGCTGCGGGTGCGCGGCGAGGGCGCCAACGGCGTCCCGTGAGGCGCGCAGGCCCTCTCCGGTGGCGCTGAGGTACAGCTTGATGGCCGCCATGGCTTGACCCTGGGCGATCAGGGAATACAGCTGCCGGTGTTGATCCTCGCTGAGCTTCGCGGCGGCCTCGCGGGCCAGCTCGACTGGGTTCACCGCAGCGTTGCTTGTGGCCGCATTGTCGCGGAGTTCCGCTGCGCGGCGCGAGAGCACGCGGCTCACCAGCAGCACGCCGATGACGACGGCCGCCAGGATCAAGACCGGAACGAGTAGGGATGACATGCGCTAAAGCCGATCTATGTAGTTCTTGGCGGTCAATAAGTCCGAGTGGGTGCTCTTGCGCAGGAGCTTGATGGCCTGAATCTTCTGCCCGCTGCGGACCATGCCCTGCAACTGCAGGGCGAGCTGTGGATTCAATTGCCCGTTGGGGAGGATGGGACCGTTGTAGGCGGCCTGGCCGGGCCATGTGGACGTCTCGGTGCGGGCCCTTGCCGCAGTTGCGGCCTGCACTTGGCTGGCCTGATGCGCCGCCGAGCGGGCAGCAAGCTCCCGTTGATAGCGTTCGGCATCGGATAGCCCCGGATTGCGCGGCTTTAACGCCGCCGCCAGGGCCCAAAGCACAGCCACAAGGATGATAACGGGCATTGCGACCAGCAGTGCATCCCCAATGGTGAAACCCATACCTAGAGCTTATGTCAGAACGGGGGTTATCCACAGCATATTCCCGCTTCGGCATAGCTTCTGAGAGCCGGCTGTCAAATTCGGAGCATGATTGTGGCGAGTATCACATTCCTGGCATATTCACCCGCCTTTGGACCGTCGCGCATGGGCCGTGGGACCGGATTGAGCGAATTGGCCTGTGGATGACCCGGGGGTAAAAATACTTTTCATCCACATGGCGCACTGGGTGTTTTCCCAGTTCAGAGGCCTTTTTTCGGAGGAAGAATTTCTCTTTCCACAGGGTCTTGCACAGTCTGTGCACAAGCAGGGGTATGTATTCCACACTTTATCCACAGGCCCGGCTTGGTGCCTGCGAAAAGCAGGGCTAACGTGTCTGAGTACCTGCTTTAGGTACGTGGAAAACCCGGTTTCTTGTGGACGGCGCCTTGGTGCCGTTCAAAAGCAGCGCGCTCCCGGACCAGTCTGTGGATAAGTTGTGGAAACCCGGGCAACCAGAATTGTCAGTGCCTTAAGGGACACTTTGGACCAGCCGGCATAAACGGCGCGGTCGGAGCAACCCACACCGGGGCATTGGCCAGCATCGCCGGGGAACAGTTATCTGCCGCGGTACACAATGGAGGACGGCTTTGTCAGTTACGCACTTGGATTCGATCGAGGGCGGCCGGACCTCGGACGCCAGCCGCAGGCCTCCCCAGGACATCCCTGCTGAGCAATCCGTTCTCGGCGGCATGATGCTGTCCAAAGATGCCATTGCCGACGTCGTGGAAATTGTCCGCGGCCATGACTTTTACCGTCCCGCCCACGAGACCATTTACGAGTCCATCATCGACCTCTACGGCCGGGGCGAGCCTGCCGATGCCGTCACGGTGTCCGATGAGCTCACCAAGCGGGGCGAGATCAACCGGATCGGCGGCCCTGCCTACCTGCACGAGCTGATCCAGACCGTACCCACGGCGGCCAACGCGGGCTACTATGCCGAGATCGTTGCGGAGCGGGCCGTCCTGCGCCGGCTCGTGAACGCCGGCACCAAGATCGTCCAGATGGGCTACGGCCAGGATGGGGAGGTCGAAGACCTCGTCAACCAGGCGCAGGCCGAGATCTATGCCGTGGCTGAACGCCGCACTGCGGAAGACTACGTGGCGCTCAAGGACGTCATGGAATCCACCGTTGACGAGATTGAGGCGTCCGGCCACCGCGGGGAGGGCATGACGGGCGTACCCACCGGGTTCTACGAACTCGATGAGCTCACCCACGGTCTTCACCCGGGCCAGATGATCGTCATCGCCGCGCGCCCCGCCGTCGGTAAGTCCACGTTCGCGCTCGACTTCGCCCGGTCCGCTGCCATCAAGAACAACCTCGCCACCGTGATGTTCTCCCTGGAAATGGGACGCAACGAAATCGCGATGCGCCTGCTGTCCGCGGAAGCCACCATTGGTCTGCAGGACCTGCGCAAAGGCACTATCAAGGACGAGCAGTGGTCCAAGATTGCCACCACGATGGGCCGCATGAACGATGCCCCGCTTTTCATTGATGACAGCCCCAATATGTCCCTGATGGAAATCAGGGCCAAGTGCCGTCGCCTGAAGCAACAGCACGACCTCAAGCTGGTGATCCTTGACTACCTCCAGCTCATGAGCTCCGGCAAGAAGGTGGAATCCCGCCAGCAGGAAGTTTCCGAGTTCTCGCGTGCGCTCAAGCTGTTGGCCAAGGAGCTCCAGGTTCCGGTCATCGCGCTCTCCCAGCTCAACCGTGGATCCGAACAGCGCCAGGACAAGCGGCCCATGGTTTCGGACCTCCGTGAATCGGGCTCCATCGAGCAGGATGCCGACATGGTCATCCTGCTCCACCGCGAGGACGTTTACGACAAGGAATCCCCCCGCGCCGGCGAGGCCGACATCCTCATCGCCAAGCACCGTAACGGTCCCACCAAGGACATTGTGGTCGCCTTCCAGGGCCACTACTCCCGTTTCGCGAACATGGCGGGCGAGACCGGCGGCGGGTTCTAGCTTCCGCTGGGCAAACCTTCACGGCATCGTGCTCAATGGCGCGCAGCACCCACGAAGTCCAGGGCCTCACGGGCAAGGGCCAACCACGAATCCTGGTCCTCGGCCGTGACGGTAAGCCACTCCTTCATTGGACGGCCCTTGCCGGCGTCGAACGGCGCACCGGTGCCGTTGCTGATCAGGGTGCTGACGCGATCGTGCGGCAGTTTCACAACGAGCCTGCCTCCGGAGACCATCGCGAAAATCGAGCCGTTGACTTTCAGTGCGGACGAACCGAATCCGCGCTGTCCCGGTTCGCCCGGAACGCTCACGCCCGGGACAGTCCTGAATTCGTCGATGAGCACGTTGAACCGTTCCTCAGCCAACATGAGGACATCTTCCCGCCTCGGACGTCGCGGCGCCAGACCCTTGCGGAACGCCTACGCGCCGTTGAGCAAATGATCCGGCATCCGGTTTCCGGGGGCCCGCCCACGGATCTCCAGCAGTTCGCGGGCGTGTGCGTGAAGGCGCCGGTCCTCGTCCGAGACCGGCACCCAGGGCGGGATTGGAACAGACGTGCCGGTCTCATCGCGTGCAACCATGACCGTGAGGCAGTACGTTGTCAGGTTCATCTCACGGCTCTTCGGGTTACCGGAGCGCACGTGCACAGCAATATGCATGCCCTTGTGGCCCGTGTAGACGAGCCGGGCTTCTACTTCCACCACATCGCCGATCAAGAGTGGGCGGTAGAAGCGCACTCCCCCGGAGAACACTGCCACGGTGTCCTTGCCGCAATACCGGGAAGCGCAGACGTAGGCGGCCTCGTCGATCCACTTCATGACAATGCCGCCGTGGACCTTTCCACCCCAGTTGACGTCCGTGGGGGCGGCCATGAAGCGGAGGACAACGCGTTCGGCAGTGCCGGCGTCGGTATATTCCTGTGCGTTCATGGCTTCGACGATTTTCTCCCGCACGGCGATCCGCGCGAGTGCGTTGTCGCGCTGCTCGGTCTCCTCCGGCGTCGAGGGTTCGAACTGGGGGACTGGAACCGGGCGGCCGTCGGGGCCGACGGCGACGAAGATCACCAGGCACTGGCTGCGCATCGTTGCCGGGCCCCCCTTGGGGTCGCCGGAGGACACGGTGGTCCGGATATGCATGGAAGAGCGGCCCGTATAGACGATGGTCGCTTCGACCTCGACCATGTCTCCGCTGTTGACCGGGTCGGCGAAATGGATGTTGCCCACGTATGCCGTGACGCAATAGGACTTCGCCCAGCCAACAGCTGCCGCGTAGGCGGCTTTGTCCACCCACTCCAGGACCGTGCCGGCGTCGACGGACCCGCTGTGTCCGACGTCGGTGGGAGAAGCAAGGAACCGCAGGGTGACGGAGTGGGAGGGGAGCTCGCTCATGACGTGAGTGTATCGACGGCGCGGACCCGGGCGCGTTGTATGACGGGCGGACCGGGGTCGGCAGTGTCGGCGCCCCCGGCTACTCTGGGAAAGTGCCTGAAACAGTGACCCGTCCCACCGCGCATTCCACTGCCCGCGAGATCCTGCGGCTGGCCATCCCCGCCTTCGGGGCACTCATTGCCGAACCACTCTTCCTCCTGGCCGACTCCGCCATTGTGGGGCACCTTGGCGTCCCACAGCTGGCCGGCGTAGGGCTGGCCTCCACGCTGCTTTACACCGCGGTGGGACTTATGGTCTTCCTGGCATATTCGACCACTCCTGCGGTGGCCCGGGCCATTGGCGACGGAAAGCTCGCCAAAGCGCTCTCTGCAGGGCGCGACGGCGTCTGGCTGGCCTTGTTGCTGGGTACTGTCCTCGCTGTGGCCGGGTTCCTCGCTGCTGAGCCGCTGGTCAGTCTTTTCGGTGCGGGCGGCGAGGTGCGGGCCTACGCCGTCGAGTACTTGCGCTGGTCGATGCCGGGGCTTGTTGCGATGCTCCTGATCTTTGCCGGCACGGGCGTGTTGCGCGGACTGCAGGACACGCGCACCCCCTTGGTGGTCGCAACGGCCGGATTCGCTGTCAACATCGCCCTGAATTGGTTCCTTGTCTACGGCCTGCATTTGTCTGTTGCGGGATCAGCCATCGGCACCAGCATCGCCCAGTGGGCCATGGCCGCCGTCTATTTGGTGATGGTGGGACGGAACGCGCGCCGCCACGACGTTTCACTGCGCCCGGACTGGCGCGGAATCCGCACAATGACAACGGTGGGTTCATGGCTCATGCTCCGCACCCTCAGCCTGCGCCTGGCCATCCTGGCCACGGTCTTGGTGGCCACGTCCCAAGGGTCCGTGAACCTCGCGGCGCACCAGCTGGCGATGACCATCTTCTCCTTCCTCGCCTTCGCCCTGGACGCCCTCGCGATTGCTGCGCAGGCCCTCATCGGCAAAGAACTTGGAGCCTCCCGTCCGGCCCGGGCACGCGATCTCACCCGCACGATGATCCGCTGGGGCGTCGGTTTCGGCGTGGTGACCGGGGTGGTCCTCGCAGCAGCCGCTCCGTGGGCGGGCATCCTCTTCACCTCCGACGCCGGAGTGCAGTCCGCGCTCACCGCGGCACTGTGGGTACTCGCCGTCGGGCAGCCCCTCGCCGGATACGTCTTCGTCCTCGACGGTGTCCTGATCGGCGCGGGCGACGCCCGCTACCTGGCGATTGCCGGCGTCGTGAACCTCGCTGTATACCTGCCGCTGCTGGCGGCCGTCCACCTGGCCAGGCCAGGCGGAAGCGCGGGGCTCGTGTGGCTCTGGGTAGCGTTCGCGCTTGGCTACATGCTGGCCCGCGGAGTAACTCTTGGGCTGCGCGCCCGCTCCGACAAATGGATGGTGCTCGGTTCGCACTAAACTGGACTGGTGACTCTCCCCGCCTCTTCAGCGACTTCATCCACGCCCGCGGCAGCCGCGCTCTGGAAGCCCGTACTTCTCCGCGCCTGTGTTGCGCTGGTGTTTGGAGCCGTGACGGTCTTTTGGGGCTCGCCGTCCGTTCACGTTCTCGCCTGGGGCAGCGGACTCTACCTGCTCGCAACCGCGGGAGCAGCGTTCCGCGCGTCGAGTGTTCCGGCGGCTGCGGCCACCGTCGTCGGCCTTGCAGGTGTGGGTGCCTTGCTGACGCAGTCCGACACCGGGGTGGGCGTTTCAGCGCTTGTTGGCTTGTTGGTTCTCGGAGTGTTTGAACTGGTCCGCGGATTCCGGCAGCGCGGACGTCACGTGCTTGCCCGCGACTGGATCATTTCCGGTGTGGTGGCGATCGGCACCGCCGCTGCGTTGCCGTTCTTCATCAGCCTTGGCGCGCACGCGCTCCTTGGTGTTGCGGGCGGTGGCGCCATCATATCGGGAGTCTTGTGGGTACTTTCCGGGCTGAGCCTGCGGCACGATGGGCGAACCGCCTCCGCTGAGGCCGTAAACTAGTAGTTGTACGTTCTACCCTTCGTAGAACTCTCACGGCGCGACCGGCGCCACCACCCACATTGGAGGAATGACCTTGGCTGACCAGAAACCAGGAGAGCCGCGCAAGATGCGGACCTCGGTTAAGGGACCGCTGATGTTCTCCGCGTTCTGGGGTGTCGTGGTCTTTTTCGCCGTGCTCATTTTCGGCTCCGGCGGCAGCGCCCGCGCTCCGCGCTTTGACCTCGCCTTCACCGGCGCCGGCATCGCGTTCATCGTGAGCCTTGTCCTCGCCGCGATGCTTTCCATGAGCCACAAGGAAAACGCCGAGCACCTGGGCAAGGGCTCCGGCGTGAACCTGAGTTCCCGGAAGCCCGGCCAGGCAGCCCCGCGCCCCGATGAAACGGAAGCCCCCGACGCCGACTAGGCCGTTAGCTCATTCCGTACCTGAAGCCTTCCGTGCCCGGTAAGCGGCCACATGGGTTCGATTCGCGCAATTGCCCGTGTCGCAATAGAGCTTGGAACGGTTGCGGCTCAAGTCCAACACGACCGCGTCGCAATCCTCTGCAGCGCACACCCGCAGGCGGTCCATTTCCTTGCTGCGGATGACGTCCACGAGTGCCATCGCCGCCTCCGTGCCCATCCGAACGGCGAGGGGGGCTTCAGGCGTAGTGGCGTGCAAGTGCCAGTCCCAATGGTCGTGCTTGACGAGTTGGGGGAGTGCGCGTGCGTCGCTGAGGAGTTTATTGACGGCCTGTGCGGCTGCGTCCTCATCGGCCGTCCAGAGCGAGGCCAACTGACTCCGCAGGCGCTTCACGCTGGCCAATTCCGCCTCGGTTCCTTCCCTGGTTCCCGTGAATTCTTCCGCGTCGAGGAAAGCGTGGAGCGCGGCGGCACTCGTGAGGGATTCAGTGCCGTTGGCAGCCGTATTGATCAAATTGACCACGCTTCGGAGCGCCACCTCAGTGTCAGGTGCAAAAAGCACTTTGACTCCTTACATCTCTCGGGAGTAGTGTCAGCAGCGTAACCCATTTTACTCCTGACAGGAGATTGCTGTGTCGGCTGCAACAAACCGGGCGGGGGCTGGCGGCTTCATGGCCTCGGGCCTGGGGCTCGCGCTCTTTTCCTCAGCCGTTTTTGGCTTGTCCGGCTCGTTCGCGAAGTCGCTCCTGGAAACCGGATGGACACCGGGCGCGGCTGTCGCCATCCGATTGAGCGGTGCCTCACTGGTTTTGGTGATCCCGGCGGTCGTCGCGCTGCGCGGCCGTTGGCACCAGCTCAAGGAAAACTGGCTCACCATCCTGTTGTTCGGGCTGATCGGTGTTGCGGGCTGCCAGCTTTTCTATTTCAACGCGGTGTCCCGGCTTTCCGTCGGCGTCGCCCTCCTGCTCGAATACCTCGCGCCGACCATGATCGTCCTGTGGCTGTGGGCCTCAAGCCGACGCCGCCCCCGGGCTCTCACGGCAGGTGGAACGCTGCTTTCCCTAGGCGGACTGGTCCTGGTGCTCGATCTCACCGGCTCCGTGAAGGTGGACTTCGTTGGCGTCCTTTGGGGCATAGCGGCGGCTGTCTGCCTTGTCATCTACTTCTTCATCACAGCAAAGCAGAACGATACGCTGCCGCCCATCGTGCTGGCTGCCGGCGGACTCATGGCCGGCTCACTCCTTATCTGGATAGCGGGCGGGTCCGGTCTGCTGGCCATGACTTTCTCCGTCTCGGACACGCAACTGGGGCCGTGGACCACGCCGTGGTGGGTCTCGGTCGCCGGCCTGGTCATCCTGTCCACCGTGCTATCCTACGTCACTGGAATCATGGCGGCCCGAAGCCTCGGTTCCAAGGTGGCCTCTTTCGTCTCACTCACCGAAGTGCTCTTCGCGGTGGTTTGGGCGTGGCTGTTGCTCGCCGAATTGCCCGGCCCCATCCAGCTAATAGGCGGTGTACTTATCGTGTGCGGGGTGGTCCTGGTTCGGATCGACGAGCTGCGCGCGGACAAGCGTGTTGGCATGGAGTCCGGCATGGGCGGCGCGGCCCTGGAACTTGACCACGCGAACGACGTCGAGCCGGTCCCTTCGGAGAAGGTGCCCTAGACCGCGACGTGCGCGGCCGCCGGGCCTAGCATGGTGATATGTGCCGGAACATTCACACCCTCCACAACTTTGAGCCACGAGCCACCTCGGCGGAGGTGGAAGCCGCAGCATTGCAGTACGTGCGCAAGATCAGCGGCACCACCAAACCGTCCAAGGCCAACGAAGAGGCCTTCGCCCAAGCTGTCCATGAGATTGCGCATGCTACCCAGCATCTGCTCGATTCCCTCGTGACCCATGCGCCGGCACGCAACCGCGACGAGGAGGCGGCCAAAGCCCGGGCCCGCGCGGCCGTTCGTTTCGGAACTGCCTGAAACAAGGCCCTACTTGGCGAAGGAACGCAGCCGAAGCGAGTTCGCGACCACCAGGACCGAGCTCGCCGCCATGGCCGCGCCGGCGATCATCGGGTTGAGCAATCCGAGGGCTGCCACGGGGATACCGATGGCGTTGTAGAAGAACGCCCAGAACAAGTTCGTCTTGATGGTGCCGAGGGTCTTCCGGGACAGCTCGATGGCTTGCACCAACTGGCCGAGGTCGCTGCCCATCACGGTCAGATCCGAGGCCTCGATGGCTACGTCGGTTCCCGATCCCATGGCGATGCCAAGGTCAGCCTGTGCCAGCGCCGCGGCGTCGTTGACCCCGTCCCCGGCCATCGCCACAGTAGACCCCTGGGATTGAAGCTTCCGTACCGCGTCCACTTTGCCTTGGGGCAGGACCCCGGCGAAGACATCCTCCGGGGCGATCCCGACGGCGGTGGCCACTTGGGCGGCGACGGCGGCGTTGTCTCCAGTCAGCAGCAGAGGGCGGATCCCGAGTTCCTTGAGTTTCGCGATCGCTGCGGCCGAACCCGGTTTGACAGTGTCGCCGAGGGTGACGATTCCTGCGGGTTTCCCGTCCACGGCAACCCAGATGGCCGTGGAGCCGCTGGCTTCCTCCGTGGCCAGTGCCCTGCGCTGTTCATCGCCAGGGAAAATGCCGTTCTCTTCCAACCAGGTGGTCCTGCCGGCCACGACCGTTTGCCCCGGGCCGGTTCCGTTTAGCGCAACAGTCCCCCGGACTCCGCCGCCCGGGGCGGAAAGGAAGTCCTTCACGCCCGGGAGCGAACCGGCGTCGGGCAGTGCGGACTTGGCGGCAGCCGCGATCGCGTGGGCGATGGGGTGCTCCGACGCAGCCTCGACCGCGCCGGCGAGGGACAATACATCGGCAGGGGAGTGGCCGTTCAAAGCCAGGGTGTGCCGTACGGCGAGCTTGCCGCTGGTGACGGTGCCGGTCTTGTCCAACAGGATGGCGTCCACGGTGCGTGTGTCCTCGAGGACCTGCGGGCCCTTGATGAGGATGCCCAGCTGTGCGCCGCGGCCCGTTCCGGTCAGGAGGCCCACCGGCGTCGCGAGCCCCAGCGCACACGGGCAGGCAATCACCAGGACTGCGACGGCCGCCGTGAACGAGGCATTGAGGTCCCCGCCCAACGCGAGCCAAAGGACGAAGGTAACGACGGCGATGCCCAGCACCACCGGGACGAACACGGCGCTGATGCGATCGGCAAGCCGCGCGATCGGGGCTTTGCCCGTCTGCGCCTCGCTGACCAGCCGCCCCATTTGCGCCAGTGTGGTCTCGGACCCGACGCGCGTGGCGCGGACCAGCAAACGGCCGGAAGTATTGATGGTGGCTCCCGTGACCTGGCTTCCCGGCCCGACCTCCACAGGAACGGATTCACCGGTGACCAAAGAGGCATCCACGGCCGAGGAACCGTCCGTCACCAGGCCATCAGTGGCGATCTTCTCTCCGGGCCGAACAACGAAGACGTCCCCGGCCACGAGTTGGCCGGCCGGGATCTTGTGCTCGACGCCGTCCCGGAGCACCGTTGCGTCCTTGGCTCCGAGATTCAGCAGGGCCTTGAGGGCATCGCCGGCTTTCGCCTTGGCATTGGCCTCCAGGAAACGGCCCAGAAGCAAGAACGTGGTGACCACGGCAGCAACTTCGAAGTACAGCGCACCGCCCATGCCACCTGGGGATTCCATACCAGGGTGTTCCGTGAGCAGGGGGTTGGCAAAGAGCTGCCACGCGGAGTAGAGGTACGCGGCCAGGACACCAATGGAGACGAGCGTGTCCATGGTCGAGGCGAGATGCCGCGCATTGACGGCGGCGGCCCGGTGGAAGGGCCAGGCGGCCCAGGTCACCACGGGGAGGGCCAGCAGCCCGGCGACCCAGCCCCAATGCGGGAACTGAAATGCCGGGACCATCGAGATCGCGAAAACGGGGACGGTCAGGATGGCGGCGACGATCAGGCGCGGCCGCAACGTTGACGCTGCAGGGCCGTGGGACATGTGGTCTTCATGCGGGTGCCCGCCGTGCTCGCCGTGCTCGCCGTGCTCGCCGTGCTCGCCGTGCTCGCCGTGCGTGTGGGGCTCGGGCGGACGTGGGCTCGTTTCGCGGATCCGGGCCTTGTAGCCCGTTGCGTTCACTGTGTCCACGATTTGCTGGTCTGTCACGCTGTCCGGGACCCTGAGCCGGGCTGATTCGAGGGGCAGGTTGACGGAAGCTTCCACGCCGTCGAGCTTGCCCAGTTTGCGTTCCACGCGGGCCACGCAGGAGGCGCACGTCATGCCCTCGATGTCGAGCTCGATGATGCGGGTGCCCGTTTGATGGAGGAGTTCGTGATTACTCACGTTGGTCCCTAAGCCTCGCTGGCGACTACCAGGTAGCCGGCTTCGGCGACCGCTTCGCCGATTTCGGACGGCGACAATTCCCGGGTGGAGGTGATGGTGACGGCGGAGATTCCCCCGGCATTCAGGTCGATCTCGACATTCTCCACCCCCGCCAAGGACTCGATTTCCTCGCTGACCGCGGAAACGCAGTGCCCGCACGTCATGCCGGAAACGCTGACGTTCGTCTGGATGGTGGCGCTGTGGCCCATGGTGTGCTCCTTGGTGGTGAGTTGAATGGTGTGGTGAGTGCTTGCGGGGTTACCGCAGCAGGCGCCCGATGGCATCGGCGGCCTCCTTGACTTTTATGTCGATTTGCTCCGCGCGCACTTCGGGATCGGACTCCGATGCAGCTCCGACGACGCAGTGCCCGATGTGTTCCTCTACGAGCCCGAGGCTCACAGCATGCAGGGCTTTCGTGACGGCCGCGACTTGCGTGAGGATGTCGATGCAGTATTTGTCCTCTTCGACCATGCGCGCAATGCCGCGTACTTGGCCCTCGATCCGCTTGAGGCGCCGCAAGTATGCGTCCTTGTTGGAGGAGTAGCCGTGTTGGGAGTGCGCCCCATCCTCGACTTCAATGCCCGGGGTCACATCAAGCGTGCTCATGTAGCCAAGTTATACCCCCTAGGGGTATAAATCAAGTACCCCCTGGGGGTATTTTCCGAAGACGCGGCCCAGGTCTCGCCCCGGCCGTCGGGCCGCTACCCCCAGCTCACCCAGTCCTCTGGTCGGAGTGAGGGCCGGCCGAGCAGGTAGCCCTGGGCCGCGGTCATCCCGAGCTTGGTGACCGCGGCCAGCTCGGCCTCTGTCTCGATCCCTTCGGCCACCAGCACGGCCCCGATTTCGCACGCGAAGCCGACCATCGCGGCTCCGAGGGCCCGCTGCGCCGGATCACCGTCGATTCCTGCGATGATCTCGCGATCGAGCTTGATGAGGTCCGGCTTGAGCTGCAGGATGTGGCGCATGGAAGCAAAGCCCGCACCGGCGTCGTCCACCGCGATTCTCAGGCCGGCGCGCCGCAACGGTGCCAGCGCTGCGGCGAGCGGCGCGTAGTCGCCGACCTCCTGGCGTTCGGTGACCTCAAGCACGATTCGTCGTGGAGGGACGGCCGAATCCACAATGGCGGCTGCCAACCGAGGGTCAAGGCATGCTCGGGGTGAGAGATTCGCCGAGATGTACAGCTCTGACGGGAGCCGGGCCGCGGTGGTGAGCGCTGTCCGCAGTGCGAGGATTTCGAGCTCGATATCCAAGCCGATCGAGGCGGCTTCCATGAAACGCGCCTCCGGGGACAACGCTTGCGAACCGCTGAACCTCGTCAAGGCTTCCACGCCAATGACGCAGCCCGTCCCCAGCCGCCGGATCGGCTGGAACGCTGTAATGAGTGATCCGTCAGTGAGCAATTCCTGCACCCGGGCAGTGACTTCCGCGTGCGAACGTGCTGTCTCTTGATTCAGGAGCCGGCAGGTGCCCTCGAACCCGCAGTCCCTGCCCTCCCGGTCGCGCACCGGCCTTCCGGCGACGTCAATCAAGACGCGGCTACCGTCCCGGCGGCGGCACACGGTGACAATCCGTGACCACGAGGAGTCTCCGCTTTCCCTGGCTTTCCAGTCCACACGAGCGTCCGCCAGGTCCCCGGGATCGATGAGCCCGGTGATGTGCCGCCCAAGAAGTTCGGAAGGTTCGTACCCCGTGATGTCCTTGCACGCCGGACTGCAGAAGGTAAAGCGGCCATCGGGACCAGTGGCCCACAACCAGTCGCCGCTGGTATGCAGCACGGTGTCCATCAGGCGCGCTGTCCGGTACGCCTGGCTTCGTTCCCGCTCCTGCTCCCGCACGAGGCGCCACGCAGCCAACACGACCAGCGGCACCATCAGGAGGGCCAGGAAGGCCGGGAATCCGGCTGAGCCATCGATGCCGAGCCACGGTGGCAGTCCGAAAGCCATGGGCAGGCGGATGGCCAAGGCGACTGCAGCCTCGATGAATATGACTGCCAGGAGCCACCAACCGGTCGAACCCGATGCCGGCCGGCCCGGTTGGCGTCCTTCACGGGAAGACGGCACCTTGAGGCTACGGACGCGCAAGAAGGGCATTCCCCAATAGTGCCATCAGTGCGGTACCGGGCGTCCGCAAAACTCAGCGCTACGGAAAATTCCTGACGACTCTGGAAATCCGTGGGCGCCAGGAATTTTCCGTAGCGAGGGTAGCCAGGCTTAAACAAAGAGCTCCGGAGTGCGTTATTGGGGGATACGCACTCCGGAGCGGCCTTTGGAGCAGGTTCTTGAGTTCCTGCTGACAAATAGCTTACGTGCCCCCACAGCACTCCGCTACCAATCTGGATAACTACTTTCACTTTAGTTTTTCCGGCCCGCCATTCCGGGCACCTCCGGCGTTTGACCACGTCCCCGGCCCCTTGTAGAGCACCGGGCTCCGGCCTAGCGTTAACGTGCACAGGAAGGGGTGGTCCCCGTGGAGATCTTCATGTGGTGGCTGGACATAGACCTCAAGAGCAAAGAATGGCTGCGCGAAAACCTTCGTGCCACCGAGCTTCCCCCGGAAGTTGCGCAGTGCATCGCGGATGCCGGCGGCCCGCGCCTTGAGGAGCTGGCCGGTGGACTGAGCGACGCCGACTGGGACTTCATCGAGACGCAGTCCGAGTTCGTGGACTGAGGCGCTTTCCCGGACCGGTTTCTTAAACCGTTGCGGCTCCCGCGCCGGGATGGTTGCATGGGGTGCATGGCTACCGCAGAGAGTTATGTCTTGGCGATCGGGACCAAAAAAGGGCTGTGGCTGGCACGCAGCACAGACCGCAAGGAATGGTCCCTCTCCGGTCCGCACTTCCTCATGAGCGAGATCCCCAGCATCGGGATCGATACGCGCGGGGACAGCCCGCGGATCCTGGTGGGCGTGCGCTCCGAACACTGGGGACCCACCGTGGCCCACTCCGATGATCTTGGCGCCACTTGGACCGAGCCTGAACAGGGCGCGATCAAATTCCCCGAGGGCACCGATGCCGCCCTGGAACGGATCTGGCAGATCTACCCGGACTCCGCGTCGCGGCCGGGGGTTGTCTGGGCGGGGTGCGAACCGATCTCGGTCTGGAAATCCACCGACGGCGGTGAGCACTTCGAGTTGAACCGCGGCCTGTGGGACCATCCGCACCGCAGCGAATGGGGAGCGGGTTACGGCGGAGCTGCCGCCCACTCGATCGTGGTCAACCCTTCCGGGGAGAACGTCCACGTCGCCATGAGCACGGGAGGCGTTTACCGATCGCTCGACGGCGGTGCCTCCTGGGAAGCGCGCAACAAGGGAATCTCGGCCTATTTCATGCCCGATCCCAATCCGGAGTTCGGCCAGTGCGTACACAAGATCGCCGCCGATGCCGCCGTCGAAGGCCGGTTGTACGCGCAGAACCACCATGGCGTGTACCGCACCGACGACAACGGCGAGAACTGGATCTCCATCGCCGATGGTCTGCCCGCAGATTTCGGCTTCGTGATGCTTACGCACCCCCGGCGCGAGGGCACCGCCTGGGTGGTCCCGATCAAGGCCGACGGTGAGCGGATCCCGCCGGATGGCCGCCTCGCGGTGCACCGCACAGACGACGCCGGCGGATCGTGGAAGCGATTGGATGTGGGATTGCCGGACCACGAATACAACGCGGTGCTCCGTGACGCGGCCGCCGTGGATTCTGCCGAGCCGGCCGGGGTGTATTTCGGAACACGTGGCGGCTCGGTCTATGCAAGCGCCGATGAAGGCGAGTCCTTCATCGAAGTTGCCTCGCACCTGCCCGATGTCTTGTGCGTGCGCGCTGCCGTTGTGCCGGGAGTTGCGTCCGGCGACGCGGCCGACGATGCGGCCGTCCAATCGGCCGTCGAATCGGCTGCTTTATCGGAAGCCGAATCGGCCGCTTTCGCCGCAGCGTCCACCGTGCCTGCCTAGGACGGACCTTGGCCGAGATCACCGTGGTTTTGCCCAGCGTTCTCCAGCCGCTCGCCGGCGGGCAGTCCTGCCTGACTACGCCCGCCGACGGAGCTGTGACGGTGGAAAGCTTGCTTGATGCTGTAACGGGGGACTATCCGGTGCTGGCCCGGAGGCTCCGCGATGAAACCGGGTCACTCCGCCGCTTCGTGAATATTTACGTGGGCGGCGAGGAGGTTCGGCGTCTGAAGGGCTTGGAAACTGAGGTTGCGGCCGGCCAGGAGGTCTTGATCATCCAGTCCGTGGCTGGCGGCTGAGGGTCCGGGGCCAGGTCAGGCCACTCGCCAGACTGTGCATTCGTCGGTATTAATGGCCTTGCGCAGGCCCGTCAGCTGATCCATGATCCAAACGACGCCGATTCCCGGGGCCGTTTCCTGGACGCTGCCCTTGCGGATGACGACGTCATCATAAGACGGTCCGACGGAAAGACGCGCCTCGATCTGGTCGCCGCGGTGCAGCTGGTCGAGTGCGCGGATTCTGGTGGGGCGGGTTGATACTTCCTTTGACATGGTGGCCTCCCTGGCTGGAGCTGCCAGCAATTGCCGGCTCCTCCAGTGTGGACGCCCAATGTTGCAGGGTGATTTCGCGCTGGTTAGGTATGGGTAAGAGTTCCGGGAAAAGAAAAATCCATTGCTGCGCAAGTGTCGTTCTGGGCGGTCAAAACGGCACTTACGCAGCAATGGATGGAGTGGGGAAGGCGTGCTGCTACTTCAGGCCGAGTTCCGCCGTCGGGGTCTTGAAGGATTCCCGGGCCGTCAGTGCTGAAACTGCGGCGATGATGCAGATGACGCCGGTGAAGATGCTGATCTGGACCCAGCCGCCGGCCTTGGTGCCGCCCATCGCGGCGACGATTGCCGGAGCGAAGCCTGCCATGAGGAAGCCGAGCTGCGTGCCGATGGCCAAACCCGAGAAGCGGACCTTGGTGCTGAACATTTCGCCGTAGAAGGAGGGCCACACGGCGTTGGCGGCGGCGTAGCCGAAGGAGAAGTACACCACGGACACCAGGAACATGAGCAGTACGTTTCCGGACTCGAGCGTCAAGAGGAACACCGGCGTCATAATGGCGCTGGATACCGCACCGTAGATGAACACGGGCTTGCGGCCGATCCGGTCAGCGGCCTTGCCGAAGAGAGGCTGGGTGCCAAGCGCGACGATGTTCGCTGCCACGACGAGCCAGAGGGTGATGGTGCTGTTGACGTGGGCAACGTCCTTGGCATAAGTGATGGCCAGGGTGCCGAAGACTGTGCTCACCGCAGAGATGAAGGCGCAGCAGACAACGCGCAGGACGTCGGCCCAGTGCAGCTTGAGGAGGTCGGCCACGGGGAGCTTGGCGATCTGGTTGTTCTTCTTGGCCTCGGCGAACGCAGGCGGCTCGTGGAGGGAGCGGCGGATGAAGAACGCCACGACCACGACGACGGCGCTAAGCCAGAACGGGATGCGCCAGCCGATGCCGTACTTGACCTCGTCCGGCAGTGCGACCACCGGGATGAAGACCAATGCGGCGAGGATCTGCCCACCCTGGGTGCCCGTGAGGGTCCACGAGGTGAAGAAGGAGCGACGGTTGTCGGGTGCGTGTTCCAAGGTCATGGACGAGGCGCCAGCCTGCTCGCCGGCGGCGGAGAGGCCCTGGCAAAGCCGCGCGAACACGAGCAATGCCGGAGCCCACCAGCCGATGGTCTTGAAGTCCGGGAGGCATCCGATGATGAACGTCGCACCGCCCATGAGCACCAGGGTGAACATCAGGATGCGCTGGCGGCCGATGCGGTCGCCGAAGTGCCCCAGGATGACTGCTCCGACAGGCCGGGCCACGTATGCGAAGCCGAAGGTCGCAAAGGACATGATGGCCGCGTTGGCGTCTGCGCTGGGGAAGAAGACGTGCGGAAAAATCAAGGCCGCGGCCGAACCGAAGATGAAGAAGTCGTAGTACTCGACGGCGCTGCCGAGGAAGCTGGCGAGGGCAGCCTTCTTCGGCGTTCCTGACGTGGCAGTGCCCGGCGTCGTAGACGGGATCGTGTGACTCATGGTGTTCCTTTTGTGTGACGGCGATGTCGCATCTGGCTGAAATGTGCATACCTGGAACGTCGTTGTTTGGTCCGGCAGCGGCCTCACACTGTAGCCACATTGTGAGAGCTACTTGTGCGATATAGCAATAATGGCTGTGAGCGCAGTCACTTGTCAAGAGTTTTACTCACGATCTAGATATAGCTCTCACGATGTGGCAATCTTTAGATATGGATGTGAAGGAAGACACAAAAACCGACATGGTCGGCAAGGCCTTGGGCCTCCTTGTATTGCTGGGCAACGAGCCGAAGGGAGCGAGCGCTTCCGAGCTCGCCCGCCAAGCCGAACTGCCCTTCAGTACCACGTACCGGCTGCTTGGATCCCTGACCCGCGACGGATTCGTGGACTACGAGGCCGACGGCCGCCGCTACCACCTTGGCCTTCGCGTCTTCCAGCTCGGCCAGCGGGTTTCCAACCACCACGGCTTCGCCGGTACCGCGCGGCCTATCCTGCAGCGCGTGACGGAGGGGACGGGCGAGGCCACGATCCTGTCGGTGCGGGACGGCCACCACCATCTCACCGTGAACAAGGTGGACGGTCCCCAGATGTTCCGCGTCACCAGCGACCCGGGGCATCTTGGAATGCTGCACACCACGGCGGTGGGCAAGGCGCTGGTGGCCTTCGCGGACGACGAGGAGCGGAAGGAACTGGTCGAGGAGCTCGAGTTGGAGCCCCTCACGGAGTTCTCCATCACCGACCGCGATGCCTTCCGCCTGGAAATCGAGAAAATCCGGCGGCAGGGATACGCGCTCATGGACGAAGAGAACGAGATCGGCATGCGCGCCATTGCGGTCCCTGTGCTCAATTCCCAGGGAGTCGCCTTTGCCTCCCTTGCCACCGCGGTCCCCGTTTTCCGAATGAGCGTGGAGCAGCTCGTCGGCGTGGTCCCCCTGCTGAAGAGTGCCGCATCCGAGCTCGCCGACCGCTTGCCGCAGCGTTAGCAGCACCTTGCATTTGTTCGCGATAAGAACACAAGTGCAATATATGAACTTTTTGTGTAGTCTGATTCATACCGCCCGGCGGAGCAGCAGGCTTTGGGTACCCAGAGGGAATCCAGGGAAGGCTGAGCCGTGGGTGTAGTTGTCAAAGGAGCAATGAGCATGAGCAACCGAGCCGAATCCTTCTTGGTGGGCCTGATTGGCGAAGGCGTTTCGCCTTCGCTGACGCCGCCCATGCATGAGAAGGAAGCCGACGTGCAGGGGCTGCGCTACCTGTACCGGCCTATCGACCTGCTGGAGCTCTCCCTGCCCGGCTCCGCCGTCGGCGATCTGCTGACCGCCGCTTCGCGGCTTGGTTTCAACGGCCTCAACATCACGCATCCGTGCAAGCAACTGGTCCTCCCGTTCCTCGACGAGATCTCGGAAGACGCAAGGCGGCTCGGCGCTGTGAACACCGTGCTGATCCGGGACGGACGATTCATCGGCCACAACACAGACTTCTCCGGGTTCGGCGCGGCCTTTGCCGGCGGCCTTCCCGACGCCGGCTTGGACCACGTGGTCCAGCTGGGCGCGGGGGGTGCCGGCTCAGCCGTCGCGTACGCCCTTCTTTCCGCCGGCGTTAGGACGCTGGACCTCGTGGACGTGGATCCCGTTCGCGGTGCCGAACGCGCCGCCGAGCTCGCCGTTTTGTTCCCGGACAGGACCGTCACGGCGCGTACGACGGCGGAGCTGCCGCAGCTGATGCCGCTCGCCGACGGTTTGGTGCACTGCACGCCGGTGGGCATGGCCGCCCATCCAGGCCTCCCACTGGACATGTCCCTCGTCGAGTCCCGCCATTGGGTGGCCGACATCGTTTACCGGCCGATCGAGACGCAGCTGGTCCTGGAGGCCCGCGCCAAGGGTTGCCGGGTGCTCGACGGCGGACGCATGGCCGTGGGACAGGCCGCCGACGCTTTCCGCATCTTCACGGGCCGCGACGCCGATCCGGAACGTATGCGTGCACACTTCCTCGAACTGGTGAGCGCCGAAGAAGCCAAAACCCTCGCAGGAGCTGGTCACTGATGCGCACGGGAATCGCCACTGTCTGCCTCTCCGGCACGCTCAAAGAAAAGATGCAGGCGTGCGCCATCGCAGGCTTCGACGGCATCGAGATCTTCGAACAGGACCTTGTGACCTCGCCCCTCAGTCCCGAGGACGTGCGGAAGATGGCCGCCGACCTTGGGCTCGGCCTGGACCTGTACCAGCCGTTCCGGGACTTCGACAGCGTCTCCGAAGGCCTGCTGCAGGAAAACCTGCGCCGGGCGGATGCGAAGTTCAAGCTCATGTCCCGCCTCGGCATGGACACCATCCTGGTGTGCACCAACGTGGGAACCGCCACGATCGACGACGACGACCTTCGCGCCGAGCAGCTTTCCCGCCTGGCGGAGCTGGCCGGCGACCACGGAGTCAAGGTGGCGTACGAGGCGTTGGCCTGGGGCAAATACGTCAACGATTACGAGCATGCCCATCGTTTGGTGGCTGCGGTGGACCACCCCAACCTGGGCACGTGCCTGGACTCCTTCCACATCCTTTCCCGCGATTGGGACACGGCGCCCATCGAGGCGATCAAGCCCGAGAAGATCTTCTTCGTCCAGGTGGCCGACGCTCCGAAGCTCTCCATGGACGTGTTGTCTTGGAGCCGCCATTACCGCGTGTTCCCGGGCGAAGGGCAGTTCGAGCTGGCCAAGTTCATGGGCCATGTGGCCCGCGCCGGCTACTCCGGCCCGGTGTCGCTGGAGGTCTTCAACGACGTCTTCCGCCAATCCGACGTCGAACGCACAGCCGTGGACGCGATGCGCTCGCTCATCTGGCTTGAGGAACAGAGCGCCAAATGGCTCGACGCGAACGCGTCCGCTACTCCGGGAGGCGTGGCCGGTGCCACGCCGGCCAAAGCCGCGGGCCGCCGTCGTTATCCCATGGAACTGGCCACGTTGCCCAAGGTGGCCGAGCCTGCCGGATTCAACTTCGCCGAGGTCAAGACTGACGGACCCGCGCAGCTTGAAACGCTCCTGGGCCAGCTCGGCTTTACCTTCGACGGCCGGCACCGCACCAAGGATGTCCAGTTGTGGTCCATGGGCCACGCGCGCGTCATCATCAACGAACAAGCGCCGTCGCACAGTCAACCTGCCATCGCGGCACTGGGGTTCGACGTCGACTCTCCCGTCATTGCCTCCGCCCGCGCCCAGCAACTCAAGGCCCCGGTGGTGCCTCGCAAGGTGCAGGCCGACGAGGAAGTGTTCCAAGGCATCGCCGCCCCGGACTCCACCGAGATCTTCCTGTGCCAAGGTAATCCTGACGGCACGGCTGCGTGGACTCGGGAATTCGGCGAAGGCCTGGAGCGTCCTTCCGGGGGAACGCGGGCCGTGATCGACCACGTGAACCTGGCCCAGCCATGGCAGCATTTCGACGAAGCCGTCCTCTTCTACACAAGTGCCCTGGCCTTGGAACCGCAGCCGTTCGCCGAAGTGCCGAGCCCCAGCGGCCTGGTTCGTTCGCAGGTCATGCAGACCAGCGACCGTGCCGTGCGCCTGGTCCTGAACCTTGCGCCGCTACTTCAGCAAGGCGACCGCAAGAGCTACCAGGAACACATCGCGTTCGCAGTGGACGACCTCGTGGCCACGGCCCGGGCGGCACGGGAACGCGGACTCGAGTTCCTCCGGATTCCGGCCAACTACTACGAGGACCTGGACGCACGCTTCGCCCTGGATCCTGCCTTCCTGGCCACGCTGAAGGAACTGAACCTCCTCTACGACCGCGACGCCAATGGTGAATTCCTGCACTTCTACACCGCCACGGTGGGAAGTGTTTTCTTCGAGATGGTGGAGCGCCGCGGCAACTATGACGGCTACGGTGCCCCCAACGCCCCGGTGCGGCACGCCGTGCAATACGACTCGCTCCACTCCCGAAACTGACAACCCACCAGAAATGACGAAAGCAACCACCCGAAAGGAGCCGGCCGTGCTGCTAGACGAAAATGCCGGGCACCACCAAGACGATGAGCTCGTACCGGCAGCGGAGCCGCATGCCGGGCACGCGCCGTTGGACGCCGCAGCCGAAACCCAGGCCGATCTCAGCGCTGAGATCCAGGCGATCGGCGACGCCTACCGCCGCGCCCTGAAGGACGGCGCCGCGCCGGAGATCCAGCCGCGCCTGGACTTCGCGCCGTACCGCAGCAGCATCCTGCGCCACCCCACCAAGAGCCTGCACCACGCGGACCCGGAGACCATCGAGCTGTACTCGCCGGCGTTCGGGCACCAGGATGTCCACGCCTTGGAATCGGACCTCACCATCCAGCACAACGGCGAACCGCAGGGCGAGCGGATCATCGTGCAGGGCAGGGTGCTCGACGGCGACGGCCGCCCGGTTGCCGGCCAACTGGTGGAAATCTGGCAGGCCAACGCTGCCGGCCGCTACATCCACAAGCGCGACCAGCACCCGGCCCCGCTTGACCCCAACTTCACCGGCGTCGGACGCTGCATCACCGGACCTGACGGCTCCTACCGGTTCACCACCATCAAGCCCGGCGCATACCCGTGGAAGAACCACCTGAACGCCTGGCGTCCGGCGCACATCCACTTCTCGCTGTTCGGCACGGACTTCACCCAGCGGATCGTCACGCAGATGTATTTCCCGGGCGACCAGCTGTTCCCGCTGGACCCCATCTACCAATCGATCGTGGACCAGGACGCCCGGGACCGGCTTGTGGCCACCTACGACCACGATCTGACGAGCCCCGAGTGGGCCCTCGGCTACAACTGGGACATCGTCCTGAGCGGCTCGAAGCGGACCTGGACCGAGAACGAAGCGTTTGGCGACGCCGGGGATGAGGAGTAAGGACATGAGCAAGCTGACACCCACACCAGGGCAGACCGTTGGCCCGTTCTTCGGCTACGCACTTCCCTTTGACAAGGACAACGAGCTCCTTGCTCCGGGAAGTGCCGGAAGCATCCGCCTCCAGGGAACCGTGTACGACGGCGCCGGCGAACCCATCCCGGACGCCATCCTGGAGATCTGGCAGCCCGACTCCGAAGGCAACGTGGTCCAGCGCACCGGCTCCCTGGTGCGCGACGGCTATACCTTCACCGGTTGGGGCCGCGCCGCCGTGGGCAATACGGGCGTTTTTACCTTCACGACGGTCAACCCCGGTCCCACCGAGCCCCTCCCGGGAAAGCCGGCTGCTGCCCCCTTCATCTCCGTGGCCGTCTTTGCCCGCGGCCTCATGAACCGCCTGTTCACCCGCATCTACTTGCCGGAAAACGAGGAAGCGCTCGCCGCCGATCCGCTGCTCAGCTCCCTTGACCCCGAGCGCCGCAGCACCTTGATCGCCCGCCGCGACGCGGATGGCGGCCTCACCTGGGATCTGCGGCTGCAGGGCGAGAACGAGACCGTGTTCTTGGACTTCGAAGGCGCCTCCCAGTGAGTGGCGACGGCGATTTCGGGCTGCTCAGCCCGGTGTCGGCGTCGCCCGCCGTGGTGGCGCTGACGGGTGACCGTGCGGTGATCGCGGCCATCCTCGACGTCGAGGCCGGCTGGGCATCCGTGCTCGAAGAGGCCGGATTCGCGCCCGCCGGTTCCGCCGCCGTCGTCGCCGAGGCCGCTGAACCTTGGGCCTACGACGCCGCTTCCATCGCCGAACGCGCACAAGGCGGCGCCAACCCGGTCATCCCGCTGCTCGCGGACCTCCGGGGCAGGGTCAGGGGATTGGATGCCGGCGCGCTTGCCGCCGTGCACACCTCCCTGACCAGCCAGGACGTCCTGGACTCTGCCTTGATGCTGCTCGCGCACCGCGTGGTTTCCGTGCTTCTCGCCGAAGTAAGAGGTACGACGGCGGCGCTCGCCGCCCTTGCGGAGCAGCATGCGGACACGCTGTGCGTGGGCAGGAGCCTGACGCGGCATGCGCTTCCGTTCACGTTCGGGCTCAAGGCGGCGCAGTGGTTCCACGGAGTGGCAGCTGCGGCCCGCCGCCTTGAATCGCTGGAGTTGCCTGTGCAGTTCGGCGGGGCCAGCGGCACCCTCGCTGCCGGCACCGTACTCACGGAAGGCTCGTCGTCGAACCCCTTTGCGTTGGCCGATGCCTTGGCCGGGAAGCTGGGCCTGGCTCCCGCTCCGGCTCCGTGGCACACCAACCGCGTCCCCGTCACTGGGCTCGGCGACGCGCTGGCATCCCTGACAGACTCCTTCGGCAAGATGGCCTCTGACCTGCTGTTCCTCAGCCGCCCCGAGGTTGCCGAGCTGGGCGAGCCCCTTGCTGCCGGCCGGGGTGTCTCTTCGGCCATGCCGCACAAGCAGAATCCCGTGTTGTCCGTGCTGGTCCGCAGCGCTGCGCTCCAGGCCCCTGGTTTGGCCGCGCAACTGCACCTTGCCGCCGCGAACTTCAACGACGAACGCCCGGACGGCGCCTGGCACAGCGAATGGCCCGCCCTCCGGGGTTTGCTTCGGCTCGCACTCGGCGCCGCCACCCAGCTGCGCGAGCTCGCCGAAGGACTCTGTGTCTTCCCCGAAGCCATGCGCCGCAACCTGGAAATCTCCGGGCCGTTGCTCCTCAGCGAAGCGGTGGCATCCTCCGTTGCTCCGCTCCTGGGCGAAGACAGGACCGATGCGAAGGCCAAGCTGCAATCAATCGTCGACGAGACCCTGCAGGCGCCCGTCGCGGAACAGGCCCGGATCTACGCCAAGCTCCTCCGCGAAGCCGTTCCGGCCAGCAAGCTCTCCGATGAGGAACTCGCGGCGCGGCTGGACCCCGCGAACTACGTGGGCGAGGCCGCCGAGATCAGCCGTCGCATCCTCGCTGCGTACCCCGAATTCACATCCACCCATCCGAAAGGAGCCGATCGTGGCTAAGCCAAGCATCAAGGCCGTGCTGCTGTCCCCGCAGCGGACCCTCGGGGAGAAGCCGCTCCTGGTGGTGGGGAATTCGCTCGGAACATCCACGGTGCTCTGGACCGAAGCAGCGGCCCTGCTCGGCAACGAGTTCGACGTCGTGGGCTGGGACCTGCCCGGCCACGGCGTCTCGCCCGCGGCCTCCGAAACGTTCAGCGTCGCCGAGTTGGCCGACGCGGTGGTGGACCTGGTGGATTCGATCGTGCCGGGTGCCGTGTTCGACTACGCAGGAGTTTCGTTGGGCGGGGCCATCGGACTGCAACTGGGCATCAAGCACGGAGAACGGCTCAAGTCCCTGTCCGTGCAATGCACCGGTGCGAAGATCGGCACTCCGGAGGGATGGCTGGAACGCGCTGAAACGGTTCGTGCACAAGGAACCGCGGTGATGATCCAAGGCTCCGCGCAGCGTTGGTTCGCTCCCGGTTTCATGGACCGCCAGCCGGCGGTAAGCAGCCGCCTCCTGCATTCCCTGCGCGACGCCGACCGCTTCAGCTACGCCTTCTGCTGCGAGGCCCTCGCGGGCTTCGACGTCCGCGCCGAGCTCGGCAGCATCACCGTCCCCACGCAGGCACTGGCCGGCGTCGAGGACACTGTTGCGCCGCCGTCGTTCGCTGAAGAAATCGCGAAAGGCATCAACTCCAGATTCAACTCCGGTGGCGGCAGCGCCGTTTCCGTAGCGCTCGACGGCGTCGGGCACCTTGCGCCCGCGGAGGCACCAGCCGTCGTCGCGGACCTCATGCGCACGTTCATGAAGGAGGCCGGAAAATGAGCACTGATCCCAAGCACGGTGCCGTCCAGCGGGACGCTACGTCGCAGGAAATCTACGACGCCGGGATGGCGGTCCGCCGCGAAGTGCTCGGCGACGCGCACGTGGACCGCGCCAACGCGAACAAGGACGAATTCACCGACGACTTCCAGGACATGATCACCCGGATCGCCTGGGGCGGGATCTGGACCCGGCCCGGAATCGACCGGCGGATGCGTTCCGCCGTCACCATCACAGCGATGGTGGCGCATGGGCACTGGGAAGAACTGGCCATGCACATCCGTGCGGCCCTCACGAACGGGCTGAGCAGGGACGAGATCAAGGAAATCCTGCTGCAGACCGCCATCTACTGCGGAGTCCCCTCCGCCAACACAGCATTCAAGACAGCGCAGGGCGTTTTCGCCGAACTCGACAGAGCCGCCCGCCAGCCCGAGTAGCCCCCACCACAGAATTCGAGGAACCTATGAACCAGGCGTATGTGTACGACGCCGTGCGCACCCCTTTTGGAAAATTCGGCTCCGGCCTCGCCGGGGTAAGGCCCGACGACCTCGCGGCCCACGTGGTGCGTGAAGCCGTGAAGCGCGCACCGGCGCTCGATGTCGAGCGGATCGACGAGGTGGTGTTCGGGAACGCGAATGGTGCCGGCGAGGAAAACCGGAACGTCGCCCGCATGGCCACCTTGCTCGCAGGGCTTCCGACATCGATCCCGGGCACCACGGTGAACCGCCTTTGCGGTTCGTCGCTCGATGCCGCGATCATTGCCTCGCGGCAGATCAACGCGGGCGACGCCGAGCTGATGCTGGTGGGCGGGGTCGAGTCCATGTCCCGCGCCCCGTGGGTATTGCCCAAGACGTCCAAGCCGTACCCTGCCGGTGACATGACGCTGGCTTCCACCACGCTGGGCTGGCGCCTGGTCAACCCGGCCATGCCGACGGAGTGGACGGTCTCCCTGGGTGAAGCCACCGAACGCCTGCGCGAGAAATACGGAATCACCCGGGAGCGGCAGGACGAATTCGCGGCGGCCTCGCACAACCTAGCTGCGGCTGCCTGGGACGAGGGCTTCTACGATTCTTTGGTGACCCAGGTTCCAGGCACGGAACTGGTCCGGGATGAAGGCATCCGGGCGGGTTCGACGGCGGCGAAGCTCGCCGGGCTCAAGACCGTATTCCGGCCTGAGTCCTCAGGTTTGGAAGGCGGAACCGTCACCGCGGGCAACGCATCGCCGCTGTCCGACGGCGCCTCCGCGGCCTGGATCGGATCCGAGGCCGCGGCCGGGCTGCTCGGGCTGGATCCGCTGGCCCGCATTGCGGGGCGCGGGGCGCACGGCAACGATCCGCAATTCTTCGGCTACGCCCCGGTAGAGGCAGCGAACAAGGCCCTCGCGAAAGCGGGCATCGGCTGGGAGCAGGTGGGCGCCGTCGAACTTAACGAAGCTTTTGCCGCGCAGTCCCTGGCCTGCATCGATGCGTGGGGGATCGACCCGTCCATCGTGAACCGCCACGGCGGGGCAATCGCGATGGGACATCCGCTGGGCGCCTCCGGCACCCGGATCCTGGGGACCCTGGCCCGCAGCCTGCAAGCTTCGGGCCAGCGCTGGGGTGTCGCGGCGATTTGCATCGGCGTCGGACAGGGCCTGGCCGTAGTGCTGGAAAACGTGACTGCCGGCGTAGCCGGGAAAGAGGCCTAGGAATGCTGCAATTCATTGACACTGTTGGCGAAGCAGTTGCCGCCGTCAAGGACGGCTCCACCGTGATGATCGGAGGCTTCGGAAACGCGGGCCAGCCGTTCGAACTCATCGACGCGCTGCTCGATTCCGGCGCCACCGACCTCACCGTGGTGAACAACAACGCCGGCCAGGGCGACCAGGGGCTCGCGCTGCTGATCAAGGAAGGCCGGGTCCGCAAGATGATCTGCTCCTTCCCGCGCCAATCGGATTCCTGGCACTTTGATGCAAAGTTCAAGGCCGGGGAAATCGAGCTTGAGCTCGTTCCGCAAGGCAACCTGGCCGAACGCATCCGCGCTGCCGGGGCCGGCATCGGCGGGTTTTTCACCCCCACCGGCTACGGCACCATGCTCGCCGAGGGCAAGGAAACCCGCATCATCGACGGACGCGG
This sequence comes from Arthrobacter alkaliphilus, assembly GCF_021483235.1. Taxonomy (GTDB): domain Bacteria; phylum Actinomycetota; class Actinomycetes; order Actinomycetales; family Micrococcaceae; genus Arthrobacter; species Arthrobacter alkaliphilus. Next base: position 12,343 of record NZ_JAKEEC010000008.1, on the reverse strand, counting down.
CCAAGTGTTCGAGACACCCATCCACGCGGACATCGCGCTGATCAAGGCACTCAAGGCCGACGGCAAGGGCAACCTCGTCTACCGCAAGACGGCCCGGAACTTCGGGCCCATCATGGCGGCCGCGGCCAAGCACACCATTGTCCAGGTGTCGGAGATCGTTCCGACCGGCGCCTTGGACCCGGAGAACGTGGTGACTCCCGGGATCTACGTCAACAGCATCGTAAAGGTGGCCTGATATGAGCATCCAGACCTCAGCAACTCCCTTGGGCCGTAACGACCTCGCCGCCCTCGTGGCGCGCGACATCGCGCCCGGTTCGTTCGTGAACCTCGGCATCGGCCAGCCCACGCTCGTCTCCAACTACCTCACGGAAGAGCAGAACATCACGCTCCACACGGAGAACGGCATGCTCGGCATGGGCCCGGAGGCGAAGGGCGATGAGATTGACGACGACCTCATCAACGCGGGCAAGATCCCGGTGACCGAGCTCCCTGGAGCATCCTATTTCCACCACGCCGATTCCTTCGCGATCATGCGCGGGGGCCACCTGGACATCTGCGTGCTCGGCGCTTTCCAAGTATCCGCCACGGGCGACCTCGCCAACTGGCACACCGGTGCGCCTGGCGCGATCCCGGCCGTCGGCGGGGCAATGGACCTGGCCACCGGCGCCAAGGACGTGTTCGTCATGATGACGCTCCTGACCCGCGACGGTGCGTCCAAGCTCGTCGAAACCTGCAGCTACCCCCTCACCGGCGTGGGCTGCGTGACCCGCGTGTACACGGACAAGGCGGTCTTCCTGATAGGGCCCGACGGCGTGCAGGTGCGTGAGACGTTCGGCCTCACCTTCGAAGAACTCCAGGCCCTGGTTCCGTTCCCCCTGGTGCCGTTCGAGGAGAAGGCGGCCGGCGCCGTCGTCGGCGTCTAAATGGAAGCGCGAACTGGCAGCAGATGCCCTCTGAAAGCAATTCACAGGGCAAGTGCTGCCAGTTCGCGCCAATAGGATTGGTAACCATGACCGACGCAGCAGTAGCCGGAGCGCCCCAGGCCAGTGACCAGTACGTGCAATCGCTGGCGCGCGGATTGTCCGTGATCCGTGCTTTCAACGCGGCCAACCCGGTCATGACGCTCAGCGAGGTGGCGGCCCGTACCAACCTGACGCGTGCCACGGCGCGGCGGTTCCTCCACACCCTGGTGGAACTGGGTTATGTCCGCACGGATGGCAAGACCTTCGCCCTTACGGCGATGGTCCTGCAGCTTGGCTATTCGTACCTGTCGGCGTTGTCCCTGCCCCAGCTCGCACAGCCGCACCTTGAAGAGCTTTCCCTGAAACTGGGGGAATCGACGTCGGCCGCGGTATTGGACGGCAGCGACATTTTCTATGTGGCCCGTGTGGCCACGCGCCGGATCATGACGGTCGGGATCTCGGTGGGCACGCGCTTCCCCGCCTACGCCACGTCCATGGGCCGGGTCCTTCTAGCCGGCCTGACGCCGCAGAAACTGGAAGAGTACCTCGCGTCGGTGGAGCTCAAAGCCCTGACCCCGCGAACGCTGACGTCCCGGGAAGAGCTGGTTGCTGAGCTGGATCGGGTGCGTGCACAGGGCTGGTGCCTTCTGGACCAGGAGCTGGAACTCGGGCTCATGTCCGTGGCTGCCCCGGTCTGGAACCACAACGCGGGCCATGTGGCTGCCGCCGTCAACGTCTCCCTTCAGGCCCAAAACGTCGCCGCGCAGCCCGATCCGGCATCCTACCTCGAATCGGTCAGGGAACAGATCGTAAAGACCGCGCGGGCGATATCGCAGGACGTCTCGGCGAAGCACTAGCTTTCGCAGCTCCGCGGGCTTACAACCACAGGCTCGTCACTCCGGTGAGGCCCTGGACCTGGACCGGTGTGTTGCTGCTGTTCGTGGTGCCGTTGCCGAGTTGGCCCTGCATGTTGTAACCCCATGCACGGACCGTTCCGTCGCTGAGCACGGCGAATGTGTCGTAGAGGCTGCAGGCGATCGAGCGGGCTCCGGAGAGACCTTGGACTTGGACCGGGGTGCTGCTGTTGGTGGTAGTGCCATTCCCGAGCTGCCCGTACCAATTGCCGCCCCACGCCCGGACCGTTCCGTCAGCGAGCAAAGCGTAGGCGGAGATTTCGCTTGCGATGACCTTGGTAGCGCCGGTGAGGCCCTGGACCTGGGCGGGTGTGCTCCTGCTGGTGGTGGCGCCGTTGCCGATCTCGCCGTAGTCGCCGAAGCCCCAAGCCCAGACCGTGCCGTTTCCCAACAGCGCGTACGCAGTGCCGCCGTTGGCCGCGAGTGACGCGACACCGGTGAGTCCCGCGACTTGTACCGGGATGTTGCTGTTCGCCTTGCCCCCATTGCCCAGTTGGCCGTAGCCGTTGTAGCCCCAGGCCCGGAGCGTGCCGTCGGCCAAGACCGCGTAGGCCGTACCGTAACTCGCAGATACCGAGGAGGCGCCGGTGAGGCCTTGGACCTGGACGGGAACGTTGCTATCCGTGGTGGTGCCGTTGCCCAGTTGTCCGGACTGGTTGCTGCCCCACGCCCGGACCGTTCCGTCGCTTAGCACCGCGTAGGCCGTGCCGCCGTTGGCCGCTATCCCGGTGGCCCTGCCGAGGCCGGCGACTTGGACGGGTGTGCTGCTGTTGACCGTGCTGCCGTTGCCGAGTTGGCCGGTGGAATTGTCTCCCCAGGCCCACACTGTTCCGTCGCCCAGCAAGGCATAGGCGGTGCTTCCGCTGGCAGTGATGGACACGGCCCCGGAGAGACCCGTGACTTGGACCGGGGTGCTGCTGTCGGTGGTGGTGCCGTTGCCGAGCTGGCCAAAACCGTTTCCGCCCCAACCCCACACCGTACCGTTGACCAGCGCCGCATACTTGCTGTTCATGCCTTGCGCTGCCATGACCGTGCCTGACAGGCCCGAAATGCCGACCGGCACGTTGCTGAAGGCTGTAGTTGCCGTGATGCCGAGTTGGTGGTTGTAATTGTCGCCCCAAGCGCGGATGGTTCCGTCGCCCAGCAGCACGAATGCGGTACCTCTTGCGACCGTGATGGAGGTGGCCCCCGCAAGGCCACTGACTTGGACCGGGGTGGTGCTGTTGGTGGTGGTGCCGTTGCCGAGCTGGCCTGAGGGGTTGAGCCCCCAGGCGCGGACCGTTCCGTCGAGCAGCACTGCATACGCCACCGCACTGGTGGAATTCCCCTTGTCGGCCGTGATGGTCACGGCCCCGGAGAGGCCCGTGACTTGGACCGGGGTGGTGCTGTTGGTGGTGGTGCCGTTGCCGAGTTGACCGGACTGGTTGAGGCCCCAAGCCCGGGCTGTTCCGTCGCCCAGCACGGCGTACGCGGTGGCTTTGCTCGCCGAGATGGACGAGGCGTTGCCAAGGCCTTGGACGCGGACAGGAGTGTAGCTGTCCGACGTCGACCCGTTGCCGAGCTGGCCGGCGTCGTTGTGCCCCCAGGCGCGGACGGTCATGTCGGCGAGCAGGGCGTATGCGTTGGAGTTGCTGGCCGCGATGGAAGTGACTCCGCCGAGTCCTTGGACCTGGACCGGGGTGTTACTGGTGGTGGCGGAGGTGCCGCTGCCGAGCTGGCCGCCCGAATTGTCTCCCCACGCGCGCACGGTCCCGTCGGTCAGTAAGGCGTAGGCGCTGAAGTCGCTGGCCGTGATTGACCTGACCCCGGTGAGCCCGCTGACCTGGACGGGCGTGCTGCTTGCGCTGCCTGTGGTGCCGTTGCCGAGTTGACCTGTGAAGTTGGCGCCCCAAGACCGGACGGTTCCGTCCGTGAGCACGGCGTAGGCGCCGTAATATGTGGCCGTGACAGAGGCGACGCCCGAGAGGCCCTGGATCGGGACAGGCGTGCTGCTGGTGGTGACGCCGCTGCCGAGCTGCCCCGAAGCACTCTCACCCCAAGCCCGCACGGTCCCGTCGCCCAGCAGCGCGTACGCAGTCCGCCCGTTGGTCGTGACAGCTGTGACCCCGCTGAGGCCCTGGACCTGGATTGGCGTGCCGCTGTCCGCGGTGGTTCCGTCGCCCAGTTGGCCGACGGCGTTGGAACCCCAGGCACGCACTGTCCCGTCGGCGAGCAGGGCGTAACTGGTAGACCCGTCTCCCGTGACGGCCTTGACCCCCGGGAGCCCGACGACGGCTGCCGGAGTGGCGAGGTATGGTGTGCTTCCGTTTCCGAGCTGGCTGGATTGGTTGTCGCCCCAGGTGACCGATGAACTGCTTGACGGCCCGGCGAGGAAGTAGCCCGCGACGTCGGCGATCAGCTGGGTGGCGCCGTCGGAGCGGTTGAAGAGGGAGATTTTGCCGTCGGCGCCCACCGGGACGGTAACGGCGCCCGGCACGGTCTGGCCGCCCGCGAAGTTCACGTTGGAAGCGTCCGGCCGGCTGCTCCCCGAGGCGTAGGCGGTGACGAACCCGAACGATTGCGGGCCGGTGACGGTGAGGTTGAAAACCGCAGCCGCCACGCCGGCGGGAATACCGTTGACGCCGCCCACCCTGAAGGAGACCGTCCCGTCCGGGCCTGCGGGTGCGCTGCCGCGGGTATCCAGGAGACGCGCCGGGTTCACAGGGACGAAGGCGCCGGGAGCGCTCGCACTCCCCGCCAGATAGTAGCCCGCGACGTCGGCGATCAACTGGGTGGCGCCGTCGGACCGGTTGAAGAGCGCGACTTTGCCGTCGGCGCCCACCGGAACTGTGACGGAGTTTGGAACTGTCTGGTCCTTGGCGAAGTTGATGTTTGAGGAATTCGGCCGGAGGGTCCCGGAAGCGTAGGCAGTGATGAACCCGAACGAGGCCGGGCTGGTGACGGTGAGGTTGAAAGTGACCGCGGAGATTGTCGCCGGAATCCCCTTGAGCCCGGCAACCTGGAAGGACACCGTGCCGTCGGGGCCCGCGGGCGTGCTGCCGCGGGTGTCGAGCAGCCTGGCCGGGGCTATGGGGGCAAAGGCGCCGGGCACCGTCGGGGTTCCGGGGAGGTAGTACCCGGACACGTCGGCGATCAACTGGGTGGTGCCCGAGGAGCGGTTGAAGAGCGTGACTTTGCCGTCGGCGCCGACCGGTACGGTCACGGAGTTGGGAACCGTCTGACCTTCAGCGAAGTTCACGTTGGACGAGTTCGCCCGCGTGGTTCCGGAGGCGTACGCGGTGATAAACCCAAACGACTGCGGTGCCGTGACCGTGAGGTTGAAGGTGACTGCCGCGGGGGTGGCGGGTATCCCGTTCACGCCACCCACCTGGAAGGACACCGTTCCGTCCGGGCCTACGGGTGCGCTGGGACGTGTGTCAAGGAGCCGGACGGGTGAGATCGGGATGAAGGCGCCTGCCGCCGTCGGTGGCGCCGAACTCCCGACGACGGCGACCGGCGCCGTCGCGGAACCACCGGTGATGGCCGCGTGGGCACGGGGTACCGCCACACCGGACACGACGAGCAGGACGCCCAGTGCCGCAGCCACGCCAATGGCACCCTGCCGAAGCCATGCACGCAAAGACCCCATGAAATCCCCGAAAGACATGGCTCCCGATGAAGGGAAAACCCCTATTGATCCTCGCGAAAATTACCACAAGGGCAGGGCCATGGTTGGCTGCGGCGCGGCGCGCGGTGCGCGGGGACGTTGGGCGATATCGCAGGACGTCTCGGCGAAGCACTAGGCCTGGGGTCGTTGCCACGGCGCGTTGAAGCGCGTAGGCTCGCGGCCCATGACCGAACTGGACGGAGAGGGGCGCCCGGAACCGCCCCTGGCAGGCGACGAGGCAGCTACCCTGTTGGGCTTCCTGGATTACCAGCGCGCCACCTTGGCGTGGAAATGTTCGGGCCTCGACGCGGCCGGCCTGAGCGCGACTGTGGCTCCTTCCTCAATGACCCTGGGCGGCCTGCTCAAGCACCTCGCCTATGTTGAGGAGGACTGGTTTTCACGATGGCTGCACGGCAGGGACCGGCAGCATCCGTGGAACACCGTGGACTGGAAAGCCGACCCCGACTGGGAATGGCATTCGGCGGCCCAGGACTCACCCGGGCAGCTGCGCGCTCTCTGGCAGGACAGCGTGTCCCGCTCCCGCTCCCTCACCGCGGAGGCAATGGCCGACGGCGGCCTGGACCGGCTGGCCGCGCGTACCTGGCCGGACGGGCGGGCACCCAGCCTGCGATGGATCGTTGTCCACATGATCGAGGAGTACGCGCGGCACAACGGCCACGCAGACCTCCTCCGGGAGTCTGTGGACGGCCTTACCGGGGAGTAGTTCACTGCCGAAACCCTTGGCGGATACTCGGCCCACTGAATTTGGTGTTCACTGGGAGAGTGGATCTGCAGACGGTAGGAAACGCACAGAAACTCGTGCTTTGGATTGCCATCCTGGCATCTTTTGTCTCGTTTCTGGACAGCACCGTGGTCAATGTCGCGCTGCCCGCCATTTCCCGTGAGCTGGGTGGGGGGCTGGCCACGCAGCAGTGGGTGGTGGACGCTTACTTGATCACCCTCGGTTCGCTGATCCTGCTCGCCGGATCCCTTTCGGATGTCCTTGGCAGGATCCTGATTCTGCGTGTTGGCCTCCTCGGGTTCGGCGCGACGTCGCTGCTGTGCGCGTTGGCACCCGACCCCGCCGTGCTCATCCTTGCGCGTGGGCTTCAAGGCGCGGCGGGAGCGCTCCTCGTACCCAGTTCCCTGGCCCTCATTACGTCCGTCTTCGATGGGCCGGCGCGGGCGAAGGCCATCGGCCAATGGACGGCGGGCACCACAGTCGCGTTCATCGCCGGCCCCTTGCTGGGCGGAGTGTTGGTGGATTCACTCAGCTGGCGCTGGGTTTTCGGGATCAATGTCCTGCCCATTGCCGTGACGATGTACCTGCTTGCCATCTTGCGGGCCAAAGATGTGCGGGAGGAAGGCATCCGGATTGATTATCCAGGGGCTGTACTCTGTGTCCTCGGGCTAGGCGGCCCGGTGTACGCCTTGATCGAACAAGGCCACTTCGGTTGGGAAAGCCCGCTCATTCTCTTGCCGTTCTTCTTCGGAATCTTGTGCTTCGCCGGGTTCATCTGGCGCCAGAAAACGGCGAAGCAGCCGCTCATGCCGCCGGCATTGTTTAGTGTCCGGAACTTTGGGGTCGGGAATATCGCGACCTCGTTCATTTACGCGGCACTGTCGATCGGCGGGTTCATCGTTGTGCTTTTCCTGCAGCAGGTTGCCGGGTTCCCGGCCACGCTGGCCGCCTTGGCCCTGCTACCTGTCAGTGTTTTGAACATCGGCCTTTCGTCCTGGTTCGGATCGCTCGCGGGACGTTTCGGCCCGCGGTGGTTCATGGCATTCGGCCCCATTCTGGGCGGCTGCGGATACCTCCTCATGCTCTCGGCCGAGACACACGTCGGTTACTGGACGCAGCTGTTTCCGGGCATTGTCCTGTTTGCCGTCGGCCTCTCCGCTACAGTCGCGCCGTTGACTGCCGCCATTCTTGGCTCCATTTCGGAACAGCAGTCCGGCATCGGTTCCGCCGTGAACAACGCCGTCAGCCGGGTCGCCGGGCTGCTCGGCATCGCCTTTGTGGGGGTAGTGGTTGGCGAGAGGCTAGACGTCAACGCGTTTCACCGGGTGGTGATCCTGACGGGCGTCCTCCTGATCATCGGGGGCATAGTCTCGGCAGTTGGCATCCAGAATCCGGGAGGGAAACGCACGGGCGGCTGAGCAGGTTCCCTTCGACCGCAGGCCGGAGGGCCACCCCCTCCCGCCCACGCGTTCCGCGTCCTAGACTCAAGCCAACGAGCGGCTCGGGCCGGATGTTCGCGAAGACAACGGGGTTTCGGGAAGGGGAGTGGCGTGAAGGTAGGCATACCGCGGGAGACCCGGAAAGGCGAACGGCGTGTGGCCGCCACACCGGAAACCGTCAAGCAACTGGTGGAGCTGGGCCTCGAAGTCCTCATCGAATCCACTGCGGGAGCCGCCGCAGGATACGGTGACGCCGAATACTTGAGGGCCGGCGGCACCGTCGTCCCCGAACTGGACCCCGGAGAACTGCACGTCTACGCCCACGTCCGGCCGCTGGAACGGACGACGGCGCTTGCCCTCAGCCGGGGTGCCATCACCGTGGGATTGGCCTCGCCGTCGTCGGAGCTTCCCACCGTACGCGCGCTCGCCGACGCCGGCATCACGTCCTTCGCGCTTGAACTCGTGCCCCGGATTTCCCGCGCACAGTCAATGGACGCGCTCACTTCCCAAGCCTTGGTTGCGGGATATCGCTGCGTGCTGGAAGCCGCCATGCGACTGCCGCGTTTCTTCCCGCTCTACATGACGGCGGCCGGAACCATTCCGCCCGCCAGGGTGCTGGTGCTCGGCGTCGGCGTCGCGGGCCTGCAGGCTATCGGCACGGCAAAGCGGCTCGGCGCCCGCGTCTCGGCCAACGACATCCGGCCCTCCTCGGCAGATGAGGTGGCCTCCATGGGCGGCACGTTCATCAAGCTCGACGTCGAAAATGCGGAGGCCTCCGGCGGCTACGCCCGGGAACTCAGTGCCGACCGCGGTGCCCTCCAACGCCAGCTCCTCGCCCCGCATGTCGCCCAGGCGGACGTGTTGATCACGACGGCGGCCGTCCCCGGAAGGCCCGCACCGCTGCTCGTGACCCGCGAAATGGTGCAGGGCATGCGGCACGGTTCGGTCGTCGTCGACCTGGCCGCCGAGTCCGGGGGCAACGTGGAAGGCTCCGTCCCCGGCAAGGAAGTGCATGTTCCGACCGCCGACGGCGACGGCACGGTGACCGTTGTGGGGATGAAGGACGCCGCGTCTGCGATGCCGGCGGATGCCTCGCGGCTCTATGCCAAGAACGTGGCAAACCTCCTGGCTCTCATGACCCATGACGGAATCGTGGATCCGGACTGGACCGACGAGGTGGTGCAGGGGACCTGCCTCACGCACGAGGGAATAGTCCGGCACGGCCCGACGGCGGAGGCGCTCGCGGCACTTGGCCAAGCGCACGCGGCGGAATCCGTTGGCACGGCGAACGAGGGAGTCTCCTGATGGACGGAATTGCCTTGCTCACGATCACCGTTTTGGCGGTCTTTGTGGGCTTCGAGGTGGTTTCCAAGGTCTCAAGCACGTTGCACACGCCCTTGATGTCCGGAGCCAATGCCATCCACGGAATCATCCTGGTGGGTGCCATCATCGTCGCCGGGCAAGCCTCCGATCCGTGGGTGCTCGCCGTGGCCCTGCTCGCCGTCGTCCTCGCCACCGCAAACCTGGTGGGCGGATTCGTCGTGACGGACCGGATGCTCGAGATGTTCCGCGGACGCAAGCGCCAAGTGACCCCGGGCAGGAAACCGGAACTCGAAGAGCCCGAGGCCAAGGAGGGCGTGCGATGAGCCTCATCGATCCGGTGTGGACCTCGCTCCTCTACCTCGCGGCCGCCGTGTGTTTCATCCTCGCGCTGAAGGGACTCAACTCTCCCCGTACCGCCCGACGGGGCAACTTAGTGGGCGCCTTCGGTGCCGCGCTCGCCGTCGCCACGGTCTTCTTCTCGGTCAGGATGGACAACGTTCCCTGGATCCTGGGCGCGATGGTAGTCGGTTCGGGCGTGGCCGCGCCGGTCGCACGCCAGGTCAAGATGACCCAGATGCCGCAGCTCGTGGCGTTGTTCAACGGCGTCGGTGGCGGCGCCGCCGCGCTCGTTGCACTCCTGGAACTCCCGCACACGGAAGACCACTGGGTCCGCGTGGCCGTTGTCTTCACCCTGTTGGTGGGCGCGGTGTCATTTGCCGGTTCCGCCATTACATTCTCCAAACTGCAGGAGCTCGTGACCACCAGGCCCGTGGTGTTTCCCGGCGTGCCGGCCCTCATGGGAGCGGTCCTGCTCGCGGCGGTGGGTGCCGCCGTCGCCGTCGTTTTGAGCGGTTCCCCCGCGCTGGCGCTGCTGCTCCTGCTGCTTGGGCTGGCGGCGGGCGTGCTGCTGGTGCTTCCGGTAGGCGGCGCGGACGTGCCGATTGTCATCTCGCTGCTGAATGCGTTCACGGGCCTGGCCGTGGCAGCGTCCGGCCTGGTGCTTGGCAACGTGCTTTTGGTGGTGGCCGGCACGTTGGTCGGCGCCTCGGGCACCATCCTCACCCGGGCCATGGCCGCAGCCATGGGCCGCAGTGTTGCGGGCATCCTCTTCGGCGCGTTCAAGGGAGGCTCGACGGCGGGGTCGACGGCGGTGAGCGACCGTCCCGTCCGGTCCTCCAGCCCCGAAGACGTGGCCGTCCTCCTCGGTTATGCGCAACGGGTCATCATTGTTCCCGGCTATGGGCTCGCTGTTGCGCAGGGCCAGCACACGGCCGCGGAACTGGCCCTCGCCTTGGAATCACGGGGCATCGACGTGGACTTCGCGATCCACCCGGTGGCCGGCCGCATGCCCGGGCATATGAACGTCCTGCTCGCCGAAGCCAATGTGCCCTATGAGTCGCTCAAGGAGATGGGCGAGATCAATTCGGAATTCCGGACAGCCGACGTCGCGCTGGTGGTCGGAGCGAACGATGTCGTCAATCCGGCCGCGAAAACCACTGCGGGCTCGCCGATCTACGGCATGCCCATCCTGGAAGTGGCCGAGGCGCGCCAAGTAGTGTTCCTGAAGCGCTCCATGCGGCCGGGGTTCGCGGGAATCGAGAATGAGCTCATGTACGAACCGCAGACCACCTTGCTTTTTGGCGACGCGAAGGAATCCCTCACCAAAGTGTTGAGTGCGGTCAAGGCGCTCAACCTTAGTTAATCAAGCGAGGAGTGCCCGCGGCCCGTTCCGCAGTCCGATCGGGTGGACACACTCAGGATCGAAGTGAGCCGCGGCCGCCCAGGCGGGTGAAACCACTCAAGACACGGCAGGATCCAACGCCCTACCATCGGCCGAAGACCCTGGGTGGAAATGCCCCACATCCTTGACGGTTGCCCGGCTTCGAACGGACGGTGAGTGGAGTGGCTGGATCCTTGACGCATGAGCCGACGCCTCAACGACGTTTCAGGATCCGTGGGCCCGCCATTGGAGCATGCGCCGCGATGGTCCTTGCCCTGCTCAGTGGCTTTGCCCTGCCTGCGCACGCGGCTGCGAACACCATCATTTCCCTGACCTTCGATGATGGCAACGCCGACCAGATGACCGCCGCGGCCACGCTGAAAAACCTCGGACTCCACGGCACGTATTTCGTCCCTTCCGGGTGGGTTGATCAGCCGAGCTATCTCACGTCGGCGAACTTGCAGCAACTCTATGCGGACGGCAATGAGATTGCCGGGCACACGGTCACGCACCCCGATTTGGTCACCTTGACCTCGGATGAAGTGAAGCGGCAAGTGTGCAACGGCAGGGTCGCCCTGGCAAACATGGGCTTCAAGGTCACCAGCTTCGCCTACCCCTTCGCATCCTCGGACCCCGCAGTGCAGACCATCGTGAAGAACTGCGGGTTCAACAGCGCTCGCGGGCTCGGGGACCTTTACAGCAAGGACGATCCAGGGCTTCCGGCGGCGGAAACCATCCCGCCCGCCAACCCCTACAACACCGCGGCCCCGGAGGAAGTGGACAGCACATGGACGCTGTCCAACCTGGAAGACTCCGTGAACAAGGCCCAGGCGGCCGGCGGTGGCTGGGTCCAATTCACGTTCCACCACATCGCGACGGGGACCGATCCGACGCTTACCATCAGCCCCGGCCTCTTCAACCAATTTGCCTCCTGGCTGGCGCAACAGCAGACGGCCGGCAGCATTGCCGTCAAGACCGTTGACCAGGTGATCGGCGGCGCGGTGCAGCCACTCGTCTCCGGTCCGCCGGTGCCACCGCCACCGCCGCAGGGCACAAACATGATCCAGAACCCGGGCCTGGAGACGCTTACCAACGGGATTCCGCTGTGCTGGGCCGCGGGTGGTTATGGCACCAACACCCCCAGCTATTCAGTGGTCTCGCCGGGCCACACGGGGAACAACGCGGAGCAACTGACCATGAGCGGCTACGTCAGCGGTGACGCGAAGCTCCTGCAGTCCTTGGATCTGGGCGGTTGCTCGCCCACGGGAACTCCTGGCCACATCTACCAGCTCAGCGCCTGGTACAAATCCAATGTCATCACCCAATTCGAGGTGTATTACCGGACTGGAACGGGGTATTGGACGTATTGGACCGCGAGCCCGCTATTCAACGCGAGCAGCAACTGGACCCAAATAACCTGGACTACTCCTGCACTTCCGGCCGGGGCCTCGGGTATCAGCTACGGGTTGAACATCCAATCGAACGGTTCGATCACCACGGACGACTACTCCATGATCGACGTCAGCCCGGCTTCCCCCACGGCGCCGGCCGCTCCGACGGGGGTCACCGCGACGGCGGGTAATGCTTCCGCGGTGGT
>NZ_JAKEEC010000079.1 GCF_021483235.1 Arthrobacter alkaliphilus | reverse complement strand
GCCGGGACCTGGACGGTCCGGGTGCTCGCGGTCAGGACGGCGCAGGCGGTGCCGGCGCATCCGGCCGGCATCGTGGTGGGGATATTCAAGGTCCGGGTCGCTGTGGCCTGGGTGCCGGCGGCGTCCGTGGCGGTGAGTGTGATCGTGGTGGTCCCGGTGTTGGCGGGGATTCCGGCCAGTGCCCCGTCCGGGGTGATGGTCAGTCCGGAGGGCAGCCCGGTCGCTGTCCAGGTTAGGGGCTGGACACCGCCGGTTGCGGTGACCTGCTCCAGGTACCGGGCGCCGGCCACACCGTCATGCAGCACTCCATCGCTGATCACCAGAGG
>NZ_JAKEEC010000078.1 GCF_021483235.1 Arthrobacter alkaliphilus | reverse complement strand
GCCGGGACCTGGACGGTCCGGGTGCTCGCGGTCAGGACGGCACACGCGGTGCCGGCGCATCCGGCCGGCATCGTGGTGGGGACATTCAAGATCCTGGTCGCTGTGGCCTGGGTGCCGGCGGCGTCCGTGGCAGTGAGCGTGACCGTGGTGGTCCCGGTGTTGGCGGGGATCCCGGCCAGTGCGCCGTCCGGGGTGAGTGTCAGTCCGGAGGGCAGCCCGGTCGCTGTCCAGGTGACGGGCTGGGTACCGCCGGTTGCCGTGACCTGCTCAAGGTACCGGGCGCCCGCCACACCGTCATGCAGCACTCCATCGCTGATCACCAGAGG
>NZ_JAKEEC010000077.1 GCF_021483235.1 Arthrobacter alkaliphilus | reverse complement strand
CGTAGTTTTCCCGGCCCAGGTCCAGGACCTTCTCCACCGGCACGTCCGGGGCCAGGCCGGCGTCGAAGAAGTGCCGGATCTGCACGGCCTCGAAACGGTCGATGCCGGCCGGGACCGGGGTGTGGGTGGTGAACACCGTGGACGCCCGCCCGGCGGCAAGGGCCTCGGACCAGCTCAGCGGCGCCTCGGAGGACATCAGTTCCTGGATCCGTTCGATGCCCAGGAACCCTGCATGGCCTTCGTTGGTGTGGAAGACCTCCGGGGCCGGGGTGCCGGTGAGGCGCTGGTAGACCCGCAGCGCCTTCACCCCGCCCATGCCCAGCAACAGCTCCTGCTGGAG
>NZ_JAKEEC010000076.1 GCF_021483235.1 Arthrobacter alkaliphilus | reverse complement strand
TGAGCCCAGCGAGCTACCGAACTGCTCCACCCCGCGTCGCAGATTCAACTCTACCGCACAACCAGGGGCGGCCCTGACCATTCCGGTGTGGGGTGCGGCACCTCGGGAACCGACCGGCTTCAGGCTAGTTGGCGGGAACCACGGCCTACCTTCGCCGGCGCCCGTCGTATTCTGCTGGATCATCCTGACCCCCGACCGTCCCGGTCCCGTGATTCCGCAGGGCCGGAATTTGACCATTCGAATGATCGAGCAGAATCCGCCGATGGCGAGGGGTTAAACGAAAGAGCCCGCCCAACCGGGCGGACTCTTTCGTTTATTGAGTTGCGGGGACAGGATTTGAACCTGTGACCTCTG
>NZ_JAKEEC010000075.1 GCF_021483235.1 Arthrobacter alkaliphilus | reverse complement strand
AATGTCTGGCTGCCAGTTTTTAGCCGTGGCGCGGGCCGGTATAAAAAAGTGTCTCATGGTTGTTTTTCTTCATCATGGGGTGCAGTCCTTCTGTGTGTAGAACATTGGCTCCAATGGGTGCACCTGACAGTTCCCTGTTCAGTTTTTTCAGAAGTCACCAGCTGGCGGGGAGCTGACTGAAGTCTCCCTAGTTGACGACAATGGTCAACCTTTCACGGCCGTAGTGGGTCAAATAGAATGAATCCTATATGTTACCTATTCTATTTGTTTCTTATCCTTTTCTAAAAGGATAAGAAACCCGTATTTAGGTATCGGCCGTACCTACCTAGCTCACGTATGTATCTAGCTCACCTCTGCAA
>NZ_JAKEEC010000074.1 GCF_021483235.1 Arthrobacter alkaliphilus | reverse complement strand
GCTACGACAACGCGATGATGGAATCCTTTTGGTCCAGCATGGTGCTGACTCGTACTTGATGAAATACCGTCGCATTAGCGTGGGACATGAGGACCTCCTGATCGCTGCAGCGGTTACCTATGCAACTCCACTGTGCAACCGGAGGTCCCCACCCTTGGATCAACGACTCCAGAGAGTCATCACATTCACCGAACTAACGTCCCTGGGCGGTACAGCTAGCCGGTCCTATCCGGGCATTCCGTTCCGGACGGGCTGCCTAAATGCCCTCGATATCAGTACGGGGACAGTTGGTGGAGTGCTTGCTTGGTAGCTCCGCCGGCTTCACGAAAGGGGGGGACTGTCTGAATAACGGTGGATTCGGGATTGGCCTGACA
>NZ_JAKEEC010000073.1 GCF_021483235.1 Arthrobacter alkaliphilus | reverse complement strand
AAGAGAGGTTGGACGTGGCTGCAGGAGAAGAGACCTCACACATCCTTAGCGGGTTGACTTCCCAGCTGCCTGATCGTGATCCGGAAGAGACTGCCGAGTGGGTTGAGTCTTTGGATGCGTTGATCAGGGAGCAGGGCACGGAGCGGGCGCAGTTCATTATGCGCAGTTTGCTTCAGCGGGCGGGGTCCCAGTCGGTGGGGGTGCCGATGGTGACGACGACCGATTATGTGAACACGATCCCGGTGGACCAGGAAGCGCCGTTCCCGGGCAATGAGGAGTTCGAGCGCCGGTACCGGGCGTATATGCGCTGGAACGCGGCTGTGATGGTGCACCGTGCGCAGCGGCCCGATATCGGGGTGGGCGGGCATATCTCGAC
>NZ_JAKEEC010000072.1 GCF_021483235.1 Arthrobacter alkaliphilus | reverse complement strand
TTTTTGCGCATCGCGGTGGCCCAGAGGCGTCCGGCGCGGTAGGAGGAGCGGACCAGGGGGCCGGACATGACACCGAGGAAGCCGATTTCTTCGGCTTCGGTGGCGAGGTCGACGAATTCCTGGGGTTTGACCCAGCGGTCCACGGGCAGGTGCCGTTCGGAGGGGCGCAGGTACTGGGTGATGGTGATCAGGTCACAGCCCGCGGCGTGCAGGTCGGCCAGGGCCTCGGAGATCTCTTCCCTGGTTTCGCCCATGCCCAGGATCAGGTTGGATTTGGTGACCATGCCGGCGGCGCGGCCCTGGCTGATGACGTCCAGGGAGCGGTCGTAGCGGAACGCGGGGCGGATGCGCTTGAAGATCCGGGGCACGGTTTCGACGTT
>NZ_JAKEEC010000071.1 GCF_021483235.1 Arthrobacter alkaliphilus | reverse complement strand
TTGCTCCTTTTTTGCCGAAAGGGTTGGTGGGTGGGGCGGCTTAGGTGACCGGCCAGCGTCCCCTCTCCCCCCGTTGTTTTTGGCTGCTGGCGAAGCTTGCGGAGCTGTGCCCGTGCAGGCCCGTCTACCCGTAAGGGCAAGACCCGGAAAATCTTCGGAGGAAATAAGCGACGCAGGAGCGCCGGAGAAGACTTTTGCGGGGCGCAGGCCCCGACGTAGGAGGGGCTAGAGGGGCCGGAACGGGTACGTACAATCCGTCAGGACAGCAGCCAAAAACGTCGTAGACACACCAGGTTCAGGGGGTCCGGAGCTCTGCGACGGCACGCCCTGAACCCAGCAGCCGGCCGCGCCAGCGGACGCCCTTTCAGCTGGTTGCAGCGCAGCGGAAACCAGGGCGAGCCCTTGCGAGCCT
>NZ_JAKEEC010000070.1 GCF_021483235.1 Arthrobacter alkaliphilus | reverse complement strand
GGAGGATAACCGCATGATCACCAAACCTTATCCGGCTTGGATAGATTCCGTGCCGTATACGCCAGGGTTCTCTCAGCCAGACTTCAAAATGTTCGACGGAACGGGAGACCCGCACCAGGAGAGTCAATCTGGGTTCAAGATGAGATGTTTTCGCTCACCCAGGAGCGAACTTCTTCCACGCCTGGGCAGACCCGAGCAAGGCAGGCTCTAGTTCGACTAGCTTTGACCTTGAACGTGGCAATCTAGCTGCCATAAAGAGGAGAGGCCAAGGTATTCGCATTCGGCGGGAAAGAACCCGAGGGTAGGTGGTTTGCTCATAAGTCTGTCTTTCCTTAAATAAGCCAAGCAAAGGAAGCAAGGGTAAGAATGCATTCCTCTTCGTCCGCTGAATCTGTTGCCGGAAGGGAGTTCCGTTCCCCGAGGGGAATTTACCAGAGATAGAATCTGCAA
>NZ_JAKEEC010000007.1:134672-142083 GCF_021483235.1 Arthrobacter alkaliphilus | reverse complement strand
GCATAAAAGGACGTGTTGCAACCACCACTGGAATCCGCCGGAGAAAGCACCGTCATAAGTGACCTAGCGTCGGGAAGGGTGCCCACATATCTGACCGGGCGTCGGAGAAAGCACCCACACATCTAACCGGGCGTCGGAGAAAGCACCGTCATAAGTGACCGGGCGTCGGAGGGAAAGTGCGCTGCGTAGACTGGGGATATGGGCGAGAGCCGCGACCTGCTGACCACTGAGCAACGCAGCCTGAACATGTCCAAGATCCGGGGCAAGAACACCAAGCCGGAGCTTTTGGTCCGTCGGCTCCTACATGCGAAGGGCTACCGTTACCGGCTCCATGGCCAGGCCGCGGGCGGGAAATTGCCGGGCAATCCGGATCTCGTGTTTGCCGGACGGCGCAAAGTGATTTTCGTGAACGGCTGCTTCTGGCACTTCCACGATTGCAAGGCCGGCCAGCACGCACCGACGGGAAACGCGGATTTCTGGGCAACCAAGCGCAACCGCACCCGGGAGCGCGACGCCGGGCAGCGCAATTTGCTGAGAGCCTCGGGATGGGAGGTTCTCACCGTGTGGGAGTGCGAAATGCGGGACCGTTCGGCTTTGGAGAATCAGCTCACGCAGTTCCTCGACGGCGGCCAAACAGGAAATAGCTCAGCGGCCCGAAGAAATTGATGAAGCTTGCGGCCCGCCAAAGAGCCTTGTTTCCCCTGATCTGGGCCGCCGGGGTCTTGGAAATGCTGCGCTGCGCCGCGACAAGCAACCCCATCTGGACTGCACCTGTCACGAACACTCCCACCCGTTGCCCGGGGGTCATGTCCTTCCAGGTCTTCTTCTTTTTCTTGTCGTGCATGATGCCTCCATCTGCGGTGACTTGCTCTTTCAGGCTAGTCTCC
Source organism: Arthrobacter alkaliphilus (assembly GCF_021483235.1). GTDB lineage: Bacteria > Actinomycetota > Actinomycetes > Actinomycetales > Micrococcaceae > Arthrobacter > Arthrobacter alkaliphilus. The sequence continues at coordinate 141,196 of NZ_JAKEEC010000007.1, read as the reverse complement.
CCGCCGCCCGGACGGAACACGCCCCGACGGAACAAGCAGGCACCTCACAGTCGCGCCTGGCGCACCACTTCTCCCCAGGACTGCTGTGCCAGGTCCGCGACGGAGGCAAGGATCTCGGCCGGCGGCAGTGACAGGTCCAGCGGGTACTCCACGATGTCGATATCGGTGTTGAGTATCCGCCGCAGCTTCATCTCTCCCTTGCCGGCGTAGACCAGCCACGCCGTGGGCACCCGCAGGGCAGTGCAGTAGGCAAGGAGTTGATAGTGATCCGCGTTCAACGATGCTCCGGAATCCGTAGCCGAGACGTATTTCGAGTCGTACACCACCACGGGCCTGCCGCCCAGGAAATGCACGGCGTCGGGGCGCACAGTGAGCCGGTCCGAATCCCGCACCGCTTCGTTGAGCGTGGCGCCGTATTGAAGCCGCATTTCACCCGGATGTGCCCGCATCGCGTGGCGCAAAGCCACACCCACGAATTCCTCAAACACAGTGGACATGTCCACCACAAACGAGGCAGCCTGCTGCTTCCCCTCACCCGCTTCCGCAGAAGCGTTGCGCAGGATGAGTTCCGCCAGGCGAAGGGCAGGGTGGTAGCGGAGGTTCATCCGGTTGGCCTGCCACTTCGGGAGGGGCGCTCCGGACTGCAGCCGCGTGACGGCGTCGAGCTTTCCCTTGAGCTGCCGCAAGCGGCTCAGGACGTTTTGCCGGACGCCCGGAACCTTGCCCATCCGTTCAAGGGCAGCTCGGAGGATGCGGTTCTCGGCGATGTCCTCAGTGAACTCATCGTAGGAAACCTCCAGCGGAACCAGCATTCCGGGGCGGCGGGAGATCTGGTCCGAGATCCGGATGCGGCCCTTCACGGTCCGGAGGGACTCATCCACAGTGAGGTAGCCCTGCAACGGACCGCGGCTGAGCGCCCGCTCCGCCAACTGGGCAAGGGACTCCGCGAGGGCGCTCCACAGGTCCTTGTGCTCGACGGCGGCAACCGCATCCTCGCGAAAACCCTGGTCGCCGGCATAGCTCAAGAGGAAGAGCAGCCGGTTCAAGCCAAGCCGGTCTTTGGGCCGTACTTCGAATTGGACCGTCGGGGTCCGGACGGACCCTACCTTGCCTGCAGGCTCGATGCGGTAGAGGCCCATCCCCATGGGCGAGGCTTTCGCCAGCCCGCTCGAGTTGAGGAAGGCGGCGGTGTCCGCATCAAGCTTCTCCACCAGCCCGCCGGAGAGCTCATCCATGACGATGTGCCGCACAGCCGCAGCCTTCGTTGAAGCGCGGACCGCGGGCATTCCGATAGCCGGGGCGCGGGCCGGCCGCGGTGGCGCGGTCTTAGCGGACTGCAAGTCGACCCAACAACTGGTCCAGCCCGAAGCGCTCCTCCAGCTGGGCCCGGTTCAACTGCCCGTGGTAGTGCTCCTCCAGGAGTGGCATGAGTTCGTACTTCCAGATCCGGCGCAGCCCGGCGGGATCCTGGGCCGCGTTCTTCATGAAGTAGGAGGGGCCGATCATCAGGTCCCGGTCCCAATCGTCGATGGAGTCGTTCAGGGCATCCAGGAGGTCCGCGTTGAGCGTGTCCAAGCCGCGGGCCGCGAGGAAGCGCCGGAGCGAACCGCGGATCGGTTCCACCTTGGGATGCAGTTCCACGAACGCGAAGCGACGGCGGATTGCCGCGTCCATCATGGCGATGGAGCGGTCTGCCGTGTTCATGGTGCCGATGATGTAGAGGTTGTCCGGCAGGCTGAACGGTTCGTTGGGGCTGTATTGGAGGTAGATGCGGTCGTCACGGTATTCCAGAAGGAAGTACAGCTCGCCGAACACTTTCGCCAGGTTGGCCCGGTTCATTTCGTCGATGATGAGGAAGTACGGCTTGTTGGAGTTCCCTGGCTTCGCGGCTTCTTCCGCCAGGCGGCGCAAGGGCCCGGCCACGAGCTTGAACGACACCTGGCCGTCGTCGGTCTTGTCCGGCCGGTATCCCTCGAAGAAGTCCTCGTACGCGTAGGACGGGTGGAACTGGACCAGCTTGACGCGCTCATCGGTGCTGTCACCGGCGAGCTCGGCCGCCAAGTGCTTCGCGAGGTAGGTTTTTCCCGTTCCGGGAGGGCCGTAGAGCACCAGTTGGCGGTTCTCCTCGAGGAGGTCGGCGATTTCCTTGAGTGGCTCAAGCTCCATGTGGAGGGAAGCTGCGAACTCTTCGGTGAGGGGGCGGAACCCTTCAATCACGGGCTCGACGACGGCGTCCGGGGCGGCGGCTTCCTCGCCGTCGGACTCGGCTTCGGCGGGCAGGAGGGACTGCAGAGACTGGATGACCCTCGTGACGTCCACAACGATCCCCGAGGTGGAGAGCTGGCGCTGGACGTGTCGCGGGGCCTCGGCGATCGGGTGGGTCTCATCGAACCAACGCACCTTGCGGCGCAGCCGGCGGTTGTCCTCGTTGTGTTCCGGTTCGCCCAGGACCACGCCGATCCTGATGGCTCCGGAGTGCTGGTAAAGCGCCAGGTCGCCGGGCTTCATCACGGTCAGGAACGCGAACACGGCGGTTTTGGTGTCCTCCCGCTCCACGTAGCCGAGGTGCTTGTAGTCCTCGTCCACGGCATGCTGCACCAGGCCCGCTGTTACGCCGGGGGCGAGTTCGCGGAGGTGTTCGACGTCGAGCGTCGCCTTTTCCTCGTCCCGCCAGGCGGCGAGGAGCTCGGCGGAGTCCTGGTGCGTGCGCAGCAGCCACGCCCGGCGTCCGGGATCCCCCACTTTGCGCCACTGGCTGACGAGCTGGCGGTCGTACCAATCGATGCGCTGGCCAGCCTGTTCGTCCAAGTACAGCCGGATGCGGTGGACGTCCGCGGTGATGTCGGTTTCCGTTTCGCCATGGGCCCCGCCGACCAGCGAGGCGAAGGCGTCCCGGATTTCGCGCCGCTCGACGTCGGCCACCACGGGCTCGAAGTAGCTGGGCCACACCAGGTATTCGATGCTGCGCCGGATGGCCGGCTGATCCTCGGGAGTTGCCACCGCGAGTTCGTGGAATTTCAGCGGGTCCTTGAGGGCTTTGTTGATGCTGGCGTTGGACTGGCCATCCACGTGCGCCACGAACCGGCACAGCCAGGTCAGGTGGTCCCAGATGGTCCAGTTGAATTCCGCGGTCCGGTCACGGATCACGCCGTGATCGGTCATGCCTTGGTACAACTCCTTGGGAAGCTCAAGCTCGGGATCGAGCCAGGACGCGGCTTCGGCAACGCGGGCGCGCTTCACCTTGAGCGACTTGACCTCGTGCGCCAACGGCAGGGACTGCAGGAAGAGGAGTTCGACGGCGAGCAACTTGGCCTCGCGCGAAGCTCCTTCCAGATTTTGGCGCAGATTGGTCATCATGGGCGCCTTCGGGTCTGCGACGCCACGTTCCAGGCGTTCCAGAAGCTCGCCGGCGGCGTCCACCGTCCAAGTGCGGGTACTGGCGTCGAGCGCGGAAGCCTTGCCTTGCAGCCCCGGGCCCAGCACGAACCACGCCGCATCTTCGATCTCCTTGGAGATACCGGGGGCACAGGTCAGTGGGGTCTTGGTGGAGGGAGTCACCATGCCAACTTACATGGTTTAACTGAACGGTGGCACCAGAAAAAACGGCACCCCCGCCACAGGCGTCCCGTGCCTTGCCTTCTGCCACACAGGCCCCACAACTCGCCTTCCGCCGCATGCATCCCGGGCCAAGGCGGCCCGGAAGTTCAGTGCATTCCGAAGCGATAGCGGGCCGGCACCGGCTCCCCGGGGCACACTTCCTGCCACAAGGCGGCGATCCCGTCCTCACCCTCCCGGATGTCCGGTATCTCGACGCCTTCCCGCAAGATCTGTGCGGCCGCCTGGCGTTTGCCGACCCCCGCGAGGGCGAGCGCCGTCAGGAAGCGGACGCGTCCGACGTCGGACAGTCCGGCAGGTGCCTCGACCGCCAACTCGAGTGCTTGGGCCGGGCTACCGTGCCGGATGCTGAGGTTCATGGCTTCGGTGAGCAACGGCAGGTTTGACGGATCCATCCGGGCCGCCACCGCCAGTTCAGCCAAGCCCTCGTCAGGCTGGTCGGTGGACAACAGGGCAAGGGCCCGGCCACGGAGGGCAAGGACCCTCGAACGGAGCGAGAGGTCCTCGCCGACCAGGGCGGAATCGTATCCGGCGATCGCACCTGCGAGGTCCTGGCGGGCGTGCTTCATCGTGGCCAGATGGAACTGGGCCTCCGCTCCGCCATCCTTGGCCAGGAGTTCTTCCCAATCGGCTCCAGCCACGAAGGTCCCGGCGCCCAGGAAACTCGCACCATCAAGCAGGCTGTGCCACGGGCCGGTTTGCTCGATGGCTTCAGGCGTCGGATCTTGAGGGAACGGCGTACCGGTTTCGTCCACCCATTCGCGGCCCGAGTGCCGCCACCGGGCGCTCTCCAACGCACCCCAAGCGCTGCCGCGGACCAACATCTCCTCCGGAGCAAGGGCAAAGTTCCGCGTCGCTTCGGCGAGGGCGTCTTCGAGCTCCGCATCCGGGACGAGATCCTCAAGCCGCGTGCTGGCATGGGCGACGGCACCGTCCCAATCCCGGTCGTGGGAGATCGCGGGATCCAGCTTGGCGTTGCCATAGGCCTCTACCCAACTCCACTCGGCGCGGGCAGGCATGGCCAGATGCTCGAACTGGGTCTGGGCGAGCCCTGCCTGGATTTCGGCGTAGGGGCCGGCCCCGGGGCTGAGCCACTCCTGCCAGCGCTTTCCGCCGTCGCCCTGGCCCCAGACGAACAACTTCTTCCCGCGCAGGAGGCTCGTGGACAGCATGGCCAGGCCGTCGCCGTCGTGATCCACTGCGGCGATCCAATGCCGGTGCCCGGGCTCGATATCGAAGAAGAAGTCCGCGGCGTGCGCGCTGTTGACCAGCCAGGTGGCGTCCATGCCTTCGTGATCCGTGGGGCGGACACGGGCGATATCTGTGGTGTAGTCGCTGCCGAACGCCTCCGAGGAGGGAGCGATCACGCGCGTTTCCGGGGTCTCGGGAACGGCGGCATTGCTCCACCAGTACATGGGGACTTCGTGGTCATGGGGGTTCCTGATGCGGACGGCCGTGAGCAGGGCGTCCGAGTCCTCCGGAAGCCACATGTCCACTTGGAAGACCACCTCGCGGAGCCGTTCGAACTCCCACATGCGCAGGACGTCATGGCCTTCGGGTGTCTTGACGATGGCGGTGTGCAGCGGATCGCACGTGGTGGGTGAGTGCCCTCGGGTTCCGATGTTCCATTCGAGCCCGCCGGCGAACCACGCCTTGCGAAGGGCTATGTTGGCGAACTGCAGGGTCCCATGGGTGTGCAGGAGCTGCTTTCCCGACGCTTTGTCGAAAAGCTCCCACAGCCGGCCACCCAGGGTAGGCAGGACGACGGCTCGCAGCTTGCTGTTCTCAAGCACGACGGCGGGTACGCGGTGGCCAGTCCGTTCGCGGGAGTAGCCGTCCTGCATCAGGTAGGGGAACATGTTCGGCACTTGGCCGTAGCGGGCCGCGGCCTGCAGTTCCTCCGGGACGCCGTCGCCGATCCTGTATGGCTGGTCCAGTTCGGCGGTGATCACCGGCAGCGGGCTTTCGGGACCCAATTCCGCCATGTTCAGGGTGATGGTGTCGAAACGCAGGTTTTGCATCTTTATGACTCCCCAAGGCTCATTTCAATCGCAATGTTTCATCTATCCTCGACGCAAGTCACCGCCCTGTAAAGGCCTGTCCACGGTAGGCCGTAAAGAGCGTCAGCGGGAGGCGGCGCGGGCGGCCCTCACCACGTCCCGGTTGGTGACCATGTACGCCGTCGGATCCTGCTGCCCCGGCGCCTCGAGGGAACCGGTCCGGCTCTTCCACGTGGAGACCGTGGTCTTGGCCGACAAATGGACCGCGCTCAGTCCGGCCGCGTGCAGGGCCGGGATATCGTTCAAAACCAGTCCGCCGCCGGCCATGACCTCGATCCGCCCCGCCGCCCGCTGGACCATGCGCTCGAGGGTCGTGAGCCCGGCCCCAACGGTGGGCGCTCCCCCGGAGCTGAGCACTCGCGTGAAGCCAAGTTCCACGAGCTGCTCGACGGCGGCTGCCGGATCCGGGGTTTGGTCGATGGCCCGGTGGAATGTCAGATGGGCATCGGGGTTGGCCTCCAAGGCCGCGGCTGCGAGCTTTCGAGTCGCCCGCACGTCGATGTCGCCGGCGGCAGTGAGCACTCCGATCACCACCCCGTGTGCCCCTTGGGCGAGCAGGAACCGGATTTCCCGCTCCATGGTGTCCACATCGGTGTCGGAGTAGATGAAATCTCCCGGCCGGCTTCGGATGAGCGGGTGGATCTCAAGCCTTCCGGCGGCAGCTTCCTGCGCGGCATCCATGAGGCCTTGGCTGGGGGTCAGTCCCCCGAGCTCCAAGGCGCTGCACAGTTCGATTCGGTCGGCGCCTTCTTCCGCGGCAACGACGGCGCCCTGGGCACCGACGGCGACGATCTCGAGTTTCATGGGGAAACTCTACGTCCACCGGCAGTGCCAAATCGTGGGTGCGGG
>NZ_JAKEEC010000007.1:0-134581 GCF_021483235.1 Arthrobacter alkaliphilus | reverse complement strand
CCCCCCCCCCCCCCACGGCCCGCACCCACGTACAGGAGCTAGGCCCGATAGGGCTCCAGCTGCTCCTTCTGCTCGGGAGTCAGCCGGCGGACCCGTCCGGTGGATTCGTCGACGAACGCCAGATGGGTGGTGGCGTTGACGCAGTCCTGGCCGGTCACTGGATCCTTGATGACGTAATGGACATCAAAACTTGCCCCCTTCACGGCGCCGACCCAAATCTCGACGGTTGCCGGGATGTTCCGGTACTCCAAGGTCCGGACGTACCGGACCTTGTGCTCCACCACCAGGGTCATGACCCCCTCTTCAACAGAGTCGAAGACGGAGACCGGCGGTTCTACTCCGGGGAGCCCGGCACCCGCGGGCGGGCCGAAGGCCGCGATGCGGGCTTCTTCGAGCATGCGCACGATCTGGACGTTGTTGATGTGCCCGTAGGCGTCCATGTCTCCCCAACGCATGGGCACCTGGACGGTAATTCGCGGGCTCAGCTGTGCACCGCCGTCGAGTCATCCACCACGATTTCCTCGGCATCCTCACCGGCAAACTGCGACATGTAGAGGCGGTGGTACGCACCCTGCAACGCGAGCAGTTGGTTGTGGTTGCCCTGCTCCACGATGCTGCCGTTTTCCATCACGAGGATGGTGTCGGCGTCGCGGATGGTGGACAAGCGGTGGGCGATGACGAAGCTGGTGCGGTCCGTGCGCAGGGCGGCCATGGCCTTCTGCAGCAGCAACTCGGTGCGGGTGTCCACGGAGCTCGTGGCCTCGTCCAGGATCAACAGCGAGGGATCGGAAACGAAAGCCCTCGCGATGGTGATGAGCTGCTTCTCGCCCGCGCTGACGTTGTTGCCTTCCTCGTCAATGATGGTCTGGTAGCCATCAGGCAGGGCGCGCACGAAGCGGTCCACATATGTTGCCTTGGCCGCCTCCATGATCTGTTCCTCGGTGGCGTCAAGGTTCCCGTACTTGATGTTGTCGTAGATGGATCCGCCGAACAGCCAAGCATCCTGGAGCACCATTCCCACCTTTGAGCGGAGCTCGGAACGGCTCAGCTCCTTGATGTCCACCCCGTCCAAGGTGATCCGGCCCGAATTGAGCTCGTAAAACCGCATAACGAGGTTGACGAGCGTGGTCTTGCCCGCACCTGTGGGCCCGACGATCGCCACGGTGTTTCCGGGCTCCGCGCTGAGTGACAGGTTCTCGATGAGCGGCTTGTCGGCCACATAGCTGAAGGACACGTTCTCGAACTCGACGTGGCCGTCTGTGCGAGCAGGCAGGTGGCGGGCCGCGTTCTCCGGATCCTGCTCGTCGGCATCCAGGAACTCGAACACACGCTCAGCTGAGGCGACACCGGACTGCAGCATGTTGGCCATGCCCGCGATCTGGCCGAGGGGTTGGGTGAATTCCCGCGAGTACTGGATGAACGCCGTGGCGTCACCAAGGCTCATGGAACCGGAAGCAACACGCAAACCACCGACAACGGCGATGCCCACGTAGCTGAGGTAGGAGACGAAGTTCATGGCCGGGAAGATGATTCCCGAAACGAACTGCGCCCCGAACGAGGCCTTGTACAGGGCTTCGTTCCGTTCGTCGAAACGCTCCAGCATGTCCGCGTCACGCCCGAAGACCTTGACGAGCTCATGGCCGGAGAATGATTCTTCGATCTGCCCGTTGAGCGAGCCGGTGTTCTTCCACTGGGCTGCGAAGAGCTTCTGGCTGCGGGCGCCGATGACGCCGGCAAGGACGCCGGAGAGCGGCAAGGCAAACAGCGCGATCAAGGCCAACTGCCAGGAGACGATGAACATCATCACGGTGATGCCCAAGACCGTCAGGACCGAGCTGACCAACTGCGCGAAGGCCTGCTGCAGGCCTTGCTGGACGTTGTCGACGTCGTTGGTCACCCGGGAGAGGATGTCGCCGCGCTGGCGGGTGTCGAAGTAGTTCAAGGGCAGGCGGTTGAGCTTGGCCTGGACATCATTGCGGAGGCGGTTGATGACCTTCATGACGATCCTGTTCAGGATGTAGCCCTGGGCCCACAGGAAGATGTTGGCCACGAAGTACATCAAGAGCACGATCGAGATCAGGAACGTGAGCTTGGAGAAGTTGATTCCGTTGGTGAGCTCCATCTTGGAGACCATGTCCGCGAAGTTGTTCTGTCCGGCTCGGCGGAGGCCCTCGGCGAAGGCCGCTTGGCTCACGCCGGGAGGCAATTGCTTGCCCATGACTCCACCGAAGATGACGTCCATGGCGCTGCCGAGGATCTTCGGGGCGATCACGTTCAAGACGACCGAGACCACCACGAGGCCGATGACGAAGACGACTCCGGCGGCCTCCGGTTTGAGCAACCCGAGGAGCCGCTTGGCGGACGGTCCGAACGCCTTGGCCTTCTTGGCGGGCAGGCTGCCGAACATGCCGCCGTCGGCTTCGCCCGGAGTGTATTCGGTCTCTTCGAAGTCCTCGTCGTCCACCACGGCGACGGCATTTGCAGTGCTGGCATCCTTTTGCTGATTCTGTTCGCTCATGCCACTTCCTCCGCGCTCAGCTGGGATTCGACGATCTCCTGGTACGTCGGCGACGTTTCCAGGAGTTCCTCATGCGTGCCGCGGTCAACGATCCTGCCGTTGTCCAGGACCAGGATCTGGTCCGCGTCCGCGATGGTCGAGACGCGCTGGGCCACGATGATGACCGTGGCATCCTGCGTCTTTGCTTTCAGCGCCCTGCGCAGGCGGGCGTCCGTAGCTACGTCCAAGGCCGAGAAGGAGTCGTCAAAGAGGTAGACCTTGGGCTGGGTCACGAGGGCCCGCGCGATGCAGAGACGCTGTCTCTGGCCGCCGGAGACGTTGGTGCCGCCCTGCGCGATCCTGCGGTTGAGGCCGGAGGACTTCTCCATCACGAAGTCCTTGGCCTGCGCGGTTTCGAGGGCATCCCAGAGTTCCTGGTCCGTGGCGTCGGTCTTGCCGAAGCGCAGGTTGTGCTCGATGGTTCCGGAGAACAAGTACGGCTTTTGCGGCACGGTGGCCACTCGGCTGGTGATTTCGTCGCGGTCCAGGCTGGTGACCGGTACGCCGTCGAGCAACACATCGCCGGACGCGACGTCGTACAGGCGCGGCAGGAGCGACACCAAGGTGGTCTTGCCCGCGCCGGTGGAGCCGATGATGGCGAGGGTCTGCCCGGGCTCCGCGGTGAATGAGATGTTGCTCAACACCGGAGCTTCAGCGCCGGGGTATTTGAAGGTGACGTCGCGGAATTCGACGCGTCCCTTCTTTTCCGCGGGCGCTATGGGGGCCTTCGGGTCGTGGATGGAGGGCTCGACGTCGAGAACCTCGCCGATGCGGTCCGCGCACACGGAGGCGCGCGGGATCATCATGGCCATGAAGGTGCCCATCATGACCGCCATGAGGATCTGCAGGAGGTACTGCAGGAACGCCGTCAACGAGCCAACCTGCATGTTGCCCGCGTCTACCCTTTGGCCGCCGAACCACAGCACTGCCGCCGTGGAGAGGTGCAGGATCATCCCGATGGCCGGGAACATCAAGACAAACAGGTTGCCGATCTTGACCGAAACCAGGGTGAGGTCTTTGTTGGCGTTGCCGAAGCGCTCGGCCTCGTACGGTTCGCGGACGAACGCCCGGACCACGCGGATGCCGATGATCTGCTCGCGGAGGACACCGTTGATGGCATCGATCTTCTTCTGCATCGAACGGAAGAGCGGCATGAGCCGGACCACGAGGTAGCCAACCACGGCCACGAGGACAGGCACCGATACCCAGACAAGCCACGAGAGGCTAAGGTCCTCGCGCAAGGCCATGATGATGCCGCCGACGCACATGATGGGCGTAGAGACCATGAAGTTCAGTCCCATGAGCATGAGCATCTGGACTTGCTGGACGTCGTTGGTGCCGCGGGTGATCAGCGTCGGCGCGCCGAAGCCGTTGACGTCCTTGGCCGAGAAGCTGCTGACCTTCCGGAAGACATCCCTCCGCAAGTCGCGGCCCATGGCCATGGCTACGCGGGATCCGAAATAGACGCCGGCGATGGCCGCGATGACCTGGCCGAACGCGACGGCGAGCATGAGGGCACCGGTCTGCCAGATGTAGTTGGTATCCCCCCGGGATACCCCTTCATCGATGATCTTTGCGTTGAGGCTTGGAAGGTAAAGGGTGGCAATGGTGGATGCCAACTGGAAGACGATAACGGCCAGTATCTGCGGCAAATACGGCTTGGAGTAGCGCCGTATCAGGGTGACAAGCATGCCCACGGATCCTTAATGAGAGTGCGCGAATGGTGCGAAATGACTAAACACATGGATAGCAGCACACGCTGACAGTATTAGCCCTTCAACTCTACGAAATCCGCCGCCGCAACGATATATCGATAGGCCAAGATCATCATTACGACATAGCTGAGCCGCTGCAGCGTTTCCAACTCGCTGCAGCGGCTCCCGCATCCGTCTGTGTCCGCGGTCAGCCCGCGTGCCGGCCAGTCTCCCCGGGCCGTGAGGCATCGCCTGCGAGGAGCAGCAAGGCGGCCCTTTCCTGGAGGCGGCGTTCGCGCTTGAGTTCCTTACGCAACGCGGCCAATTCTTCGGCGATCCGCGACTGCTCGACGGCGGTGGCTTGCTGTTCCTGCACGCGTGCCTGGAGCTCCCGCTGGGCGAGGCTGAGTTGAAGCTGCTGCTCGGCGAGCAACCGTTGCGTGCGGGCAAGCTGGTCCTGCACCTCGCGCAGGCCTGCGGCGGGCTCGGGACGTTCCTGGGTCAGGATGCGGGCAAACTCGCGGTCCAGCTCATCGTGCTCTTTCTCAGCTGCCGCACGGGCGCGGCTGGCGCCCAAGGGGGTGCCGCCGTCGTCGGCCGTTGAGAGCTGCCCTGCCTCGGGAAGGACACTGCCGTCCTCGATCACCGGCAGGGCGGCGGTATCGAGGCTCATCGCGGCCTCGCCGGAAGCGTTGGCCAGCAGGTCCTTCGCAGGCGTTGCGTCCACGGTTTTCCGCAGCGGAACTTCCTTGATGAAGAGCACCGCGAGGAAGCCGACAATGGCGATGATCGCTGCGATCATGAAGATCTGCGCGGTAGCGTCGCCGTAGGCGGCACGCATGATGTCGCGGATGGGCGCCGGCAGGTCCGTCAGGTCCATGCTCGCGTTGCTGGAACCGCCCTTCACCGGAATGTGCGCCGCCGCGAGTCCCTGGGTGGCCAGGTCCTTGACGTGGTTTGCCATGACCGCACCAAGGACGGACACGCCGATCGCACCGCCGAAGGAGCGGAAGAATGCGACGGATGCACTGGCCGTACCGATGTCCTGGGCACGGACCGTGTTCTGGACCGCAAGGACCAGGTTTTGCATCAGCAGGCCAAGGCCCAGGCCGAAGACTGCGGTGTAGCAGCAGGTGATCCACAGTTCGGTGGTGTGGTCGATGGTGCCGGTGAAGGCGAGGCCGCCGGCGAGCAATACCGTTCCCGCCACGAGGAACCGCTTCCACTTACCGAAGCGGCTGATCAACTGGCCCGAGACGACGGAGCCCATCAGGTTTCCGGCAATCATGGGCAGCGTCAGAAGGCCTGCCTCGGTGGGTGTGGCGCCGCGGGCTACCTGGAAGTATTGGCCAAGGAAGGTCGAGGAGCTGAACATCGCGATGCCGACCACAACCGAGGCGAGGATCGCCAGAGCAGTGGTGCGCTCGGAGATGATCTTCAGGGGAATGATGGGCTGCGCCACCTTGGATTCCACGAGCACCAGCAGCGCGAGCAGGAGCACGCCGCCACCAACCATCAGCGCGGACTGCCATGAGACCCAGTCGTAGTACTCCGGGTTGCCGGCGAAAGAAACCCAGATGAGGAGCAGGCTCACGCCGGAGGTCAGGAGAAGCGATCCGAGCCAGTCGATCTTGGCCGGGCGCTTGACGTGCTGGATCTTGAGGGTCACCTGAAGCAGGATGAGCGCGATGACCGCGAGCGGCACGCAGACGAAGAACGTCCAGCGCCAGCCGAGCGGGCTGTCAACGATGAAACCACCCAACAGCGGGCCTCCGGCAGTACCGACTGCCATGACGGCACCCATGTAACCGGAGTACTTGCCACGGTCCCGTGGCGGGATCATGGTGCCTATGATCGCCTGGGCCAGGGCGGTGAGGCCGCCCAAGGCGATGCCCTGGATGACGCGGGCGGTCAACAGGAAGGGAATGCTTTGGGAGAAGCCGGCCATGACCGAGCCTGCCACGAAGACCACGATGCTCAGCTGGACCAGCAGCTTCTTGTCGAAGAGGTCGGCGAGCTTGCCCCAGATGGGCGTGGTGGCGGCGTTGGCCAGCAGCGCGGCCGTGATGACCCAGGCGAAGTCAGTCTGCGTGCCGTGCAGGTCCGACATGATGGTCGGCAAGGCGTTGGCAACGATGGTGCTGCTGAGGATGGCGGTGAAGAATGCCGCGAGGAGGCCTGTCAGGGCTTCCATGATCTGGCGGTGCGTCATGGGCGCAGATGACGCCGGCACCGCCGTCGAACGTTCTTGTATTCGGGTTGCCATTGCTGCTGCTCCTAAGCTGGGTGGTTCGAGTGGTGGGAGCCGGCCGCCGTTGCCCGGACTGAGTGGTTGAGTGATGCAGTGAGCTTTTCCAGTACCCTCCCTGCTTCCAGGGCGTCCTCCTCGCTCCATTCCTCGAGGTAGGCCCGCAGGTTCAGGCTGCGCTGCTCTTCGAAGTCGCGGACCTTGGCGATGCCGGTTTCGGACAACGCCACCAATTGCGCGCGGCCGTCCGCGGGGTCGGGGCGCCGGACCACCAAACCGAGTTCCTCCAGTTCGGCGATGTGCCTGCTGAGGACCGGCGCGCTGACACCTAGGCGCGAAGCGAGCTTGGTGGCCCGCGACTCCCCCTCGCCGATGAAGCGCATCACTCCCTGCAGGGCGAAGCCGACATCGGCGTCCCTCGCGATGTTCGCGGTCACGATGCAACGCAGTACCCGCTGGAGATCGAAAATCTGATGGACGAGTTCGGTTGCCGTGCTGGATGCGACAGCCATGGATGACACCTCACTTTTGTTTGCCTAAAGCAACTATACGCCTAAATGATTGCTTTGGGAAACTAATGATGTGTGAGGTGCGTTAAACGCCAAGCGCGAGCTGGCAGCTGATGCCCTCAAAAACGGATTTTGAGGGCAGGTGCTGCCAGCTCGCGCTGGGTAGGGAGGTGACTTAGTCGCCCAAGTGCGTGGGGCCGAACATCTTCAGGAGGGTTTCAACCACGACGACGTTGGGGCCGTCCGCGGCGAAGCCTTCCTTGAGCGCGTCCCCGACTTCCTCCGGGGCGACGCGGCGCGCCGGGACGCCGAAAGCTTCGGCGAGCTTCACGAAGTCCGGACGGGCGAGCTCGGTGGCTGTGGCCTTGCCGAAGGCTCCCACCATGTATTCGCGCAGGATGCCGTACCCGCCGTCGTCCACGATCAGCCATGTGACCGGGACGTTGTGCTGCTTGGCGGTGGCGAGCTCGGAAATCGAGTACATGGCGGAGCCGTCTCCGGATACAGCCAGCACGCGGCTCGGTTTATCGACAGTTTCCAGCCCCACCGCGCCACCAATTGCCGCGGGGAATCCAAAACCGAGTCCACCCGCGCCCTGGGCCGAGTGGAACTGGCCTTCACGCGAATCCCAGCAGCTCCAGCCCCAATATGCGGAAATGGTCATGTCCCAGAAGGTCTGCATGTCCGCCGGAACTGCTTCGCGGATATCGGCCATGAACTTCAGTTCCTTGCCGAGGTCCTGCGACTCCAGGCGCGCCTTGACCTTGGCCAAGGACTCCTTCACGAGGTCCTCGGGCGTGACGCCGCGCCAGTCCGGTGCCGCCGCCGTAGGAGCCAGCGCCTCATCCAAGGCCGCAAGTGCCTGTCCGGCGTCGGCGCGGATACCCAATCCGGGCCGGTTGGACTCGAGGACCCGGGGTTCGGCGTCGATCTGGATGATGCGTCCGCGCGGCTCGAAGGTGAAGTAGTTGGACGTCACCTCACCGAGCGAAGAACCGATGACAATCAGCACATCGGCGTCCTCGAGGACGTCGGTCATGTGACGGTCTTCGATCCACGATTGCAGGGACAGTTCGTGGGTCCATGGGAATGCACCGTTGCCGCCGGGCGTGCAGATCACTGGGGCACGGAGCTTCTCGGCGATAGACTGGAGCGATTTTTCGGCGTGGCCGCGGCGCGTGCCGCCGCCGGCGATGATCGCCGGGCGCTTCGCCGTCGCGAGCCACTTGACGGCTTCGCGGATCAGCTCGACGCGCGGCGGGTTGTCGGCAGCTTCGGCGAGGGCGTCCTCCACTGGCGGGACCATGATGGGGTCCAGGAGCACGTTCTGCGGAATTTCGATCCACACCGGCCCCTGCGGGGAGGAAATCGCTTCGGTCCAGGCATCCTGGATGGCCGAGGGAATTCCGGACGCGTGCTGGATCAGGCGTTGGCTCTTGGTGACGTTCGCGGCCGAGGCTTTCTGGTCATCGAGTTGGTGCAGCATGCCCTTGCGGCGCGCGCCCAGGCCCTCCAGTGGAATCTGGCTCGCCACCACCACCATCGGGACACCTGTGGCGTACGCCTCCTGCAGGCCGGCCAACGACGTCAAAGCGCCCGGACCGGTGGAGAGGAACAGCACCCCGACCTCACCGGTTGCACGGGAGTACCCGTCCGCGGCGAAAGCCGAGTTGTTCTCCACGCGGGAGGACACGAAGTGCAGCTTGCCGCGGCCCATCGCGTCGAACAGGCCCAGGGCGTGCTGGCCCGGAATGCCGAAGACGGTCTTCGCGCCCAGCGCTTCAAGGGTCTCGACGACGAGGTCCCCGCCGTTGCGGACATCCGTGCCCTTCGTAGGGGCGGCTGTACCGGGATCGAAGTCGATCATGATTGCGCTCCGGCGGGGGTGGCCGCAAAACCGGCCGGGCGGCGGACTTCCTGTCCGAGGGCCTGGGCAGCGTAGCCGGTCGGCGCGCCATGGCGGTTGCCTTCCACGGCGTTGTCCGCCATGAGGGTGACGAGCTCATAGGCAACGTGGCTGCCGGCCACACCCGTGATTTCGGCGTGGTCATAGGCCGGTGATACCTCGACAATGTCTGCCCCGATGAGGTTCATGCCGCGGAAGCCGCGGATGATCTCCAGGAGCTCGCGGCTCGTGATGCCGCCGGCCTCCGGCGTGCCGGTGCCCGGCGCGTGGGCCGGGTCGAGGACGTCGATGTCGACGGAGATGTAGAGGGGACGGTTGCCGATGCGGTCGCGGATCTTTGCCACAGTTTCCAGGACGCCTTGGTAGTAGACGTCGGCCGAGGTGACAATGCCGAAGCCGAAGCGGTGGTCGTCGTCGAGGTCCTTCTTGCCGTACAGCGGGCCGCGGGTACCGACGTGGCTGATCGCCTCGGTGTCGAGGATGCCTTCCTCAACGGCGCGCCGGAACGGGGTGCCGTGGGTGTACTCGGCGCCGAAGTAGGTGTCCCACGTGTCGAGGTGGGCGTCGAAGTGCAGCATGGCGACGGGCTCGCCGGCGCGTTCGGCGGCGGCGCGGAGCAGCGGCAAGGCGATGGTGTGGTCGCCACCGAGCGTGACGAGCTTGCTTCCGTTGGCCGTCAGGTCCAGTGCGTTCTGCTGGATGGTCTCGATGGCTTCATTGATGTTGAACGGGTTCACCGCCATGTCGCCCGCATCGGCCACCTGGACGTTTTCAAAGGGGCTGACGTCCCATGCCGGGTTGTATGGGCGCAGCAGGCGGCTGGCTTCACGTACGTGGTTGGCGCCGAAGCGGGCGCCGGGGCGGTAGGAAACACCGGAGTCGAAGGGAACGCCGACCACCGTGACGTCGGCCTTGGAAACCTGGTCCAAGCGGGGCAGGCGGGCATAGGTGGCAGCGCCGGCATAGCGCGGGATACGGGCCGAATCAATGGGACCAAGGTTGCCGTTGGCCTCGATACGAAGCTCTTCCAAAATGCGCCGCTCCTTTGCGAATAGGCGGGATGGGGTATGACTGTGACTCCCATCATACACTCAAAGTTGTCCTATATGCACCACATGTTTACAGCCGAAGTACACTGTCACATTGGTGACACCGGCCACACGGGCCGTAAAGATTCCATAAAAACCGCCCGCACCTCCCCGGCCCACCCGTACGCTCCATCTGGAGCAGCTTCCAGGCTGCGCGAAAGGACCATGTGACAACGCTGACCAGGCCGCCGGCCGAACCCTCTGACCGGCAGAAGCCCGCACGCGATATCGAACGCGGACAATTCAAGCGATGGCTGCTCGACGGTCTGCCTGAGACCTCGGGAAAGCGCCAGGGTCCGCACGGCACGCCGGATGAGGGCCACACTCCCGAATCCTGGTGGAAGGTCATGTGCCTCACCGGCGTCGACTACTTCTCCACCCTCGGCTATCAGCCGGCCATCGCAGCACTCGCGGCGGGCATCGTCTCGCCGCTCGCCACGATTGTCCTGGTCGCTGTCACCCTTCTCGGAGCCCTGCCCGTCTATCGGCGGGTAGCTGCCGAAAGCGCCCACGGCGAAGGCTCGATCGCGATGCTCGAGCGGCTCCTCCCCCGCTGGGGCGGCAAACTCTTCGTCCTCGCATTGCTTGGATTCGCCGCGACGGACTTCATGATCACCATGACGCTCTCCGCCGCGGATGCGAGCGCCCACGCCATCGAAAACCCCTTTGCGCCGCAATGGCTCCACGGGCAGGAAATCACCATCACCTTGGCCCTCATCGCCGGGCTTGGCGTTGTGTTCCTCAGGGGGTTCAAGGAGGCCATCAACGTAGCTGTCGTGCTCGTAGGCGCCTATCTGGTGCTCAACGCCGTCGTCGTCGCGGTCGGATTGGCGCACGTGGTGACCGAGGCACATGTGGTGACCGATTGGTGGGCGGCGCTGAACCAGCAGCACGGCAACCCGTTGATCATGGTGGGCATCGCGCTGCTGGTCTTCCCGAAACTTGCCCTGGGCCTCTCAGGATTCGAAACCGGCGTCGCAGTCATGCCCCAGATCAAGGGCAGCCCAAGCGATACCGAGGAGCATCCCGTTGGCCGCATCCGCGGCACCCACAAACTGCTCACGACGGCGGCACTCATCATGAGTGCCTTCCTGGTGGCTTCGAGCTTCATCACCACGTTCCTGATTCCGGCCGCTGAATTCCAGCCGGGAGGCAAAGCCGACGGACGTGCCCTCGCATTCCTTGCGCACCAATTCCTGGGCGACGGCTTCGGCACGGTCTACGACATCAGCACCATCGCCATCCTGTGGTTTGCGGGTGCCTCGGCCATGGCCGGCCTGCTGAACCTCGTGCCGCGCTATTTGCCGCGCTTCGGCATGGCCCCTGCGTGGACCAGGGCCGTCCGCCCGCTGGTCCTGGTGTTCACCGCCGTCGCTTTCATCATCACCTTGGTCTTCGAGGCAAACGTGGAAGCCCAAGGCGGTGCGTACGCCACCGGGGTCCTGGTCCTCATGACCTCGGCCTCGATCGCTGTCACCCTGTCGGCACGCCGGAAGAAGCAGGGGGCCAAGACCCTCGCTTTCGGTGCGGTGGCGGTCGTCTTCGCCTACACGACCGTGGCGAACGTGGTGGAACGCCCTGACGGCATCAGGATCGCGGCCCTGTTCATCCTTGGCATTGTCCTGGTGAGCTTCGCGTCGAGGGTGCGCCGGTCGTTCGAACTGCGGGCCACGCAGATCAAGATGGACCAGATGGCCCTCGAGTTCACGGCCTCAAACGAGGAAGGTCCCATCCGGATCATCGCGCACGAACCCAAGCGGGTGAGCGCCGACCGGTATGAGCTGAAGCTAAAGCACGCCCAACAAGCGAACCACTTGCCCGTGGACAGCGACGCGATCTTCATCGAGGTCATCGTGGACGACAGCTCCGACTTCGAACAGGAACTCCTGGTGGTGGGCAAGATACGGCACGGCTTCAAGATCCTGGAGGTCCACAGCAACAACGTGCCCAACACGCTGGCCGCGGTGCTCCTCCACATCAGGGACGTCACCGGGCTCATGCCGCACATCTATTTCCGCTGGACCGAAGGGAATCCGATCGCCAACCTGAGCAAGTTCCTCTTCTTCGGCGAGGGCGAGATTGCACCGGTGACCCGAGAAGTGCTGCGCGAAGCCGAGCCGGACATCACGCGCAGGCCCTGGGTGCACGTGGGCTGAACATGGCAGTGTTGGTGCCGCTCCCCCCTGATCGGAAGGTGCGGCACCAACACAGTCTTTCCTAGCTGATCGCGGAGGCGCCACGCTCCCCGGTCCGGACCCGCACGGCTTCGGAAACTTCGACGGTCCAAATCTTCCCGTCTCCGAACCGGCCCGTACTGGCACCGGAGATAATGGCGTCCACAATTCCGTCCGCCAAATCGTCCGTGGCCAGGACCTCCACCCGGATTTTGGGAAGGAGATCGGAATTGTATTCCGCGCCCCGGTACACCTCTACGAAGCCCCGTTGTTGGCCATAACCGTTCGCTTGGCTCACGGTCATCCCATTGACTCCGAAGCGTTCCAAAGCTTCCCGGACCTGGTCGATCCGCTCGGGCCTCACAATGGCCGTGACCAGTTTCACGTCGATGCCTTGCTGCGCATCCGATCTGGCTTCCCGTTGGAGCTGGCTTCCGGGTCCACGCCGGAGCTCAACGGAGTCTTGCCGTTCTGCGGTTCGGCGGGATTGAAGGAGCCGCCAATCATGGCCAGTTCGTAGGCGGTCTCGGCGTGCTCCGTGATGTCGATGCCGGCCAGCTCTTCGTGCTCCTTGACCCGCATGCCGATTGTCTTGTGGATGGCCAGACCGATGAGCGTCGTCATGATCGCCGTCCACGCGGTGACCACCAGGGCCGTCAATATCTGGGGCCAGAATTGGCTCAGGCCGCCGCCGTAGAACAGGCCTCCCTCAGTCTTCGCCGAGGGTACCGCGAAGAATCCGAGGGACAGGGTTCCCCACAAGCCGCCGACAAAGTGGACGGCAACGACGTCCAATGAGTCGTCCAGGCCGATCTTGAACTTAAGTCCGATGGCAAGTGCGCAGACGGCACCGGCAATGATGCCGATGGCGATGGCGCCCAGGGGATCCACGAATCCACAAGCCGGGGTAACTGCCACCAAGCCCGCCACGGCGCCGGATGCCGCACCGAGGGACGTCGCGTGACCATCGCGGAGCCGTTCGACAAGAAGCCAACCGAGGAGCGCCGCGCTTGTGGCCAAGAGGGTGTTGGTCCAGGCGACCGCAGCGATTCCGTCAGCGGCAAGTTCCGAACCGGCGTTGAATCCGAACCAACCGAACCACAGCAAGCCTGCTCCGAGCATCACGAAGGGGAGGTTGTGCGGCCGGATGTTGGGATCCTTCATGAACCCGAGCCGCTTGCCGAGCACCACCGCGAGCATCAGCCCGGCCATGCCCGCGTTCATGTGGACAACGGTGCCGCCGGCAAAGTCAAGCGCTGAGATCTTGCTGCCGATGATCCCGGTGGATCCGAAGAGACCGCCGCCCCAGACCCAGTGGGCGATCGGCGCGTAGACAATGGTGACCCAGAGGCCGGCAAAGAGCAGCCAGGGGCCAAACCTGACACGTTCGGCCACCGCGCCGCTGATCAGCGCGACCGTGATGATGGCGAAGGTGGCTTGGAATCCTATGAAGACCATGTCCGGCAGCCCCGGGGCTTTCCCGCCGATGACGCTGGAAAGTCCGCTGAGTCCGAAGTTCGCGAAGGGATCCCCGATGAAGCCGCCCAAAGTATCCGGGCCGAACGCGAGTCCGTAGCCCCACAGGGCCCAGACCACCGCGACCACGCCAATGGCGCCGAAGCTCATCATCATGATGTTGAGGACGGACTTCATCCTGACCAGGCCGCCGTAGAAGAACGCCAAGCCTGGCGTCATGAGAAGGACGAGGGCCGAAGCTGCAAGCATCCAGGCTGTTGCGCCCGGATCGAGGGTCTGGGGGTTCACGTCCAGGCCTACGCTGAAGAAAACTGGGTTCATTTTGGGAGCCTTCCTGCATAGTCGGCGCTCCATGGCGCCCGCACGGCGAGACCATTTTTAAAACGAACAGGTCCTGGCACCTGGGGAATTACCAACCGCGGTACCGACCTTGACGAGTTGCCTTGACTCGAAGGTACAGCCGCCCTGTTTCAGCATTCGGCATGGATCATTTCAGGCGCGTAACACCAAAGGCCCTTGGGTTAAATCCTGAAGTCGGTCTTGTTTCCGGCGTGTTTCGCCGCGTGTCGGCGCCCTCCGGCGCCGGGTAGGAAAGCGTCAGCGGCTTGCTGCAGGCACCAGGATCCAGAGCACCTCGACGGGCTCGTCCGTCGGATTGACCCAGGTGTGCGGCTCGCGGCCCGGAAAGGACAAAGTGTCCCCCTCTTCGAGCTCGTACTCCTCGTTGGTCAGGATCAGCTTGATGCGGCCCTTCACGACATGCAGGACGTCAACGTCGCAGTCAACGGCGTACAGCTCGGATTCGCCCCGCCCGCGTGGCTCGATGGACGCCTGAAGGATCTGCAGCCGCCGTTCCGACCGGGCGGTCAGGAGCCGCTCCACGATCCCCTGGCCACCGAGCGAAATCCGCGGAGCGTCGTCGCGCCGGGTCAGGTGGGTCTCCGGTGCCGCGAACAGCTCGCCGATCGACACCGAAAGAACTTGGCAGAGAGTCACGAGTGAAGCGACCGACGGCGATGTCAGGTCGCGCTCCACGCGACTCAGGAACCCCTTGGTCAGGCCGGTGGCATCGGCAACTTGCTCTATGGTGAGCCGCTGCGATTGACGGGCGGCGCGGATTCTGGAACCGATGGCGACAGGGACGTTGCTCGGTTCAACGGGAAGAGCCTTCATTCACGAACCTTTCAGGCCGTTGGTGCGGCCCCACTATTGCAGCAATAGTAACCGCCCCTTGACTGTAACTCGCATCACTAAGTATCCTCATGGGCAACAAGTGTTGTTTGTGAGGCACACCTCGCAGGCTACCGTCCCCAATCACGAGCGCAGAGACCTTCCGCAACCCCGCAGCCAAACCCAGCGAACCGGCGTCGGAATCCCCAAGCACTCTGCGCAGTCACTCTCAGGAGCCAACCTTGGACTCTTCGTTCATCAATATTGCGATCGTGGTGGTGTATTTGCTCGCCATGCTGGCCTTTGGCTGGTGGGGCAAATCGCGCACCAAGAACAACAGCGACTTCCTGGTGGCAGGACGCCGCCTTGGCCCGATGCTCTACACCGGCACCATGGCCGCCGTCGTCCTCGGCGGCGCTTCAACGGTTGGCGGCGTGGGCCTCGGATACAAGTTCGGCATCTCCGGCATGTGGCTGGTTGTCGCGATCGGTTCCGGCGTGCTCCTCCTGAGCCTGCTTTTCGCCGGCACCATCCAGCGGCTGAAGATCTACACCGTCTCCCAGATGTTGAGCCTGCGCTATGGCCAGCGCGCCACGCAGACGTCCGGCATCGTCATGCTCGCCTACACCCTCATGCTGTGCGCCACATCCACGGGCGCCTACGCCACCATCTTCGTCGTCCTCTTTGGCTGGGAGCGCTGGCTCGCCATCGCCGTCGGCGGCGCAATCGTCCTCGTGTACTCCACCATCGGCGGCATGTGGTCCATCACCCTCGCCGACCAGGTGCAGTTCATCATCAAGACGGTGGGCATCTTCCTCCTCATGCTCCCCTTCGCACTCAACGCGGCAGGCGGCCTGGACGGCATCCGCGCACGTGTTGACGCCAGCTTCTTCCAGTTGGACGGCATCGGGGCGCAGACCATCATCACCTACTTCGTGGTCTACACCCTGGGCCTGCTGATCGGCCAGGACATCTGGCAGCGCGTCTTCACCGCGAAGACCCCGAAGGTGGCCCGTTGGGGCGGCGCCACCGCCGGCGTCTACTGCGTCTTGTACGGCGTCGCCGGCGCATTGATCGGCCTGGCCGCCCGGGTGGCACTGCCCAACATCAACGCCAAGGCACTGGGCAAAGACGTTGTCTACGCGGAGGTTGCCACGCACATCCTTCCGATCGGCATCGGAGGCCTCGTCATGGCCGCAGCGGTCGCGGCCATGATGTCCACCGCGTCCGGAGCCCTCATCGCCGCGGCCACCGTTGCCCGCGCCGACGTGGTCCCCTTCGTCGCAAGCTGGTTCGGCAAGACCATCAACACCGACGACACCGAAAACCCCGAGCACGACGTCAAGGCAAACCGGTACTGGGTCCTCGGGCTCGGTGTCCTGGCCGTCTTGATTTCGATGGCGGCCCAGGACGTCGTGGTGGCCCTGACCATCGCCTACGACATCCTGGTAGGCGGGCTCCTGGTCGCAATCCTGGGCGGCCTGGTGTGGAAGCGCGGCACGGGCGTCGCCGCCGCGTGGTCCATGGCGGTGGGGTCCGTACTGACCCTGGCCCTGCTGATCGCGTACGCCACGGGCATCATCCCGAGCGAAGACGGCGTCTACGCCAACGATCCCATCTACTGGGGCCTCGGCGCATCGCTGCTCGTCTACGTCGTGGTCTCCCTTGTTACTCCGCCGACAGAGCCGGAAGTCCGCGCGGCTTGGGACCGCCGCGTCACGGGAGCAACCGAGGAACTCCCCTTGGAGGTCCACCCGGTGGCCACCCACGCGGGCCACTAGCCCTCACGGTAGTCAGCACGACGGCGGTGCCGCCCTTCGGGGAGGCACCGCCGTTTTGCGTGGGACTATTCGCGCTCTTCGTCCTCGCGATGCTCTTCGGGGTCGAGCGGAACCACCCGTTCGTCATCGTCAATGACGCCGGGTTCCTCGTCCCATTCTTCGTCCACCTCAAGATCCTCGCTGTAGTCGTAAGCGGGATCGGCCTCAACCGTGGGACGGTCGAGGTGGCGGTCGTTGGTTTCGGTGCTGTCCATGGTGCAACCTCCGTTCGACGTGCCGCTGAGCCCATCTCACAGGCACATGAGGCAGCCGGTCGACACGCTACCCCGCCCATTCGTGGACCCTGTCCATCCATCCCAGCACTGCCCCCTGCCGCGGTCAAGGCCCCGGGCGATGCTCCCGTTTTTGAGGCGCACCTAAACAGTCTGGTGAGGGTTGCCAGCCGAAAAACCGCGGAAATTGGCGGTAGAGTGGAGCCGCCATGAGGCGATGAAGCCCCGCCCCAGCAACCCAGGAGTCCCGGTGCACCCGCCCGCCAAACCCGCGCATCCAGACAAGTCCCGCCCAGACAACTCGCATCAAGCCAGTCCCTCGGACCTGAGCAGTCCAACTCAAGATGAAGCCGACCGCCCGGGCCGCCCGTCGTCGTCGGACATCAAGCGCTGGCGGCAATACTTGGCGGACGAGCGGGCCGAGGCGGCCGTGTACCGTCAACTCGCACAGCGCCGCGACGGCGAGGAACGCGCCATCCTCTTGGCCCTGGCTGAGGCCGAGGGCCGCCACGAGGCGCACTGGCTCAAACTCCTCGGGGAACACGCAGGTATGCCGAAGGCCGCCTCGATGCGAAGCCAAATGCTCGGCTTCCTGGCCCGCAACTTCGGATCAGTGTTCGTGTTGGCCCTCGCCCAAAGGGCTGAAGGGCGCTCGCCCTACGCAAAGGATCCGGCAGCGACCCGTGCAATGGCGGCCGACGAGCAGATCCACGAGGAAGTGGTCCGCGGTTTGGCGACGCGCGGCCGCAACAGGTTGTCCGGCAGCTTCCGCGCCGCCGTATTCGGCGCCAACGACGGGCTGGTCAGCAACCTTTCACTCGTGATGGGCATGGCAGCCACCGGCGTCCCCTCCACTGTGGTCCTGTTCAGCGGCATCGCCGGACTCCTGGCGGGTGCCCTGTCCATGGGTGCCGGCGAGTATGTCTCTGTCCGCTCGCAGCTCGAGCTCCTCAAGGCCACCCGCCCCACCCAAGCCACGCTGACCGCAGCGCCCGCCCTCGATATCGACCACAATGAGCTGGTCCTCGTGTATCTGGCCCGGGGCATGTCCCGCGAAGCCGCCGAACACCGGGCCGCGGAACGCATGGGGCTCTACAGCTGCGATTGCGATCCCAGCCTCTCCCTGCACCCCGAAGCGGAAGAAACCGTCAATGAGCACGAGGCCGTAGGCTCCGCCTGGGGCGCCGCGATCTCGAGCTTCTGCTTCTTCGCTTCGGGCGCCATCGTGCCCATCCTGCCGTTCATCTTCGGCATGACCGGCTTCGCGGCGCTTGCGTTGGCCGGTACGCTCGTAGGCATCGTGCTTCTGTCGACCGGCGCGGTCGTCGGCTTGTTGTCCGGAACCTCGCCGCTGACCCGCGGCCTCCGGCAGCTGGCCATCGGACTCGGTGCGGCCGGTGCGACGTATGGGCTGGGACTCGTCTTCGGCGCTGTGATCGGCTAGTAGCGCCGGGCCGGCCGGGGTGGCGGCACAAGGACTTGGGGGAAACTTGCATTCAAACTACGGGCACGACGGCGGGCCGCCGCCCAAGCGCCCCGGTACCGGGGCCGCGTTGTTCCGAAACCTGGTGGTCGTGGCGGTCGTCGCTGCCGTGGCCGTGTTTGTCAGCGGGTTCCTCCGCGGCGACCCCGGGATCACTGCTTTACTTCCGCACCTGGCCCCGACCGTCAACGGCACGCCAAAGGACCCGGGTCCGGACGCGTCTCCCGGGCAGGGGCAACAAAAAGCGGCCCGCGCGCCGGATACGCCCCCGCCCGGATTGGAGGAAGCCGGGCACCCGCTCGGCTCCCCCGCCAAGCCCGCCCAGGCCAGCAACTCCTACAAGTTCCTGGCCACCAACGCCGACGGCACCCCCGTGGGCTACTCACCGTGCCGGCCAGTGCACTACGTCGTCAACGCAGCCCTCGCCCCGGCGGGATCCGAGGGGCTCATTGCTGACGCCATTGCAAAGATTGCTGCTGCCAGCGGCCTCACTTTCGTAGACGACGGCGCCACCAAAGAAAACGCCGCCGAGAAGCGCAAGCCGTACCAGCCCGCGCTCTACGGCGATCGTTGGGCACCCCTGCTAATTTCGTGGACCACGCCCGAGGCGGCTCCGGCGTTAACAGGCTCCGTCATCGGAACTGGCGGCAGCACCATGTACAGTTTCGGCACCGGACCAAAGAGCTACGTCTCCGGGAGCATGGCTTTGGACGCCCCGCAGATCACGCAACTGCTGCGCAACGCCGGCGGCGCCCACTACGTCTCAGCCGTGATTCAACACGAATTGGGCCATGTGGTGGGCCTTGACCATGTAGACGATCCGATCCAGCTCATGTACCCGGAGATCGGCGCCCCGGATGGCTTGGCGGCCGGAGACCTCAACGGACTCTACAAACTCCACACGGCCCTGTGCCGCCCCGACTTGTAGCCCGTTCCAGCCGGACGGTGTAGATTCGTTCAGCTTCACTCCCCCACCCCCACTGGACATGCCCAGCCTTGATTCTTAGCAGTGGACATATCAGTACTATGTCCACTGGTCATGGCGAACGCGGGGCATGCTCAACGGACCTTTGGCATTATGTCCACTGGTCATGGCCAACGCGGAGCATGCTCAACGGGAGATCCGCACGCTGCTCTGGTTCGAGGTCCTACCCGTCCCGCCTCCAGTGTTTGGGCCACTTCACGTTCAACAGCAGCAATCCCAGCAAGAGCCCGTCAACGGTCATTACTCCCGCCATGAAGTAAGCCCAACCAATGATCATGGTTTGCTCACCAGCGCTCGGAGGCGCAGGGTGCGGGGATTCATAGGAACACGCATAGCAATCTCCTGACCCGGATCCCCCCAGTCAATCGATAGTCCACCAAGTGTGGCACGATGGCCCCCAAGAAGGAACGGCTTACACCGGTTGACGCGTCAGCCGGGGGTGAGGACGCAGAATTCGTTGCCCTCGGGGTCGGCGAGGCACACCCAGGGCACGTCGCCCTGGCCGACGTCGGCGTCCGTGGCGCCCAGCGCCCGGAGCCGGGCCACTTCTGCCGCTTGATCATCGCCGGGGTAAGGCCTCAGGTCGAGATGGACCCGGCCACACGAGGCATTCGCGGCGGGTGTTCGGACGAACTCCAAATACGGCCCGACGCCTATGGCCGAACGCAGCCGCGCAAAATTATCGGTCACCTGCTGCAGGGTCCAGTCCGTCGCCTCGCTCCAGAACCGGGCCATGGCCCGCGGATCCGTGCAATTGACCACCACAGCGGCGATCGGACCTGTGTCCCGGTAGATCGGCCGAGGCTCCAGCACGCAGAACAGGTTGCCCTCCGGGTCGGCCAGAACGCTCCACGGCACATTGCCCTGGCCGATGTCGGCGTGCGTCGCGCCCAGCTTTGTCAGCCGCGCCACAAGCTCCTCCTGATGGGCCGAAGAGGTGGTGGCGAGATCGAGGTGCACGCGGTATCTCACTGTTTCGGGATCAGGGACGGTGACGACGTCGACGCAGACGGCAACAGGGTCCGGCCCCGTGAAGCCTATGGGTTCAACATTGCTCACGCCGGGTCCTTCGCTGGAGATTTCCCAGCCGAGCGCCTCCGCCCAAAACCTGCCGAGAGCCGAGTCATCCCCGGCCTTGAAGTTCACTTGGACTAGTCGCAGCGCCATATTGCCCGATCCTATAACTGCGGGGTTAGCCTGCGACGACGGCGAGCGCCTCCTCGACGCTGTCCACCAGGAAGATCCGGTCCTCCATCACCTTCCCAGCGGCAAGGCTTTGCAACATGGGCCACGCAGGATACTTGTGCTCCCAATGGTCGCGTCCCACGAGGACCATGGGCGTGACGGTTTCGGGGGCGCCGTAGAAGTTCTCGCATGCATCCTGGAAAATTTCCTGGACTGTTCCGGCCGAGCCGGGGAGGAACACGATGCCTCCGTTGCACAATTCCAGCAGGATCGCTTCGCGCATGGAGTTGGCGAAGTACTTGGCGATGTGGGTGGCAAAGAGATTGGGCGGTTCGTGCCCATAGAACCACGTGGGGATGCCGAGCGACGTCGTTCCGCTCGGATAATGCCCGACGACGGCGGCCGCCGCCCGCGCCCAGGCCGTCACCGAGGGGCGGAACCCCGGCACGGTGGCGAGCGATTGCAGCGCGACGGTGAAGTCGTCGTCGGGCAGGCCGCTCACGTAAGCTCCCAGGTTGGCCGCTTCCATGGCCCCCGGGCCTCCACCGGTGGCCACGGTGAAACCAGACAGGGCTAAGAGTCGGCCCAGGCGGGCGGCGTCGTGGAAGTCCTGGGTTCCCCGTTGGGCGGCATGCCCGCCCATGACGCCCACGATCTTGCGTCCGGCGAAATCGCCGTTGCCCAAGAGATCATCGAGTGCATCCCCGATCGCGTGGTCGTGCAGGGCGGCGGCGAGGGTGGCGTCGAGGCTGGTCCGTTGCCCGGGCATGATGCTCCAGTGGTACACCTTGGCATCCAACGTGGATTCATATTCAGTGGAGTCGATGTCCTCGTACAGTTCCGCCGCGCTATAGAGGCTGCCCCGGTACGGGTTGAACGGCACGCCGCGCAGCTTGGGAAAGATGAGCGCGCCTCGGCTGCGCAGCGAGTCCTCCACGCCGTCGTCGAAGGTGCAGCCCAGGAAGATGGCGCCTTGGGGATCCAACCTCTGCAGATCGCTGCTTCGACCGCGCAGGTCCAGCGACTGCGCGTGCCAGCCGTGCATCGATACCGCACCGGAATCGAGCAGCCGGTCGAAGTGGGCGATGCTCTCAATGTCGAGCGTGCGTGGACTGGGGGTCAAAGCGCCGGACGGACTCATGGCATCAGCGTAAGCCCGGGGTTCCCGTTGCGCAGACCTGTCGGTCTCGGATCGGCACCCCTACCAACTCAGGAGCTCAGGAGCTCAGGACCACTCTTTTCCAGGGCGTGCTTACCGCGATGCCAACGCCGCAACGATGAAAATCAGCCACAAGGCAGTCACACCCACACAGATCCATCCGAGAACCTTTCCCGCGGTCGCCTTAACCCCGAGCGCCTCGGCCTTGGAAGCCTGAACGATGGCCAAGGGGCCGAAGACAATGCCCAAGACGAATATGCCAAGTACCCCAAATATCGTTGCCGTTGAGCGGTGGTTCATTCCCTGCGCATAGGACTGGAGTAGTGCGGCTGAACCAAGATCAGAGCGCCTCGACTTGTTGACAGCGCTCACAACGACCAGGACGATAACGACGGCCAGAGCAATGGGGACCAGGATCAGCACCCACGGTCCCTCAAACAATCTGCCCAATTGCATTCCCCCCAATACAGCCAGTCGGATCATTTTATTAGAAAACGATCATTAGGTACGCACCGGCCTCAGGCAGCGGTTCCGCAGACAACAACTGCCCGTTCCGTTGAACCTGAGCCCGCCGGAATACGTCTCATCAATGTGGCTGGCACATTCCGGCCACCGGACACGAGAAGCGGGAGCCAATCATGAAGAAGAGCCCCAAGACCTTGATGGTCATCCTTGCTACAGCCACCCTGATCGCCGTGACCGGCTGCGGGGCCTCCGGAACCGGCGGCCAAGGTACGGCATCGAGCCAGGCGTCCTCGAGCGCTGCGACGTCCGGCAACTCCCAGCAACTCACCATCACCATCAAGGACTTCCGCTATCAAGGGCCCGCATCCGTCAGCCCCGGCGCCAAGATCACCATCAAGAACGACGATGCCCAGGCCCACACCGTCACCTCGGACGATGGCAAGGCATTCGACGTCGCCGTTGATGGCGGGGGCGGAACCGCCCAGTTCACGGCGCCTGCCACACCGGGCAGCTACACCTATCACTGCGCGTACCACTCCAATATGCACGGAACCCTGATCGTGAAATGAAGGCCGGCGAAATGAGGACCAGCGATATGACAACCCGTGAACTGGCGCTGCGCAATCCAACGGACATCCTGCTGCGGCTGCTTGTTGTGGCGGCCTTGGTCATTGACGCCGTGGTGCACTTCGATCTTGCCCCGGGCTATCAACTGGCCGCCCCGGACGGAATCGGGCAGGGCAACTTGTTCCGCTTGCAAGCCGCAGCGGCTGTCCTGGTTGCCTTGTACGTCCTGGTGCGCGGGAGCCGCCCGGCGTACGCCGCCGCCCTGCTCGTGGCGGGCAGCGCGTTTGTCGCCGTCCTCATCTACCGATACGTCGACATACCGGCCTTTGGTCCGATCCCGGCCATGTACGAGCCCGTATGGTTCTTCGAGAAGACCCTCAGCGCGGTGGCCGAGGGCATCGGCGCGGTCTTGGCCGCCGTCGGGGTCTTCAGGCAAAGCAGCCGAGCACGCCGGCGCGGCGCCACTCAAGGCGTCCGACGCCGTAAGAACCAGGCCTGCTATCATCGGTAAAGCAGTATGTCCTATCAAGCGAACATGAAGGGACATGCATGCGATTTCCGGGACAGCCCCGGAATACGAGGGAGCATGCAATGGCGAATCAACTTGGCCTTAATATCGACCGTTCTTCCCCGGTGCCTTTGTACCATCAGGTGGTTCAGGGCATCGAGGCCGCCATCCACAGCGGAGCGTTGGAGCCAGGCAGCCGCCTGGATAACGAGATAGACCTCGCCGCCCAGCTCAATCTGTCCCGGCCCACCATGCGCAAGGCCATGGACGAACTCGTCCGCTCAGGGCTGTTGGTCCGCAAGCGTGGCGTCGGCACCCAGGTTGTTTCGAGCCAGGTCCGCCGGCCGCTGGAGCTCTCGAGCCTCTTCGACGATCTGACCAATAACGGCAAGAAGCCCACCACCCAGGTCCTCAGCTTTTCGCACATGGACGCCGACGCGGATACGCTGACGGCCCTTCAGCTTCCGGCCGGTTCCAAGGTGTACCACTTCACCCGCCTGCGCAAGGTGGGCGGGAAGCCCCTGGCGCTCATGGAGAACTGGGTCCGCGACGATATCGCCACCATGGACGAGGCCATGCTCGCCAAGGAAGGCCTCTACGCCATCCTCCGCCGCGGCGGCGTCAATTTCCGGCTCGCTTCGCAGCGGATCGGCGCCATGATCGCCAACGACTACCAGGCCCCGCTCTTGGAGACGGAGGTCGGCTCGGCGTTGGTCACCATGGAACGCACCGCCGTCGATGACACCGGACGCATGGTGGAAACCGGCAATCACGTCTACCGGGCCGATTCATACAGCTTTGAAATGACACTCGTACAGCGCTGACGCAAGGACTTTTCTTTATGGCGAACTGGGTCTATCCACTAGGAACAGCCAACGACGGCGACTGGGACATCTCGCTCGGAACCTCCGATTCCGCTCTGGCTGTCGAAGGCTGGGCCCACACCGGACTCAAGGTCGCCACGCTCGCCGCGGGCGCCGTCGTCGAACTCCCCGCCGCGGCTGAGGAGCGGATCATTGTGCCGCTCAACGGCGCCTTCGCCGTGACGGTCGACGACGTCGAGTATCCCCTTGCGGGGCGGGCGTCGGTTTTCCATGGGCCCAGCGATGTGCTGTACTCCGGCACGAACGCCGCGGTCACCATCAGTTCGCCCGACGGCGGCCGCGTCGCCGTCGCGACCGCCCCGGCCAAGGCGTCGTACCCCACAAGGCTGGTGACGGCCGCGGAAACCCCTGTCGAGCTGCGCGGGGCGGGCAATTGCTCGCGCCAGGTCCACAACTTCGGCACGCCTGCCACCCTCGAAGCCGACCGTTTCATCGTCTGCGAAGTCCTGACGCCCGCGGGTAACTGGTCTTCCTATCCCCCGCACAAGCACGACGAGGAAAAGGACGGCGAGACGCAGCTCGAAGAGATCTACTACTTCGAGACCCGTGTGGCTGGCGGCTCCGGCGCCCCCGCCCACGCAGATGCGGTCGGCTATCAGCGTGTCTATGCCTCCGACGACCGCCCGATCGATGTTGCGGCAGAGGTTCGGACGGGCGACGTGGTCCTGGTTCCCTACGGCTGGCACGGCCCGGCCATGGCCGCTCCCGGTTATGACATGTACTACCTGAACGTCATGGCCGGTCCGGGTCCCGTCCGCGAGTGGCTCATCAGCGACGACCCCCACCACGGTTGGGTGCGGCAAAGCTGGGACGGACAGGCCATCGACCCGCGGCTGCCGTTTGGCGCCTAGCCGGCCTACGCGTACAGCTCGGGCTTGGTATTGAGCTGGACCGAAACCTTCTCGCCCGACTTCTGGGCCTCGACGCCGGCCTCGCAGCACGCGGCGGTGGCGTAACCGTCCCAGGCCGTCGGACCGCCGATCTCGCCGCGGCGGGCAGCATCCACCCAAGCCTGGACTTCGACGTCGTACGCGGCACCAAAGCGCTCTTCGAAACCAGGGGTGACCTTGCCTCCCCAGCGGCCCGCGCTGCGGACGTAAGGACCGCCGTCGCCCCCGATGTTCACGATGCCGTCCTCGAAGGTGGCCTGGGTAGCGACTTCATAACCGAACTTCGCATTCACGTAGATTTCGACGTCGGCCAGGACACCGGACTCGGTCTCGATCAGGACGTGCTGGGGGTCGTGCTGGCCGTTCGGGGCGTTGCGGGTCGCCTTGCCCAGGCGCACCTGCACGGAAGTGATTTCCTCGCCCGTGAAGAAGCGGATGGCGTCGAACTCATGGACCACGGAGTCATTGATGAGCATCTCGTTGGTGAAGCCCGCGGGGGTGTCCGGGTTGCGGTGCTGGTGGTGAAGCATGAGCAGCTCGCCGAGTTCACGATCGCGGATCATCGAACCCAGGGCGGCGTATTCGGCGTCGAAACGGCGCATGAAACCCACCTGGATGCGCTTGTGGCCGAGTGCAGTTTCGGCCTGGACAACCTTCCAAGCGCTCTCGGCATCCGGAGTCAGCGGCTTCTCGCAGAGGATCGGGAAGTCCTTCTCGAGCGCCTTGTAGAGGATTTCCTCATGCAGAAAACCCGGTGTGGCGATCAGGACGGCGTTGACGTCGCCGTTGTTGAGGGCCTCTTCGGCGCTTGCGAGGGCGACGGCGCCGTCAATCCCTGCGATGGCCGCCTGCGCGCGGGCGAGGTCGACGTCGACGACGGCGGCCACTTCGGCGCCGTGGATGCGGCTGCTGAGGCGCTTGATGTGGTCAGCGCCCATGCGACCTGCGCCGATTACGGCCACGCGGAGAATGTCAGTCAATGTTCTGTCCTTAGCTAGTTGACGGCAGTGCGGGAGCCGCACGAAAGCAGGTAGTTGCGGGTGCGCTTGGCGATGGGCATGGGAACGTCGAAGGCCACGGGGTACATGTCCTGTTCCACGATGCCAAAGATCGGGCGGTTGAGTCCTTCAACGGCCTCGATGACGGCACGAAGATCCGGCAGGCCGCCCGGCGGCTCGGTCATGACGCCGGCCAGGTTCGCCGCTGCCCAGGTCATGTTTTCCTCGTTCACTTTCCTCAGGACGTCCGGGTTGATCTGCTTCAAGTGCAGGTAGCCGATGCGGTCCGGGTAGTTCTTGATCAGTTCCAGGCTGGACGCTCCGCAGTATTCCGCGTGCCCGGTGTCCAAGCAGAGGTTCAAGTACTGGGGATCGGTCTCTGCGAGCAGGCGCTCGATGTCCGCCTGGGCGCCGACGTGGGAATCTGCGTGTGAGTGGAATTGCTGCTTGAGGCCGAAGTCGTCCAGCAGCACTTTGCCCATGCGGTTGTGTCCGGCGAACAGGTCGTTCCACTGTTCATGGGAGAGCTCCCCGCTCTCCACGGCCTCGCCGGTGACGTCGTCGCGCCACATCGCCGGGATGACCACAATGTGTTCGCCGCCCATGGCCGCCGTCAGCTCGGCCACCTTGCGTGCCGGCTCCCATGCTTCCTCGTACTGTGCGGCGCCGCGGTGGAAGGCGGTGAACACCGTTCCGGCAGTGACCTTGAGATCGCGCTGCTGGAGTTCCTCGGCGAGGCGGGCAGGATCGTTCGGCAAATAGCCGTAGGGGCCAAGCTCGATCCACTTGTACCCGGACTCAGCCACTTCGTCCAGGAAGCGTTCCCACGGAGTCTGCTTCGGATCGTCCGCGAACCACACGCCCCACGAATCCGGGGCCGTGCCAATGATGAGTTTGTTTTCCGTCATTGCGGGCTCCTTAGTTGGAGGGGAAGTTGTAGGAGGCCCCGGAGGCGTGGGTAGGTTCCGGCCAGCGGGAGGTAACTACCTTGCCGCGGGTGTAGAAGGAGACGCCTTCGGGACCGTAGATGTGCTTGTCTCCGAACAGGGACGCTTTCCAGCCGCCGAAGGAATGGTACGCCACCGGGACGGGCAGGGGCACGTTGATCCCGATCATGCCCACCGTGACGGAGCGCTGGAACTTCCGGGCGTTGGCTCCGGAAGAGGTGAAGATCGCGGTGCCGTTGCCGTAAGGGTTGGAGTTGATGAGCTTGATGCCTTCGTCCAGGTCTTCGACGCGGACGACGACGAGCACGGGTCCGAAGATTTCCTCGGTGTAGGCGCTCATTTCGGTCTTGACGTGGTCGATCACGGTGGGCCCCACCCAGAAACCGTCTTCGTGGCCGGGGACCACGAGGTCACGGCCGTCCACGACCATCGCGGCGCCCGCAGCTTCGGCTTCGGTGACGATCCGTACGATGCGTTCCTTGGAGGCCGGCGTGATGACCGGTCCCATTTCGGCGTCGGGCTCGGTGCCGTTCTTGACCTTCACGGCGAGGGCGCGTTCCTCGACCTTCTTGACCAGCAGTTCCGCAGCATCGCCGACGGCGACCGCGACCGAGATGGCCATGCAACGTTCTCCGGCGGAGCCGAACGCGGCAGCGGCCAGGTGGTCGGCGGCGTTGTCGAGGTCGGCGTCGGGCATGACGATCGCGTGGTTCTTCGCCCCGCCCAGGGCCTGGACCCGCTTGCCGTGCTTGGTGGCGGTCTCGTGGACGTACTGCGCGATCGGGGTGGAGCCGACGAAGGAGATGCCGTCCACGTCCGGGTGGGTCAGCAAACCGTCCACGGTTTCCTTGTCGCCGTGCAGGACCTGGAACACACCGTCGGGCAGGCCCGCGTCCTTCCACAGCTTGGCCAGCAGCAACGAGGCGGACGGGTCGCGCTCGGAGGGCTTGAGGATGAAGGCGTTGCCGGTGGCGATCGCCATCGGCGCCATCCACAACGGCACCATGACCGGGAAGTTGAACGGCGTGATGCCCGCGACAACACCGAGCGGCTCGCGGAAGGAGAACACGTCGATGCCGGTGGAGACCTGGTCCGAGTAGTCGCCCTTGAGCAGCTGCGGGATGCCGCAGGCGAACTCGATGACTTCCAAGCCCCGGCCGATCTCACCCTTGGCGTCGGAGATGACCTTGCCGTGCTCCGCCGTGACCAGCTGGGCCAGTTCCTCCACGTGCGCCGCGACGAGTTCACGGAACTTGAACAGCACGGCGGTGCGCTTGGCCAGGGAGATGTCACCCCACTTCTCCGCCGCCGCCTTCGCGGCGGCGACCGTGGCCTCCAAGTCTTCCCGGTTGGCGAGCCGCAGCTCGGCAGAGACGGCACCGGTGGCCGGGTTGTAGACGGGCTGGGTGCGGTTGCCTTCGCCGGCGGTCTCAACACCGTTGATGAAATGGTTGATGGTGGTCAGGGTGGTCGTCAACGACATGTGGGGACTTCCTTGTCGGTTGCTTGGGGGTCAGCCGAGCAGCTTGCGCTGGCGGGACTTGTGGTCGGTGTAGGTCTTGAAGGCCTGCTGGGTGGATTCGAGTTCGGAGACCTGGGAGACGGGGACGTCCCACCAGGACTCGGAGCTCGGGGCGTCCAGCAGGGGGTCCGATTCGACGTGGATGACGATCGGCCCGGTCTCTTCCGGGGCAGCTTTCGCGTCGCGGATGGCTTGTTCGAGTTCGGCGATGGCCTTCTCGCCCGGTTCGATCCGGATCACCTTCGCGCCGAGGGATTCGGCGTTGAGGGCCAGGTCGATGGGCAGGTGCTCACCGGCGTCGAAACTGTGGTGTTCCTTGTCCAGGGCGCGGTACTGGGTGCCGAATCGCTGCGACCCCAGGGACTCTGAGAGGGAACCGATGGAGGCGTAGCCGTGGTTCTGGATCAGGACCACGATCAGTTTGATGCGTTCGGCGACGGCGGTGACCAGCTCGGTGTGCATCATCAGGTAGGAGCCGTCCCCCACCATGACCACGACGTCGCGGTCCTTGCCACCCGCTGCGGCCTCGGCCAACGCGGCGCGCTTGACGCCCAGGCCACCGGGGATCTCATAGCCCATGCAGGAGTAGGCATATTCGACGTGGTAGCCGAACGGGTCCCGGACGCGCCACATCTTGTGCAGGTCGCCCGGCAGGGAACCGGCGGCGCAGATGACAACGTCGGAAGCGTCCATCGCCCGGTTGGTGGCGCCGATGATCTCGTTCTGGGCCGGCAGCGGGCGGTGGCGGGTGTCGAAGGCTTCGTCCACGATGCCGTCCCAGCGCTTCTTCTCGGCCGCGATCTTCTGCTCGAGGTCCGCGCCGACGCGGTATCCACCCAGGGCTGCGTTGAGCTTGACGAGGGCCTTGCGGGCGTCGGCCACGATCGGCAGCGCGGTGCCGTGCTTGTACGCGTCGATCGGGGCGACGTTGATGTTCACGAACTTCACGTCGGGGTTCTGGAAAGCAGTGCGCGACGCCGTCGTGAAGTCCTCGTACCGGGTACCAATGCCGATGATCAGGTCAGCCTCGGCAGCGATGGCGTTCGCCGCCGTCGTGCCTGTGGAGCCGACGGCGCCGAGCGACAGCTGGTGGTCCCACGGCAGGACGCCGACGCCGGCCTGGGTGTTGCCCACCGGGATGCCCGTCAGTTCGGCGAACTTGGCCAGTTCGTCGTTGGCGAAGGCGTAGAGGACTCCGCCGCCGGCAATGATCATGGGCCGCTTCGCGGCACGGATGGCCTCAGCGGCGCGGCGGATATCGTCGTCGTCGGCTTCGGGGCGGCGGATCCGCCACTCACGCTCGGCGAGGAACTCTTCGGGGACGTCCAATGCCTCGGCCTGGACGTCCTGCGGAAGCGAAATGGTCACCGCGCCGGTCTCGGCCGGGTCAGTCAGGACCCGCAGGCCGTGGTGGAACGCCGAGAAAACCTGCTCGGGGCGGGAGACCCGGTCGAAGAACTTCGACAGCGGACGGAAAGCGTCGTTGACGGTGATGTCGTAGGCGTAGGGCAGCTCGAGCTGCTGCAGGACCGGGTCCGCGGCCCGGGTGGCGAAGGTGTCGGACGGCAGCAGCAGCACCGGGAGCCGGTTGGCGGTGGCCAGCGCCGCGCCCGTCAGCAGGTTCGAGGACCCCGGACCGATCGAGGTGCTGATCGCGAAGGTCTGCCGGCGGCGGGTGTGCCGCGCGTAGCCCACGGCCTGGTGCGCCTGCGCCTGCTCGTTGCGGCCCTGGTAATACGGCATGATGGCCGGGTCCACGGACTGGTACTGCTTGAGGGCCTGCCCGACGCCGGCGACGTTGCCGTGCCCGAAGATCCCGAACGTGCCCGGGATCAGGCGCGCCCGGTATTCGTTACCGCCGACGGTGTCCACCGTGTACTGCTTGGACAGGAACTCGACAACGGCTTGGGCCACCGTCATTCTGCGTGTTGACATGACTCTTACTCCGATACTTTCGCAGGTGTCTTCAGCGGCTCGGGTTTCTTCAGCGGCTCTGTCTTCTTCAAGAGCGATGCGGCCGTGGCCACGGCACCGGCCACGTCGCCGTCGGCCGGATACAAAAGGGTCCGTCCCACAGTCAATCCTTGGACTCCCGGGAGGGCAAGCGCAGCCTGCCAGCTGGCGAAAACCTCGTCCTGGCCCGCGTCCGGGTCCCCGCCCAACAGGACCGTGGGCAGCGTGGTCGCGGCCATGACGCGTTCCATCTCGGCCACGACCGGGAGCTTCATCCAGGTGTAAGCGCTCGTGGAACCGAGGCCCTGCGCAATCGCGACCGACTTGATCACGGCGTCGGGGGAAAGATCGTTGCAGACCTTGCCGTTCGCATCGCGGACGGACAGGAACGGCTCCACCATGGCGATCAGCTTGCGTGCTGCGAGGGAGTCCACCGCCTTGGCCGTGGCTTCGAGGATGTTGGCCGTGTCCGGATCCCCGAGGCAGATGCGGGCGAGCATCTTCCCGCCGTCGGCGCCCAAGGCATCCAGGGCCGCTGCGGTATGGCCCGTGAAACGGTCATCGATCTCGTTGACGAGCCCCGCAAGGCCGCCGCGGTTCATCGAGCCGAACACAAGCTTGCCTTCAAGGGCACCCAGGAGGAGCAGGTCGTCCATCATGTCCGGGCTCGCGAGCACGCCGTCCACGGCGGGATTCGCCAAAGCGATCCGCAGCCGGTCCAGCAGGTCCCTGCGGTCAGCCATCGCCTTCGGGTCGTTGCCAACGGCCAAGGCACCACGTGCCGGGTGGTCGGCGGCCACGATGAAGTTCTGGGTCCCGTACTTCAGGCCCGGGTGGCGGCGACGTGCGGCGGCGGCGCGGGAAACGGCGTCGGGATCTTCCAAACGGATGGCAGTCAGGTGCTCGTACCGGCGGGGGTCATCATTGAAACTCAACGTGCTGCTCCTTCGGAAATGGCTGCGTGAGAGGTGCCATCGGGCGTCAGGCGGCCGCGCGCTGCAAGCAACGAGGTGACCTCCTCCGGCGTCGGCATCGCGTCGGCGCACGAGACGCGGGAGGCGACGATCGCACCTGCGGCGTTGGCGTAGTCCAGGACCTGGGCCAAGGGCCAGCCCGCCAACAATCCATGGCAGAACGCCCCGCCGAAGGAGTCGCCCGCACCGAGGCCGTTGACGGTCTGCACGGTGACCGGGGCGGACACGACGCGCTCGGTGCGGGTCTTGGCCATGACGCCGTCGTGGCCGAGCTTCACGACGGCGATCTCGACGCCGGCCGCCAGAAGGCGGTCCGCCTGCTCGTCCGGGGTTCCTTCGCCCACGGCAACGGCACATTCCTTGTCATTGCCGATGGCCACGGTGACGTGCGGCAGGATCTTGGCGATCTCCGCACGGGCCTCATCCTCGGAAGCCCAGAACATCGGCCGGTAGTCGAGGTCCAGGATGGTGTACTGGCCCTCTTTGAGTCCTTTTCGGGGGCGGGCTTCGTGCGCCGTGATGTGCGCCTCGCGGCTCGGCTCCTGGCACAGGCCGGTCACCGTTGACCAAAAGATCCCGGCGTTCCGGATGGCTTCGAGGTCGAGCTCTTCGGCCTTGATCTGCAGGTCCGGCGCCGTCGGGAACCGTCCGTAGAAGTACAGCGGGAAGTCGTGCGGAGGTTGGATCGCACAGAAGGTGGCGGGGGTCTGGAGGCCCGGTACCGGGGTCACGAAGGAGTCGTCAACGTTGAACTTGCGCAGTTCCCGGTGCAGGTAGACGCCGAAGGGGTCATCGCCTGTACGCGTGATCACGCCGGAACGTCGGCCGTGGCGG
Organism: Arthrobacter alkaliphilus; assembly: GCF_021483235.1. Classification (GTDB taxonomy): domain Bacteria; phylum Actinomycetota; class Actinomycetes; order Actinomycetales; family Micrococcaceae; genus Arthrobacter; species Arthrobacter alkaliphilus. Next base: position 102,352 of record NZ_JAKEEC010000007.1, on the reverse strand, counting down.
GCAGCGGCAACAGCCACGTTCGACGGCGATCCACCGAGGTACTTGCCAAAGGACTGCACATCTTCCAGTCCGACCCCAATGTCGTTCGGGTAGATATCGACGCTTATGCGCCCGATGGTGAGCAGTTCGTGGGTCACGGTGATCGCGGACCTTTCTGTAGTGAACTCTTCTCGAGGGGACGGTGAGAGCTCCAGTGCTGTGCCAGCCCGCCCATGGGCAGGGACACAACCACTACTTTGCCACCAGAATCAATGTCCTGTCAAAAGTTTGTACTGACATATTTACAACGAAACGTGATGGTTTGATTCGGCGACGGATTGGGTCTGGATCCGCGCCAAATCGCCCGAGTTACCGCGCGGGAGCGGCAAGCTCTGCAGTGACATGCGGGGCGGCCGGCCCGAAAAGATTGATCATTCGCAACGCTTTCAACATACCCGGAAACGCACCCTCGCCGTCGACATCCCGCTCGCTAACCCGGGCGGAGTTCGCAGCCTAGTGGACGTCGATTCGAACGCAGGCCGCCCGCCTTCCTCTGCGCAGTTTGTCCTAACATACTAACGGCCCGAAGCGCCCCAACCCCCACTCACCTCTGACCGCCAAACCCCAACCCCCACTCACCTAGGTGGGCGGGTCGGACCAAAGACGCACCGGTCGTGACCGGCGCGTGGCAAGAAGGGCCGACGTCGCATTCTGCTGGATCATTCGGTCCGCCGACAGCGCAGGTCCCGCGGTTTCGCTACTCTGCGGTTGGTCCATTCGAATGATTGAGCAGAATGTCATAGACGGGATATCGAGCCCAAAAGACCCACGCTCGCCCACCAAACCTGACCGGGCGTCGCAAGCGAACCCACCAAACCTGACCGGGCGTCACAAGAAAACCCACCAAACCTGACCGGGCGTGCCGTTAAACAACGACGGCGGCTGTCACCTCCCAGGGGAAGGTGACAGCCGCCGTCGGGCGTGCTTTTGGAACTACAGGGCTGCGTAGACCTCGCGGAGGAGCTTGGCGGTCTCGGACGGCGTCTTGCCGACCTTCACGCCTGCGGCTTCGAGGGCTTCCTTCTTGGCCTGGGCCGTGCCCGCGGAGCCGGAGACAATGGCGCCTGCGTGGCCCATGGTCTTGCCCTCGGGAGCGGTGAAGCCCGCGACGTAGCCGACAACCGGCTTGGTGACGTTGGCCTTGATGAAGTCGGCTGCGCGCTCTTCAGCGTCGCCACCGATTTCACCGATCATGACGATCGCCTTGGTCTCCGGGTCAGCCTCGAAAGCGGCCAGGGCGTCGATGTGCGTGGTGCCGATGATGGGGTCGCCGCCGATGCCAATCGCAGTGGAGAAGCCAAGGTCGCGCAGTTCGTACATCATCTGGTAGGTCAAGGTACCGGACTTGGAAACCAAGCCGATGGGGCCCTTGCCCGTGATGTTTGCCGGGGTGATGCCAACCAGGGCTTCGCCCGGGGTGATGATGCCGGGGCAGTTCGGGCCGATGATGCGGGTGATCTGGTTACCGTCGGCGTCCACCGTGGCCTGGGCCAGTGCCCAGAACTCGGCGGAGTCCTGAACCGGCACGCCTTCGGTGATGACGACAACCAGGCCGATGCCTGCTTCGATGGCTTCAACCACGGCGGCCTTGGTGAATGCCGGCGGAACGAAGACGATGGAGACGTCGGCGCCGGTTTCCGCAATGGCTTCCTTGACGGTGCCGAAGACGGTGATTTCCTTGTCGCCGTGCAGCACCGTGGTGCCTGCCTTGCGGGCGTTGACGCCGCCGACGATGTTGGTGCCGGCCTTGAGCATCAGGGCGGTGTGCTTGGTGCCTTCGCCGCCGGTGATGCCCTGGACGATGACCTTGGAGTCTTTGTTGAGGTAGATAGACATAGTCCTGCGTCCCTTACTTAGCTGCGTTGGCGAGCTCGGCGGCCTTGTCGGCGCCCTCGTCCATGGTGGCTGCCAGGGTAACCAGCGGGTGGTTGGCCTCGGCAAGGATGCGGCGGCCCTCTTCGACGTTGTTGCCATCGAGACGGACAACCAGCGGCTTGTTGGCGTTGGAGCCGAGCTCGGCCAGTGCGCCGACGATGCCCTTTGCCACAGCGTCACACGCGGTGATTCCACCGAAGACGTTCACGAAAACGCTCTTGACCTGCTCGTCGCCGAGAATGACGTCCAAGCCGGCGGCCATGACCTCAGCGGAGGCTCCACCGCCGATGTCCAGGAAGTTGGCCGGCTTGACGTTACCGTGGTTCTCGCCTGCGTAAGCAACGACGTCGAGGGTGGACATCACAAGACCGGCGCCGTTGCCGATGATGCCGACCGAGCCGTCAAGCTTCACGTAGTTGAGGTCCTGCGCCTTGGCCTTTGCCTCGAGCGGGTCAGCTGCTTCCTTGTCCTCAAGTTCGCTGTGGTGGACGTGGCGGAAGCTCGCGTTCTCGTCCAGCGAGACCTTGCCGTCAAGCGCAACGATGTCGCCAGCGCCGGTCTTGACCAGCGGGTTGACCTCCACCAGGGTTGCGTCTTCCTTCTTGAAGACGTCCCAGAGCTTCAGGATGACGGAAGCAACCTTGCCGCGCAGTTCTTCGGAGAAGCCGGCAGCGTCGACGATTTCGTCGGCCTTGGCCTGGTCGATGCCGACGGCTGGATCGATGGCCACCTTGGCGAGCGCCTCGGGACGCTCCACGGCAAGCTGCTCGATTTCCATGCCGCCTTCTACCGAGCACATGGCCAGGTAGTTGCGGTTCGCCCGGTCCAGCAGGACGGAGAAGTAGTATTCCTCAGCAATGTCGGCGCCCTGGGCGATCATGACCTTGTTGACGGTGTGGCCCTTGATGTCCATGCCAAGGATGTTGGTAGCGTGCTCAAACGCCTCGTCGGCGGACTTTGCGACCTTGACACCGCCGGCCTTGCCACGGCCACCGACCTTTACCTGCGCCTTGACGACGGTCACGCCGCCAATGTTCTCGGCAGCAGCCTTTGCTTCTTCAGGAGTGTGCGCCACGATGCCGGCGAGCACGGGTACACCGTGCGCTTCGAACATATCGCGCGCCTGATATTCAAACAGGTCCACGGTTTAGTGTCCTTCTACGTCGAAGTAGGTTTCGGTACAGCCGGAAACCACGGTGACCGCGACATCCGACTGCGGATAGGTGCGCATCGCGCGGCCGCCAGGCAACCGGTCACATTACGCAAGTTCCTCTCGGAACTTTAGCCCCCCGGGGAGGGCAGCCGGTTCTACAGTACCCGTTAAGTGAGTAACCACACACTTCTATCAGCCGTAGAAAAACCGCTATATGACGCGGTTTTCCGGCCTATCAGCCGCTACGAATCCAGTTTGGTCAGCGGCGCGTAACGCAACAGCAGCCGCTTCTCACCGACGTCGAACTTCACCTTCGCCACGGTCTTGTCTCCGGCACCTTCGACGCCGATCACGGTGCCGTTGCCGAAGCTCGTGTGGTTCACCTTGTCGCCCACGACGACGGCGATCACTTCCTTCTGCGGTTGGACCCGATTGCGTACGACGGCGGCCGGCACGTCGGCGTCGAAGCCCGCCGTAGCGCTGGCTGCAGCCCCGCGGGAGGTACCCGCTCCCCAGAAGGAGCCACCGTAGCGTCCGGAATCGATGGGGGCATTGCCCCAGCCGCTCACTTGCCGGGAGGTGCCTTCGCGTTTCCACTCCACGAGTCCGGTGGGAATCTCTTCGAGGAATTGGCTGGCAGGGTTGTACTGGCTCTGGCCCCACATGCTGCGTACTTCTGAACGCGTCACGTAGAGGCGCTTCCGTGCGCGGGTGAGGCCTACGTAGGCCAGCCGACGCTCTTCTGCCAATTCCTTCGGATCGGTTGCGGACCGCTGATGCGGGAACAGCCCGTGCTCCATGCCGGTCAGGAAGACCACGGGGAATTCCAGGCCCTTGGCTGTGTGGAGGGTCATGAGCGTGACCACGCCCATCCGTTTGGCCTCCGCGACGGCGGCGGCAGCGTCCTCGGAGGATCCCTCGGGAGCGTCCGGGATCTGGTCGGCATCGGCTACGAGGGAGACTTGCTCCAGGAACTCACCCAGTGAGCCTTCGGGGTTGTCCCGCTCGTATTCGCGGACCACCGCCACCAGTTCGGCGAGGTTTTCCACACGGGATTCGTCCTGGGGATCGTTACTGGCACGGAGCCCGGCAAGGTACCCCGTCTGTTCCAGTACGGCTTCCAAAGCTGCGGCGGCCCCGGATCCCGAAGCCACTTCGGCCAGGTCATCCAGGAGTTTCACGAAGCCGAGAACCGCGTTCACGGAGCGGGTGGCCATGCCGGGAGCCTGGTCCGCCTTGCGGGCCGCAGCCATGAACGAGGTGCGCTCCCGCTCGGCGAGGGCGGCCACGGCGCCTTCAGCACGATCGCCGATTCCACGCTTGGGTTCGTTGAGGACCCGACGCAGGTTGACGTCGTCGTCCGGGTTCACCAGGACCCGAAGGTACGCGAGGGCGTCCTTGATTTCCTTGCGCTCGTAGAAGCGGGTGCCGCCCACCACTTTGTACGGCAGCCCCACCCGGACCAGGACGTCTTCAATGGAACGGGACTGGGCATTGGTGCGGTAGAAGATCGCGACGTCGCCGGGACGCAGTCCTTCCTCGTCCTGGAGCCGGTCGATCTCCTTGGCGATGAACTGGGCTTCGTCGTGCTCGTTCTCCCCCACGTAGCCGATGATCTTCTCGCCGTCGCCCTCGGCCGTCCAGAGTTTCTTGTCCGGGCGGTTGGGATTGCGCGAAATGACTGAGTTGGCCGCGCTCAGGATGTTCTGGGTGGAGCGGTAGTTCTGCTCCAACTTGATGGTGCGGGCTTCCGGGTAATCCTTTTCGAATTCGACGATGTTGCGGATGTCCGCACCGCGGAACGCGTAGATGGACTGGTCTGAGTCGCCGACGACGGTCAGCTCGCTCGCCTGGGGACCCTCACCGACGATTTCGCGGACCAATGCGTACTGTGCGTTGTTGGTGTCCTGGTATTCGTCCACGAGGACGTGCCGGAAACGCCGCCTGTAGGACTCGGCGAGCGCCGGGAAGGCCCGGAACATGTAGACCGTTTCGGCAATGAGGTCATCGAAGTCCAGTGCGTTGGCTTGGCGGAGCCGCTGCGTGTAGCCCTTGAACACCTCAGCCACGGCCTGTTCGAAGGGCTCGTTGTGGTTGGCGGCCGACGCGAAATCGTCGGCGTCGATGAGCTCATTCTTGAGGGCCGAGATCTTGTGCTGGATCGCTTTGGGCGCGAACTTTTTGGGGTCAAGGTCCAGGTTCTTCGCCACGAGGGTGATGAGGCGCAGGGAGTCCGCGGAGTCGTAAATGGAGAAGTTGGAGTTCAGGCCAACGTTGGCAGCCTCGCGGCGCAGGATGCGCACGCAAGAGGAGTGGAACGTGGAGATCCACATGGCCTTGGCGCGGGCACCTACGAGGGCTTCGATGCGTTCCCGCATTTCCGCGGCAGCCTTGTTGGTGAAGGTGATGGCCAGGATTTCGCCGTGGTGGGCACGCCTGGTCGCGATCAGGTACGCGATGCGGTTCGACAGCACCCGGGTTTTGCCTGAACCCGCTCCCGCGACGATCAGCAATGGGCTGCCGGCATGTTTGACGGCTTCCTCCTGCTGCGGGTTCAACCCTTCGAGCAATGCCTCCGACGCGGGCAGACCCGCATGGCTGCCTTCCCGCCCGCCGTCGGGCGCGCCGCCCCAGGACGCAGGCCCACCAGATCCAGATCCACCGGGCACAGGACCGCCAGGCACAGCCCCACCAGACACAGGGCCGCCGGACGCGGGACCGCTTCCGGCGCGTGCAAGCATGGCCGGTGCGGCCTTGGCGGCAGCTCGGCTTGCCGCTTTGAAGGGGCCATCCGCGTACGGGTCAAACAACATATCCATGGTGTTTACCAGTCTAGGCGGTGCCCCTGACACTGATGGACCGGCACGAATCTCCTCCGGGGCCGCGTCAAAAAAGTGTCCAGTCGGGAAATACCGCGGCTCCGAAGTGCCCTCCGAATTATGCTTCTTAGGAGCTACGAGTTCGCTGGCTCGCCGGACAGTCCGAAGGAACGGCATGCGGTTAAGACAAGGGGCGTGGAGCACGCGCCGCCCCGATGTGGTGTCGAAATACGGAACCCTCCTCGGGTTGAGCATCACCACGGCCTCAAGCCTGTTCCTCGCCGCGGCCGAGCGGCTTGAGTTCTGGGAATTCGTTGGCGCGTACCTGGTCCTGGCGGCCGTGCTGGTTTGCTTCGCACTCATGCTCCGCTCTGATGCGTGGCCCCGGCGCCTTGTCGTTCTGCTCGGGCTGATCCTCCTTGCGGAACTATTGGGCTCGGAACAGCGCGACGAGTTCGACCCCGTTTTCCTCTCGTACACCCTGGTCCTCTCGGCCAGTTCGGTCCTCGTCCTCTCGATGCGCAATACCTGGCGCTCGATCCTCTTCACCTTTGTGGCATTCCTTCTCGTTCTGGGGTACGCGGTGATCTCAGCCTCGGTGGTAGGCGTCCGTCCCGTGAGCGCTGCCATACTCGCGGCGAGCTGGACCATCACGTTGGCGATGCGGCTTGGCGGGCCACGGGCATTGGCCCTGTACTGGGGAGATTTTGCCGTCCGCCAAGAGTCGGTCGCAGCCCACGTCGTGGCACAGAACCGGCGCAGCGCCGTGGCTTGGAAGACGAGGCATTTGCATGACACCGCCTTGCGCACCCTCACCGTCATCGGCCGCCAGGGCGCCGGTCTCACGTCGAAGGAACTGCGGGAAATGCTCGACGGCGGCGCCTCCTCGCGAACGGCGGCCTCCACGGGAGCGGCCGCTGGGCCGGGACTCCCGCTGCTTGGATGGACCGGCGTCGACATTGACGCTCCGCCCGCTGACGCACCGGAACCCGGCGAACTCACAGTCCTGCTGCGGCGCATCGCCGAGAACCGCGCAAGGGACGGCTTCCGCGTGGAGATCCACGGGACGACCGGACCGCTCCCCGGGCCCGTCCAGGCCGCCTTGTTGGCGGCCGTGGATGAATGCATCCTGAACGCCGACAGGCACGCCGCCTCGGGACATGTGGATGTCCTGCTGTCCCGGACTTCGGATCACGTGTCAGTGGTCGTGAGCGATTCCGGTTGTGGATTTGACCCCTTGGAACTCCCCACTGACAGGCTGGGTGTCAAGGAATCGGTTTTGGCACGGATGCGCGATGCCGGTGGACGTGCCGGGGTCTTTTCCGCCCCCGGGCGCGGTACCACGATCCTGCTCGAGGCAGCGGCCGCATGACAATGCCGGCCATGTCGCGGTCCAGCGTGGAGGGCCCCCTCTTCGTATCCCGTGGAATTCTGGCGACAGCGTGCTTCGTGCTGTGGATCCTGGATTTCTATCTCGCTGGTGAGGCCGTCTACAAGGCGGGCGCTCCCCCTTGGCGCCTGATGGCCGCCGGCCTGGACATGGCGGGGCTCATCGTCGCCGTCCACGCCTCCGGTGCCGCCACCCCGCGGGCGCGGCTGGCCGGTTTGCGTGTGACGTGGTTGGCCCTGTCCATTGCTTCAGGATCCTGTGCGGCGTTGGATACCACGCAGGAGACGGGGCTCGCCCTCGTCGGCACACATGCGCTGCTCTCCGGGGTCGCCGTCCTCCTGGTGTCCCACCTTTGGAACCTTCGCGGGTTCGCCGCCCTCACGGTGGCGGCCGCGTCGGTCACGACGGCCCTTTACGCCTTCACTCCGGAAGCCGACCCGCGCTCGACGTCGAATATCCTGTTCCTTTCGCTCCTTCCCGGTGTGGCCGGAACGGTGAGTGTGCTGCTGCGCTGGGACGCCATCCAGCGCAAGGCTGCGAGCGGCCTGAGCGAGCGGCTCGACGCCCTGACCCGGGCCCTCAACGCCAAAACGTCGGCACAGGAGCTCGAATTGACGATCGCCAAGTCCCGGATCGATGAATTGTTCGTGAAGGTGGCGCGGGCACCATCCGTGCCCGTCGACCGGGCAACGGCCACCGAAGCGCGGGAGCTCGCGGGCCATGTGCGCCGGCTGTTGCTGGAGGAATGGTCCGATAATTGGCTTGCTGAGGCGTTGGAACTTGAGGGCCTGGCCGGCAGCGTCATTATTGCCCGGCCTACTTTGGTGGTGGAAGAGCTTCCGGAGACCTCACGCCCCGCCATCCTGGCGGCCACCATGCTGATGGCCGTGGGTCCGCACCGGCGCCGCGCCGCCCCGCGGCCGGGAACGGCGCATCGCATCCACTTTTTTGCCGAAGAGTCCGGCCAGGACGGCGCACTGCTCACGTGGCGCATTGGCGGAGTACACAAGAACCATCTCCCGCCCCTAGTGTGGACCGAACTGGATTCTCTGGGCCGCGTCAAAGCGCACAATGACGGCGAAGGCTGCAGCATCGTGGTGGAGACAGCGGGGCGGCGGCCGTGACCCGGGTTCTGCTCATCGACCGCCACCAGCTCTTGATCGACTCCTTGTCACAATGGCTTCTCATCCATGCTCCGGAAATCCGCGTCCTGGCCGGCGCCTCGAGTTGGCAGCCGGAAGGCCGCTGGCCCCAAGGCGACGGAGCCGCCCAAGCCGATGTCGCCGTCGTCGGGGAACCGCACGGACGGGATGACCCGAATCCTGCCGTGTTCGTGTCTTCGCTCAGGGCGCGCGGAATGCAAGTAGTCCTGTTGGCTGACCAGCAGCCCGTGGTCGCCATCAACTCAGCCCTCGACGCCGGCGCGCTGGCCGTTGTGCCCAAGTCCGCCGATCCCAGCCACACCGCGGCCGCGATCCGCGCCGCGGCCTCGGGCCGGCGATACCTTCATCCGGATATCGAAGACTTGCTTGAAGCAACGGCCAGCACGAGGGTCGAGTTGTCAATCAGGGAACGGCGGCTTGTGGAGCTTTATCTTGGCCCCACACCTCGAAGCATCGGGGAGGTGGCGGATCTGTTGGCAATCAGCGAGCAGACCGTCAAATCCCACCTGTACCGGGTGCGCCAACGCTATGCGGCCGCGGGCTTCAACGTGGGCAACATCATCAGCCTCCAGGAACAGCTGCGAAAAGACGGCTGGCTGAGCTAGCCGGCGTGCAGCTTCGATTGCGGCTTCGATTTCGACGCAAGAATGCTCAGCAAAGCCACCAGGAGGGGAATGCACAATGCCGACATGTACCCGGCCACGATCATCCGGGTGTTGAGCCGGGGCGGCCCTTCGAACAGCAGGACAACCCAGAACTGCGACCAGCAGCCGAGGACCATCACCACGGCAAGGCGCCCAAGCCCTGACTTCCGTCGAGCGGCGACGGCGAAGCCCAAAAGCAGCGTCAACAAATGCACGCCCACCAACGCAACCGGCGCCGCTTTCATCGCCGTGTACAGGCCCAGGACAACGGGCACCCGGCGTTCCTTGACACCGGGTCCTTCGCCCGAATCCGACAGGTACGATCCCCCGTTGCGGAGTTCGGGCGTGAGGAGGGCAGCGATCCCCCGCTCCCCCATGCCGATCAGCCGTTCCGGGTGTGTGGCAAAGAAGGCAGCGATCTTGCCCCGATTGATCTGTTCCCCGAATTGGGCGTAATGCGGGTTGTAGACCGCTGAATTGACGGAGTCCATGGTGCTGCCCGTGGCCGTGACGAAACTGCTGTCCAGGCCGAGCCACGTCAAATCCGCTGCCGGGTCCGGGCTGCCGGGCAGGATCGACGCGAAGACTGCGCTGTAGAGCTTCTCTTCCGTGGCACGCTTGGGCTCAACTGAGAGGGACGCGACGGCAACCGCCGCAACAGCTATCACGGCCGCCGAGGGCACAACGAACGCCCGCCACCGGCCACGCACGGAGCCCGCCCGGCGTCGGGCACCGGCCACGCCCCGGCGTCGACCGCTCGCGGCAGGCAACCACAGCAGCCCCAAGGCAAGTACTGGCAACCACGACACCATCTGGGGCATGGCCGAGACAGTGAACGCAGCCGCGAGGAACACCATCAGCACCGAAGCCCAGCGCGGTCCTCCGCCGTTCCAGTAGTGGAGCAGCGCGACCGCCACGGCAAGTGTGCCCAGGAACGCCGCGGGCTCGCGGTAGGAGGAGACGAAGAAATCAGCGAACACACCGTCCGCGGTGACCAGCGTGACGAGCGCGGCGATCAGCACCCGGAACGGCGCCCGCCCGGGCAACACGGCCACAAGTCCGGCGACGAGGGCACCAAGGGCAACACAGCAGACAATCCCCACCGCGCGCGTGTCCAGTCCGGGTCCCCAAGCAAACACCGGCGTGAGCCATTTGCCGAGCCACAAGAGCAGCAATTGCGAGGAAGGGACCGGCTCTCCGGATCCGGTGAAACCGGAAAGCAGCTGGTGACCGCTCCCGTGGTCGGCCATGCCAACGGTCCGGGGCACGAACAGGCGGAAGATCATGACCATCGTGGCAAGGGTGCCGGACAACCCGGCGACGCCGCGCAAGCGGAGCGCCGCCGCGGCCGGCCCCACATCGCGAGGTCCGACCCAGCCCGGCCCGAACGTCCTGGCCAGGTAGGCGGCCGCGGAGCGCAGCACGCCGGCGGTCACGTTCTTCCTGCGGACTAGCAGCAACCCCGCAACAGCCCCGTCTCCAGCCCGCTTCGCCGCGCTATCCGGCACGCCGTCTCCGGCTGGTCCGACCGGCGCTGACCAGGACAATGACGGCTGCAGCAAAGCCGATGATGACCACAAAGGAACCGACGAAATGGTGCATGATGCTGAAACCCTGCTCGCCCCACGCCTGCTGGGCGCCCGCAATCATGAGGAACCTCAAGCCGTTGCTCACGACGACAAGCAGCAACGCAAAAGCGGCGGCCCGGGCCAATCGTGGCACCGCGATGCGGCCCATGAGGAACAGGACGCCGGACAAGGCCAGGACCGGGGCGATCAGTACCGCGCTGGAGCACAATCCAGTCACGACCAAGCCAAAAGGCTGCCCGCCCCCGATGTTGTGGAAGATGATGTCGCGAACACTGTAGGACGATCCTCCAAGCACCCGGTCGAACACCCAGGCCATTGCCCAGGCCTCGGAACTGCGGATGCTCTGTTGCTGCAGCACGGCCAGTACGGCCGCCGCCAAACATGCCAGCCCGGGGAGGGTCCCGCCCTGATTGGTTTGGACTGTTGCGGCGCGGGGGCTGACAGTTGTGGACACTAGGCTTCCTTCGCTAGCAGCTGGGCGTCGTTTTCGTTGTTGCGCCGGGTCTTCGCCCAGCCCTGCCGACCTGTAATCAAGCGGTAGCTTGCCCTCAACACCGATACATAGTTTTGGTACATGTAGAGCCAGTAGCCAATGCCCCACAGGACTCCCGCGAGCCGGCTCCTGTCCGGGGCTGCCTGCTTACGGTAGACGGGACCCCACAAGGCGAATGGCGCAATGCCCGTGATGATGATGAGCGGGATGATGAACCAGGACGCTGCCAGCCACGCCTGGAAACCGCCCATTGAGAGCGAGCCTTGGGCCACCATCGCGATGAACAGGGTGGGCCATAAGGCCAGGCCGATCATCTGGATAAACGGTTGGAGGAGGAAATAGCTGCATTCGATGGCCCCGATGTTGCTGAAGTACGGAGACTCGAAAATTCTCCCCAGATACCTGCTGCACTGCATTCCGCCGTGGCACCAGCGGGTCCTTTGGGTCAGGAGCCGGCGAAGCCCCGGAAGTGCCTCTTGCGAAACGTGGGCGTCATGCATGTAGACGGTCTTGTAGCCGCTGAGCATCACGTGGATCGCCAGCTCGTAGTCCTCCAGCAGGGCTCCATGCCACGGCTCCCCGGAGGTCCTGGCGATCGCGTCGAGGGTGGAAAGCCGGGTGAACTGCCCGTTGCCGCCCAAACCAACGGTCAGGGTGTGGCGCCGGAGCGACTGCATGGCGGCGATGGTGGTGCGGAATTCCATGTCTTGCATCAGGATGAGGTAACGGGCGAAGGCCTGCTTCACGCGTCCGAATCCCCTGGCCGTCCTGAGTGCCGGGTCATCCAGGTTGGACATCCACACAGCGGCCTGGGCTGCTCCCACCTCAGGGTCCCCGAAGGCTCGCGGTCCGGCCGCCTGCCGGAACGCATTCTCGGACATGAGCCCGTCGGCGTCGAGCACCATGACGATCACCGTTTCCCGGCCGGCTTCAGGAGGCAGCCAGGCGTCAAGTGCCCGGTACGCCGCGTTCAGCGCGTCGCCCTTGCCCGAGCGTGCGTCCGGGAGGCTGCGGCGCACAAGGTGGACCAGTGGATCGGCCGCGGACGCGCTCTGCACGATGTGGGCCGTGCCGTCTTCGCTGGCATCGTCCACAACCCAGACGTGCGCCTCGGGGAATTGCCTCCGCAATGTTGCGAGGGTATTCCCGATCACTGTTTCCTCGTCGCGGCAGGGGATGAACACGTGCCACGTGAAGCCCCCGGGTATTCCCTCCGGATCGGCCGTCCTGCGGAGGAACGGAACCATGATCACGGCGATGTAGGCCAGGAACAGCACCAACAACACGAATGCCAGAGCCTGGGCGGACTCGAGTACGGACATTTCTCCCCGATAGTGCTTTAAGGCCGTTGATGGCGGTGCAAGAAAAAGGTGGAGCGGGACGGCCCCTGAGACAGAGCCGTCCCGCCGATGTTGCAGCTAGGAATCCTTGCGACCGGCTGCCCGCTTCGCGGCCTTGAGCCTGCTGTTGCGCAGGACCACGAGGCCTGCGAGCAACAGCGCAATGCCCAGGAGGATGATCCAGCCCATGGCCGGTGCTCCGGTGGCGGCGAGGGTACCGCCGCCCGCCGCCACCGCGCCCCCGGTGGTCGAACTATTTCCATACATGCTGCACGTTCCTTCCGTCGTCCTTGCCTGGTGAGGGCAGCTGCAGTCAGGCGGCCTGAACCGCTGTCCGGCGGCGTGCACGGACCAGCAACCAGCAAACAAGCGTCAGCAATCCCGCTGCGCCGCTGACAGCCAAGGATTCGTTGTTGGCCACCGGGATTGCCGCGGCAAGCAGGTTCGGACCCACGGTGGCGTTCGCGAGGTCGACGGTGGCAATGCTGCCGCCGGCCACACCCACCTGGAGCGCGCGCTCGGTGAAGACGCCGCCGTTGGATTGCTGCACGTTGACTTTGGCCGAGACCAGGGCGGTCAAGGCGTTGGTCAACGGGGTCACGATGGTCGAGGACAGTCCGGACACAACGCCGTTCAAGGTGGCGGTCAGCGTTGCCAGGGCAGGGCCGGCAGTGAGCTGGGCAATCGGTCCGAGGGCGTTGACAGCGGCGGTCGCGCTGGCGAGCGTCGAGTTGACCAGGCTCGTGATCTTGGCGGCAACAGCCTGCGGCAGGAAGGAGACGAGGTCCGTGCCCGGAGGCAGGGCGTTCAGGCTGGGCACACCGGCAACGGCAAGGATGTCTGCCTCGGTGATGGAGATCGTGCCGTTCGCAACAGGATTCACCACAGTGACGCCCAAGGGAGCAAGGACAAGATTGGCGGTGTTGATGGCGGTGCCAACAGTGCCGGAAACTCCGCCAATGACCGTTCCGCCGAGATCCGCCGATACCCCGGCAACCGAATAGGCGCCCACCGGGGCTGCCCCCTGGTCCTGCTTGGCGGCGGCGGCCAGCGTGGTGATCTTCAGGTCCAGGTTCACGAGGTCCGCTCCACCAAGGATGCTGGCCGTGCCGGCTTTGATTTCAGCCGCGGGGATGCCGGGACTGCCCGACGTCGGCAGGCCGCCGGGCAGGGTGACGAGGCCCGGTGCACCGGAAACCGTGCCGGAGAACGCCGCCGAGGATCCGTCATTGACGGCCTTGCCGTATTGGCTGACTGCGCCCAGCTGGATGATGCCGTTGTTGCCGAGCAAGGGAATGTTTCCCGCGCCGACGTTCACGATGCCGAAGGCGGCGGAAAGATCCAGCGGGGTGCTGTTTTCGATGACGGCGGGGCCGGACGGCGGAGTGCCGATCTGTTGGGCCGTTGCGGCGCCGTTGGAAGCGATGCCGGCAAAGTTCGGAATCGCAAGAACGCTGCCGTCGATGATCTGTCCGCTGCCCGAAGAAATTACGTCAGTTGGTCCGGCAGTTGCGGCGGGTGCCGCTACCAGGCCGAAACCCAACGCTGCGACGGCGCTGACGCCTACCGCCGCGGACCATTTCCTGTGTCTCGTATTCAAGTCTTGCCCCCTTGTGAAAGTTGCAATCACGCCGGGCGCGCTGCAACGGAAACCTCGGAGGACACGCGTCCCCCGAGGAGAAAGTAAACAAGCCCTGGAGCGAGTGCTTTCCGAAGGTACCCGAATGGGTTAAGCCACGAAGTCCGGGCGTCGCTGACCCATTCCCAACAGGGAGTCGATGGCCGCCACAGCACGTTCCGCCGCGCCGCCGTCGCCGTAGGGGTTCACTGCCTTTGCCATCGCCGAATACTGTGCGGAGTCCGTTATCAAAGCGTTGACGGCATCCACGATTGTTTGCTCATCGGTCCCAATAAGCCGTGCCGTGCCCGCCGCCACGGCCTCGGGGCGCTCGGTGTTGTCACGCATCACCAGGACGGGTTTCCCGAGGGCCGGCGCCTCTTCCTGGACGCCGCCCGAGTCCGTGAGGACCACGTGGCACAGGCTCAGGAGCTTGGTGAAATCCACGTAGCCGAGTGGTTCCGTGATGGTGATGTTCGGGACCCCTGCGACTTCCGGCAGGACCGCCTCCCGGACGGCTGGATTTCGGTGCAGGGGAAGGACGATTTCCATCCCGGGGCATTGCGCAGCGAGCCGCGCGAGAGCCTTGCCCACGCCCACCATGGCCTTGCCCTGGTTTTCGCGCCGGTGGATGGTCACCAGCAGGATTCTGCGGCGCGCCGTGATGGCCCGGAGTGCGGGTTCCGCAAACTCTATGTCCCTTTTCACAGTCCCCAACAGCGCATCGATGACCGTATTTCCTGTGACCACGATGTTCTGCGGCGGGACGCCCTCGGACAGCAGATTGTCCTTGCCTGTGGCGGTAGGCGCGAGGTGGAGCGTGGCGATTTGCCCGAGCAAGCGACGGTTCGCTTCCTCCGGGAAAGGTGAAGTCAGGTTGCCGCTGCGGAGTCCGGCCTCGAGGTGGACCACCGGAATTCCCTGGTAGAACGCGGCAAGGCCGGCGGCCATGGCGGTGGTGGTGTCTCCCTGGACCACTACCGCGTCCGGCATGACGTTGCGAAGCACTTCCGTGACACCTTGGATTGTTTTCTCCGTGATCCCGGCAAGCGTCTGACGCGGCTGAATGATGTTCAGGTCATGATCGGGACTGATGCCGAACAGTGCGTTTACTTGATCCAACATTTCCCGATGCTGCCCGGTTACCGCCACGGGCGCCTCGTACCGGTCTGTTGCTCGCAAAGCATGGACCAGCGGCGCCATTTTGATGGCCTCCGGACGGGTCCCGTAAACGAGCAGGACGGTGCGTTTATCCAATATTTCCCCCTGGGCTTGAGCTGCCGTCCGGAGACTAACAACTGCCCAGGGCCCCGCCCGGAGCACTCCCCATTAGGGTCAATCCCCTAGGGACATGCCCCCTCTATGGATGAACCAGTGGACATAACAGCACTATGTTCATCCCTCAAGCCGAGGGAGGCGCATGCTCACAGGAAGCGAGGCGCTATGTCCATCCCTCAAGCCAAGGAAGGCGCATGCTCAGGCGAATTGGCGCATGCTCAGGCGAATTGCGGCACCGAGGTAAGCGCCGCGCGCAACTCCCGGACCGCCGTCGGGCCTCCCGCGAGGAACCAGTCCAGGCCATTGACGCGCACGACGTCGGTGTCCCCGCCGGCCGCACGGACGATCGCCTTGCCGGGGAGCCAGTCCCACTCGGGGCAGCTGTGTTGGAACCAGCAGCCCAGTTCGCCGTCGGCCACGCGGCCGAGATCGCAGGATCCCGAACCGAACATGCGCAATGCAGCCGCGGACACCGCCGCAGCATGCCAAGGCATGGCGGCGCGGGGATCGGCGAGCCAGGTGGGGTGGATGTAGGTCGCGGCGCCGAGTTCAGCCAAGGCAGCCGCCGAGGGTCCTGCGATCGGTTCGTCGTTGAGGGTCGCGCGACGGCCTTCGCCGCCGATCCAGAGCTTGTCGAGTTCCGGCTGATAGATGGCTCCGAGAATGACGTCGGCATCATCCGAGGGGACGCCGTCCGGGACCGGCTGCGACTGCTTCAACGCGATCGCCGAGCACCAATACGTAGAGCCGTGCAGGAAATTGTACGTACCGTCCACGGGATCGATCACCCAGGTGCGGCCGCTGCTTCCTGCCACCGCACTTCCCTCTTCACCCAGGATCCCGTCATCCGGGCGGCAGCGCCGCAGTTGCTCAAGGACGTAAGCCTCAGCCGCATGGTCCGCGGCGGTTACCACGTCCGAAACCGAGGTCTTCCGTTCTCCCTGCAACCCGCCCATCCGCATCAGCAGGGCAAGCTGCCCGGCTTCCCGGACCAGGGCCGCAGCGAGATCGTAGTCGTCGAGCGAAGGATCAAGTTCTGCGGCGGAGTGCCTGCCAGTGGTCATGGGTCCAGCTTATGTGGCGGGATAATGAATGACATGGCCAAGACCCCCGCCCAACGCATCAAGAAGCACGGCGCCAATGCTGCCGTCCCCCAGCACCACCTGCCGCCGGTGATCAATCCCACCACCCGACGGTCCCCGGAGAAGGCCCAGAACAACGGCCGCCTCATAGTCATTGCCGGGCTTGTGGCGAGCCTTTTCCTCTTTTGGTACGTGCACCTGCTCACCCTGAACCAGATGACCCAGTTGTCCGGCGGCATGGCCATGCCCGATTCCCTCATCGGCGGGTTCTCCACCGACTACATCCGCCAATTGCACGCCGGCATGACGGACGACGCCCGCGGACAGCTCAGCTACATCCACAAGACCGCCGGAACCCTGTTTCCGCTGATCTTCGGATTCACTTGGCTTCTCCTGATCGGCACCAATGTGGCCGGAAGGGCCCTGCGCTGGACGTTGTGGGCTGCTCCCCTGTTGTTCGCCGTGGTCCGGTTGTGGGGCAACGTTGCGGTTGACGCCGCGGTGGGAACAGCAGCGCCCGACGCCGGCCAAGTGGCTTTGGCTTCCACGCTCACCGTCGTCGGCTGGGTGCTGTTCCTGCTGAGCCTTGTGGCAAGCGGCGCGGCTATATTCCTCGGGCGGCGGCGCTCGAAGCGCGCCTAGCGTCAAGCTTCCGATTCGGTCCCCGGTTCAAGCATCTCCCTGGCTTGGAGGGCACGCTGGTGGGCGCCGGCTTTTTCGAAGCGACCCGCCGCTTCGGCCAGGCTTTCCTTTGCCGCCTGCTTGTTACCGGTGTCGGATTGGGCGCGTGCCATCAAGAGGAATATCTCGCCTGCCATCTGAGGGGGCAAGTGGTCGACATGGTCTGTGAGCTCGTCCAGCAACTTGATTGCCTCGCCGGTGTCCCCTGCGAGGTAGTTCCAATGCGCGCGGTTGAGGCGAAGCAGCAGAATTTCCTCTTCGTTGCCGCCAACCACGTCCGTGGCAAGCTCCGCCCGTTCAATGCACCGGAGGGTGGCGGCATCGGC
The DNA here is from genome assembly GCF_021483235.1 of Arthrobacter alkaliphilus. Lineage (GTDB taxonomy): Bacteria > Actinomycetota > Actinomycetes > Actinomycetales > Micrococcaceae > Arthrobacter > Arthrobacter alkaliphilus. The sequence goes on along the minus strand of NZ_JAKEEC010000007.1, from coordinate 84,862 downwards.
CACTTCGGCGGCCAGCCTCATCGCCGCTGACGCCTTGTTGAATTTGGCCCAGATATCAAGGTTCCGAGTAGGGGAAAAGGTTTCCGCCGCCAGCTCATGGTAGTGGAGGCCCTCATTGACCTTGTCGCAAAGGAAGGCCACATTGCCGATCACCCAGTACGCCTTGCCGGCCAACTGGTCATCCATTCCATCGGAGATCCGCGCGGAGAGGGAAAGGCACTCCTTCCATGCCTCCTCTAGCTTTCCCGACTCGCCGTACGCCGCGATCAGGGCCTGCCGTGCGTGGACGTCGATTTCCATGTCCGCGTCATCATCGACCAAGCCGACGGCGGATGCCGCGGCCGCCGTCGCCGCCTCGAGGAGCCCTTCACCCCGCAGGGAATTCGCCATCAAGATGAGTGCCCGGGCTTTGTGTTGGGGCGAGGTTACAGCCAACGATGCCTCGGAAAGGGATCTCGCCAGCGCCGTGCTCTCAGCGAAATCACCGGCGTCGAGAAGGTTCTGTGCTTGAAGGAAGGTCATGTTCCACCACCCCGTGGAATCGCCGTCATCGCGGGCGATATCGGCGGCCGAGCGCGCTCCGTCGGCAGCCTTGGCGAAATCGTGGCTGGCCCGATGCTCCCTCGCCTGCAGTTCCGCGGCGGCGTAGGACGGCGCAACCTTCTTTTCTTGCATACTCCATTATGTCCCTCAGACACTTAGGCAAGCTGCGCCCCGGCAAGTAGCACGGCTTTGTGGGATGCGCACGAAGGAGTGATGACACCGCGTGTCGTTACTCCTTATACTGAGCGTGCTTCACTTCGTTCACTCCAGTCGCATCAGCCACAAATATCAGGAGCTTTCGCATGAAAAGAACTTTCGCCGCCCTCCTCGCGGCAGCAGCAATCCTGCTCGCAGGGATCACCGGCTCCGCCGCTGTTTCTGCCAGCAGCCAGAGCCCGGCACAAGACTCGTCCGTAGCCACTGGCTGGTGGCCGAACTTCAGCACGACTTCGACGTCAGCCACTGGCTGGTGGCCGAACTTCAGCACGACCTCGACGTCAGCCACCGGCTGGTGGCCGAACGCCACCACCCAGGCTTCGCCTCAGGCAACCGGCTGGTGGCCGAACTCCACCCCGGCCAACTAGCTACAACCAGCTAAAACTGAAAGGCACCGGACCGAAGGTCCGGTGCCTTTCCGCTGCCTGGATTCTTTCACAGGATTCCGTCACGGGGAGGAGACCCGGTCAGCTGCCTCGCAGCATCTCCGCGAACTTCTCCGCCGCCATGGGTCGGCCAAAGTAATACCCTTGGCCGCTGGCGCAGCCCAGGCGGGCGAGTTCGGCCGCCTGTTCGGCCGTTTCGATACCCTCTGCAACAGCCTGCATTCCGCACGCATGAATGAGCTGGAGAACGGCCGACACAAAATTCCGTTCCTTGTCGTCCGTGCCCAGGCCTTGGATGAGGGAGCGATCAATCTTAACCACGTTGACTGGAAGGGTGCGCAGGTAGCTGATGGACGAATAGCCGGTGCCGAAATCGTCTATTTCCAAGCGGACACCCAACCGGCGGAGGCCCGTCAGGGAGTATTTATCGAGGTCGCCGCCGTTCACCGCCACTGATTCCGTCAGTTCAATGATCAGCCTGGATGCCTCCACCCCGGTTTCAGCGAGGACTTCCCGGACATGTTCGATCAATTCCAGGCTTTGCAGTTCTGTCGTGGAGATATTGACGCGCATGCTGAAGTCTTCGTCCACGCCCGGGCCGTCCTGCCACTCGCGCAACTGCCGTATCGCCTGGCGGAGGACCCAATAGCCCAGATCGATGATGATGCCGGTCTCCTCGGCCAGCGGGATGAAAGCATCAGGCATCAGCAATCCCCTGTCCGGATGGTTCCATCGCACCAGCGCTTCAGCGCCTTCAATCCGCCCGGAGGCCAACTCGACAACAGGCTGGAAATGGAGGATCAGCTGATCCGTCCGAATGGCTTCACGCAGTTCCGAGATCATGAGTCCCTGGAGCCGGCGCGCGTACAACAATGCCGGTTCGAAAACCCGGACGCTGCTCCCCTGCTCCGCCTTTGCCGCATACATGGCTGTGTCGGCCTCCATGACGAGGTCGTCCACAGACTGGCCCGGCTCGGCGACCCGGAGCCCGATGCTTGTTCCACAGATGATCCGGACTTCGCCGATGTCGATGCTCTCGCCGACAGCCCGGAGGATCCGCTTGGCGACGCCCCGCGCGTGCGCCGCATTGGATTTGGGCAGCATCACCGCGAATTCGTCCCCGCCGAGCCTGGCCACCATGTCGGTTTCACGGACGGCCGCGAGCAGGCGCCTGGCCGTAACCTTCAAAACCGTATCCCCTGCGCCGTGCCCCAAGGTGTCGTTGATCCCCTTGAAGGAGTTCAAGTCCAAGACGAGCAACGCAGGCGGCAGCTCGCCCCGCTCCGATTCGACGAGTTCATGGTTCAGCGCCCGTTCGAGTGCCGTGCGGTTCGCCAACTGCGTCAGCGGATCGGTGAGCGCCATCCTCTCGAGTTCGATCTGTGCCTCGCGCAGCATGGCGGTCCGGCTTTCGACCCGCTCCTCGAGCTCCTGGTAGATGGCTTGAAGGTCGTCCGCCATAAGGTTGATCCCGGTGATGACAGCTGCCACTTCGTCGCGGGGGCCGGAGACGGGGATCCTTGTGCTGAGGTCGCCGTCCGCGATCCTGACTACCCCTTCGACCAGGGCAAGGAGTCGCGGGTCCTGGGGCTCATGACTCACGGTGGTGCTCTCTCAACCAGTCACGGGCTTCCGCCTCTGACGTGAAGAACCGTCCCGGAATGGAGTCCGGCTTGGCGCGGAGGAGAAAGTGCGCGATCACCCGGTCCACCGGGCTCTCCCCCAACAGTGCGCACGCTGAAATTTCGGCGGCATTCGTGTAGGTCACGCGCGCTTTGTCGGTGATTGACAGCACTCCGGTCACTTTGAGCAGGACCGGAAGCCGCCGTCCGTCCGCAATCATACGAACAACCGCCGCGGCTGCCTGGGCCTCCGGCGAGCGGACCGCGGTGTTCGGCGGAAGGGTGACCTCGACGATCCCGTCCTCCGCCAATTCAACGGTGATCTGGCCAGCACCGGTAGCCGCGTCTTCCAACGGGGCAGCCATCGATTCTTCCGGATGCATGGAATCCCGGGCGGGCAGTGTCTGGGCGCTCATCGCTGCGTGGCCTGACGCTGAACAAGCTGATGAGTCATGGGTCCTAGGTTCTGCCGTGTCGGTCCATTTGATCTGCGCCAAGACTGCGTGGAACCCTCAGCCCGGCGCCATTCCGGTGAGTGCACTCATGATAATGCAAACTTTGCACACACACCGACACGATGCTATCCGCGAAAAACTCAGCGCCTTGCAAGCCGCGCCGCCGTTCGCCGTACTTCCCGGACCCGTTGCGCCACCACTAGCCCCGCAGCGGCGAATCCGATCGTGACCGGGTAAGCCATCAGCCGCTCCAGGGTTCCCGGTTCGGGGACATGCATGTGTGTCAGGCCGCCGACCACCAGGGCACCCAGCGTCAGCGTCCCACACGCCAGGATGAACCAGCTCATTACGGTGTGCGGCAGCCAGAGTATCCCGAGGAGCACCAGCGCGAACGCTCCACCGACAAAGAACATGAGGGCACCGGCAAGATGGAAGGGAGAGCCAAGGTCTTCCGGCACGAATCCAACAACCACAGTCCCGAGCCCGGAGATACCAGCCAGGAACCGGACCGCGACGGCGGCGGGCCATGCCTTGCGGTAGGCGGCACCCGGCACGGTGCGCACGCCGGGACGGGCCGCGATGCACAAGAGCGCCGAGCTCAGCAGGAGCGCCCCGAAGAGCATCCCCAGGCCCTGCACTACGAAGGAGGCATTCATGAGCAGATGCAGGGGCGAACAGACGTCGCGGTGATCGTAGGTTCCGCATTTGAGCGCGCCAAGATCACTGATGAACCCGGTCCGGCGGTCATAGGGCGCGGGGCCCCGCCAGGCTTCAATCACCGCCGCTTCGGCCACGAAATACTGCACCACGCTCAACTGGGCCCAGCCGCCGATGTTCGAGCGGATGGTACCCAGGTCCCGGAGATGGTCGCCGTGGGCGGCGGCCACGGTCATATGCTCACTCATGCGGGCCAGCCTAGCGCCAGCGTGCATCTGCCGTGCCGCCGGCGCCGCCGGGCAGTCCCATGTTGCCGGAGCCGGTGTTCGAGGGCCGCTCCGGCAGCTTGTATGCTTATATGCGTGCCCGGCGGGCGGCTTCCCGGAGCTTCCAGCATGCGCACAGGCCCTCGTAGCTCAGTGGATAGAGCACGGCTCTCCTAAAGCCGGTGTCGTTGGTTCGATTCCAATCGAGGGCACTTGAAAGACCAGTTGCGCGAACCCCCTCCGACGCACGACCTGCGGGCCTACCTGCTGGGCAGCTGGACTGTGGAACGGTCCCTGTGGGACCGGGCGGGGGACGCCCGCGGTACCTTTACCGGCGTCGTGCGCTATTCGGAAACCCCCGACGGCGGTCTCCTCCTCCGCGAAGACGGAACCATGACGTGGCCCACCCACACCGGCCCGGCTTTCCGCGAATACCTCCTCCGACCCTCCGGCTCTCCCGCCGCCATGGATGTCCGCTTCCCCGATGGAAAGCCGTTCCACCGCATGAGCTTCCGCGAGCACGCCAACGAGGACACCCACTGGTGCGATCCCGATGACTACAAAGTCACATACCTCTGGGGCGGCCCCGATGCCTTCAGCTACACCTGGGACGTCCACGGACCGGCCAAGGACTTGCTGCTCGAATCCCGGCTAAGGAGAGAGCAATGACCCGCGACAACCGGCCCAAGGACCTGATAATCGTCAGCGCGGTGTGCGTGTACGACGACGCCGGAAGGCTGCTGACGGTGCGCAAGCGGGGCACGGACAAGTTCATGCATCCGGGAGGCAAGCCCGAGCCAGGTGAAACCGCGGCGGAGACGGCAGCCCGCGAGCTGGCCGAGGAGGTCGGTATCGAGCTTCCAGCCACGGAACTGTTGCCCTTGGGGACCTGGCTTGCCGCTGCGGCAAACGAGGCCGCCACGGACATCGAAGCCACGGTTTTCACGGCGCCCGGCACGTGGACGGCGCATCCGTCCGCCGAGATAGCGGAGATCCGGTGGTTGGACATTGGCGGTGATCTCCCGGACGACTTGGCGCCGCTCCTGACCGACCATGTGCTGCCCCTCCTCGCCGCAACCGTGGGACCTCCGGCATCGGGAAGAATGCCCGCGTGAACTGGCCCTAAACTTCTTCGACCGCCATGAAAATCCGGTGTGAACTGGCTATAGTGGTCGAACAGTTTGTTTTAACTTGATACAGGCTGCATTGTCAGGTCCAGCTGGGGGATCGCATGCAATCTAATGTTCAGCGCCGGCTTGCCGGCGCACCGGCCGAGGCTCAGGCCGTTGCCCGACTCGGCCCCGAACAGCCGCAGTTCCGTGACACCCCCTTGGAGGTCAAGGCCTTCTCGACGGCGGGAATGTCCGGCTGGGCGGCGCAATTGGGTTCGCCCGCTCCCGAGGCCCCCCGGTCCCGCTGGATGGCCAGGATCGGCGGGCTCGCCGCGATCGTGGCGTTGGTGGCCTACCTCATTTGGCGAATCTCCTTCACCATGCCGCCCGCAGGCGGTGACCGTGCCATCGCGTGGACGCTGGTGACGTTCGAAGCCCTTCCGCTCCTGGGGCTCGTCCTGAAGTCCATCACCCTGTGGAACATCGATTGCCGCGCACCGGAGCCGGTGACGGAACCTCCGCAGGGCATGAAGGTGGCCGTGCTGATCCCCACCTACAACGAACCCGTCGAGGTCCTTGCCCCCACCATTGCTGCGGCCTGCGCACTGAAGCCGAGCCACGAAACATGGGTACTGGACGACGGCAACCGGCCATGGGTCGCCGAGATGTGCGCTTCGTTCGCCGCGCGAGTCGTTACCAGGGCCAAACATGACCATGCCAAAGCCGGCAACATGAACCATGCGCTGGAGCTCATGGCCGCCGAGGAAGCGGCGGGCAAGGACGCAATAGACATCATTGCCGTGCTGGACTGCGATCACGTGCCACTGCCCACGTTCCTGACGGCCACGCTGGGTTGGTTCGCCGACGAGGACATCGCGCTCGTCCAAGGCCCGCAGGCGTTCTACAACTCGGGCGCCTTCGATGACGACGGGATCTCCGGTGAACAGGGCCTGTTCTTCAACGTCCTGATGCCATCCCGCAATGTTCCCGGCGCAGGACCGTTCTGGTGCGGCTCAACCTCGCTGCTCCGGGTCAAGGCCCTGCGCCAAGTGGGTGGAGTGGCCACGGAGACGATCACCGAGGACATGCACACCACCCTCAAGCTCATCCGCCTCGGGTGGTAGACCGTGTACCACCACCAGACCCTGGCTGTAGGCCTCGCCCCCGCAACCGCGGACCAGTACCTGTTGCAGCGCCGCCGTTGGGGCATGGGCGCCATGCAGATCCTGACCTACGAGCGGCTCTGGGCCGCCAAGAGCTGGATGACCTGGCGGAACTTCCACGAATACATCAACGGAACCTTATGGTGGCTGGAGGGCATTGCCACCTTGATCGCGTTCATTATCCCGATGGGGGTCATGATCTCAGGCGCGCAGACCTCCACGGCGGGACCGGTGGAGTTCACCCTTGCCTTCGCTGCGATGTTCTGGGTCCGTTTGTGGGGCGCCAAGCGGCTCATGCGCCACCAGATCCATTGGCCGACGGCGTTCGCCCTGCGGATCTTCCGGGTGCCCGTCGGGATGGCATGCCTTTGGTGGCTCGTTTCCCGGCAGTCCCTCGAATTCCAAGTGACTCCCAAGGGTGCGGCAGAGCTCAGGCTCCGCGGCAGGGCGCCTAGGATCCTCCTCGTGCTGATCGCCATCGTGGCCGGGATCATCCTCTATGCGACGGCGGGAGTACTCGGATGGGTGCCTTGGCGGACAAGCCCCGGTTCCACGATCGCCGCCGGAGTCTGGCTGGTGCTGGCCGGAATTGTCCTCGTGCTGGGAACGCTGCGGATCCGGGCCGCGGAATTCGCTACGTCGCGCAGGAGCGCCCACCGGGTCCCTCTCTCCGTGCCCGTCACGGTTGCCGGCACTCCCGGGCAATTGGTGGACGTGTCCATGGGGGGCGCCGCCGTCCGAATGAACGCCGACGCACTACCCGAATCAGGAAAGGTCCTCTTGGCACTCCCCAAATCCGAACCAATCCCCCTCGACATCGTCCGGGTCTGGACGAGCGCGAAGTCCGAGCAGACCGCCTCGCTGAGGGTTCGCGACGGAGACTGGGGTGCCTATCGCCAACTTGCGCTGTGGCTGTTCCACACTCCCGACGGCGTAGTGCCCGGCTTCCCGCCTGGCGTCCCCGTCGTCGCAACCCGCGAGGCATCATGAGCGGGTACGGAATGCGAACATTTACGTTGCTCCGGCCGGTGGCCGCCATCGCCGTCGTCGGCGCCGTCGCCGCCGTCGTCGTCCTGACGGTTTTCCTGGGCTTGAACCAAGGATCGTCCGGGGCCCAGACCGCCGGGGACCTCACCATCCTGGCGGCCGCCCTGCTCGCCACAGCCAGTTGTGCCCGGGCCGCGCGGCGCAAAGACGAAAGCGCCCGTGCCTGGCGGGTCATGGGCCTGGCCACGCTGATTTGGAGCATTGGTCAAACGATCTGGACCTTTTTTGGCTTGACGCTCAACCATGTCTATCCCTACCCCTCCATAGCCGACGCCGCTTTTGTCGGCTACGCGATCCCGGCGGCCATAGCCCTGTACTTGTTCCCGCGGCCCCGTGCCTCCTCGGTAGCTTTCGTGCGCACGCTCTTGGATTCGGCAGTGATTGCGTCAGCGGTGCTCTTCATGAGCTGGGCCACCGTCCTCGGCTCCATCTACAAGACCGAAGGGCAGGACGTCCTCGTCCATCTCACGAGCGTCGCCTATCCGGTTGCCGACATCGTCATTGTCTCCATCGTCCTCATGCTCACCATGCGGAGGGCCCCCGGGGAGCGCCTCAGGTGGGTCTGCCTGGGCGGTGGCCTCCTCGTCCTGGCGATCACTGACAGTACGTATGTGGACTTGACGTCCGGCGGCGTCACAGGGCTCACCGGAACTCCGCTGGCCGCAGGCTGGATCACGGCCTTCCTGCTTATCGCGCTGGCGCCTCTGATTCCTTATTCCCCGCGTCCACGCACGGAACGGCGCCTCTACACTTTGGCCTTGGAACTGCTCCCCTTTGTTCCTCTCCTGGGTGCGATGATCGTGGCGCCCATCCGCAACGGGCGTCCCGGCGACCCCTTCCTCCAAGCCGTTGGCATCACGGCGCTGGTCCTGGCCATCACGCGCCAGATCCTCATGATCGTCGAGAACATCAACCTCACCAGGGACCTCGAATCGAAAGTCGCCGAGCGTACAGCGGAGCTGGAAGGCCTGGGCGCGATCGTCAACTCCTCGGCGGATGCCGTCGTCGGCAAGACCCTGGACGGTGTCATCACCAGCTGGAACCCCGGAGCCGAACGGATCTACGGGTACAGCGCAGCTGAAGCGATCGGCAGGAACGTTTCTTTCATCATTCCTGCTGAACTGCAGGACGAGGAACGAAGGCTCATGGCAGCCCTCCGCGCCGGCGGAGAAACCCACAGCTACGAAACAGCACGGGTCCGCGTGGACGGCTCGATCGTTCCTGTCTCCCTGACGATGTCCCCGATCCGTGGCTCCGGCGGCATCCACGGAGTCGCCTCAATCGCCCAGGACATCACGGAACGCCGGAAAGCCCAGGCCGAGTTGGTGGCCGCCCGCGAAGCCGCCGAGGAAGCCAGCCGCTTGAAGTCGGAGTTCCTCGCGACGATGAGCCATGAGATCCGCACGCCGATGAACGGAGTGATCGGGCTGACCGGCTTGTTGCTGGACACCCCCTTGGACGAAACCCAGCGCCAATATGCCGAAGGCGTCAAGGGCGCGGGTGAAGCCCTGTTGTCCCTCATCAACGACATTCTGGACTTCTCGAAGCTCGAAGCCGGCAAGGTGGACCTGGACTCTGCGCCGTTCAATCCACGCACCTTGGTGGAAGAACTCGCCGTCCTCATCGCTGAGGCCGCACAGGCCAATGGCCTGGAGCTGATTGCCTACTGCCGCCCGGAGGTTCCGGCGATGCTGGTGGGCGATGCCGGGCGCATCAGGCAGATCCTGCTCAATCTGGCATCAAACGCCATAAAGTTCACTCCTTCAGGGGAAGTTGTCATCAGTGTGAAGCTCGTGGAGCAGGAGTCGGAGAACGTTCGTGTGCGCTTCGAAGTCCGTGATACCGGGATCGGGATCGACGCGGCAGACCATCACAGGCTCTTTGAATCGTTCTCGCAGGCGGATGCTTCCACCACGCGGCGATACGGCGGGACCGGCCTCGGCCTGGCGATTTCCCGGAGGCTCACCGAGGTGATGGGCGGCGAGATCGGCGTGGACAGCTCCTTGGGCAACGGGAGTACTTTCTGGGCCACCCTTCCCCTGGCCGTGAGCGAAGAGGCTGCAACTCCGCCGTCGATCTCGCCCGACCAGCTCACTGGACTCCGGGTCCTGGTTGTGGACGACAACTCAACCAACCGCCTGGTCCTCCAAACGCAGTTGGCGGGCTGGCGGATGCGTCCGGAGGCTGTCGGAGATGCCCGGCAGGGCTTGGACCGCTGCCGCGAGGAAGCTGCGGCCGGACGTCCCTTCGACATTGCGGTGCTGGACATGTGCATGCCCGACATGAATGGCTTGGAACTGGCACACAAGCTGAGCACCGACCCCGCGCTTGCAGCCACGCGGATCATCATGCTGACATCCACCATGAATGTGGACAAAGCCGAACTCGTGGCCGCGGGAGTCCAGGAATGGCTGACGAAGCCGGTCCGCAGTTCCGAGTTCTACGACCGCCTCATGCGTCTTGTGGCGGCCCACCCGATCGCGGCTCCTCCGGTTCCCCAAGCAGCCCCGGTCAGCACCACCCAGCGGTCGCGCGCCCTGATCCTGGTGGTCGAGGACAACGAGGTCAACCAGCTCGTGGCCCGCAGCATGGTTGCGAAGCTCGGGTACGAGGCCGACGTCGTGGCTGACGGCAGCGAAGCGGTTGCCGCCACCGCGGCCACCGACTATGCCGCCGTCCTGATGGACTGCCATATGCCTGTCATGGACGGATTCGAGGCCACAAAAGCCATCCGTGCAAGGCAGAACGGACACAGGCGGCTGCCCGTCATCGCCATGACCGCGGGCGCACTCGACGAGGATCGTGAGCGCTGCATTGCGGCCGGCATGGACGACTATTTGACCAAACCGGTGGACGTGGACAAATTGAAGCAGGTTCTCGCCCGGTGGATACCGGAAGCTTCAAAGGAAGACGGCGGACCCGTCCTCGACCCCGAGAGACTGGAAACCTTGCGTAGCCTCGGTCCGGCAGACGGGCTCGGGTTGCTGCCCGCCGCCGCCCAGGCCTTCAGGGAAGACATCGGTCCGAGCCTGGAGGCACTCCGCCACGCCCTGGACAACGGAAACGAGGACGCTTTCCGGCAGGTGGCCCACAAACTAAAGGGCGCCGCAGCCAACATCGGCGCCGCCCGCGCGGCACGGATGTGTGAGGAATTGGAGCACAGCTCATCCAGCGGCGGACCCGTCGATCCCGCGCTCCTGGGCGGCCTCGAAGCCGAACTGGGACTCGTTGACGAAGCGCTGGACCAGGCCGTGTCGGTGGCCTCGTGAAGGTCCTGGTGGCGGACGACGACTTCGGCTCGCGCCTCGTGGCGGAGGCGGCAGTTGAGCAATCCGGCCACGAATGCATCGTGGCCGCGGACGGCAGCTCCGCCTGGGAGTTGTACAGGCACCACCGCCCGCAAGTTGTGGTGACCGACCTGATGATGCCCGGGCTCAATGGACTGGAACTCTGCCGCGCCATCCGCAGTGCGGAAGAGGATTCCTACACCTACCTTGTCCTTGTCACCTCAAAGGACTCGCGTGAAGACGTCGTCGCGGGCATGGAGGCCGGCGCGGATGACTACGTGGCCAAGCCGCTTGACCCGTTCGCCCTGCATACCCGGCTGCTGGTGGCACAAAGGGTGACATCGCTGCATGCGGATCTTGCACGCTACCGTGCCGCGCTGGCGGAGCAAGCGCGCACCGATCCCCTGACAAAGCTCCACAACCGGCTCAAGCTCTCGGAGGATCTGGAGCAGCTGCACAAGAGATCCGCCCGCTACGGAACGGACTACAGCCTGGCGATCTGCGACGTCGACAATTTCAAGAGGTACAACGATTTTTACGGCCACCAGGCCGGTGACCTCGCCTTGCAGTCGGTTGCGGCCACCCTTGCCGAACAAGGGCGCGAGAGCGATGGAATCTACCGCTTCGGCGGGGAGGAATTTCTCCTCCTGCTGCCCGGCCAGTCGGTGGCGGGCGCCGAAACAAGCCTGGAACGCGCGCTGGAGGCCGTGCGGAACCTGGGTATTGCCCATTCCGGAAACCCCTCGGGCACCCTGACTTTGAGCGCAGGTCTCTCGGCCTTTGTCCCCGACCATCGGGTCAGCAGCGAACGGCTCCTGAAAGAGGCTGACTTGGCTTTGTACTCGGCCAAGGCGGCCGGGCGGAATCGCCTGGAAGTTGCGCCGGAAGTCCGTCACATCATCCGGAGCTGAGACCCCGGCCGCTTGGCGGAGTGGCTGCGCCTTACAGCTCCGGAACAGCTTCCCGGGCCACCGCCGTCGCCTCCGCGAACTGCGTGTTGTACAGCTCCGCGTAGCGGCCGCCCGCGGCGAGCAGCTCGGCATGGGTTCCGCGCTCCACGATGTAGCCGTCCTCGACCACCAGGATCGCGTCAGCGGCGCGGATAGTGGACAGGCGGTGGGCAATCACGACGGCGGTGCGCCCCTCGAGCGCTTCGCCCAGGGCTGCCTGCACGGCGGCTTCGTTAGTGGAGTCCAAGGCCGCCGTGGCTTCATCGAGGATGACAACTTTCGGCTGCTTGATAAGGAGCCGGGCTATGGTTAGCCGTTGACGCTCACCACCCGAGAGCCGGTAGCCGCGCTCCCCCACCACAGTCTCCAAACCGTCGGGCAGGGACCGCACCATGTCTTCGAGCCTGGCCCGCCGCAGTACATCCCACATTTCCTCGTCGCTCGCGCCCGGCCGGGCAAGCCGGAGGTTGGAAGCAATGCTTTCGTGGAACAGGTGGCCGTCCTGGGTGACCATTCCCAAGGTGTCCCGGAGGGAATCGAACGTGACGTCGCGAACGTCCATCCCGGTCCCGGGCCCGAAGCCGCCCAAGCGGACGGCGCCGGAATCGACGTCGTACAAGCGGGACAACAGTTGCGCCACAGTGGACTTGCCGGCACCTGAGGAACCAACCAACGCCACGGTCTGCCCGGGCTCTACCCGGAAACTGATTCCATGCAGGACTTCCTCGCCGCCGCGGGTATCGAGGGTGGACACTTCCTCCAGCGACGCGAGGGACACCTTGTCAGCAGAAGGGTAGGCGAACCGGACGTCGTCGAACTCCACCGCAACGGGTCCCGGAGGCACGGCCACAGCGCCCGGCTTTTCCTGGATGAGCGGCTCAAGGTCCAGGATCTCGAAGACCCTCTCGAAGCTGACCAGGGCGCTCATCACTTCCACCCGCGCGCTGGAAAGCGCCGTGAGCGGCGCATAAAGGCGGGTGAGGAGCAGGGCCAGCACCACGACGTCGCCCGCTGCGAGCTGGCCGCCAAGCGCGAGCCAACCGCCCAGGCCGTAGACCAGAGCGAGGGCGAGGGCCGAAACCAGGGTCAGCGCAGTGATGAAGGTGAACTGCAGCATGGCCGTACGGACGCCAATGTCACGCACCCGGCCGGCCCGCAGGGCGAACTCGGCGGATTCCTCGTCCGGGCGGCCGAACAGTTTTACGAGCGTGGCGCCCGGCGCGGAGAAGCGCTCGGTCATTTGCGTTCCCATCGCAGCGTTGTGCTCGGCGGCTTCCCGCCGGAGGTCCGCGAGCTTGGAGCCCATCCGCCGGGCGGGAATGAGGAAGATCGGCAACAAGACCATGGCGAGCACGGTGACCAGCCAGGAGGTGTGGAGCATGACGATCAGCGTCAAGGCCAACGAGACCACGTTGCTGACCACTCCGGAGAGCGTGCCAGCGAACGCCGACTGGGCGCCGATCACGTCGTTGTTGAGCCGGCTGACGAGGGCTCCCGTGCGGGTCCGCGTGAAGAACGCGATGGGCATCCGTTGCACATGGTCGAAAACCCGCGTCCGCAGGTCCACGATCACGCCTTCTCCGATCACCGAGGACAACCAGCGCGTGAGCAAGCCGAGCCCGGCATCCGCGACGGCCACCACGGCGATGAGCCCCGCGAGGCCGATCACCACGTCCGCGCTGGTGCGGGCGATGATCGCGTCGACCACTCGGCCTGCCAGCACCGGAGTGGCGACCGCAAGGAACGCACCGGCGATGGAGGCAAGCACGAAGGCGATCAGCTTGTTGCGATGGGGCCTGGCGAACGCCAGCACGCGTTTGATGGTTTCCTTGGAGAACGGCTGCGAGCCGCTCTTTACCCGGGAGATGTTGTAGAGCGAACGCCAGGCGACGCCATCCATGCTCATGGCTTTTTGTTTCCTAATCCGGTGGTGTGGTGCAGTTCGGTCACGGCGCCGTTGTCGAGGTGCCAACGGGCATCGAGCCGGACGTTTTCAAGCAAGCGGCGATCGTGCGTGACGAGCAGCAGCGCGCCGTCGTAGCTTTCGAGGGCTTCCTCAAGCTGCTCGATGGCCGGCAAGTCGAGGTGGTTGGTGGGTTCGTCGAGCACCAGCAGGTTCACGCCGCGGGCCTGCAGCAGCGCGAGCGCCGCGCGCGTCCGCTCGCCCGGGGACAGCGAGTCCACGGTCCGCGAGGTGTGGTCCGCCTTAAGGCCGAACTTGGCCAGCAGGGTGCGGACATCCGCCGAGTTCCAGTCGACCAGGACGGATTCGACGGCGTCTGCCAAGGTGAGGTGACCAGCCAGCAGTCCGCGGGCCTGGTCGATCTCACCGATGGCCACGGACACACCCATAGAGGCGTCTCCGGCGTCGGGCTCTTGAATCCCCAGCAGCAACCGCAGGAGGGTGGATTTTCCCGCGCCGTTGGGTCCCGTGATGCCAATGCGTTCGCCGGCGTTGAGCTGGAGGTTGACGGGTCCCAGCGTGAAGTCTCCTTGGCGGGCCACGACGTCGCGCAGGGTTGCGACGACGGAGCTGGAACGGGGAGCCTGGCCGATGCTGAACCGCAGCTGCCATTCCTTGCGGGGCTCCTCCACCTCCTCAAGCCGGGCAATGCGGGATTCCATCTGGCGGACCTTTTGGGCCTGTTTCTCCGAGGACTCGACGCTCGCCGCCCTGCGGATCTTGTCGCTGTCAGGACTCTTCTTCATGGCGTTGCGGACGCCTTGGGAGCTCCATTCGCGCTGCGTCCGGGCACGGGACACCAGATCAGCCTTCGTATTGGCGAACTCCTCGTAGCGTTCGCGGGCATGCCGCTTTGCCACAGCGCGCTCTTCGAGGAAGGAATCGTAACCGCCGTCGTAGACTGCCACGCTGTTCTGCGCCAGATCCAGTTCAAGCACCTTGGTGATGCAGCGCGCCAGGAACTCCCGGTCGTGCGAAACCAAGACGGCGCCACCGCGAAGGCGTTGGACGAACGCTTCGAGACGGGCGAGCCCGTCGAGGTCCAGGTCATTGGTGGGTTCGTCCAGGAGGACGACGTCGAAGCGGCTCAGGAGGAGCGCGGCCAAGGCGACGCGGGCGGCCTGACCGCCGGACAGGCCCGTCATGAGCGCATCCGGACCCGCTTCCAGCCCAAGTTCCGCCAGCACCGCCGGGATCCGGTCCTCAAGGTCCGCGGCGCCTGATGCCATCCAGCGGTCAAAAGCCAAGGCGTACGCGTCGTCGGCGTCCTTGGTCCCGGCGGCGAGGCCCTCGGCGCCGGCCTCCATCTCCGCCGTTGCCTGGGCGCAACCAGTGCGGCGGGCAATGTACGCGCCAACGGTTTCGCCGGGGGTGCGTTCGTGTTCCTGGGGCAGCCAACCGACAAAAGCGTCGCTCGGAGCAAGGCTTACCGTACCGGCCTGGGGGCGGTCAGCTCCCGCGAGGATACGCAAAAGAGTGGACTTCCCGGCGCCGTTTGCGCCGACGACACCCACGACGTCTCCCGGCGCGACAGTGAGGGAGAGCTTCGAGAACAAGGTGCGGTGACCGTGGCCGCCGGAAAGCTCTTTGGCGACAAGCGTTGCAGTCATTGGTCTATCCTCTCACTGCTTCCGCCCGTGAGCGGAAAGGCCGGGGCATGGAAGAACCCGCTGGTCCGGACTTGGGGGGTGTGCGGACCAGCGGGTTCGAGAATCAAGCATAATTCAATGTGCCTGCATCGTAAAATCGACTTCGCGGACCTGGCTGAATGCATGGTCCAGAGGCATCCTGCGGGAAACCGTCTATCAGAAAGTGGTACATGTCCCTCCCTTCCAAGGCGTTCCAACGCTGGCTGCACGGGATCGCCCCGAACACCAGCACCGCCGATGTGTGCCGCTTTTCGGGAGTGAAACGCACCACCTTGGCCCAACAATTGGTCCGCGGCAAGGTCGCCGAGAGTTCGCTCGTGAGCATCAGCCGGGCCTTCGATATGAATCCCTTCGATGCATTGGCCCAATTCGAGGCCTACGCGGCGCTTCGCGGCACCCAGGTTCCCCCCACTGATGCGGAACTCGTCAGCCAGATATCCACCACGGATCTGCTGCGTGCCATCATTGAACGGTCGGACCCTCGGGAGGGCGCCCCGGCCCTGGTCTTGGCGGAGACTCCGCACGCGAGTTCGGTCAGGAACTGGGTGGACGCTATCGACGACGGCGGGCTGCGCCACCGGGTGAGCATCGCTACCGGGATCGCACCGCAAAACTTCTCCGCGCACTTGACCGCCAACCGGCTGCCTCCGGAACTGGCCTTGGCAACGTCCCAAGCGGCCGGCGTAGGACCGGCTGGAGGTCTTGTGGCCAGCGGACTGGTCACAGAGGCCGAAGCCGGATGGCCCCCCGGGGCGCGGCGGGATGCCTTGGACAGGATGACGGAAGGCGAACTGGCCCTGGTGGCCGGGGAACGGCTGCAGGCCATGGGCAAGGCCCTCCGCCGCCATGAGCATGAGCTCGACCACAGCAACAGAATCTGGGAGAACCTGGGATGACCACCGTCTTGGCGTGGGCCACGCTCTCCGTTTGCGTTATTTTGACGGCCATTCGCATTCCCAGCGCCGTACGGGGCGAGAACCGGATGGTATTTGTCTTGTTCGCGCTGATTTCGCTCGACATCCTCCTCAGCATCGAGGGTCCCTACATGCTGATCGACGGGTGGCTGGGAAACTTCAACCTCGCCAACCTCTTGCTCCGGTTCATGCTCTACGGAACGTTCCTGCTCATGGGCATCAAGGTGGCCCGGGCCTTTGGCTCAGCCATCGGAGAACGTGCCATCCGCGGACCGATCGGCTTGGCGGTTTTGGTAGCAACGGCCGTACTCACGGCCGTTTTCTTCTTCTCGATGGACACCCGGGGCTCCTCCGTTGGCCTAAGTGACCTCGACGCTGGCCCGGCCCTTGAACTCTATGCGGCCTTGGGCAGGCTCTACCCGGGCTACGTTGCCGTGTGCCTCATTCCGGGCATCTGGAGTTCCGTTCGAGGGACAGGACCCGGCCTGCTCCGGGCCGCCTCCGCAACGCTGCTCCTGGGCCTCGGCTTGATGACCGTTTCGCAGCTCTTTCCCCTCATCCCGGACTCGGCCGAATGGCTGCGTCCGGTCATCAATTACTCAGCCGCCCTGGCCACTGCGCTCGGCTTCGGGGGCATTTGGCTCTCCAAGGCCGTTGCCAGCCGGAAGGTCGCACGGTAACTTAAGAAACAGACCGCGTAACCTCTTTCATAAAACCATTATATGGTGGCATAATTATGAATGTGTGAAGGCAACGCAGCCTAACCTTTGAATCAATGAACGGGTTTCCAAGGTTCGTGGCGCGTGCGGAAGCACTTTGGGGGGATGAGTGGTGGCGGGCTGTTGGGGACCGCCCCCACTCAGCCTTTTTAAGCGTCCTCCCGTGTACACCGGCGCCAACCGGGTCCGGTCCCGTGACTAAGATGGCTTTCATGAAGATCCTGCCTTCCCGCCGAACAGCCCTGTCCGCAACTCTCGCCGCCCTCGCGCTGGCATTGACCGCTTGCGGAGGCGGCTCCTCGCCGTCGTCGACGTCGGGTGGAGACACATCGCTCTCCGCCATCAAGTCCAAAGGCGAGATCGTCATCGCTACCGAGGGCACGTACCGGCCGTTCAGCTTCCACGACAACGGGGCCGGCCCCCTCACGGGCTTCGACGTCGAAATCGCCCAAGCCGTGGCCGCGAAGCTCGGCGTGAAGGCGACCTTCCAGGAGACCCAGTTCGATGGCATTTTCGCCGGGCTTGACTCCAAGCGCTTCGACGCCATTGCCAACCAGATCTCCATCAACCCTGAGCGCACTGCCAAGTACGACTTCTCGGCCCCGTACACCATCTCCAACGGCGTCGTTGTGACCAAGTCGGACAACAACTCCATCCACAGCTTCGCCGATCTCAAAGGCAAGACCACCGCCCAGTCGCTGACCAGCAACTTCTACAAGATGGCAGTCGACGCGGGCGCCAACGTCCAGTCCGTCGAAGGCTGGGCGCAAGCCGCCGCGCTGGTCCGCCAGGGCCGCGTCGACGCAACCGTCAACGACAAGCTGACCTACCTCGACTATGCCAAGAGCACTCCGGACTCCGGCTTGAAGATCGCCGCCGAGACCACCGACAAGACGCAAAGCGCCATGGTCTTCCGCAAGGGATCCACCGAGCTCAAGAACGCCGTCGACAAAGCGCTCACGGACCTTCGTGCCGACGGTACCCTCGCCAAGATCTCCCAGAAGTACTTCAGCGCAGACGTCACCAAGTAGCCGGCGGCCAAACAGATGACCTTCAACTGGGACCTCGTCTGGAGTTCCTTCGGGCCGATCATCGGGGGCGCCGTCACGGGAACCATCCCGTTGACGCTGGCCTCGTTCGCCATTGGCCTGGCCCTGGCGCTGCTCGTTGCCCTCCTGCGTTTGAGCCCCAACCCCTTGCTCTCCGGCGCCGCGCGCTTCTACGTCTCCGTGATCCGGGGGACTCCCCTGCTGGTGCAGTTGTTCGTGATCTTCTATGGCCTCCCGAGCGTCGGCGTGAAGCTCGAGCCGTGGCCGAGCGCCATCATCGCGTTTTCGCTCAATGTTGGCGGATACGCGGCCGAGGTCATCCGCGCGGCGATCCTGTCGGTACCCAAGGGCCAGTGGGAGGCCGGGCACACCATCGGCATGTCGGGCCCGCAGACGCTCGTGCGGATCATCCTCCCGCAAGCGGCCAGGGTCTCGGTGCCGCCACTCTCCAACACCTTCATTTCCCTCGTGAAGGACACCTCGTTGGCTTCGCTCATCCTGGTCACCGAGCTCTTCCGCAATGCCCAGCAGATCGCCGCGTTCAGCCAGGAATTCATGATCCTGTATCTCGAGTCCGCGTTGGTTTACTGGGTCATTTGCCTTGTCCTCTCCACGGGCCAGTCCGCCCTGGAGCGCAGATTGGACCGTTATGTCGCCCACTGAGACCAGCAACGCCTCCCAAGGGAACTCCGGGCTGGTACTTTCCGCCCGCAACCTCGCCAAAGCCTTCGGCAGCAACAAGGTGCTGCGCGGAATCGACCTCGACGTCCGCCGCGGGCAGGTGGTCGCATTGATCGGGCCCTCCGGTTCCGGCAAGACAACCGTCCTGCGCTCGCTCAACGGCTTGGAAGTGCCCGACGCCGGAACGGTCACCTTCGGAGACGCCGACGCCGGAACGGTGAGGGGCTCCGGCGCGGGACTGACGCTCGATTTCGCGGGCGGCGTGGGCAAGCGGGAGATCGCTGCCCTGCGGGATCGAAGCGCCATGGTGTTCCAGCACTACAACCTGTTCCCGCACATGACGGTGCTCAAGAACATCATCGAGGGGCCCGTCCAGGTCCAGAAACGGCCCCGCGCTGAGGTGGTCGCAGAGGCTGAGCGGCTCCTGGCCCGGGTGGGCCTCGCGGACAAACGGGACGCCTACCCGTTCGAACTGTCAGGCGGCCAGCAACAACGCGTGGGAATTGTGCGCGCTTTGGCGCTCAAACCCCAGCTGCTGCTCTTCGATGAGCCCACCTCGGCCCTGGACCCCGAACTCGTAGGTGACGTGCTCGGTGTCATCAAGGAACTTGCCGACGAAGGGTGGACCATGGTGATCGTGACGCATGAACTCGCGTTCGCCCGCCAGGTTGCCAACGAGGTCATCTTCATGGACGGCGGCGTGGTGGTGGAGCGGGGACCGGCCGCAGAGGTCTTGCGCGAGCCGCGCGAGGAACGTACCAAGCAATTCGTCAAGCGTCTGCAGCACGAGGTCTAGCGGCTGAAACGCAAGGTCACCAACTGGAACGGGCGCAGGGCCAGCTCTGCGGCACCGGCTCCAGGGGTCACGCCCGGTGCCTCGACGGGCCGCTCCAGCAGGTCCACCGATTGCACCCGCGCGGATTCGAAGTTGGCCGTGATGAGACCGGTGGAGCGTTCCCCCAGCGATTCGTAGAGCCGCACGATGACGTCTCCGGAGCCGTCCTCGGCGAGCTTGACGGCTTCGACCACCAGCGCTTGGTTGAACACCGTGAAGAGCGGCGCTACGGCCTTTGCACCCGCCACGAGCCGTGGCTTGAGGTTGGTCCGGTACCCCTCCTCCACGGCGTCGCCGATGCTGGCTCCGGGCCGGATGCTCAGGTCCAGGACATGCATGCCACGGTCCGCCTCGGGGTCCGGGAACTTCGGGGCCCGGAGCAGGGACACTCGGACGTTGGTGGTGGTACCGCCGTCGTCGCGGATGGCCCGCGTGACATCGTGCCCGTAGCTTGACGCATTCGAGATGGCGACGCCGTATCCCGGCTCCGCCACGTGGATCCAGCGGTGCGCGCAGAATTCGAACTTGGCGGCTTCCCAGGACGTGTTCGTATGGGTCGCCCGGAAGACATGCCCGAACTGGGTCTCCGAGGCGGACCGGTCCGCACGGACATCCAGCGGGAAGCCGATCTTCAAAAGCTTCTCGCGCTCCTGCCAGTCCACGGTAGTGGAAATTCCGAGGGACTCGGCGCCGGCTTCCAGCGAGATGCGCTGGGTGATGGTCGAAGAGCCAACGGTACGTTCCACCACGACGACGGCGTCCCACCCCGCGCTCTCAAGCGTCACCGAACGCGCTTCGACCACCGAAACAACGTTGCGCCGGTAGAACTCGTCGATGTCCCACGCGTCCCACTCGTTGGGAGTGTCCCGATGGAGCTCAAGGTGGTTGCCGAACTGCCCAGGAGCGATCGCCTCGCGGCCGCTGGCATAGTCCACAAGCGACGTGAGCAGGCCGTTCGCGTCGAGCACGGCCCGGATGACGCCGTTGTCCAAAACATACCCGCCGGCGCGCTCGGTCACCTTGACGGGATGCTCCGGGTGGACCACTTCTGCAGCGGCGAACGGAGGCACTCCGTTGCGCTCGTGCGGGGCCCCATTCAAGAGGAACGTCGTGTCCCCTTCACCCAGCAGGGCTGCTGCAGCGCTGGCGATAATCGCTTCCAGGTCGCGGGCAATGGCCGCGTAATTCCGTTCGGCGTCCTGATGGACCCAAGCGATCGCGCTGCCCGGCAGGATGTCGTGGAACTGCTGCAGCAGCACCAGGCGCCACAAGCGCTTCAGTTCCGCCGCAGGGTAGGCGAAGGCGCCTCCTGTCCGCACTGCCGCCGTCGAGCACCAAAGTTCGGCTTCGCGGAGGAGATGCTCCGAACGGCGGTTGCCCTGTTTGGTGTTGGCCTGGCTGGTATAGGTGCCCCGGTGCAGCTCGAGGTACATCTCCCCCACCCAAACGGGGAGGTTGGGATACTCGGCCTCGGCCTTCGTGAAAAATTCCTTCGCCGTTCCCATGCGCACCTTCGGCGAACCCTCCAGGTCGGCCGTTCGGCGTGCCGCGGCAACCATTTCGCGCGTGGGTCCGCCGCCGCCGTCGCCGTAGCCGAAGGGAATCAGGGAAATGGTGCCGCGGCCGTGCTCACGGTAGTTGCGCTGGGCATGGGCGAGCTCGCGGCCGTGGAGCTCGGCGTTGTAGGTATCCACGGGCGGGAAGTGGGTGAAGAGCCGCGTGCCGTCGATGCCTTCCCAATTGAAAGTGTGGTGCGGCATTTTGTTGACCTGGTTCCATGAGATCTTCTGGGTCAGGAACCAGCGGGAGCCGGCGGACTTGACGATTTGCGGCAGGGCGCCGGAGTATCCAAAGGAGTCCGGGAGCCAGGCTTCCTGGCAGTCGACGCCGAACTCCTCCAGGAAGAAGCTCTTGCCCTCCACGAATTGGCGCGCCATCGCCTCGCCGCCGGGCATGTTGGTGTCCGATTCGACCCACATGCCGCCCACCGGCACGAATTGCCCGGCCTTCACCTTCTCCCGGATGCGGACGAACAACTCAGGGTAGAACTCTTTAATCCACGCCAATTGCTGCGCCGAGGAACACGAGAAGACAAAATCCGGGTTCTCATCCATGAGGGCGACCACATTGGAGAAGGTGCGGGCGCACTTTCGGATGGTTTCACGGACAGGCCACAGCCATGCCGAGTCGATATGGGCGTGTCCTGTGGCCAGCAGCTCATGTGCTGAAGCATAGGCGGGCCGGGCCAGGACCTCGGCGAGTGCTTCCCGGCCGGCGGCTGCGGTACCGGCAACGTCGTCCGGGTCCATGACGTCCAGCATGCGCTCAAAAGCGCGGAGGATCTCATGCCGCCGCGGCAGTTCGAAGGGCAGTTCGTGCATGAGCCCGCTAAGGGTCCAAATGTCCTGGTGGAGCTCCCAGACCACCTCGTTGAGTTCGGCGATGGCTATGCGTCCAAGCCGGTAGCGGGGCTCTTCGCCGGAGGTGGCCTTGTCTCCCAGGGGGGTCGCCGCGAAGGTCCACCCTTGGCTGAGGTCCGGATTGGCCGCGGCCTCCACGTAGAAGTCGACGGACAGGCCGCCACCCAAGAGCTTCAGCGGGACGTGCTGGTTGCGCGGCGAAATGGCCTTGATGATGGTGCCGTCCGCGCGCCAGGCAATGCCTTCGCACTGGAATCCGGGGACATCATTGTTGAACCCGAGATCGACCACGATTTCCACGGTGGTGCCATCGGCCACTCCCCAACCCTCCGGGACCTCACCCCTAAGCCGAAGCCATTTGGTGCTCCAAGCCTTGCCCCAGGCGGCACCCTGTTCCTGCGGTTCGAAAACCTGGCGGAGCGCTTCCGAAACGGGAACCGGTTCTCCTGGGGCGTCCCAGCTGCTCAGTTCAAGGGGCAACGCGCGGCCATAGATGGCGGGAGCAATCCGCTCCCGGACAAAACGGTCGAGCCGCTGCTCAGTGATCAGGCGGTCGTCGTGCAATGCGGGTCCCCTTTAGCGCGGTGGAAAAGCGGTTCCATTCGATGGATAAAATCTACGTTGTTCTGGAACAATTACCAAGTGACTGGCGGCCATGCCCCGGATCCTTAAATGCTTGCCGGAACCCCCACCCGCTCGCTTCCCGCGTACACGTTCAGGCTCGTCCCACGGCTGAACCCCACCAGCGTGAGTCCCGACTCCTGGGCAAGTTGCGCGGCAAGGCTCGAGGGCGCGCTGACGGCGGCCAAAACGGGAATCCCCGCGAGCGCCGCCTTCTGCACCAGTTCAAACGAGGCCCTCCCCGAGACCTGCAGGATGGTGCCCCGCAGGGGCAGCAGTCCCTCGCGCAGCGCCCAGCCCACCACCTTGTCCACCGCATTGTGCCGGCCGACGTCTTCGCGCAGGCACAGCAGCTCCGGCTCGCCGCCGTCGTCCTCGCTGATCCGGAAGAGACCCGCGGCATGCACCCCCCCGGTCTTGTCGAAGACTGCCTGGGCTTCGCGCAGACGGTCAGGCAGCGAAGCCAGAACCTCCACAGGGACGCTCAGGGGGTCCCCCTCGGGGCTGAAGTGTGAGGACTTGCGCACTGCCTCGATGGAGTCCGTTCCGCAGATCCCGCACGAGCTGGAGGTGTAGACGTTGCGGCCGGTCTCCGGAAGGACGACGTCGGGACGCAACTGGGCCTCCACCACGTTGAACGTCTGAACGCCGTTCTCGTCCTCTCCTGCGCAGAAGCGCAGGGAAATGAGCTGGGCAGGGTCCCAAATGACGCCCTCGGAGACCAGGAAGCCCGCCACGAGGTCGAAGTCGTCGCCGGGAGTCCGCATGGTTACCGAGAAGGACATGTGCCCCAAGCGCACCTCGAGCGGTTCCTCGACGGCCAGGAAGTCCTCGCGGTAGCGGACCGGGTGCTCCAGAGCCTGCGGGGAGCCGTCCAGGACGAATTTGTGCACCTTGCGGCGCTGGGTCACGCGTCCCATGTCACTTCCCTACCGTCCCGGCAGCTTCCGGATGCCCGGCGGGTTCAGCATGCCTGTTCATGTCCCCATCATTGCAAGGCCTCACGTTCTAATCCACCCGCAGTCATCCGGCACGTGCCGCTTTCAGCCTGTCAGCGCGCTCCAGTCCACCGGTCCGGACGCAACCTTACGGGCCGGCTTGGCGGAAGCCTTCTTGGCCTTGTCCTCCGGAAGCTTCGGCAGGGGAAGGGGCCGCCCCCACGGCAACGGAAAAGCGGGCACTGCCTCTCCCAGCTGCACGCCGTGCGGCGGCACCACCATGACGCCGTCCGCATTGGCAAGGCCGCGCATCATTCCGGGCCCCGCGTGCTGGGCAGGCGAGGCCAAGCCGTACACGAACCTGAAGGGAAGCAGGCGCGTCCGCCCGGGGTCGGCGTCGAGCATGGCACCGCAAGGCACCTCGCCCACCTCGGGCAGCGTGCCGTGGCCCAGCCCCGCGAGGAGCGGCGAGCCGATCGTGAAGAGCACCATCATGGCCGCGAGTGGATTGCCCGGGAGACCCAGCACGAACCGGCCGTCCGGCAGTTCGGCCAGCACGCCGGGATGACCCGGACGCATCGCGATTCCATCAATGAGCAAGCGGCCGCCCAGCTCCGCAATGGCGCGGCGGAAGTGGTCGGTTCCCGAACGGCCAGTTCCCCCGGTGGTGATGACGACGTCGGCGGGTGGCGCATCCGGCGACAGCTCGCCTTCCTCAAGGGCCGAGAGCCACTCGCCATAGGAGTCGCCCACCCTGGTTTGCCCGCCTTGCAGCCCGCCCAGGAGTTCGACGACGGCGCCAAGCTGGGGTCCGAAGGTATCGCGCACGCGCCCGGGGGCCGGGACACCCGCGGTCACCACTTCGGAGCCCGTCAGGAGGATCTTCACGAGGGGTTTGCCCAGGACGTCGACTTCATCACGTCCGGCCAGCGCGGCGAGGGCGAGATGGGCCGGGTTAAGGACGACTCCCGAGGCGATCAGCAGCTCGCCCGCCGCGGCTTCCTCTGCCGCGGCGCGGATATGTTGCCCGTTGCGCGGTTCGCCGGGCCTTGCGTTCCCGCCGAGCGCGAGCAGCGGCAGGCCATCTTCGTCCGTGGTCAGGATCCCGTTCTCACTCCGCAGCACGGCCTTGGCTCCCGGCGGGACCAGGCCGCCGGTGGCGATCGGGCTGGCTTGATGAGGGGCCAGCCGATGGCCGGGTTCGGCGAGGATCCAGGGGCCGCTGCCGTTGACCGCCCAGCCGTCCATTGCCGACGATGCGTAGTGCGGCAGGTCCTGCAGGGCGTGGACATCCGAGGCCAGGGTCCTGCCGATGGCGTCCTTCAGGGCAACCGGTGCGGCGGGAATGGGCGTGGCACTATCGAAGGCAAGTTGCCGCGCCTCCGCCCACAAGTGGTCGGCGTGCGGGACATGCTCGGCGGCTTCCGTCATCCGGCGCCGGTTCCGGGGTTTGTGTAGTCGTTCGCGAGCGTGCGTGCCAGGCCCATGGCGGCATCCATCGACGCTGCTTCCGTCGCTTGTCCCGAACCCGCGGCACGTCCGGCCGCAAAGCCTGCAATGAAGGTGGTCAGAGGCGCCGCCGGACGGACCACTGAATGGGCTGCAACGCCCGCCAGGGACAGGACCTCGTTGATGTCGATCTCGACACCGTCCAGTTCATACGCCTGCAGCAGGCTCCTGCACCATTCCTCGAGTGTTTCTTCCTGGCTCTTCACGATCCGCCTCCACTGTCCGGTACAGCTGTTGTCACGGCAGGCCGCCGTCCACTCCAAGCGCCGCGGCATCGTCCCAGGTATCCACGTCATCGGTGGACCCAGCGGGGACAGGCACGGCCAGCAGATCAAGACTAGCAAGCAGGCGGAAGACCGCGAGGTTGGCCAACCCGGCAACTTCTGCCGCGGCCTCGACTGCCCGCATCAGCGAAGAGACACGGTAGATTCCGAGCAGCGGCTGCTGCCGGCCGTCGGCAGATACGGCCATGGCACCGTCAGTATCCTGATGGCCTGCAACTTCGCGGAGCAGGACCGGAACGGCGGAGGCGGCTAGGGGCATGTCGCAAGCCAAAACCAGGACCCAAGGCGCGGGCTTCCTGAATTGACCTGCGTCCTGCCCCAGGGCGAGGAGCCCGGCAGC
Organism: Arthrobacter alkaliphilus; assembly: GCF_021483235.1. Lineage (GTDB taxonomy): Bacteria > Actinomycetota > Actinomycetes > Actinomycetales > Micrococcaceae > Arthrobacter > Arthrobacter alkaliphilus. The sequence goes on along the minus strand of NZ_JAKEEC010000007.1, from coordinate 59,236 downwards.
GATCGCGGCCGCGGGTCCGGCGAAGGGCGGTTCCTCCCGCGCGGTCAATGTGCCGTCCGGCAAGGTGCCGGGATCCGGGCCGACGACGACGATGCGTCCCGCACCGCGCGCGGCCCCCAGGGCATGCTCAAGGAGCGTGGCGCCGGCATACCCCAACTGTGCTTTGGGCACGCCGCCGAGGCGGGAGGACTTGCCACCCGCCAAAACCACTGCATCAAAGTCCACTTGCCCAGATTACCGGGGAAGCAGGCTCAATTCCGGTTCAGGCCGCCGATTCGGGCAGGAGGAAGGGATCCCACGCGGGCGCAGGTTTCTCAAGCTCCTTGATTTGCCAGATAGTCCCGGTGGGCGCCGCTGGAGTGAACCTCAACTTCCAGCCCATCTCGGCCGGGGTGTGGTCACTCTTGGCGTTGTTGCAGCGCAAGCACGCTGCCACCAGGTTTTCCCAGGAATCCGCGCCGCCCCTGGATTTGGGGTGGACGTGGTCAATGGTGTGCGCTGCTTTCCCGCAATAGGCGCAACGGTGACCGTCGCGGCGCAGGACGCCGCGGCGTGTAACCGCCGTGATGGTGTTGTACCTTGGCCGGATGTAGCGATTGAGCAGAATCACGGAGGGACGTCCGAGAATCTCTTGTGGCCCGACGACAGGCTCGTCGCCTTCGGCCACTACGCTCGCTTTTCCGGTGAGCACAAGGACCAGCGCCCGGCGGAAGGTTACTACCGCCAGCGGTTCATATCCAGCATTCAGAACGAGTGTGCGCATGCACGTACCTCTTCACGGCCGCACCCGTCAGGGGCGCGAGGGCCGGCTGCCCTCTGCATGTACGGGCTGTGGATCGACAAGCTAAGAGTAAACACCCGAAGGCCATATCAACGAATCCACGAGCGCTTGGGCGGGCGGTGTCGGGCAAAGTTCACGTGCCGGACACCTTGGCGCATGCTGGTTAAAGCGGAACATCCCCGCCGGCGGACCAGCGGGGACGTTCGAGTGCGACTGTGTAGCCGGAGCTAATTAGCCACCAACGCGGATGAAGACCGGGCCGGAGCCGACGTTGACGCTGTACAGGGCGGTGGTGCCACCGTTCCAGCCGCCGTGGACCGCCATGCCGTTGCCGACGTAGACGGCGATGTGAGCCATGCCCATGCCACCGTTCTGGTAGTAGACGAGGTCTCCCGGCTGCGCTTCAGCGGCGCTGACCGTACGGCCAAGGGAGAGGTAGTCTGCCGGCCAGCCGTGGAAGTTGATGCCAACAGCGGCCAGGGAGTTCGAAGCCAAGGCGGTGCAGTCCTGGGCAACGCCAAGCTGAGCGTAAGCTGCGGCAGCAATCGCTGCGCCCTTGCCGCTGGCAACCTTCGTGGCGGGGGAAACAGCAGCAGTCACAGAAAGCTTTGCGGAGCCGGTGGCGGCACCCGTTGCAGCTTGGGGAGCCGGAGCCGGAGCGGCTTCCTGCGTGGCGACCGGAGCTTCGACAACCGGAGCAGCTTCGGTGGAAACCACCGGGCGCTCGTACTTGATTGCGACAGACGAGTCAGCCGAAATGCTGGCTTGGGCGATCGACTGGACTTCCAGGGCGGAAGTCGAAGTGGACTCGCGGGGGACATTGGTTTCTGCAGCGTTTGCTGCGATACCGCTAGTGAGCACCAGACCGGAAGCAGCCGCGATAACGGCTGCCTGACGGCCTACGCCACCGGCGTTGCTGCCGACAGTCTTGGCGATAACGGCTAGCGAGTTGGTCTTGGTGACCGCGGCACGATGGCGCGCAACAGTAGAGCGTGAAGACACGTTAAGAGGCCTCTCCCTATGCCCGCGAGGTAAGCTGTCGGATTCGGATGGGAGTCATCCGGCCACACTTCTCCCTACCGGAAGTTGTGCGACTTAACCCCAAGGCCATCGGTGAAGATGACCAAAAGTGGGTCCCCCGCCTCTGCCAGACGATGTTTTGCGAACGGAACCTCGGGCAGTGGCAGAGCTAGGCAATCCACCCGAGTGCACCAACTGTCTAAAAGTTGGTGCGTGTTAGACGGTACATGAGTTTTGGCCGAATGTCACATTCAGATCACGGAGCGTGACAAGCATGCGAGAGACTTCCATCGGATTGGCTACAGCCAGCCCAGGGGGTCGACGACGTCGCCGTTGACCATGACTTCAAAATGGAGGTGGCAGCCCGTAGAAGCGCCGGTGGTGCCGCTCAGTGCGATGACGTCGCCGCGGCTGACCGTTTGGCCCACCTGGACGTTAAACGAGGACAAGTGGTTGTAGGTGGTTTCGAGGCCGTTGCCGTGGTCCACCACAATGCGGTTTCCTCCGCCATACGGATGCCAGCCGGCGAAAGTGACCTTGCCGGCCGCGGCAGCGTGGACCTGGGTGCCGCACTGGGCCACGAAGTCCTGGCCTCGGTGGAACTCGCCCAAACCGCCCGTGATGGGGTTCACGCGGTATCCGAAAGGCGAGGCCGTAGCCAGGGTGTCCAGCGGCGCCCCGAGGGTGCCCTTCGACGAAGACGTCTTGATGGTGCCGACCGACTGCGCGCTCAAGAGCTGCTTGAGCTTGCCGTCCGGATCCGCCGTGGTTGACACAGCGGCGCGGCTGAAGTCGATGGTGGCGCTTGCCGCGGCGGCAATCTCAGGCTGCGTGCCCGCGGCCGAGGCGGTCACATTCGATTCGGGCGCGGCCGTCACGGCTCCGGCGCCCGGCATCGCGACCGTGAGGATGAGGCCGGTGGCGGCAAGGGCCAGTCCGGCCTTCTGCCCCGCTCCGCTCGCGGCCGCGAAGTCGGCCATCTGCCGCAAGGGACCCTTGCGGCGGCGAAGTTCGCGTTGGGGATCGCGGGGCCGGTCGTACGTGACGGCGGTTGTGCTCCGCAGTTCAGCAGTAGGACCGGACGCGCGCCTGCGGCCCCTGGTGTTCTGCGTGCTCAAGGTTTTCCTCTCTGGCAAGCCTGCGAAGTTAGCTGTCGGATTCGGGCCAGAGAGATCGTGGACCCGGTCCGCGCGAAGGGCACGAAAAGCAAGGCACCCGGAGGGGCCTGGCTTTGTTTGCTCTCCCGCTGCGGACTTCACCCCAAGGCCGTCTTTCGACAGCCGATGGTGGTTCCTCCGCTTCTGCCAGTGAATGGACTAATCACCCTGATCCGCTGGCAGAACTCGGCTTCAGATCAGGTAACGCTTTGGTATCGGCGCCGGTATTTAACTATAGGGGATTAAGCCCCTGCGGTAATAATTCCGTTATCTTTTTCGGCTGCCACGGCGTGGCGGCTAGGCGACGGTGACAAAGACGTGCGATGCAACCTCGGGCGGCAGCTCCAGCGCCCCGTCGATATTGGGCACTCGGACCGAGATGTACTCCCCGACACGTTCCAAGGACACCCTGGCGCCGGGGCGGATTCCGCCCTCGTCCAGCTGGAGGAGAAGTTCCGGTTCCACTTGGATCGGTTCGGCCAGCCGACTGACCGTGACCCGGTGTTCAGGTGCGTATTCATTCATGGCGTCGAGAAGGTTGACCACGCCGTCCGTGAAGGCGTGGGACGCGGCCCCGCCGAGTGCTTCAAGTCCTGGAATGGGGTTTCCGTAGGGCGACTCCGTGGGGTGGTCCAACAGCTCATAGAGCCGGCGTTCCACGCGCTCGCTCATGACGTGCTCCCACCGGCACGCTTCGTCATGGACATAGGCCCAGTCGAGCCCGATGACATCTGCCAGGAGCCGCTCGGCGAGCCGGTGCTTGCGCATGACCTCGGTGGCGCGCTTCCGGCCCATTTCAGTCAGCTCGAGGTGCCGGTCGTCGGACACAACAACCAGTCCGTCGCGCTCCATCCGTCCGATCGTCTGGGAGACGGTGGGGCCGGAGTGCCGCAAGCGCTCAGCGATGCGTGCGCGAAGAGCCACGATGTTCTCTTCTTCAAGCTCCAAAATGGTCCGAAGATACATCTCAGTGGTATCGATCAGATCCGTCATCCAGCTCAGCTCCTCGAGCGCAGTAACTTGCGTATTCCGCCAGCACCCAGCTTAGCTTATTTGGAATTACTCCGGATAATCCCGGCGCCTTTCCAGCAGCCGGCCCGCCCTCCCGACAAGGGACGGCCGAACAATGCTTTCCACGTGGCGGACTATGACACTTTCGGTTCTGCCCCGGCCTGCGACGTCAGGCAGAATTGGGGAGTCGAAGGGGCAGCTTGCCGCCTGCCACGACGCATCTAGGCCGCTACTTCACCATTGGAGCAACCCGTGAGCGACAACAGCATCACCATCCCCGCCAATTTGCTGCCCAAGGACGGCCGCTTCGGCGCCGGACCTTCCAAGGTCCGCCCGGAACAGATCGAGGCGCTCTCCGCCGCCTCGACCACGATCCTCGGTACCTCCCACCGCCAGGCACCCGTCAAGAACCTGGTGGGCTCCGTCCGTGAAGGACTGAGCCAGTTCTTCCGGGCACCCGAGGGCTATGAGGTGATTCTCGGCGTCGGAGGCTCCACCGCGTTCTGGGACGTCGCCAGCTTCGGCCTGGTCGAGAAGAAGGCCCAGCACCTCTCCTTCGGCGAGTTCGGCTCCAAGTTCGCTTCGGCGACCAACAAGGCACCATTCCTTGACGCTTCGTCCATCATCAAAGCCGAGCCGGGAACCCGGCCGGTTTCCCAGGCCGAAGCAGGCGTGGACGCCTACGCCTGGCCGCAGAACGAGACGTCGACTGGCGTGGCCGCTCCGGTTGAGCGCGTCCATGGCTGCGACGACGGCGCCCTGGTCCTCGTGGACGCGACGTCGGCAGCCGGCGGCCTGGATGTCGACGTCGCCGAAGCTGACGTCTACTACTTCGCTCCGCAGAAGAATTTTGCCTCCGACGGCGGCCTGTGGCTGGGCCTCTTCTCCCCCGCCGCCTTGGAACGAGCCGCCCGCATCAAGGCAAGCGGCCGCTGGATCCCCGATTTCCTCGACCTGCAGACGGCCATAGACAACTCGAAGCTCAACCAGACGTACAACACGCCGTCCCTGTCCACCTTGGTGACATTGGACGCCCAGGTCCAGTGGCTGAACAACAACGGCGGCCTGGACTTCGCGAGCAAGCGCACCGCGGACTCCGCGAGCCGCGTCTACTCGTGGGCCGAGGCTTCCGAATACGCCACGCCGTTTGTGGCGAAGGCCGAGGACCGCTCCAACGTCATTGCCACCATCGATTTCGATGATTCGATCGACGCCGCTGCCATCGCCAAGGTGCTCCGCGCCAACGGGATCGTGGACACCGAGCCGTACCGCAAGCTCGGCCGCAACCAGCTCCGCATCGCGACGTTCGTTGCCATCGAGCCGGACGACGTCTCCGCGCTGCTCACCAGCATCGACTACGTGGTGGGCGAACTGAAGAAGTAAGGGTCCGCCGCGTCCAGCGGTCAGGACTGGCCGGCGTCGCCGTTCTCTTGTTTGTCAGCTGAGGCGGCGGCGCCATCCCGGGAGGGCTCGCCGTCGCCGTCGTCGTCCTCGTCATCGGGTGCGCCGGCTTCCTCAGCCAATTCTTCGGCCGCGGCAGCCTCGTCCTCCGGACGGACACGCTTTGCCCACGGCACCCATTCCGGAGCGAGGATGGAGTCCTCGGACGGCAGCAGGCCGAGTTCACTGACGGTGACCACCTTGGAGCGCGAGTTGCGGGTCACGACGGCGTACCACTGCCAACCGCCGTAGCCGGCCAGCCTCGATTCGAACAGGTGGGTCACCACCCGTTCGCCTTCGGAGCGCGCGGCAATATGCGGTCCGATTTCGGCGGGCTTGGCAATGGTCTCCACCGCATTCCGGGCGACGTCGACGGCGGCCGCAAGGAACGCGTCCGGCTTGCCGACGCGCCAAACGGGAATACCGGCGCGGGGTTTGGCCGATGTCATGGCAGGTTCAGGCTTCCAGCTCGTTGGCAACCTTGCGCAGGGCTGCGGCGATGGCCTTGCCCTTGGCGCCTTCAGGGTACTTGCCGGCGGACAACGTGCCGGAGAGGTTGTCCAGGACGGACACGAGATCCTGGACCAGCGGAGCGAGCTCACGGGCGTTCATCCGCTTGGCCTTGGCGATGGAAGGCAACTTGTCCAGTACACGGAGGCCCAGGGCCTGGGCACCACGGCGACCGTCGGCGACGCCGAACTCAACCCGGGTGCCCGCCTTGAGCTCCGCTACGCCTTCGGGCAGGGCGGACTTGGGCAGGAATACTTCCTGGCCGTCCTCTGCCGCGAGGAATCCGAAACCTTTTTCCTTGTCATACCACTTGACCTTGCCGGTGGGCACGTAATCAACCTTCTTCGTTCTGACTTGCGAGACATAGCCGGCGCGCCACCGCATCCGCAGGAGACTGCGGGAACAAGGGTGACTGCCTGGACCATGTTGGTCTGTTGCTTCAAGGTTATCCTGCCTGGCCCGGGATTCCTGCTTTGGGTCGCACATACAGGTCCCAACGCCTTTTGCCCGCCGCCAGGCGGCGCCCTGCGCTGGAACAGGGGCGGCCCGCGGGACTGTTAGCGTTGCTTCCATGATTCCCCACGGCTTCCGCCGCCCGCTCACCATCGTTGCGGCCGTCGTCGCAGTCCTGTCCCTGGCGGCCGTCGCCGCCGTCATCGCGATCGCTTTCGCCAACGGAGTGGCACCCGTGTGGGTCACGTCCACCGCTCTCTACGGGCTGCCGCTCGCCTTCGTTTTGATGGCCGCCCTGGTGGTTGACGCTGTGTGGGTGCGGCGTCGCCAATGAGCCGTCGGAAAGGCCGACGGCGGACCCGGCTGGCGGTAACGTTGAACTGATGTCCCTCATTCGCGCGCTGAGCAAGGAACTGGAAGCGCGCAGCGACGAGTCGCTGCGGGCCTTGTTTGCCGCGCGGCCGGACCTCATCTCCCCTGCGGTCCCGGATTTTGCTGCACTCGCGGCGCGGGCAAGTGCCCGGGTCAGCGTGCAGCGAGCCCTGGAACGGCTCAACAAACCGCAGATGCAGGTGCTGGAGACACTCCACCTGTGTACTAACACCGACACCGGTCACAGCGTCTCGGCGGCGGGACTCAAGAAATGCATCAACGGCGCCACCATTGCCGCCCTCGAGCCGATCCTGAACACGCTCCAGGAACTTGCCCTCATCCACCGGGCCGATCCGCCGGCCACCGTGCACAATCCGGGGCGGCAGCATTTCTACCTGCCGGTGGGCAGCCTCAAGGACGTCATCGGCATCTATCCTGCCGGTTTGGGCCGCAGCTACACCGAGCTTGTGCGGCTCCAACCGGCCTTTGCCCAGCGCGTGGTGCAGCTCGTCGCCGAACTCCACCAGAGCGGCGCCAATATCATGGCCGCCACCACGCCCATGGACGCGGCGTTGGCGTTGCAACGCTGGACATCCACGCCCGAGAACCTTCAGCACATCCTGTCCGAGGCACCGGCACGCACGCGCCCCCTGTTGAACAAATTCGGAAGCTGGGCGATGGGCGCGGTTCCCCAGGCCCAGCGCAAGGCTTCCGTGCTCCATGAAGGCCGCGACGTCGGCCCCGTGGACTGGCTCTTGGCCCGCGGTTTGCTTGTCCCTTTGGACGCCGGCCACGTAGAGCTCCCGCGCAGCGTCGGCCTGTCCTTGCGCGGCGGCGCGATCGTGGACCACTTCACCTTGAAGCCTCCCGTTCCCGAACTGGGCCAGACGAGCGCAGCCCTGCGCCGGAATGCCGCCATGGGTGCCATCGCCGAAGCGCTCCGGCTGGTGGGTGAACTCCTGTACGCGGTCCGTGAACAGCCCATCGTCACCCTGCGCAGCGGTGGGGTGGGCGTGCGCGAACTCAAACGCCTCGCCGACAGCCTCCGGGTGGGTTTGTCCGAGACCGCCCTCATCCTCGAGCTCAGTGCCTTGTCCGGTTTGCTGCGCCTCGATGTGGACAGTTCCACGTGGGTCCAGCCGCCATCGCTTGAATGGCTCACGCTCCCCCGCCAGGAACAGTGGCTCTGGCTGGTCAATGCCTGGCTCGCGAGCGAGCGCGCCCCTTCCCTTGTGGGGCAAACCCTTCCAGGGCCCGCCACCGCGGCGGCGCGATCCGGGTCTTCGGCGAACCCCATCAATGCCTTGTCGGCCGAGGCCCAACGCCCCGATGCTCCGCTGGTCCGCAAACGGATCCTGGAGATCCTCGAAGAGCTCACCCTCGAGGCGGAATCACCGGACGGCAAAGCTCCTGTGCTCAATGCCGAAGCCGTCATGGAACGCGCGGAATGGTCCCAACCCAGGATGTCGCGGCGGTTCAGCTCCCTTGTCCGCGGCATCCTGCATGAAGCCGAACTTCTGGGGCTCATGGGCTCCGGAGCCCTGACCCAGCTTGGTTCGGCGATCGCCACCGAACAGCCCGAGTTGGCCTTGAGCATCCTCGGCGAACATCTGCCCGCCGCGGTCAACCACGTCCTGCTCCAAGCGGACTTGACCGCCGTAGCCCCGGGCTACCTGGCACCTGAACTGAGCGAAAAACTCCTCTTGATCGCCGACCCCGAAGGCCAGGGCCCGGCCACGATCTTCCGTTTCTCCGGGGATTCGATCCGCCGCGCGTTGGACGCCGGCCAGGACGCGGAAAGCATCCTCACCTTCCTGCGCACCCATTCGGCCACCGATGTTCCCCAGCCGCTCCGTTACCTGATCAAGGACATCGCCTCGAGGCACGGCCGGCTGCGCGTCGCGAGCAGCCCCAGCTTCATCCAAAGCGACGACGAAGCCGCCATCGCCGAGCTCGTCCGGGAGCCGGGGGCCGCAAGCCTGGGGCTGGTCCGGATCGCCCCCACGGTACTGACCTCCAGCGCGAGCCCGCGGGAGACCGCGAGGGTGCTGCGCGAGCTGGGACTCTCGCCTGCCGTGCAGGAGGCGGAGTCCGCCGTCGTGCGCTACAAGAGGACGGCGCCGGTGTCCGGTGGCCTCCGCCCGGTGTACATGGCCCCGCGCACTGCGCCGCCGGACGACGACGTCGAGGCCCAGCTCGCGGTGTTGAGGCAGCACCGCGCGGTCCACGGCGAGGCCAGCGGTGAGGCGGCCACGCAACTCGGGCTCGAAACCCTGCAGAGGGCCATCCGGCTGAAGCAAGCGGTCACCATGAACGTGGTTGACGGCATGGGGAATTCCAACACCGAAACCGTTGTTCCGGTATCTGTGTCCGGCGGGCGCGTCCGGGTGTTTGACGCCGCCAAGGACACCGAAAGAGTCTTGTCCATCCATCGCATCATCGATGTGGAACCTGCGGTCGAGCCGCACAAGTGAGGAAGCAACAGTGAGCGACGGTCCGCTGATCGTACAGAGCGACAAAACCATCCTGTTGGAAGTCGACCACGAGCTCGCCACCGAGGCCCGGCACGCGATCGCCGCGTTCGCCGAGCTTGAGCGCGCCCCCGAACATGTCCACAGCTACCGGCTCACCCCCTTGGGACTGTGGAATGCGCGCGCCGCGGGATTGGACGCCGAGAAGGTCCTCGACACGCTCCTGCGCTATTCCCGGTTTCCGGTGCCGCATTCATTGCTGATCGACATCGAAGAGACGATGTCCCGGTACGGCCGCTTGCGCCTGGAAAAAGACCCGCAACACGGATTGGTCATGCGCACCACCGACTACCCCGTGCTCGAGGAGGTCAGCCGGGCCAAGAAAATCGCCCCGCTGCTTGGGCCGAGGATCGACGGCGAAACTGTCGTGGTGCATTCCTCCCAGCGCGGCCAGCTCAAGCAATTGCTGCTGAAGCTCGGATGGCCGGCCGAGGACCTCGCGGGCTATGTGGACGGCACTCCGCACCTGATCGCTTTGAACGAGGACGGCTGGCACCTGCGTCCCTACCAGAAGCTCGCCACGGAGAACTTCTGGGCCGGCGGCAGCGGCGTCGTCGTCCTTCCTTGCGGCGCGGGCAAGACATTGGTGGGGGCCGCGGCCATGGCTACCAGCTCCACCACTACGCTGATCCTGGTGACCAACACGGTTGCGGCCCGGCAATGGAAAGACGAACTCCTCAAGCGGACATCTTTAACGGAAGGGGAGATCGGCGAGTATTCGGGCTCGGTCAAGGAAGTCCGGCCCGTCACGATCGCCACCTACCAGGTCCTGACCACCAAACGCGGCGGCCTCTACCCCCATCTGGAACTCGTGGACGGGCACGACTGGGGACTCATCATTTACGACGAGGTCCACCTCCTGCCGGCGCCGATCTTCCGAATGACCGCGGACCTGCAGGCCCGGCGGCGTCTTGGACTCACGGCCACGCTCGTGCGCGAGGATGGCCGCGAAGGCGAGGTCTTCAGCCTGATCGGTCCCAAACGCTATGACGCGCCATGGAAGGACATCGAAGCCCAGGGCTACATTGCGCCTGCGGACTGTGTGGAGGTCCGGGTTGACTTGCCCCGGGACGAGCGCATGGCCTACGCGATGGCGGATGATGCGGACAAGTACCGGCTCTGTGCGACGTCGGAAACCAAGACCCACTTGGTGGAGCATCTTGTCGCCCTGCACCAAGGCGAGCAGCTGCTGGTGATTGGCCAGTACATCGACCAGTTGGATGAGATCGGCGAGCGCTTGGACGCCCCGGTGATCAAGGGCGATACGACAGTCGCGGTGCGGCAGAAGCTTTTCGACGCTTTCCGCGCCGGCGACATCAAGACCCTCGTGGTGTCGAAAGTGGCCAACTTCTCGATCGACCTGCCTGAGGCATCCGTGGCGATCCAGGTGTCCGGTTCGTTCGGTTCCCGCCAGGAGGAGGCACAACGCTTGGGGCGCCTGCTTCGGCCCAAGCAGGACGGCCGTGCGGCGCGTTTCTACTCCTTGGTGGCCAGGGATACGCTCGACCAGGACTTCGCCGCCAAACGGCAACGCTTCCTCGCCGAGCAGGGCTACGCCTACCGGATCATGGACGCAAAGGACGTCCCCGCCGGTTAAGGCGCGTCATGTCAAGGCTAGGCAACCAGCCGGTGTGAGCGCTCCTGGTGCTGCGTTTCCTGCAGTACGACGACGTCCACGACGGCCCAGGACTCCTCGTCCTTGAGCTGGGCGTGGGCAAACCGTTCAGCTGCGGGGAGGTCGCTGAAGTCCTCGTGCTCGATGCGTCCGGAGAGCGTGTCCAGGTAGCTGACGTGGAATTCGACGTTTTGGACTTCAAGGTTTTGGATTTCAGGGTTGTGGATTTCCGGGTTTTGGCCTTGTGTGTTTTCCATAGTTCCAGTGTGAATCTGGGGTCCGACATTTCAGGACTGTGCCCGCGGCGTGTTGGCTTTTGGCCTGCCTCCCGGGTCCTGGCCTGCCTGTCAGCCCGTGCGCAGCACCTCCGCGGCCGTGCTCCGGACCGCCGCGGACACTGCGTCCAATATCCGCGACGGTGTCCGCCACCGCTGCCAGTACAGGGGAACATCCAAGGGCCGTTCCGGCGCGAGTTCCACCAGGAACCCATCGGCGATATCCCGGGCGCATTGCGGTTCCGGCAACAGTCCCCAGCCGAGCCCCAAACGAACGGCCTCGGCAAACTCCTGGCTGGATGGAACATAGTGGCGCGGCCCTGCCGGCTCCATCCCACGCGTCGCCCCGCCCAGCAATTCCAAAAAGCGGTGCTGGTACTCGTCCTTGCGGTCGAAGTCGACGGCGGGGGCTCTTCGCAGCGAAGCGGCGTCGACACCGTCGGGAAGCCACCGGGCCCGGAATTCCGGGGTGGTTACGGCGCGGTATCGCATGCTGCCGAGCGGTTCCACCCGGCAGCCCTGAACCGGCTCCGGAGTCGCGGTGACAGCGGCCATGACCGTTCCGGCGCGCAGCATGGACGTGGAATGCTGTTCGTCGTCCCGGTGCAGGTCAAAGACGGCGTTCAGCTCCGCGGGAACCCTCGTGAGGGCCCTAAGGAACCAGACGGACAGCGAATCCGCATTGACCACGATCGGAACCGAAACCATTGGAGATTCGCCGGGCAGGCCCAGTTCGAGTTCGGCGTCGGCCTCCAATTGGGCGAGCTGCCGCGCCAGCCTGAGCAGCACATGTCCCGACTCCGTGGCCTGGACCGGATTGCTGCGCTGCAGCAATACCCTGCCGGACGCTTGTTCCAGAGCTTTGAGGCGTTGGGAAACCGCCGACGGCGTGATGTTCAGTGAGCGGGCCGCGGCCTCGAGCGTGCCCTCCCTCAGCACGGCGGCGAAGGTGTGCAACTGCTCGGTGGAGAACCTAGGCATAAGAGAATCTTACGATGCCTAAGAATATTTAGCTGGACTGATTTCAACACAAACCATAGCCTCGAAGAATGGACTCCCCCGACGTCTTCCACGCTGCCGGCCTGGGCCTCGGCACAGGCCTGGCCCTCATCGTTGCCATTGGCGCTCAAAACGCTTTCGTCCTCCGGCAGGGAATCCGGGGCGAGCATATCGGGGCTATCGTGGCGGTGTGCGCCATCTCGGACGCCGTGCTCATCGCGGCCGGGGTGCTCGGCACCGGCGCGCTGCTCGCCGCGGCGCCCGCCGCCGTCGTCGTTCTCCGCTATGTCGGGGCGGCATTCCTGGTGACATACGGCGTGATGGCGGCGCGACGGATCCTCAAGCCGCAAGCGCTCGTGCCCGTCACGCCCGGGCGTTCGGGCGCCGGTCGAAGCGGACTGGCAGCGGCGCTGGCGACTGTCGCGGCACTGACATGGCTCAACCCCCACGTCTACCTGGACACCGTGCTGCTTCTGGGCTCCGTGGCGAACGCGCAGGGGCCCGGGCTGCAGTGGTGGTTCGGCGCCGGAGCCATGCTGGGCAGTGTCATATGGTTTTGTTCACTCGGATTCGGCGCGAAATTCCTGCGGGTCTTCTTCGCACGGCCGGCATCCTGGCGGATTCTCGACGGCGGTATTGCCGTCACCATGGTGGGGCTCGGCGTCGGGCTGGCTCTCGGCAGTTAGCCCGGCAGACGGCCACGACACCCCGATGATTCTCACAACAAGCATCCAGACAGCTCCCAGAAACTGGGAGCATCATGAATGGTATGAAAAAGAACGGCCCCGAAGCCAAGCTCCTTGTCGTCGACGACGAACCCAACATCCGTGAGCTGCTCTCCACCTCGCTGCGCTTTGCCGGCTTTGAGGTCGTTGCGGCGTCGAACGGCCGCGAAGCGCTCGCCGCCGCCGATCTTCACGCCCCCGACCTCGCGGTCCTGGATGTCATGCTCCCCGACATGGACGGGTTCACTGTCACCCGCCGCCTCCGGGCCGCAGGAAAGCACTTCCCTGTCCTGTTCCTGACTGCCAAGGATGACACGGAGGACAAGGTCACGGGCCTGACCGTGGGCGGCGACGACTACGTCACCAAGCCCTTCAGCCTTGATGAAGTGGTGGCGCGGATCCGTGCCGTACTCCGCCGCACGCAGCCAATGGAAGACGACGACGCCGTCATCCGCGTGGATGACCTGGAGCTCGACGACGACGCGCACGAGGTCCGCCGCGGCGGCACCATCATCGAACTCTCACCCACCGAGTTCAAGCTGCTCCGCTACCTCATGCTGAACCCCAACCGGGTGCTTTCCAAGGCGCAGATCCTGGACCACGTCTGGGAATACGACTTCAACGGGGACGCCTCGATCGTGGAGTCCTACATTTCCTACCTCCGGCGCAAAGTGGACATTGACCCGGATGCCACTGCCTTGATCCAGACCAAGCGCGGCGTCGGTTACGTGTTGCGGACGGCCGAAAAGCGCTGACCTTGTTCAACCGTTGGAAGTCGGCCTCCCTCAGGTCGCAGCTGGTCTTCATCATCATGGGGCTGCTGCTTCTTGCCCTGGCCGCCACGGGAGCCGGGACGCTGACGCTCGTCAAGAGCTACCTGCAAGGGCAAGTGGATGACAAGCTCAGGGCTGCTGTCCAGATCGCCCAGCAGCAGCAATCTTTCGCCAACCTGTCTGAGGCGAGCCCGGCGGTGCCCACGGATTATTCCCTGACGCTCTACGTCCAGGGCCAGCAGCCCTATCCGTTCGGCGGGAGCAAGACCGATCGGCCGAGCATCACCAGCATCACCCCGGCTGAAGCCAAGAACCGCAACTACGCGCCCTTCCAGGTGGGGGGCACCGCGGGCGGCAATTGGCGGGTCGTGGCGGTCAACGTGGTGGACAACCGGACCGGGCAGAACGCAGTGGTGATCGTGGGCCTGCCGCTCTCCCCCGTCGACAGGGTGATGGAGCACGCAACCCTCGTAGTGGTCGGCGTCGGACTCTTGACCCTGGTGCTGGCGTTCTTCATCGCGACATGGACGGTGGCACGTTCGTTCCGCCCCCTCGCCCGCGTTGAAAAGACGGCTGCCGCGATCGCTGCCGGCGATCTCTCGCGCCGTGTCGACATCGAGAATCCGGTCACTGAGGTGGGCCGCTTGGGGGCCTCCCTCAACGCCATGCTCGCCCACATTGAATCGTCATTTGCGGCGCGTGCCGCCTCCGAGGCCAGGATGCGGCGGTTCGCCGCCGACGCCTCCCATGAGCTGCGCACTCCCTTGGTCACGATCCGCGGGTTCTCTGAGCTTTACCGCCACGGTGCCCTTGCCACGCCGGAAGACGTGGCCACGGCCATGGGCCGGATCGAAAGCGAGGCCAAGCGCATGGGATCCATGGTGGAAGACCTGCTGCTGCTTGCCCGCCTGGACGAACAACGGCCGTTGCAGCTCAAGCCGGTGGACCTCCACCTGCTGGCGAACGACGCCGTCGTGGACTCACTCGCGACGTCGGGCGAGCGGAAGATTTCCCTCATCGGGCTCGACGGCGGACCGGCAGCTCCCGCCCCTGTCCAGGGTGACGAGGCCAAACTTCGGCAGGTCCTGGGCAACCTCGTGGCGAACGCCCTGCGCTACACCCCTGATGGAACGCCGATTGAGGTCGCCGTCGGGGTCCGGAACACGCCAGACGGCCCGTTCTCCGTTCTCGAGGTGCGGGACCACGGAAGCGGCATTCCGGCCGAGGAACTGCCCCGGATTTTCGAGCGCTTCTACCGGGCGGATACTTCGCGTACCCGGGAGACGGGCGGCAGCGGGCTCGGCCTCGCGATTGTCGCGGCAATCGTGGGGTCCCACGGCGGTACAGTCAGGGTCGAAGAGACCGACGGCGGCGGGGCCACCCTGGTTGTCAGCCTCCCCTTCCAGGACGACCTCTCCGAGGTGCCGGAAGATGCGGGCAGCGCCGAGGCTGAGGTCTCCGACTAGCCCCTGGCTGGATCGAGCGAGTTGTCCACATAGGGAGGCTCGGCTCCGTCCGGGCCGTGCGGCAGCTTCTAGGCTTGGTGCGTGGACCACAAGCCAGCCGCACTTGCGGACATCTCTTGATTGAAAGGCAACGCCCCATGAGCGTTATCTCCGTCGATACCGAACAGCTCCAGCTCAAGTCCGCCAACGTCAAAGCAACCGTGGATCGGATCAGCGCCGACGTCCAAACGATGAAACGCGGCCTGGACGAGCTCCAAGCCACGTGGAAGGGATCAGCGGCCAACAATTTCCAGGCCCTCGTGTCGGAATGGACCTTGACCCAGAACAAAGTGGAGGCTTCCCTGGCATCCATTAATCTGGCGCTGTCCTCCGCTGCAGCAAGTTATCTCCAGACCGAGCAAGGCAACACCCAGCGGTTCAGTTACTAAACACACGTGGGGATGCCGGCGGGGATACGTGTCGTTTCCCCGCCCGCGCCCTGCTACTTTTCCGGCGTCGACTGGTGGAAGCGCAACCGCCAGCGGCCGTCGTCGAGCAACCAGATCGAACTCCGCAAGGCCGGGCCGTTTCGCCCATGACTTCGATAACTCAGCAGCATTGCATTGCTGGAGAGGCGCTCAGCGGAAATGATGTCGACTTCCGCGGTTTCGCCCGGATCGCCCTCCAACGCCATCAAGAGTTCTTCGCGGGACCAGATACGTCCTGAGCTGCCGATCTCGGTGAACTCCGGGTGGAGCAGCATCCCCGTACGCCCAAGGTCTCCCCTGACATCGGGCCTCAGGAGCTCCTTTTCAAGGAGGATGACCATCTCCTCGTCCGTGCGCCCGCCAGCCTGGCCGAGCACCGCTTCTTCGTCTTCGCCCGCGAACAACGTAGGCTCAATGAACGCCTCTTGCTCCGTGAACTCAGCCGGCGCAGTCGGCAAGGAACCGCTCGAGAGGTCTTGGCCACCGAACAACGTGAGGTCTTCATCGGGGGAATCCGCCTCGTCATGGTCGTCGTCGAAAAGGGAGGGCGCCTCCGCAGGCACAGCCCGGGCTGATGATCTGCCGGCCGGTGGGGTGCCGGGCACTAACGGCCCAGCCTCGCCGGCTCCGGGATAGCCTGGCCCGCTAGGGGCGGCCGTTCCCAGCTGGAACGCGGTGGCGACTGCACGGGCGCGCTCGTCTGCGGCCTCGTTCAGGTCGTGGCCGGCGTGGCCTTTGACCCACTCAAACGTGTACTTCCGGCCGATGATCGCCTGGTCGATGTCCTTGAGGAGATCGACGTTCAAGACGGGCTTTCCGTCCGCCTTGCGCCAGCCCTTGCGCTTCCAACCCGGCATCCACTTAGTGATGCAATTGATGACGTACTGGCTGTCGCAGAGAATCCTCAGGTCTTCATCGGGAACATGTGCCGTGGACCGGAAAAGGTCCAAGACAGCCATGAGCTCGCCCTGGTTGTTGGTTCCATGCGGCCACCCGCCGGCCCTCCAGCACGAGTCGTTCACGTACCAGGCCCAACCCGCAGGCCCGGGATTGCCGAGGGCAGAACCATCGGCGGCAGCAATAATCGTCATGGTTTCCATCCTGCCAGACCGCCCCGACACTCCCGGACCGTCCAGCCAAAGCCCTTAGGTGACCGGGCGTCGGGAAGAAACCCGCCATAGGTGACCGGGCGTCCGCCCAAGACCCGCCATAGGTGACCGGGCGTCCGCCCAAGACCCGCTATAAGTGACCGGGCGTCGTTAAAGCGCGACGGCGGCCCCCCCCACCCGGGGGACCGCCGTCGTGTGTTTAGCTGTGAGCTAGCGAGGGGGGGCTTAGAAGCCGCCCATGCCGCCCATGTCGTCGCCGCCACCCACGGCCGGAGCGTTCTTCTCCGGCTTGTCGGCAACAACGGCCTCGGTGGTCAGGAACAGACCAGCGATGGAGGCAGCGTTCTGGAGAGCCGAGCGGGTGACCTTTACGGGGTCGTTGACGCCGGCGGCCAGCAGGTCCTCGTACACGCCGCTAGCAGCGTTCAGGCCGTGGCCCGACGGCAGGCCGCGGACCTTGTCGATGACAACGCCCGGCTCGAGGCCTGCGTTGTGTGCGATCTGCTTGAGCGGAGCGTCGATGGCAACGCGGACGATGTTGGCGCCCGTTGCTTCGTCGCCTTCGAGCTGCAGGTTGGCGAATGCCTTGGCACCGGCCTGGATGAGGGCAACGCCACCACCGGCGACGATGCCTTCCTCAACGGCAGCCTTTGCGTTGCGGACTGCGTCCTCAATGCGGTGCTTGCGCTCCTTGAGCTCCACCTCGGTTGCGGCACCGGCCTTGATGACTGCAACGCCGCCGGCCAGCTTGGCCAGGCGCTCCTGCAGCTTCTCGCGGTCGTAGTCGGAATCGGAGTTCTCGATCTCGGCACGGATCTGCGCCACGCGGCCGGCAATGGCGTCGGCGTCGCCGGCACCTTCGACGATGGTGGTTTCGTCCTTGGTGACAACAACCTTGCGGGCGTTGCCGAGCAGTTCGAGGGTTGCGTTCTCGAGGCTGAGGCCGACCTCCGAGGAGATGACCTGGCCACCGGTGAGGATCGCGATGTCGGCGAGCTGTGCCTTACGGCGGTCACCGAAGCCCGGAGCCTTGACGGCGACGGACTTAAAGGTGCCACGGATCTTGTTGACGATCAGGGTGGCAAGGGCCTCGCCCTCGATGTCTTCGGCGATGATCAGCAGCGGCTTGTTGGACTGCATGACCTTCTCCAGGACCGCAACGAGTTCCTTTACGTTGGAGATCTTGGAGTTGACGATCAGGATGTACGGGTCTTCGAGGACGGTCTCCTGGCGCTCTGCGTCGGTGACGAAGTAAGCGGAGATGTAACCCTTGTCGAAGCGCATGCCTTCGGTGAGCTCAAGCTCCAAGCCGAAGGTGTTCGACTCCTCGACCGTGATGACGCCTTCCTTGCCGACCTTGTCCAAGGCTTCGGCAATGAGGCTGCCGATTTCGGTGTCGCCGGCAGAGATGGAAGCCGTTGCTGCGATCTCTTCCTTGGTCTCGATCTCCTTGGCGGAGGCAAGCAGCTCGCTGATGACGGCTTCAACAGCCTTCTCGATGCCGCGCTTGAGGGACAGCGGGTCGGCGCCGGCAGCTACGTTGCGCAGGCCTTCCTTGACGAGGGCCTGGGCCAGGACGGTGGCGGTGGTGGTACCGTCGCCAGCGACGTCGTCCGTCTTCTTGGCAACTTCCTTGACCAGCTCGGCGCCGATCTTCTCGTAAGGATCGTCCAGCTCGATCTCCTTGGCGATGGAAACACCATCGTTGGTGATCGTGGGGGCGCCCCACTTCTTTTCGAGGACGACGTTGCGTCCACGCGGGCCGAGGGTGACCTTGACGGCGTCGGCGAGGGTGTTCAGACCCCGCTCGAGACCGCGGCGTGCCTCTTCATCAAATGCAATGATCTTGGCCATAACGGCGGTAGTCCTTTCGGGACAGTCGTTAAGAAGGTGCCTTCGCTGCGGTGCCCGCGACGGACGATCCTTCGCATTCGGCCTCTGTACGCCTCGTGCTCCGGATCTCACCCCAGCAAGGTTTTCTTTGTTCTCCCAGGCCCGCTCTTTCGATACGGCCGGAGCCATAAGGAATTAGCAGTCAGTGCTTGAGAGTGCTAATCAATAATTAGCACTCACCCGAGGAGAGTGCAAGCAGTAGCGCAAGAATCACGGGGTCCGGGAGGCGGTTTCCTTGCCGCTCACCCGCGCCGTGTTGTCGGCTCCGTAAGTGAAGACCATGTAATTGGACGAGGTGACGTCTCCGTTGGCGTCGAACCCGATGGTGCCGGACTGGCCCTCGTAATCCGGAACCTTCGCCCCCTTCAGCACCTCAAGGCAATCCTTGTACGAAGCACAGGACGTGCGTTCCTTCGTTGCCGCGTCACCCGACGCCGGACGCACCCCGCCGGACACCGTGGTGAGCCACGCCGCGATCGAGCCTCCGGCGTCGTCGCCCGCCGTCGCGGCCGCAACCGCGGCGAGTGTGACGGCGTCGTAGGTCTCCGCGGCGTACGTCGTGTCCTTGAGTTTGGGGTCGACGGCCGTGAGGTCGGCTTGGAACTCGGCGCTCGGGAAGACGCCCGGAAGAATTCCCCGCGCGCCGTTGAGGCCGCCGGCGCCGAGCGCGGTTCCGTATTGGCGTACTGCACCGTCGCTCAAAATCAGGTTCTTGCCGCTCAGCCCTGCGTTCAGGAGCTCAGCCAAGGCACCTTGGGCGCCGTCACGGGCAACCACGACGACGGCGTCCGGCCTGCCGGACTTGATGTCCGACGCCGCAGGAGCTGCTTTGCCTGCCACGAACTCCGCGTTGGACACGGCGTCCATTCCGAGGCGTCGGGCTGCATCCACGACCGCTCCCGAAACGCGGGTGCCGTAATCTCCGGCTTCGTGGAGGACCGAAATCCTCTTGGCACCGGCGTCGTGGGCAAGCTTCGCCAGGATGCTCCCCTGCGCTGTATCGGCGGCCGACGTGCGGAAATAGAACCCGCCGTTCTTGTAGCTGCTCAGCCCCGACGCCGTGTTCGCGGGCGAGATGAGTGGAATCCGGGCGGGAGTGAGCACGTCGATGGCCGCGGGCGCGTGGCTGGAATCAGTCGGCCCCACCACAACGTCAACGTGGGCCGCCAGCAACGCCTTGGCTTGCTCCGCGGCATCTGCCGTGAATGCCGCCGAGCTGGCGCCTTGGCCGGCACTGCCGCCGTCACCGGCCGCGGACGCCGGAAGCAACTCGACGGGACGGCCCTTGTACCCGCCTGCATCGTTGATTTGCTTGACAGCCAATTTGGCGGCAGCCAACTCGGACTCGTTGAGGAAGGCGGAACTACCGGAATTGTCCAGGATGACGCCGATGCGCAGGACTCCGTCGCCGCTCGGCGTCACCGAGGCAAGCCTGGCGTTGCCGACGGGGGCGGAACATCCGGCCAGTCCAAGGGCCAGGGCCGCAGAAGCTGCCAGAAGGGAAATTACCCACGAAGGGCGCGTTCCTGGGGGCCGGGACAGCCCTGTTGCCGCAACATTCACTAGATAAGCCGCACGCTTTCTGCCTGCGGGCCCTTTTGGCCCTCGCCAAGTTCGAAGTCGACGCGTTGCCCTTCTTCGAGCGCACGGAAGCCATCCATCTGGATGGCGGACCAATGCACAAAAATGTCGTCACCGGACTCATCGACGGTGATGAATCCGTAGCCCTTCTCGGCATTGAACCATTTGACGGTTCCCAAAGCCATGATCCCCACACTTTCAACTAGCTGCAGCCGGCTTCCGGGATCTCCGGGCCAGCTCACAACTACTGTAACCACAGTCACGTTGCCGGAGCGCAACCTTGGGTGCGGGTGGCCGCAATGTTATTGAGGCGTAACCGAGTTGCTATTTGTAACCCGGGCCCAGGATGACAACTACGGGCTGCTGGAATTCCGCACTGTCCACCAGGTTGGAAATGCCCAGCAATTTGCCAAGGGCCTCGGCGTTGCCCTTCTGGGCTGCTCCTTTGTAGAAGACCGAGGACGTCTGCTGGGGCAGTCCGCCCCAGTTGGCGACGGTGGACAAGGGCCATCCCCCGCCCTGCACTATGCCGGCCACACGGGCAGCCAGGCCACCAGTGGTAGTGCCGTTGTAGACCGCGACGACCGCCGTCTTGTCCACCGCTGCCACGCTGGGAGCCGCCGCAGTGGCCGCCGCGCTGGGCGTCGGCGCGCTGGAAGGAGTGTCGCCCGGGCTCGGCTGGCTCGACGCGGGTGCAGAGCTGTTGGTGGACGGTGACGCCGTGGCGCCCTGCTTGGAGCCGTCAGCGGTGACGACGGCTTGCGGCGACGTTGACGAGGCGAATCCAAGCTTCGGAAGGACAAGGAAGGCCACGAGTCCTACCGCAAGCGCGACGCCGCCCAGCAGCAGGACCGGCCACAGCGCGGGCCGGGAAGCAGACGCGACGAGCCTGTGGACACCTTGGCGCGATGAGCTCTGCGGGACACGGTCGAATTCGTCCCGGGCAAATTTGGTCATGGTGAAGCCTTGTCCTTGCTGCTTGCTTGCTTGCTGGGGGTTCAGCGGGGTGCTCTATGCGTCGGAACCGAGACGGCGCGCGGTGCGGGCCCTCTGACGCGACATACGTAGTCTACGCAGTCTCTTGACCAGCATAGGATCGTGCGCCAGTGCTTCCTCGGTGTCAATGAGCGCATTGAGCAGCTGGTAGTAGTGGGTTGCGGAGAGATCGAAGAGTTCCCTGACGGCCTGTTCTTTGGCTCCGGCGTACTTCCACCACTGCCGCTCCAAGGCGAGCATCTGCTGTTCACGCTCACCGAGCGGCGAATCGCTGCGGAGTCCGGCGGAGAGGTCTTCGAGCACCAATCCAGTTGCTTCGGACGCCATGGGTTCCCGTGCGGGTTCTGCCACGACACACTCCTTTGACGCATTGACTGAAAAATGTCCCCCACCCATGGTAGCGAGCGAATAACACTGATGACATTTGCCCCGCCGCGTCGCGGGCCGGCGGTTTCCCCGGACGGGCCGGGAAAGGGACAATGGCTGGGTGGCAGGCGAAGAAGCATTATTTGAGCTTGAAGCCGGGGCTGACCCGGGTCCGTTCGAGGCGCTCCCAGGAATGGCTTTGGAGGATCTCATGGCGCCGGACTGGGCCCGCGCGCTCTCCGGCGTCGAGGACGAATTGCGCTCGGTGCTTGCCTTCGTGGCGGCCGAGGCCGCCCACGGAGCCCACGTGCTCCCTGCGGCGTCCAACATACTTCGCGCTTTCCGGCAGCCACTCGCCGACGTCAAGGTGCTGATCCTGGGCCAGGACCCCTATCCGACGCCGGGACACGCCGTCGGGCTCTCTTTCGCGGTTTCGGGCCCCACCCGGCCCATCCCCCGCAGCCTCGCGAACATCTACCGGGAAATGGAAACCGACCTTGGACTCCCGCCGCGGGTCCACGGCGATCTGTCGGCCTGGACAGGCCAGGGAGTACTCCTCCTGAACAGGGTACTCAGCGTCGCGGCCGGCGCGGCCGGTTCGCACCGGGGCAAAGGCTGGGAGGCCGTCACGACGGCGGCAGTCACCGCGGTCGCGCGCCGGCGCAGTGCCGCCGGGCAGCAAAGTCCGCTCGTCGCGATCCTCTGGGGCAAGGACGCCGAAGCCGTGCAGCCGCTGCTTGAAGGTGCCCCCGTGATCTGCTCCGCGCACCCCAGCCCGCTCTCCGCTTCACGGGGTTTCTTCGGCTCCCGCCCGTTCAGCCGGGCCAACGCCCTGCTCGAGATGCAAGGCGCGGATCCCGTCATCTGGGAGCTGCCGCCGGTCCCCTAGCTTAGGCTTGCCTTCATGACATCTTTGCCCGCAACGTCGTCTGCGTCCCGCAATTCCCGCCCCCAGGTAAACCTGACCGTGCTGCGCAAGGAACAGCTTTCGCCGCACATGGTGCGGATCATTGCCGGCGGACCCGGGTTTGCCGGTTATGCGAACAACGATTTCGTGGACCGTTACGTAAAAATCGTGTTCCCGCAGCCCGGCGTCGACTACCAGTTGCCGCTGGACCTTTGGACCATCCGCGAGACCATGCCGCGCGAACAATGGCCTTACACGCGCACCTACACCATCCGTTGGGTGGACGAAGCTGCGCAGGAACTGGCAATCGACTTTGTGGTCCACGGCGACGAGGGCCTTGCGGGGCCTTGGGCGTTGCGGGCCCAACCCGGGGACCCGCTTGTTTTCACCGGCCCGGGCGGCGCCTACAACCCGGCGCCCGACGCCGACTGGTACCTTTTCGCGGGCGACGACGCCGCCCTCCCGGCGATTGCCGCCTCGATTGAATCGCTGCCGGCGGACGCGAAAGGTTTGGCCTTCCTCGAAGTCGACAGCGAGGCCGACATCCTTGATATCGCCGCTCCCGACGGCGTGGAACTGCGATGGCTCCTTCGCTCCGGCGTCCCGGCCGGATCAAGCTCCATCCTGCTCGACGCCTTGGGGGAAGCCGAGTGGCTCCCCGGCCGCGTCGACGTGTTTGCGCACGGTGAACGCGGATATATGAAGGGCCTGCGCGATATCTTCTTCAAGCAGCGCGGCCTGGAGCGTTCCCAGGTGTCCCTCTCCGGATACTGGGCCCAAGGGCGCGTCGAGGATGACTTCCAGGCGGAGAAGAAACTACCCATCGGGCAGATCTAGCGCCGGCGCACGCGGCGCCGCTCGTTGCTGGCCAGGCCTTTGGTCAGCGGCCGGGCCAGGTTGTCGCCCAGCACAATTCCGGCGGCCACGCCTAGCACGATTGCCCCCGCGTTGAGCATGCCGCTCGACCCGAGCAGAACATCCGCTTCTTGCACCGTCAACACATACATGGAACGGAATATCTTCAGGCCCGGGAGCAGGATGAGGGCTGCCGGGACGGCCACCACTAGTTGCGGGGCGCCGAGCCTGAGGGCCACCATACGGGCGAGCAGGCCGATGATCACCGCCGAGATGGCCGGCGAGAGCCGGTCTCCGAAGCCAAGGTTGGAAGCCCCCCAGAGGACGAAGTACCCCACCAGGCCCACCGCCGCCGTCGGGAGCAGGAGTTTGAGCAGGGTTTGTTCGGTGATACCGATGGCGATCACACCGATGGCGATCAAGATGGCTTGGCCCCACAACGGATACGCCTCGGGGAATGTTTGCGTGACATCGATCGCGACGCTTCCGATGAGGTCGCCTACAACCACGGCGACGGCGATACCCGCAACGATCGCACCGAAGGTCAGGATGGTGGACAGGAATCGCCCTGCCGCGGTCACGGGGAATCCGTTGATGGCGTCTTGCACGGAAGAGACGAGCCGCCCGGTTGGCAACAGCAGGAGAATGCCGCCCGCCACGACGATGGACGGCGGGATCTCCGCCCCGGACCAGTGCAGGGTGAGCGCGATGAACGTCACCAGGAAGGAGCAGGCCGTGGTCACGAAGAAGTCCGGCGTGCGCCACTTGCCCAATTGCCGGGCCACGAGGTTGACAAGGATGTTGGAAACGAACGCCAGGGCGGACGCTCCAAGCCCCCCGCCCAGGACTCCGACGAAAACAGCGGCGAAGACGCCGAACGCCATGGTGACCATCCACCGCGGGAAGGGCTTGCTGCTGCGGATGATGTCATCGAGCCGCCGCACGGCCTCCGCCCTGCCCACGCCGCCTGCCACGATGTCGGTGACGAGCTGGTGTACCTGAGCCAAGCCAGCGTAGTTGTTGGTCCAGGAACGGACTACCCGGAGCAGGGTAAGGGGGGTCTGGTCCTTGGGCGCGTAATTGATCTGGACGGACTGGTTGGTGATGTCCACTTCGATGTTCTTCAACCCGAGTGCCGCCGTGACCGCGATAATGCTGGTCTCGACCTCCAGGGCACCGGCTCCGTAACGGAACATCGATTCGGCCATGTGCAGCGCGAAGTCAATGGTCTTGCGGGCCGAAGCGTCAACACCGCCCACGTGGATGATGGGATTGGCGTACGGACTTCCGGCCAAGCGGTCGACGATGCTCATGGGAGCGGTGGGAGGGTTCTCCCCCTGCACGAGCCTGCGCAGCATGCGCTTGGCGTTGACGTTCTGGCGCACCTGGGATGGCTTGAGCGGCTGTGTCTTGGGCAAGCCGTCCGTGGTGGGCCGGCTGTCGGGGTGGTCTGTCACAGTAGAGCTTCTGGCCTAGTAGAACTGCTGGCCCGTGCGGCGGGTGTAGACCTGCCGCGCGATGCGTTCCCCGGCAGCGGTCCAGAGCTTGTACTTAAGGGGGCTGATGACTTGGTCGTAACATCCGACAAAGTCAGTGACGGTCTTGCTGAAGCTGGTCTTGAAGAGGCCAAGCCCGTGGAACGGGTGCGAGGTATCTTTGAGCCGGTCCGCGGGCGGAGTGCCGCAGAAATCGTACTCCGTGCACCCCAGTTCCTTGACCTGGTTGATGGCCGTCCACTGGACCAGGTGCGAGTCACCGTACTGCGCGCGCTTCTGCAGCGATCCGCCGTCCTTGTAGGTGCCTTTCCGGCCGTAGTTGATGACGAAGGCGCCAACCGAAGGCACACCGTTTTCGAAGACAAACAGGAGCCTGCCCTGGCCACGTTCGATGAAGTTGGTCCAGAACTGGCGGTAGTACGCGAATTCGCGGACCCGCACCTGGGACTTCGCCTCAACCGTGTTGGTCATCAGCGCATACATGGAGCGGAAGTTCTCCTCCGTGGGTTCCATGGTGTGCACTTCAACGCCTTCGCGGATGGCCCGGCGCACGGCGTTGCGGCCGCGGGAATGCAGGTTGCGGAGCAACTGGTTCTCCTCGGGGGAGATGTCCAGCAGGGCAGTGGAGTCGTTCGGCTGCAGGTTGGGGGTCTTGACCAACCCGGCGGAAACAAGTGTGTCCCGGGCTTCGTCGCTGAGGACAATGTCCGGCTCGATCTTGATCGCGAATACCCCGAGCTTCTCCCGCTTCACGAAGTCGCTGTTGGCCTTGACGATCCCCGGGATGTCCTCGACGCCGGCCACGTCGGGGCCCTTGATGAGGTACCAGAGCTTGCCGAGCAGCGGAAAGCTCTTCTCCAGGACGAGGTTGTAGCTGCTGTAGTCCGCAGTCTCGTAGACGAGGTGCAAGGGCTTCCAGCCGTAGTGTTGCTTTACGTCCGCGAAAGCCTCGGATTGGAGGAGGTTGCCGCCGTTGGGGTTGGCCGTGACGTGCTTGTCCCAGTGTTCGATTTCCTCGGCGGTGGCAAAGCGTGCGGTGAATTCTCGCAAGGGGGCCGTGTCCAATCAGTTGCGTACGTGAGGCGGCAGGCACCGGGGTGCGGCGCGGGCGTTCAGCTCCAAGTCTATCGGCCCCCGGGCCACCGCCGGACCTGTTCAGGCCGAGGGCTCCGGACGGGCGTCAGCACTCCACGACGTTGACCGCGAGGCCTCCCATAGCGGTTTCCTTGTACTTGGAGGACATGTCCTTGCCGGTTTCGCGCATGGTCACGATGACCTCGTCCAAGGAAACCCGGTGGGTGCCATCACCCCAAAGCGCCATCTTCGCGGCGTTGATGGCCTTTGCCGCGGCGATCGCGTTGCGTTCGATGCAGGGGATCTGCACCAGGCCGCCGATCGGATCGCACGTCAAGCCCAGGTTGTGTTCCATCGCGATCTCGGCTGCGTTCTCCACCTGTCCCGGGGAGCCGCCCATGACTTCGGCCAAGCCGGCGGCGGCCATCGAGGAAGCGGAACCGACCTCGCCCTGGCAGCCAACCTCGGCGCCGGAGATCGAGGCCTGCTCCTTGTAGAGCACCCCGACGGCGCCCGCGGCGAGCAGGAACTTCACCACGACGTCGTCCCGGTCCTGCTGCGTGGCCGTGTCCATGCCGGGGGCGAAGTGCAGGGCGTAGTACAGCACGGCGGGTATGATCCCGGCGGCGCCGTTCGTGGGCGCGGTTACCACGCGGCCGCCCGAGGCGTTTTCCTCGTTCACAGCCAGAGCGATCAGGTTCACCCATTCCTGCCAGTACTTCGGATCCCGGTAGTCAGGGTCCTCGTCCTTGGCTTCCTTCAGGAGCCGCTCGTGCCAATCCGGGGCCCGACGGCGGACCTTCAGTCCGCCGGGCAGCGCGCCTTCGCGCTTCAGGGACGTTTCAACACAGGCCTCCATGACGGACCAGATGTGCAGCAGGCCTTCGCGGATTTCCTCTTCGGTCCGGGACGCGCGTTCGTTGATGAACATGATGTCCGAAATGCCAAGACCCTTGGAAGCGCAACGGCCCATGAGTTCCGCGGCGGTGCGGAAGGGCAGCGGGAGTTCCTTTTTGGACTCCTCCAGTTCCTTCTGGGCCGCGTCCTCTTCGCCCTCGCGGACGATGAAGCCACCGCCCACGGAGAAGAACGTGGCCTCGTGCAACACCTCGCCGTCGGCGTCGGAGACCGAGAACTTCATCCCGTTAGTGTGCCGGGGAAGGACCGTGAGCGGGTGCAGGATCATATCCCCTTCCCCGTACGGCAGGGCCACCCCCGACTCGGGATCGACCGCGCCACCCAGGTTCAGGGTTCCGGTTTCCGCGATCGACGCGAGCCGTTCCTCCACTTGCTCGGGGAGGATTTCCTCCGGGTGGTAGCCCTCCAAGCCCAGCAACACGGCCGTCATGGTCCCGTGCCCCCGCCCCGTAGCGGCCAGGGACCCATAAAGGTCCACCCGCAGGGACGCAACCCGTTCCAGGGCACCGGACTCCCGCAACTCGCCCGCGAACACCGCAGCAGCCCGCATCGGCCCCACGGTATGCGAACTCGACGGTCCAATCCCAATAGAGAAAAGATCGAAAACGCCAACAGCCATGTCGGTTCCTTAGTTAGTTGTGGTCGGTTGGGGTTTGGTGGCAGGTGAGCAGGACGGGCCCCTTCGGGTCCGACCTCCGGCAGCATGCGTCTAAGGGAGCATCACGTCCGCTTAGCGGGCGTTTATGCGACCGAGCATGCCGAGGAGGCCGGACCCGACGGGCAAGGTGAGCTGGTCCCGGATCCAGCCCCGGAGAGCCTCAGCCCAGGTTAGCCACGCCCGGGTACAGCGGGTGCGCGTCGGCGAGTGCCTCCACGCGGTGACGCAGCCCCGAGAGGTCGGCGTCGGCGTCGGCGATCAGTGCTTCGGCGATGATGTCCGCGACTTCGCGGAACGCCGCCTCGCCGAAACCGCGCGTGGCCAGCGCCGGAGTGCCGATCCGCAGGCCGGAGGTCACCATCGGCGGGCGCGGGTCGAACGGAACGGCGTTGCGGTTGACCGTGATGTCGATCGCGGCGAGGCGGTCTTCGGCCTGCTGGCCGTCGAGTTCGCAGTTGCGCAGGTCCACCAGGACAAGGTGCACGTCGGTGCCGCCGGAAATCACGGAGATCCCCTTGGCGGTGACATCCTCCTGGACGAGGCGCTCGGCCAGGATCCGGGCACCGGCCAATACGCGCTCCTGGCGTTCCTTGAACTCCGGGGATCCGGCGATCTTGAAAGCCACGGCCTTGCCCGCGATCACGTGCTCCAACGGACCGCCCTGCTGGCCCGGGAAGACCGCGGAGTTGATCTTCTTGGCAATGTCGGCGTCGTTGGAGAGGATGATGCCGCCGCGCGGACCAGCAAGGGTCTTGTGCGTCGTCGACGTCGTCACGTGGGCGTGCGGGACCGGGGACGGGTGCAGTCCAGCGGCCACCAGGCCGGCAAAGTGCGCCATGTCCACCATGAGGTACGCGCCCACCAGGTCGGCGATGCGGCGGAACTCGGCGAAGTCCAGCTGGCGCGCATAGGCGGACCAGCCGGCAACGATCAGCGCCGGCTTGTGCTCGAGCGCCAGGCGCTCCACTTCGGCCATGTCGATCCGGTGGTCCTCTTCGCGGACCTGGTACGGAATGACGTTGTACAGGCGGCCGGAGAAGTTGATCCGCATGCCGTGGGTCAAGTGGCCGCCGTGCGCCAGGTTCAGGCCCATGATGGTGTCGCCCGGCTTGATGAGGGCGTGCATCACCGAAGCGTTGGCCTGGGCACCGGAGTGCGGCTGGACGTTCGCGTACTCGGCGCCGAAGAGGGCCTTCACGCGGTCGATTGCAAGCTGCTCGATGACGTCCACGTGCTCGCAGCCACCGTAGTAGCGCTTGCCCGGGTAGCCTTCGGCGTACTTGTTGGTCAGCACCGAGCCCTGCGCCTGCATGACAGCCACGGCAGTGTGGTTCTCAGAGGCGATCATTTCCAGGCCCGAGCGCTGGCGGTTCAGCTCGTCGTCGATCTTCGCCGCGATCTCCGGATCCAGTTCGGACAACACCGCGTCCAGCGACGGCGAAGCGACCTGCTCGAACACTGCTGTTCCGTTGGTTGCGGCGCTCACAGCTCGCCACCGTTCTTGGAAGCGTATTCCTCCGCGGAAAGCAGCGGACCGTCGGACTCGGCGGCCACCTTGAAGAGCCAGCCCGCACCGTACGGATCGTTGTTGATCAAGGCCGGATCCTCGACGACCGCCACGTTCACTTCCGTGACCTCGCCCGTCACCGGGGAGTAAAGGTCCGAGACGGACTTGGTGGACTCAACCTCGCCGCAGGTCTCCCCTGCAGTCACAGCAGCACCGACCTCGGGCAGGTCAACGTAGACGATGTCGCCGAGGGCATCGGTGGCCACGGCGGAGATGCCGACGGACACAAGGTTGCCGGCCTCCCGGGCAACCCACTCGTGCTCGTCGGAGTACTGCAGTTCAGGTGCAACTTTTGCCATGTTTTTTCCTTTGCGTTGGTCTTAAAACATCTATGGTCAGGTTACGCGGCGGGGGCCGCCATCCTCTGCGTGCTGCTCCTTCGTCGCTTTGACGCACGCTGCCGGATGCCGCTCCCCCACCGCTAGAGGCAAGTTCAGTTTTCGGGGCCACCCGTTCCGGAAAAGAACGCTGGCCCTTTCGGGTTTAGTTATGGGCCCGAGATGAGCTGATCCGAAGGTGAGCTGCACGGCCCCTTCGGGTGCCGACATCCGGCAGCATGCGTCTAAGGGAGCGTCACGTCCGCTCAGCGGGCGTTTTCGCGACCGAGCATGCAGAAGATGTCGGACCCGACGGGCGAAACGCAACCACGGCCACGCAGCTCGCCGAGACCAGCAGCCCGAGCGCGCCTTACTTGGCCCGCTTGTAGAAAGGCAGTGCGACGACTTCGAACGGCTCGGCCTTTCCACGCAGATCCACGTCCAAGCCAGTCCCTACTTCGGCGTGTTCGACGTCGACGTAGGCCAAGGCGACCGGGTAGCCGAGGGTCGGGCTCGGCTGGCCGGAGGTGACCTCACCAACGACTACGCCGCCCTTGAGGACCGGGTAGTGGCTCCGGCCGGCGCGGCGGCCCAGGCCCTTGAGGCCTACGAGCTTGCGGCCGCTGGTGGAGCCGGCGCCTTCTGCTTTCAGTGCTTCCAGTGCGGCGCGGCCAACGAAGTCGCTTTCCTTGGCGAGCGAGACGACCGGACCCAATCCCGCTGCGAAGGGGCTGCCTTCGCGGGAGAGCTCGTTGCCGTAGAGCGGCATGCCGGCTTCGAGGCGGAGGGAGTCACGCGCGGCCAGGCCGGCGGGGGTCAGCTCACCGTCCTCGGCAACGTCGGCGATTGCCTGCCACAGGGCGGCAGCGGCGTCGTTGTCCACGAAGATTTCGAAGCCGTCCTCACCCGTGTAACCGGTGCGGGCGAGCAGCAGCTCCGTGGTGTTCCCGGCAAAGGCGAAGGGCACCTCGACGGCGGCGTAGTACTTGAGCTCCGTGACGAGGGGGTGCTGTTCGGCCGGGACCAGGCGGAGGAGGATTTCTTCCGCTTTGGGACCTTGGACGGCGATCAGCGAGGTTGCCGCGGAGGCATCCTCGACAACGACGTCGAAATTGGCTGCCCTCTGTGCCAGCGCCTCGGCAACAACCTTGGCGTTGCCGGCGTTCGGAACCACCAGGAACTTGGCCTCTCCGCGGCGGTACGTGATGAGGTCATCGATGATCCCGCCGTCTTCCTGGCAGATCAGCGAGTACTTGGCCTTGCCAACCGACATGGCGGAAATCTTGCCCACCAAGGCGTAGTCCAGGAAGGCTGCCGCTTCGGGGCCGGTGACCCAGACTTCGCCCATGTGTGAGAGGTCGAACAGGCCCGCGGACTGCCGGACGGCGTGGTGTTCGGCCAGTTCGGAGGAGTATTTCAGGGGCATCTGCCAGCCACCAAAATCGGTGAAGGAAGCGCCGAGCATCTTGTGCTCTTCGTAGAGCGCAGTGTAGTTCTCAGTCATCGTGGGGAGTCCTTTAGTTCTCGACGGCTTCTGTGTGGTCCTCGAACGCTTCGATCGGAGGGCAGGAGCAGACCAGGTTGCGGTCGCCTGCCGCGCCGTCGATGCGGCCTACGGGCGGGAAGTACTTGTCCTGCTTGAGGTGGTGGACCGGGAAAACGGCCTGCTCGCGGGAGTACTCACGGTTCCACTCGGAGGAGACGACGGCGGCCGCGGTGTGCGGTGCGCGGCGCAGCGGGCTGTTCTCCACCGTGAAGTCGCCGTGGGCAACCTGGTCGATTTCCTTGCGGATGGTGATCATGGCTTCGATGAAGCGGTCGATCTCGCCGAGGTCCTCGGACTCGGTGGGCTCCACCATAAGGGTGCCCGCCACCGGGAACGCCAGGGTGGGAGCGTGGAAACCGTAGTCGATGAGGCGCTTGGCGACGTCCTCGGCCGTGACGCCGGTCTTGGCGGTCAGTTCGCGCAGGTCCAGGATGCACTCGTGGGCCACGAGTCCGCCTTCACCGGTGTAGAGGACGGGGAAGTACTCGTTGAGGCGGGAGGCGATGTAGTTCGCGGCAAGCAGCGCGGACTTGGTGGCTTCGGTGAGGCCTTCGCCGCCCATGAGTTTCACGTAGGCCCAGGAAATGGGCAGGACGCCGGCTGATCCGAAGCGTGAAGCCGAGATGGGCACGTCGTTGCCCTCGGTCCAGGCCGCGGCGTTGCCGGGCATGAATGGTGCCAAGTGCGCCTTCGCCGCGACCGGGCCGACACCCGGTCCGCCGCCGCCGTGCGGGATGCAGAAGGTCTTGTGCAGGTTCAGGTGGGACACGTCGCCGCCGAACTTGCCGGGCTGTGCCAGTCCGACCAAGGCGTTAAGGTTGGCGCCGTCGATGTACACCTGGCCGCCGGCCGCGTGCACGGAGTCGCAGACCTCGCGCACGTCTGCGTCGTACACGCCGTGCGTGGACGGGTAGGTGATCATGATGGCCGAGAGGACGTCCTTGTTGGCCTCGATCTTGGCCTGCAGGTCGGCGTGGTCGATCGTTCCGTCGGCTGCGGTGGCCACCACCACAACCTTCATGCCTGCAAGCACTGCCGAGGCGGCGTTGGTGCCGTGGGCGGAAGCCGGGATGAGGCAGACGTTGCGCTGGAGATCGCCGCGGGAGTGGTGGTAGCCGCGGATGGCCAGCAAGCCCGCAAGCTCGCCCTGCGAACCTGCGTTGGGCTGGATGGAGACTTGGTCGTAACCGGTGATCTCGGTCAGCTGGGATTCCAGGTCCGTGATCAGTTCACGCCAGCCCTCGGTCTGGGAATCCGGGGCGAAGGGGTGGATCGAGGCGAATTCCGGCCAGGAGATGGCTTCCATCTCGGCGGTGGCGTTCAGCTTCATGGTGCAGGAGCCCAGCGGGATCATGGTGCGGTCCAGCGCCAGGTCGCGGTCCGAGAGCTTGCGGATGTAGCGGAGCAGCTGGGTTTCGGAACGGTGCGTGTTGAACACCGGGTGCTGCAGGTAATCCGAGGTTCGCTCGACGGCGGCCTCCAGGGCGAAGCCCTCGGCGTCACCGGACACCGTGGCACCAAACGCGGCGGCGACGTCTGCGACAACTGCCGTTGTTGTGGTTTCGTCAACCGAGACGCCGACCGTGTCGGCGTCGATGCCGCGCAGGTTCATGCCCTTGGCCTCGGCGGCTGCAACCACCTCCGCGGCCTTGCCCGGCACGCGGACGGTCACGGTGTCGAAGAAGCTGCCGTGCAGGACCTCAAGGCCGGCGGCTTTGAGGGACGCTGCCAGGGTGCGGGCATGGTTGTGGGCGGTCTGGGCGATCGCTTTCAGGCCATCGGGGCCGTGGTAGACGGCGTACATCGAGGACACGATGGCCAGCAATGCCTGCGCGGTGCAGATGTTGGATGTCGCCTTCTCGCGGCGGATGTGCTGCTCGCGGGTCTGGAGGGCGAGGCGGTAGGCGGGGGTTCCGGCGTCGTCCTTGGAAACTCCCACGAGGCGGCCCGGCATCGAACGCTCGAGGCCCTTCTGCACCGCCATGTAGGCCGCGTGCGGGCCGCCGAAGAACAGCGGGACGCCGAAGCGCTGGGTGGAGCCGACGGCTATGTCGGCACCTTGCTCGCCCGGAGGCGTGATCAGGGTGAGGGCGAGGAGGTCGGCCGCGACGGTGACGAGGGCTCCGCACTCCTTGGCGGCGGCGATTACGGCGGAGTGATCGAACACCCGGCCGGAAACGCCGGGCTGCTGCAGCACGATGCCGTTGATGTCGCCGTCAGGCAGGCCCTGGGACAAGTCCGCGATCTCCACCTCGAAGCCCAGCGCCTCGGCGCGGCCCTTCACGATGGCGATGGTCTGCGGCAGGCAGTCGGCGTCGAGGACGGTCTTGCCGTCATGGGCGGTCTTGTTCTTGTTCGCACGGCGCATCATCAGCACTGCTTCGGCGACGGCGGTGGCTTCGTCCAGCAGGGAGGCGTTGGCGATGGGGAGGCCCACGAGGTCCTGGACCATGGTCTGGAAGTTCAGCAGTGCCTCGAGGCGCCCCTGGGAAATTTCCGGCTGGTACGGGGTGTAGGCCGTGTACCAGGCCGGGGACTCGAGGATGTTGCGGCGGATCACCGGCGGAGTGACGGTGTCGTAATAGCCTTGGCCGATCATCTGCACGGCCGTCTTGTTCTTTGCCGCGAGCTTGCGCAGCTCGGCCAGAACCTCCACCTCGCTGAGGGCGTTTTGGAGCGTCAGCGCGACGTCCTGGCGAATGTCTTTGGGTACCGCGGTGTCCACGAGCGAATCGACGCTGTCATAGCCAACAGACTTGAGCATGACGTCGACGTCTGCCTGGCGGCGGGCGCCGATATGCCGGTCAACGAACGTAGTGGAGGTTGAACTAACCGTCACGAGGGAACTCCATAAATAAGGCGACGCATGGTGCGCCACAGCTAATTGGGTCCCTCCCCGCTCTGTATTGGACCTGAGAGTTTCCGCGGAACCGTGCTTGTGGCACCGTTCCGCTTGCACCGTCGGTGAGCACGCGTCAGCGTGCTGCTTTCCAGAGTTGCCTTGCCGCGGCGGTGCATGGGCCTGAGAGATTCCTGGGGAGGATTTGCTCCTACGGCGCCTGCATCACATGACTGCAGGACTCTCCCGCCGCAGATCAGAGGCGTATTCAGTTGTGTGAATCGGGTTGTGGTGCCGGTGACGGCCACCACAACTGTCAATTGTCCTATGGACCGCCCACGTCCGCAAATAATGTCGCCGGCTCGCCGGACGTTACCGCTCAGTCCCGGAGGCGTTCGACGGCGGCCAGCAGCGCACCGACGTCGGCGCTCCTCGCGCTGGTCTTGGCTTCCGTATCACCGACGCCGCCTTCAAGCATGGCGTTGAAGTAAAGCCCATCGCCCATGTACCGGACCGCTTTGGCCATCTCGGGTCCTACTTCCTCAGCGAGCACATCGAGCCATTGCTCCTGGATCCCGGCGAATCGCCTGCGGGTTTCTTCGTGGGCCACTTCCGCCAGCCGCGTGGCCGCCACGAACACCCTGTCCAAGGGGGTGTCCTCCCACAGGGAAGACTTGATGAAGAACGCGGCCGCGCCTTCGGGGGCCGCCTTCATGGCCTCGATGTCCAGCGCGGCGAGGCGGTCCATGCGTTCGAGCAAGGAGCTGATCATGGCTTCCTTGTTGGGAAAGTGGTAGAGCAATCCCCCCTTGGAGACGCCCGCACGTTTGGCGACGGCGTCCAAGGTGGCAGCGCGCTCCCCCACCTCGATCAGCAGGGCTTCAAAGGCATCCAGAACAGCGTCCCGGGCAACAGGTTTTCGCGGCATGGTGTCCATCATTCCTTAGTTCGATGCGGCAGTCCGATTCTCAGATTGAAACTATACCGTCCAGACGGTATAGTTACGTTCATGTTCATGCCGTCCACAACCCAGCACCCCCGCACCCCGTCAATCCCCTCCGCGCCGTGGCGTGATTGGGCCGCCTTGGCGCTCCTGATGTTCCCCGTGTTGCTGGTCGCTGTGGACAATACGGCGCTGACGTTCGCCTTGCCGGAAATCGCCAGGTCGCTGGATGTCGGGGGCGTGCAGCTGCTGTGGATCGTTGATGCCTATGCACTGGTTCTCGCGGCCCTGCTGGTATCCATGGGAAACCTGGGAGACAGGATCGGCCGCCGCCGCTTGCTGTTGATCGGCAGCACGGGCTTCGGCGCGGTTTCCGCGGTGACCGCATTCGCGCCGTCGCCTGAGTGGATCATTGCCGGGCGCGCCGGCATGGGCATCTTCGGAGCCATGATCATGCCTTCCACCCTGTCGCTGATCCGCAACATCTTCCAGGACCCGAACCGCCGCCGGCTCGCCGTGGCCGTGTGGGCCGCGGGATTCTCCGGCGGTGCCGCACTCGGGCCGATCTTCGGCGGCTGGCTCGTGGAGCACTTCTGGTGGGGCGCCGTGTTCCTGGTCGCAGTGCCGCTCTTGCTCCCCCTCCTTGCTTTCGGCCCGTTCCTCATACCCGAGTCCAGGGACCGCAACCCGGGCAAGCCCGACGTTCCCAGCGTCGTTCTCTCGATCGCAGCCATGGCCCCCATGGTCTATGGCATCAAGGAGGCAGCCGTGCACGGTTTTGGTCCGGGAGCCGCAGCCTTGATGGCGTTGGGCCTCGCCGCGGGAATCGTGTTTGTCCGCCGGCAGCGCTCCTTGGTGTCACCGATGTTGGATGTTCGGCTTTTCCAGAACAAGGTTTTCAGCACGGCCATCACGGCCAATGTCTTGTCCTTGTTCTCCATGACGGGCTTCATCTACTTCTTCGCCCAGCACCTACAGCTCGTGGAAGGCCAATCGCCCATGCAGGCCGGTATCGCGATGGTTCCGGCGCTGCTGGCCACCATCGCGGCCGGATTGGTGGTGGTTCCACTGGTCAAGCGGATCCGCCCGGGCGTGGTGGTGGCGTCGGGCCTGGCATTGAGCGCTGCAGGCTACCTCGTGGCTGCCGTGAGCAACCACAGCCAAGGACCCGGGTACCTTTTGACGGCGCTCCTGCTGCTGGCCATCGGGGTCGGCTCGGCGGAGACCATCTCCAACGACCTCATGCTCGGCGCCGTTCCCGCCGACAAGGCGGGCGCGGCATCGGCGATTTCGGAAACAGGGTACGAACTGGGCTCATTGCTTGGCACAGCCGTGCTTGGCTCCATCCTGACGGCGTCCTACCAGCACCACCTGGTGCTTCCGGGCGAATTGTCCGCCCACGCAGCCGAACGTTCGCGGGAGACCCTCGCCGGAGCCATGGATTCGGCCGCCGCCCTGCCGCAACCATTGGGTGATGCCCTCATTGCGGGCGCACGTGCCGCCTTTGAATCGGGAGTGCACATTACAGCGGCGATCGGGCTGGTCCTGATGGTGGGAGCGGCCGTGCTCGCCGCCGTCGCGCTCCGCCGCGTGCCGACCGCGAAGTAGGCCTGCCTAGACCGCCCGGTTCAAGGCTGCGTCAGGCGGGCTGAAGCTTCGGGTGATTCCGCCCAGGGTGGCTGTGGCGAGGGCCGACAGGTAGTCGTGCCGGCGTCGGGCAGTAATGCGCGACTGGGGCTCGAATGACTGCTCGGGATCATCCGCGTAATGTGCCGACAACCCGTCGCGCATGAGGCGGATCCCCTCGGCACGCTGCTGGGAAACCGCGGCGTGGGTGGAACCGAGCTCCTCGGCCAGTTCCTTCACGGTCCGCCCGCCGAAATAGATCTCCTCCACGACGTAACGCATCTTGTCCGGCAGGGCCTCGACGGCGGCACGAAGGTACTTGAGGCGCTCATCGGCCAGCACCGAATGCTCCGGGGAGACCGTGTCCGCCGCGACCGTGTCCACCACCACGTCATCCAGCGGCGACAAGGTCCGTGCCGCATCGGCCAGGGCAGCCTCCACGACGCTGCGCTCCACGCCCAGGGCCGAGGCCGTCTCGGCCACCGACGGCGTGCGGCCCAGGACCCCGGACAGCGTTTCCTGCACCGACATGGTTTCCTTGATGCGCTTGCGGGCCGAGCGGGTGGCCCAGTCGCTGGCCCGCATCTCATCCGCAAACGCCCCGACGATCCTTCGGCGCGCAAACGCACCGAAAGGGACCCCAAGGTCCGGATCGAAAGAATCGGCAGACGTTATCAACGCCACGGACCCCACCGAGGCGAGATCGTCGCGCGACAAATGAGAAGCTCTCGCGCAGAGCTCAGACACCAAGTAGCCAACGAGCGGCAAGTGCTGCAGCACCAACTCGTTGCGTTCTTCGCGATTCAAATTAGTCCCCCCATGAGACCTGTTTATTGAGTTGCCAAAGCCGGTTCCACAGGGCCTCATGGGCGAGCTGCCGAGACGATGCGGCTTGCCGAAGATTACATGGAACAGGCATGTATGCAGTGAACATACCATCTGGAAAATAACAATGCGTGTAC
This sequence comes from Arthrobacter alkaliphilus, assembly GCF_021483235.1. GTDB lineage: Bacteria > Actinomycetota > Actinomycetes > Actinomycetales > Micrococcaceae > Arthrobacter > Arthrobacter alkaliphilus. The sequence goes on along the minus strand of NZ_JAKEEC010000007.1, from coordinate 21,988 downwards.
GCTCATCAAAAAGATACGAAACGGGCCTCGGAATCATGTTTTGCAGGCCAAACCGGAATGGGGAACCGTGGGGGCGGATGAGCTATCGGCGACGCTGTGGCGCGAGCGGAAACAGCTGGAACTGCTGCTGTACCGGCTCGAAGCGCAATTGCTGCACGTTCGGGCGGGGCACACGCATTGGTTGAAGTTCACTGCCGCCGACGTCGAGAAGGCTCTTGAGAGCCTGCAGTTCGACACGCTTGCCCGGAACATCGAATCGTCGGCCATCGCCATCGAATGGCACCTGTCCGCCAATGCCACCTTGCCGATGATCGCGTCAGCGGCCCCTCCCGGAGTCTGGCCGGAATTGCTCCAGGAACACCACCGTGAACTCGTCCTGTTGTTCAAGCAGGTCGAAACGGCCGCGGCCGCCAACGTCGAGGCTCTCCTAATGGGAACCCTCGCTCAGGCCGACACCGCGGATGACCTGGCGGCCCTTGCGGACGACGCCAATATCGAGCGGGCCTTGGCCGCGACGAGGGACTGCTCGCTGCCGCTCCTCAAGGAATTCCTGGGGTTGGCTTAGCGCCTGCTACCGGTGGACCACAGTGTGCAAGAGGATAAAGCTTGGCTGTCCGGTGTTTGGATTCGCATCGTACGCGTAAACCTCCGAGACATTGCATGATTGCCTGTCCGATTTCGCCCACTCAAGGACCTCCAACAGGCCAGCAGACGAAATATCAAAAGTCTGCGACTTGTCCCAAGCACCACTGCTGGGGTCGAGCCAGATGTCTATCACTCGGAAAGACGGATTGACGCAGATCAGGTTCATGTCCCGCTCGTCAATCGTCCGAATGTTCATCGCCATCAGTCAGCTCTATTCCCCGCGCGGCTTCCGGACAGGCGGACGCAGTCCGGCAACGAGTTCCTCGGCTTCGGGGCCGGCCTGGGCAGCAGCGCGGTTGGCCGCGGCGATCGCCTCGACCACTTCGCGACGCTGGATTGACACCCCCCGGGGCGCTTCAATCCCGATCCGCACGCCGTCGCCGCGGCCTTCCATGACGGTGATGACGATGTCCTCACCAATCATGATCTGTTCGCCCGGTTTGCGTGTCAGTACCAGCATGCTCTCAATCTACCTTTCCAAGCACAGCAACGCGGGCGGGCTTGCCGTCCACCCACCCAACCGGCAGGCCGAGTCCGTTGACGGTTTCCGGGCTTGCGGTCTCGGACGCGCCGAAAACAGCCAGGGCGTCGAGCGGCGTGTTCCGGGCCGACAGCGCGGCAGAGAGCGCCCCGACCCAGGCAGCTGTGTCGTCAGCTTTCCTTCCGGCGTCGGCGACCAACCACAACTGGTCGCCGGCGAGGGCGGCGATCTCGTCGGCATGGTCGGCGGCTTCGCCCCGCCTGCCGAGCCCGTAGGCCAACAGGACGGATTGGCCGGTGAGCACCGCTTGGGCGCGCGCCGCCGTCGCCCCTTGGCGCCCCGCCACGTGAAGGTGGCCGAACGCAGTCAATGCCCCGGCCGTCCGGACGTCGGAACCGCCCTGCGCGATCGACATCTCCAACGCAGGTCCCAAGGCGTCGTCGCCGAGGCCGAGCAGGATGACCAAGTCGCCACTGCCGGCAAGCGGCACGGGGACAGGCACAGGAAGGGCGTGTCCGACGGCGGAGCCCGGTGCCTGAATCTCCTTTCCTAATTGCTCCAACATCCCGGCGAAATCCGGGGACGCGGTTGAAACAGCTGCGGCGGACACGCTTTCGGAGGGGCGGTGGAGGTCGATCTCGGCGGCGTCGGCCTGCTTTAGGAGCGCGGCGATTGCGGGTCCCTGCAGGGCATGCGTCTCTCCGGTGAGGCGCGCGGGAGCCTCAACCTGGACTTCGACCGTGGCCTCGAAGCGATTGGCCGCGAAGAGCCCCGCGATCCCCGGGCTGGTGACCTTCTCGGCGGAAACGATCCGCGCGCCGGGTCCGTACTGCTGTTCGGCTTTCAACCGGATGGCATCCAGGGAGGCGCCCTTAACCTTGTATTGCTTCGGCATGGCGGACCACCCCCACGGTTTCGATCTGGATGTTTGCGGACGTCACTTCGCGGTAGGACAACACGGGAACACCGCCGTCGGGAGCTGCGACGAGCCGCCGCACGGCCGGCCGCAGGGCCGGGGCGCACACCAGGACAGCTTGCCGTCCGGCATTCGCTGCGGCCTCCACCGACGTCTGCACGGACGCCAGGACGGCGTCGAGGCGCGTTTGGCTCATGACGATCTGGGTACCGCCTTCCGCAGGACGCATGTCCTCAAGCATGGATTGCTCCAGCAGCGGATCGATCATGATCACATTGAGGACCGTGCCGTCCAGGAACTTGGCCGCGAGCGCCGGACCGAGGGCCTGCCGGGCGGTTTCCACCAGGGCCTCGGCCTCGGTGGACACCTTGGCACGCAGCGCAAGTGCCTCGTAAATGCGCGGAAGGTCGTTGATCGGGACCTGTTCTTCGAGGAGTCCTTGCAGCACCCGCTGCACTTCCGCGAGGGACATCAGCGCGGGAATGAGCTCCTCGACGGCGGCCGGGCTCTGCTTGCGCACGCCTTCCGTCAGCACCCTGACGTCCTCCCTGGTGAGGAGCCTTGCTGCGTTGGCTGACACAATCGACGACAAATGGGTCACGAGCACGGAAACCCGGTCGATCACCGTTGCCCCGGTCATTTCCGCGCTGTGGCGCATCTCAGCGGGAATCCATTTGCCGGCCAGTCCGAAGACCGGTTCCACCGTGGAGATACCCGGCAGGGCGTCAAGGTAATCGCCGAGTGCCAGCAACTTGCCCGACGGCGCGGTGCCGCGTCCGGCCTCCACTCCGGCAATGCGGATCGCGTAGGTGGCTGGCGGCAGTTCGAGGTTGTCCCGCGTGCGGACCGGCGGGATCACGATCCCCAACTCCATCGCAATCTTGTGCCGCAAGGAGCGGACACGGGCCAGGAGGTCGTCCGAGGCGCCGGAAACCATGTCGACAAGGTCCGGAGCCAGCAGGATCTCGACCGGGTGGACGCGCATGTCCTGCATGAGCCGCTCGTTGGGGTCTTCTTCGGAGCCCAAGGCGGCAGCTTCGTTGGCGCCCTCCGCCTCGTCCTGTTTCTTCTTTTGGGCCGCCAAGCGCCTTGAGCCGAACAGCAGGGCAGCGCCCACGAGCAGGAAGGGCACGATGGGCATGCCGGGGATGAGCGCCATGGCCACCGCGGCCAGTCCGGCGATGAGCAAGGCGTTGGGCGACTGGGTGAGCTGCGAGGAGGCCGTCCGGCCCATGTCTTCCTCGGCGTTGGACCGGGTGACGATCATGCCGGTGGACACAGCCATGAGCAGGGCCGGAATCTGGGTGACGAGCCCGTCGCCCATGGTCAGCAGGCCGTAGGAATTCAGCGCGTCGCCGACGTTCATGCCGCGCTGGAGAACGCCGATGGCAATACCGCCGACGAAGTTGATGATGATAATGATGATGCCCGCAATGGCATCGCCTTTGACGAACTTCGAGGCACCGTCCATGGCACCGTAGAAATCGGCTTCCGCGGATACCTCGGCGCGGCGCTTGCGCGCCTGGGCATCGGTGATGAGGCCTGCGTTGAGGTCGGCGTCGATGGCCATCTGCTTGCCGGGCATGGCGTCAAGGGTGAACCGTGCGCCCACCTCGGCCACGCGTTCTGCACCCTTGGTGACCACCACGAACTGGATGACCACCAGGATGAGGAACACCACGGCGCCGATGATCATGGAGCCGCCCACAGTGACCTTGCCGAAGGCATCGATGACTTGTCCAGCGAATCCTTGACCGAGCACGAGGCGGGTGGACGCGACGTTGAGCCCCAGCCGGAACAGCGTCGCCACGAGCAGCAAGGACGGGAAGACCGAGAAGTCCAAGGGCTTCTTGACGAACATGCTGGTGAGCAGGATCAGCAGGGCGAGCAGGATGTTGCAGACGATCAGGAAGTCCAGCAACGGCGCCGGCACTGGAACCACCAGCAGCAGCACAATACCCACGATTCCCACCGGCACGGTGAGCCTGGCGAACCTGTTCATTGCTGCGTCCTTTCTTGAAGCAAACGATGGATTCCGCGTGCGGCTCCCTTGGCCTTCAGCGACATGACGAACGCCAGGACTCCAGCCACGGCCCGGTACAGCTCCACGGGGATCTCCTGGCCCAGCTCGCAGGCCGAGTGCAGGGCCCTCGCGAGCGGTACGTCCTGGACCATCGGGACCGCTTTCGCCTCAGCCTCTTCCCTGATGCGGGCAGCGATCACCCCGGCTCCCTTGGCCACGACGCGCGGTGCCGCTTTCCCGGCGTCGTACTTCAGCGCTACGGCGACGTGCGTCGGGTTGACGATCACGACGTCGGCATCTGCGATCGCACCGATCATGCGGTTCCGGCTCATGCTCAATTGGCGCGAGCGCCGCTGGGACCTGATGAGGGGATCGCCGTCGCTGTTCTTGTTTTCGTCCTTGATTTCCTTCTTGGACATGCGCGTCTTCTTGCGGTTCCGGCGCATCACCACGAAGATGTCCGCGGCCGCGAGGACCAGGCCCGCCAGCACGGCGTACTGGATCAGGGCGCCAATTCCTCCGGCTGCCGCGGAAAGAATGCCGGACACCGGCAATCCCCCGGCGGTGAGCAGCGCCGGGATGAGCCCTTGCACCACCGTGTAGAGGACCAGCCCGACGACGGCGGTCTTAAGGAGCGCTTTCAGGCCGCCCCACAGTGCCTGGGCGCCGAAGACCCGCTTGAGGCCGCTGACAAGGTTGAAGTGTTCGAACTCGGCACGGAACTTCTTCACGTAGATTCCGCCCTGCATCGCCGATCCGGCCAGCACCACCACCATGACCACCAAAAACAGGGGTCCAATTACCTGGGCCAGGGAACCGAACCCGGCTTCGAGCGCTGCGACGGCTTTGGCGGGCTCGGGGTTCGCGATGACTCCGCGAACGGTGAACAATTGGTCGGCCGCAGCATTGGAAGCACGCTCGATGGTGGACGGGATCATGGCTGCGGCGGATCCGACGGCGAGCCAGGCGGTGAGGTCCTGCGAGCGGGAAAGTTGGCCTTTGGACCGGACTTCCCGCATCCGTTTGTCCGTGGCTTGCTCGGTCTTCTCCTGTGAGTCCGACATCAGCCCACCCCCATCAGTGTGTTCGCAGCTTGCTCGGCGAGCATGGCAACGAGTCGCGGCAATGCCAGGAACAGGAAGCCTGCGAGTCCCAGGGTGATGAGGACCTTGAGCGGAAAGCCCAGGGCAAAAGCGTTCAGGGCGGGCGCTACGCGGGTGAGGAGCCCCAGCCCGATATCGGCGAGCACCAGCACCACCAGGAGCGGCCCGGCGATTTGCACCGCGGAAAGGAACATCCCGGTCAGAGCCGAAATCATTGCGTGGACCGGCTGCGCCAAATCCAGTCCACCCGCGAGCGGCAAGGCTGTAAAACTCCCGGTCAGGCCGCCAATCACGAGCTGGTAGCCGTCCGAGGCGAAAAGCAGGGCAAGGGCCGCCATTTGCATCAGCCGGGTGAATTGGGCGCCGTTGATCATCATCTGGGGATCGAAGCCCTGGGCCATTTGGAATCCGCTGAAGAGGTCTATCAGGCTGCCCGCCGACTGGATGGCCGCGAAGACGAGCAGAACGAGGAACCCAAGGATCAATCCGGTCACGAGCTCGAGGACCACGGCCGTGAAGAAGCCGGCGGTGTCCTTGAACGTGTAACCAGCGGAGAGCCGTTGGGAAACGGCCAGCCCCAAACCGATGCCAAGCATCGCTTTAATGCGCAGCGGAATGGTTTGGTGCGAGAAGGGCGGGGCTACCACCAGGAAGGCCGTCATCCGGATTGACGCCAACAACATGACCTCAAGCCAGGACTGGTTGAAGGGCAGTTCCACTTCACGCTCCGCCGATCAGCCCGGGTATCCGGGCAAAAAGGTCGTTGGTGAAGGAGACGGCCTCGGTGATCATCCAGTGCCCGCACACCACCAGGGCCACGGCCACTGCCACTGCCTTGGGCACGAAGGAGAGAGTGGCTTCCTGAAGCTGGGTGATGGACTGCAGGAGGGAGATGGCGAGGCCCACCACCAGTGCAGTCACCAGGGCGGGAGCGGCCAGCTTGGCCGCAAGAATCAGGGCCTGGAGGCATATGTCCAAGACTGCGTTGGTATTCATCAGCCGCTCGAATAACTCTGGATCAAGGCGGTGATCACCAAGCCCCAGCCGTCCACCAGGATGAACAGCAGGATCTTGAAGGGCAGCGAGATCATCACCGGCGGAAGCATCATCATGCCCATGGACATCAGCGCGGCCGAGACCACCAGGTCGATGACCAGGAACGGGATGAAGATGACAAAACCGATGATGAATGCGGCCCGGAGCTCGGAGATCATGAACGCGGGGATAAGGGTCTGCAACGGGACCGATTGCGGGTTGGCCGGGTTATCGAGTTTGGCCGCCCGGGTCATGAGGGCAATGTCTTCTTGGCGGGTGTGGGCCACCATGAAGTGCTGGAGAGGCGCAGATCCGGCCGAAACGGCTCCGTTGAAGTCCAGCGTTCCGTTCAAAAAGGGCTGGACGCCGACGTTGTTGATCTCCGAAATCACGGGCCACATCACGAACAGTGACAGGAACAGCGCCAGTCCGGCCAGCACCTGGTTGGGCGGGATGGAGGGGAGTGACAAGGCGTTGCGGGTCATCGCCAGCACCACGAAGATCTTCGTGAACGAGGTCATCATGAGCAGCAGCGCAGGAGCGACCGAGAGCAGGGTGATCCCGATCAGGGTCACCACCGCCGTGGACGGCTTTCCGTCGAGGCCGTTGATGTTGACGCTGACGTTGCCGTTGGACGGCTCGGCCGGTGCGGTGGGAACTGCGGGTGGGGTGGGCGGCGCAGGGCTAACCGGTGCCGCGTGTCCGATTGCCGTGCCCAGCCACAGGAACACGGCCGTCAGCAGCAGGACACAGAGCACCGCGGGAAGGGCCCTGCACACGGCCGGCAATACCCTGCCGGCGCGCCGGGCATCGGCGGGCCCAAGAGTCAGGCTCAATTCCGGCGTCCCCTGATGGCTTCGGCGGCCTGCCGCCAAGTGGAGCCGGCAAGGATGGAGCCGTGCATGGGCGGCGTGTTGTCCTGCCCGCTCCGGCGGTGGATTTCGCTGCGGCGCGAGAGCGCGGCCGCCGGGAGTCCGGCGTCGCGGAAGATGTCGGCGAAAGTCTCGGCCGCGGGAGCGGCCTGCGGGACCACCTCCGCGGGAGCGGCCTGCGGGACCACCTCCGCGGGAGCGGCCTGCGGGACCACCTCCACGGGAACGTCGCTGCTGTGCAGGACGTTGACGGCGTGCTCGGTGACACCCAAAAGGAAGCGCTTGTCTCCAGCATCGACCACCACGACGGAGGCCTTTTGTCCGACATTCTGCCGGCTCACCACCGTCAGCGAGGTGTTGGCCCGGCGTCGGCCTTTGGTCTTTCCTTTGAGAAGGCGGCGCTGCAGGACCCACATAAGCCCCAGCACCGCACCCAGGGCCACGAGCACGCGCAGCCCGAGGATGAGCGAATCCATTTAGTAGATACCCTCGGCGACGTCCAGGATGCGGGTGATGCGCACTGCATAGTCCTGGTCAACGACTACCACTTCACCGTGGGCGATCAGCCGTCCGTTCAGGAGGACGTCCGCTGGCGCACCGGCTGAGCGGTCCAGCTCGATCACTTTGCCCGGTTCCAGGGCGAGGGCGTCGCGCACGGACATCCGGGTGCGGCCGATTTCCACGGTGAGGGCCATTTCGACGTTGCTGATCAGTCCGAGGCGCGACGAAACGGCTCCGGGCTGGACGGTCCGCGCGGCAACAGTGTCCTGCACGGTCCCGTGTTCGCGAACCCGGACCGCGAACCAGCCGAAGGCCTGCCCGCCGTCGGAGGACGGAGACTGACGCAGTTCGAAAACAGCGGTTTCGGAATCGGAGAGCAGCCCGGCGGCGTCTTCCTCGCGCAACTCCCCCAGCACGCCGGCGTCGAACGCGGAAGCCGCGTGTTCAACGGCGGGGCGCAAGATGTCGACGGCGGAGACGACGCCGTTCAGTCCGCCGGCTGCGGCCAGGAAGGAACGGTCCGTGAGGATGAGTGCGAAGTCCGCCGTCACGGCACCCACGAAGGTGGCAGTGACCGCGAGGGGTGCATACGGCGCGGCCGCTTGGGGCGGGACAATGCCGGAGACGTGCAGCGTGGCGGGAGTCGGCAGCTGCATCGCCAAGCGCTCGGCCGCGGACTCGTGCAGGGTCAGGGTGATGCTCATCGCTGGTTCTCCTCGATTGTGACGATGACGGCGGCGGCCCGCGAGCCGTTGCGCGCCGGTGCCGCGGTGGCCAGGCGGGTGCCGTTGATGGCGACGTCGAACGGCCGGTTCTCCAGGTGCGGCAGCGCAATAACGTCCCCGACGGCGAGGCCCAGGATCTGCGCGGGCGTCACCGGCGTGGGGCTCAACTGGATAGCGACGTCTACCGGCACCTGACTGACTTGGGCGCGGACCAGGGCCTCGGCGTCGCCGCTGTGGACGGTGGGATTCACGTCGCCGAGCCCTGAAAGGAGCACGTCGGCCGGAATCGCGAGGCTGGCCGCCGCGACGCTTTCGCCCACCTTCACCGTGAACGAGGCCACGATCATGAGCTCCGCCGGAGCCGCGGCCTGCGCAAACTGTGAGTTGTACTGGATGACGTCCATGCGCACCGGGGTGGTCAGCAGTGCGCCGAGCGAATAGCTCAGATCCTCCAGGCCGTCTTCCACCATGCGGCTGATGAGGGCTTGCTCGATCTGGGTGAACTTCCGGTCAGGGACGGGCATCTCGCTGGCGCCGCCCAGCATGCGTGTCACCCACGACAATGCCGACGTGGCAGGAAACTGCATGACAAGGCGCGACTCGCTGCCCTCGATGCGGCACAGAACCATCGCGGTGACCGAGGGGAGGGACGCGGCATATTCGTCGTAGCTCTGCATCATGAGCTGTTCAAGCGTCGCGGTGGACTTCACGCGGACCTTGGCCGTCAGCTGTGTTCCCCATTGGCGGGCGAACGTCTCGAAGGCGACTTCCAGGACGCGGCTGTGCTGGCGCGGCAGGGTGGTGGGACGGCGGAAGTCATAGACGTCCACGGTGCGCTGACGGCCCGCCGATTGATCTTCCTGTTCACCCACGGTTGCCACTATCGGCAAGGAAAGCGCGGGCGTAAGGGACTAAGTTCGCAAGCTACGCTGCGGGCGCCTGGTTGATCCTCACCATGTTGCCCGAAGGATCGCGGAAGGCGCAGTCGCGGGGACCCCACGGCTGGTCAATCGGCTCCTGCATGACCTCCGCGCCGGAAGCCCTGACCTTCTCGAAAAGCGTGTCGACGTCGTCGCAGCGGAAGACGATCGGCCCCAGGACTCCCTTCGTGAGCAGCTCCTGCAAGGAGTCGCCGTCGGCCTTGGACCGGCCGGCGTGCGGTTCGGAAAGGACGATTTCAACCCCCGGCTGGTCCTTGCTGCCGAGCGTCACCCAGCGGAATCCGCCCTGCGCGACGTCGTTGATCACCTCGAGCCCGAGTGCGTCCCGGTAGAAGGTGAGGGCTTCGTCGGGATCGTTGACAGTGATGTGTGAGTACTGCAGTGAAATAGTCATGGCAATGACGTTAGTCCGCGGCCTTGGCGTGCGCTTCTCGAATCCTGCTCGCTTCTTTCCGAAGGGTCAGGGCGTTCCGAAGCCGGCGTCGCCAAGAACCTTCTTGCCTTCGCTTCCCGTCACCCACGCGATGAACGCGCCCGCCAGGGCCTTGTTCCTGCTGGTGGAGACGGTGCCGATCGGGTAGGTGTTGACGGCCTTGTCCGATTCCGGGAAAGGGATGCCCTTGACCTTGTCCCCCGCGCCCTTGACGTCGGTGACGTAGACGAGTCCGGCGTCGGCCTCCCCGGAGGCCACCTTGCCCAGGACGTCGGTGACGGAAGACTCTTCGCTGACAGGCTTGAGTGTGGTGCCGGCGGCCTTTTCGATGGTTTGGGCGGCGGACCCGCAGGGCACTTGGCTGGCGCAGACCACCACTTTGACCCCCGGCTTGGCGAGGTCCGCGAACGAACTGATCGAGGCCGGGTTGGACGGCGGGACGGCGATGGCCAGGACGTTGGTGGCGAAGTTCTTGGCCGTACCGTCGAGCAGCTTGGCGTCGGAAAGCTTGCCCATGTTCTTCGTGTCTGCCGAGGCAAAGACGTCCGCCGGAGCGCCCTGGGTGATCTGGGTGACGAGGTCGGAAGACCCGGCGAAGCTCAGGGCCACTTTCGTTCCCGGGTTCGCAGCTTCGAATTCGCCGGCCAGCTTGGTGAACGTTGCCTTCAGCGAGGCAGCCGCGTAGACAGTCACCGTACCGGAGAGCGTGGCTGTTCCGCTTGCGCCGTCGGAGCCGCCCTTTGCGGCCCCTGCCGGAGCGCTCGAACCGCAGCCGGTCATTCCGACGGTGAGGGCGCCGGCAACAAGCAGCGCGGCGACACGCTTGCGGGTGATCCTCATATGGTGCTCTTTCCCTGGGGTGTTTCGATGATGACCGTGGTCGCTTTGACCACGGCTGTGGCGACCGAGCCAAGTTCGAGCCCGAGTTCCCGGGCGGCCTCGCTGCTCATGAGGGATACGACGCGGAAAGGACCGCACTGCAATTCCACCTGGGCCATGACCTTGTCGGCGGTGATGCCGGTGACAAGTCCGACGAAGCGGTTGCGTGCCGAGCGTCCCACCTGCGTCGGATCCTCAGGCAGCTGGGCCTGGTCCCGCGCGACGTGGGCAAGCTCCAGCCCATCCACCGCCAGACGGCCGGAATCATCCTTCACCGGGGTCAGGGTGCCGTTCTCGGTCCAGCGCCGGACGGTGTCGTCACTGACGCCCAAGAACCTGGCTGCTTCAGATACGCGAATATTGGGCATGGCCTCAGAATAACCCGCACATGCGGCAACAACGGCACGTATGTTCCGCAAATCAAATATGACTGGGCCGATCCGCCAGGGAGCAGTCCCGTTTGGGGCAGTTCCGCTTGGAATCCGCAGCTAGCTAGTCAGTCCGCGGCGACAGCGAGCGCTTCCCGCCGCTTGTTCGCTTCGTTCCGGCTGGGCCGCGTGCGGATCTTCGCCACGCATGCCGGCATGGCCGCGACGGCCCGGTGCTCGCGGGCGCGGTAAGTGCTCGGCGGCACTCCGACGAGTTCAGTAAACCGCGAACTGAAGGAGCCAAGTGATGTACAACCGACCTCCATGCAGGCGTCGGTCACGCTCATTCCGCCGCGCAGCAGCGCCATCGCGCGCTCGATTCGGCGGGTCATGAGGTAGTTATAAGGTGTCTCGCCATAGGCGGCCCGGAACTGCCGCGAGAAGTGCGCCGGTGACATGAACGCGTGGCTTGCCATGGTGGGTACGTCGAGGGGCTTGGCGTACTCGCGATCGATCAGGTCACGGGCCTTGCGCAAAGCCGTGAGCCGCGCAATGTCTTCCGGGGTCATGCCACGAGGGTACCTCGGCGCGCCGGTCATTTCCACGGAGCACGACATAGTCCGGCGCCGTCGTCCGGCGTCCGGCCGCGACAAGCGCGCCGTCCGCTATTGGCCGCCGGCCCTCGCCTTGAGCGCCTCCGGGATCAGGGCGCGGACCACTTCGGGTTTGTCCGAGAGGACGACGACGTCGACCCTGCGGTTGAGTTCCATCAGCGCCTCGGTGGAATCGTCGTTGACCTGCCTGGCGGACCCGAACGCAACGGCGCCGATGTGCCCTGCCGCAATGCCTCCGTGGTCCACGAGGTACCTGAGGACGTTGACGGAGCGCGCCGAAGACAGCTCCCAGGTGGAGGGGTACGACGTGACTCCATTCGCGGCGTGGCCTTCCACCATGATTTCAAGGGCCGCTTTCGCCATGGTCGGGGCGATCATGCCAAGCACCTGGCTCGCGCGGGGCGTGAGCTCGGGGCGGTCGGGTTCGAAAAAGGTCTGCGATCCTACGAGTTTCACGGCGAGTCCGCGTTCGTTGATCTGGAACTGCACATTGGCACCCAGCCCCGCGGCTTCGAGCTTGGACTTCATGTCGTCGCGCAAGGCGGTGAGCCGGGCCGCTTCTTTGGCTGCGAGGTCCAGGTCGGAGAAACCCTGGGCATCGGCATGGGTGTATTCCGGCGGAACCACCGTCCCGGTGGCGGTGTCCACCTTCTGGCTGGTCACCGTCCCGAAACCCGTGGCCAGCGAATTGCGGAGTTTGTCGAATTTGGCCTGGTCCACGGTGGACATTGCGAAGAGCACAATGAACATGCACATGAGCACAGTGACCATGTCCATGTAGGAAGCCATCCAACGTTCGTCGACGTGTTCTTCCGCCGGAGGTGAACCGCGTCGGCGTCGAGACCTCATGCGGCTTTGGACGAAGCGAATTTGCCTGGGCGGCCGTCGTCGTCGTCGCTCTTCTTTGCGGATTTCGCCTTGCCGAGCCGGTCCTGGGGAACCATGGCGCGGAGCCGTTCGGCGAGCAGGAGGGGCTGGGTCCCGTTCTGCACCGCCAGCATGCCCTCCATTAGGAGGGTCATGCGTTCGATTTCGAGCTCGGACAGTCGCTTGAGGCGCGAGCTGAACGGAAGCCAGATGAAGTTCGCGGACAACAAGCCCCAGAGCGTGGCCACGAAGGCGGAAGCGATCATCGGTCCCAAATGATCGGGCGAGGAAAGGTTTTCCAGCACGTGGGTCAGCGAAACCACGGTTCCGATAATGCCGATGGTTGGCGCATAGCCGCCCAGACTGGCGAAGAATTTGGCGGAGACATGGTCGCTGCGCATCTTGGAGTCGATCTCGTCCTCCATGAGGATGCGCAGCTCCTCCGCGTCGGTGCCGTCCGCGATGTTCTGGAGGGCCCGGGCCACGAACGGATCCTTCTCGCCCGCGGCCGCCTCTTCGAGGGAGAGCAGTCCCTCGCTCCGCGCTTTCTCGGCGAGGCTGATCAGCTGGTCGATACTGTCCTGCGGCTTGTCGGTCTTTCCCTTGAAGGCTTTCGGGAGGTCCTTGAACGCCCTGATGGTGTCCCGGAACGTGTTCCCCGCCAGGCCTACGGCCAAGGTGGCACCGAAAACCAGGACCATGGGCGCGGGAAGCAGGAGCGCCATGAGGTTGGCGTCTTCGAGGGTCACCATGGCGACCACCGAGCCGAAGGCCAGGAGCAGGCCGATGATTGTCGAGGGATCCATGGCTTACCTTCCGTCCGGTTCCGGGGTGCGCACGAGGCTCAAGGGAAAGCCCGTCACAACGGGGAGGTCCTGTGCCCGTCGAAGAATGTAGGCCCGGTAGTTCGCAATCAGTTCCACTACCTCCGCAAGGCTTTCGCGCACCACGTAGGTCGCGCCGTCGAGGGTCACCATGTGGGTGTCCGGGCTTTCGTGGATCCGTTCAATGATGTCCGGATTCACGGCAAAGCGGGTGCCGTTCAGGCGGGTGACAACGATCATGGGCCATTTCTGCTTTAGGTAGGGAGGCGCACGGGCAGGGTGCGGTTCAACCCCTACTGTCGGCCGGCGGCGCGCTCCCGTTAGGCAGTGTCAGCGCAGTATCGCGGGACGGACGCGAACCGGCGCGAGGATGCCGATGATCATGACGGCGGTGATGGAACCCGCCGCCATGATCGCGGCGAGCACCACGATCTGGAAGCGGCCTGCCTCGAAGGGAGAAACCCCGCCGAAGATGGCCCCGACGAACGCACCGGGCAAGGTGACAAGTCCCGTCGTCTTGGTTTGGTCGGTCGACGGAATCAGGGCCGAATAGACCGTCCGCCGGGCGAGGTCAAGGGTTGCCTGCCTCGGGGTGGCGCCGAGCGCGAGCCAGCCCTCCACTTCTTCCCAATGCTCGTAGACCGCTTCCTTGAAGCGCCGGCCGGCCAGGACAGCGATGGTCATGCCGTTGCCGATGACGATCCCGGCGATCGCGAGCGCGTACCGGGGGGTGAAGGCGATGGCTCCAGTGCCGAAAATGACGGCAAGGGTTATTCCGATCCCCCCGGCCATGGACCCGCTGACCAAGCCCAAATGGGGCAGGCTCCAGCCAATCCGGCGGGTGGCGCTTATCGCGGCTACTGCGAACATCACCAGAAGCGCTACGGCCACCCAGACGGGGCTGGTAATGACGCCGCCCAGGACAAAGCTGATCGCGGCCAGCTGCAGGGCTCCGCGGAGTATGGCCAGTGCGGGCGCGAAAGGGTGGGGGGTCCGGAACACCCAGAGGAGTGCCAACGTGGTGGCCGTCAGGACGCCGACGCCGAGGAAGGTCGGCAGGAGTTCGGCGATACCGGGCATGGAGCCAGCTTATCCACCGCCGCAAGGCACTGGACCCACCGCCGCAAGGCACCGAACCGTGGATTAGGTCACGTAAATCTTGCGTAATAGAGGTGATTCGCGTCACTATAGGGCAATCTGGATGGAAATTTAGGTATGGCTTACCTAAAGTTTCAAACTGTGAGCCGGCCGCCCCGGCGGAGGCTCCCCATGGATTTGCTCGCAGAAAGAAGCCCTCATGAAGATTCGCGCAAATGCGCTTGCCGGCATCGCACTCGCCGCCAGCGCAGCCCTCAGCCTTGCCGCCTGCGGCAACGGCACCGCCTCCTCCGCATCCCCGGAGTCCGCCGGCTCTGCCGCTTCCACTAAGGTCGGCGGCGAAATCACCGTCTACAACGCCCAGCACGACACCCTGACCAAGGAATGGGTGGACGCGTTCACCAAGGAGACCGGCGTCAAGGTCACCATCCGCCAGGGTTCCGACACGGAGCTCTCCAACCAGATCGTCCAGGAGGGCGCGGCATCCCCGGCCGATGTCTTCCTCACGGAGAACTCCCCCGCCATGGCCCAGGTTGAGAATGCCGGCCTCTTCGCCGACATCGACAAGGCTACCGCGGACCAGGTCCCGGCCGCGTACCGTCCGTCCACCAACAAGTGGACCGGCATCGCCGCCCGCTCCACCGTGCTGGTCTACGACAAGACCAAAATCAGCGAGGACAAGCTGCCCAAATCCATGCTTGACCTGGCCAAGCCGGAGTGGAAGGGCCGGTGGGCCGCTTCGCCGTCGGGCGCTGACTTCCAGGCCATCGTCGCCGCCCTCCTCGAACAGAAGGGCGAGGCCGCCACAACGGAGTGGCTCAAGGGCATGAAGGAGAACTTCAAGGCATACAAGGGCAACAGCACCGCTATGAAGGCCGTCAACGCCGGTGAAATCGACGCCGCGTTGATCTACCACTACTACTTTTACGGCGACCAGGCCAAGACCGGCGAGAACTCCAACAAGGTCACCCCGTACTTCTTCAAGAACCAGGACCCCGGCGCCTTCCTGTCCGTCTCGGGCGGCGGTGTGCTGAAGTCTGCCAAGAACTCCGCAGCCGCCCAGGCCTTCATCAAGTTCATCACCGGCAAGCAGGGCCAGGAAGTACTCAAGAACGGCACCTCCTTCGAATACGCCATCGCTTCCAACGTGGACTCGAACGCTAAACTCGTTCCCATCAAGGATCTGCAAGCTCCCACGGTGGATCCGGCCAAATTGAACTCCGCAAAGGTCACCGACCTGATGACCAAGGCAGGACTGCTGTAATTCCGTGACCACTGATCTATCGGCTCGCGTCTCCCCGGAAGTTCCCGAGGCTTCGGCGAGCACGACGACGGCGGGCAGGGGCAAGCGCCGCCGCCCGCCTTTCGGCGTTTCCGCAGTATCCCTCCTGGCGGTACTGATCGCACTTTTCTCGCTCATCCCGCTGGGGTACGTCGCCTACATGACGGCCGCGACCGGCTGGAACACCGCCGCCGCGCTCATCTTCCGGCCGCGGGTCGGCGAGTTGCTCCTCAACACGATCATGTTGGTGGTCTTCACGGTGCCCATCTGCTTGGTCCTGGGAGTCGGCGGCGCGTGGCTCGTGGAGCGGACCCGGCTGCGGGGACATCGCTGGTGGGCCGTGGCCCTCGCGGCCCCGCTGGCCATTCCGGCGTTCGTCAACAGCTATGCGTGGGTGACCGCGGTTCCCTCGCTGGAGGGCATCTGGTCCGGCGTACTCATCGCCACGCTGTCGTATTTCCCCCTTGTCTACATTCCCGCGGCCGCGACCCTGGGGCGCCTCGACCCGGCGATTGAGCAGTCCGCGGCCGCCCTTGGCTTGGGCCCGTGGGGCGTTTTCTTCCGGGTTGTCCTGCCGCAACTCCGGATCGCGATGACCGGCGGCGCACTCCTGGTGTCCCTGCACCTGCTGGCCGAATACGGCGCGTTCGCGATGATCCGCTTCGACACGTTCACCACTGCGATCATGACCCAGTTCCAATCCACGTTCAACGGCACAGCCGGGAACATGTTGGCGAGTGTCCTGGTGTTCTTCTGCCTCATCCTGCTCGTGGCCGAAGTCCGGAGCCGGGGCAACGCACGCTATGCCCGCATCGGTTCCGGTGCCCAGGCCAAGCCCACCAGGCTTCCCCTGCACCACTACCAGATTCCTTCACAGCTAGCCCTGCTGGCCCTCACTGTGCTGGCCTTCGGATTGCCGGTCTTTTTTGTCTTGCGCTGGGTGCTGGCCGGAGGGGCGCGCGTCTGGTCGGCCGACGAGTTCTTCCCGGCACTGCTCCAGACCCTCGCTTATGGCATCGTAGGCGCCGTGGCGACGGTCGTCGTCGGCTTCCCCATGGCATATCTGGCAGTACGGTACCCCAGCTGGTTCAGCAAGTTGCTTGAACTCTCTAATTACGTCACCAGTTCCCTGCCGGGCATCGTGGTGGGCCTCGCCTTCGTCACTGTGAGCATCCGCATGGTCCCGGGCGTGTACCAGACCTCCGGGGTACTCATTGCGGCCTATGTGCTGCTCTTCCTGCCGCGGGCATTGGTCAACATCCGCTCAGGGCTGGCCCAAGCTCCCAAGGAACTCGACGAGGCCGCACAATCGCTCGGCAAGGCCCCTCTGGTGTCCTTCCTGAAAGTGACCCTGCGCCTCACCGCTCCGGCCGCCGCCGGCGGGGCCGCGTTGGTGTTCCTCGGCATCGTCAATGAGCTGACCGCCACCTTGTTGCTGTCTCCCAATGGCACGCACACCCTGGCCACCGAATTCTGGAACAAGAGCAGCGAGATCGACTATTCGGGCGCGGCGCCGTATGCCCTGCTCATGATCCTCTTGTCTGCTCCCATGACCTATCTGCTTTTTCAACAGTCCAAGAAAGTAGCCGGACAGTGACCGAACAATCTCCCTCAAGGTTTCCATCACCGCGCGTGGCGCCTTCGGTGGCCCCCACCACGAACACGCATTTGGACGTCGCCGAGGTCACCAAGAACTTCGGTTCCCAGGCTGTGCTGAAGGGCGTGAACCTCTCGGTGGCCAAGGGCGGGACAACCGCCATCGTCGGGCCTTCCGGGTCCGGCAAGACCACCCTGCTGCGCCTGATCGCCGGCTTTGAACACCCGGATACGGGTTCCATCAGCCTCAAGGGAAACAAGGTGGCCGGCAACGGGATCTGGGTACCTGCCCACAAGCGGCATGTTGGCTATGTTGCCCAGGACGGCGCACTCTTCCCGCACCTCACAGTGGGGCAGAACATCGCCTTCGGACTGGATAAATCAGCGCTCGACGGCGGCCGCCGCGCCGTGAAGACGCGCGTCCAGGAGCTGCTCGAGATGGTTTCCCTCGATGCGGACATGGCCAAGAGGCGGCCCCACCAGCTCTCGGGAGGCCAACAGCAGCGGGTGGCGCTTGCCCGCGCCCTGGCCCGCGAACCGGAACTCATGCTGCTCGACGAGCCGTTCTCGGCGCTCGACGCCGGCCTCCGCGTGGCCACCCGGCGCGCCGTGGCGAAGGTGCTGAACGAAGCCGGCGTCACCACCATCCTGGTGACCCACGATCAAGCCGAGGCGCTGTCCTTTGCGGACCAGGTGGCGATCATGCGCGGCGGGAAGCTGGCGCAGATTGGCAACCCGTTTGTTGTGTACACGCGTCCGGCGGACCGGGCAACGGCCGAATTCCTGGGTGACGCCGTCATCCTGGATGCCTGGATGGAAGGATCCCTGGCCACCTGTTCCCTTGGCGGCATACCTGTGCGCCGTCCCCCGGCGCAGGGCCTCGTGCAGCTGATGCTCCGTCCCGAACAGATCCGGATTGCTCCCGATGGTCCCATCCGTGGAGTCGTCGTCGACACTGACTACTTCGGCCCGGAGACCACCGTGCGGATTAAGCTCGCTCCGCGCGTTGCCGCCGAAGGGGCCGCCCGGACGTACCCCGGAGGCGGCGAGGTCATCACCATCCGCCACTGGAACGCTTCCATCACCAAGCCGGGGACTGAACTGTCCCTCCGCGTGGTGGGCGAGGGCGTGGCGTTCCCTGTGGAGGATTAGGGCGTGCTAGCATCGTGGCGATCGTGATCTATCAGCAGGAGGTGAGTCCCATGAACGCAGTATCCGCAATGGGTGCTCCCCTGCAGTCCACGATCGCGCGGCTGAGCTAGCCGCCACCGGGAGCGCCGCAACAGGCAAATCGCGAAAGGCGACTCCCATGGACGCAACACCTTCTTCATCTTTGCACTCCCCCAAGCGGGCCCTGGTCCTCGGTGGCGGCGGATCTACAGGCAATGCCTGGCTGATCGGCGTCATCGCCGGACTCTTCGAGGCCGGACTGGACGTGACCACGGCCGATCTGACCATCGGCACCTCCGCCGGATCGACGGCCGCAGCCCAGATCGCCGGCGCAACCCCGGCTGAACTGCTCGCCAACATCTTTAACGCTGTCCCGCAGCACCGGTCCGCTCCCCTCGGGTCCGGAGCTGGCGCTGGACGCGCATCGGCCAGGCCGGTGGTAAACCATCTGGAACGGATTACCAAGATCATCTCCGATGCCCAGGATGTGGCTGACATGCGCCGACGCCTCGGCGCGGCAGCGCTTGAGTTGCACGCGGCGTCGGACGGGTCCTGGTCAATCCAATGGCGCACCACCGTCGCCGCGCGGCTACCCGGCCAGCACTGGCCGGAACGTCCGGTGCTCATCACGGCGGTCAATGCCCGTACCGGTGGACCGGTCGCGTTCGACCGCCACAGTGGGGTGGACTTGGCGGATGCCATCGCCGCCAGCTGTTCCAGTGGTTTGCCGTACAAAATCGGAGACGATCTCTACATAGACGGCGGTTTCCGGTCCAATGCTGAGAATGCCGATCTGGCAGCCGGATATGAGCGCGTCCTGGTGCTCTCGCCTTTCGGAGGGAGATCATTGC
Source organism: Arthrobacter alkaliphilus (assembly GCF_021483235.1). Classification (GTDB taxonomy): domain Bacteria; phylum Actinomycetota; class Actinomycetes; order Actinomycetales; family Micrococcaceae; genus Arthrobacter; species Arthrobacter alkaliphilus. Next base: position 2,764 of record NZ_JAKEEC010000007.1, on the reverse strand, counting down.
ACCCGTTCGAGTGGGGCACGCATCTGGCAACCCAGCTCGACGAACTCCGGGCAGGCGGGAGCAGAGTCGAAACGATTTTCCCGGACAGCGACTCCGAGCACCTGTTCGGCGCCAACGCCATGGATCTATCGCTGCGCCCACCCGCTGCACGGGCGGGCTATGAGCAAGGCAAAGCCCTTGCCGGGCAGCTCACCGGGTTCTGGAGCTGAGTACTGGAGTTACCGAGCTTCGACAGGCATAGCCTTATGCCATGACTGGAAGCTACAGGTACGACGTCGAGATCCTGCATCTGCTCGTGTCATCAGGCCACGCCTACTTCGGCCGTGCCCGCGATGGTGCTGCCGAGGTGCCCACGACGGATGCCGAACAGGTCGACGTCGTAAGCGGCAAGGGCATCGTCGGTGACCGTTTTTTCGGCAAGGCCGCGCACATGGATGCCGCGGTCACCCTGATCGCCGTCGAGTCGCTCGAAGCGATGGCGGCCGAGCTGGGGGTCGCACCTTTCGACCCGCTCCTCACACGCCGCAATGTAGTCCTCAGGGGAGCCCATTTGGCTCCCCTGCTGGGCGAGGAGTTCGCGTTGGAGTCGCGGGGCGGCCCGGGCGGCGTCCAGACTGTACGGTTCCGGGGCGGGCGGCCTGCCCATCCTTGCGCCTGGATGGACCAGGTCCTTGCGCCGGGCGCGCACGCTGCCATGCGCGGGCGCGGCGGCGTGCGCTGCCAACCGCTGTCCGATGGCATCCTGCGTCGTGGCCCAGCTGTGCTAATTAGCCCGGTACCGCTGGATCCCGCCCAAGCGGGCGCGGCCACCCTCTTCCGGCCTTCACGGCTTCCCTAGGGAAACGCCTTACGGCTGACCGGGTGCCGCGTCGGAGGCCCGGATCGCCGCGTTGGCCTGGTCAGCCGATGAGCGTTGCCGACGGCTCGCCAAAAGGAACGGCACTGCGAGCATCTCGATCACACCGCTGATCGCCAACGATGCGGGGTATCCGTACACATCGGCAGCCCGGCCGAGCAGCGGCTGCACCACCACTCCGCCGCTTGATCCCATCAGGGAGTCGAAGCTGAGCACTGTGGCCCGCTGCTTCGACGGGATCATGTCGTTCACGTAGGCCTGCCGCACCGGCGTGGCCGCCGACGCGACGACGGCCCAGAACGTCAACAGCGCGAGGGCAACGCCGAAGACCCTCGTGAACCCCAGCGCTACCAGAATCGATGCGCTCACCACTCCGCTCAGAATCAATACGGTGGTGCGTTTGCCTACGAGGCGGCGGATACGCGGTGCGAGCCACCCTCCCAGCACTTGCGCCCCGGCAACAATTGCCGCCGCCAGCCCGGCAACGGAGTACGCGTGCGGGTCACCGAAGAGCCGAAGCAGGTACGGCTGCAGGGCATAGAACACATAGATCCCGACGCCGGCGCTGAACGGCGCTGCCAGCATCACGTAGCGTACGGGAGGATTTTTCAAGCCGTTCTCGATCGAGGCGTCGACGACGGCGCGGCTCGCCTTGAGCGGGTGGGCAGACAGTTCCGGGGTGAATCCGACGTCGTGCATGAGGAAGAAGGCCACGACAAACATAGCGAGGAGCACTCCCACGCGAATCAGGAACGGTACGCCCAAGTTGGTGGCCTGAGCGATTACCCCGCCGGCCACCGAGCCAGCGAGCATGGCGGCGCCTGCCACCATCTGTCCGCGCCCGAGCACAGACTCCAGGCCGCCCTCATATCCTGTGAAGCGCAGCGCGTCGACCAGCCAGGCCTCCACGGCACCCGAGAAGAAGGTGAAGCCCAAGCCGAGCAGCAGCGACACCGCGGCCCACCACCAGAACGGGGCCGAAAACTGCCAAAGCAGATAGTAAAGGTAGGTGGAACCGGCCAGCGTCACCGTGCCCAGAAGGAAGGAGACACGGCGTCCCCAACCGTCGGCCACCACGCCGGTGGGGACTTCGAAAACCACCATTCCGGCAGTGAAGAAGGCGTTCGCCGCAAAGGCCTCAAGGTTGCTGAGTCCCGCATCCAGCAGGAAGAGGGTGTTGATCCCCCAAATGAACGAGGCCGCAAGGGTGTTGCCGAGGGTCAATGTGAGAAAGATGCTCTGGATCTTTCGGGCGGCAGGGTTCATCGGGGCGAGGGGTTTCATCGGGGCGACGTCCCGACCTCGACGACGGGGAACCACGAGGCAATTCTCGTCCGGTTAGGTGGTCCATGCCAGAGCCCGAGGGGGTTTTGCCCACGCCAAAGCCCGAAGGGGTTTGGGCGCGATAGTGGGGAGGGGTAGGACCGTTAAAAGGGGGTGGCCCCCACGCAAAGCCCGAAGGGGTTGGCCGTTATAAAAAGTCCTGCGGTTTGTTTCGCGGGGATGGGCTCTTCGGGCTTATTTTGTCAGTGCCTCCTGGGAGAGTTTCCTTATGGACGGCATTCAGGGAACCGAGCGGATCGGGACGGGCACGCCTTCGGGCTGCGCTGTCCTGGATGCTGCTGTCTTGGGTGCTGCAGTGCCCGGTGCTCTAGTGCCGGGTGCCGAATTCGAGGATCTGATCGGCGCCGTTGCTTCATTCAGGCCGGGCTCGAACAGTACTGAATTGATCAGCCAGTTGCGTGCTTTGGAGGATTTGAAGTCCGCAGCCGCGGCCGCGCAGGCGAGGATCGCGGTGGCTTTCGATGCTGTCCAGCGCGGCGCGGACGCGGCGGCGGGCATCCCGGTGGAGGAGCGTGGCCGGGGTGTGGCGGCGCAGGTTGCTTTGGCGCGGCGGGAATCCCCGTC
>NZ_JAKEEC010000069.1 GCF_021483235.1 Arthrobacter alkaliphilus | reverse complement strand
CCGGAGAAGTCCGGGATGAGCAGTTCCACGCCCGTGCCGGGGTTCAGTTCGTGGATCTTGCGGACGGTTTCGGCGTAGAGCCAGACGCCTTCGTCTTCGAGGTCATCGCGGGCGACGCCGGTGACGGTGGCGTAGCGCAGGTTCATGGACTGGACGGAGCGGGCCACCTTGGTGGGTTCGAAACGGTCCAGGGGCGAGGGTTTGCCGGTGTCGATCTGGCAGAAGTCGCAGCGGCGGGTGCATTCGGAGCCGCCGATCAGGAAGGTCGCTTCCTTGTCTTCCCAGCACTCAAAGATGTTCGGGCAGCCTGCTTCCTCGCACACGGTGTGCAGGCCTTCTTTTTTCACGAGGTTCTTCAGGCCCACGAACTCAGGGCCCATCTGGACCTTGGCCTTGATCCACTCGGGCTTGCGTTCGACCGGGACGGCTTTGTTGCGCTGTTCAACGCGCAGCAGCTTACGGCCTTCAGGTGCCAGGGTCA
>NZ_JAKEEC010000068.1 GCF_021483235.1 Arthrobacter alkaliphilus | reverse complement strand
GGCGTCGCCGAACTGATGCTCGACGAGCTGGAAGTGTTTCCTGACGATACGAACTGGCAGGAACAGCTGCGCCGGATTGCCCACGAACTGCGCCGGGTATGCCTGCGGCACCCGAACGCCGTACCCCTGCTGGTGACCGGACCGCTGTCCACCCCTCTGGGCCTGCGCCCCGCCGGAACGCTGAGGCCGCTGGAACAGATCCTGGGGATCCTCATCGGCGCCGGTTTCGCGCCCGCAGACGCCCTGCACATCTACCGCGCTTTCTACGGATTCCTCTACGGTCACGTCCTCAACGAACTCCAGGAACTAATCGCGGACCCCGAGGAAAACGAAGCCCTCCTGCGCCTCGGGCTCCAGCGCCTGCCCCTGCGCGACTTCCCCCACCTGCGCCGCCTCGCCCCCGAACTTCTCGACTACGACGGCGAACAGGAACTCGACGAAGGAATCACCATCCTGCTCGCCGGCCTCGGCGAACAACTCAACGCCGGAAG
>NZ_JAKEEC010000067.1 GCF_021483235.1 Arthrobacter alkaliphilus | reverse complement strand
GCCGTGCCCGGGCACTGGGAGGGCGACTTGATCATCGGAACCCCGGGAACCGGGGCAATCGGGACCCTCGTGGAACGCACAAGCCGCTTCGTGATGCTCCTGCACCTGCCCAACGGGCATACCGGCGAACAGGTTCTTGCCGCAATCGAGGAAACCCTGCCCACACTCCCGGCCCGGCTGCGCCGGACCCTGACCTGGGATCAAGGCGCGGAAATGGTCGGCATCCACCACCAGGTCAAGATCGCCACCGGAGCTGAGGTCTACTTCTGCGATCCCCATTCACCCTGGCAACGCGGCACCAACGAGAACACCAACGGCCTGCTGCGCCAATACTTCCCGAAAGGCATGGACCTGACCGCCGTAACCCGCGAGGACCTCGACTACGCCGCTGACGGACTCAACGGCCGCCTGCGTAAAACCCTCGGCTGGAAAACCCCCGCACAAGCCCTCCAACAAATACTGGAAGAATCAGCAGCATAAAAGGACGTGTTGCAACCACCACTGGAATCCGCC
>NZ_JAKEEC010000066.1 GCF_021483235.1 Arthrobacter alkaliphilus | reverse complement strand
TTGGGAACGCGTGCTCTGCGCGTGCCGGCCCGGCGGTTGGGTTGGCGCACGGCGCGGCCTGTGCGCAGCGCGGCGGCCAGTTCGGCGCGCAGGCCGCCGCGGCCCTGGATATAGATGCACTGATAGATGGTCTCTGGGCTGATGCGCATGCTCTCATCATCAGGGAAATCGATCCGCAACCGGGCACTGATCTGCTCCGGAGACAGCCGCTCACGGGCCGTCAGCATGCCGGTCACATACGCCGCCAACGCCGGGCGAGAGGCCAGCTTCCGGGTCTTTGGACGCCTTGCCAGTTTCTGCGCCCTGTTCTGCGCGACGGAGGCAAGATACGGGCGCTTGCCCTCGTTGCGGATGTTCCGGGCCAACTCCCGGCTGACCGTGGACGGGTTCCTGCCTAAACGCCTGGCGACCTCCCGCACCCCGCATCCCTCCGCCCGCCACAGCGCAATCAATTCGCGCTCCTCAAAGGACAAGAACCGCCCGCACGCGGGCTCAAGCAAGGGATCCACCCCACCATGCTTACGGACAATCCTGCTCGCAGTACCATCGGACAACCCCGCGATACCTGCAGAAGCCTCATCCGAAAGACCAGACGAGCGCGATGCCCAAAACACCCGAACCACTTCACGCCGAACTTCAGGCCGACCAAAACGCCCCACAACACCACCCAGCACTCAGGCGTTGCAACGACCCCCTGAACCCGCC
>NZ_JAKEEC010000065.1 GCF_021483235.1 Arthrobacter alkaliphilus | reverse complement strand
CCTCTGGCAGCCTGTAGTCCTTGGCACCGGGGGGCCTGTGCACAAGCATGGACACCACCTGCACCTGACGGTTGGCATCGAATGCAGCCATACGCACGTAGGCGCTAGGGAAGGCCTTGGTGGCGGCATCAATCTCCTTCAGCACCTGAGAGGGGTCGGTGCAGCCGAACATTGGCAGCTTCCACATAGTCCAGTACCTGTTGTCGTAGTAGCCAGAGGCCACAGCGCCGAAGCGGATGGTGTTGTACTGGGCAGTGTAGGCAATCTCAGGCTCGGAGAACTCCAGGCAAGGGGTCCAGCCGTTGTTCACAATGTAGTCCACCTGTCTGGCGATCTGGTCGTCAGTCAGGGGTGGCAGGTGGGAGAAGGTCTCGAAGTACTTGTTGTTGTCTGGCCTCCACACCATCATCTTGTTAGCCTTGGCAACAGGGGCCTTGGCCTGCTTGCTGGAAGCAGCCAGCTTGGCCATGGGCCTGCATANGCCGTTGTTCACAATGTAGTCCACCTGTCTGGCGATCTGGTCGTCAGTCAGGGGTGGCAGGTGGGAGAAGGTCTCGAAGTACTTGTTGTTGTCTGGCCTCCACACCATCATCTTGTTAGCCTTGGCAACAGGGGCCTTGGCCTGCTTGCTGGAAGCAGCCAGCTTGGCCATGGGCCTGCATACCACAGCGGACTTCATTGCGGCGGCCATTGTGTATGGGCAGGACGTTGCGAGGAGTGCTCGACGAGGAGACTGGA
>NZ_JAKEEC010000064.1 GCF_021483235.1 Arthrobacter alkaliphilus | reverse complement strand
AAGCCCTCCGCCGTCGGTGCATGGGGGGCTCGACGGCGGAGGGCGGCTGGGGTGGGGTGTTACTGGTTGGTGGCGGTGCGCTGGTTGCCGGTGAAGTTGAAGGCGATGGTGCTGGTCTGGTTTTGGAGGGTGTTGTCCGCGGTGGCGGGCAGGGTGAGGGTGACGCGGAGGTTGTCGGTGTGTCCGGCGGTGACGGAGGTGAGGTTGGCCAGGGCCGTGTTGGCGCCGATGACGGGGCGGGAGGCCAGGACGGAGGTGGTGGTGCCGGAGCAGGTGTAGGTGTAGGCGGGGGCGGTGCCGGCTTCGGTCCAGGGGACGGAGCAGGCGTCGACGGTGACCTGCAGGCCCATGGTGGTGTTGGTGTCCAGCAGGGAGGTCGGGGCGGCGGTGGTGGTGAGGGTGATCGCGGAGAGGTTTTGGTTTCCGGTGGCGTTGGTCAGGGTGGCGACGCGTTGGACGGTGTCGCCGGGGACCAGGCCGGAGGCTGCGACGCTGAGGCGGTTGGTGGTGCCGGTGGCGCCCAGGGCGATGTTCACGATGCCGGAGGCGACGGTGTTGCTGGCGGAGGTGCTGGAGGTGAAGGCGCCGTAGGTTCCCAGTCCTGCCACGCCGGCTGCGGTGCCGACCAGGGCCAGGGAGGCGATGACTTTGCCGGTGGTGGTTGTCAGGCTGAGACCCATGATTGTTTTCCGTTTCGTGAAGCCCGTGTGAGCGGGTCTTTGTTGTCCGATGTTCTCTACTTTCCGGCAGGGTTTTTAGGAAGCCGCAAGGTTCCTGCAAGCTTTTCCCGAAGATTGCT
>NZ_JAKEEC010000063.1 GCF_021483235.1 Arthrobacter alkaliphilus | reverse complement strand
TTCGCCTTCGCCTCGAAGGACCGGGCGGCCGTCGAAGAAGCGGGAGCGCCGGAAGGTGGGGTGCTTGGCCCGCAAGGCACCGACCGCGGCCGTGAACTCCACGAGCGGCTGGTCCACGCTGTCCCAATTGATCCAGGTCAGTTCGGAGTCCTGGCAGTAGCCGTTGTTGTTGCCCCGCTGGGTCCGGCCCAGCTCGTCTCCGTGCAGCAGCATCGGCACCCCCTGGGAGAGGAACAGGGAGGCGATGAAGTTCCGCTGCTGGCGTGCCCGCAGGGCCAGGACCTTCGGGTCATCCGTGGGACCTTCGACGCCGCAGTTCCACGAGCGGTTGTGCGATTCGCCGTCGTTGTTGCCCTCGCCGTTGGCCTCGTTGTGCTTTTCGTTGTAGGACACCAGGTCCGCGAGGGTGAAGCCGTCATGGGCCGTGACGAAGTTGATGGAGGCCACCGGGCGGCGGCCGGAGTGCTCGTACAGGTCCGCCGATCCGGTCAACCGGGAGGCGAACTCGCCCAAAGTGGAGGGCTCCCCGCGCCAGAAGTCCCGGACCGTGTCCCGGTACTTGCCGTTCCATTCGGTCCACTGCGGCGGGAAGTTGCCCACCTGGTACCCGCCCGGACCCACATCCCACGGCTCGGCGATGAGCTTGACCTGCGAGACCACCGGGTCCTGCTGGATCAGTTCGAAGAACGTCGAGAGCTTGTCCACGTCATAGAACTCCCGGGCCAGCGTGGACGCCAGGTCGAAGCGGAAACCATCCACGTGCATTTCGGTCACCCAATAACGCAGCGAATCCATGAGCAACTGCAGCGAGTGCGGGCTGCGCACATTCAG
>NZ_JAKEEC010000062.1 GCF_021483235.1 Arthrobacter alkaliphilus | reverse complement strand
GCAGCCTTGGTCGCGGGCGATGATGGCTTTGCGGATGTGGGGCGGGAAGATCCTGGTGGTGCGGCCGATGTCCAGGACGCGGCGGTCGCTGCCGAGGAGGACCGGGATGATGTCGGCGTCGCAGGCGATTTTGCGGATAACCGTGGGCTGGATCGGGCCTTGGAAGGTGGACGTGCCGGTGCTTTGGCGGGTGCCGGCCGTGGCGCCGGCAGTGGCGCCGCCGTGGTTTTGGGCGTGTCCGGGGTGTTGGAGGCGGGCGAGGAGGTCTTGGTAGTCGATGGTGACCATCACTTGGGGCCGGAGTCCGCCGTTGGCGGGCAGGTCCCCGGTGGTCAGCGCCACCCCGCATGCCCCGACGAGCCCGTCCAGGAGTTTCTGCGGACGTGAGCGGCGATCAAGCGACGGGTGGGCAACGCCGTCGTCGGGGCCAGCGGCGTCGCCGGGACTCTCGGCTGGCCTGTCGGGTTGGTGCTGGAGGCGGGGGTTGGTGGCGGTGTTCATGGCGGTGGCGAGGGTTTCGAATTGTTCGGCGGTGGCGAAGATTTCCAGGTGGTGCATGCCGCGGCGGGGTTTGCGGATGAAGGCGCCTTGGCGGTGGCGGAGTTCTTCTTCGCTGGGTTCGGGTCCGTCCTGGTCGATGGCGTCGGTCCAGTGTTTGGCCATCCGGGCCACGAAATCGGGATCGCTCTCCACGGCGTTGCGGGTCAGGGAGTGTTCGATGTGCAGGGTGGTTTCGGTGTCGGCGAGGTGCCGGACCCGGTCGAGGGCGAGGCTGATGAGCGTGGCCGAGCGGGACGGAACGCTCGCCGAGGCAAGTGCCTGGGCGAGGATCGGGTGCCGTGCGGGGAGTTCCTGTCCGGCGATCCCGGTCTGGGGGAGCACGCCGGAGGCGAGGGTGAGGCGGCGTCTGGCTTCGCCGATGCTGATCCGGAGCCGGGCGCGGAGGAATTCGGCGGTGTTTCGGTAGCCGTCGTC
>NZ_JAKEEC010000061.1 GCF_021483235.1 Arthrobacter alkaliphilus | reverse complement strand
AACTGGCATGGACGGGTATTCGTAGGACGGGAGTAGCTGGGTGCTTCGCTGACCGTTTGGCGTGTTGGGCTGCCATGAGAAGGTAGCGTAATGAAGCTCGCTCGTGGCATGATCGGTTAGCCTTCCGGGGCAGTTATCGGGAGATACTCGGGTCATGACGCGATTGGAGTTCTGGCCGGATTATGGTTCTGGACCTGTATGGACTGAAAATGGTGAGCCCGTCGCTCTGGGATCGCTCGGTATTTCGCTAGAACTTTCTGAGCGGCTCCGGTTGTGGAACTCGCAGTATGAAGAGGAGAGAATTCCCCTCGAGAGCCCGGGAGATGCTGAATGGCTGGCCGAGGGTGTGGTTCTGCTCCGCGAACTGCGCACCGATTTGGGCCCTGACGTCGATGTCGTGGTGACTGAGCCGTGGTGGGGCGAAGCGCCCTACTTGGCTCAGGAACCAGGCCGCGGAGCGTGACTATGAATGAGCAAGCCAAAGTTGAAGTGAACCTGACTGACGAGGAACGGAAGGTCCTATGGCGCGGACTGCTCGAGTGGGGCGGGCCAGCGCAATGCACCGAGGCAATGGCCCTCGCGATGGGGTTTCGTGGCGTTACGGACTTGCTGGACGAAGGCAAGCGGATTGCCGACGACCTCAGGGCGGGACGAGCCCTGACAAAGTCCGACTGGCGCCGCGCGCTGCTGGCCACCGAAATCGTCTTTGCCAGCGATGTTTTAGGTTCTGGAATCGATTGGTCGATCACCACGGGCATGGACGATTGCGAAACGGTGACGATCCTGAGGTCGTTGCAGCGCAAGTTGATGGCGTCTTGGGCCACCCGGCCCTGATGGCATTAATGGCGGTCATTGAAGGCTTTTGTTGCTGCGATGTATTGGGCGTAGGCCGTGGCTGAGTCGGTGGCGTGGCGTTCGATGGTGGTGGGGGAGTAGCCGAGGGCCTCGGCGATGATGGCCACGGGTGCGAGTTTGGTGAGTTCGTG
>NZ_JAKEEC010000060.1 GCF_021483235.1 Arthrobacter alkaliphilus | reverse complement strand
CCCGCAAGGAGAACCCATGCCCCGCCCGTTTACCCTGTTCACCGGCCAGTGGGCCGACCTGCCCTTCGAGGAAGTCGCCAAGCTTGCCTCCGGCTGGGGCTACGACGGCATGGAAATCGCCGTATCCGGAGACCACCTGGACGCCTGGCGCTGGGACGAACCCGGCTACGTCGAGTCCAAACTCGAAATCCTGGACAAGTACAACCTCAAGGTCTGGGCCATCTCCAACCACCTCAAGGGCCAGGCCGTCTGCGATGACCCCATCGACTTCCGCCACCAAGCCATCGTCGGCGCGAAAGTCTGGGGCGACGGGGACCCCGAAGGCGTCCGCACCCGCGCCGCCGAGGAAATGAAACACACCGCCCGCCTCGCCCGCGCCCTGGGCGTGGACACCGTCGTCGGATTCACCGGCTCCTCCATCTGGCAATACGTCGCCATGTTCCCGCCCGTCCCGGAAAAGGTCATCGACGCCGGCTACCAGGACTTCGCCGACCGCTGGAACCCCATCCTGGACGTCTTCGACGAGAACGGGGTCCGCTTCGCCCACGAAGTCCACCCCTCCGAAATCGCCTACGACTACTGGACCACCGTCAGGACCCTGGAAGCGATCGGGCACCGCGAAGCGTTCGGCCTGAACTGGGACCCCTCCCACTTCATGTGGCAAGGCATCGACCCCGTCTCCTTCATCTGGGACTTCAAAGACCGGATCTACCACGTGGACTGCAAAGACACCAAGCTGCGCCCCACCGGCCGCAACACCGTCCTCGGCTCGCACCTGCCCTGGGGCGACCCGCGCCGCGGCTGGGACTTCGTCTCCGCAGGACGCGGCGACGTACCCTGGGAATCAGCCTTCCGCGCCCTCGCCGCGATCGGCTACGACGGGCCGATTTCGATCGAATGGGAAGATGCCGGCATGGACCGCCTCCACGGCGCCCCCGAAGCCCTCGCCAACCTCAAAAAATACAACTTCCCACCCTCCCAAACCAGCTTCGACGCCGCCTTCAGCCAG
>NZ_JAKEEC010000006.1 GCF_021483235.1 Arthrobacter alkaliphilus | reverse complement strand
GGGCCGACCGGGGCACCGGAGCGGGTGTCCAGGGCACGGAACGGGGCTACCGGCACCATAGCCCCGGCATCAGAAGCGGCTGCCGTTAGCTGCGGGACTGCAGCGCCGACCGACGAAGGGGCCGGGGTCGCGGATGCCGGGAGAACCCACAACCCGGAAGCCACGATCGAAGCCAGGACCGTCAACACGGCAAGGAACGTCGGTTTCAGAAAACGCATGCAAGCCCCCAAAAATGCGGCCACGGCAACACCTGCCGTGGTCTTGGCAGAAATTATCACGGCAGTACTCGCGAATCCAAGCGATGTCAGGCTGAGAAGCAAATGTGAACGCTACGTCAGCTGGGCAACCGAATCCGCTGCCGGCGCGGACCTTCAATCCGCTCGACTCCCCACGTTCGAAGAGGATCTGGCTGGGTTCTATGCGCTGGATGCGGCCGATGCGAACGACGTTCGTAAGGTGTCGACGACCTTTCCAGTACCTGTACTTCGTACAGCCCACCGCCTGTGAGCGAGGGGAATCGATGACTTCGGTCGTAGTCACCGTCGTACTCGCGCATCGGGAAGTACTCATCGGCCCGGAAACCTCTTATATCTTGAGTTTCCTGGGCTCTCCGGGGAGGTCGCAGAGCGGGACCTCGAAAACGCCTTCACCGAGACCCTGCGTCAGCTCGGACCCGGATTCTCCTTTGGAGGGCAGGTCCACTTCGGCGTCGAAGGCGACGCCTACTATGTCGACTTGCTGTTCTTCCACATGGATCAGAACCGGTACTTTGTCGTTGAGATGCGCTTCGCGCTGAGGGCAACCTCGTCGCGCGCTGGAATGGGTCGACTCCGACCCTGATGCGGACCCTGAGCCGAGCGCCGATTAGAGGATTAGGGGGCTGCTGCAGGTATAGGAGACATCTGTTGTGTCTAGTCGGGTCCGCGGAGGGTTTGATTGAGAACTGGGTTGGGAATACCTCGGCGAATGAGGGACAGGACTGCGGCTATTGACTATGATAATCCATTTGCCGTGTGCATATCGGCCCGTCCCCAAAACCGGTCATGGCCTATTAGTCCGTGTTCCGGAAATGAGTAGGAGAGCCGATGGCCCCGGCCCTCCTACTTTTGTTTCACGGTTTTGTTTGGGTCTGNATAATCCATTTGCCGTGTGCATATCGGCCCGTCCCCAAAACCGGTCATGGCCTATTAGTCCGTGTTCCGGAAATGAGTAGGAGAGCCGATGGCCCCGGCCCTCCTACTTTTGTTTCACGGTTTTGTTTGGGTCTGGGTGGTTATTTGAGTTGGTATCCGGAGACGTCGGCGATGATCTGCGCGGTCGATCCCCGTGCGGACTCGGTGTTGGCGATGGTGACTTTCCCGTCGGCTCCGATGGGCAGGTAGGCCATGTTCGGCACGGTCTGCCCGGTGGCGTAGTTCACGTTCGAGGATCCGGGCTTGGTGGTTCCGGAGGCGTATCCGGTGAGGAATCCGAACGAGGTCGTCTCCGTGACGGTGAGGTTGACCCAAACGCCGGCCGCGTTGGCCGGGACCCCGTTTGCTCCGGCGGCTTGGAAGGAGACCGTGCCGCCGGCCGGGACCGGGCCTGAGGATGTCCTCGTGTCAAGGACACGGGTGGGGGTGACCGGCCCGAACGCGCCGCTGGTGGCGGGTGTTCCGGGAAGGAAGTAGCCGGAGACGTCGGCGATGACCTGCGCGCTTGATCCAGCGCCGGATTCGGTGTTGGCGATCGTGACTGTCCCGTCCGGTCCCACGGGGACGACGGCGAGGTTGGGCACGGTCTGGCCCCCGGCGTAGTTCACGTTCGAGGAGACCGGCTTGGTCGAACCGGAGGCGTAGGCGGTGAGGAACCCGAAGGAGTTCGGCTGGGTGACGGTCAGGTTCACCACGACGGCCGAGGCGTTGGCGGGGATCCCTTTGACGCCCCCGACCTGGAACGAGACGGTCCCTCCGGAGCTTACCGGTCCGGAGGTGTTTCGCGTGTCCAGGAACCGGGTGGGTGCGAGCGGGGCGAAGGAGCCTGCCGCGGCCGGTGTCCCGCCGCGGTAGTAGGCCGAAACGTCGGCGATGACCTGTGCCGATCCGAAAGAGGTGGTCGCGATCGTGATTTTCCCGTCCGGGCCGACCGGGACCACGGCCAGGTTCGGTACGGTCTGCCCTTGGCCGTAGTTCACGTTCGAGGTGTTGGGCTTCTCGCTCCCGGATGCGTACGCGGTGAGGAACCCGGCGGCCTCAGTCTGGGTCACGGTCAGGTTGAGCACAACCGCTGCGGCATCTGCGGGGACGCCATGCACGCCGGCGACCTGCACGGAAACCGTCCCGCCGCCCGGAACCGGCCCAGAGGGACGCGTGTCCACGAACCGGGTCGGAGTGATCGGCGTCGAACCACCCGGAATGCCGGCAGTCGGCGTTGGCGTCGGTGTCGGGGTTGGTGTCGGGGTTGGTGTCGGTGTCGGCGTTGGTGTCGCAGCCGGAGCGTACGAGAGCGTGCCCACATCCTTCGTCGCCCCGACGGCCGCCGCGACCGTGGTCGCCTTCATCGGGTCGGTCGTGTTCCCCGAATACAACACTGGCAGACCGGTTGCGAACCCGTTCTGGTTCGCGCGGAGTATGTAATTGCCCGTGGTCAGGCCCGTGAGGTTGAACCGGCCATTTGAGTCGGTCGAACCGCCTCGGGTTATGAAGGAACCATCCGAAGTAAACGCTTCGACATTGACGTACGGCAGGGGGCTGCCGTTCGGACTCATCACCTGCCCCGTGAGCACACCTCCTTGGATCAGTTGGGTTTTGGCTAAGGTCGTCGTTTGTCCCGCCGTCACGGGCACAGGGGTAGCAGCCCCTAGCCCGGACGACTCAGGCAGACCTTGGTAGAACTGTGCCTCATCGACCGATTGAGATGTCGAGCTTTGGGTATCTCCGGACGACCCCTGGCTGATATCGGGCCGGTAAAAATCGTATGTGATGTAGTCACGGTTGAATGCCACTCGATAGTTGCCGGCGCCGAGTCCGCTCGCAGTGGTGGACCCTGGGGTCCTCCAGTCGGAGAATCCCCTTTGGACGACATAGCCCTGCGAATCCATCACGTTCAGCGTGCTCGTGGCGCCGCCCGGTGACGCTGCCACGGCGGCGGTGGAAGCGGAGATTAGACCGGAGATCGATCCGCCGACGCTGAGGGTTTCGTTCATCCCCGTCAGGGTCTGTCCCGCAGCGACGATCACTGGAGTTGCGGTGCTGGGCGTGAATGCTCCATTGAACCATTGCCTGGCAAAGGTGACGTTTGCGCCGGACGAGGTGGTCCCTGCACCTGTTGTGTCGAGCAAGTACGATCCGGGCCAGATCGGACCAAGAGTGTACGATCCATCCGGTCCGGCGTAGGCCTGCCGCAGGGCCGATGCGCCGCTGTTGAAATCCGCGATGCTGCCCGCAATATTGGCCGTTATTTGGTAGTAACCACCTGAGCCGCCGGAGGGAGTGGTTCCCGAAGGGGGGGAGATTGTGCCGGAAATGAAAGCTCCGAGGGGCAGGCTGACGTCGGCCAGCTGACTGGTTTGACCCGGCACGGCCGAGAGCACCTGCGCTGAGCTATACCGCGGAACCCCTGGATAGAACGTGTAGGGGATCTTGGGGCTGGAAAAGCGGACGGAGACCTGGGCGTATGATAGGCCGACGATTTTGTAGCTGCCGTCCGCGGCAAGAGGGGTAGCCGTCGACCATACGAACTCCCGCCCGGCCTGCACTGATACATTACTGGCAACTTCGCCGGCTGGAACGATGGCCCGCCCTTGAATGATCGCACCGGCGGGCATCGTCGTGTTCACGATGGCGGCCTGACCGTCGGCAAGGTTCCCGGATGCATACTGCTTCTGGACGTTGACAATGTTTTGGCCGTCAAAGTTCAGGCTATAGCCCGGGCTCGGGAAATTGCCGGTAATCGCCGGTAGCCCAGTAAACGAGTAGGTACCGTTCGGGGCCGGGTTTCTGGTCGGCGAGTACCAAGTCGTCCCGTCAGAGTAGCTCAACGTCACGAGGACTTTCGTGACGTCCACGCCGGCCGGGACAGTGACAGTTCCGCTGATCGAAGCGGTAGTTGAAGCTCTCGCCGGAGCGGCAGCAATGGGGCCAAGCAATGCGGCAAACATCACGGCCAGTATTGCAAAGACGAGCGGGCGTTGACGGGGGATACTCACGTGACTGGGACCTCCTGTGACATGGATAAGAATCATGTGCGGAAGGCCCAAATGATTTGTATGTCCCCCCGGCCCAGATTATACCTATCGATTGGATAATTTCGGTAGGTTCTTGAAATATGTCAATTCCAGGACCTAGCAATACGGGGTTGGCACCTGAGACGAAGTTTTCGCCTTTGCCCTTGACATGACGAAAAACGCGCGGGACGTCCTGCAGGAAACGATCCCTCAGCGTGCAGGTACGCGGACCGTCCCAACATGCGGACAGCACGGTCTTGAAGGCATACCCAAGGCTTGTCGGCTCCGGTACTCCGCAGGCCGGTCGCCCCGGCCTTTGGCGAGGCCAGGCAAAGATAGTTACCTCTCGGGGAATGCCTTTTTTCAGCCGTGTAGTTATCGAAGGTCTCTGGGGGCCCGGAGGGCGCAACTGAGAACTCGGCGCTGACGGAGCTGTGGCGGCCTGCCGAGGGTATTGCGAAGCCTGCCGGCCGACCCGTTTTCGGCGGATCGAAAATGTCCCGAAAGACCAAGGTGCAACGACAAAACGCAATGCCACCGTCGATAACATCACGTTGCCCAGCCAATTCGGCATCCTCCGCAGGGAGCATGGCGGCAAAGAGGATGGCTGTGACGATCGGCCAAAGGATGAAACGGTAGCGGGTGCATTGGTCGGCACTCTTGAGCGTTTTTGTGGCTTCTGGGCCTATCCTCGGTTGTGCGTCTTCGGTGAACCTGTCGATCCTACGGTTGCCTTTGATGAGGTGTACGTAACTTCCAGATAGGAGGCTCCGTCTGTAAGGAGGGCCCGGTCAAAGGATCCCTATCCCTCACACAAACTGCCGGGCTTCCAATCGTTCGCTTCGTGCAACAAAAGAGCAAGAAAGGGGTGTGCACAATGTGCACAGGCATACCGTCGGACCCGGCCGTACCGGTGCCGGACTGGGCCGTACTCGGCATGTTTTCGGGAGTTCCCTGTGTTTCCGGGGCCTGGAACCCGGTTTGAGTCCCACCTTGGGCACGTTTTCCCAGCTCAGGGGCCCTTTTGGGCCTCTGAGTGGGGACAGATCATCTTTTTGATGACGGTTATGGAGTCTTGGTGGTGGCCGTTGCTGTGGCCGGCTACTTCCTTTCCTTCCAGGAGCGTGGGTTGGGGTGATCATCACTCCTTCATGGGCAGTCCCGGCCCGGGCCACATGACCTGGACCAAATAGTTTTCACGGTCCCTTTCCGAGAGTCGCATCGTACGCATTGGTTTCACTCCCTCAGCTAGCCTTGGCCCCTTTGTTGCTTTCCTGCTCGTTCATGTCGGCTGAGATCTTCTGCGACATGACCTGAGCGAAATCGGTGCGGATCTTTTTCTTCGGATCGTGTGTTGCGCATCTAGTCCTTGTTCCTCTGGTCGTGTGTCGCGCAGCTTGTGGTCCTTCACTTGTTCATGGCCGATCGAGCGGGTAGCAACATGACCTAGGCCGACCGCGTGGATGTCGCTTTTCTGTGATCCGCTTCCTGTGCCATGTGGTCCTCGTTCATGCACCCGGCGATGCTTTCGTGTCCGCCCATTCGTTCATGGCCATTGCGATAGCAAGCAACATGACTTCAGACGCAACGCCGGGATTTTTCTGAGGTGCGGGTCGGATCGTTTGTGCTGAGCCTCCTTTTTTCGCTTTGTGGGCCGCCGTTCGTGGACCTCTACGCGTTCATCGCTGCTCCGTGATTAGGCAACATGACCGTTTTGGCCATGAACGCATCTGGCCTGGCAGTGATCGTGTCGTTGGGGTTGGGTGGCGTTCTGGTAGGGGACCAAGCGCCGGGTATGAGGGGCCGGAGTGCAACTTGGGGGACCGGTGGGAAGGAAAAATTTCGCGAGGAAATAAGCGACGTAGGAGCGCCGAACGAAATTTTTCGCTTGCCACCGGGGCGAAGCGCCCTGGGTTGCGCGAAGGACCCGCCCGGCGATAATGAAGCGGCAGAACGAGAGGCAGCGTGGACCCCTTCACGTCGCGGGGACGCCATATAGGGTCCCGTCTTTCGGGTGGGAACTCGGACCAGCCCCGGGCAAGGCCATGACTCAGCGTTGCGGTTGAATGTTGGATGCCGATGCCGCGGGACGTTTGCCGGAGATGGTTACGGGCGGCACCGCACGCCTTGATGAAAACCGTGACGCTGCCATGAAGACCACCAGTCCTACCCACCTCACTGCCGTTACTGGAGCAAACTGAGGTGGGTGTGCCTAGGCATCACGCCACGGCTTTGCCCAAGTAGAGGTCCTCGGGAGTTATGGCGCCGCACGAAACGTTCTTCGTGGCCTAGGCGCTTACCCAGAGATCTTCTCCCGCCCCGGCAAGCCAGTCAGCCGCAAGATGACAGACGCGGGAACGGAGGTCGCCATGCTGTCGTTGTCGCCACTCATTCTGAGGCACCGTCGAACCTCTCGAAGAACCAACCTGTCTGGTCGGGAACGATGCTGGCGAGTTCCTCTGACACTTCGAGGCCGTACTCAGCCGCCAATTCCCCAATCTGGATACCAGCTAGCCCGCGTAACCGACCGAGCGCCATGGACAGGGGGTCGGTCCCTATCGGCCGGTAGCGCCGGTCCCAGTCGTCACCCGATGGACCAATTTCGTCCATGAAGTCCCGGAACAGCCTCTGGAGCAGTTGGACGCGCCGGATCAGCTCGGGCCCGATTTCAGGGTTATCGATAAGCTTCGCGAGTTCCTTGCGTGTGTGGTCAGCGGACCCGACGCAGTGTTCCTCGATCTCTACCGAGAAGTCTTTCCAGAGCATGCGCCGGTCACCCAGTAGATTGAGGACTCGTCGGGCAATCTCCCGATCGTCGTCCTTGCGCTCCCACTGCGCCCCGCCAAAAGGCGCCGAAACGCCCGTCATCCGATACCTAGCCACGTTGCTATGGTGCCGGAGAACTGACACCGAGGGTGGACGACTCGCTATCCGCCAGGCCGATATCGAGTAGATGATGGCCGAGGCCAGAATACGCCCAAGCTGCAGTAAGGCTTGTAGAAGCGGTTAGGGCACGCTCACCGCTGCAACATATCGGGGAGGCTATACGGAATCCGGCCGAGGCGGAATCAGGCTCCATTCTGACGGAAGCCTCGGCGCATGCAGGCACATCACGGGGAGCCGGCTTACGGGCGTCGCCACGGCACGATTAGGCGTGCGACAGCTGTGCGTTTCCACAAAGTAGGCTCGATAGCGTGGAGGCAATATGCATGTGAGTATGTACTTCCGGGAGATTCGAGACTTTCTTGGATCCCGGGAAGTCTTAGACCTCGAGCTCATACACAAGCTTGAGCCTGGCCCGATTCCTGGCGATGACGACCTCGCATCAGCTATCAACCTCACACGACTTGTTCACGAGCAATTCGTGGCTTTTGGTACCGATGGCAGTCAGCGCATCGATAATGCTGAGTCTCGCGAAGTCTTGAGAGCTCTCCGGCGAGTTCTTTCTCGACACGCAACCTCTTTCGAAGTGCCATGGCGGGATTTCACTTCTTTCCGGACACATTGGATTGCAGAAGGATGTGCTGGAACCGGTGGATGGCAGGCTCGTCGCGACCTACTGGAGAAGTATTTCCGCCCGGTTTTTGAGACCTTGGAAACTGCTGAGGAGCAGCAGTTTCGTGCAGAACTGGCCGAATCGGTATCGCCACACTCGGCTATTGGCTGGCCTCTTGTCGACGAGGAGATTGAGGCTCTGCGGCAGAGATTCCGCACGGCTGCAACCCCCCAGGACTACCGCGATGTCGGGAATCGGTCTGAAGCGGTGTTGGAAGCGCTGAGCGCCATTGTCTATGACGCTGACGAGCATCTCGCGCCCGGCGAAACCGAGCCTCCGGTCGACAAGACCAATATCCGGATCGAGGCTTACGCCAACAAGGAACTGCAGGGAGGCGCTAACGAACACCTTCGTGGATTGGCCAAGAAAGCATCAGCCATGGCTCACGATGTCAAGCACTCACCCACCGGATCGCGACGTGACGCCGGCATCATCGCCGATAGTGTCATCCTCCTCGCCAACATCTTGCGCAGGCTCAAAGAAGCCTTCTAGCCGTGGGCGCACAAACGAGTTTGGCCGTGATCAGTTGCCTGGGTCTGCGTTTATTTTCTGCCCCGGCTGAGGTTGGTCAGGACCGGATCCATAAAACGCATAGAGTCTGGGAAAGACCTGTGGAAAATGAAGAAAGAGAGACCGCTGTGGCCGACCTGACCTTTAGCCAAGACTCAAAGCTGCGGCTAAGCCTGAGTTCCAGCCCAGGGCATCTCAGTCTGCTACCGGGAGTTGGTGAGCACCGGCTGATCGCAACAGTAGACGTCGAATCAATAGGGCTCCCGGAGGCTCTACCCATTCAAATCAGCGGAGAGTTGTTTGCCCAATTCGGCAATACTGAGCGCTGGACTGGCATGTTTCATCCTATGAATGTGGTGACCCTTGCGGGCCGGGCTTCAATGACCAGGGCAATAGGGACGTTCTGACGTCCGGCAGAAAAGAGATTTCCCCATAGCCGATACTGCCAATTTGATCCGCGACGAATGCTCACCGCACAGCCGTCCTGTTCAACTCTTGCGTTCCGATCCAGAAAGGCTCGAGCAACAGCATCTGCAGCAACTTTGGCCGCAAGTGGAGACGCCCAACTTTCGGTCCGCTCGAACATCGGCTTGCTCGTGATCGACCCCATCGGTCACCCCCGGAACGTTCCGAAGAGTTTTTAGCGGAACGCGCCCGGATGATTTTTACAACTACCGCCGCGGTCACAACAACAAACATGAGAACCACGACAACCATCCGAGCAGGACTTAGGGGAGGGATTGCGGCTGTTGCCGCAATTACATATAGCCAACCAACCTGCCACCAGGACGGATCTCGGTATCGAAATCCACCTCGGTATCGAATTCCCACGACTTTCCCCAATCACTCTTGCATCCGAAGGTGACGTTCGAGCCTCAGCATGGCACCCGAGGAGACCGCTGGGAACTCGTTTACAGGATCAGCTGTAAAGGACTTGTTATAGGAACATCTCATGGCCATACAAGTCCATCAAAAACGCCGGATAAACCGGTTTCCTTCTCGTGGCTTATGAACAGCACCTCGCCGTGTATCGCCCGCGATTTCGGGAAGGGCTACGTCCTCGCCGGACAGCTGCCAGGGAACCAGGTGCGATCTATCGGTGACATCCCATCCAACCCGGCCTCGGGTGACAAGCCCGGGACGAAGGTGCTCACCCTCGAGTTGGACCCGCAGGGAAGCGATCTTTCGGATCGCCTTGAGCTGTACCTTTGCGACGACAACACCTCGATCCTGGCTGGTGCTGAATTCGAGGAAGCGAAAGGCCGACTCGAGAACGTGTGGGCCGCCGCACGAGGCTGAGTCCCACCAGGATCCGCTAGCAGAGCGTCCCGCTGAGGGATCCTCTACCGAACATCCGTCACGACTCCTCTCTGAATCATGAGCGGCGGTGCCCCAAACTGTTGCTGGCGTCGCCCTTCACCGGCAGTAACTTAGTGGCCAGTAGTGACTTGAGTTGCAATGAGCGTGAGGTAGGAGATGTAGCCGGCGGTCGCGGCGATCGCGATTGCGACGACGCTGAGTGCGGCTGCCCACCGCTGGGACCTTATCCCTGACAGAGAGCTCGTCAGCGATGCTACAACTTCGAGGCGCTCGGTCATCGAACGGTCTGCTTCGAGCAGGTCTTTTAGTGACTCGGCCTGCCTCCTTGCCAACCCAGAGAGAACGTCATCCTCCTGTGTGTTCGAGTCGCTCGGCTCGATCCGCAGGCGTGGCACGTCCCTCTCATAGCGGCGGCGGTCGGAGGTGAACTCGTTAATCCCCGTTGCGATGGCGTCCAAGTCGATGCTGTTGGTCAGCACGGTGCGGCGGAGCTCTTTAATGCTGCGCACCGGCGAACGGCCGTCGTGGATGCCGTTGGCAAGGTCGCGCGACCGATTCATCCCACGGACCTTGACATCGATGAGCTGGCTGATGGCAAGTCTGATCAATAGGGATCGTCCCCACCCATCGGCTTCCAGGGCAGTCGCGATCGCCTCGGCTGAACGCGTCTGACCCCAGTAGTGTTCGAACGTCTCGTTTGGGAAGACTGCACTGTAATTCGCGCAGAGCGTCCACCGGAAGATGTCCTCGCCAAGGGCTTCCTTCTGGTCGAGCCTGAACTCCGGGGAGTCCGCCAGTACAATCCTGCCGTTGGCAAGGCGGCTCAGGCCGAGGGCGGATCGGAGGCCTGAATCTTTGGGGTCGAAATCGGCGAGTGGATCGTACCTGTGGGTGAGCAGCACATCCAGTACAGGCAACTGTCCTTCGCCTTCGGTTGCAAAGATTCCCGGCGCCTTACCGACGAGCCACTGACGGGCCTCAGCGTGGATCCGGTCTCGCTCTCGGAGGACGGCTCCTACAGCCTCATCACGTCTGGTCCGTATCCGGATCCTTCCGCCTGGACGCTCCAGACGGGCTTGGTAATCCGCCCGCAGTGTGTTGTCCAGACGGTCTTTCCCGTCCTTGTCGAGGAAGCATGTTGCGACTACTACGGTCAGGGCCGGGGCAATGGTGACGAGCCAGACCTCAATGCGCCCGATGCCTTCGGGTAGACGTTCACTTTGGGCTCCCCCCAACGGCGGCAGGGTTTTCGAAGCGATGTCGACGAACGTTCCAACTCGCCCAGAGGAGAATGCGTTCACTTCGCGAGCACGGCGGAGGCGGTCCTGCAAGTTGTCTCCCGTGAGCGTTCCCCATGAGTCCGCAGGCCATGAGCGGCTCTGGAGCGCTTCGGTGAGGCCTGAGGCGTAGCTCGGGCTGTAGAACTCGGTCACCCAGAGTATGGGCAGCTCGACTCGCTCGTCTGAGGGGACTACAAGGTTCCGGGACGGGTCGTCACGGCTCGCCGAGAGCTCCCGCTCGTGCAGTTGCTTGGCCAGCATCTGATTTTGCATGGCATGGCTCGCTGCACGGAAGAACTTTCGGTTCGACCATCTCGGGTCGTAGGCCAACCGCCTCTGGGCCCTCGCCAGAAGGCCCTCCTTAAGGCTGATCTCGGGACGGTCGGGGGAAACCCTGTCCGCGCCATCTTCTTGCATAGTCATAGTCCGATCGTAGGGTCATCTCCCAGTCATAGTCGCGATGACCATTATCTCAGTGCCCGTAAGCCGGTCCTCGACCGGACAGTCCGTCAGTGGATCTGCACCCTCGAGGCTCCGGGCCGTGGGCTGTCCCGTAAGACCAGTCCGGTGATCTGACCGGTGAGGGGGCCATATATGGCACGCTGCTCTACACATATCTGAACTGCTGGTCGGTTACGCAAGAGTCTCTCTGAGGAACAGGACCTCACCGCACAGTGGGATGCCCTGTCAGCTTTGGGTATTGAGCCCAAACGGCTCTATGTCGAGCACGGTCTCGCCGGCCGAGACAGGAACCGTCCGGGGTTGCGTGAAGCTCTGGCCGCTTGCCGCGCCGGCGGCACCTTCGTGGTGACCAAACTGGACCGGCTCGCCCGCTCCGTCCGGGATGCGCATCAGATTGCTGACGACCTCGCCGGCGTGAAGTGAAGGCTCCTGAGCATGTTACGGTCGTGAGTTCTTCCGATCGGGGCCTTCCGTTGGCAGACTGTTCCCGTGCCCAAGAGAATTCTCGTCTCCTGCCCAACGCTGATGACGCACGGCGCGTGCTCGTGAAGCAGTTGCGGCTTCGTTATGCCGGAACCTGCCGGATGTGCGGCGCGTCTCTTCCTGCCGGGACCGAAGCGACGTACGAGAGCGAGACGAAGACGGTCTTGTGTCCCGCGTGCCCCCACGAGGCCACGGGACCCTACTTCCGGATCTCGAACACCCGTCTGCCGAGCTCTCGCCCGCCGGAGCCGGAGTCGCCGGGTCGCCGGCACGACGCGAATACGAGCGGCGCACAGCCAAAGATGAGGCGAGACTCCGCGAGAAATGGGGTCGCTTGGGTAGCCTCGCCGTCGCACTCTCGGACGAGCGGCAAAGCACCAAGGCCTGGGAACGGGGTGCCATCGGTGAGGAGCGCCTCGGGACCCGGCTCAACTCCCTGGCCACCGATAGCATCGCAGTTCTTCACGACCGTCTTATCCCCGGTTCGAAGGCCAACATTGACCATATCGTCATCACCGGCAGCGGGATATGGGTGATCGACGCCAAGCGGTACAACGGCAGGCCCGAGCTGAAGGTCGACGGCGGGATCCTTCGACCGCGCGCCGAAAAGCTTCTCGCCGGCCGGCGCGACTGCACGAAATTGGTCGACGGGGTCCTCAAACAAGTCGACGTGGTGCGCAACCTCCTCACGGATGTCCCGGTCACCGGGGCGCTGTGTTTCGTCGAAGCCGCTTGGCCGCTCATCGGGGGTGCATTCTCAACCCGCGGAGTCCACGTACTGTGGCCGCGGCGGCTAGCCGAACATCTGGCAAAGGAGAGAGCCGGAGACATCGATGTAGGCGCCATTCGCGGGTCGCTCACCGCTCTCCTCAAATCTGCCTAACAGTTTCAAAGGGCGGCTTTCCCGGCCACGTTCGGAACCATGAGCCTGCCGGGAGGGACGGGCACGCCAGTTAGCCTAGTCCTGTGCGTGGCTTCGGCATATGTTTTGTCTTCGATGACGGGCCAGCTGGACGGGCGATTTCCAATCGTTCGGGACCTGATTCATAGATCGTCCGCCCAACCCGACATGCAAAGGCCCTGGGTTTCCCTGCACACCTTCGGGCGAGGTTCACCCATGCTGGCGTTGTGGCGTTTGCGTGATCCGGGCACGGCGTCATGCAGTGGTTCGTTGTTGGAACCATGAATGCGTGAAGGAGGTGAGCTACTAGTGAAATGTGACCGGACCGTGGAGTCATCCCTGAACGGCGGGGCGCCAGCGGGAGTGAATACTGCCACCTGTGCCAGGCTCTCCTTGAGCCTGTCCGGAGCATGCAAGGGCATAGAAAAGAGGGTGTGCACAATGTGCACACCCTCGCCGTCGGACTCGGCCTTACCGGTGCCGGACCGGGCCGTACTCGGCATGTTTTCAATACTTCCCAGTTTTTCCGGGGTCTGGAACCCGGTTCGAGTCCCACCTCGGCACGTTTTCCCAGCTCAGGGGCCCTTTTTGGGCCTCTGAGCGTGGGGCGAACGGTATTCTCTTGGCCTGCCCCATTGGGGTGTCTATCTGTCTTCGGCTCTCTCCGTACTCAGTTGGGGTTCTGGTTGTGTTGGCTCCTGGTCTTTCATGGCGGCAGAGAGCCCGGGCGACATGACTTGCGCGCAACAAGAGCCGGATCCCCTTGAACGGACGACCTGTCCAGTCGATGGCGGCAGACTCTCGTACCGCGTTCACAAGTTCTGCGCGATCTCCTTAAGCAGGTCGTCGCCGAGCTCGAACCCTAGCCTGATCGGTCACCGGGCAAAATAGCCCGTTCCGCGATTCCCTTCTTGGGGTCTGCTCGCAGAGCCCGGCGACTGGATATCCCGATCCGCGTGGCAATCGAAACCAGCCACGGACTCCTCGCACAATTTCCCGTGGTGAAATTTCCAGACCATGTGACCGTCTCGGCAGGGCTAATCACGCACGCCTACTTGCTGGCCTGGCGGCAAGTTGGGCACATGGGCTGTCAGCTTTGTTTCCGTCACGACGACGTCGGTCGCCGCGACGCCTCCGAATTCGATCCCAGGTGCTCAGTCCGATCTCCAGGATAGTGATCTCTGCACCATTCGGACCGTGCTTCGGTGTCACATCGGTGGCACCGATGGATGGAATCGAATCGCTCCTTCGGCGAGGTTGTCGCGCCTACTTCCAGTCCCATTCATTAACTGGCATGCGCGGGTATTCATATGCCGGGAGTAGCGATTGGCAGACACTTCAAGGCAATTGATATCATGCCGTTTTGACCCAGGGCCCGATGCCGGTCTACCCATATCTTGGCCGTCACCGGCGAGCATCGGAACCGCTCAGATGCCCGGTGGAGCGTCCATCCCAGCTCGATGGCCAAATACGCGAGCTTTCCCCTGGCCTTCGGTGTGAGGTCGGCGTTGGCATGGGTAACGGAGAGCACGAGGGCCTCCTGGGTATCAAGAGGAATGTGGTAGCCCAAATCGATACCGGAGGCCCTCGCCCTTTACATCTGCCACGCTGTTCACATTGTCCGTGCGAATAAAAGCTAGTTTACGTGGTTCCCCAGCTCCCGGAGCGGTGTTTTGGCGGTTTCGCGGGCCCACCAGGCGCCTGCCACCGCAAGGATCGAGGACCCGGCCACGATCCAGGCGGCCGGTCCCCAGTTGGCCTTGTCGGCACCCACCAGGGCGGTGCCGAGCAGCGGGGTGAAGCCGGCGCAGAGGATGCCGATTTGGAGTCCGATCGCCATGCCCGAGTAGCGGACCTTGACATTGAAGAGTTCGGAGAACCAGGCGGGGTAGATGGCGTTGGACATGGCGTAGGTTCCTGCGGTGATCAGGGTACTGGTCAGGAAGATCATGGGGACGTTCGCCGTGGAGATCACCGAGAAGTAGATGAAGATCATGGCTCCGGAGCCAAGCACGCCGCCGATGAAGATCGGGCGGCGGCCGAACGTGTCTGACATTCGCGCCATCAACGGCTGGGTTGCGATCGCCAGGACGTTGCCCAGGATGCTGACCCACAGCATGGTGGAGGCCGGGACACCCACTGAGACCGCGTACGCCAGGCCGAAGGACTGCATGAAGGTGTTGGTAACTGTTTCGAATGACATCAGCGCCACCTGGAAGAACTGTGCCGGGTGCGTCTGGAACATCTTGGCGAACGGGAGCTTCACTAGTTCACCATGGTCGTGCTTTTCTTCGAAGACCTCCGGTTCCTCAAGCGAACGCCGCACCAGGTAGGCGACGATCAGCACGACGAGGGAGAGCCAGAACGGGATGCGCCAGCCCCAGGCGAGGCGGTCGGACTCGCTCATGGCGGCGACGGGGAGGAAGGCCAGGGATGCCAGGACGATGCCGGCGGAGATGCCGCTCATGGAGAAGCTGGCGAAGAAGCCGCGGCGGCCCATGGGTGCTTCTTCCGTGGAGAGGGCCGAGGCGCCTGCCGTTTCGGCCCCTGCGGACAGGCCCTGCATCAGGCGTAGCACCACCAGCAGCGCAGGGGCCCAGTAGCCTGCGGCGTTGAAGTCGGGAAGGGCGCCGATCAGGAAGGTTGCGCTGCCCATGAGCACCAGGGTGAGAACGAGGGTGTTCTTGCGGCCGATCTTGTCTCCCAGGTGGCCGAAAAAGACCGCACCGAACGGACGTGCGACATAGGCGACACCGAACGTGGCGAAGGAGGCGATCAGCGCCACGGTGGCGTCGCCGGCGGGGAAGAAGATCTTCGAGAAGACCAGCGATGCTGCCGTGGCATAGATGAAGAAGTCGTAGTACTCCAGGGCGCCCCCGAGGAACGCGGCAAAGGCGGCCTTTTTGGCGCGCTTGAGTTGCCGCTCGGCTCCGGTGGGCTTCAGGGCCTCTGACCCGGCTGCGAGATTTGTCATGTGTTGGGATCCTTCCACGCTGAAGGCGGAGTCTTTGATGGTTTTTCAAAGTTTGTTCGCATAACGAACAACTGTGCGTAATGCGTTGGGAAGAGCATACTAGGTGGTGAGGTGTACCACAACGCTTCGCAACCTCTCCTTGATGCATTGTCAAATGCTCGGCCACGAAAGGCGTCTCATGACCAACTCCATGGCACTCAGCAGGCTGTTCCTCATCGGCTCGGCGGCATCCCAGGCGAAGTCGCCGGGTCTATGGAATCCGGTTCTACAACGCCTCGGTACGGACTGGGCATACGAGCCGTGGGATGTGCCGCTCAACGGTGACCTCCTTTGCGTTCGGAACCGATTGCTGGAGCCGGACGTAGTTGGCGCGAACGTGACCATGCCCCACAAGCACTGGGCCGCCGAGACCGCCGACCATGCCACTCCGGAAGTCCTCATGAGTGGAGCCTGCAACCTCCTGCTTCGTAGGGATTCGGCCCTCCACGCGCACAACACGGACATCAGTGCGGTCCGTGCGCTGGTTGGTGAAGGCTTCCAGCGGCACGTTCTCTTGATGGGGGCCGGTGGGGCGGCCAGGGCCGTTCTGGTCGCTATCAGAGAGCAAGTCGGCGCTGTCACAATCACCGACAGGGACTCCCACGCCACGGACGAGTTGCTCGCGGTGGCCAAGAAGTTGGGGATCGATGCCCGCGCCGTGTGCTGGGAAGAGGCACAGGGGCTGGCTGCCGGGGCCTCACTCGTTGTTAATGCAACCCCGATCGGAAAAAACGCCTCGGACGCGCCCGTTTGGGGTGAGGGGAGGCTCGCCCCTGGCGCGCTCGTCTACGACTTCGTTTATGCGCCGCATGTGACCGCGAGCATTGCCAGAGCGCGCGAGTTTGGGGTTCGACGCATAGATGGATGGGACCATCTCCGCGAACAGGCAGTAGCGATGGTCGCCCTACTCGGACTGGAAAAGCGCGCTTACGCGT
The DNA here is from genome assembly GCF_021483235.1 of Arthrobacter alkaliphilus. Lineage (GTDB taxonomy): Bacteria > Actinomycetota > Actinomycetes > Actinomycetales > Micrococcaceae > Arthrobacter > Arthrobacter alkaliphilus. The sequence goes on along the minus strand of NZ_JAKEEC010000006.1, from coordinate 137,487 downwards.
TGCTGCAGGAATCTTTGGAGCTCGTTCGAGGACATTAGACGGGAAAGGAGCGGAGGTTTGCAGCCCTCCCGCCGCACGCCCGATAGGATCGGAGCGGCTCTGAAAACCAGCGCGCCCGTACGGGCCAGCCAAAAGTTCGGAGAGGACAACGACACAGCTCATGGAGGAGCAGGCAGCCTATTTTGTGAAGTCGGTTGAGAAGGCGTTCGACGTTCTGCTCGCCTTCAGTCCTGAGCACCCGCAGCTAACCGTTTCGCAAATTGCAGCCCGGACCGATATGACCAGAGCTTCTGCCCGGCGGTTCCTGATGACATTGGCGGATCTCGGCTACCTTCGGGCCGACGGTCCGACCTTCGAGCTGACCGCCCGGTCACTGGACATCGGCCGGTCCTACCTGACTGGATTGACGCTGCCGGGAGTAGCCGAGCCGCATTTGAAGGCCCTTGCATCGACGCTGAATGAGACTACGGCCTTGTGTATCCTGGACGGCCCAGATGTTGTCTACGTGGCCTGTGTTCCCTCGCCACGCTTGCTACGCATCTCAATAACGGTGGGGACGAGATTTCCTGCCTGGGCCACGTCGATGGGCCGGGTGCTCCTTGGGGGGTTGCCCGAACCCGATCTCGAAAAATATTTGCAGACCGTTCAGATACACCGCTACACCAACCGATCCCTGAGTGACGTCGAACAGCTCCGCGCCGAAGTAAAAGCGGCCCAGGATAAGGGCTGGTCCATGGTGGCGGAGGAGCTGGAGGAAGGGTTGCGCGGCGTCGCAGTACCCGTGCGGCGGGGAAGTGAGATTGTGGCGGCCGCCAACGTTTCCCTGCAGACGCACCGGGCATCATCAACTGAGGTCGAGAAAACTGTCCTTCCTCAACTGAAACAGACGGCCGGGAAAATAGCACTCGACTACAGCGGCCCAGCCTCCAGGCATTAGTCCACGTACGAGGGCGATCCCGTTGCCGCATCACGAGAGCCGTGAAAGCATTCAGCATGGCCTTGACCAATCGACAGAACTGGCAGGTGGCCGACCACAGGCGCGGAAAGCCGGACATGATAGGAAAGGCTCTGGGTCTTGTCGTGATGCTTGGTGAGCCTCCAGGCCCGACTACGGCAGCGGATCTGGCACGCCGGGGGGCCTGCCGTTCAGTACGACGTACCGGATTCTGCAGTCACTGCAGCTGACCGGGTTCGGCGACTTTGATCCGAAGAACAAGAAATACAGCCTGGGGCTGCGGGTGTTCCAGCTTGGACTGAGCGTCTCCAATGCATTGGGCTTCGAGGGGACCGCATCGCCCATCTTGTCGGCCCTGACTGATAAGACGCACGAAGGGTCCAGTCCCGGGGTTCTTGATGCTGATCGCTTTCTCACGGTTGCAAAAATCGATGGACCCAAAAACTTCAGGGTTGCCGGTAATCCTGGTCTTCGCGGCTACCTGCATTGCTCGGCCGTCGGCAAGGCGCTGTTGGCCTTCGCCAGCGACGACGTCCGAGAGGGGCTCATCGAGGTAATCGATCTCCCAGCCCTCACGCCCAAAACAATCATCAGCCGCGAGGCACTGCGCGAGGAGATCCACCAAGTCCGCTGGCAAGGTTATGCGGTCACGGACGAAGAAAACGACATCGGCACGCGAGCCGTTGCGGTCCCGGTCCTGGATGAAGCAAGGCGAGCGGTTGCAGCCATTTCCTGCACAGCCCCAACTGTCCGGATGAGTGTTGAGGAACTAACTGCGCAACTGCCAGTGATGCAGGTCGCCGCGGGGGAGTTGGCTGCCCGGCTTCCACGTCGCTAGGCCGTGCCGCCAAAAGTTCTTCCCTTCGCAGGATGGGCAGACGGAAAGAAAACTCCGATGCTGCGCTCGACAGGACTCCACCAGCACCTCCAGCTTCGAGCGGACTATCCATTGACCCGCTAGCTTGGGAACCTGCTGTTCTGTGCACGCCACGGGCGTGCGCGCTGGAGTAAGGTCGCGTCCACCGGGTCATCGATATGGGCAAAGACATGCGACGGCTGACTAGCGTACGCAAGCACGCATCACCTCACACTTGGAGCGACCGCCGGCCGTCTTCTTCGGGTCTTGGTCATCCAGGTACCAGGGTGCTTCGCGCTGGATGAGTTTCGGTTTGCGCGTGAGTTTGCGATGTTCGTGTTGAGGAGAGTGGAGCTGGACAGCCCGATCCTGAGCGAGGCGATCCGCCTCGCGAACTTCACCGACGAACTCGGCGTCGACGGTATCATCTGGTACCTGCGCAACGTCGGCGGACACTGGCAGCAGTGCAAGTGGATAAGAGGGAGTCGTGGGCGGCGGTCTGCGCCCGTGCAAAGCCGAAGCCCAGCGCGGTCGTCCCGAGGACCCTCGGCCTCCGGTGAATGAAAACCACCGCTTTGCATGGCCGTGACTGTTGCAAAACTGGGTGCATGGACATGATTCGGGTTGGCCCCGCTGCCGGGTGGTTATCGACAACCATGTCGTTTGAGTCGGCGCAGAGTTGCGGGATCCGGTCCCTCCGGTCCAAGCCGGGTCTAAGACGTCGTGGGGAAAACTTTCATCGGGGTCAGTCCGACCGGTTTTTGATCGGTCAGCCCGTACGCGGGGTTGTCGAAGACGCTTCCGGCCAGACCGACGGTCATCGGGAACGAATCCGCGGGGATTTTCCCGCGTGACCGCGGAGCTGGCCGGGGGTACACCGATGGCCCATCCGGTGGCCAGGTCCCGTTTATCACGGACACGGTGCCACTCCTATTGGTCACGTAGACCGCGTGACTCCCCGGGGCAACTGCAACGTCGTACGAACCAATAGCCGAATTGCTCCCAATGATGGTGCCGGTCATCGTGGTCCCGTTGATGACGGACACTGTGCTGCCTACCGCCAGGGGTGCCCATTTCGGGCGAGGTAGGGCTCCGCCGGTTGCCCAACAGGCGCGACGCAGCCGGCCACATCAATTTGAACGAGGCCGTGAAGCTGTACGAGCAGTACACGGGTCGGGTTTCCTCCGTGGACGGCACGGCAAAGGATCCGGGCTGCGGTGGCGGGCTTTAGTTCAGGAAGGTTGCGTTGAAGGAGTCCAGGTCCACCATGACGCCGTTGAGGTTTTGGTTGAATTTCTGCTGCACGCCGACGCGCATCGTGGCAGGTGTGTTCCAGCCCCCATATTGGACCGGGGCAGGGGAAAGGTAGTTGGCTCTCCATGTGTTGTAGTTGATGTTGCGGGTGTCGGTGTCCCAGAGCGGGACGTCCGAGAAGGCAGTGCTGTTGTTCATCAGTTGCGGCCACATCCCCGACCCGGAATAGATGACGGGCCGCACGCCCGTGGCCTTAACGCCGTCGACCATGGCGCGGGTGACTTGTGGGCCGCCCGTTTCGGCGTCGGGGGCGAAGAACTGGAGCTGGGATGCGTAGGGGCCGGCCGCGTTGATCCCGCCTTGCCAACAATTGGGATCCCGCGTGTATACGGCAATTTTTAGGCCGGCGTCGAGGGCCATTTTGAGCTGGGTCTGGGTCCGTGACCAAGGGTCGCAGGTACCCCAGGCTGTCGAGTGCATGATATACAGTCGGAATCCGGCGCGGTATGCCCTTGAGAACCATGCGGGATCGGTGATAGTGCTTGCGGTGTCTAGGACTTTCACGGAAGGGTCCGCCGCGTTCGCCGCTGGCGGCGAAACGAGGCTGAGGAGGATCAGCAGGGCCGTCATGAGGGCGACGGCGCTTCTGGCAGTGGTCTTGGTGCTGGTCAAGGGGGACTCCTTGGAGGGAGCTACTGAGTGTGTGGTGCGCGGCGGTGGTGCGCAGGTCCCGGGCCCCGGTTCCCGGTAGACGGCAATGCGTCTTCGATTCTGATGGGATGCGAGAATCTAGGAATCTAGGCTATGCAGACGCTTCGTCGTGGGACAAGGCTGCGCGCAAAGTTTTCGAGCGGTCTTCGGGACGGACGTACACGGGCAGATCTTTTGCGCGCGGAACCCGTTTCACCAGCAACCGGGAAAAGGCCTCCTTGGTGGCTGAAGGGCAGGAAGACGGGGGCAGGGGGCCTTGCGACTCAATGCAAGCATGTCCATTGAGTTGGCTGCGGTGTCGAATCCAATTGAGGTAAGTCGGATTTTTCACCCCAAGGAGGAATAATGCACAAACGTCTCATTGTGTGCTGCGACGGTACCTGGGCGACTCCAGACCAAACCGATGACGGGCGCCCGTGCCCCACCAACGTCACGAAACTCGCACTAGGGATCGACAGCAAGGGTGCCAACCAAACCGGCGATGAGATCGAGCAGAGGGTCTTTTACCACAGAGGCGTTGGCACCGGCCGCAGGGAACGCCTCGGCGGGGGCGCCTTTGGCGCAGGTCTCTCCCGCGACGTTCTCGCGGCTTACCGGTTCATCCTCGAGAACTACCAACCGGGGGACGAGCTGTTCCTCCTCGGCTTCAGCCGAGGCGCTTACACCGCACGCAGCGCGGCAGGCCTTATCAGGAACGCGGGCATCCTTCGCCGTCGTTTCCGAAGCCGCCTCCAAGAGGCCTATGCCCTCTACAGGGATCGCACCCCTACCACCAATCCCCGGGCCATCGAAGCCACCTTGTTTCGCCGTTCTTACTCCCACGAGACCCGCATTCGCTGCATAGCGGTCTGGGATACCGTGGGTGCCCTCGGGATTCCCCTTACTGGTCTCCCAGGAGTCGATGTATTCAACCGCCGCTGGCAATTCCACGACACGGACCTCTCCACCACCGTGGATCACGCCTTCCAAGCCCTCGCCATCGACGAAAGACGCAAGCCGTTTGTTCCGTGTATCTGGCGCCGGCAGGATGACGCCGGTGAACAGCAGCTCGAGCAGGTCTGGTTCGCAGGCACTCATGGAGATGTTGGGGGAGGGAACCGGGATTCCTCCTTGTCTGACTTCGCCTTGATGTGGATAGCCGACCGCGTCCAGTCCTGCGGGCTGGCGTTCCGACCCAAAGCTTTCCAAGGAGCCATCGAACCCGGAGCTGGCTACACCATCGACGTCGATCCAGATGTCACCGGTCGTATCCACGAGTCCCGGAGCGGGTTTTGGCGGCTCCTTCCGGCCTATGTACGACCAATCGGGCCGCAGGATCCGGACCATGAACGCGTGGCAGACGCCGCTTTGAAGCGCTATGACATCGACTCGGACTATCGTCCACCCAACCTGGTCAGGTACTTGGACGGGGGTACATGATGCCTGACCGTCACCCTTTTTGAAGCGAGACCACAGACACGTCGCTGCATGGGCATTCTCAGACGATGCTTCGCCTACAGCTACGCGGGCATTTTGATGAGTCAACGCGGGGGTTGACAGGCTGAAAGTGGGGGTCGAAACTTTCGCTCAGCCGGGTTGCAATACTCAGGCGGAGGCTCATATGGCTAGGGACGCTCGGACGGAAAGAGTTCAGGATCCAAGGCAATTCCCTTGGATGTGGGTTATCGTTGTCGTCCCCGGAATCCTGGTAGTTATCGCAGCGCCCATCGTGGAACTTAACACCTTCACGGGTTTGGGGTCCTTCAAGGATCTCGGGTACATCATCGGACTCGGTTGCCTCGTCGTTTTCACGTTTTACGGCATCTGGGGTTATGAACGGGCGTATCGGCAGGAGTCGGGTGCGGTCGCCATGCGCGACGCCATCGCGGCCACGGTTGTTCTTTTGTACCTCGTCCTGACATCGTGGGCTGTGTTTTGGGGTCCTGCGTCAGGAGTGAATACAACGTCCGAAGAACTGCTGAAGAGCTTCACGTCGCTTACCTCCGTCGTTGTGGCTTTCTACTTTGGTTCTGTCACCGTCGATCAAGCCTTGAAGCGTCGGCCGCCGAGGCCGGGGGCGTCGGCGGTTGCGAGCGGGACAAACGCGGACCCCACGGGCCGGGAGGGCTAACTTCCTCCATTTTGTCCGAGGAGCATGGAGTTGTGGGAGAAGCGTTGCCCGGCGGACGGCCCTACAGTGTCAGTCGTTGCTCAGGGCTGCCGGGCTGTGCGAGGCTGCCCAGGAAGCGAGAAGGCGGAGCCTCTCAGCGGAAGGTGATCCGGGTTCTGCTGTGTAGACCAGGAGCAGGTGGCCGGGCTCGGCGGTAATGGCGAGTTCTTCGTAGGCGACCGTTACTTCGCCGACGACCGGATGGTTGAAGCGTTTGGTTCCGGTCCCGTGGGTGCGTACGTCGTGTGCTCCCCAGAGACGCCGGAACAATTCGCTCCGGGTGGAGAGTTCGCCGACGAGGTCTTGGAGGTATTTGTCGTGGGGGTCGCGTCCAGCTTCGGCGCGCATGATTCCGACGCACATTTCGGCGAAGAGCTCCCAGTCGGGATAGAACTCGCGTGAAGCGGGGTCCAGGAACTGGAAGCGGGCGAGGTTGGGGGTGCGTCCGCCGTCGCCGATGACTGGGGAGTAGAAGGCGCGGCCGAGCTCATTGGTTGCCAGCAGGTCCTGGTGGGCGTTGCGGACGAACGCGATGCCGTCGGTGATGGCGTTCAGCGCCCACTGAAGGCTGGGGCGTGTCGCCGGGTTGGCGGTGGTGCGACGGCGGGGACGGCCGGAGGTCGGGATTCCGTCCGCTGCGCGGGCGAGGTCGAGGAGGTGGGCCCGTTCGGTGTCGTCGAGTTGCAGGGCGCTGGAGATTGCGTCGAGGACCGACGCCGACGCGCCGGCAATCGCGCCGCGTTCAAGCTTGGAGTAGTACTCGACGCTGACCCCGGCGAGCATGGCGACCTCGGAGCGGCGCAAGCCGCTCACGCGCCGGTTCGGTCCGGCGGGGATCCCGGCGAGCTCGGGGGAGAGCTTCGCCCTGCGTGACATGAGGTACTCGCGGACCTCGGATCTGTTGTCCATGCAGTCAACCGTACGTCCGGCGGAGCAGATGAGGGATTCCCTGTGGGTACACCTCTCATGCGAACCTTCTGCTGGGCTGGCTTAACGGCTCGTTCCTCGAGGGGTGACCCGAGTGGTCACGACTGCCAGGAGGGAAGCAAGCAGTAGCACGGCGGTGCTGGCCAGGAAGGTGCTTTGGTAGCCGAGGGAATCGAACAGAAGGCCGCCCAAGGTCGAACCAAGGGCAATGCAGGTCTGGACGACCGCGACCATCAAGCCGCCGCCTTGTTCGGCGTTGTGGGGCATGGCTTCGGCCACCCAGCTCCACCAGCCGACGGGCGCCGAGGTCCCCAGCAGCCCCCACAGGCCCAATAGGCCGACGACGGCGGCGAACCAGGCGCCGAAGGGGACCAGGGAGGCGGCGACGAGGGCCATGAGGGCGGGGATGGTGATCAAGGTCCGGTGCAGGCCCGGTCCGAGGAATCCGCCGATCAGCACGGTGCCGAGGAATCCAGTAACCCCAAGGACGAGCAGCACGAGGGAAATCGTGGTGACGTCGAGACGGGTCACTGTCTCAAGGAATGGCCGGATATAGGTGAACAGGATGAATTGGCCCATGAAGAAGGTGCCACAGGCGGCCATGCCCCAAGCAACGGAGCGGTTACGCAGGGCGGTGAAGATCGTGACGAGGTCGCGGGCCGTCGTCGACCGCCGGGTGACCGGCAAGGAAGGCAGGCTGATCCACAACCAGACCAGGCAGAGGGCGGACACCGGTACCAGGCAGAAGAATGCGCCACGCCAGCCGATCAGGGAACCTAGGTAGCTGCCCAAGGGTGCTGCCATCACGGTGGCGAGGGCGTTGCCGCCGTTGACGATCGCCAGCGCGCGCGGTACCCGGGCGGTCGGCACGAGGCGCATGGCGGTGGCTGCCGACATGGACCAGAAGCCGCCGATGACCACTCCGATGAGCGCCCGGCCGATCATGAACGGCAGGAAGCCAGGGGCCAGTGCGATTAGCGCGCCGGACACTCCCATGAGCGCTGTGAGGCCGATCAGCAGCGTCTTGCGGTTCGTACCGCCGGCCAGGGTGGAGATCGACAAGCTCGTCAATACGGCGAACAGCCCTGAGATCGCAATGCCTTGCCCGACCATACCCTCCGAGACTTGGAAGTCCGCTGCCATGGGCGTGAGGAGGCTTACCGGCATGAATTCGGAGGCGACGAGTGCGAAGGCCCCGAACGACAGGGCGAAGACCCCTGCCCAGTGCGCGGAGTGGCGCTCGCCGCCACTCGGATCTTGGGCTCGGCGATGAGGGATGACGGAAGTATCAGATGCCATGAGTTTCTCTCTGGTTGCAGCTCAACTTTCGTCATCCATCCGACCATGGTCGGCCGCTCCTGAGGGAGTCCCGGTCGATGGGTGTACTGGCAGGGAATCGCTCAGGCGCGCCGGGATGCTGAGGGTGGATCACACGGCCACTGACAGGGCGCGGCCCTAACGTGGTCAGCTTGCCTGTTCGACCGCGAGGTTGTCGGCGAGTCTGTCTTCGAGGGGCACAGTTTGGACGTGGATGCCCGCATTGCGGAAGAGATCGATTTGGCGGGGATCTGCGGCTTCGTCGGTGACGAGGGTCCATGGGAGTGGCAGGCGAACCCATGCGTGGAAAGGCCGTTGTCCGAGTTTGCTTGAGTCCGCGAGCACGTAGACGGTTGTGCCGCGGCGGGCCATGAGCTCCTTGAGCCTGGTCTGGGCCTGGTCAGCCTCGCAGATTCCGTCATCGGCCGTGACGGCGTCGGCCCCGAGGAAGACACGGTCGAAGGTCACACGCTCCAGTGCTGCCTCAGCCAGCGGGCCGACGAAGGTCTGGCTGACGCTACGGAACCGTCCGCCCAGGCAATCGACCTGGATGCCGGGGGAGTCGGCGAGTTCCTGGACGGTGTTCAGCGCGGGCGTGGTGACGGTGAGGTTGGTGTGGCCGCGCAGCGCGTGGGCGACGGCACCGACCGTGGAGCCGCCGTCGAGGAGGATCGATTCGCCGGGCTGGACCTGGGCCGCTGACCAGCGGGCGATGGCTTGTTTTTCCTCGTAGGCTTCGCCGAGCCGCTGGCGCAGGGAGGCTTCGGGGTGTGTACCGATGGCGAGGGCGCCGCCGTAGGTGCGGGCGAGCTTTCCTTGGTCGTTCAGCAGCGCGAGGTCCCTGCGGATGGTCGATGCGGTGACCTGGAACCGCTGGGCAAGCTCGTCGACCGAGGTCAACCCCGCGGTGGTGGCGAGCTGGTAGATCTCCTCGCGTCTGGCCTTCGCGGTTGTCACGCGGACCCCCTTCGGTCTAAGTGGAAGCACTCCATCGGCAGCGCGTTGGTGCCTGCTTTCATCGTAGCGGTGCATGTCCCGCGCCCGTGGCCTGTGCACTATAGCGAGGCTCCGGCGCAGACGATGTAGTCCTGGCCCGTGATCGAGCGGCCGTGCGGGCCAGTGAGGAAGCCGACGAGGGCGGCGACGTCGTCCGGGTCAACGAGGTGCCCGAGGGCAGGAGCGACCGGAGGCACCTGCGCCCGTGCCGGATCGGAGAGCATGGGTGTGTCCGTCGGGCCGGGGGAGACGACGTTGACGGTGATCCGGCGTGGGGCGAGTTCTTTGGCCCAGGACCGGCTGAGTCCTAAAAGCGCTGCCTTGGTTGCGGCGTAATGGCTTTTGCCCGCCGCGCCGGCTGCCGTCCGGCTTCCGATGAGGACGATCCTGCCGCCGTCGGGCATCTCAGGGACGAGGGCATCGGCAAGGATGCTGGCTGCTGCGACGTGCACCGTAAACATGGCGGAGAGCGAAGCGGGATCCAGCTCGCCTAGGCGCCCTGTCTGCTGGATCCCGGCCGCGTGGACAAACGCGTCTGCTGTTGGCAGGTCGGAGGTTACCTCGGCGAGGGCATCCGGATCCGCGAGGTCGGCCTGCCACCAGGAGAACCCGTCGCCGAGGGAGGTTTCGGTGCGGCTCAGGCCAGTGACGTGCCAACCGTCGTCGAGCAGGCGCAGCGCGACGGCTTTGCCGATGCCGGAGCTGCATCCGGTGACGACGGCGTGCCTGGCCTCAGGCATCGCTGTCACCGCCGGGAGTGGTCGTTCCGGCGTAGGCCCATTGGGGGCTGACCTTGACGTACTTGATGGCTTGGCGGAAGTACGTGTAGGCGATGTTCAGCTCGCCGTCCGGGCCCTGGTGGATGGAGGGGTAGGAGAATTCGCGGTTGAGCCCGTCGCGGGAGTTGTTGGACAGGCAGTACCCGTCGCCGACTTCCAGGTTCCGGCGGATAGGCCAGGTGCGGCCACCGTCCTCGGAGATGGCCAGGGTCATGGGCGCACGGGGCGTGCCCCAGAAGGCGGTCCGGCCTGTGGACGAAGAGGGTGCGGGGTCGACGGCGGTGGGTTCGGATCCGGCTTCGATCAGGCCGTTGTCGTCGATTTCGTCGTAGAGCGAGAGGCGACGCTCGGTGGTCTCTTCGGCGCGGCGGTGGTTGTAGACGAGGGCGAGCCGCCCGTCAGCCAAGGCCGTGAACTGGATGGAGGAGTTGTTGTTGGGTAGTTCGGTGGGGACGGGTTCGGTCCAGGTGGTGCCGTCGTCGGTGGAGCGGGATTCGTAGATGTGGTCGGCCCAGCGGCTGCGGTAGAGGGCCAGAAGCGATCCGTCGGGCAGGGGCTGGATGTCCATGTGGACACAGCCGGTGCTGCCGGGGACGAGGTGTTCGGCCCAGGTATTGCCGTTGTCGTCGGAGATCATGACGGCGCTGTCGTCGTTATTGCCGGACCATTTTTCGCCGGGGGTGGTGAGGCAGCGGAAGATCGGGACGATCCACCGGCCGGACGGAAGGATGAGGGGCTGGTGGCGGACGAAGATCCCGCCGGCCTCGTTGGCCGCGAACAGGGTTTCGGCGGGGCCCCAGGTGTGGCCGCTGTCGGTGGAGATGCGGCGGCGGACTTCGGCGGTGTCCTGGTTGCCGGCTTTCTGGGCCGTGTACAGGAGCCAGACCGTGTCGCCGCCTGGCGCGAAGAGGATCGGGTTTTGTTCGGACCGGGCGGCGTCGTCGGAAAGCTGTTCGGGATCTGACCACTGGCCGGTACCCGGGGTGAGCGCAGAAAACCAGACGTAGATGTCGCTGACGCCTTCCTGGGTTCCACCGAACCAGACACAGCCCAGACGCCCGTCCGGAAGGGTCTGCAGATTCGCGGCGTGTGATTGGATCGTGGCGGCGGGCAGGTACGCGAAGTCCGCGTCGTCGGTGTGGCGGATGACGCCGTCGCGGGTGATGGTCCCGTACGCGCTGTCGAGGGTGTTGGGCATGGTCGTCTTTCAGTCTTGTGCTGTTGCGGCGTCAAGGTGGGCCTTGGCTGCCAGTTCCAGGTGCGTCAGGTCCGAGGCGATGGTGACGAAGGTGTAGCCCTGCCCCAGGCGCTGCGCGGCGATGGTGCCGGCGGCGGTGTGGATCCCGGCGGCGATGCCGGCGGCTGCCGCGGCGTCAGCGACAGTGGTGAGTGCTTCGTTGAATTCGGCTTCGATCGCGGGGTCTCCGGGGAAAGCGCCGCCGACGGCGAGGGCGAGGTCGGAGGGCCCGACATAGATGCCGTCGAGGCCCGGCGTGGCGCATATTTCTTTGACGTTGGCCAGGCCGTCGGGTGTTTCGATCATGGCGAAGACCAGTGTGGAGGCGTTGGCCTCTGCCGGGACGGGACCGACGCGCAGGGCAGAGCGCATGGGACCGTAGGAACGGCGTCCGAGGGGCGGGTATTTCGCGGCTGTAACCGCTGCGGCGGCGTCGGCTGCGGTGTCGATAAGCGGCACGATGATCCCGGCCGCGCCGGCGTCCAGCGCGCGGCCAATGGAGGTCGGGTTGTTGCTGTCGACCCTGACCAGTCCGACGGCGCGCTGGCTGGCGTCGATGGCCATGAGTCCGTTGAGCACGCCCGAGTACCCGAGCAGGCCGTGTTGGGCGTCCAAGGCCACGTAGTCGTAGCCAAGGCGTGCGACGCGCTCGGTGGCGGCCGGTGCGTCCAGCACGGACCAGTACCCGACGACGCGTTCGCGTGCCCGGATCTTCCTGACGAATTCCAAGACCTGTGGTGAGGTTGTCATCTTCTTTACTCTCGTTTCGATCGGGTTGCCAGGGTCAGCGGTTGTAGGCGGGCATCGGGCCGCGCAACTTGGTGCCGACCTTATCGCAGGCCTCAAGGATGTCAGCCGGGAGGGGACCGTTGGCGACGGCGGCGATGTTGGCACGCAGTTGTTCTACCTTTGAGCCGCCCAGCAACATGGATCCGACACCGTCACGGTGGGCCAGCCAGCGCAGCGAAAGCTCCACGAGCGGGATGCCGGCCTCCTCCGCGACCGCGGACAGCGCTTGGACTGCTTCGAACATCTGCGGGTCCCAGTAGCGTTCGGTGTACATTGCGGCAAGGCGCGAATCGCCGAAGCGTCCCTCTGCGGGTTTGGCTTCGAACCGGTGCTTGCCGGTGAGGAGCCCGCCGCCGAGTGGGTTGTACACCATGGTGTGAAGGCCGTGGGTGGCGGCGAACTCGAGGTATTCTTCCTCGACGCGCCGGGCGAGGAGGTTGTAGAGCTGCTGGGCCACCACCGGGCGGGGCGCCCCGACCCGGTCTGCGGTGTGGATCAGTTCGGAAATTTGCCATGCGGCGAAGTTCGACACACCCAGGGCCTTGATCTTGCCCTCTGCGACCAGTTCGGCGACGGCGCCGAGGGTTTCCTCCAGGGGCACCGAACGGTCCGGCTGGTGGAGATAGAACAGATCGACGCTCTCAACGTCCAGGCGCTTGAGGCTGCCCTCAAGGCACTGGCGCAATCCGGGGGCTGAAAGCGGTGAGTTGCTTCCGTGGTCAGGGTGGGGCATGCCCGCCTTCGTGGCCAGGACGACGTCGTCCCGGCGGCCCTTGAGCAGCCGGGAAAGGATCTCTTCGCTCGCCCCGCCGGCGTAGCCGTTGGCGGTATCGACCGTCGTCAGGCCGGCGTCGAGGGCTTCATCGAAAAGACGGCCGGCCGTGGCCTCGTCCGCAGTGTCGCCGAAGGTCATGGTCCCGAGGACCAGCTTCGAGATGGGAAGGTGCACTGGGGCAACGTCGCCCGGGTGATGACTCATGAATACTTCCTGCCGATGGTGGGCGGGGGTACTGACCGCCCAAAGACTGCGCGTTTCGCGCGAAATGTGCAGTGTTTGCCGCCCACTTCGCCGACGATCCGCCTTTCGATGTCTTTCACTATTCCACTTCTGCGCGAAATGAGCAATAGGTCTAGCGCATTTCGCGCAGTCGTGTCATGATTGTTCGTGACACAGCTCTCATCACTATCGTCGAAAGGAGGAAGGGCATGACCAAAGTCCTCGTACAGGCGGATGACTTCTCCGGCGCAGCCGAAGTGGGGCAGCAGTTTGCCGCCCACGGCCTCGCTGCGCGAATCGCGCTTGCGGCCGACTCGGACTTTCAGGGTTCCGGCTACAAAGGCGCGCAGGTCCTTGTCGTTGACACGCACTCCCGCGGCATGTCCGTGACGGCGGCAGCTGCCGCAGTAAAGGCCTCCTGCGGGGAGCCGGGTGCGGGGGACGATCGGCTCGTGTTCAAGAAGACCGACTCACTGTGGCGCGGGAACATCGGAGCCGAACTCTCGGCATTGACGGACCTTGGCTACCACGTCGTCCTGGCCGGTGCCATGCCAGTCATGGGGCGAACGGTCGTCGGCGCGAAGCCGTTCGTCGACGGGGCCGCCCTCGGCTCCACGAACCTTTGGGGAGCCGAAGCCACCCTGCCCCCGGCCGACATCACCGGCCTCGTCACCAAGAACACCGAAGTCCGCATCGCAGGGCTCGACGACGTCAGGTCCGCGGACTTCACCGCCTGGCTCGAGGCCACGCTGCGGCTCAGTACCCCAGCCATTGTTGTTGCCGATGGCGAGACGGACGCCGACCTTGACGCCGTCGTCAAGGCTCTCGCCGCCCTGGAGTTCGCGGCCGCCGGCCGTCCGGTCGCCCTCGCGGGGACGGGCCAGATCGCCGGGGTGCTCGCCCGGCACCTTGGACGGGAAGCTGCGCACACCGCGCACTCTCCCCGGGATGCTGCCGACGCCGCTGGGCCCGCCCTCGACGCCGCGCCCGTCCTGGCCGTCATCGGCTCAGCCTCCCCGGCAGCGCGCCGGCAGCTGGAAGACCTCAGCGCCGAGAACTTTGAGGTCATCGCTATCAACCCGGGCGGGAACGGCCCGGAGTCCGACGGCAACTCCGGTGCCCGGCTCCGCGCGGCCCTTGCCGACCGACGCCGGGTCGCCCTGACCCTCACAGACTCGCCGGTAGAGCCCCAACGATCGGCCGGCATCGTCGCCCGCCTAGCGCTCCTGGCCCAGCAGGCGGATCAAGCCCGGGACGGCCAGGAAGGTCTCCGGGCGGATTTGATCCTCACCGGTGGCGAGACCGCCCGGGCGGTCCTTGATGCCCTGGGCATCCGCTCCCTCGTGCCCCTGACCGCCGTACAGCACGGGGCCGTCGTGAGCGAGGCCGACGATGGCAGGCTCGTCGCCACCAAACCCGGCAGCTTCGGAGACGAACACGTCCTGGCCCAGCTTTACCGGGCGATCCGATCCCACCATTCCTGACCCGCCGGCCTGCCGGCACACTGACCCACCCGAACCACCAAAGACAATTCGAACCACCAAAGACAAGCGGAGAACCACATGAACACCGAATACGACGACCGGCCCTTCATCGCGGTCACCATGGGCGACGGCGCCGGCATCGGACCCGAAGTGAGCGTCGGCGCCCTGGTCCACCCGGACGCCTACGCCGGCAGCCGCCCCGTGATGATCGGGGACGCGCACCGCTTGCGCCTGGCTGCCAAGGCACTGGGCGTGAGCGCCGACGTCGTCACCGTCGAGGCAATCGCCGACGCTGTTTTCACCCCCGCGCGGGTGAACGTCATCGATCCCGGGCTCCTGCCCGAAGATCTGCCGTGGGGCAAGGAATCCAAAGAAGCCGGGAACGCCGCCTACCACTACGTCCGGATCGCCTGCGAGCTGGCCATGTCCGGCCAGGTCCAGGCCATCTGCACCGCCCCGCTCAACAAGGCCACCCTGCACCAGGCCGGGCACATCTACCCCGGCCACACCGAACTCCTGGCCCACTTCATGGGCGTCAAGGAAGTCTCCATGATGCTTTCCACCCCCAAGGTCAAGGTCATCCACGTCACTACCCACGTCGGCCTCATCGACGCGATCCGCAAGATCGAACCCGGACTCGTGGAACGCACTGTCCGTCGCGGCGACGAAGCCATGAAGCGCGCAGGAGTGACCCAACCAAGAATCGGTGTCTGCGCCATCAACCCCCACGCGGGTGAGAACGGCCTCTTCGGCTACGGCGAAGAGGCCGAGAAGATCACCCCCGCCATCGAGCGGCTCCAGGCCGACGGGATCGATGCACGGGGCCCGCTCCCGGCAGACACAGCCTTCTTCCTCGCCGGCCGCGGCGATTACGACCTCATCGTGGCCATGTACCACGACCAGGGCCACGGCCCGGTCAAGGTCCTGGGTATCGAAGCAGGTGTGAACATCACGGTCGGACTTCCGGTGATCCGCACCTCGGTCGACCACGGCACCGCGTTCGACATCGCAGGCAAAGGCATCGCCGATGTTCGCAGCATGATCGAAGCCCTGCGCCAGGCCACCGAAATGGCACCCCGCCTGGCCCTCCAGCAATAACCCACCCGGCACCTCTTCACTACAACGGAGTAGAAGGAACCACCATGTCCAACCTCGTCACACCCACCCCGGAACAGCGGGCCAAATGGGTCCGCCGCGCCATCCTCGCCGGAGTCATCGGCACCACCATTGAGTGGTACGACTTCGTCCTGTTTGGTACCGCGTCCGCGCTTGTGTTCAACACCTTGTTCTTTCCCAAGTTCGACCCGCTCCTGGGAACCGTCGCCGCACTGACCACCACCGCAATCGGCTACTTCTTCCGTCCGCTGGGCGGGTTCGTGTTCGGCGCCCTCGGCGACAAATTCGGCCGCAAGAACGTCCTTGCGGCCACCCTGGTTCTCATGGGCGTGTCCACCGCACTCATCGGCGCGCTCCCCACCTATGACCAAATTGGGATTTGGGCCCCGGTCCTGATGCTCATCCTGCGGATCTTCCAGGGCATGGGCGCCGGAGCGGAATTCGGCGGCGCCCAGGTCATGGTCTCCGAGCACGCCAGCAAGAAGAACCAGGCCCTGCTCACCAGCCTCCCCGGCGCCGGCCTGGCCCTGGGCATCATGCTCGGCACCTCCTTCTACTCCGTGCTGAACTTCATGCCGAAGAACGACTTCATGGCCTGGGGCTGGCGCCTGCCGTTCCTGGCCAGCGTTATCGGCATCGGCATCGGCCTCTATATCCGGATGCGCGTGGTGGAGTCCCCGGAGTTCCTCGCCGTCACACGCGCCAAGGCCAAGCCCAAGAGCCCGATCAAGGAAGTCTTCGCCTCCCACAAACGCAGCTGGTTCGTGGCCATGTTCGCCTGCTTCGCGGAGAACTCCACCACCAACCTCGTTAAGACCTTCGTCCTGGCCTACATCGCAACCTTCCTGCACCTCGATTCGAGCATCGGACTCAACGCCCTCTTCCTCGCCTCGTTCATCAGCCTCTTCACCTACCCGCTATTCGGCGTCCTTGCGGACCGCATCGGCATCGCCCGGGTCTACCTCGGCTCGGCCGTCTTCGTCGCGGCGTTCATCTTCCCGCTCTTCTGGATGATCGACACCAAATCAGTCCCGCTCATCATCACAGCCATCGTCGTCATTTACGCATTCGCCGTCCGCGGAATGTCCGCAACCCAGGGCGCCTACCTGTCCAACCTCTTCCCGACCCACATCCGCTTCACCGGACTCGCCTCCGCACGGGAAGTCGGCAGTGCAATCTCCGGGGGCATCGGACCGGTCCTGGCCACGCTCCTGCTCGCCACGACCCACCAGTACTGGCCTGTAGCGCTGTACATGATCAGTCAGGCACTCATCACGATCATCGCCGTTTGGATCGGGCCGCGAAGGACCAAGACAATCGAGACCGCGAAGGCGGACGAGTTAGCGCATGGCACGGTGAAGGCCTCATAAGCTTTTCGCTCACCACCGCATCCCCTGGAAAGGCCATCGAGCCGTCCGGGGGATGCGGCTGTGGGAATGCCCGTAGCCCGCGCACGGTGCCGCTGCGGCGTGGTTTGAGAACCTTCCTGTTCCACTCCACAACCCGTTGTGGTACGAATGGGACGAGCGCAGGGAACCGGCTTGCAACTTGGGGTTGCTCGGAATATTTCGAAAGGTAAGGACTAAAGTGCTTTCACTCGGAGTTGTTCTACTAATCCTTGGTTATATCTTCAACATTGGAATCCTGATTACCATCGGGTGGATCCTGGCCGTTATCGGCCTCGTGCTTTTCGCGCTTGGTGCTATCGGACGCCCTCTCGCCGGAAGACGGTACTGGTACTAGTTGCGCCCCGTGCCGCCATGGCTGGTTTAGGGTCTTCTGCGATCAGGTCAGCGGTGGCGATCCTACAGCGCCAACCGCAATGCCTGGATAGTTGCCGGCGTGCAGCCGGTCATGGCGAGCACGCTGCTGTGCAGATAATAGGTCGCCACGGTCCGCTGGGAATATTCAGATCCCGTTGGAACAACCGGGCTGATATTTTGGCCGGCAGTGCGTCTCAGATGCAGGAATTGTCGTAGTCGAAACTGCCTGAGATGTATTGGGTGAGGGTGACTTTCCCTCCACCTGTCAGCGGGGCATCGGAGCATTTGGTTTTTGCCGACGACAGCGAGCTCGCACCTGCCAGCCAGTTCGGCAGGGCGTAAAGGCTGCTCGTGGTGGGCACGGCCCCGGCGATCTGGGTCCACTGGGCACTTGTGGAGTAGATGCCGGTTCTGGCTCCGATGCCAGAGAAGTATGCCGTCATGCCCTCCAGGTCGGCCCTGTTCGCGGTAGTGTCGGTCGACCAGCTGTTGCTGGTCTCCACATCAAGCCACCAGAGGTAGGAGCCCGGGTTGCTCACGCCGCGGATGTTCGCGTCGTCATAGGCTTTGGCGTAACCGTACATGTATGAACAGGCCGCCCCGGCAGAACCGGTGCAGGTCCCATATGGGTTGGCCACGGTTGTCCCGCCATAGGAGTTGCTGCTGGGCCACCAGGACCCGGCCGTACCGGGGTTAGCGGTGTTCACGTACAGGGCTACCAGCGGCTGGCCTGTCCCGCCCTTTGAAGTGACCGCCCATGACAGTTCAGCGGCCAAACACGGGTTGGTCGTATTCGCCAACCCATTGTTCACACCAACGATGGCGAAGGTCTGGGCTTTAGGCAGCCGCTTGCCACACTGGGGCCACGACACGTCGTTGCCAGGACCCGCGGTGGAGGCTGCCTCCGCCGGTGCGGCAACAAGCATAAGCACCGCGACAGCCAATACCGCCAGCAGCAAACGAAAACGGGAAGAACGGCGTGCGTAGCTGAGCGATGACATCAGCGGCCTTCCATATCGGAAATTAGGTGCGGTTAGACACCCATAGTGATGACAACCGTTCATCCAGTCAAGGCGTCCGATCACCTATCAAAGAGACCAGCATTGGCGCCGTGATCAAAGCCTGAGACGAACCCTTGCAGGCTTGGGTCCGCGCGTCTGATCACGGCCGGCGGAGCTAAACGGGCCGAGTGCTACGCCAGGTAGGCGTCCCAAGGCTACGGTGGCTATTGAAAGCGGCAAAGTACGACGAGCGGAACCGAAGGGCCGCGGGGACAAAGATCCACTTTCGAGCCTGCCGACTGGAACCCCGAGCCATACCCAGTACCGGGCTTCAGATCCTGCTTTGCTTGCTCAACAGTTGTCGCTCAGGGCTTTGTAGTCACCAGTGGGACGTCATTAGGTGGTGGGAGTGTTCCTCCGTCGCGCAGCACCACGGGACCGACAGGAGAAGATGTCGCCACCGGGGGAGCGGGCAGCGGCTTAGGTTTTGGCGGCGCTTGCGGCGGAGGGGGCAGCTTGATTTGTGATCCATACCCGGGCGGGGCTGCGTTGTGTAGGGCAGGGTCAATCAGGTCCGCCAGTCCGGGGTCGTTGTCGACCCTGTCCACGCCGAGTTTTGCCAGTCCGAGCAGCTGCATGACGGTCTTCGGAATGCTGGCATGGTTGGACCATCGACTGTCGATACCGGGCTTGACCGGGCCGCCGAACATGATGAGCGGGACGCGGGGACCGTAAGCGAGCTGCACGCCATCCGCGGTGTGTTCCACGTTTGGGGTGTCTACGTGGTCATCCCAGCCGCCCCAGTCATCCCAGGTCAGCAGGAACACCGTCTCGTCCCAACCGCCTGCTTTAACGACGGCGTCAACGGACTCCCATATCTTTTTCATCCCTATCGTGACGTCAGCGGTCGGGTGTTCGTCTTCGGGGGAGTTGTGCCACAGATAGGCCAGGGCGGGCAGTTTCCCGGCGGCAGCGTCAGCGACGAAGTGTGTGTTGGATATGAGGTTTTTGGAGCCGTTGAGCTGTTTGTAGAACCCGGCGGGATAGTTGCTGGTGCCGGTGTAGCACGCCCATCCAATGCCCGCGTCGTCCGCCAGCCCTGGTACCGAGGGCATGTCCCACAAAGGCGGCGGTTGGGTCCGGGACGGGTTGCGCAGCGTCGGTGACTGGCCGCCAACAAGCAGCAGATGGTTCGGCGTGGAGTTCGTGCCGAAGCCGCTGCAATGGTTCTCCAGGAACGCCCCGGTCAGGGCCAGGTAGGCGTAGAACGGAAGGTCCGCGGCAGTATCGAACTGGGAGTGGGTCGCCTTGTGCCCCCCGGTGAGCCATTTGTAGTACGCGTGCCGGTCATGCGGCTGATCCGAGACAGGGGGGTTCGCCTGAATCGGCCAGTCGGAGGCAACGTTAGCCCCATAGGGGGCCAGGCCCCGGAAGTAATTGTCAGTAGTGTGGTTTTCCTGGATCATCACCACAACGCGCTTGACTCTTCTGTCAGCCATGACATCCCCGTTTCCTCGGCCGGACCACCCGGACGCCTTCTCGGTCACCATCGAGACTATGTGCGAATGCGCCCATACGCTGTGACTCTGCTCGTCCTTTTCCGAAATGTTCATCTTCGGTGCTGAGATCGAGTTTGCCCTCGTTGATCAAGGCGCCCACCGCGGGGGCCTCGAGAGGCGCCGAAGGTAACGGTGGCTAGGTTTGGCATCTGGGTCTCGATCTGTTTGCGCACGGCACGTCGGTGCCGCTCATTTGAGCTGCGACACCAGCAAAAGAGAAGTCCGCCGGTTGGGGGGCCAGCGGACTTCTCATTGTCAACACTATGATGGTTTTATTTGTCCTGTCAAAATGACAACATAATGACGTGCTCTTGCGGCCCGAACTCGCAGAATAAGCGTGATGGACGGCAGTGCTAACGACAGTAGTTATACGGAAAGAGGTCCGGGCATGGCGATCAGCAGCCCACGGAGCGCCAGCTTTCCCAGGCGGAGGGCAGGGGAGTGGAGCCGATCCCTGAGGGATTCAGCAGTGCCGGCCCGTACGAAATTGCCGAGCGCCACGCGGCCGGTTACATTGACCGTGCAACGATGGTCCCGGAACTGTCCGCGTGGCCTGGCGTGACGAACGAAGGATTGGCCGCAGCACAGGCGGAGTGGGACTCCACACCGTATGCGGACACCAGGGGTTCCTTTGAAGAGATCGACCAGGCATACGACTAAGGTCTCATCGACGGTGAGGCCTACGACCTGATTCTGGACACCTCGGACGAGGTCCCGGATTCTGAATGATTACGCCGTAGAGCGTAAGTACCGAAGAACAATAAGCAAAGGACCCCAGGTGACCGAAACCAACAACCCGCGGCCGCTCTCGTTGTATGAGCAGCTCCTGAAGCGTGACCGGGAACGCAAGTTCCGGCGTCGGCGGATCGTCTTTTTCTCTGCCCTCGCAGTTGTCCTGTTGGTTGTCGGGGTCATTGTCTTTGTGGGCGGGACAGCCCTGAACTTCAACGCGAACCTTCATCGTTCCGATGCGCTGAACGGGCAGGAGGTTCCCAAGCTCACCCAGGACACGAACATCCTCGTGATGGGGCTCGATACACGCGTTGATGAGCAGGGCCACCCCCTGCCTGCCGAAATGTACGACGCGCTTCATGCCGGGGACGCAAGCATCGGCGGTTACAACTCCAACGTGCTGATGCTTATCCACATCCCGGCGGATGGGTCCAAGGCAACGGGAATTTCCATCCCGCGCGATGACTACGTCGATGTGGCGGGCATCCCGGACGGCGGTCCCGGCAAAGCGAAAATCAAGGAGGCTTACGGTTACGGCTTTGACGCGGAAAAAACGTCGCTCATCAACTCCGGAAAGCCAGACGACGACAGCACCTACCAGGCGGCCCGTGACGCTGGTCGCAAGGCGGAAATCGCCACGGTGAGTAAGTTCCTGGGCAACAACGTCCACATCGACCACTTCATCGAAGTGACCATGGCAGCGTTCTACCAGACGGCCCAGGCCATTGCGCCGATCACCGTATGCGTCAACCGTGCCACCCAGGACACCTTCTCAGGTGCGGACTTCAAAGCCGGTATCCAGCAGATCGACGCGAAGCAGGCCATGGCATTCGTCCGGCAGCGCCGGGACACCACCGACCCGAACTACCAGTTCTCCGACCTGGACCGCGAACGCCGCCAGCAAGCCTTCATCACCTCCGTCTCCCACCAGCTCAAACAGGCCGGTACCTTCACCGACATCGGGAAAATGCAAGGTGTCCTGGAGGCGGTCAGTAAGAACATCGTCGTCGACGCAGACCTCAACCTCATTGAACTTGCCCAGCAGGCCACGGCCCTGACCGGCGGTAACATCGCGTTCACCACGCTGCCGATTACCGGGTTCGGCGTCTCACCCGACGGCGCCTCGATCAACACCATTGACATCGACGAGGTTCAAGCCACCGTTAAGGAGCTCCTCACGCCCGCCCCGCCGGCGACGCAGCCAGCGTCCGGTACGAGCACCGCGGCCTCCGGTCCTGCCGCGGATAACGCGACCCCCGCACCGGCCGGCCCTGCACCGGCGGCGCCCGCACCGGCCGGCCCAGCACAGGACAACCCCGCACCGGCCGGCCCTGCACAGGGCAATCCGGCTCCCACTACCAGCACTTACGCCGATTCGACCGGAGCCCTTCAAGGCGGCACCATCCCTTGCGTCAAATGACAACGGTCCTCGTTGGTGCGAGCGGGGCCGGGACCAAGCGAAGAAGGACTGGACCTCTGGCTCAGCCGGGCAGGGAACCCTGGGCGGCTTTTTCGGCGGCGGCCTGTCCACCGCGGCCTCGCAGTACCCACGCGATGGCGACGGCGAGGAGGGACCCGGCGACGGGGCCGGTGGCGTAGATCCAGAACCGGTTGAAGTCACCGGCGACCAGGTCAGGACCGAGTGACCGTGCCGGGTTCATTGACGCTCCGCTGACGGGGCCCGCCCACAGGCTGGCCATGACGATATATGCGGCGATTCCGAAGGCGGACAGGGCGCCCACGTTCTGCGCCCCGGAGGCGACGGCGAGGACGGTGCTGACGAGTCCCGCGGTCAGCAGGACCTCCAGGGTCAATGCCTGAAGATCGGTGAATTCCGGGCCTGGAACGGTCATCCCGTCCTTGCCGTGGTGGCCGAACACGGCCAGGAGCGTGGCAGAGGCCAGTATTGAGCCGGCGGCCTGAACGAGGACATAGGCGGGAACTCTAGGCCAAGGGAAGTCCCGGCGCAGCGCGAACGCCATAGTCACCACGGGGTTCAGGTGAGCCCCGGAAATGGGGCCTATGAATAGAACGACGGCGATGATCGTCAGCGCCGGGGTCATCGCCATGGCCGTGTGCCCGAGCCCTCCGTGTGTGGCCGTGTTCACCACGTCGGACCCGGCCGCGGCGAGCACCAGGAGGTAGGTCCCGAGGAATTCACTGATAAGGCGGCGTGAGGCGTTGCCGGGGTGGTTGAAGTCCCGCATCATGCGATGGTCCTCGAGCGAGAGCCCGGGGTGCCTCCGCCGTCCGGACGGTCTTGTTGCGCCTCGTGCCGGCATCGGTGCGCCTAGAATCCGACGATGCGCGCGGAAACGCCGGTGTCTTCGCTCAGGTGATATGACGCGCAGACGCGATGGTAGCCGTCGGCGATCCGGGCGGTGGTCCCGGTTTTCTTGCTCCCGCGGATGATCAGGCAGGGTGAGAGGGCCGTACCTGCCTTGGCCCGGTCCAGTTCCTTGGCAACGTCGGGGTCATCGGCCGGCAGGAGCGGGAGGCCGGCGGCACGCAGAAGGTCTTTGGCCTTGAATGACACCGTGTCCGCCTGCTCAAGGGCCTTGACCGCCCTGCTGACGGCTTTGGGGCCCGCGATGAGGGAAAGGTAGGAGGCGGCGGCCGGGTAGTCGTGTGGTTGTGGTCTGTCCGACCACTTCACCGCCGGTTGGGGGTCGTCTTTGGCTTCGGAAGACTCGCTGGTTGTGGTCACGATGCTCCTTCTGATCCGCTGGTGGAGGGTGTCCGGTGGTTCCGCATTATCCTCCCCATGGCCGGGAGTGGCCAGCAGTGCCTTATGCGGTAACGGTGAATGCTTCCGCGATGCCTTGAGTGACCCTGCCGGAGGCAAGCAGGTATTCAACACGGATCTCCACCTCAACGGGCGCCGGGACGATGCTGCCGAATTCTCCGGCAGTACTGCGTTCCAGCGCGTAGGCCAAGGCTTGGTTTCGGCCACTGAATTCAGGGGATGACGGGAACTTTCCAGTGTTGACTGTGTAGAACACGCGCTGCACCACAGCATCGGCCAGTTCGTGCGACGGGTCATGGGCTTGATCCAGCGTTTGCTCTTTGATCACGTTGTTCCTTCACTTGTCAGAGGGCCCTATTTTACCCACGGCATTTGACCACTTTGTGGCCTGCAGAGCGGGGTCATGCCAGCCAGGGGATCGGCGGCGGCCTTCCGGGGACGGGTTGTTCGAGGTTTACGATGGCGGTATGTCAAGTTCCGGGTCCTTCCGTCCGCCCTCTGGTGCAGTTGCCGCCACAGGGCAGGGGCACAACGCTGCGAGCGGTGATCCGATGCCCCGTGTCCCCGGGGCCGACTATCCCGGCAGGGAACTGATGCTGGTGTTGCAGGGCTTCACGAGGGAAAGCGAGCGTTACGCCGGAGCGGTCGGGCGTCTTCACGGTTTGCATCGGACGGATTTGGAGGCGCTGACGGCGCTGATTGACGCCCAAAGGGAAGGGCGGAGGATCACGCCGGGGGTCCTGGGGGCCGAATTGGCGATAAGTTCAGCAGCGACCACCGCGGTCCTGGAACGCTTGGGGAAGATGGGGCATCTGGTGCGTGAGCGCAGCGACGCTGACAGAAGGCAGGTGAATGTCAGTGTCACCGATACGGCGCGCGCTTCGGGCGTTCAGATGTTTTCCCCGATGGTTGACGAACTCCTCAAAGTCCTTGCCCGCCATCCGGCTGAGGAAGTGGAGCTGTTGTCGGCATTCGTCGCCGAACTGAGCGAGGCGATCGTCCGCGCCCGCGAACAAGCCTGCGCGTCAGGAAGCGAATAGGCCGGGGTCTGCAGCGGCAAGAAGGGGAAGTTGAAGCACCAGCCATGGACTGAAAGCCCACGGCGCTGCGGTGACAGCCTCCAACAGGGCTGCCGGATCCGTCCACCGCCATTGGCAGACTTCCCGTGGAACCGGGTCAGGATCACGGTCCAAGACCGCGGTGAAGACCGGACAAATTTCGTTTTCCACGATCCCGGAGGCGTCTTGTGCGCGGTAGCGAAAGTCGGGCAGGGCAAGGCCGGGAGCGGTGATGCAGATTCCCAGTTCCTGGTGGGCCCGCCGGATCACTGCGTTGGCAGCGTCTTCTCCGGGCGTGGGATGCCCGCAAAAGGAATTGGTCCATACCCCTGGCCATGTCTGCTTCGTCAGCGCCCGCCTGGTCACCAGAATCTGGCCTTCTTGGTTGAAAAGGTGGCAGGAAAACGCCAGGTGCAGGGGCGTGTCCTTCGTGTGTACCGTCGTTTTGTCGGCTTCACCGATGGGGCTGCCGTCGGCGTCGACCAGGACGACCTGCTCGGTGGCCGGCCGCGGGTGGGTGCGCATGGATACCAATCCTCCCTTATCTCTCGATAAGTGAGAGATATTCCTGTTTACTGTTGCACATGACGATCCCTTTGGCACGCCAGACCGCGCCGGTTCTGTGCAGTGATGATGATCGCGACCGCGCAGGGCGGGTGCTTGAGCAGTATTTAGAAAGCGCGCGCGTCCGGGCCGCGGCCGTCGGAGCCGGATATGGCCGGCTGTGGGAGGCGCTGAGCCGGTGCGCGAGGGGCGGCAAACGGCTCCGGCCCGAGTTGGTGTTCATTTCCTACAACGGTCTAGGCGGCACGGATCCGGTGGCTGTGGCGCCGGTGGCTGCTGCTTTCGAGATGCTGCATACCGCCTTGCTTCTCCACGATGACGTGATCGACGGCGATTTCAAGCGGCGCGGCGTGCGGAACCTTCCCGGGGAGTATCGTGACTTGGCTGCCGCCGAGGGTTTTCCCGAGGACCAGGCGGCGCACCGCGGACAGTCGGTCGCGGTCATCGCCGGTGATCTGGCATTGACCGGCGCGTACCGCTTGATCGCGACCGCTGAGCTGCCCGGTGAGGTGCGGTTGCAGTTGTTGGAGGAACTGGACGCCGCCGTTTTCGCTTCCGCCGGGGGCGAACTTCTCGACGTCGAGTTCTCCGGTGCCGGGCACGATCCGGCGCTGCAGGACGTGCTGGCCATGACGCGGTTGAAGACGGCGGTGTACTCGTTCGAAGCGCCGTTGCGCGCAGGGGCGCTTCTGGCGGGTGCGGATCAATCGGTGCTCGATAGTCTCGGGATGGTCGGCCGGTTGATCGGGACGGCGTTTCAACTGGTGGATGACCTGTTGGGGACCTTCGGCGAGGAAGGCCGCACGGGCAAAAGCACGTTTGGCGATCTTGCGGCGGAAAAGTCAACGCCGTTGATGGTCCACGCCCGTCAGAGCGAAAAGTGGCCGCAGATAGCGGCTGTCCTCGCGGCAGGAGTGCACAGTTCACCGCAAGCGGAGGAGGTCCGTTTGCTGCTCGAGAGATGCGGTGCGCGTTCTTACGTCGAGGATCTCGTCCGATCGTATTCGGCCAAGGCCCAGGAGGCCCTGGACACCTCGAACCTGCCCCCGCTCCTGGTGGCGGCACTCGAGGCTTTCCTTCACCGCGCCGTGGACAGGAGGGCGTAGTGGATCAGCAGGACCAGGCACGGCTGTACGCGTCGGTCGCCCAGGAAGCGGCCGCCGTCGTGATCCGCCGCTATTCGACGTCGTTCCTGCTCGCCACGCGCCTCCTGGAAAAGCCTGTGCGCCGCCACGTGGAAAACATTTATGCCCTCGTCCGGATCGCGGATGAATGCGTCGATGGCGCCTGCGCCGGATCAGGTTCCGCGCCCGAGGCGGTCCGGGCGTGCCTGGTCAAGCTCGAAGAGGACACCATCGACGCGGTGCAGGGATGCTACAGCTCGAATTTGGTGGTCCATGCTTTCGCGCTGACCGCCCGGGCAGTGGGAATCGGGCCGGAGCTGGTGCGCCCGTTCTTCGCCTCCATGCGGGCGGACCTGGCCCGCTCCGAGCACACGCGCGAGAGTTTCGACGAATACGTATACGGCTCCGCCGAGGTGGTCGGCATGATGTGCGTCCGGGCCTTCCTGCAGGGACGCATGGTCAACCCCGGGCACCTGTCCCGGCTGGAGGACGGGGCCAGACGGCTCGGCGCGGCGTTCCAGAAGATCAATTTCCTGCGTGACCTCGCCGACGACTTCCAGGACCTGGGCCGAAGCTACTTTCCGGGCATCAGCGTGGAGGAGTTCAGCGACACCCAGAAAGACGCGTTATTGGCAGAGATCACGGACGACCTTGCCGCAGCGCAGGCCGTGATCGCCGAACTTCCGGCAGGTAGCCGCACCGCAGTGGCCGCCGTTCATGCACTGTTCGCCGAGCTCGCCCGGCGCCTGGGGGCGGCCCCGGCCCGCGAACTCCTTCACCGGCGCGTTCGGGTACCGGACGCCGTCAAACTGCGCCTGGTAGCTGCCGCTTGGTACGGGCAACGGACCACCCCGAGGCAATTGAGGCTGCGCCAACTTGCGGCCGCTGCGGCCCTGCACCGGGGCCGCGCATGAGCCGGCCCGACGCACACCACGGCAGGGAGGTTCCGCCCGGGAGCAGGATCACCGTGATCGGAGCCGGTATGGCCGGCCTGGCTTCGGCGGCCCTGCTCGCCCGCGACGGCTACCGCGTCACCGTCCTCGAGAAGCAGGCCCAAGTGGGCGGCCGTGCGGGCAGCTGGGAGAAGGACGGCTACCGTTTCGACACCGGACCCTCCTGGTACCTGATGCCGGAGGTCTTCGATCACTTCTTCAGGCTGCTCGGCACCTCAGCGGCTGAGCAACTGGACTTGACGGTCCTGGACCCCGGCTACCGGGTTTTCTTTGAAGGGCAGCAAAGCCCGGTCGATCTGAGGCGGGACCGGGCCCTGAATGAACGGATCTTCGAGGATCTCCAACCCGGCGCAGGGCGGAGCCTCGCAGCGTACCTTGACTCGGCCGAGGAAACCTACGGGCTGGCGAAAAAGTACTTCCTCTACACGTCGTTCGCATCGTTCGCCCCGCTCCTGACGCCCGATATCCTGCGCGGTGCGCCGAAACTGGCCAGGCTGCTGCTCGAATCCCTTGACCGTTACGCGGGCCGGTTCGTGCAGGACCAGAGGTTGCGGCAAATCCTGGGGTACCCGGCGGTATTTCTTGGCTCGGCGCCGAAACTCACGCCCAGCATGTACCACTTGATGAGCCACCTGGACCTGGACGACGGAGTTCTGTATCCGCAGGGCGGCTTCATCCGCATCGTCGACGCCGTCCGCGCCCTCGCCGAAGCCGAAGGGGCGCAGATCATCACCGGCGCCGATGCCACCGCCATCCTCACCGACAGCCGTCCGCGCAGCCGACCCCGCGCCGTCGGGGTCCGGTACCGTGACGGGAGCGGCAAAACCGAGGTGCTGGCCGCCAACGCGGTGGTGTCCGCCGCCGACCTGCACCACACCGAAACCAGACTCCTGCCCAGGCCTCTGCAGAGCTACCCGGAACGGTACTGGAACAAGCGTGTCGCCGGTCCCGGCGCGGTACTGGTCATGCTGGGCGTGACCGGGAAGCTGCCACAGCTTTCCCACCACAGCCTGCTGTTCACCCGGGATTGGGATGCGAACTTCAACGCGATCTTCCGCAGTCCGACGCAGGTGCCTGATCCGGCGTCGTTCTATGTGTGCAAGCCCAGCGCCACTGACCAGACCGTGGCGCCCGAGGGCGGGGAGAACCTGTTCATCCTGGTGCCCGTCCCGCCCGACACCCGCTTGGGCGCCGGCGGGATCAACCGGGACGGGGACGCCCGCGTCGAGGCCGTCGCCGATGGCGCCATTGCCCAGCTTTCCAGCTGGGCAGGCATCGAGGACCTTGCTGAACGGATCAAGGTGCGCCGCACCCTGGGACCGGCCGACTTCGCCACGGACTACAACTCCTGGCGCGGCGGCGTGCTGGGCCCGGCCCACGTCCTTAAGCAAAGCGCCTTTCTGCGGGGGCGCAACAAAAGCCGGAAAGTCGAGGGCCTCTACTACGCCGGCGGAACCACCATTCCCGGAATCGGGTTGCCTATGTGCCTGATCAGCGCCGAAATCCTGCTCAAACGGATGCGCAGGGACACCACGACCACGGCCATGGACGAACCGCTGATCCCGGTCACTGGGCGGGTGCCGGAGGTGGCCCCGTGACGGGGTTCGTATACTTGGCCGTGCTGCTGTTCTCCCTGGCCGGGATGGTGGTGTTGGACTGGCGGCTGAAGTTGTTTTTCCGGGCGGCGCCGCCAGCTGCCACTGTTGTCCTGGGGTGCGGGCTCGCGTTCTTCCTGGCGTGGGATCTGGCCGGCATCGGCCTGGGCATTTTCTACCGGGGAGAAACGCCCGTCATGTCCGGTATTCTGCTCGCTCCCGACCTTCCGCTTGAGGAACCGGTGTTCCTCCTGTTCCTGTGCTATCTGACGATGAACCTCTTTGTCCTGATTGCACGCCGGCTGGATACCGGCTCATTCCGGCCAGCCGGACAGCCATCTTCGGCGGCGAAGCTGGAGCCGAGATGACGTACCTCCTGCTTGATCTGGGCTTTCTGGTCCTCGCGGCCGCGGCGACGCTCGCCAGCGCCCTGATGATGCGCAGGCGGGCTGGCAAGGGCTTGGCGGCCTGGCCATCGCGAAGGACCCTCGCCGCCGGGCTGCTCGTGTTCGGCGTGTTGTGTGTACTCACGGCCGGTTTCGATAACTTGATGATCGCGGCCGGCCTGTTCGCGTACAGTGCCGAGCACACGTCAGGGTGGCGGATCGGGCTCGCTCCGGTGGAGGATTTCGCCTACGTGCTGGGTGCGGCCGTGCTGTTGCCCGCCTTGTGGATGCTGCTGACGGCCGGTAAGGAACCAGATCGTGACTAAGCTCAAAAGCCGCTCCGTAGTGGCCACACTGTTCATCTCCTCGCGGCCTGTCTCGTGGGTCAACACGGCCTATCCGTTCGCCGCCGCGTACCTGGTCACCACCCATGCCGTTGACCTGACTCTGGTGATCGGAACTGTGTTCTTCCTGATTCCCTACAACCTGGCCATGTACGGGATCAATGACGTCTTCGACTACGAATCCGATCTGCACAACCCGCGCAAGGGCGGCATCGAAGGAGCGGTGCTGGAAAGATCCCGGCACCGGATCACCCTGCGCGCCGCGGTGCTGCTGCCGCTGCCGTTCCTGGCATACCTGCTGGCCGCCGGGACCTGGCTGTCAGGAGTCGTCCTGGCGATGAGCTTGTTCGCGGTGGTCGCTTACAGTGCACCGGGCCTGCGTTTCAAAGAACGGCCCTTCCTGGACTCCATGACATCCAGCTTCCACTTCGTCAGCCCGGCCCTGTTCGGGCTGGTCCTTGCCCAGGCCCACTTCACTGGCGCCCTGTGGGCGCTCCTGGGCGCGTTCTTCCTCTGGGGAATGGCAAGCCACGCCTTCGGCGCCGTGCAGGATATCGCAGCGGACCGTCAGGCCGGCATCGGCTCCGTCGCCACCGTCCTCGGTCCCGCCGCAACCGTACGGTTGGTCCTGGCAGCTTACGCAGCCGCAGGGCTTCTAATGCTTCCCACCGGTTGGCCGGGAGCGCTCGGGGCGCTGCTGGCCGTACCATACCTGGCCAACGTCTGGCCCTACCGATCACTCCAACTGCGGGACGCCGAACGCAGCAACGATGGCTGGAAACGGTTCCTCTGGTTGAACTATCTGACCGGGTTCCTCGTCACCATGTTGCTGCTCTGGTACTCCGCCACCTAACCCCGGCACGCAATCCGGCATACATCAAGTGCGCCTGCCGTTCGCCGGCGCGATGAGCCGGGCCTGCCAGCGCCGGCCCGGCGATTGCACAGCCCAGTGCACCGCCAAAGTGTGCAGGCCACGCCGAAACCGGAGCCGGAGGCCGGCCCAGGTGCCAATGGCACGCGGGGACATACCGCACTGCAGGGACGGGTCAAGGCGGATCCTGCTCGCCGGTCCCAGGTGGAAACTCAGGCACAGATCGTCATGGAGTTCCTTGTCGTTGCGGTGCACCTGGCCGCGGACCTGCTGCCAGCTCGCAGCACGCACAGCCATGTTGGACCCGAACAACGGCCAGTGACCCAAGGCGGCGCCGGCAAACAGATAGTACGATCCCAGATAGAGAAACGACAGGATCTGGGCTGCAGGCCGCGCCAGAGCAAACGTTCCCATGCCCGTCACGGCAGTGAGCCGGGGATCCTGGGCGAACGCCGCCGCGATCCGCCCGATCCACTCCGGGGGCAAGAGCGAATCCGCGTCGCACCGGGCGATAATGTCTCCAAAGGCGGCGTCGTATCCTGCGCAGGCAGCGGCCGGAATACCCGGTGTCGCCTCCGGGATGACACGGGCACCGAAACGGGCGGCAACACGTGCACTGTCGTCGGTGCAGCCATTGTCCACCACGATGACCTCCAGAGGCGCCCGCGTTTGGCGACCCAGGGTCTGCAGGCACGCCTCGAGCAGGCCGGCGTCGTCCAGGCACGGTATTACCACAGACACGGACGGCAACTTGCCCGCGGGCTCCGTTCCCACGGCATTCCAGAATCTCACCGGGCAATCCTTTCCCGAACGGGACCGAGGGGACAACCCCCACTGCCGGACCGCGGTGCAGATCAAGTCTTCCAGCCTCAAGAGAGGGGCGCGTCGGCGGTGAGTTCGGGGGCGGAGGGAAGGTCCAGTTCCGTCCCGGCGTAGTGGTTGAAGTAATTGGTGTAAAGGTTCGCCGCGATGTGGGCGAACGCCTCGGAGAGTTCCTCGGGGCTCCAGCCGGCGTCGAGGGCGGCCTGCCAGGTCGCGTCGGAGACGTTCCCGGTCCGGGCCGCGGCTTCACGGGCGACGCCGGTGATCGCCGCGAGTTTGTCGTCGAAATCCACATCCCCGGCCCGGACTGCGAGGATTTGATCGTCTTTCAAGCCGGCCCGCCGTGCCGAGAGGGTGTGTGCGGCTTGACAGTAGTCGCAGCCGTTCTGGTTTCCGACCGCCAGGGCGATCGCTTCGCGGGTGCGGGCGTCGAAGGTGCCGTGGGCGGCGATGGCGGAGGACATTGCTTCGTAGGAGGCTATCACGACGGGTGAGTGGGCCATTCCGGCGTGGATGTTGAGCAGTTTGCCCATCTTTTTCTCAAGTTTCCGTGCGGATTCCTTGGATGCATCAGGAGCTGTGGCAACGGTGTGGGCGGGAATGCGTGGCATGTGGATACTCTCCTAACTTTTCGGTGTGGCCCCTGCCGGGTCACTACATCCGGGGAACCTTGAGGTTTTGGTGTTTTATGGTCCGCTTCGGTCTACTAGGGTACTAAGCATGCTTATGGATGCAAGGTTCGTGCGACGCGAATTCGGCGTGGATCCGTCCCCGTCCCTCGCAAGTCTGATCCACCACGCGGTGGGCGCCAGTGGACGTCAACATCCTTTTCGGACGCCTGCCACTCAGCCAGGCGTATTCCATTAGCCACCCCCTGGCGACCGGCCGCGGGTCGGTGGAGTGACCGCGGGAACGAATGGGAACCAACCCAAATGAAGTTACAAATCTGTTATTTCAAGGATCTTTCCGCGTGACCGTTGATAGACGATTCTTTCTTTGAGCACTGGTGCGGCTTTCGCGCAGGGCCGGATCAACTGTGTTTCCCAGCGACTAAACCGGCATGGGGGAACAATTTCGATATGGGGGAATTTGATGGAGAAAATGCGCGGAACCCGGTGGCTGGCCGCTTTTGCTGGTCTTGCCGTCCTATTAGGCGGCGCAACGGGCTGCACTGCCGGTCGGCCCGTCGCTGCGACGAGCACGACGGCGGCACCGGCTTCGGAGAGTGCGCCTTCGACGACGGCCCCGGCTTCGCCGAGCGCTTCGCAGAGTGCGCCTTCGACGACGGCCCCAGCTTCGCCGAGCGCTTCGGAGAGTGCGCCTTCGACGACGGCCCCAGCTTCGGAGCCTGCGCCTGCGCCAGCGCCAGCGGCGGATCCATCCGTCCAGGAGGATGCATACGCGGGATGGAATTCGTTCACGTCGCCCCAGGCAGGGTACACGCTGAAATACCCCTCGACTTGGCTGGTGCGGACCTACGAGAGCGGGGATGGAACCGAGACCGTCCATCTGACAAGCCCTGGCGGCTTTGACATCACGGCATCAAGTTTCACCAAGCAAAGCGCTTACGGGGCGAACAACTTCAAAATGGACCCCACGGGTTCGTGCGGCTTCCAGTGCGTTGCCATCAACACTAAGACTGGGCTGTCCATCCCCAACTACGGACCCGCCAATGTCCTCTACACAACCGCCGCCGCAGGCGGAGGCGGAGGAACGGTCAACGAGATGCTTTTGGGCACCGCCGAGGACACCGTGTACATTGCTTCCCCCACCCACCCTGGCGTCTACTCCACGTTCGGCGGCCTCTTCCAAGGCCGAAGCCGGGAGCAAAACGCCAAGGTACCTGCCGCGGATTTCGCTGCGGAAAATGACGTCAAGGACGCCGAAATGATCTACCGGTCATTGTCCTACTGACGCCAGGGCGCCCGGCTCGAACAGCCTGCTATGGCGCCAGATGCCCCGCCTAAATCCAGTTCGGGGCCAGGGGGGACGGGGTCACCGCTTCGCCGTCCCGCGTTGCCGTTGTTCCATGCGTGCCCCGGCCGGTGGCCCACTGGGTGATGGCTGGCAGGGAGCCGGACACGACCGTCGGCGCGGTGGCTGCGGTATCACCGTAAGTCATCGTTGAGGGCTGGCCGGTGACCTCGACCAGCAGGTCCTTGTCCGTGCCGCGGGTGCGCCAGGCGCCGATGATGTCTTTGAGCAGCCGCTCCAGCACAGGTGCCGGGATGTCAACAAAGGTCGCCCCGTTGTCCAGGTCGACGGCGTGCACCCAGACTTCGCGGGTGCGCATCCACACGGTCTCTTCCGCTGGGACGGTCCTGCCTTGGACGGTTTTGACCTTGTGGTGCCAGTTGGCGGCCGGCAGGTCGCGCCATTCAACGTTCAAGTGCACCGCGGAGTGCTCGAACAGGTTGCGCAGCGCGATCGGGGAGAGGGTGGCGCCGAACTCGATTTCGTGGTTGCGGACATCCACCGAGGGGTACATGGGTGTCTCCACCCCGGTGGCCGCCCATTCGACCAGCCGCGCGACTGCACGGGCGTTGTAGCCCACGTGGGCCACAACGTGCCGGCGGGTCCAGCCCGGCAGCAGCGACTCCCCGTCCAGCTCCGCGTCGGTGAGCTCGTTGAGCTTGCGGGCGAAAAATGCGGTGCCGCGCCGGGCCTGGAGGAGCCCGTCGAGCAGGACGGGATCGGTGGTCTGGTCGTGCCGGGCGACCATCAGGCTTCCTTGACCACGCGGTTGGTCAGCTGGCCGAGGCCCTCGATGGCGGTGACCAGGATCTGGCCTTCCTGCAGGTAGCGCTTGGGGTCCTGGGCGTGGCCCACGCCGCCGGGCGTGCCGGTGGCGATTACGTCTCCGGGGTTGAGCGTGATGATCGTGGAGATGTAGGAGACCAGGTATTCGGGGGTGAACACCAGATCGCTGGTGGGGGTGGACTGCTGGATGTCGCCGTCCACGGCCGAGGTCATCAGCGGGCCTGGGGTGAATTCGTCCTTGGTGACCAGGGCCGGGCCGAACGGGGTGGACTTCTCCCAGGTTTTGCCCTGCAGCCACTGGATGGTGCGGAACTGGTAGTCGCGCATGCTGATGTCGTTCAGGACCGAGTAGCCGGCGATGTGGTCCGCGGCTTGGGCTTCGGGGATGCGGCGGCCTGTCTTGCCGATGACGACGGCGAGTTCGGCTTCCCAGTCCACGGTGTCCGATTCCTGCGGCAGGGCCAGGTCGTCGTTTGGCCCGATCAGGGACTCGGCGTACTTGGCGAACAGGGTGGGGTGCGCGGGGACTTCGCGGCCCATTTCCTTGATGTGGTTGCGGTAGTTATGGCCCACGCAGATGATCTTGCCGGGGGAGGGCACGACGGCGGCGAGGTCGGCGCCGTCGAGGGGGTGCGTTGGGCCGGTGGCTGCTTTCGCGGTGGTTTCCCAGGCGGGGTCCTGAAGCAGGGCGCGGACGTCGGAGTAGCCGGGGATCTCGGTGAGGGTGGCGCCGTCCTGGCGGGCCGCCGTCGTGCTGCCGTTGTCGAGCCGGAGGGTGAGGAGTTTCATTATTTGGTGCGTCCTTCGATGTAGGTGCGGTTGAAGTTTAGGCGCTCAAAAATGGGGGCGTCGCTGAACCGGAACAAATCAAACTCAGTTTGCGAACCGGCGTCGGCCTGCAGGTCCGCCTGAAGGGAGAATGATGCCCAGGACGGGACGACGAACAGGTCGCCCTTGGCCAGCACCCGGGTTTCGCCGCTCATGGTCACGGTGCCGGTGCCTTCAAAAACCTGCCACACACTGGAACCGACCTCGCGGACCGTCTCGGTCCAGGCGCCGGCACGCAGCCGGTGGAACTCGGCACGGATGGTGGGCATAACGTCCCCGCCGGTGGTGGGGTTGGTGTACCGGATCGCGGCGTGGCCCTGGGACACCGTGGCCGGGTGGCCTTCGTCTTCCAGCATCAGCTGCTCACGCAGGGCGGCGTCGGTGTACTTCCACCGGTAGGCGGCGATGGGGGAGTTGGTGGTGTTCTCCAGCCCCGACAGCGGACGCAGGCCGGGGTGGGCCCAGAGACGTTCGGAGCGCGAGATGTCCGGGGTTGCCTCGTCGGTGACGCGTTCCGTGCCGAATTCGAAGAACCCGGCGTCGGCGTAATGCACGAACGGGATGTCGAGGCCATCGATCCAGGCCATCGGCTCGTCGGTGTCGTTGTGGTGGCCGTGGAAGTTCCAGCCCGGAGTGAGCAGGAAGTCGCCGCGGGACATCCGCACCGGATCGCCGTTCACCACCGTCCAGACCCCCTCGCCCTCCACGACGAAACGGAAGGCGTTCTGTGAGTGGCGGTGTTCGGGCGCGGTTTCGCGGCCGCCCAGGTACTGGATGGCGGCCCACAGCGTGGGGGTGGCATAGGGGGTGCCGCCCAAGCCGGGGTTGGCCAGGGCAATGGCCCGGCGCTCCCCGCCGCGGCCCACCGGAACCAGGTCGCCGGCCCGGGCTGCCAACGGGTACAGGTCATCCCACCGCCACACGTGCGGCACAGCTTTCGGTGACGGGACCATCGGCATCAGGTCACCGATCTCCGTCCACAACGGAATCAGGTTCCCTTTGTCGAAGTCCCGGTACAGCTGCTCGAGCTGGGCAGCCTCCTCGGGGGTGGGCTGGGGAACGTGGTGCTCCTGCGCGACGGACTCATGCGTTTGGTTTTCAGCGCTGGTCGGCACTGGCCTTCTCCTTGCGTGCGGACTGAATGTGACGTGGATTCGACCGTAAGGAGTATGGCACTGTGACGCCCAATATATTCTGTCTAGCAGAATTCCGCGTTGGGCATTTCGTGGGGGCGTCAGCTGCCCCGGGAGCCGTCCACCGGATTGGCTGCGATGTCGATTTCCAGTTGGCGCCGCGTTTCCATCATGACGCCCACCAGCCCGGCGTCGAACAGCGGCCGGAACCTGGCCACCGGAGTGGCCACGCTCAGGGCGCCCACCACCACGCCTTGGCCGTTGTGCACAGCTATCCCAAAGGCGCTGATGCCCTCCTCAGTACCTTCAAAGTTGGCGGCGAATCCGTTGGCGCGCACAGACTCAAGCTCGCGCAAGAATGCCGGGTACTCGGCGTCGGGAATGTAGTCTCCGGCGAGCTCCGAGTTGGGGCTGTGAAACAGCTGCTCCAGTGCGGACGGTTCCATTTCCGCCAGGATGGCCTTCCCGCCGGAGGCCTTGTGTGCCGGCAGCAGCGTTCCCTGGCGGTCTCCGACCCGGAGGATATTGCTGCTTTCCACTGTGTCTAGGAACCGGACCTTGGTGCCCACCCGGATCATGAGGTTGACGGTCTCGTTGGTGCGGGTACACAGGCCTTCCATGTGTGGGCGGGAGATGTCCCTCAATTGCCTGGTCCAGCTGAACCCGGCCGGGCCGGCACCCATCGCCGGGCCGGGAGCATAGCGGCGCGTCTCATCCTGGATTGCGAAGCCGCGGTACACCAGCATTGCCAGCAGTCGGTGGGCCGTGGAAGGGGCAACCCCCAGCTCCTCGGCGGCATCCTTGAGCCGGAGGCTGCCCACATCCCGGAGCAATTGGAGGAGCTGCAGGGCGTTGTCCACCGCTTCGATGGAGTAGGTGGGCTTCCGCCTGGCAGGAAGATTCTGCATGGCAGAATCTTATGTGCGGGAAAGTACGACTGCCAGCACAGTGGTGGCATGAATCACACAACTTCCGCTGCAGTGCCGCAGCGCGCGGCGGCCCCCGCTCCGGGCGCCGGCCGTTCCGGGTTTCCCCGGCGTTCCGTACTTGCCGTCCTGGTGTGCTGGCTGCTGGTCGTTTTCGACGGTTACGACCTGATCGTCTACGGCACCGTGCAGGGCTCACTCATCAGCGACACCGGCTGGGGCCTCACCAAGGCCACGGCCGGAACCATCGGGTCGATGGCCTTCGTCGGCATGATGATCGGAGCCGTCTTTGCCGGCCGCATGTCCGATACCTGGGGCCGGCGGCGCACCATCGTCGGCTGCGCCGTCGTGTTCTCCGCCTTCACTATTCTCTGTGCGTTTGCCCCCAGCGCACCCGTGTTCGGCGGCCTGCGTCTGCTCGCAGGCATCGGCCTGGGCGGACTGGTGCCGTCTGCCAACGCGCTGGTGGCAGAGCTGGTTCCGGAAAAGTGGCGGTCAACCATCGCCACCCTGATGATGTCCGGCGTTCCCATTGGTGGCTCCATCGCTGCCCTCGTAGGCATCCCGCTCATTCCAGCCTTCGGTTGGCCGGTGATGTTCCTTGTGGCCGTCGTCGCCCTGGTGGTGGTGATCCCGCTGGGTATCCGCTACCTGCCGGAGACGTTTACGCCCGGCAAGAACGCCGAAGCGGGTGGCGGCCCGGCGAAGGAATCCGCAGGCTTCGGCTCCCTGCTCCGGGCGCCCTACCTCGGTATCAGCCTGCTGTTCGCCATCGGCACCCTGGTGACTTTGTTCGCCTGGTACGGGCTGGGGACATGGCTGCCCAACCTGATGCAGCTGGCCGGCTACAACCTCGGCTCCGCCCTGACGTTCGCACTGGCGCTCAACCTGGGTGCCGTCGCTGGCTCCGTGCTGACGGCGTGGGCGGGTACCCGGTTCGGACCCATTCCCACCGCCATCGCGGCAGCGGCGGTGGCCGCCGCCGCCCTGGTGGTCCTGGTGACCGGGCCGCCGGTCGCCGTCGTCTACTTCATGCTGGTGCTCGCCGGTGTGGGAACGCACGGCACCCAGTGCCTCATCATCGCCGCCGTGGCCAGCCACTACCCAGCGCACCTTCGCGGTACCGCCCTTGGCTGGGCCCTGGGTGTAGGCCGGATCGGGGCTGTGGCCGCACCGCAGGCCGGCGGGCTCCTCCTGGCAGCGGGCCTGGGCGTTGACTCAAACTTCCTGGCATTCGCCGGGGGAGCCGCAGCGGCTGCAATCCTGATCGCAGCGGTCGGCATCAAGATCAAGAAATCAACGGCAATAGGAGTTTCCAATGTCTAACCTCAAAGCGTCCACCGACGTCCTGGTGGTGGGCGGTGGTATGGCTGGCCTTGCCGGCGCGCTGGCGCTGCGCGAAAACGGCGCCGACGTCACCCTGGTTGAAGTGGCCCCCGCCTTCGGTGAGGTGGGTGCGGGCCTGCAGATGGCCCCCAATGCCTCCCGCGTCCTGAAGCGCTGGGGCCTGTTGGAGAAGGCGCTGGAAATCGGCGTCCAGCCCAAGCACCTGGTGTTCCGCGATGCCATCACCGGCGAGGAGCTGACCCGGCAGACGCTTGACGGTGAGTTTGAGGAACGCTACGGCGCCCCCTACGTGGTGATCCACCGTAGCGACCTGCACCGGATCCTGCTCGAAGCCTGCCAGAAAGCCGGCGTCACCCTGGTGAACGACGTGCTGGTGCAGAAGGTGGAAGCCGACGGCGACCGTGCCCGCGCCTACAGCGCCAAGGGCGACGTGTTCGAGGCCGACGCCATCCTGGCTGCAGACGGCCTGAAGTCCACCCTCCGCGGCACGGTTGCCGACGACCGCCCCGTCAACTCTGCGTATGTGGCATACCGCGGAACCGTGCCGATCACCGAGGAGACCCCCGCGGCGGACCTGGAAGACGTCATCGTCTACCTCGGACCGAACTGCCACTTGGTCCAGTACCCGCTGCGGAAGGGCCAGCTGCTCAACACCGTGGCCGTGTTCAAGTCCCCGTCCTTTGAACGCGGCGAAGAGCAGTACGGCGGCGTGGACGAACTCGAGGCCGCTTACAAAGACTGCGTCCCCGCCGTGCGGGAAGCCCTTAAGAACCTGGCCACCGGCATCCGCTGGCCCATGTATGACCGGAACCCCATCGAGAACTGGGTGTCCGGCCGCATGGCACTCATCGGCGACGCCGCGCACCCCATGCTGCAGTACCTGGCCCAGGGTGCCTGCCAGGCGCTGGAAGATGCAGCCGTGCTCCAGCACGCCACCCGGGACAGGGTCTTCACTCCCGAAGGCATCGACGCCGGCGCCTGGGAAGCTGCCTTCCGCGACTTCAATGAAACCCGGGCGGCCCGTACTGCCCGAGTCCAGCGCACCGCCCGGGTCTGGGGCGAGTCCTGGCACGTTGACGGCGTCGCCCGTGTCCTGCGGAACATGCTGTTCAAGAGCCGCGGCGACAACAACTTCCAGTACAACGACTGGCTCTACGGCCGCGGCGAGCCCGGTGTTCCCGGCGAGGTGCGGGCCGGCGCAGTGCCGGCGGAGGCCTAGCGCCTCGAAACATTGGCGGGCGTACGACGGCGGGCGGCTCCCGGCGTGGCACGCCCGCCTTTTGAGTGGGTTCCCGGCGCCCGATCCTTGAGCATCCTGACGCCATCACCTTTACCGGCCACCTCCCCGGAAGTGATACTGATTCCGTGAAGATCGATGAGTGGTGGCCCCTGGTCACCGCCGAAACCAGGGACTGGTTGGTCGCGCACAACGGGGAACCCCTCACCCCGCAGGTCAGCGCCGACATCCTTGCTGCCACACACGGTGCCACGGAACCCGGGTGGTGGGCCGGTGACTCGGCTGAGGGACCCCAACTGACCGACGCTGCTGTTGACTGGATAGAGACCATTGCCAACGGCGAGGACCCCGCGCCGATCGCCCAATGACAGTCCCTATTAAGGGTCCTTGCCCTATTAAGGGTCCTTGCCCTATTAAGGGTCCTTGCTTAGCGCTCTCCAGGCTTGGAACCCGCCGATGAGGTCCGTTGCCCGGGGCAGCCCCAGCCGCTGCAGTGTGTGCGCAGCGAGGCTGGAGCTGTAGCCCTCATTGCAGACGATCACGATCCGCCGAGTGGGATCGCCGGCGAACGGGAGGTGATGGGGACTGGAAGGATCGAGCCGCCACTCGAGCACGTTCCGGTCGATGACGACTGCTCCTGGAAGATCGCCGTCCCGTTCTCTCTGTTCGGCCGGTCGGGTGTCAACAACAAGGGCGCCGGCTGACATCTCACGCTCCAGATCCGCCGGGTGAACGCGCTCAAGCCCGGCACGGCTCTCAAGCAGCAGCTCGTCGATCGTAAGCGTCCGCAAGGAGTCGCTTGCGACGCCGTCGTCAGAGATATGAGACTGCAGCACGGGTGTCCTCGCTTTTCTGCTGAGCGGTCGCTCCACCCTGAAGCGAAACGATAGGCTATCTTGCCCGTCAATTTAGGCGCATGGAAGGAGCCCGGTCAACGGGAGACACGTTAAATGCGCCGTTTCAGCCCGACATGGGCCGTCTGATATCCAAGTCGGGTGTAGAAGGCCCGGGCCCGTTCCCGTGTTTCGTCAGTGGTCACCTGTGCCAATTGCGCGCCGCGCGCACGCCCGAAATCGTGTGCCCACTCAAGCATCGCGGTGCCCAACCCGCGTGAACGTTCCGTGGCCGCAACCCGCAGCCCCTCGATCTGTAGTCGAGAAGAACCACCCCTGGAAAGTCCCGGAATGATGGTCAACTGCATCGTGGCAACGATGCGGTCGGCACCATTGCGGACAACCCCCAGATAGTTGGACTTGTCGCGAACAACCACGTCATAGGCCGCCTCGTATCTTTCGAGCTCGACGCACTCACGATCGGGACCGAATTGGTCATCGGACAGGAGCCTGGCGATCGCCTCAACGTCAGCGCGAGTCGCCCGTTCCAACCTGAAGGTCCGGCCCGCTACCCGAAGCAGTCCTCGAACCGAGGATCGGGCATCTGCCTGCAAACGGGCGACCAGCAGATCCAGCCATCCGCCGACGTTGGCTCGAGCTTCAAGGGTGTCGGGATAACGGCATCTCAAGTGAAGACCGGACTCGTCCAGAATGAACCAGAGCATCACGCCGTCGGTGTCGATAGCTGCGCTCACATATTGCGCGTCGAGTCCGACGGAATCGATCCGCACCGGCAGCCTGCGCAGGTCCAGCCAGGAGATCGCGAACATGCCGGGAGCCACCGGCATGCCGCCCCATGGATCCAGGACGTCGGCGAGCGGCCACGAGCCAAGCTGCACGGCTTCTTTTACCGCCGCCGCTGCGGCGCGCGGTTCGGCGACCGCCGACTCAAGTACCGAATTGGTGATGAACCAGCC
The DNA here is from genome assembly GCF_021483235.1 of Arthrobacter alkaliphilus. Taxonomy (GTDB): domain Bacteria; phylum Actinomycetota; class Actinomycetes; order Actinomycetales; family Micrococcaceae; genus Arthrobacter; species Arthrobacter alkaliphilus. Next base: position 96,361 of record NZ_JAKEEC010000006.1, on the reverse strand, counting down.
GACTGAGTCATGCCATTTGTCCTCAAAGCGGCTGTGCACGGGAAAGACCGCCCGCAGCGGGGTTCCCGCCAACTCGCGGGTGACCGCAGTCATTGCGGCAACAGCGAGCGCGAGCGTGGAGACGCCGTCGTCGCGGGCCTGCGCGGCAAACGCGGCACCGTCGTCAAGATCGAATACATCGCGCACTTCTACGCGCTCGCGCTGTGGAGCGGGCGCGCCGAGGGGCAGCGGGAACTGCGGCATGACGCCGCCGCTGTCGCCGATGATGTCCTTCCAGCGTTGACGGATGTGGTCCGGCGCGGCTTCGCGATCCAGCAGCGCTTGCGTGTGTTCTTCGAATGCCGGCACTGGCAGGGCTAACGGTTCGTGGCCCGCCTTCCGGGCACCGAGCGCCGACAGCAGGTCGCGCGCGATCACGAGCATGGACCACATATCGACGTGGGCGTGGTCGGCCGCAATCACCACGGTGAGTCCGGCAGCCGTCTCCAGTAGGCACAGCCGGTGGGAGGGCCGTGCGTAGGGCGAACATGCGGTATCGAGAATGTCCCGCACCGCGTCATTGACGGCCTGGCCGGGCGAGATCTGGTGCTCAACCCACGTTCCGGGACCGATCCCGATTTCGTGAAGCTCAGGTTCACCGTCCGCTCCGGGCACGAATGCTGTTCGCAGGGTGCCATGGCGTGCGATGACGGCCAGCCAGGCATCGGCTATTGAGTCACGACGCGTTGGTGCAGGCAGCCGGAAAGACAATGCCATCCAGGAGCCGGGGCGTTCGCCCGCCCCCACATGCAGCCTTTGGTCGAAGGACACTGGCAGGCGTCGGCTGGGCGCAGACACACTGACGTCGTAGCCCCAAAGTCGTCCGAACGGTAGGCGCAGGTGCGTGACGTTGGTCAGCCGCATGGCAGTATCGTATCGTCCCGGATAGCCTGAATGCTCGACGCCGACCCTCAAGGTTAACGCGGCCCGTCACCAAACGAGGAGCTTGATGCCAACTTTCGCGGTTCCTGGAGCCGAGCTTGCGGTTGCTTTGAGTGACGAAGGTGGGCACCCGGTTGTCCAGCTGCATGGCCTTACCTCGAGCCGGGCGCGCGACCGGGTGCTCAACCTCGACCTCGGTCGAGGGCTTAGTGGAACCCGGCTGCTGCGGTACGACGCACGAGGCCATGGCCGGTCGACGGGGCGGAAAGTCCCCGAAGACTATCAATGGCAAAACCTTGCCGAGGACCTCCTGCGGCTGCTCGACCACTGGTTCCCAGATGAACCTGTCCACGGGGTCGGTCCCTCGATGGGTGCAGGCACACTTTTGCATGCCGCTGCCCGCGAGCCGGACCGCTTTACCGGGCTCACGCTCATGGTGCCACCCACGGCGTGGGAAACCCGGGCTGCACAGGCTGGAAATTACCGGGCTGCCGCGGAGGTTATCGAATCTGCCGGGGTTGAGGCATTCCTCGCGACTACCCGCCAGGCAACGCCGCCGCCCGCCACCATCGGTGCGCCGGAGACGGTGCCCGACGTCGCCGACGCCCTCTTGCCGTCATTGTTTCGAGGCGCGGCACTCAGCGATCTGCCTGCTCCCGAGGCCATCGCGCGAATCGAGGTACCGACAACAATCCTGGCGTGGATCGATGATCCGGGACATCCGCTGTCAACTGCGGAATCCCTTGCCGCCCTGCTCCCGCAGGCAACGCTGACGGTCGCCCACCACCCGGAAGATGTCGCAACCTGGCCGGCTATTCTGAGCCGGGATGTCGCCCGTCGGGGCTAACCGACGTTTCGCACGGTTTAAGCGCCTACTGCGGGTCGCGCGGGACTTCAGCCGGAGTCCATCCCAGGGCGGGACCGAGTTTGTCGGCGATGTCCGTGAGGATCTGGACGTAGTCCTCCTGGTCGAAGCTGAAGGGCAGTGCGAACGCCACTTCGTCGACTTCCTGAAATCCCGCGTGTGCGTAGAGCTGCTCTGCGATCTGTTCGCTGGTGCCGATGAGGTCCGGGGCGAACAGCATGCCCTTTGGCCCTTGGGGCGCTCGTGTGCGGGGAGTGCGCTCATCAACGTACCGCTGGTATTTCTCCCGCTGACCCGGCGACGCCGAATCGGTTGGGATCACCACCAAGCCCTGCGACACACGGGCAGATCCATGGGCCGGGGCTGACGTTTGAGCGGCTTCACGGAAGGCACGAATCTGCGACTGCTGAATGCGGGCAAAATCCGGTTGCTGATCCGCTTCGGGAAAGACCACGCTGCTTGAGAGCAGGTTGAAACCGTTTGCCCCGGCCCAGACGGCTGACTTCCCGCTGGCCGCCCCGTACCAAAGGCGGTCCCGGAGCCCGGCAGAGTGCGGCTCGACGCGGTTGGAGAATTCCTCGACCACACCCTGCTTGCCGGAAAAGTCCCGCACCTTTTCCCCTGCGACCAGGCGGGCAAATCGATTCAGGCGGCCGTAGCTGAAATCCTCCAACTCGGACGAGTCCGGGTACAACTCGTGCTTCACTGTGTCGTAGTGCATGGGTTCACCCACGCTGAGCCCCGGATTGATGCGTCCCTTGGCGAGCAGATCCACGGTGGCCAGGTCCTCGGCCAAGCGCAAGGGGTTTTCCCAGCCCAGCGGGGTTACCGCGGTTCCAAGCTCGATCCGTGAGGTGCGCTGGCTGGCGGCGGCCATCATGGCGATGGGGGAGGAGATTCCGAACTGCAGGTGGCGGTGGCGTAGCCAGGCGCTGTCGAATCCAAGCTGTTCGCCAAGTTCGATGATCTGCAAAGTGGATTCGTGGCCCATGGCGGGATCCGCCGGGTCGAACAGGCCGATAGTGAGGAATCCAAGCTTCTGTAGGGGACGGGAGGGCTCGGGCATGGCTTCCTTCAGGATCGGGTACGGCTGATCCCAGAATATGCGATGGGTGTACCAGTAGGGCCTCCCTCCGGAGCGATGGCCGAAATAACGTTGCCTACATGAACACCAGGGACGAAGCACGCCAGTTCCTCAACGGGCGGATGGATATCTTGGGGACAAGCAACTTCACGACCTCGTCGGAGAGCTCTCCACCCTCAGCGAAGCGTTCCGCATGCGGTGGGGCGCGCACAACGTCCGCCGCCATGGCTCGGGCACGAAGAACTTCCACCACCGCAAGGTCGGCGAGATCACCCTCAGCTACGAGGGACTGGAGCTGACCGCCGAGCCGGGACTTTCGTTCCTGATTTACACCGCCGAGCCTGGTTCGCCGAGCGAGCAGCGGCTGCAGCTACTGGCGAGCCTCGCCGCCACGGCGACCGCTTCGGCGTCGCGACCTTTATTCGACGAGACCACTACTACGAAGGATTGATCATGCATATCAGAACACTTGGCCAGGGCTTGAAAGTCTCCGCGATCGGGCTCGGCGCAATGGGCATGTCCCAGAGCTACGGCCCCAACCCTGGCAGCAGGGACGAGATGATCACCGTGCTGCGCTCCGCCGTCGACGAGGGCGTGACGTTCTTCGACACGGCAGAGGTCTACGGGCCGCATGTCAACGAGGAACTCGTCGGCGAGGCGCTCGAGCCGATTCGCGACCGGGTGGTGATCGCTACGAAGTTCGGCTGGGACATCCAGGATGGCCGGATGGTGGGCCTGAACAGCCGGCCCGAGCAGATCCGCCGCGTCGCCGAGGCGTCGCTGAAACGGCTCCGCACCGAGGCGATCGATTTGTTCTATCAGCACCGCGTCGACCCCGGCGTGCCGATTGAGGACGTCGCCGGCACCGTCGGCGAACTCATCGCCGAGGGCAAGGTGAAGCATTTCGGTCTCTCCGAGGCATCCGCGGACACGATCCGCCGCGCTCACGCCGCCCACCCGGTCACCGCGGTCCAGAGCGAGTATTCGCTCTGGACACGCGATCCCGAGGCGGAGGTGCTCCCGACGCTGGCGGAGCTCGGAATCGGGTTCGTCCCGTTCAGCCCCCTCGGCAAGGGCTTCCTTACCGGCACCGTCGACGCATCCACCGCATTCACCGAAGGCGACATCCGCAACCGTGTCCCGCGGTTCGAGGCGGAGAACCTCGCCGCGAACCAGAAGCTCGTCGACCACGTGAAGGGGCTCGCCGAGGCGAAGGGTGCGACGCCGGGCCAGCTCGCCTTGGCATGGTTGCTCGCCCAACAACCGTGGATCGTGCCGATCCCCGGAACCCGGCGCACCGAGCGCATCCGGGAGAACGCAGGGGCCACCCAGGTCGCGCTCTCCGCGGACGAGCGCGCCGACCTCGACAGCCTTGCCCAGCGCATCGGCGTGCGCGGAGGCCGCTACAACGCCGAGCACATGACCTACGTCAACCGCTGATTGCAGCCGGAGGTAAAACACAATGGCGAACAACGAATTCGACCAGATTTTCCCGCTCGGGGCGCCGAACGACGCCTACGCGCAGTACTTCATTGGCCAGAGCTATTTGGCTCCGCTCGCCCCGGGGAGCGTTCCGGTCAGCAACGTCTCTTTCGAGCCTGGCTGCCGGAACAACTGGCACATTCACCACGGCGCTGACGGCGGAGGCGACCAGATCCTGCTGTGCACTGCGGGCAGCGGCTGGTACCAGGCCGACGGCGAAGCCCCCGTCAGCATGGAGCCGGGAACGGTGATCCGTGTGCCGGCCGGGACGAAACATTGGCATGGGGCGAAGGCGGACTCGTGGTTCTCCCACGTCGCCTTCATCACCCCAGGCAACAACGTCAGTAATGAGTGGCTCGAGCCGGTCGCCGATGAGGTGTACGGGGCGCTGCTGGAGAACGCAGGGAACGAGTGACGCTCTCGTTTGTGTTGTGGTTCGTCCCTATTAGGAGACTGGGGGTTTCACCGAATCCCTGACCACGAGCGGGCATGCCAGGAGGGTCGGGTGGAGTGCGAACAGGCTCAGGTCCGTCTTGCCTTCTATGGCGTCGATGAGGTTCTCGGTTGCCCACGCGCCCATTTCGTAATGGGGGAGCGAGACCGTGGTTAGGGCGGGATGCAGGTTTTCCGCGATGAGTTCCTGGTTGTCGAAGCCGACCACTGAAAGGTCCCGGGGAATTTTCAGGCCGAGTTCCGCGGCTGCCCGGTAGGCGCCCATGGCCATGCGGTCGTTGTAGCAGAAGACGGCCGTCGGCCGGTCCCTCCGTGCCAGGAGCCGTAGCGCGGCCTGATAGCCGCCAGCCACTTCTGACAGTTCAGCCTCGACGAGATCGGCGTCGAACGCCAGTCCTGAGTCGGAAAGCGTGTCCTTGAAGGCCCGCAGCCGGGAATGGGTGGCCGGTACGTCGTCGGTGTTGTTGATCATGCCGATCCGCTGGTGTCCGGCTTCGATCAGGGTCCTGACGGCCGCGGTTGCTCCTCCCATTTCGTCGGGGATCACTGAGGAGATTGAGTGGTTGGTGTCTTCTGAGTCCACGAGGATTGCGGGAATGCCGTTCAGATTGTCCGGGACGGCAAGTTGGCGGTGGTACATCGTGGCGTACAGGACGCCATCCACCTGGCGCTCCAGCAGGGCCGCGATGTCAGCCGTTCGCGACTCATAGGTGGCGGTGCTCGAAGTATTGATGATCATCAGGTTGTAGCCGCGGCGGCGCGCTGTTTCCTCTGCACCCAGAATGATCCGGCCAGCGTGGGGGGTCGTGGCGATTTCTTCGCTGACAAATCCGAGCATGCCTGATCGTTGGGTCCGGAGGGCCTGCGCCATGCGGTTTGGACCGTAACCCAACCGCTGCGCGGCCTCACGGACACGTTCTCTCGTCTCCGCGCCCACTCGGGCGTAGACAGTGTTGTTTAGGACATGGGAGACAGTCGTGACGGAGACGCCGGCTGCGGCTGCCACGTCCCGGATTCCCACTGACTTGTTGCTCATGTCTCTCCCACGTCCCTTATATTCGCGTTGATGCTATGTGCGTTTATTCGTCCCGGAGCCCGCGCCCGGGCAGCGGGGCAGCCGCCCTTCAGCGGGCGGCGGCTTGCGTGCCCGGCCTGTTTGCCGGTCTGGTACCAATACGCTACCGAGGAATAGTCGTATAGGGCTGCACGACGGCCCTGGACTCGGCCGGATGATCTGTGACAGTCCGGCTGAACTCGATGGCAGGAACTTTTCCACGGCCGTCTTCTCTTCATCCGAGGTGGTCGAAGCGACCGTCGGTGACCCGCAAGCGCCCGTTTGCGTCCCAACCTACGGGTAGCGGGTCGGACAGCGAGCCAATGAATGCCCGGTTCTCGTCAACGTGGTTGAACGCGAAGAGCCACCAAGCGCCGTCGCGGTCCTGGAACAATCGGCCGGCATAGAGCGACTCGTCCGTCAGGCGCGTGGCTTTCGCAATGTCGTAGGGACCGGTGGGCGACTCGACCGGGACCGACCACACGCCCCCGCGTTCACCGGCTTCGCGCCGGGCCGCGGTCAGCTCGCCGTGCAGCGAAGAGAATATAAGCACGTCCCGGTCGCCTATTGATGCAATTTGAGGCACTTCGAGGTGCCCGAAACCCGCGCCCGACTGCGAGAGCGGAGGCTGAACGGTCCACGTGTCAAGGTCGGGCGAAGTAGCGTGACCGATGACGCCGCGGTCGTCGGGTGCACCGTGGTTGGAACGGGCGGTGACGAGCATGTGCCACCGCCCGTCGTGGGCGAAAACCCAGGGATCGCGCCAGGCTTCATCAGGCCAGCTGACGCCGTCGAACTTCTCGTACCACTGCGGTTCGGCTTCGCACAGGGCCTCGCTGCCGGCCTTGGTCCAGTTGTAGAGGTCCGGCGATTTCGCGACGCCGACGCGTTGGACGATCGCGTTTTCAGCGCGGGTAGTTCCGGTGTAGAACATGCGCCACATGCCCTGAGGGTCCCTGACAATGGATCCGGTCCACGTCGTGTAGTCATCGAAAGCAGGCTGGTCCGACGCGATCAGCGCATCGGCTGCCTCGTGCCAGGTGCGCAAGTCCCGGGAGACGGCATGGCCGACGGTCACGTAGAAGTGGCGGCGATCGGGATCCCCAAGCGCGCGGGAGGCCTTCAGGTAGAAGGCGTGGTATAGATCGCCGTCGTCGGCGAACCACATGTCCCAGGTCCATGCGTCGGAAAGAACATACGACATTTGTTATAGGCCTTTCGGGTCGGCACTAAGGGGTGGCCGACGGTACGTTGTTGGGTGATGCAAGTGGTGAGGGTGCCGGCTGGTAACCGACCGTGGGTGTGGCCCGCAACGCGTTGACAGCCCTGTCAGCGAGGACTTGGGAGTCAGTTCCGGAATCGAGGATCGTGTTCCTGGAAGAATCTGGGTCGACCATAACGGCCGTCACCGCGAGGCCGGCCGAAGCCTCGGTGCTCAACAGGGCATCGACCTGGGCCGAGAAGCAGGAGTCGCTTGACTTGGAACGAACGTCCATCGCCACCACGTGGTTGTTGGAGACGAAGTTGCCCATTCCAGCCTTCAGCCGGATGATGACCGGCGTCGCACCTGTCGGCCGGATGCTCTGTGAGTCGATGATCTCGGAGAAGTGGTTGCCAACCACAGAGTTGTTGCTGCCGCTGACACTGAGCAGTCCGTTGAGGTCGTCAAGTCCGTTGTCGACTCCGAAAAAGGGCGTCCAGGGCTCGTGGTCGCGCAGGAAATGGTTCGTGGCCACGAGGTTTTCCGAACTATTCGCCGCGAGGATCACCATGCCGGGATAGAAGGAATGCAGACGATTGTTGGTGACACTTGAACGCGTCACGCCTTCAAGGTGAACACTGCTCGAACCACGGGGGAAGACGTTGTTCGCGGTGATCAGGAGCCCGCCATGGTTCTCCGCGTAGACAGAGTGGCCTTTCGGGCCCGCGCCGATCAGGTTGTCGGTGATCTTTGACGCCTGCCCCCACCCGCGCAGCTCGACGCAGCTTCCGCATTCGGCAATGAAGTTGTCGTGAATGGAAAGCGCGTCCGCGTGGTAGATGGTGAGGGCGTTCTCGAGGTAGACGAAACCCATTTCGCTTATCCGGAATGAGTCGTTGGCGCCTGCAACATAGATGCCGGTCTTGCCGTTCGCGTAGCTGTTCTCCGGATGCATCCCCAAGCCATCGGATTCGAAATGCAAGCCGTCGATGCAGAAGTTGGAGAACTCTACCGAGCTGATCCGGGGGTTTCCGGTTCGCTCGATGTAGAAGGCGGCACCCTGGGATTCCTCCGCGCCTGCGCGGTCGGGAATGTCGACGATAACGCGGCTTCCTCCGGGCCACAGTTCGTGCAAGTCGGGCCATTCGTCTTCTGGCACGTTGAAGCGGATGCTCGAGGACGTAAACCCGTGCCCCGAGCCGTGGATCTTCAGGAAGCTGACATCGATCACCACCTGCGTACGAAGACGGTAGTCTCCCGGAGGAATGTAGATCACCGCGCCTGGCTTTCCTCCATCGTTCGCGTCGGTGGCGACCTGCCTGCCCTTGACGTCGGCGATGATGCTGTTGATCACTTCACCGACGTCCTCGGACGGGTTGCCGACGTGCCACGTCGTCACGTCGTAGTAGTTGTTGCTTGACATTGGTTCTTACCTTTGTTTTTAAGTTGCTCAGCCCTTGACGGCGCCGAGTGTCATGCCTGCGACGATCTTGCGCTGCAAGAGAAGGGTCAGGAGGATGACGGGGATCGAGTAGACGGCAGCGAGGGCGGTCATAGATCCCCAGTCGAGTCCGAACTGGGTCTGGAAGTTCGCGATGACCACGGGTGTGGTCTGGGACCGGACTGCGGTCATGAGAAGCGCGAACAGGAATTCGTTCCAGGAGGCGAGGAAGGCGAAGATCGCAGTGACGGCGATGCCTCCGGAGACCACCGGGATCACCACTCGCCAGAGGGCTCCGAGCCGGCTGCAGCCATCCACTGTCGCGGCTTCCTCCAAGTCCTGTGGGACGGCCTCGAAGAAGCTGGACATGAGCCAGATGGAGAGCGGCAACGAAATGGTGGTGTGCGCGATCGACAGGGCGATCGGAGTGTCAGCCAGGCCCACGGAGGCCATCATGGACGCCAGCGGGATGCCGATAGCCACCGGCGGAACCATGCGGGTGACGAGGGCAGCCATGATGAACACCCTTCCGCTCCGGGTCTTATATCTGGTGATGCCGTAGGCTGCCGGGATGGACAGGACCAGCGAGAGAGCGGTGCTGATCACCGCGGTCTGGATGCTGTTGATGAACGACGCCGGCACTCCGCTGCGGCCTAGGGCGTTGGCGTAGTTGGCCAGTGTCCATTCCTTGGGCAGGATGGTGGGCGGTACGGCGATCGTGTCGATGGGGGTCTTGAACGAGGTGAACAGCAGGTAGAGGAACGGGAAGCCGTAGAGGACCAGGGAAGCGGCGAGCAGGATCCACAGGATGGTTCGGGTGCTGCGCTTTCCGGCTTCGAGTCCTTCACGGTTGACGCCGCGGCGCCGGCGGTTCGCGCCGGTCGCGGGTGCTGGACCCTTGCTGGTATGGCGGGCAGGGATGACGGGACTTTCCATGGTGCTCATCAGGTGTCCTTTCCTGGCCGCCAGATGGTGGTGACGGCGACGAAGGCGATGGCGAGCATGGCCAGCAGGTAAATGGTGCCCATGGCGCTTGCCAGGCCGGGATCGCCGAAGCGGATCATCGTCCGGTAGATGAGAAGGCTCATGGTTTCGGAGGCGGACTGCGGCCCGCCGTTGGTTTGGATCAGGATGGTGTCAAAAGCCCTTGCGGCGTCGATGCCGCGGACCACCAGCGCGACGGCGATGACCGGCCGGAGCAGCGGGAGGATGATGCGGAACAGCAGCGCCGGGGCGCGGGCGCCGTCGAGCCTGGCCGCCTCGATCAGGTCCCCGGGGATGTTCTGCAGGCCGGCGAACAGCACCAGGCACATGAACGAGGTGGTGAGCCAGATGTCCGGGATGGCGACGGAGAACAGGACGATGTCCGGGTTTGAGAGCCAGCCGATCTGGTTGGGGTTCTGCAGGATACCCGCCTGGCTGAGGAGGCTGCCGAGCAGCCCGAAGTTGTCGATCATGAGGAACTTCCACAACAAACCGGCCACGATCGGCGCGATCATGAGGGGGTAGAGGAACATGGTCCGCCAGATCTGGGATTTTTTGCCGAGGGTGGTGAACAGCAGGGCGATGCCCAGGCCGAGGGCGAATTCGAGGGTCACCACCATGACGGTGTAAGCGAGGGTCCGCCAGCCGGCGCCCATGAAGTCCGGGGACGTGAAGGCGCGGACGTAGTTGTCGAGGCCCACGAAGTCGCGCGGACCTCCGACGAGCGGGGAGATCTTGAAGAAGCTGTCCGCCACAAGACGGAACAACGGGTAAGCAACAAAGACTGCGAGGAACAGCGCCGCGGGAGTCATGAGGTAGAGGGCGAAGCGGCGATCAGGGATACGCACGGGATTCTCTTCCGCTGGTTGGGGCCGCGGCCGGCAACGCCATGGGCTGCTGCCGGCCGCGGAGTCTTACTTGAGGAGGGCCTGGATCTTGGACTTGGCGTCCGCCAGCAAGGTCGCGCTGTCTCCGCCGGCGACGGCCTTTTGAAGCATCGGAACCAGGACGGTGTCGACAATCTGCTGCCACTTAGCCGTTGCCGGACGGGTTGCCGTCGCGGGTGCATTGAGCGTTTGGATCAGCGGCTTGAAGCTCTCATAGCCGGGCTGGTCCTGGTACTTCTGGAAGGCGGAGACCCGTGCAGCGAGGCCGAGGTTGGACTGAATGGCCAGGTCATTATGGTCGTACGCGCACTTGACGAACTTTTTCGCAGCGTCTGTGTTCTTGGTTGCCTTCGGAACTGACAGGTACCAGGGACCGGGAACACCAGCCACACCGGCGGAGCCGCCAATCATCGGGGCTGTTCCGACCTTGCCGTAGACCGGGGAGTCCTTGGGGATCTGCCGGTAGGCATGCGCCCAGAACCGGGTCATGGCCGTCTTGCCCTGGTTGAAGAGGTTCTGCGCGGCAGCCCAGTCGACCTGGGCGGCGCCGGCCGGGGCGTCCTTGGCGAGGCTGGTGTAGAAATCAAGCGCCTGTTTGTGGGCTGCGTTGTCGATGATCACGTTGTTGTTGCTATCCAGGACCATGGGTGAGCCGGCCTGCAGCACGTGGGCGAGGTATTCGGTTTCCACGCCGCCCTTGACATCTGTTCCGTACATCCCGTCCTTGGTGAAGAACGCGGAGATGTCCTGGTACTGCTGCCAGGTTGTGGGTGCTGCCAGCTCATAGCCGTACTTGGCCTTGAAGTCAGCCTTGTTCTTGGAATCCTCGAACAGGTCCTTGCGGTACAGGACGATCTCGGCGTTGGTCCACGCCGGCATCCCGATGAAGTGCCCGCCGACATTGGCTTCCTTGACCAGCGACGGGAAGATGTCCTTCTTCGCCTCGTCCGTGAAGAGCTCATCGATGGGCTGCAGGGCGTCCTTGAAGCTCGGCAGCCAGACGGAGTCCAACGCCGCGACATCGAAGGAGACGGTGCCGGATGAGAATTCGCTGGAGAGACGGTTGAACAAGCCGTCGTAGGGGAGTTCGACGAAGTTGACGTTGACCCCGGTGTCTTTCTTGCACTGGTCGGCAATGGGCTGCAGTTCTGCATGTCCACCTGCCTCAACCAGGACGTTGATGGAGCTTCCGCCGCTTTCGCTGGACGCGGGGCCCCCTGCGCCGCATCCGGTTGCAACGAGCGCGACGGCGGTGCAGATGCCGCCGATGGCGGCCAGCTTGGAGATTGTTTTTCGAGAGGACATCGCTGTCGACTCCCTTTCTCGGGAATGGAAACACAAAGACGAAATGATTTGTGAAAAACCGTTTTGCCAAAACGACTTGGCAACACCCTACGCGGGGCGGGCGGAGAGTGTCAAGGGTCACAATGCGGCCGGTGGTGGCAAGCAACCCGGGATGAGCCGCAGGGTCCGCCTCAGTCCAGTGGGAGTTTTTTGTGAATCCGATAAGACGGGTTGACGCCGCGGTGTGATGAGCATTACAGTCATAGAGCCGAAGTTATACGAATGACTTCCTGAACATTAGTGATGGCGCGGCCCGGATTTCCGCAGGGGTCCGGTCTTCCTGCCGGAGAGCATTCCCGCAGCCGGGCGCAGGCGGCACGGATCGAAGAAACCAAAGGATTGCACCGAAACATGATTTCCATCGACGCCCGTACCGGGCGCCAGTTGATCGTTGATGACCATCTGTTGGAGCACCGGTCACTCGTGCGAACGTGGTTGCCGCCCACTCCCAGCGCACGGAACCCGGTGCTGGCCCCTACGACGGACCGCGACATGAATGGTGGCCGATGTCCGGTGGCTGCCCCTTTCGACGACGGAATCCTGTATGACCACGCGAGTGGCCAGTGGCGCGTCTGGTATATGTCGGGCTGGTTTGACCGGACCTCGTTGCGCACGTCTGCGGATGGCGTCGCTTGGAATGACCGCGCGCCGAGGGAGCTCACAGGGCTGGCTTACGAGGAAGGGGAAAGCATTCTTCAGCGTGATGGCGTTAGCATCTGCCGCGATTATGCCGATGCCGAAGCTAAATACCGCATGCTGCGCTGGGTCCGTCGCAGGACCGGCGATTTCGGCCCGGACGATTTGCCAGCCCACTCAACGCCGGTCATCTCGGAGGGGGGTGAGATCTATTCCAGCAACGACGGTGAACATTGGGTCCACGAAGGTCCGTCGGGCCCATGCGGTGACAACACCACGTTTTTCTATGACCCATTCCGGCGGAAGTGGGTCTTCAGCCTCCGCACCCACCTTGGGCCGTACGGCCGGGGCCGGGGTTGGCATGAGGCGGACGACTTTCACGCAGCGTCCCGTTGGGCGGAGGATGAGGTTTTGCCGTGGGTCGGGAGTCATGGCTTCGGGGCGGCACCTGCCTTCGGCGATTTGCGCACACCGGAAATATACAAAGTCACGTGCATGCCCTATGAAAGCGCCATGCTTGGAGTATTCGCCGTGTACCGGGGCCCTTCCAACGACTATGCCGAAGCGCATGGCCTGCCGAAAATCATCGATCTCTACCTGGGCATCTCAAGGGACGGCTACCACTACACCGTCAACCCTGAGCCCTTCCTTGCCTCGTCCTTGGTTCCCGATGCCTGGGACTACGGCTACCTCCACATGGTCAATGGCGGCATCATTCCATACGGAGACGAAACCAGAATCTACTACACGGGATTCTCGGGTATCTCGCCGAGTCTTGGGCACCACATGTACGCGGGGGCTTCGATGGGACTGGCCACAATGCGGCGTGACGGATTCTGTGCCCTGACGCCTGGTCCGGAGGGCACGGGATCCATTCGGACCAGGCCGCTCCTGGTACAGGGTAGCCACCTATTCATCAATATCTGCACAGGAGCAGGCGAAGCCGAAGCAACCGTGACTGACCTTGACACAGGTGTCACCGAAACGCACACCGTCCCCCAGGGCATCGACAACACCCGCTATGGCATCCCCTTGGCGACGCCCACGGTGCCGACCCCGCGGCGCGTCACTGTGACGCTTGGACTCTCCGCCGATGCGCGCCTGTACTCGTTCTGGTTCTCGGACGAATCCGGATCCAGCGGCGGATACAGCGCCGGCGGCCCCATCCTCTGGGACTGAGGCCGCCGCGCTGACGCTCACGTCGGGCATAACTTGACGCGAGCGTGTGAGCCGCATTACATTCAATCAGCAGGTAGTTAGTTATACGCATGACTAACGCAACGAACAGCGAAGGAGGTGCCAAGTTGCGCAAGCCCAGTCCAAACTCAGGACCTACCATGCACGACGTCGCGGCCCTCGCCGGGGTTTCCCAGGCCACAGTGTCCCTCGTCCTGAACGATGTGAGTGGTTCCCGGTTCTCACAGAAGACCAAGGACAAAGTGGAATTGGCCGTCCAGCAGCTCGGATATCGGACCAACGCACATGCCAAGGTCCTGCGTGAAGGGGTCTCCGGCATGGTCGGCTTCGTCGGCGACGTTGTGGCCAGCGCCCCCTTCGCGGGCAAGATCATCGAGGGCGCACAGGAACGTGCATGGGAATCGGGACTTCTGGTCCTGACGGTTAACACCAACGGAGACAAGGATCTCGAGCGCGCCTCTTTGGAGGCCATGCTTTCGTACAAGGTTGCCGGCGTGGTCTACGCGTCCATGTACCACCAGGAGGTCGACGTTCCGGCTGCCTTGCGCGGCGTTCCATCCGTGGTGCTGAATTCCGAGGACCGTGAGCGCCGGATCCCCAGCATCATCCCGGACGAGGAACTCGGCGGGTATGCCGCCACGAAGCGACTCCTCGACGCCGGGCACCGCCGGGTGGCCATGATCAACATCGAAACCCTCGAAAGCAGGCTGCCCGCTGCCCTCGGGCGGTACGCCGGCTATTCCCGGGCACTCGTCGAAGCCGGCTTGACCGTTGATCCGGCCATTGTCCGGTTCGGCGACGGGAATCCCGGCGACGGCCTCCGGTACGCCCGGGAGCTCATGGCCGGGGCAAACCCCCCGACGGCCATCTTCTGCGCGAATGACCGGACCGCCTGGGGTGCCTACCAGGCGCTGGAACAACTGGGATGCCGGATACCCGATGACGTTGCCGTTATCGGCTTCGACAACCAGGAGACCTTGGCCCCGTATCTTCAGCCGGGGCTGACCACCATGGACCTGCCGTTTGTCTCCATGGGCAGGCGCGCAGTCGAAATTCTCATTGAGGGCGGCGAACCGGACGGCCGGATTGAAGCCCTCGAATGTGCCCTTATTGAACGGAGTTCAGTGACGAATTCAGGTGCGGCGGCATGAGCCGCGCAACGTCGACCAGGATCCGGCCTCCCCGGCCCCGTCCGGTCAAAAAACCAATCTCTTTTCGCTTGAGACGGGTGGTTGGTGCCTGGCAGTTATACGTATTACTAGCGCCGGCCTTGGTTTATATTGCCGTCTTCAAGTACTGGCCGATGTACGGGGTTCAGATCGCGTTCCGAAGCTACAACCCGGCGGACGGTTTCCTCGGAAGTCCGTGGGTCGGTTTAGCCAATTTCCAGCGGTTCGTCTCTTCGTTCCAATTTGAGCGGGTATTGGAAAACACAGTCTGGCTCGCGGTCCTTGGCCTTCTCATAGCGTTTCCGGTGCCGATCGTCCTGGCCTTGCTCGTGAACCAGCTCCAGGCCCGGCGGTTCAAGCAACTTACCCAAACGGTGTTGTATTCGCCCGCCTTCATTTCAACGGTCGTGATTGTCGGAATGCTGTTCGTCCTGCTCTCGTCACGGTCGGGCCTGATCAACAATGCCCTCCAGCTCTTTGGTGGCCAGCCTGTCTTCTTCATGGGATCGGCCGACTGGTTCCGCCCGGTGTACGTGGCGTCGGACATCTGGCAGCACGCCGGATTCTCCATGGTCGTCTACCTGGCCGCGCTGACCGGCATCGACCCTGCTCTGCACGATGCAGCCAAGGTTGACGGGGCAAACAAGTTCCAGCGGATCAGGCATATCGACATCCCCGGAATCATGCCTGTCATCACGGTGCTGTTCATCCTGGCGATCGGCAACCTTCTCAACGTCGGTTTCGAAAAAGCCCTGCTGATGCAGACGAACCTAAACACGCAGACCTCTGAGATCGTCCAGACCTACGTTTACCACGCGGGACTGCAGCAGGCGCAGTTCAGCTACTCCGCCGCGATCGGCCTTTTCAACTCCTTGCTCAATCTGGCGCTTCTGGTGACTTTCAACTGGGTGGCCCGCCGCGCAACCAAGACAAGTCTGTGGTAACCAAATGACAACCAGAACCATCCCCTCACACGAGCTCCTCCGTGAACGCCCGCCAGCAGTCGCGTATAAGGTTCCGCTGCGCGCCCGGCTGGCCGACCCGGCATTCAACACCCTGGCGATCGCCATCCTGCTTGTTGCGATTGCCGCAGTCGCCTACCCGCTCTACTTCATCGTCATCGCGTCAGTCAGCGACCCGAACCAGATCTACGAAGGCAAGGTGTGGTTCCTGCCGGCAGGATTCACCCTTGAGGGCTACCAGAGAATCTTCGCAGATCCGGCCATCTGGCGCGGTCTTGGCAACTCCATCCTGTACACGGTGACGGGCAGCATCATCAGCGTTGGCTCCATCCTGGGCGCCGGCTATGCCCTCTCCCGCAAGGACCTGCCCGGTCGAAAGTTCATCATGCTGCTGTTTATCATCACCATGTTCTTCGACGGCGGCCTGATCTCCCGGTACCTGGTGGTCCGTGATCTGGGATTGCTCAACACCATGTGGGCGGTAATCCTGCCCGGGGCCATCGGGGTCTGGAACCTCATCATTGCCAGATCCTTCTTTGAACACAGCATCCCCGACGAACTGCGCGAAGCCGCCCAGCTCGACGGCGCCTCGGACTTCCAGTTCTTTTTCCGGATGGTCCTCCCGCTGTCCAAGCCGTTGATCATGCTGATGCTCATGATCCATGTCGTGGGCAACTGGAACTCCTTTTTCGACGCCCTGATCTACCTCAACGATGACACCAAATACCCGCTGCAACTGGTGCTGCGGAACATCCTCATCCAGTCCGACGTCGCCGCATCCGGAAATCTCTCGGGCGACGTCGAGTCCTATGCCGCTGCCCAACGGGTCGCTGAACTGACCAAATACGCCATGATCGTCATCTCCAGCCTGCCCCTGATGATCGCCTTGCCGTTCATGCAGAAGCACTTCACCAAGGGCGCCCTCATCGGTGCCGTCAAAAGCTAGAACGATCCACACCAAACCCTAGAACCCCACCGAAACCCAATTGGAACCCCTGAAAGGGAAACCCATGAAGAAAAACCACGCCCTGGCCACGGTCGGCGTCTTCGTCGCCGGAACACTGATGTTCACTGCCTGTTCTGGGCAGAGCCCGACCGGTATCAAAGATTCCTCGTCGGACTTCGGCCTGAAGCAGACCGGATTGCCCATTGTCGACAAAACACTGACCCTGCGTTTCTCCGGGACGAAAGCCCCGCTGGCGCCGGCGTACGAGAGCATGCCGCTGGTCCAGCAATGGGCCAAAGACACCAACATCGACGTCAAGTGGGAAAATCTGCCCGATAACGTCTATAAGGAAAAGAAGAACCTTATCCTGGCCAGCGGGGACCTGCCGGATGCCTTCTTCAACACCGGCTTCTCGGACTCGGACCTCTCAACTTACGGGACCAACGGTACTCTCATCCCGCTGGAAGACCTGATCGACAAGTACGCCCCGAACCTGTCAAAAATCCTCAAGGAGCGGCCGGACATCAAGGCAGCCATCACTTCGTCGGACGGGCATATCTACTCCCTGCCCAACGTCGAGGAACTTGGGTTGCATTCCTACCCGAATTTTATGTCGATCAACAAGGCATGGCTGGACAAACTCGGGCTGCCGGTTCCGCAGACCATCCAGGAGTACCACGACGCCCTCGTCGCCTTTAAGACCAAGGACCCGAACGGGAACGGCAAGAACGATGAAATTCCTTTGAGCTTCATCAACAACTGGTGGTGCGCGGACGTCAGCGACCTGTTCGCCGCTCTGGGCGGTCTGCCGGACAACATCGACCACCGCATCGTCCAAAACGGCAAGGTCATCTTCACCGCGGCGCAGGACCAGTACAAGACGGCCGTTTCAGAACTGCACAAGTGGTACCAGGAAGGTCTGATCGACCCCGAATCGTTCACTCAGGACGATAAGGCGTACTTGGCCAAGGGTAAGACCGCCGATGAAACCCTCGGCTCCTACGTCTGGTGGGAGACTGCGGAAGCTGTCGGCGCGAACCGTGCCAAGGACTACGTCGTAATGCCCGTACTCAAAGGCAAGGACGGCAAGCAGATCGCCAGCGTCGCCAACGCCGGGGATATCAGCCGAGGCGCGTTCGCGATCACCCGTGCCGACAAATATCCTGTGGCAACCATGCGCTGGGTGGATCGTCTGTATGACCCCACGATGTCCGCGCAAACCAGCTGGGGGCCTGTCGGCACCGCCCTGCAGAAGGATGCAAATGGCGTCCTCCAACAGATTCCCGCGCCGGCCGGCACGACGGCGGGGGAACAACGCCAGAAAGTGGCCCCGGGTGGCCCGCACATCGTCACAGCTCAAGACTTCCAGACTGTCGTGGCCCCGGAGCCGCGGGCCGCTGCTCGCCAGCAAACTATCAAGGACCTCTTCAAGCCCCATGCCGGGAATGAGCCGTACCCCAACGTGCTCCTGTCCAACGACGAGCTGCAGCAGCTAAGCACTATCGAAACCGACGTCCAGACACTCGTGAAGGAAAAGCGCGCCAAGTGGATCGTTTCCGGCGGAGTTGACCAGGAATGGGATAGCTATGTCGCCCAGCTGAAGTCCATCGGTTTGGACAAGATGGTCAAGATCTACCAGGACGCCTACGACCGTTACAAGAAGAACTCCTAACCGCCCGACACCGCGGGGTAGGTCTGCGCAAGCCGGCCTGCCCCGCCGTCGGGAACCTGCAACTGGACAGCACCACACCCACGATCACAGAAGCGAGATCCGACCTTCATGACTGCCGTGACCGCCACGACGGCCGATACTTTCCGGCCCGCACTGCACTACGCAGCCCGGAACACCTGGCTCAACGACCCCAACGGCCTTATTCACCATGAAGGCATCTACCACCTCTACTACCAGAACAATCCCTTGGACAATGTCTGGGGCAACATGTCATGGGGACACGCAACGTCCCCTGACCTGCTGACCTGGACCGAGCACCCCGTCGCCATCGCCTGCGACGAGACCGAAGACGTCTTCTCCGGCAGCGTCGTCTTCGACCGTGCAAACACCAGCGGCTTCGGCACCGGGGCCCGCGCGCCGCTGGTCGCTGTCTATACCAGCGCGTTCAAAGAGCCATCCTCACGCGATGGCATCCAGGCCCAGTCGCTGGCCTACAGCCTGGACGGTGGCTACAACTGGACCAAATACGCCGGAAACCCCGTGCTGGATCGTGGATCGGCAAACTTCCGTGACCCCAAGGTGTTCCGCTACGACGGCGATGCAGGTAGCTACTGGGTCATGGTTGCTGTCGAAGCGAATGACTTCAAGGTGGTCCTCTATAAGTCCAACGATCTCAAGAGCTGGGAATTGCTGAGCAGCTTCGGTCCGGCGAATGCGACCGGGGGAGTGTGGGAGTGCCCGGATCTCTTCCCGCTGCCAGTCGACGGCGATCCGGACAACCTCAAGTGGGTCCTCATAGTGAACCTCAATCCCGGCGGCCCCAATAACGGCTCGGCCGGTCAGTACTTCGTGGGAGACTTCGACGGCGTTAAGTTCACCTCCGTCACTACGGTCACCGAAGGCCCCCAGGATCCGGCGCGTTTGGCTGAGTACCAATGGCTCGACTGGGGCCGTGACTACTACGCCGCCGTTTCTTTTAGCGATGCCCCGGACAACCGACGGTTGATGATCGGCTGGATGAACAACTGGGAGTACGCCAACAAGATCCCGACTTCGCCTTGGCGGGGCCCCATGTCACTGGTCCGCGAAGTATCCCTGCGCACCATTGAAGGAAACCCGCGCATGGTGCAGCATGTCGCAGGGGATCTGACATCACTGAGAGGGCATGGTCCCTCGTTCAGCCTCGAGGCAGTCGAAATCCCCGACGGTCAGCATGTCCTTACGGGCGCGGCCGGGAGTGCCCAACGCATAGACCTCAGCCTCGTTCCGGGGACTGCAGAGGAAATGGGGATCGTTGTCCGCGGCAACGGAGTGGAGGGAACCCGGATCGGCATTCGGCCCGCCGAGGGTTACATCATCGTCGACCGCCGCGAATCCGGCCAAACAGATTTCCACGAATCCTTCGCTTCGGTCGACACCGCGCCCATCCAGACGAGGAATGGCGCTTACGAGCTAACCATATTTGTGGACCGGTGCTCGGTTGAAGTCTTCGCCAAGGAAGGGGAGGTCACCCTGACCGAGCTGATTTTCCCATCCAGGAGTAGTACCGGGGTCTCCCTCTACGCCGTCGGGGGAACCGCAATAGCAAACAAACTGAGTGTTACCCAATACGCGTGAGAGACCCCTGACAAAGGAAAATGCCACATGGAATACCGCAAGCTCGGCTCATCCGGCATGTACATCAGTGAACTGGCCTACGGGAACTGGGTCACCCACGGTGAGCAAATCGACCAGGACGCCGCCAACGCATGCGTCCGCCAGGCCCTCGACCTGGGTATCACCACCTTCGACACGGCCGATGCCTATGCCGGCACCCGTGCCGAGAAAGCCCTAGGCGAAGCACTCAAAGGCGTGCGCCGCGAAGGACTGGAGATATTCACTAAAACGTTCTTCCCCG
Source organism: Arthrobacter alkaliphilus (assembly GCF_021483235.1). Lineage (GTDB taxonomy): Bacteria > Actinomycetota > Actinomycetes > Actinomycetales > Micrococcaceae > Arthrobacter > Arthrobacter alkaliphilus. Next base: position 76,166 of record NZ_JAKEEC010000006.1, on the reverse strand, counting down.
CCGGTGAAGGCAAGAACGACCGCGGTCTGTCCCGCAAACACGTCATGGAATCCATCAACGCTTCCCTGCGGCGCCTTGGAACGGACTACGTCGACGTTTACCAGGCCCACCGTTACGACTACGAGACCCCACTCGAAGAGACCATGCAGGCTTTCGCGGACATTGTCCGGTCAGGCAAGGCCCTTTACATCGGCGTCTCCGAATGGACGGTTGGCGAAATCCGGGCCGGCGCAAAACTTGCCAAGGACCTGGGGATACAGCTCATTTCGAACCAGCCGCAGTACTCCATGCTCTGGCGGGTCATCGAGGACGAAGTCGTCCCCGTCAGTCAGGAACTGGGCTTGGGCCAAATCTGCTGGTCACCCCTTGCCCAGGGGGTACTCACCGGCAAATACGTCCCTGGCCAGGACGCGCCGTCGGGGTCCCGGTTCGCGACGGAGGAAGGCGAGGTGAAGACCGAGCTCAAGTTCATGCGCCGAGCGGTCCTCGAACGGGTCCAAGCGTTGAAGCCAGTCGCGGAAGAAGCGGGTTTGTCCATGGCCGCCCTCGCCCTTGCCTGGGTCCTGCAGAACAGCAACGTCTCAGCTGCCATCGTGGGAGCTTCACGACCCGAGCAGCTTGTGGACAACGCGGCCGCCGTCGGAATCAACCTGGATCCGGAGTTGCTGGCTCGAATCGACTCGATCCTTGACCCCGTCATCGAACGCGACCCCTCTAAAGTCGAATCCTTTCTGACTCGCCCCTAACGCGGACGCAAGTCCGGCGGGCCGGGTCTGCACGACAAACGCGAGGACCTATTCCAGAGCCGGTGGCCCGTTGTAGTCCTTGAGCTTCATTGAATCGGCAAGGCGCAGGCCTTGGTTGCTGAATCCGGCGGCGGCCCGGGCCAGTACCGGGGGCAGGTGGGAGATCAGCCGCGTGCCGTGGATGAGGGTCCAGACCTGTGCCCGGTTTGCGGGGATAAGGATCCGTGCCGTGTGCCGGGCGAGGGAGCGGCTGCCGCGCACGTAGGGCAGCATTTCCCGTTCGGTGGCCGAGAAGGCGCGCGCGTAATCGTTGCCGGCTTGGGCGAGTTCACCGGCAAGGACGTAGGCTCCGACGATGGCGAGGCTTGTGCTGCCGCCCACCACTGCCCCGGGGCAGTACCCGGCGTCGCCGACGAGCGTGACCCGGCCCCGGGACCAGGTGTCCAGGGACAGTTGGGTGATCGCGTCAAAGTAAAAGGCATCAGTGTGCTCCAGTTCTTCCAGCCAGCGGTCTACCTCGGCGTTGAGCCCGGTGAAGGCGTCGCGGAGCAGGTTCTTTTGACCGGGAACATCGTGCCGGTCGTAGGCAAGCGGGCGTTCTGTGCGGAACAGGAAAAGGGCCCGGGCGTCGTGCAGGTGTCGGGCACTGTAGGTGGCAGCGAGCCGGCCGACGTCGAGGTAGGCCAAGATGCGGCGGTCGAGCCCGAGTATCTTGGGCAGGGAGAAGACGGCCAAGTAGGCACCGAGGAACGAGCTGAACTGCTCCTCCGGCCCGAATAGGAGGCGGCGCACGTTTGAGTGCAAGCCGTCGGCTCCGATAATCACGTCGAATGTCCGGGGCGGGACGTGCTTGAAGCTGACCTCCCCCGTGTCCGGGGAGAGCACGGTGATGGAGTCACCGAAGAGGTATTCGACGTCGTTGCTTGTGGCAGCGGTCAGGATCGCGCTGAGGTCATCGCGCATGATCTCGACGTGACGTTCGGCGATGGTGTGGACGAATCTTTCGATGTCCGCCTCGACCGGCCGTTTCAAACCCGGTGCGAAGAAGGTTCCGCTGGTGGTTCCCGTCTCCTTCGCCAGGACCCCGGGCAAGACTCCCATCTGGTCCAGGATCTTCAGGGCGGGGCTGAACAGATCGACCGCGTGCCCGCCCGCCGTGCGAGGACCGGGAGCCTGCTCGACGACCGTCACCGAATGACCGGCACGGCAAACCCAGTAGGCCGCGGTGGGACCGGCGATGCTGGCTCCGGAGATAAGGACGCGCACTGGACTTACATCCCTCGGCCACCCAAAAAAGACTCTGCCTGCCGCGGATCCGATCGTGCTGAAACGCGCATCCTGGGCATCATCTCCTCGCCTCCACCGCGATCTTCCTTGAGTCTAAGCCTGCGGCGGCGGAGCCGGACCATCGCCCGGACCATCTCTCCATCAGCCGGCGGGCTTCCTCTTTCACTGGAAGCGGGGAGAAAGTCAGCTAAGATTCCCGCGACAAATAGACTGACGGGTATGACTATCCTTCTGGCCGGGTGCGGTGATTTGGGCACCGAAGCCGGCCTGCGGTTCGCCGCTGCCGGGCACAGAGTGGTCGGCTGGCGGCGCACACCCGCGAAACTTCCGCCTGAAATCGAGGGCGTCGCGGCGGACCTCAGGTCCCCGGGCCTTCCGCAAGTCCCGGCGGACACCACCGCCGTCGTCGTTGCTGTTGCCGCCGACTCGCCTACGGAGACTGCCTACCGCTCGGCCTACCTGGACGGACTTGCGCATGTCCTGGACGCCTTTGAGCGCGACGGCGTGACGCCGCGCCGTGTTTTGTTCGTCTCCTCAACCGCCGTCTACGGTGACGCCGACGGCGGTTGGGTGGACGAAGGTACGACGCCGGCACCTGGCCGTTTCTCAGGGCGCGTCCTTCTTGAGGCCGAAGGCCTTCTGGCTGACCGTCTGCACGGAACCTCGTCCACTGCCGTAGTTGTTCGCCTGGGTGGTATCTACGGGCCGGCGCGCACGCGGCTCATCGACCAGGTCCGTACCGGCTCGGCCGTCATTCCTGATGTTTCCCACTACACAAACCGTATCCATCGTGACGACGCCGCAGCCGCTATCGTCTGGTTGTGCACGATGGAGGATGTACCGTCCCCGGTCTATGTGGGCGTGGACGACGAGCCGGCCGAGCTGGGCGAGGTCTTGCGTTTTCTGGCGGCAGAGCTTGGCCTTGGCGAGCCGCCCATCGGTGATGCCGGCGAGGCCCGCGGCGGCAACAAGCGGTGCAGCAACGCCTTGCTGCGCGGCACCGGTTTCACCTTCCGCTATCCGACCTTTCGGGAGGGGTACCGGGAGGTCCTTGCCGGAGTGGGCCTGCGTCACCCATAAGTGCAGCGCGCTGAGTACTAGCGCCGTCCCGACTGAAGAGGTCGTCCTTCACGAACGCGCCGGTCCCTCCCGGAGGAGGCGCAGGTGCTCGTGGATCATTGCCACTGCCGTTGAGCCTTCACCGGCGGCAGCCGTTACGCGTTTCACCGATCCATGCCGGACGTCACCGGCCGCGAACATTCCGGGCACGCTGGTCTCCAAGGGGAGTCGTCTGCGCCGCAGATGGCTGAACTCGGGAGGGAAGTCTGCTAGGTCAGCCCCGGTAAGGATAAAGCCGTGGTCATCCAGCGCGACGGTGCCCTGCAGCCATGCTGTGTGCGGCTTGGCGCCGATGAAAACAAAGAGGTACCGGGAGTCGAAGATGCGTTGTTCGCCTGTCGCTCGCAGATCGACCACGATCCTTTCAAGGCCGCCGGAACCGGCTACGCCCACGATGTTGGCCCCCAGAAGCACCTCGATTCCCTTGTGCTCATCGATTCGATCGGCGAGGTATCCGGACATGTCGGCGCGGAGGTCGTCCCCGCGTACCACCAACCGCACGGGCGTCCCCATGCCAGCGAGGAAAAGAGCGGCCTGACCCGCCGAGTTTCCGCCACCGACTACGGCCGCCGGCTGCGACATGCAGAGCCTGGCTTCATGGACAGTGGCCGCGTAGAAGACACTGATCCCCTCGTATTCCTCCAGTCCCGGGACCGGCAGGCGGCGGTAGCGAACCCCGGTTGCGAGCAGGGCGGCACGTGCGGAGGCGGGGCCGCTCTCGTCGAACTCGGCGCGGAACTCACCGTCCCGGAACGTGATGGTGTTTGCCCGGCAGGCGACGTTGATCTGGACTCTGAACTTCCGAGCCTGAATGGCTGCTCTTTCAGTGAGTTCCCCGCCGGATATTCCGGAGGGAAAGCCGAGAAAGTTCTCGATTCGTGATGACGTGCCGGCTTGCCCTCCGATCGCAAAGCCTTCCTTGAGGACCACTGACAACCCGTCGGACGCCGCATACACTGCGGCCGCCAGGCCTGCGGGTCCGGCCCCGATCACCATGAGATCGTACGAGGCAGAATGCTCCTTCACCACCCGCAGGCCCAGGGCGAACGCCAGATCCGCGTTGGACGGGTTTTTGAGGACCTGCGCAGCGGTGAGCACCACTGCGGGCAGCTCACTCGTGAGGACCCCTGCCTGTTCCAGGATTGCCTGTGCTTGCACGTCATCCTCCAGATCGACCAGTCGGTGGGGCAGGCGGTTGGCGGCTGCAAATTCCAAGATCCGAAGGGTGTCACGGCTGAAACGGGACCCGACGATGCGGATGCCCGCGCCCGCGCTGATCAGGAGGATCCGGCGCTGAAGGTATGCCCGCAGGATCGTCTCACCGATCGCGGCGTCCGTCAGGAGCACACGGCGCAGGTCGTCTCCGCTGATTTGCAGCACTTCACCCGGCTCGCCGACCACCGTGCTGAAAAAGGCCGGTTGCCCCTCGACCAGGCCTAGTTCCCCAAGGAAACGTCCAGGACCGTGAACTTCGAGGATCCGTGTGCCCGGGCCGGGCTCAGCAGGTTGTTTGTCCCCGGCGCCCAGCCCCTCCACGACCAGTACCTTGCCCTGCAGTATGGCGAAGAAGTCAGCGTCGACCTGTCCCTCGTGTATGAGGACTTCCCCGGCGTGAGTGGCACGCCTGGTGCCGACACGGCCTAGCAACTCGATCTGGGCCTGGCCGAGCCGCGGATAGGCGCCGGAGTGATCCGGCGTTTCGGTCAACGTCGATTGTGCTGCAGGTTCCATCAGTGGATCGCGCCCTCCCGCGTTCTAGACGTATGCCTCATGGGGGTAGCACCAACGCCAATCCTCACCGGGCTCGAAGGAACGAACGATGGGGTGCAACTCGGTGGCGTGAGCCCTGGCGTGCCGCATGGGTGAAGCGTCACAACACCCGACGTGGCCGCAGGTAAGGCATAGACGCAAGTGAACCCAGGGAGTGCCCAAAGCCAGGCATTCCTCGCAGCCTTGGGGTGTGCGCACCCGAACGGGACGAACCCGTGCCAGATGCGGATCAGGAATCCCGGGAAGCATAGCGGCTCCTGTCTGTCCGGCCGTTGCGGTTTTTAGCCCATCGAGAGCCGCGCACCCGAGCTGCCGCCCAGCCTGCGCAGCCCGGCACCGGAAACGACCAGGAGAATTCCGAAGAGAATTGCGAAGGATGAGAGCAGGCCCAGGAGACTCAGGATGCCCGCGCCGGGAAGAACGACCAAAAAGAGGCCGAAAAGAGGAGTGACGACACCTGTGATCAGCCAGAGCCACCATTGTCCGACGGTCTTTCTAACTTCGAAGGCAAGTGCGATCTGGGAAACACCCAGAATGACCGCCCACAGGCCGATGACGAACGCCAGCGAGAGGGCAGTGATGCCCGGCCAGACCAATGCGGCGAGACCCGCGAATACGGAGATGACGCCGCCCACTATTTGCCAGACGGGCCGGCGCCCCTTGCGCTTGACGTAGTGCGCGATATTCGTGACGCCGTCAACGATGGCGTAAATTCCGAAGAGGACCACGAGCGCGAGTACGGAGACCCCGGGCCAGACGACAACCAAAATGCCGAATAGAACGGCCGCGATGCCCCGAACAATCAACGCAGTTCCGGATCCCTTGAATAATTGTTGTACCAGTGCGTCAGACATAGCCAAACCTCTGTTTCTGGAAATGGTGCATTCGTAAACTTGCTGGCCTGAACCTTCGAACGGATCTATCGCTTCGCAGTGTTGTCCAACGTGACTTTTACTGACTTCGTCTCCTGCCCGCGCTGGAACTCGACATCGGACTGCTGTCCCGGTTCTTTCTTGCGTATGGCCGCCAGAAGGTCGGTCACATTGGCGATTTTTTGTCCGTCAAACTGGACGATGATGTCTCCTGGCTGCAGCCCCGCCTTGGCTGCCGGTCCGCCTTGGGCAACTTCGATAACCAGCGCGCCAGACGTTCTGGGAAGACTCAAGCGGCTTGCCACCTCAGGGGAAATGTCGGTCGGAATAATCCCAAGGACGGCATGCGCGGCCACGCCGCTCTTCAGTATCTGGTCCGCGACGTCGGTCACCGTCGCGGCGGGGGTCACGAACCCGATCGACACGGCCCCTGAGCTGGGCGGCAGATAGGCTTCTGAGAGCCCGATGATCTCGGATTTGCTGTTGACCACTGCTCCGCCCGAATTGCCCGGGGAGATAGGCGCGTCGGTCTGGATGAGGTCGATAAGTCCCGGCGAACCCTCCGACGGTGGCATATTGCGGTGGAGGGCGGAAATGATGCCGGCCGTGACGGTTTCTTCCAGCCCCAGCGGACTGCCAATGACAACCGCCAGCTGTCCAACTATCGGAAGCGTTGTCGGAAACCTGGCGGCCGGGAGGTTGTTGCGGTCAGCTTTCACCACTGCCACGTCGGTGGGGTCGTCGACACCGACGACGGTGGCTACCGCCTGGGATCCGTCCGCGAAGTGGATCTGGACAGTCTTGAACGGCTTCTTTTGCTGGTCCTCCACGACGTGGGCGTCGGTGACGATGGTGCCATCACTCCGGTAGACCACGCCGCTGCCAATGCCGCCGGAGGTCTGAATCGTTACTACAGAAGGCTCGACTTCTCTCACGATCCCCGGCACGGCTGAAAGGTCCCCTGTGGAACTGGAACCGTCGGCGCTGGAGGATTGCGCTGCCGGAGCCGGTGGTGGCCCTGTGCATGCTGACCCGACAATGAGTAATCCTGCTCCCAGAATCGCGGACCATGCCCTCCTGCTGCGCCCTGGCGGCGGGAGCGGGGCCTCGCTCTCGGTGGCCGTTGGTCTGCTCATACTCATTGGAGTCCCGTCGCCTTCTATGGATGTCGATGGCCACATGTACCAGTCTGAGTCTCCGCCGTTGCCACCAAACCCGCATGGCCCCGGCACGCCGAAAAACAGCCAGAATTTGAGTCCGACAGGTCAACTTGGGCGGTGCAAGGGCTCAGTTCGTCCGCGCGGCCCGCAGGCGCCAGGCACGGGTGGCGACGTGCAGGTTGAGGCGGGTCTCGGGGTCACCTAGTTCAAAACCGGTGATCTGACGGATGGACTTCAGCCGGTACCGCAGGGTGCTCCGGTGAATGGCGAGGCTGACCGCCGTGTCGTCGTAGTTGCCGCCATGATCCAGGAACTGCGCCAAAGTGTGCACCAGATCGGATCCCCGGCGGGCATCGTTGCCCTGGAGTGCGCCGAGCCACTCCTCGACATAGCCGGAGAGGTCGGTTTCGTTCCCAGGCATGTCAAGGATTCGGTAGATCCCCAGCTGGTCGTAGCGGGTGATCCCGTAGGGGTCGGTGGAATGTACCCGGATTTGCAGTGCACGCAGGGCTTCTGCGTATGAGCGTGGGATCTGTGTGACATCCCGGCTCGGACCTCCGATGCCCACAGCTCCGGTGGCGCTGCGCAGCGTCCGTGCCGCAATGGTAAAGAGTTCCGTGTCGAGCGGCTCTCCCGTAACTACAGCGAGTGTTGTGTCCGAATGCCGTGACACGAGCGCAGGGATCTGGAGTTCGCGCAGTGTCCTGCGCAGCGCCACCGCCACGGTATCGTCCGTTCTTGGCGGTTGCCACTGAGCAACAATGACGTGCTGCGGCCCCCTGATGTCGTATCCCAATGCCTCGGCCCGCAAGACCGCGGTCTCTTCATCCAGTCCGGACACGAGTTCAAACACCAGGTCGCGCCCCAGTTTCAGTTCAAGCTGCGCGATGCTGCGGCGGTGCGAGAGTTCAACCTGCAGGAGCCGCGTTCCATACTCCAAGGCGAAGACGTCGTCGGCCGTGTAAGGCCTGCCGTCCTCGACCAAGCACATTGCCCCAAGCACGTCCGTGGCCGGCAGAACCAGCGCCACGAGCCCTCGGGGTTCTTGGACCGGCAATCCGAAGGCGAGCCAGAGCTGCGCCGTCCGGGACCTGTCCGACGGGCTGGGCCGGGGGTACGGACGTCCGGATTTGGTACCGACGGCGGCTCGGATATTGCCGAATCCGTCCTCAGTGCAGACAGAGCGTCCAGTCAGCACCGACAGCACTTCCGCCAGAAGGGACTCGCGGGAGCCCATTTGACCAAGCGGGGCGGTAAGGGCGCCATTCAGTGCGTTCTGGATCGACGTTCGGGTTTCGAGCTGCAGTACCGTTGCCGAGAGGATACGCACGCGATCGTCCAGCTCCGCCACCTCGGGGGCATCGGAGACTGCGGCCGAGTGCGCCCGCTGGTGTGGTCCTGCTGCTTCCTCGACTGCGCCGGGGGCAGATGGCGCAGCTATTGCGCGTAGCTCGATCATCTGCGCCGGACTCGGAGCCGTGCGGGCATGCAGGACAAGGCAGCCATTCAGCTCACCATTGTCGCGAAAAGTCGAAAGCGCGTAACGCCAGCCCGGGCCGGTGGATGTACCTTTGGTATCCGTTCCTTCGACCTGGGGGTCGTCGTGGTGCTGGGCGGTCGGCATCAGGTTCGCGACCGGAAGCAAGTGACCGTCCATCACCAGATAGCAAGCTCCCACATGGCAGAATCCCAGTGCTGACACGGATTGTGTGGCCTTACCGAGAATCGCCTCAGCCGTTGGTCGATCGAACATCCAGGTTACCTGCCGGTCTCTGTCCGCAGTTGAGGGAGTCGTTCGTGGGCGAGATGCGTGGCGGCGGATCCCCGTCATCCCAGGTTTTCGACACTACGCCTGTGAAACCTATTCTGATAGGTCAGTTTGCTTATGGATATTTGGACCCGGGAGGTCATGCCGTCATTTCCCGGTAAAGGGCAGACTCGACCCTATAAGGCCACATGACAACGCCCTCTGTGCCTCGCGGCCCCTCAGGAGAGGGCACGGAATCATGCGGTGGAATCTCGGGCGGACGTCGCCAGATGACTGCAACGCGCGCCCCCAGGACCGGAGCGAGTCATGGCCAAAGCAGTAGGAATTGATCTTGGAACAACCAATTCAGTGATCGCCGTCTGGGAAGGCGGGGAAGCCCGGGTTGTACCCAACGCAGAAGGAGCCCGTACCACGCCCTCGGTTGTGGCATACACGGACAGCGGGGAACGGCTGGTGGGGCAACTGGCACGCCGCCAGGCGATTCTCAACCCCAAAGGAACTATCACGTCGGCCAAGCGGTTTATCGGCCGGCACTATGACGAGATAACTGATGAAGCCAAGGCCGTAAGTTTCGACGTTGTAGCTGATGACAACGGCGTGGCGCGTTTCCAGGTTCAGGGCAAGAAGGTGGCACCCGAAGAGGTCAGCGCGCTCGTCCTCCGCAAGCTGGTGGACGACGCGGCGAAGCAGCTGGGCGAAAAAGTGACGGAGGCCGTCATTACGGTGCCTGCATACTTCAACGATGCACAGCGCACCGCCACCAAGGACGCGGGCAGGATCGCCGGGCTGGAAGTACTTCGCATCATCAACGAGCCGACTGCAGCGGCCTTGGCCTACGGCATCGATAAACGTCAACATGAGACGGTTTTGGTTTTCGACCTTGGCGGCGGAACCTTCGATGTGAGCCTGCTGGACGTGGGGGACGGGGTTGTGGAGGTCCGCTCCACGGCGGGCGACACGCACCTTGGCGGAGACGATTTTGACCGCCGCCTTGTCGACTACCTGGCCGACGAATTCCAAAAGCAGGAGGGCATCGACCTGCGTTCGGACGCACAGGCATTGCAACGCTTGTTCGAGGCGGCCGAGAAAGCGAAGGTGGAGCTCAGTTCCGTGACCCAGGCCCAGGTCAACCTTCCCTTCGTCACTGCCGACGCCACGGGCCCAAAGCATTTGACCACCACAGTTCGGCGGTCCGTTTTTGAAGACATCACCCATGACCTGGTGGAACGCACCATGGGGCCGGTCAAGCAGGCCATGACGGACGCCAAGGTTACGGCCAACGACATCGATGAAGTAATTTTGGTCGGCGGCTCCACCCGTATTCCCGCGATACAGGACCTCGTGCGTCGTCTGACCGGCGGCAAAGATCCCAACATGAGCGTCAATCCGGATGAGGTCGTGGCCATCGGTGCGGCCATCCAGGCCGGCGTACTCAAGGGAGAAGTTTCGGACGTCCTGCTCCTGGACGTTGTGCCACTTTCCTTGGGCGTCGAGACGCGGGGCGGCGTGATGACAAAGATCATCGAGCGCAACACGACCATCCCGGCCAGACGCAGCGAGGTGTTCTCCACGGCTGACGATAACCAGCCGGCGGTGGACGTGGTGGTCTTGCAGGGGGAGCGGGAACTGGCGGCGGATAACCGGGTATTGGGCCGGTTCCAGCTGACCGATATCCGGCCCGCGCCCCGGGGCGAACCGCAGATCGAAGTCACGTTCGACGTCGACGCCAACGGCATTCTGAACGTCACCGCCCGTGACAAGGACACGGGCAAGGAACAGGGCATCACTATCAGCGAAGGCTCAAACCTCGACGCCAAGGAAGTCGAACGCATGATTGCCGAGGCCGATTCCCACAGAAGCGAAGACCTGAAGAACCGGGAGCGGATCGACACTCTCAACGAACTCGATGCGGCGGCATACCGCGTTGAGCGGGCCGTGAATGAGCACGGCGATGCAGTCCCGGTGCACGACAAGGCCCGCGCGGAGCTGCTGGTAGGCCAGGCTCGCGACGCCGTCAGCAACCAGGCGGATGTTGGCACTGCGCGGGAGCTGATTTCCGAGCTTCAGCAGCTACAGGCGGCACTAAGTGCCTCGGCTGCCGCCGGGGCCACTGCAGGGGCAGCTCCGGGAGCCTCATCTCAGCCCGGCGGGTTCACCGCTGCAGAGGACGATGACATCGTCGATGCAGAATTCGACCGTGGCTAAGAACGGCCATGAGCGAGCAGGCGGGGCCGGCTGGACAGGTCCATCCAGGAGGTGATGGGGCTGAAGCCGCCGCACCCAATGAGACCGCCGCACCCAATGAGAGGGAAGCCGACGCGAAGGCGCACGCGGATGCGCTGGCCAAAATGGAGGACCAGTGGCGCCGCGCGCTCGCTGATGCAGACAATGCGCGAAAGCGCGCCATCCGGGACGGGGCACAGCTAAGGGCGCAGGAGCGTGCAGCGGTCTCTTTGGCGTGGCTGCCCGTCCTGGACAATCTCGAGTTGGCCTTGGCCCACGCACCGTCCGACGGAGATGCGCTCGCTGATGGCGTAGCCGCCATTCGGTCCCAGGCCATAGACACTCTTGCCCGCCTGGGCTTCCTGCGGATCGACGCCGAGAACGTCCCTTTCGACCCCCGGATTCACGAAGTGGTCAGTGTCTCCGAAACGGACGAGGCTCCTCCCGGGACTGTGCTGACTGTACTGCGGCCGGGCTATGGCAGTCCGGACACCACCCTCAGGCCGGCCGCCGTCGTTGTGAGCCGGGCGGTGAATGCTGAACGTGGCTAAGGACCCATATTCCGTTCTCGGCCTCTCCCGGACGGCCGACCCCCAGGAGATCCAGCGCGCCTACCGCAAGCTGGCGCGAAAATATCATCCGGACGTCAACCGCGAGCCGGACGCCGCCGACCGGTTCAAGGAAATCGGCGAGGCCTACAGCACTCTTTCGGATCCCGAAACGAAGGCGCGGTACGACCGTTTCGGAGCTGATTTCCGACAGTACAGCGGTGCCGGTCCGGCTGGAGGCGCTCCGCGCTGGGGTGCTGGCGGCCCTCGGCCCGGCCCAGGGCCGGGACGGAGCGGGTACGGCAATGTCAACGTCAATATGGGTGGCGACGTCGACTGGGAGGACCTGCTCGGAGGCTGGTTCCGTCAGCAGGGAGCCGGCCCGGCGCAGGGGGCGGACCATGAAGCCGAGCTTCGGCTGACCCTCGAAGAGGCGATCCGTGGCGGACGGCGCACCGTCCGCTTGGCCCAGCCGGGCGGCGAAACGCGGGATTACGAAGTGGACGTACCCCCTGGTGTGCTGGACGGCCAGCGCATCCGCCTCGTGGGGGAGGGCGCGGCAGGCCGTGAAGGCGGTCCGCCGGGCGACCTGTCCCTCACGGTGCGCATCCAGCCGGACGCCAGATACCGCCTCAAGGGGCGGGACATCCACTTCGACTTTCCCGTCACGCCGTCGGAAGCCGCTCTAGGGGCCAAGATCAAGGTCAACGCGCCCGCGGGACCGGTCACCATCACCATTCCCGAGGGCTCTTCCAGCGGGCGCAGACTTCGGCTGCGAGGTCAGGGCATGCCCGACCGGAGGGGCCAGCCGGGAAACCTCTACGCGGAGATCCGCGTCATGGTGCCGCCGCGGCTGAGCAGCAAGGTGCGCAAGCTATACGAGGAGCTTGCCGCCGTATCCGACTTCCACCCGAGGGAGGGGCTCCTATGAGCCGAAATTATCCGCTCGCCTATCCATGGCGGCTGAATCTCGAGGCCGTTGCACGCAGCAGCGGGGTCCACCCCGACGTCGTCATGCGGTTCGTAGACCTGGATTTGATTCGGCCGCTCGGCGGAAACGCCCCGGGCGGACCCTGGTTCAGCCTCGGGGCCCCCGAACTCATAGCGCGTGTCATGAGACTCCATTCGGAACTGTCGCTGAACTACGCGGCAATCCCGCTCGTACTGGACCTGCTGGTGCGGGTCGATTCCCTTGAACGACGACTGGTTGAAATTACTCAGGTGGAAGGGACAGCTTCACGATGAACATGGAGAGCTTGACGCAAAAATCGCAGGAGGCCTTGGCGGAGGCTCAACGGATCGCCGGACGCAACGGGCACACTGAGACCGACGGCGAACACCTGCTGCTGGCACTGCTGGAGCAGGAAGATGGCCTTGTCCCGCGGCTGCTAGCGGGGATGCAGGTGGATGTGGACGGGCTGAGGGCTGCCGTGGAAGCAGAACTGAGGCGCAAGCCAAAGGTCACCGGCCCGGGAGCGGCACCGGGCCAAGTGTATGTGAGTCGAAGGCTGGGCGCACTCCTGGACGCCGCCGAACGTGAAGCCAAGCGTCTCAAGGACGAGTATGTCTCCGTGGAGCACCTGTTCGTGGCCTTGGCGGAGGAAGGACGGTCCACTGCGGCCGGAAGGGTGCTGGCTGAACACCGGATCACCCGTGAGGCGTTCCTGTCGGTCCTGACCCAGGTGCGGGGAAACCAGCGCGTCACGTCGGCGACGCCGGAGCAGACCTACGAGGCGCTGGAGAAGTACGGCCGCGATCTGGTGGCGGACGCACGCTCCGGAAAACTGGATCCTGTCATCGGCCGCGATGCGGAAATCCGGCGGGTCGTGCAGATACTTTCCCGCAAGACCAAAAACAACCCGGTGCTCATCGGTGAGCCTGGTGTCGGCAAGACCGCCATTGTCGAGGGACTGGCCCAGCGGATCGTCCGGCAGGATGTGCCGGAAGGGTTGAAGAACAAGACCATCTTCTCGCTCGACATGAGCGCTCTCGTGGCGGGTGCCAAGTACCGCGGCGAGTTCGAGGAGCGGTTGAAGGCAGTACTGTCCGAGGTGCTGGCGGCCGAAGGCAGGATCCTGCTCTTTGTTGACGAGCTGCACACCGTCGTCGGGGCGGGGGCGACAGAGGGGTCGATGGACGCCGGGAATATGCTGAAGCCAATGCTGGCCCGCGGGGAGCTGCACATGATCGGCGCCACCACCCTCGACGAATACCGGAAACACATAGAGTCGGATGCGGCGTTGGAACGGCGCTTCCAGCCAGTCACGGTTGACGAGCCCGACGTCGAGGACGCCATTTCCATTCTCCGCGGGCTGCGGGAACGGCTTGAGGTCTTCCACGGCGTACGGATCCAGGACAGTGCCCTGGTGGCTGCGGCTACCCTGTCCCACCGGTACATCACTGACCGGTTCCTTCCGGACAAGGCCATTGACCTCGTGGACGAGGCGTGCGCCCGGCTGCGTACGGAAATTGACTCGATGCCGGCGGAACTGGATGAACTCACCCGGAAGGTTACGCGGCTCGAAATAGAGGAGGCGGCACTCTCCAAGGAGACCGATCCTGCCAGCAAGACCCGGCTCGAGGAATTGAGGCGTGAATTGGCGGACCTTCGGGCCGATGCCGACGCGAAGAGGGCACAATGGGAGGCCGAGCGGCAAGCGATTCACAAGCTGCAGGAAATCCGCAGTGAACTGGAGCGGGTGCGGCAGGACGCGGAGGAAGCCGAGCGGAACTACGATCTTAACCGCGTCGCGGAGCTACGCTACGGCAAGCTTGCCGACCTGGAACGGCGGCTGGCCGCCGAGGAGGACCGGCTGACCGCGAAACAAGGCGAGAAACGCCTGCTCCGCGAGGTGGTGACGGAGGACGAGATCGCCGACATCGTCGCGGCCTGGACAGGCATACCGGTCGCACGGCTCAAGCAGGGCGAACGTGAAAAAGTCCTGCACCTGGATGAAATCCTGCGCACCCGCGTCGTGGGGCAGGAAGAAGCAATTAGCGCGGTGTCGGACGCCATCATCCGCGCCCGCTCCGGTATCCGCGATCCCCGCCGGCCCATCGGCTCCTTCATTTTCCTCGGCCCGACGGGCGTCGGGAAGACCGAGCTTGCCAAGGCGCTGGCCGCGGCGCTGTTCGACAGTGAGGGCGCGATGATCCGGCTGGACATGAGTGAGTACCAGGAGCGCCACACCGTGAGCCGGCTGCTGGGAGCGCCTCCCGGCTACATCGGTTATGACGAAGGAGGGCAGCTCACGGAAGCGGTACGCCGGAAGCCGTACTCTGTGGTGCTGTTCGACGAGGTGGAAAAGGCCCATCCGGACATCTTCAACACCTTGCTGCAGGTCCTCGACGACGGACGGATTACGGACTCGCAGGGCCGCACGGTCGATTTCCGCAACACCGTCATCATCATGACCTCAAATATCGGCTCCCAGTATCTTTTGGAAGGCTCGGCAGAGGGCGGGGCGATCACCGAGGAGGCGCGGGGCAGGGTGATGGGTGAACTCCGGGCGCACTTCCGTCCCGAGTTCCTGAACCGCGTGGACGATACAGTGCTGTTCGCACCCCTCGGACTGCAGCAAATCGAGCGCATCGTTGATCTGCAATTCCAACAGCTGCGGCAGCGGCTGGCCGAGCAGCAAATAGAGCTGCATCTGACCGAGGAAGCGCGGCTTCTGATAGCCGAACGCGGCTTCGACCCGGTCTATGGAGCCAGGCCGTTGCGCCGCTATATTTCCCATGTGGTGGAAACGCAGGTGGGCCGGGCCCTGCTTCGTGGAAGCATCGCGGAAGGAGGGGCGGTCACGGTGACCGCATCCGGAGGGGAACTAGTGGTTGACTACAGTGCGATGGAGCTCGAAGGGGCCGGAGCCTCATGAACAAGGCCATCATCCAATGTCCGCATTGCGGCAAATCCAACCGCGTGCCGGCCGTCGCCGAGGGCCGGCCACGCTGCGGCAATTGCCACCGGGAGCCGCCCTGGGTTGTTGAGGCCGGCGACGACGACTTTACCGAGATCGCCGAACGGTCCGGCGTTCCGGTGCTCGTGGACTTTTGGGCGGTGTGGTGCGGACCTTGCCGGATGGTGAGCCCGGTGCTTGACCAGTTGGCGCACGAACGCGCGGGGCAGATCAAGCTCGTAAAGGTCGACGTCGACCACTCACCGCAGCTCTCCGCCAGGTTCGGCATTCAGGCAGTGCCAACGCTGATGGTCATCGTCGACGGCAAGATTGTCGCGCGGCAGGCCGGCGCAGCTCCCGCCCCCGCGTTGAGGTCCTGGCTGGAGGGTGCCCTCACGAACTGACGGAAAGGCAGCCTTGGTCTCGGCGACGCGCTGCGTCAGGACAGGCTGGCCTTGAGTACGGCCTGGTCGCCTCCGCAGCTCCCTAAGTCGTGGCCGCTCTGATGGGCAACCTTTTTGCAATCTTTTTATCGTGCGCAGATTTCTCCAAGATTCCCGTTACAGTTTGTTCGCTGCCGGACATTAACAGGGCATGAGCTTGCAAACGATGGGGGAACGTGTGGATCGGGAGAGGGAAAACCGGTTCCTGGCCGTTCACACAGCGGCCCACGACCGTATCTACCGCTATTTTCGGCGCAGGACGGACGACGCCGCCACCGCGGAGGACCTGTGCGCGGAGGTTTTCAGGATTGTCTGGGAAAAGTCCGGACACAGCGATGATCTCTCAGTAATCGTCCTTTTCGGGGTGGCCAAGAACGTGCTCCGAAACCATGACAGGTCCTTGTCCCGGGCTGCCGGGCTCATGGGAGCCCTGCAGCTGCAGCGCATCCATGAGCCCGCCGAGGAATCCGCCGTTCTGGAAAGCATCGACCGCCTGGCCCCGAAAGACCGGGAGGTGTTGCTGCTGACGTACTGGGACGGACTCTCCGCCGGCGAAGTGGCCCAACTGCTCAACACATCAGCGGCCGCTGTGCGAATGCGTTTACACCGGGCCCGCAAGGAACTCACCCGAATACTTCAGCAACAGACAGTGTCAGAAGGAGCAGCAGAATGAGCAACAGAATGCGCCCGGACCAATCCGCCGCCGATCTGCTTGCAGCCGCCGATCCTGCTCTCACGATCACTGAGGAGGAGTTGACCCGCAGCCGCCAGCGTTCCCTGTCGTTCGTGAATTCCGAAATCACCCACATCGCCGCGGGCGGCTCCGTTCATGACTTCCACCGCGCACCGGCCAAACGCCATTGGGGGCGTTTCGCCGCTGCCGGGCTTGCAGCAGCGGCCGTCGCGGCATGCGTACTCCTGGCCCCGAACCTAGTGTCCGGTCAGGTCAATAGCGCAGCCCCGGCCGACCAGCCCGCCGCCACCGCAACGGCCACAGCAAGGGCGACGGCGGCGCCAGCACCGGACCCTTCGGCCACGAGCGCTAGCGCGGGGACCACTTCGCCGGACGGAGCCGTGCCCTCCCCGCCGGACGCAACCGTGCCCTCCGCGCCGGACGGAGCCGTGCCCTCCCCGGGGCCGTTCAGCGCCGTGAATGCTGAGGACTACCGCTCGGAATCAGGCTTTGGCGACTACTTCGCGGGCTACTACTTCGCGTCACCGAGCGGGAACCTGCTGTGCGGCATCCTCAACGACTACCCCAAGCTGCAGAACAACAACGCGAATGTGGTTGGGTGCCAAGCCCAGTCGGTGGTCGCCAACCTGCCGCGCTGTGACGATCCGCGGGGCAACGGGCCATTTATCTCACTGACCACCGAGGGCGTGGTTGAGGCGAAGTGCTGGAACCAGGGTCTCTATGTCCTGCCTAACCCTAAAATCACCCCGACCCCGGGGGCTTACGGGGAAGTGAACGCCTCCGTCTTTACAAGAGTCCTCCAATACGGCCAGGAGATTCACGTCGGGACGTTCAGCTGCCAGTCCCAGGAGAAGGGGATTACCTGCCGGGAAGCGAGCACCGGGCATGCGTTCCTGGCATCCCGAGAGGAATTCGCGCAGATACCTTAGCGATAACCAGACCCCCCGTCGCGAGATTGTTGAACAATCGTCGGTTTTAGGGCATCCTTGAAGGACACCAAACCGAGACGGAGATCACAATGCCCAGCATCGATCTGAACAGCGACGTAGGCGAGTCCTTTGGGAACTGGTCCTTCGGCGACGACGCCGCCATTTTTGAAAGCGTGTCCAGCGCCAACGTCGCCTGCGGCTTCCACGCCGGCGATCCCGTCGGCATCATGGCCACGTGCCAGGCTGCCGTGAAGGCCGGCGTCACCGTCGGCGCCCATCCTGGCTACCGGGACCTGGCCGGATTCGGCCGCCGTTTCGTCGACATGACCCCGGCTGAGCTCACCGCAGATGTCGTTTACCAGATCGGCGCAGTCCAAGCGATGGCCCTCGCTGCCGGAACCGCCGTCCGCTACGTTAAGCCGCACGGGGCCCTCTACAACACCATCGTGAACCATCCGCAGCAGGCCGGCGCCGTGGTTGCCGCCGTCCGGGCCGTGGACCCCACGCTGCCCCTTATGGTGCTGCCGAACTCCGAAATCCAGCACCAGGCCGAAGCCGCCGGGCTCCGGACCGTGGCCGAGGCGTTCGCCGACCGCGCCTACAATCCGGACGGCACCCTGGTCTCCCGGCGCGAACCCGGGGCCGTGCTCCACGAGGTGGCGGACGTCGTCGAGCACGTCCTGCGCCTGGCCAACGACGGCGTGGTCCGAGCCATCGACGGCTCCTTGGTCCCGGTCAAAGCCGAAAGCATCTGCCTGCACGGCGACACCCCCGGGGCCGTGGCCATGGCCGCCGCGGTCCGCGCGGCACTGCTGGACGCCGGCATACAGATCCGGAGTTTCGCCTAGCCATGACCATGCAGCAGCACGAACCTCAAGCCGGCGCGCCCGCCGGCCTGACCGGGATCAGGGCCGCCGGTGACCGTGCCATCCTGGTGGAGCTGCCGTCCCTCCAGGCCGTCCTCAGCCTCCAGGCGCAGCTCACCGCGCACCCGCAGCCGGGCCAGTTCGACGTCATCGCCGCCGCCGGAACAGTCCTCATCACAGCGGATTCGACCCAGGCGATACAGGCACTGGCCGCACATGTACGCGGCTTGGACCTGGCGGCCCCCGCGGAAACTGACAGCACGCTGGTCACCATCGATGTGGTGTACGACGGCGAGGACCTGGACGAGGTGGCGGCCCTCACCGGGCTGGGCCGCGAGGGAGTGGTGGCAGCCCACACAGGCCAGCTGTGGACCGCGGCATTCGCCGGCTTCGCTCCGGGCTTTGCCTACCTCACGGGCGAGGATTCCAGCCTGGAGGTTCCGCGCCGCCGGTCGCCGCGTACGGCTGTTCCTGCGGGCGCTGTTGCCTTGGGCGGAGCCTACTCGGCGGTCTACCCCCGGCAGTCGCCGGGCGGCTGGCAGCTGATCGGTCGGACCGATGCAGCCATGTGGGATCTGGGCCGGGAGAGCCCTGCGCTGATCCGTCCCGGCAATACAGTCCGGTTCCACGCCGTCCGTGCCCAGGCCGCGGTGGCTCCACAGAACGTTAATCAGCAGCACGTGAATAAGCAGCAGCCCAAGCCCAGCGACGCCGCGGCCGAAGAGCAAGCCACCGAAGGCCTCGCCGTCCGCAAGCCCGGGCTGCAGGCCACCATCCAGGACCTCGGCCGCCCGGGCTACGCAGCGCTCGGCGTGAGCAGCGCCGGCGCCATGGACCTCGGAGCGCTACGTCGCGCGAACCGCTTAGTGGGCAACCCGGAGGACGCCGCCGGGATCGAACTCCTCTTCGGCGGACTTGAACTTGTTGCCCTCAGCGACCAGGTCATTTCTGTCACCGGAGCAGCCGTTCCGCTGGCGGTCACGCGCCCGGACGACGAACAGGCCGGCGATGAGCGGCCGGACGCTATGCGGCAGCCGGCGTGCGACGCCCCCTTCGCCCTCCTGGCAGGGGAGCAGCTCACGGTGGGCACTCCCACTGCGGGTCTGCGCTCCTATATAGGTGTCCGCGGCGGACTCGGTGGACCCGAAGCCCTGGGCAGCCGTTCCAGGGACACGATGTCCGGCATCGGCCCCGAACCGCTTCAAGCGGGCACTGTCCTGACCGTGGGAACCCCCAAGCCGGGCAGCGTCGTGGGCAACCCCGAAATCTCGCCCCTCCCGGACCAAACCCAGGCCACGGTGCTGCGCGTGGTCCCCGGACCCCGGCAGGACTGGTTCAGCGCCGAAACGCTGCAGGACTTCCTGACCCAGGAGTGGACGGTCACATCCCAATCGAACCGGATCGGGCTGCGGCTGAAAGGCAACGCGCTCACCCGTAGCCGGGACGGCGAACTTGCCAGCGAAGGAACCGTCCGCGGCGCTGTGCAAGTGCCCCCGGAAGGCCAGCCGGTCCTGTTCTTGTCAGACCACCCGGTGACCGGCGGATACCCGGTGATCGCCGTCGTCGTCCACGCGGACCTGGACAAAGCGGCACAACTTCCCCCAGGCACCCACGTGCGGTTCGCCGCTGCGGCGCTCCCGGCTGACCTGCCCGAAATACTTAAGGAAACCTCCCATGCGTAAAGTCCTCATTGCCAACCGCGGCGAGATCGCCGTCCGGATCGCCCGCGCTTGCGACGATGCAGGCCTGGACAGCGTGGCCGTCTACGCCGATCCCGACGCCGACGCGCTGCACGTCTCCGTAGCCTCCGAAGCTTACTCGCTGGACGGCTCCAAGCCGCAGGAAACCTACCTGGACATCGAGAAAATCCTTGCTGTCGCCGAGAAAAGCGGTGCCGACGCCGTCCACCCCGGCTACGGCTTCCTGTCCGAGAACGCCACCTTCGCCCAGGCGGTCATCGACGCGGGTCTGACCTGGATTGGCCCTTCGCCGGAGACCATCCGGCTCCTGGGCGACAAGGTCAGCGCCCGCGAGGTGGCCGTCCGCGCCGGCGCCCCCCTCGCCCCGGGCAGCGACGGTCCGGTGGCCAGCGCCGCCGAAGTCCGGACCTTTGCTGAACAGGTAGGCCTCCCGGTTGCCATCAAGGCTGCCTTCGGCGGCGGCGGCCGGGGCCTGAAGGTGGTCCGTAACCAGGCCGACATCGAGGAAAGCTTTGACTCGGCGGTGCGTGAATCCCTGGCCGCCTTCGGCCGTAGTGAGTGCTATGTGGAGAAGTTCCTGGACCGCCCCCGCCACGTGGAAGCCCAGGTCATCGCGGACACGCACGGAAACGTGGTGGTGGTGGGAACGCGTGACTGCTCGCTGCAGCGCCGCCACCAGAAGCTCGTGGAGGAGGCGCCCGCGCCCTTCCTCACCCCCGAACAGCGTGCTGCCATCCACGACTCGGCCAAGGCGATCTGCCGCGAGGCCGGATACGTGGGTGCAGGCACCGTGGAGTACCTGCTGGACGGCTCGGGCTTCCTGAGCTTCCTGGAGGTGAACACCCGGCTGCAGGTGGAGCATCCCATCACCGAGGAGACCTCGGGCGTGGACCTGGTGGCCGCCCAGCTGGCCATCGCGGCGGGGGAGAAGCTTCCCATCCTGGAGGACCCGGAACCACAGGGCCATTCGTTCGAGTTCCGGATCAACGCCGAGGACCCGGGCCGGGGCTTCCTGCCGTCCCCGGGCTCTGTCACGGAGTTCGAAGTGCCCACCGGGCCGGGGATCCGCGTAGACACCGGTGTCCGCGCCGGCTCTGTGGTGCCGGGGCAGTTCGACTCCCTGCTTGCCAAGCTCGTGGTCACCGGAGCGGACCGGCAGCAGGCCCTGCGCCGCGCCCGCCGGGCCCTGCGGGAGTTCCGCATCGGAGGCCTGGCCACCGTGCTGCCGCTCCACCGGGCCGTGCTCGAGGACCCGGACTTTACCCGCGCCGATGGGCTGGACATCTACACCACTTGGATCGAGAGCGAGTTCGCAACGGCCCTGGCTGCGGACCCAGCCTTCAGCCCGGCGGCGCCGGAGGAACCCCGCCGGACCATCGGCATCGAGGTGGACGGCAAGCGGATGGAGCTGGGACTTCCCAAGACGCTGCTGGATGCACTGCTCGACGGCGGCGCACGGCCACGTTCCGGAGCTCCCGTTACCGGAGCCCAGGACAACGGCGCGGAGACTGCCGCGGAGAAGCACGACGGCGATCTGCTGGCGACCATGGCGGGCACCGTAGTGAAGTGGCTGGCCCAGCCCGGGGCGTCAGTCGCGGAAGGGGAAACGGTGCTAGTGCTCGAAGCCATGAAGATGGAGACGGCCATTGCAGCCCACCGGGCCGGTACGCTCGGTGAGCAGTTAGCAGCGGCGGGGGACGCCGTCGCGCCCGGTCAGGTCCTCACCAGCATCGGGTAAGCGGCGATGCTGGCGCGGTGGCCCGGGTCCGGGCCGATATCGTGGTGCCATGACGTTTGACGAGGTGCTTGCCGATCTCCAAGCCCAGGCCAAGACCACTAAGCACGCCGAAACGGGCCTCTGGGTGGCGGCCCAGCTCCGTAGCCGCATCGAGGCCGGGAAGCTGAAGCCCGGCTCCAAGCTCGCCGAGGAAGCGCTGTGCGAGGCCCTTGGCGTGTCCCGCAATACCCTGCGGGAGGCGTTCACCGCGCTCCACGCGGAGCATATCGTCACTCGCATCCCCAACCGCGGAGTGTTTGTCGCCCATCCGACGGCGGACGACGTCCGGGAGATCTACCGCGTCCGCCGCTTCTTGGAGCCCGCGGCGGTGCTGTGGGCGGGGGACACGTCAATGGAGCGGTTGTCGGGAATCATCAAAGCGGCGAGGGCCGCCGCCGCAGAGGGGGACATCTCCGGCATGGCCAGCGCCAACCAGGACTTCCATCGTGCCATCGTGGACCGCGCGGGCAGTGAGCGGCTCAACAGCCTCATGGACCAGGTCCTGGCCGAAATGCGGCTGGTATTCCACTCCATGGCTGCCAATCCGGCCTTCCACGAGCCGTACGTCGAGGACAACGCCAAGATTGTGGAGCTTCTGGAAGCGGGGAACCTGGCCGCGGCAGCGGACTTCCTGGCCGCCTACCTGGACCGCGCCGAGGCGCAGCTGCTCGCCGCCGTCGAACGGTAGCCAAAACTTTTCCCCGGGAGGGGTTGTAGGATTGTTGAACAAAACGGTATGCTGTAAATCACACCGTTGTTCTGCAGCTCACTAAAACCTGCAGCTTTGACGTGACCGGGGCTCCCGCCCCTCGGCGCCGCCCAACCCTTCAACCGGGCCACGGACGCGCCGGCCCCCACTTTCGCAGACCCGTCACGGGTCCCCTGGGAAGGGATAACCATGCTTGTACTCATCGGGGTGCTCCTGGTGATCGTTGGCTTCGCCATCCGCCTGAACCCCCTGATTGTCGTCACCGTCGCCGGCATTGTCACGGCACTGCTGGGCGGCATGAACCCCGCACAGATCCTCGACTCGTTCGGCACCGGATTCGCCAACAGCCGCTCGGTCACCATCTTCGTTGCGGTGCTGCCGGTGGTGGGCATCATTGAGTTCTTCGGGCTGCAGGAGCAGGCCAAGATCCTCATCGGCCGCCTTGCCAAGCTGACCGCGGGCCGCGTCCTGATCGGGTACCTGGCTGTCCGCCAGATTACCGCCGCCGTGGGCCTGAACAGCATCGGCGGCCACGCCCAGACCGTCCGCCCGCTGGTGTTCCCAATGGCAGAGGGCGCAGCGTTGCGCCGCTACGGCCACGTGCCGGAGAAGATCAGCGAGAAGATCAAGGGCCACTCCGCAGGCGCTGACAACGTGGGGGTCTTCTTCGGTGAGGACGTCTTCGTGGCCGTCGGCTCCATCCTGCTGATCACCACGTTCGTGGACACCACCTACCACCTGCACCTGGAACCGCTCCAATTGGCGCTCTGGGCCATCCCCACCGCCATCGCAGCCTTCCTCATCCACGGGTTCAGGCTGCTGCGCCTGGACAAGCAATTGGACAAGGAATACCGCGAGTACGAGCTCACCGCCCAGAAGGAAACCGCAGGAGAAGCCAAATGATCAACGTTGAAGCGGTTTACTGGCTGATCGGCATTCTCTTTGTCGCGTGGGCATCCTTGATTGCCGCCGACACCAACCACCCCCGCCGCTGGGGCAGCTCGGCCTTCTGGGGCCTGTTGGGCCTGTGCTTCTTCTATAGCACCTGGGTCCAGGCGGGCACCGCCCCGGGCTGGATCCTGGGCATCGCCGTCCTGGTCCTGGTGGTCCTGGCCTCCACCGGGCTGTTGGGCCACGGCAAGCACCGCACCACCACCGGCCCGGAGCGGGAGGCTTTCGCCAAGCGCTTCGGCAACAAGCTCTTCATCCCCGCCCTGACGCTGCCCCTGGTTACAGTGATCCTGGTGCTGGCTGCGCCGGTACTGGTGATCGGCCGCACCCCGCTGCTCGATCCCAAGAACACCACCCTGGTGGCCCTGGCCATCGGTGCCGTGGCGGCCGTCGTCGTCGCCCTTTTGATCCTCAAGCCCAAGAACCCGGCGACGCCCATTTTCGAAAGCCGCCGCATCCTCGAATCGATCGGCTGGGCCGCGCTGCTGCCGCAAATGCTCACCACGCTGGGCATCCTCTTCACCAAAGCGGGCGTAGGAACTGCTGTGGGCACGCTCGCTTCCGGGCTGCTTCCTAAGGGCTCGCTGATCGCCGGCGTGGTCGTGTACTGCGTGGGCATGTTCCTGTTCACCGTGCTCATGGGCAACGGGTTCGCCGCGTTCCCCATCATGACGGCCGCGATCGGCTGGCCCGTCCTGGTACAGACCTTCCACGGCGACCCGGCCATTGTCTTCGCCATCGGCATGCTCGCCGGCTTCTGCGGGACGCTGTGCACGCCCATGGCCGCCAACTTCAACCTGGTACCGTCCGCGCTGCTCGAAATGGACAACAAATACGGCGTCATCGCGGCACAGGTGGGCACCGCCATCCCGCTGCTCGCAGTCAACATCGGGCTGATGTACTTCCTGGCCTTCCACTAAACCCCGCAAAGGAACACCATGGACAACGATTTTCGCGCACAGGCGGCACCGGGATACGCGGCCGTGGTGCTGGGCAACCTTTCCGAGCCCTACCCGCACTCGGCGCACCACATCCAGGTTTCGGCTAACGACCGGCCCACTCCGGAGCAGATCCACCCCGCGTTCTACACTTCCTTCGACTGGCATTCCTGCGTGCACATGCACTGGCTGGGGGTGAGCCTGCTCGGCGGTGCTCCCGGCTCGCCCTTGGACGGAGCGTCCGACGGCGGCACGAAGGCTTGGGTGGACAGCCCCACGGCCGCGTCGTTGCGGGAAGCGCTGGGCGCCAACCTGACCACGGCCAAGCTCGCGGTGGAACGCGACTACCTCGTGGCCAACCCGTCCTGGGAGCGGCCGTACGGCTGGGCCTGGCTTATGCGGCTGGCGGCCACGTGTTCTGCCTCGGATGATCCTCAGATCCCGGAATGGGGCGCCGCGCTGGAGCCCTTGGTCGATGCAGTGGCGGAGCTGAGCGCGGCGTGGCTGGCCAAGGCGCAGTACCCCGTCCGGCACGGCCTGCACACCAACGCGGCCTTCGGAGTGGGTTACATGCTGGATGCCTTCCGGTCACTGGGCCGGGATGATGCAGCGAAGGCATGCGAAGAAGCAGCGCGCGCCTGGTTTGGCAACGACCGCGGCTGGCCGGGCGACTGGGAGCTCAGTGGCCAGGACTTCCTCTCCGCAGGACTGAGCGAGGCGGACCTGATGCGCCGCATTCTGTCCGCCGACGAGTTCGCCGCATGGTTCGCCGGTTTCCTGCCGGGACTCTCAGCAGAGTCGCGGATCCTGCAGCCCGTCAGCGTGACGGACGAGACCGACGGATACCTGGTGCACCTGCACGGGCTGAACCTGACCCGCGCCGGACAGGTCGCCCGAATCATCGCGACGCTTCGCGGATCCGGCAGTGCCGAGGCTTCCGCTGTTGCTGCCGTGCTCCGTCAGGCACTCGATCCGATGCTCAAGGCCGGGCTTGCCGGGCTGGAGAGCGGCGACTTCATGTCCACGCACTGGCTGGCCAGCTTCGCATGGGACGCACTGGAATCCGTGGTAGCGCTGGACTGACCGATTCTTTGGACAAAGTGCGCGCGGCCGCCCTATAGCAGCGCGGCCGCCCTATAGTAGGAGGTCAAATACCTGCTCGGCCTTTTCCCAGTGCGGCGTTTGTGGGTTCTTGACCTTGTCGTCGAGGAGGCGGAAGCACCGCGCCAGGGCGACGCCCAGGCCGCCCGAGACCTGCGGGAGCCCTTCTCTGGTCTCCTCGCTGTATTCGAGGTCCAGCGGTGGCCGCTCGGTCAGCCTGGCCAAAATGGGCGCAAGTTCAACTGTCTGGTCGATCTTGCGATAGGCGTGCATGCACTCCTGGAGGCCCTTCGTGATGGGGAGGTCGCTCGGCTCGATAATGTCGCGGCCGTTTGCTCTGGCCGAGGCTTCGGCCCGCACGAGCAGGTTGTAGGTTCTGTCGCCGACGAAGTCGTGAAAGCGCTTCAGGTCGTTCTTGTCGATATCCAGGCTGGCCGCTTGACGGAAGAATTGTTTGAACTGGGGTATGCCCATGAGGCTCATGGCTAGTTGTCCTGACGTGGTGTGGATGGACGGCATGTGCGCCCGGAGTGGAGTTCCGAAGGAGTCGGCTAGATCACCTCAAGCAGACGTTTGTGGATAGGCAAGGGCGCGGCGCGATAGACCTAGTGGATCGCCGGGCCGTGATGCTCACAAGACGGACGGTAGTCCCGTCCGGCATCGGCGTGTTTGTTCAATCTACTCCGCCGGAACAGGAGACGATAGGTGGAACCGGCCCAGGAGCTCAGCCACATCGGGCAGCCCACGGTAAAGCTCGTCACAACCGGCTTTGACACCCGGGCCCTCGAATCCGAGGGCTGGCGCAAGGTCCACCCCAATGTCCTCGTCGGCCGAGCGACGCGCCCATAAGGTGTCCCTGCCGGAAGTGGTGCGAATCCCTGCCCCGGCGAAGAATAGCCGCTTTTGGAGGGTTCAGTCGGGGCTAGCCGCCGTAAACTTGACAGTACGGATTTAATCCGAGCGATCCATCACCGATATTCCGCTTATGTAGGAGTTCACTATGGCAACCACCCAGCAGGAAAAAGACACGAGCACTACCACGCGGTCCGGCGACGATCGCGCGACCGACACCTCCCAAGGCACCGCGGGGACGACCATCACGATCCCGTCATTTCAATCCATGATGCCGGTGTCCGACGCCTTCGAGCCAAAGCATCTTTTGTGGTTCGGTGGCCTTGCCGTGGCCGGAGTCGTCGGCGTCCTCGAATGGCCCGTCGTGGCAGCTGTCGGTGTCGGAAGCTACGTGGCTGAACGCTTCGCCCGCTCAGCAAACCGCCGCTAGTCATCGCCAGGGGAGCGCGTTCAGGCTCCCCTGAGCCCGACTGACCTTCGCGTCAGGACATCCCCGGGTCCTGACTGCGGGGCCGGGAAATTTTACAACCCGCGCCGAAAATTTGGCGCAGCCTTATTCCGCGCCGAAAATCTGGCGCCGACTTATTGGACGCCAAAAGACTTGGCGCCGAATTAATCTTTAGTGGGCAATCGCAAGTGCGTCGCCCAGGCCTCGCAAGAAAGCATTGGTGCTTCCTGCGAACAGCCGTGCGATCGCGAACAGGGCCGCGAGAGGCCATTCGAGCATTCCCACGGCAACAAGTACGCCCATGCCGCCGAGGAAGGCCAGTGTCTGGACTCCGGGCAGGGTGATTGTGCCGATGCCTTCGAAATGGAGATGGATCGGGCCGCGGGAGAGCCCTGACGTCATGGTGTTCATCGTTGGTTCCTTTGGAGCATCCGGCTGACGCCAAGCGCAGGCTATCAGCCGATTGGGGCGCGTCCGGTAGGTCCTTCCGGCTGCGGTGTGTCAGTGCCACCGTAGGGTCCGGATGTGGACGGCGGGTAAATACCAACAGAACGATGTGATCGTCCGCGCGAAGTCTCGGTATACGTTGACTGTTTACGCCTGGCGCGCGCTTTGGAAGGCAGCGTGGGTTCCGGTTGCGCCCGTCCCCGAGGTTTCGGTACTCAGCGCGAAAAATGACCAAATCCGGGGCAGCAGCGGGGACAGGACCGCGACCGCGAGGGCTGCCGACGCCGCCGCCACGGCCCAGCCCGCCAGCCCGAGCGGTGTGGACCCGAAGAAGAGGCTCAGCACAGGGTTTTGGATGACGGCGGCGAGCAGGATCGCCGATCCAAGTCCGCCCACGATTACGCCACGGGTAGGGGTGCCGGAAAACAGGGTCTGCCCCAGTTGGGTGCCGATCAAGCCGACCAGTGCGATCGTCGGAGCCGCGGCGCCCAACCCGAGTGCTGTCGCGGTGAGCCAGGCGGCCGCGGCTCCTGCCGCGGTGATCAAGGCCCGGGAACCGACGTCGCGCACCAGGGCCGGGCCAAGGGACGCTTCTGGTCCTTCGGCCAGGAGAGCCTGGGCCGACATCGCATGCGGCGGTCGCAGGGCCACGGCGAGCGCCGGTGCCAGGTCCGTGAGCAGGTTGACGAGCAGCAATTGGCGGGCGCCCAGCGGGGACAGGCCGGACAGGGCGGCTCCCAGAACCGTGAAGGCAATTTCACCGAGGTTTCCCCCGACGAGGATACCCAAGGCCTCCCGGACTGAGACCCACATGGAGCGGCCCTCGACCAAGGCGGCGATGATCGTCTCGAGCCTGTCGTCGGTCACAATCAGGTCCGCCGCGGCGCGGGCCGCCGGAGTGCCCCTCTGTCCCAGGGCGATGCCGACGTCGGCAAGTCTGATGGCAGGGGCATCGTTGGCGCCGTCTCCGGTCATCGCAACCGTCCGGTGCAGGCGCTGGAATGCCTGTACCGCGCGGACCTTGTGCGCCGGTGTTCCGCGGGCAACGACGGCTACGGAGGGAAGCAGCTTGTCAAGCGCGTCGTCGTCGAGCGCGTCCATCTCGGCGCCGGTCACCACACGTCCGCCATTGAGCAGACCAAGACGGTCCGCGACTGCCTTGGCGGTTCCGGGGTGGTCGCCGGTGATCATGATGATTTGCACCCCGGCCTTGCGCAGTGTCCGGACCGACGGCGCCGCCGCGGCCCTCACTGGATCGGTCAGCGCAAGGAACCCGAGCAGGGTCAATTCCTTGACGTCGTGCCCGGCCAGCTCGCCCTGGTGAAGGTCAGCCCCTGCCTCGGCCCGTCGCTCCGCCACCACGAGGACCCGGTAGCCCTGCCCGGCCAGCCGCTCGATGCGGTGGGCAATACGGCGCTCTTCCTTGCTGTCGAGCGGGACCTCGGTTCCGCTACGGCGGACTGCGGAGCAGAGCGGGAGGACCGTCTCAGGCGCGCCCTTGATGCTTAGCAGCGACTCGCCGGCGGCTGATCCCACCGTGGCGTGGTAGCCGCGTGCCGGTTCGAAGGGAAGAACCGACCGTCTGCTCCAGCCAGCGTCGCGCACCGCACGGGTCACGCCAGCCTGCTTCGCGCCGCTGGCCACGGCGCGGTCGGTGAAATGCTCGAGTTTGCCGCCGGACGGCTTTTGGGGTGTCGCCCGCAAAGCCGCGGCGAGGACATGACGATGTTCCGGGCCGAGACGGTCCAGGGGGACGTCCTGCTGGTCAACCGTGCTGACGGTCTCCAAACGGATCCGCCCTTCGGTGAGGGTCCCCGTCTTGTCGAAACAGAGAACGTCCACCCTGCCCAGCGCTTCAATGGTGCGTGGATTACGCACGAGAACGCCTTCCGTCGACAGGCGGCGGGCGGCTGCCAACTGGGCGGCGCTGACGAGGAAGGGCAGCCCTTCGGGCACTGCGGCCACGGCCAGGCTGAGACCGGCCCCGGCGGTACTCCTGATCGGCCTGCCCCGTGCCAAGCCAGCCGCGACAACGGCAACGGCCGACGTAATCGTGACGGGCACGGTCACATTGGTGATGGCCGCCAGCCGCTTTTCGACGCCGCTGGCGCTGGTTCCTTCCCGGCTGGCTGCGGCGCTTCGCCCCGCCTCGGTACCGGCACCGGTCGCGACGACGGCGGCAACCGCCCGTCCCGAGGCGACGGTGGTGCCCTCGTAGAGCATTGAGCTCCGTTCCGCCAGTGAATCGGCGATCACCCCGGCCGAACATTTCGACACCGGGAAGGCTTCACCGGTCAGGGAGGATTCGTCTGCTTCCAGGCTTGCCGTTTCGATGATCCGGCAGTCCGCGGGGACCACGTCGCCTGCAGCAAGGTGGACAATGTCGCCCGGAACAAGGTGGCGTGCGGGAATGGTCGCGTCGCCGCCGGGGCGCCGCACCCGGGCCATCAACGCAGACTGGTTGACCAGCGCGTCCAGGGCGCGCTCCGTGCGCAAGCGCTCGACGCCGCCGACAATTCCGCCGAGCAGGGCAACAGCGGCGATGAGCACCCCGTCAATGACAGCGCCGATAGCGACCGACAGGGAAGCGCCGGCACCCAACACCGGGGTCAGCGGGTTGGCCAGTTCCTCCAGAACTGCGCCCGGAAAAGTAACGGGAGCAGCATCCGGGCGTCCGCCCTGGATCTGCCTCAGCCGCACCTGCTCAACGCTTAAGCCCTCCGGCGAAGAACCCAGGCGTTGGAGGACGGCGCCGGGAGGCATGGCATGCCACGGCACGGAAGAAACCCCCGGCACAATGGGCTGCTGCCCCAATTGGACAGCGGCGCGGACTGCCATGACAAGCGACACCGCCGAAGCCGCGTTGACCGCGAGCATGGACCGGGAAGCGCCCGCGCGCGGACTGCCCATCGATGCGGCCACCGCGCCGACCACCGTGCCCGCCTGTGCGAGCCGTACACTGTCCCGGCTCACCCCCGCTGCCTTCGCGCACGCTTGGATCAGCGTCAGGGCGAGTCCAAGATCCTGACCGGCAAGGATGTGGCCTCCCCAGGCCGGACCGCCAGCCGGGGTTGCAATTCCGACGCCCACATCCACTGTGGCCAGGGCTTGACTGTTTGCGGAAATCAGCATCAGCGCGGACCCGGTTTCGCGAAGGGCCCGGACCGATTCCCGAAGGTCCTCGCCTCCTGGCCGGATCTCATCGGCCACAGCGTTCAAGCCCGCTCCGCCGCCGGGGTCCCCGGCAACTACCACGTGGCAACTGCTGCGGCGGCACGCCGCAGCCAGGGCGTCAAGGTATTCGTGTGGTTCGGCGGCCACACCGACCAGCGCAATCAGCCGTGACCCGTTGGCCAAACCCAGCACGGAGGCGCTCGTCGCTTCCAATCGGCGTCGCTCCCTCACGCCGCGGCGGCCCGTGATGGACAGCTCGTCGATCGGTCCGAGAGACCAGGTCCGGTCCCGCTGAATGCTTTCCGGATCGTCCGAGCGGAACAGTGCATGGAGCCTCTCGGCCACTTGCTCCCGGTCGGCGCCGTGCAGCGGAACGGGTGACACCATCACATGCCGGCCGGTGGCGAGGATCCCGGCGTCGACGACTATCGTCTCCACACGATCGAGCCTTCGCAAGGCCCGCGGGTCCCGAATGACGGCGCCGCGGCGGGACAGGATTGTCCCCAGCTGGGCGGCAAATGCTTCGCGACCGACACGTCCCGGCTTCGGTAGCGTCGCCACCGCGAGGCCTGCTGCATGCCACGCGCTGCCGCTGGCCGCCAGTTGGACGCCGAAGGTCGCCAGTCCAAGAGCGTCGGCCGTGTCCCCCCATTTTTCAATGGGCCCGGGCCCGGGCTTGAGGGGCTTCCAGGTATCAAGAGGTCCAGCCGAGGCCGACCCCTTCGTCGTCAGATACGTTTCCTGCGCCGTCCGCCAGGCGGCCGACGCTGCCGCCGCCTCTTGGAGAATGAGCCCCCGAAGGGCGCCGTCTACCGCCAGGCCCGCGAACCCTTGCGACAGCGCCTGCACAGTGGCGTTCGCCAGGGCAATGACGGCGTCCGCCCTCACCTGGCCCAGTGCTCGCTCGACGTGCCCGCGGAGCCGCGGGGTGCTGTCCACCACCGAAACCGCGGCGGCTAATTCCGCGGCAACCGGCGCCACATTGAACAGGCGTGCCACGACCGCGGCGGCAATCCCAACCACGTCGGCGGTGAGCTCGACGACGGCCCGCTCAACCCCGGCAACGGCCGCCGGCCCGCCCTCGTCTTCGGCGCGGCCCGGTTCGGGCCGGAAGCGGCGTTCGACCGATCGGACGAGCTCCACCAGTTCTTCCAGCGGTGCGGGATCCACGCTGAGTGCGATGATGACCCGGCCCAGCGGTGCGTTCACGGCAGCCCAGAGCACCGCCGGGTGCCCTTCGAGGGTCTCCTCCAACCGTGAGGCAAAGTCCTCACTCCCGGGGAGGTCGATGCCTGGAACCTCGATCGCTGCCCGCCCGCCCGCGGCCCACGCCCGCCGTCCGGCGACCTGGGCCGGGACGATGACATCGAGCAGCCGCCGGGGCAGCGACGGCCGCCCCAGCCTCCGGGAAGGTTCGATCAATGACTGGATCGCAGCCGCAAAAAACGACACCTAAAAACCGGTCATGGTCGCGGGCTAACGCCCGTTCGCCCGAGCCTTACGGATTTCGTCCTTGGCAAAGCGTTCGGCGACGTAGCTCCCGACGCCGACCACGGCTACCACGGGCCACTCCAGTACGCCGATCACGCCAAGCGCAGCCAAGCCACCGAGCCACAGGAGCCTTTTCGGCTCCATTTGAACCGGCGGCAGCGGCGGCAGATTGGCCAGTGAAGGCAGGGTGATCGTCACCTTCCCCGGCGCCGAAGGAGGCTGACCGGCGGCGCCCTCCTTGCTTGTTTCCTCGGACGTCGCGCTCTTGTTCTGGCCCACAGCCGCCATGGCTCCTCCTGAAAGTTGGTCCCGCAACTTTTCGATTCGGCACCGAACCTGGCTGGCACGGCACGCCGATGAAGCCCATACTAGGACCAGAGGCCCCCGGGCGCGAGAGCGAGTGCCGCCCCAGCCCGCCAGTCTCGCCAGGACAAGGAGGGATCATGCCGAACCAGGCCAGTAATTCCAACCGTGGGAAAGCCGGGAACGCCGCCGACATTGCCGACAGCCGCTCGATTTCCATCACCGTCGAAGGAGTCGGAACGTTCAGCCTGCCCCCCAACGGCGAGTTGGCCTTCCTCGCCGGTGTCGGTCTCATCGCCGCTGCGGGCCTGATTGAATGGCCCGTCGCCGTGGTGGTTGCCGCCGGACACGTGATCGCCCACGCCAGCCACAACAAGACCCTCCGTGAGTTCGGCGAAGCACTCGAAGCAGCCTGACTTTCAGAGGTTCGCCCACCATAAGGGGACGCAGATGGCAGAAGAGAACGTGGAGCCGGTGGAGATATCGACCCGTATCCGGCCTGGAGAATGGACCGAAGCGAGCCTGGTGGAGCTGACTGATTCCTACCGGAAAAAGATCATGGCGATGGGCGCGGCACCGGAGGAGGTGGTCACGCACATCGACCGAGGAACGAATGGCTCCGTGGCGGTCTCGGTCACCTGGGATCCCGGCGCAGGCCATGCAGCCGCCCCCGGCCGGACCACCGCATCCCCGACGGGCGGTGCGCCTCTGCCGGAAAGTCCTGAGGTCGCCAGGGGATTCGGGGAAGGCATCCCGCCGGGCGAGATTACGGAGGACGCCAAAGGTTTGGGTGCGGTTCTCGGGGATGCCGACAGGTCAGCCATCGATGAACCTCCCCGGAACCCCCGCACCCGCTCAGGTATGGCCGAGGACGTGGAGCCCTTGACCAGGCGCACGGATGAAGAAGGAAAACCGTATCTTGAGGACGCCGGGGACACGGGGTCAGGTACAACGGAATGATCGGATTCCCTGAGGGGAACCATCCAAAAATACTCAGTACCCTTTCTATTTGGGTGGGCCCGGGGCTAGGGTCGAGGTATATCCACCACCGACCACGATGGAATCCGTCAAGCTCGTCCACCGCTGACGTTGACGGAAACACAACGAACCGGAAAGGGTGATTGCCGTGGCTGAACGGGGAAACACGAAGCACGGGCCGCATCTGGACGACAAGATGCAGCAGGAAACGCAGGGCATGGTCAAGGGAAATCAGCCAGCCCATGTGGAAGAAGGGCGGGAAACCGAGCCTTTCCCGGACGACACTGACCCCGCCGAGATTCAGGACGCAGTGAACCCCGGCGTTGGAACAGAGGAGGCCGGGGAGGAAGGTTCGTCCGATGAGTAACAGGCTGTCGGAATTCGCTGACCTATACCGTTTGTCGGGACCTTGGTGCGTGGCCTATGTCGATGCCAGCACCGGTACGGTGGACAGCCTTGAAGCCGGCGATGCCCAGCCCGAAAATGTCCGGGACGCCTTGGCCGGGCAGGGTGCCTCGAAGGAGGACTTGGACGCGATTGAACAGGCAATCCGGCCGGCCACGGGTGAGCCCTCACCTATCAGCCGCTTCGTTCTGGTGCGGGAGGGATCGGCGGTGATCAACGAGCTGCTCCCCGGACCTCTAG
Source organism: Arthrobacter alkaliphilus (assembly GCF_021483235.1). GTDB lineage: Bacteria > Actinomycetota > Actinomycetes > Actinomycetales > Micrococcaceae > Arthrobacter > Arthrobacter alkaliphilus. Next base: position 42,328 of record NZ_JAKEEC010000006.1, on the reverse strand, counting down.
CGGTGCCGGAGCGCATCTCCAGGGACGTTGTCCCGGATCTGCTGCCTCTCATAAAACACCGGCCGGATGAGTTCGCCTACGTTGTGGCAGAAGTCAGCCGTGATGAAGGCGAAATCCAGCTGCGACGGGCGGGCAGGCAGGAAGCCGATTCCAGCGACCATGTTCAGGGATCGGGCGAGAACCTGACAAAGGTCCCTGGCGGCGGCTGGGCACAAGGCCGGTTCCAACACCGCACTGAGGAGATCTGGAAGCGCAACGCTGATCAGGTTGTCCAGGAAATCGACAAGGCGGTGGCTGACAGCCATGCGCGGCTTGTGGTGCTCGCCGGCGACATCCGCGCGCGGCAAATGGTTGCCGAACAGTTGTCCCCGGCGAGTAAGGCCGCATTGAGCGTAGTCGACTCCCACACGCTCGCCGCAGGCTCTGACCGCGAAAAGTTCGAGGCCGAGATCAACTCGCTGGTCGCGCGGCAGTGGGCGGATGAGCAGCAACAACTTTTGGATCGCCTGGCCGCGCAGGAAGGGCAGGCAAACCCGGAGTCCGCCACCGGAACCGGCGCCGTAGTGCGCGCCCTCCAGCAGGCACAGGTGGACGTATTGATCTTCGATGACCAAGCGCTCTCGGAACACACTTTGTTGGCGTTGGACGCTGAACCGTGGATCGCCAACTCCGAGGAAGAATCCTTGGGCGCTGGAGTCCTGGGAAGGGTCCCGGCGCCGGCGGCGCTCTTACGGGTGGCAGCCCTCACCGACGCGCGAATACAACTCACCCCAAAAGCAGCACTGCCCAATGGCGAAAATATTGCGGCCCTGCTGCGTTGGCCCACCGGCCCCGAGGTCCCGGCAGAATCCTAGCCCCGCTTCCTAGCCGAGTTACCTGTCGCCTGGCCGCGACGTACCGCTCAATGGAACAGTCCATTCCTTCTGGAGTGTGAACCCTGCCACTATCTCCATATGCCGTTGCCAAGAATGCGCAACGGCATATGGAAGGAGTCGCAACGATGCGAAGAGGGAACCTCCAGCCTGCTCCACCACGCCCGGCTCGTGGGCTTCAACGGGCCGAACATCACGCATCCGTACAAGCAGACCGTCCTCGGGTTAATGGACGACGTCTCCGGGTGAGCGACGCCGCATACCGGCCGCTGCGCACTGAGCTGTTGGCCAAAGCTGAGGCCCTGGCGTGCAGGACGCTGGACGGTGCACGCATATGCGTCCACCAGGGCCGAGGCCTTCAGGCTTTTCACTTCACCGGCCGCGTGCCTGACCCGCAGCGCATGCGCCGCATCTTTCTTTCGCTAATTGACGCAGAACAAAGCAGTTCCGATCTCGAGAAATGAGCCCGAAATGACCATCTCGGTAAAGGGCCAGGCACCGTCGCCCGGCCATGCCCCCACCCCTGTCAAGGCAGCCCTCGCGTCCTTTCTGGGCTCGATGGTGGAGTACTACGACTTTTTCATCTACGGGGTCATGGCGACCCTGGTACTGAACAAGGTTTTCTTCACCGCCGCCGACCCGGCCACCGGAACGCTGCTCGCGCTGGCCACCTTCGGCGTCGCCTACGTGGCGCGACCCGTCGGCGCCTTCTTCCTCGGTCACTACGGTGACAAGTTGGGACGCAAGAAAGTCATGGTGTTCTGCCTCCTCCTGATGGGGATGTCCACTTTCCTTATCGGCGTCCTGCCCGACTACAACGCCATCGGACTGTGGGCCCCCGGGCTGCTGGTTTTCCTTCGGCTTTGCCAGGGATTGTCCGCGGCGGGCGAGCAGAGCGGTGCCAGCTCGCTGACCATCGAACATGCCCCGATGGGCCGCCGTGCGTTCTTCGCCAGCTGGACCCTCAACGGCACCCAGGCGGGCCTGATCCTGGCCAATCTCGTGTTCCTGCCTTTTGCCGCGCTCCCGCCGGAGGATCTGTACACATGGGGTTGGCGGATACCGTTCCTGCTCAGCGCCGTTCTGGTGGTCATCGCCTTCATCGTCCGCCGCACGCTGGATGACGCGCCGATCTTCACTGAACTCGAAGAAGACCACAAGGTCGAGAAGATGCCCCTCAAGGCATTGTTCCGTGATCAGTGGCGGGACATCATCCGCGTGATTGGCTGCACCTGCCTTGGCGTGGTCAGCTCCGTTACCGCAACCTTTGGTGTGGCCTACGCCTCCAAGCCGGAATACGGGCACGCCAACGTGGTCTCCTCTAGCACCATGCTGTGGGTAGTCATCGGGGCAAACCTCGGCGCGCTCATCGTCCAGCCTCTCGCAGCGATACTGTCAGACCGGATCGGCCGCAAGCCGGTGCTGATCACGGCCGCGGTCGGATGCACTATCAGCTCGTTCTTCTGGCTCAGCACGCTAACGTCCGGCAACGGATGGCTGATCTTCCTGGGCCAGTTCATCATCACCTCCGTGTTCTATAGCTGCTACAACGCCATCTGGCCCTCCTTCTACCCGGAGCAGTTCGCCGCCAGGGTGCGCTACTCGGGCGTCGCGGTCTCCACTCAGCTGGGCGTCGTGCTGACCGGCTTCGCGCCATCGATCGCCGCAGCCATCGTCGACAAGGGCGAAATGGGCTGGCTGCCGATCGCGATCTTCGTCGCAGTTTCTTCCGCCATTGCCGCGGTTGCCGTCCTGTTCAGCCGCGAAACCTTCAATGTTCCGCTGGAAGACCTTGGCAAGAAGAACCCCCGCCGGGTGGACCTGAAGGCGGCACGAGCGGAGCGGATCGAGGTGGGCGCCTAACCTGCGATAGCACCCGAATCTTTGCACCCCGCCCCGGACTCCACGTCCGGGGCGGGCCGCAGCGCTATTTCGGTGGCAAGGGAGCCGGATACCTTAGATTCTCTTCAGCATCGTGTTGTTTCGAATTAGACGGTTGAGGCCCATCGTTGCCGCCTGTACAGCGGGCCCCACCCTTTCCAACTGCACGACGCCGAGCGGCCCGGAGACGCTGATGGCCGCCAGCGGTTCACCATTTTCGCGCAGTATGGCGCTGGCCGCGCAGCACACGCCCGAGGCCGACTCCTCCTGTTCATAAGCGACGCCATGCGTACGCACGGATTCCAGTTCCACCCGCAGGTCCTTCGGGGCGGTGAACGTACGGGGACCCATCTGCTCCAGCTGTCCAGCAAGGATCTCCTCCACGGCCGCGGAATCCGCGTGGGCCAAAAGGGCCTTGCCGACACCCGTCGCGTGAGCCGGCATGCGTCCGCCGACCCGTGAGGGCAGCTGAACGCCATCGCGGCCCCTCAGGATCTCGATGTAGACCACCTCCCGGCCTTCCCGCACTGCCAGGTGGACGGTGTGGCCGGTCGCCTGCCGCAGGTCAGCCATCGTCGCCAACGCCAAACGGCGAAGGTCCTTGGGGCGGCGGGTGACAGATCCGAGTTCGAAGATCCGCAGCCCCAGCCGGACCGAAGTGCCGCGCCGCTCCAGGAACTCGTACTCGATAAGCTCCCGAGCGATCCGCGAAACCGTCGCTTTCGCCAGGCCCGTCCGGCGGGCGATCTCGGAGATTCCAAGGTCTTCGTCGTCGGGGCCGAAGGCGCCCAGCACCAGAGAGACCCGTCCAATCATGGATTCGGGGATGTTTCGTTCAGTGGGACACATGCTTGGAGTATGGAGTAATGCCGGGCAGGATTCCAAGTGTTCGTTCCATTCACCGGCCGCTTCCAGGTCGCGCACCACCCAGACTGACGGAGACACGCATGATCACCGACACCCGCGACAACGGCGCCGCGCAGGCACTCCTTGAGGCCTACCGGACCCACCAGACCGTTCCGCCGCTGACTGACACCATCCCGGATCTGGGTATCGAGGGCGCCTACGGCATCCAGCTGGCACAGGTAGAGGCCTGGAAGGTCGAAGGCCGCAGGGTGAAAGGCCACAAGGTGGGCCTCACCTCGCGCGTCATGCAGGAGCAGCTCGGTGTGGACCAGCCGGACTTCGGGCATCTGATGGACAACATGTTCTTCGCCGACACAGAGCCCATCAAGGCCGGGCGTTTCATCAGCCCGAAGGTCGAACCAGAGTTCGCGTTCGTCCTCGGAAAGTCCCTGACCGGCCCGGGGGTCACCGCCACCGAAGCACTCAGCGCCATCGACTACGTCGTGGGGGCACTGGAGATCATCGATTCCCGAATCACGGACTGGAAGATCAAGCTCGCGGACACCGTCGCCGACAATGCCTCCTCCGGCGGCGTCGTCCTGGGTTCACGGCCCGTGAAACCGGCAGACCTGGACCTGCGGACCACTGGCGTGAACCTGTCCCGGAACGGCGAGCTCATTGCCACCGGAGCCGGAGGCGCCGTGCTCGGCTCACCGCTGAACGCGCTCGTCTGGCTCGCGAACACCCTGGGCCCACTCGGCGTCACCCTCGAGGCCGGCTCCGTTGTTCTTCCGGGCTCCATGACTGCCGCCGTCGCGGCTGCGCCGGGGGACACCATCACGGCAACTTTCGCCGGGGGACTGGGCAGCGTCACCGCGAACTTCGCCAACTGACACATCACATCGAGCCACAGGAGTCATTCCATGGACCATCGTCCACGTCCTATCGCGGCCATCGTCGGCCCGGGAAACATCGGCACGGACCTACTGATCAAACTCCAGCGCAGCGGCACCCTCGATGTCCGCTACATGATCGGCGTCGACCCTGCCTCGGACGGGCTGCGCAGGGCACGCGAGCTCGGCGTTGAAGCCAGCGCCGGGGGAGTCGATTGGCTCCTTGACCAGGAGGTCGTCCCCGATGTTGTCTTCGAAGCGACCAGCGCCAAGGCCCACGACGCGAACGCCCCGCGGTACCGCGAAGCCGGCATCGCCGCCGTCGACCTCACGCCCGCCGCAGTCGGCCCCTTTGTGTGCCCGGCAGTGAACCTCGATGAGCATCTGGATGCCGGCGGCGGTACTGCCCCGAACATCAACATGATCACCTGCGGCGGCCAGGCCACCATTCCCATCGTTTCTGCCGTCTCCAGGGTCACCCCGGTGCCATACGCCGAAATCGTCGCCTCCATCTCCTCCCGCTCCGCAGGACCCGGAACGCGGGCGAACATCGACGAATTCACCGAAACCACTTCGCACGCCCTCCAAGCGGTGGGCGGCGCGGCAAGAGGCAAGGCCATCATCATCCTGAACCCCGTGGAGCCTCCAATGGTCATGCGCGACACCGTCTTTGCCGCCATCGGCCCAGACGCGGACCGCGAGGCCATCACCGAATCCGTCCACCGGATGGTCGCCGAAGTCCAGCAGTACGTCCCGGGCTACCGGCTCAAATCCGAGCCCCAGTTCGATGAGCCGCGCCCGGACTGGGACGGCAACGGACGGGTTGCGGTCTTCCTCGAAGTCACCGGCAACGGCGACTATCTCCCGCCATGGGCAGGCAACCTCGACATCATGACGGCCGCCGCAGCGCGTGCCGGCGAACAACTTGCACTGGCCTGGGCTCATACGAAACCCGACGCCACGAACCAGAAAGTACAGGTGGCTGCGAAATGACTTCCGCCAACATCGCCAGCACGGGCAACCCGCCCGTCCGTATCATCGACACCACCCTGCGCGACGGCAGCCACGCCGTCAGCCACAGCTTCACCGTCCAACAGGTCCGTGACATCTCAAAGGCGCTGGACCATGCCGGCGTACCCATCATCGAAGTCACCCACGGTGACGGGCTCGCCGGGTCTTCCTTCAATTACGGCTTCTCCGCGGTCCGGGACATCGACCTGGTAGCTGCGGCAGCAGAAGCCGTCACCGATGCGAAGATCGCCGTCCTGCTGCTTCCCGGACTCGGAACCGTACACGATCTCCGTGAAGCCCACGCCGCGGGGGCGGGCATGGCGCGGGTCGCCACGCACTCCACGGAGGCCGATGTCAGCGTCCAGCATTTCGGCGCTGCCCGGGACCTGGGCATGGAAACAGCCGGGTTCCTTATGCTGTCCCACCGCACAGAACCCGCGCGGCTGGCGAAGCAGGCCCGGACCATGGCCGACGCCGGATGCCAATGCGTGTATGTTGTGGACTCCGCGGGGGCACTGCTTCCCGACGGCGTCCGGACCAGGGTGGATGCACTGGTCCAGGAACTGGGCGACGACGCCATGGTGGGCTTCCACGGACACCAGAACCTGTCCATGGGTGTAGCGAACTCCGTGGAAGCCTACCGTGCCGGGGCGCGGAGCATTGACGGAACACTCCGAGCGCTCGGCGCCGGTGCCGGCAATACCCCGACCGAAGTTCTGGTCACCGTCCTGGACGCCATGGGCATCCCTACCGGCGTCGACGTCGAAGCGGCCCTCGCCGCCGCCGAAGAAGTCCTGGCCCCGATCGTGAGACGCATGCCGGTAATGGACCGCTCCTCGATCGTCCAGGGGCGCTACGGTGTGTACAACTCCTTCCTGCTCCATGCGGAACGGGCTGCGGATCGCTACGGTGTTCCGGCCTACCAGATCCTCCGACGCGTGGGCGAAGCCGGCTACGTCGGCGGTCAGGAGGACATGATCATCGACGTCGCCATCGAACTGGCCGGTCTGCAGCGGCAGGCAGGCGAACACAACGAAAGAGTCTCCGCATGAGCAGCGAAACCATCTCTCCCTCCGCCCAAGGCAACGACTGGACCGAGGACCGCGTCGCCGACGTGCTGTACAAGCGCGAACTGGACCGGACCGACGGCGGAAAAATCACCGACGAGTACCCCGGGCTCGATCTCGACGCCGCCTACCGCGTCCAGCGCAAGCTCATCGACCTGAAGGTTGCCGGTGGAGAGCGCGTCATTGGCGTGAAGCTTGGCCTGACGGCCCGCGCGAAGCAACAGCAGATGGGTATCGATTCGCCCCTCACCGCCGTGATCACCGACAGAATGGTCCTCGAGGCCGGTGTTCCGATCCCGATGGATGAGCTCATCCACCCCAAGATCGAACCGGAAATCGTCTTCGTCATGAAGAACCGCCTCTCCGGGCCCGGCGTGACTGCAGCAACCGCCATGGCCGCCGTCGGAAGCGTCCACGCCGGCTTCGAGGTGATCGACAGCCGCTTCACTGACTTCAAGTTCACGCTGCCCGACGTCGTGGCCGACAACGCTTCCTCTTCACGGCTCTTCATCGGGGCTGACGGCACTGATCCCGCCGGCTTGGACCTGGCCCTCGAGGCGGTGGTCCTGTCCGTCAACGGCGCCGTGGTGGCCACCGCCACCGGGGCAGCAGTCCAGGGACACCCCGGCGAAGCCCTGGCCCTGGCGGCCAACGCGCTTGCCGGGCGCGGAGAGGCCATCGAAGCCGGTGCGGTCGTGCTGACCGGCGGCCTGACCGACGCCGTCTTTGTCCGCCCGGGTGAACAGATCACAGCAGAGTTCAGCAACCTGGGAACCCTGACGGTCGCCGGCGCCTGAACCGCCACCGCAGCCCAACACAGCCAACACGAGGGAAAGAGGGGATGGCCATGACCGCCACCGAAAGCCAGAACTGGCAGATCGATGAATTCCTGGACACCTACCGGGAACTGATGGGATTCGTGCCTCCGCGGATCCAGGCCCGCTTCGACCGGCTCCGGGACTCGAACCCGGACCTGCTGCTCGCCGAGGAACGGGTCCGGAACCTGATTTGCTACACGGACAAGCTCGACCAGAAAACGGTCCAACTGATCCTTTTCGCGGTCCTGGCCGTCAACCTGCGCGACGCCGCCAAGCTGCACGGTCTGGCCGCCCGCCGGGCCGGTGCCAGCTGGGACGAGCTGCAGGCCACCATTGACCTGGCCTACCTTTTCGGCGGCCTGTCCGTGGCCAACCATGCCCCGGCGATGATGGAAGGGATCGCGGAGCTTGAACAGAAAAATGAAGCCGGTCTGGGCGCAACGGCCGCGCCACGCTGATACCCGCAGCTGACACATCCCACGGAAAACACTGGCGGCCTGCCGGGCTGCCGCGTGCAAAGGAGCACCATGGTCGACATCTCCCACCACGCCGAACGGCTCAAGATGCCCGGAGAAGACACATACAAGGAACCAATTTACGACGTCGCGCAGCTGGGGCATGTCGAAATCCTCAGCCCGGCCCTCCAGGAGACGGCGGATTTCTTCACCCGGGTCTACGGGCTCTACACCGTGGAGGAGACGGCTGACGCGGTCTACCTGCGGGCACGGAACGATGACGTGCTGACGTCCCTGAAGGTGACCGCGGCGGCCCAGGCCGGCCCCGGACACGTAGCGTGGCGCTGCACCAGCCCCCAGGCGCTGCGCCGCAGGGTCGCCGCCTTGGAGGCAAAGGGCATCCAGGGAAAGTGGGTTGACGGGGATGTGGGGCATGGCGCCGCCTACCAGTACCGCGGCCCCGGAGGGCACCTGCAGGAGATCTACTTCGAGACGGAAAAGTACGTCGCCCCCGCGGGAGAGAAGCCCTACCTGCCCAACCAGCCGCAAAAATACGAACCCAGGGGCGTGGCAGCTGCGCACCTTGACCACATCAACCTGCTAGTGCCGAATGTGGGGCGAGCCAGCGCCTTCGCCCAGGAATCCCTCGGATTCAAACTACGGGAGCGGCTGGTCCCGGCCGGCACCGAGCAGGAAGTCGGAGCTTGGCTTTCGCTCATGACCAAGGCCCACGACCTTGCCCTGACCCAGGAGCCATACCCTACAGAAGGCCGGCTGCACCACCTGGCCTACGCCGTCGAAAGCCGCGAGGACGTTCTCAAGGCAGCCGACATATTCATGGAGAACGGCGTGCCGATCGATTTCGGCCCCGCAAAGCACTCCCGCACCCAAGGGTTCTTCCTCTATGTCATCGAACCCGGCGGCAACCGGATCGAGGTGTTCTCCGGCGGGATCCACATCTTCTCGCCCGACTGGGAACCGGTCACGTGGGACACCGAAACCGGCGGCCGCAGCACGGCCTGGGGTCTGGCCACCCCACCCAGCTTTAAGGAATATGCCACCCCGCACTACGTACCGGCTGCCATGCAGGTGGGCTGAGGCGTGACCGACCAGCCACCAAGAACCGACCAGGACCTGGGTTCTTACGCAGCAAGTTTTTTCACCCTGTCCGGCAGCGGCTTCGGGCAGCCCCCAAGGCACTCGTTCAGCGCGCGGGTCCAGGCGGCTGCCGATGCCGGTTACGCCGGCATCGGCCTTCACCTCAACGAACTCACCGACCCGGCTTGGAATGATCTCGGGACTGCGGACCCCTCTGCCGTGCTGACCCACATGTCCGGAGTCCTGCACGGAACCGGGCTGGACCTTGTTGAAATTGAGTTCGTTGGCGGGTGGTGCGATGGACCCGGCAACCCGGCCGTCTACCGGGCGGCTGGACTCATCGGTGAGTTGGCCGCGCACCTGTCCACCAACACTGTCGGCGGACATCACGTGAGTGTGGGGGAGTTTGGCGCCGGCCCGGCGGCGGACCCACGGCTCGCCGGTCGTGGACTGGCCGAATTCGCCGGCCTGGTGGCCTGCACCGGCTATGACCTGGCCATCGAGGCCTTCGCCTGGTCAAAGATCCGGGACTACGGGCTTGTTCGAGACATTCAGGCCGCTGCGGGGATCGGGGGAGCGCTTGCCGACACGTGGCACGCCTACAACACCGGATGCACCACCGACGGGATCGCCAGTGGAGAGATGGGCCATATCGCGGCCGTCCAGCTCAACGGCGGATACCGCGTTCACAATGATTTCCTGGCCAATGCACGCTCCACCCGCCGGTTGCCCGGCGACGGTGACCCTGACGGCCAAGGCTTCATCCGCGCCGTCCGTGCCGCGGGGTTCTCCGGGCCGTGGTGCGTGGAAGTGAACTATCCGGAATTCCGTGAGCTGGATGCCACGGCCGCGGCCCGCCGCAGCATCTCCGCGGCCCGAAACCTCGTGACAGAAGCCCTCACCACTCGTTCGACCCCTGATTCGTTATTGCAGTAAACCCCAGAAAGCAGACCCCGTGACCAACCGCGTCCTCGTCCTCAACGGACCCAACCTGAACATGCTCGGTACCCGCGAACCGGAAATCTACGGCAGTGACACGATCGCCGACGTCGAACGTTTGGTCCGTGCGCGTGCCGCAGTCCACGGGTTGGATGTGGACTTCCTGCAAAGCAACCACGAGGGTGACCTCATCGACGCGCTGCACCGGGGCCGCACCGGGAACGTTGGCTGTGTTATCAATCCCGCCGGCCTGACCCACACGTCAGTTGCCCTGCATGACGCCATCAAGGCATCCGAGCTGGACGTCGTCGAAGTCCATATCAGCAACCCCCACACCCGCGAGGCGTTCCGCCACCACTCCTTCGTCTCGCCCGTGGCCGTGGCGGTGATTGCCGGCGCGGGAGTGAGTGGCTATGCCTTTGGCGTCGACATCATCGCCGCCCGGCACGTCCGGCGCTCCGAATCGCATGCCAATGCCGTCCAGGAGAACTGACGAGGCCCCGCGGACGCTGCCTTAGGGGGGATGATCCAGTGATGGGCGGCCGGACCGGCGTTATCCGAAAAGCGCCGTCACCTGGGTCAGCGTCTGAAAGACCCCATAGGCCAGCGGGATCCCCACCAAGACCCAGGCAACCACGAGCCGGACGGTGGAGCGCTTGACCGGCTCGTGCGCGGCGGGAGTGGGTGCAGTGGTGCTCATTTCCGGCCTCCATGGACGTTTCGTGCAGCTTCGGGGCGGCGTTCGTGGAACCGTTCATCGACGGGCTTGACCAGCAGGTTGGCGATGAAACCAATCACCAGCAGCGCCACCATGGTCAAGAGCGCCGGCTGGTAGGAAACGGCGGTCAGCTTGCCCGGTTTGCCCTGCGCGTCCAGGATCCCGTTGACGATCAGCGGGCCCGCCACGCCGGCAGCCGACCATGCGGTGAGCAGCCGGCCGTGGATGGCGCCCACTTGGTACGTCCCAAAAAGGTCCCGGAGGTACGCCGGGACCGTGGCGAAACCGCCGCCGTAGAACGAGATGATGACAAACGCGAGTGCAACGTAAAGGACGGTGGCGGTAGACCCGGCGAAGGCCAGCACTGTGTACAGCACTGCGCCGACGCCCAAGTACATCATGTAGATCCGCTTGCGGCCGGTGACGTCGGAAGTGGCCGACCACGTGAACCGGCCCGCCATGTTGCCGATGGACAGCAGCCCGACAAAGCCTGCCGCGACGCCGGCACTCACCAAGGACTTCCCGTCGGACTGGCGGAAGAAGTCCTGGATCATGGGCGCGGCCTGTTCCAGGATGCCGATGCCGGCCGTGACGTTGCAGAACAACACCACCCACACCAGCCAGAACTGCCGGGTCTTGATCGCATTCTTCGCGGAGACGTTCTCCGTGGTCACCAGCTTGGCCGCTTTGACCTTGGCCGGATCGAAGCCTGCCGGCCGCCAGCCGTCGGCCGGCACCCGGACGGTGAATGCGCCGAAGAGCATGTACGCGAGGTAGACGGCGGCGAGGGTCAGGAATAGCTTGCCCACCGCGTCGCCGCTGGCCACCCAGCCCTGCGCGCCGGAGTTAGGATCGTATGCCTTGAGCAGCGCCTGCGACACCGGGCTGGCGATCAGCGCACCGCCGCCAAAGCCCATGATCGCCATGCCGGTGGCCAGGCCGGGGCGGTCCGGGAACCACTTGATCAGCGTGGAAACGGGAGAGATGTAGCCGATGCCAAGGCCAATGCCGCCCACCACGCCGTAGCCCAGGTAGACGAGCCACAGCTGATGGGAGAAGATGCCCAGCGCGCCGATCAGGAAGCCGCCCGCCCAGAACATCGCGGAGGTGAACATCGCCTTCCGCGGTCCGTTCCGGTCCACCCAGGTGCCCATGACGGCGGCGGAGAGGCCCAGCATCACAATGGCAATGGAGAAGATCACGCCGACCTCAGTCAGGCTGGCGCCAAAATGCTTCACCAGCGCAGTCTTGTAGACGCTGGTCGCGTAGGCCTGCCCGATGCACAGATGAACGGCGAGGGCCGCGGGCGGTACGAGCCAGCGGTTGAAGCCCGGCGGCGCAATGGTTCGTTCACGGTCCAGGAAGCCCATGATGATTCCCTTGCTCGGTGGAAGACGACGGTGTCCGGAGATGAGAAGGCTCGACCTTAGCCCTGTTGCCTTCGGCAATAATCGAGATAATCAGTATACGTAGTTTCTGGTCGTGTCAAGTATTCATGGCTCAGGGACGGGTGCGGTCTTGAAGCCTTTGAAGAGCAGCCAGACGCCCAGCGAGAACTCCCACAGCGCGATAGGGAGTGCGGCGATTCCTGACAACGGGGAGACCCGGTCGAGGATCCCGAACATCGTCGCGGCGGTGGAGGCGAGGAGCAGGGGAGCTCCGATGAATCCGAGCACGGGAAGAATCCGCGGTACCAAGCGTGTCCGGTAGAGCACGGAGCCCAGCAGCAGGGCGTTTGCCGCCGGGAGCAGGCTTTGGCCGAGCAGGAACATCCGGTCGTAGAGGGCGACCAGCGCTTGGCCGGTCACCACCGCGTCTGCTCCGGCTCCGGCCTGCCGCAGGCTGACGACCGTCAGGAGGCCTGCGACGCCGACGACGATCGTGGCGGCCTCCAGCACCCGCGCGGCGAGAAAGCCGAGCGCGACCGCTTGGTTCTGCCCCTTGAGCACGGGGTAGAGCACCACCGCCGTGCCAATGCAGGCGAAGGCCACGATCATCTCCAGGATGCCGCCCCAGATCGCGCCCGTGTCGGGCCCGGGGCCGGCGATGTAGCCGCGGCCATGGATCGGACCGTAGAGGGAGAGGGTCGGAATTGAAACGAAGGTAGCCAGATAGAGCGCGCCCGCCACAAGGGCGGTCTTGCGCAGTGAGCCCATGCGGGCTGGTTTCATTGTCGTGGTCATGTGGGCCTCCAGGCGTAGTTGGTGTACGGCGTACACCTTCAACCGCCCCGATCGTAGGTGTACGCTGTACGCCATGTCAAGGAGTGAAAATGGGGCGGCTGTGCCGCGTCGGGCCCCGCTCAATCGCGAGCGCGTGCTGCGCGCCGCAGTGGCCTTGGCCGACGACATCGGCATCGAATCGCTGAGCATGCGCAAGCTGGCCCAAGAACTGGGCGTGGCTCCTATGGCGTTGTACAAACATGTGGCTAACAAAGAGGAACTGCTCGACGGCATGGTCAGCGTCATCGTTGCCGAGGTCGATCCACCCCTTCCCGGTCCCGACTGGAAAAATGCTGTTCGGCACCGGATCCTCTCGGCCCGGCAGGCGCTGCTACGCCACTCCTGGGCCCCGCGGGTGATCGAGTCGCGCACTCAGGCTCCGCCGGTCGTGCTGGATTACATGAACTCCCTCATTGGCATGTTCCTGGCGGGCGGCCTTTCGGCCGACCTCACCCATCACGTGATGCACGCCCTCGGCAGCAGAATGTGGGGATTCACCCAAGAGGTGTTTCCCACTCCACAACCGCCCGCTGATCCCGGGATGCGGGCGGCCATGTTCCGCCAGGCTGCCGAAAGGTTTCCGCACATCGTCGCCATCGCCACTGTCGGGGCACACGACGACGCGTCGTCAGTTGGTCAGGGTTGCGATGACCAGTCAGAGTTCGAATTCGCCCTGGACGTGCTCCTGGACGGGTTCGAACGACTCCACAACGAAGGCTGGAGGTCGGGCGTCCCCGGCAACAGGGCCGCTGGATGAGCGGCCCTCGGCACGAACTTCGGGCCGCCTGTCCCGGCGGTGCTTACTGGCCTTGGGCGGCCACTGGATAGCCGGAGGGGGAGCGGGCGGCGATGCGGTCGGCAACGAACCGTGCGTCCCGCCCCACTCCGCCGACCAAGTGCGAGTAGAAGCCGCGCTGGAAGATGAGGCCTACGTAGAACAGGCCCGGAACGCCGTCGGCCGCGCCCTCGGTCTCCGCGGGGTACCCGTCGGGCCCGACGACGGCGGGACGGACGAAGGAGTAGTCCGGGCGGTAGCCGGTGCACCAGAGGACATTGGCGACGTCAAGCACCGTGCCGTCCTCAAGGACCGGGCGACCGTCCTGCGAGCCCACTGTCCGTGCAGTCGTGCGCTGCACCCCGGCGCCATCCAAGTCGGCGCGTTTGGTCCGGATGAGTGGCGATCCGCCGCGCCTGATCGCGGGACGCAGCTTGCGTCCAATCGGGGTGCGGAGAGTGAGGAGATGGTTTGAGGCGAACCAGAAGACCGGAGCTGCGAGGCGCTCGTCCACCGGGATCTCTCCGTGGTTCCGCCCCGAAAGCCAGGTTTCGTGGCCTGCCTGGGCCGCTTCGAGTGCGAGGTCGGCGCCGGACTGGCTGGCACCAACCACGAGGACCGGTCCCGGCAGAAGTTGTGCGGGGTTGCGGTACTGGCTTGAATGAAGCTGCCGGATACCCGGATCGAGCTGGGCCGCTACTTCGGGGATCTTCGGCGACGAATCGCTGCCGGCTGCAAGGACGACGTTCCGGGACCGGAGGGCGCCGTCGGTCGTGGAGAGCACGAAGCCGCCGCCCTCGGCAATATCGACCTCGACCACGCGCACCCCGGTGCGGACCACCGCCCCAAGGGTGGCCGCATAGTTTTCCAGATAGTCGGCGAGTTCCCTGCCGGTCGGCCAGGCCGATTTCCGTCCCGGGAACGGTGTCCCGGGAAGGCCGTCGGCTCGTGCGGGCGTGAAGAGCCGCAACGAGTCATACCGTTCACGCCACTGGTTCCCGACCCGGGCGCGGGCCTCGAGGACGACGCACTCCCGGCCCGCCCGGGTAAGCCAGTAGGCGGTCGCGAGCCCGGCCTGCCCGCCGCCCACGATCACCGTTTCAACGGTCCTGCTTCCCGTCGTTGCCGACGCCGGCGCGACGGGCTGGATGCCTGCCATGATGCCCTCCGAGTGTTCCAGGGCCCGCCCTTTGCGGGCTTCTGCTACGACGGTAAGCGAACCCGTCCGGGGAGCGCTTCGGGCGGATGATGCAACCACGACGACGGGCGGATGGGTCATTTTGTGCAGGGCGGGAAGGCGTCAGATCAGCCCGTGGTCGTACGCGTAGGCTGTGGCGGCGGCCCGGGAGGCGATGCCGAGCTTGCTGTAGACGTTCGCGAGGTGCCGTGCGATCGTCTTCTCGCTCAACACGAGTTCCTCGGCGACGGCACGGTTCGTGAGCCCCTTGGCCACGAGACGGATGACGTCCACCTCCCGGGCGGTGAGCGGCCCGGACGGGGACGGCGCGATGCCCGGGAGTGCAGCCAGATCGGGCGCGGCGCCCAGCCGTTCGAAGGCCGCGCGGGCGGCCTCGAACTCCAAGGACGCGGCCTCGTCATCCCCAAGGGCCGCGTAGCACCTCCCGAGTTCCGCCCGTGATCTCGCCTCCGAATATGGCAGGCCCAGCTCGTGCCACCGGATGGACGCATCCCGCAGGCTCGCGGCAGCGTCAACGGCGTCCCCTGCAGCGAAGCGCGCGGTCCCGACGGCGGTGAGCGCCCGTGCGGACAACACGGCCGAGGGGCTTGCCTGGACGAGGCTGACGAGTTCCTCGGCACCCGACCGGGCCTCGTCAGGGGCGCTCGCGGCCGCCATGACCTCCACATATGCCGGGAGGAACTCCAAACGCCCGGCCTCGCCCACTGTCTCGCGCTCAAGCCGTCGGGCCGAGAGGACGGCCGCGTCCGTGCGGCCCTGGGCGAGCCTGAGCAGCATGAGTCCCGGCTCCGGCCTGCGGCCCGCGGAGTTTGCCAGGCGGTACGCCTCCTCGGCCGCGGTGAAGCGTCCCGCCAACCGGTGGAGCTCTCCCAGCTGGTAGTAAGCCGGCCCCACGTCCACCGCCCTCACCCGCTCGCCTGCGCGCACGGCCTCGGTCAGTGCACCCGCCCAGTCGCCGTCGAGCATCTTGACCACGGACCGGTGCACGAGGCACTCGCCCCGGAACGGCACGAGCTCCGGATGCCCGGCGCACCACTCCGACGCCGCCGTGGTCCACTCCCGCGCCCGGGCGACATCCAGGGTCCGCAAGGACGCGGATATGACCGAACAATAGGCAACCCCGTTGACCAGAGGGGTCGGGACGTCCCCGCAGTTCACCATGGCCATGGCCTCATCCAGCTCGGCCAAGCCGGCAGCCCTCCGCCCGAGGCGCAAGAGAGCCCACCCGGCACTCAGACGGGACAGTACTGCCGTGTCCGTGTCCCCGGCGGGCCGGGCGATCTCGATGGCCCGGCGTGAGAGCTCTAGGGCGCGCTCGATCTGGACCGGCTCAGAGGATGAAAGAGCTACATGCCCCAGCCCCGAGTACACCAAGGCCCGCTCGGGATCGAGCCCGGCATCCTCGACAATCGTGGCGAGCCGCCGACCCCATGC
Organism: Arthrobacter alkaliphilus; assembly: GCF_021483235.1. Classification (GTDB taxonomy): domain Bacteria; phylum Actinomycetota; class Actinomycetes; order Actinomycetales; family Micrococcaceae; genus Arthrobacter; species Arthrobacter alkaliphilus. Next base: position 26,101 of record NZ_JAKEEC010000006.1, on the reverse strand, counting down.
CTCAGCCCGTGCCGGGTCACCGTGCGCCTCATGGGCGAAGGCGAGCCAAAAAGCCGCACGGGCCGCCGATGCGGAGTCGCCCGCCTCGAGGAAGCCCCGGAACGCCCGGGCCAGCAGTTCCAGGCTCCGCTGCTCGTGGCCGACCAGGAATGCGCTGAACGCCCACACTAAAATATCGGAGGCCGGGATCGGAACATCACGGTCCGCTCGTTCGAACGCCTGCAGCGCAGCCATCCAGGCCTGCTCAGCATAGAACCGGCGACCGTCCTCGATCATCGTCTGCGGCATAGGGACCACCTCCCTCAAAGCATAAACCTGTCCGTCCAGGGGAGGGAGAAGTGAAGGAAGCCCCGCTCTTGTTCTAGATCAGAGCCCGGAGGTAGGGCCGGAGTTCTTCCGCGAAGGTCTTGGCCGTATCAAAGTACGGGGCGTGGTGGCCGCCGATGATCTTCTCTTCGAGGCCGAGGTTTGACTCGAGCCAGCCGTTGGTCACCGGCGCGAAGGGCAGCCCGTTTGCGCTGCGTAGCAGGGTGAGCGGAACCATTGACCGCCGGAGGGCGTCGGCGTTCGGCTGGTAGGTGAGGAAGCTCTTCACTTCCTTGCTGAACAGCTGTTCGGCGTTGTTGAACATCCGGTCACGGGTGGCAGCATCGAGTCCGTCGAGAGCGGTCGGGCTGGAGTTGAGTTTGATGAAAACCTCGAGCGCGGCCCGGGGATCGGCCGCGGCAAGCTTGAACACGTCCTCAAGAGGATCCGGTCCATCTTGCTGTGGCAAAAGGCTGATGAGCGGAGGTTCGTGGACCACCGCACCACGCACCACATCCGGGTGCCGGGTGATGAGCTCCAAAGTGATGATCGCTCCGCCGCTCGTGCCGAACACGACGGCCCGGTCCAGTCCACATGCGGCGATGAGTGAGGCTGCGTCGTCGGCTTGCGCGCGGATTGTCGCGACATCGTCGTTGTCGGCTCCCTGGGTACTGCGGGAGTTGCCCCGGCGATCGTAGGTAATGACTGTGAATTCGTCGCTGAGAATGTCGGCAGACTTCGTGAAATGCCCTGCGTCGCCGGTCGCGCCCGGAATCAGGACGACGGCGGGTCCTTCGCCGCGAACTTCGCAATACAAGTCGATGGCTGGGGTGCGGGTGACACTGTGTTCCTGGGTCTTCATGGCTGGCTCCTCTGTTTGTGCTGATGAGTCCAGCTTCGTCGGCGAGCCGATGGGTCCGCATCGGTAGAACTACCAGTCTTGTTGCGCGGTGCGTCACAAGAGGCGATGCTGCATCGCGAAAAGCGTGGCAGCTGCGCGGCTGGAGACTCCGATTTTCTGGTAGATATCCTGCACATGGTGTTCAGCAGTGCGGGGTGACACCACCAGGGCCGCGGCGATCTGCTTGTTGCTGAGCCCTCTCGCGATGTGCCGAAGGACTTCCACCTGACGCTCCGTGAGAGCTGCAGGCCAGTCACGCCGCACCGGTACCTCGGCGCCGGTCACCGCAACCACGACTGCCCGGGTCGCTTCGGAATCCAATGCGCCCCGGCCGGCGAGTTGCTGGAGTTGCTGACATGCAGCCTGCGGCGGCAGGGGTTCGCCGACACGAGGGTGCGTCCCCTCGAGATACGCATCGACCGCCGCGATCAGTTTGCCACCCTGGGCTATGCTCTCCCCGCGAAGGCCCCTGAAGTAGCCCGATCCGTCCTCTCGTTCGTGGTGAACCGAGGCCAATTCGGCTTCGGCGGAAAGATCGGTTGCGCGGGCAAGCACGCGCTGGGTATGGAGAGCGTGCAGCTCGTACTCGTCCTCCTCGCTCCGGTTCAAGGCGGCAGGCTTCGCCAAGACCCGGTTCGACACCGCAGCCTTCCCGATGTCGCGCAGAGCGGCTGCACGCCGGATGCGGCCTACCTCCCTTCGGTCAAAGCCCATCACGGTCGCAGCACGATCCGCCAGGTCAAAAGCAGAACGTGAGGTGCCGTATGCTGCCGGCGTCTTGAGGTCGACGATCTGGCCAAACGCCAGCGCGATCTCGTCCAGCCGGTCATCGTCAACATGTACGAAGGGCTCAGGTTCCTCTGCAACCAGCTCGGACTCGACATCCGCGGCGTCCAGGGCGTTGAGGATCTCCCGACCATGAACCGCGAAGGCCACGGCCGTCGCGGGATCAAGCTGCTTGCCCGCCCGCTGTGTAACCACCCTCTGCGCAGCGTCGGCACCTCCGAGTTCGTGAAAGGTCATCGCGGTCATCGCCGTGAGAACAATCCGGGCCACGACGGGGATATCAGTCCCGGAGACGCCCTGATAGCCGCCTTTGCCGTCGTACCACTCCTCGACGTTCCGCAGTGCGACAACAACCCCTGGTCCAAGCCCGATCCGCTGGGCCGTGACCGATGCGATCTCGCACGACGCGCGGTGGATTGTAGGCCCCAGCTTCGGTGCCTGGGTCAATGCGGCGGCGATCAATCGTATCTTCGTGAGAATGTCGGTGCCCGCAGTGAGCTCAGGTATGAACGTGTTGAAGAAGTCAGCCGGATCAGCGAAATCAGTCAGCGAACCGACCCGATTCATTTCTATGTCGCGACCTGAAAAGATGGCGGCGGTTTCCTGTGCGTAACCCACGCACCCGACGTGCTGCAGGAGTGCCGTATAGAACACGTCCTGAACATCCGGGTCCGGCAAACCCATGGCGCGGGCAAGCCGGCAGGCGATGAAACAGCTACGAGCCGCAGCGCCCGTCTTGCGCTCTCGGCCCAAATCGCCAATGCCCGACAGCGCGATGAGCGGCTCAGCCAGCCGAATCTGCACACGCAAAGTGTATCGCCTCCGCCAGGGTCTCAACCCGGCCCTCAAACGGCTCACCGCGGTTCATGCCTGGCTTATTCAGGGGCGGGTTGCCTCCTCGAGGAGTTCCAGTATGTGCCGGTAGGTTTTGCCGGTGGCCTTGGACATGCCGAGCTCGCAGGTCCGGTTGGTTGAGGCATAGGCGTCGAACTCGCGCTCGTTGATCTCCTTGGCCTGTTTGTCCGTGGCCGATGCGGTCAGTTCCGGGTGGAGCAGGCCGCGGTCGCCGGCGAAGGCGCAGCAACCCCAGCTCGCGGGCACAAAGACTTCGTCGGCAACGGACGCGGCGAGGTCATTCAATGCGCTGTTCGTGCCGAGCTGTGTGGACGAGCAGGTCGGGTGCAACGCAATTGACGTCATTTTCCTCTCGACCTTCAGTCCGGGCAGAACAGCGGCGTGCACAAACTCCACTGAATCCACGAATACGAGCCGGGCATACCTTTCGTCCTCACGGGCGAGCCGCTTCATGGTCTCCAGGCCTTCGGTGCAGGACGCGGCGTCGCACACAATGGGCAGCGTCCCGCCGCCACTGGCCTCATAGAGGCTTTCGAGCACTTTGGCGGACATGTCCGCATAGCCCTTGGAGAATCCTTTTGACTTCCAGGGAGTGCCGCAGCACAGGCTGCCGATGTCCTCCGGAATGGTCAGACCCACTCCTGTCCGCTCGCACAGGTCGAGGAAGGCCTGGATTGAGCCCTTGCCTGGGCCGGCGGGGCCGAACATTGTTCCTATGCAGGCTGGAAAGAAGACAGCGGCGCTGTCCTTGTCCCGCCGGGGCTTGCGCCTCGAACCGCCGGCCGGCAGCACGCCGTCGTAGGCCGGGACGGTCTCGGTTCCCAGCACCGCCCTGCCCACGGTTGTCGCGGCTTTGACCAGGGGAGTAGGCACGGCTTTAGCTATGCTCAGCGCGACGGCGCCGCCCTGTGCGACCGAGTCCCAGTGCCCGGCGGCGGTCTTCCAGACCGCCTCTGCCGCCGGGTTGGCGTTCTCCTTCCTCAATCGGCGTACGAGGTCGCCGGTGTTGATCAGCACCGGACAGGCTGTGACGCACATTCCGTCGGCCGCGCAGGTCTGTACGCCGTCATAGTCGTAGTCCTTGCGTAGTTGCTCGACCAGCGTCCGGTCGCCGCGCTCTTCAGCGGCGGCGATCTCGCGGCGCAGCACAATGCGCTGGCGGGGGGTCAGGGTGATGTCCTTACTGGGGCACACCGGTTCGCAGTAGCCACATTCGACGCAGCGATCCACTTCTTCTTCCACCGTCGGGGCCACCTTGAGGTTCTCCATATAGGAGAGGGGTTCCTCCGCGAGCAGCACGCCGGGATTGAGAAGATGGGCCGGATCGATCAGCTGCTTGATCTCACGCATGACTGAATAGAGCTCGTCCCCGTACTGGCGGCGCACAAACGGGGCCATGATCCGACCGGTGCCGTGCTCGGCTTTCAGCGAGCCGCCAGCACCGAGCACCAGGTCCACCATGTCGTCCGTAAACGCCTGGTACCGGAGCAGCTGGGCAGGATCGTCGAAGCGTTCGTTGAGCATGAAATGGACGTTGCCGTCCTTGGCATGCCCAAAGATGACCGACTCTTCGTAGCGGTGCTCGGCGAAGAGCCGGGTCAGTTCGCTGCAGGTGTGGGCAAGTGCGGGCACCGGGACCACGATGTCTTCGAGGAGGGCGTTGGTCCCGGATGGACGCGCGCCCGCCACGGTGGTGTACAAGCCCTTGCGCACATGCCAGAGCGCGGCACGGGTTTTCGGGTCTGAGGTCATGGCAAATGGCGAGGCCAGGTCGAGCGACTCGAACAGCGGCTGGGAGGCCTGCCGTTTAAAGGACAGCTCCGTTGTGTCGGCGCCCTGGTGCTCCACGAGCAGGGCGGTATGCCCCGTGACTGGGAGGGAGCGGATGGACGCCGGGGCGTCGGGGGCGAGCTGTGCGACCTTCAGCGCGGCAGCATCCATCAGTTCAATGGTCGCCAGGCCGGAGGCAACCAGTTCGGGCAGCGCTGTGGTTGCCGAGGCGAGTGTGTTGAACACGAGCAGTCCGGTGGCTACAGCGGGCTTGACTTCGACGGTCCGGAAGACAGCTTGGGCTACGAAGCCGAGGGTGCCTTCGCTGCCGATCATCAGGTGCATGAGGATGTCGACGGCACGCTCGTAATCCAGGAAGGAGTTCAGCCCGTAACCCATGGTGTTCTTCATTGAGAAGAGTGAGGTGATAGTCCGTACCGATTCCGCGTTCCCGGCCACCCGGCGGCGCAGCCGCAGCAAGCCTTCATGGAGTTCTGGTTCCAGCTCCCGCAGGCGGGCGTCGGCATCGGCGCGGGCGGTATCAATAACAGTGCCTGATGGCAGGATCAGCACCATCGATTCCAGGGTGCGGTAGGTATTGAACTCCGTGCCGCAGGCCATCCCGGAGGAGTTGTTGGCGATCACGCCGCCCACGGTGCACGCGATCTCGCTCGCGGGGTCCGGACCGAGTTTGCGTCCGAAGGGGGCAAGCCGGGCATTGACGCTGCGAATGGTGGCACCGGGCTGCACGCGTACGCGTGCGCCGCCGTCGAGGACCTCGATGCCGCGGAAGTGCTGGCGGGTGTCGATCAACAAGCTGTCGCTGAGCGCCTGTCCCGAGAGGCTTGTCCCGCCGGAACGGAAAGTGGCGGGGATATTGAGCTCACGGCTGCGCCGCAGCAGCTGTCCGACGTCCTCGGCGTTGCGCGGGGTGGCGACGCCGTGCGGGATCAGCAAGTAGTGGGAGGCATCGTGGGCCTTGGCCCTGCGGTCAAGGTCCCTTGTGCTGACTGTGTCCAGGTTTAGTCGGTTGATCAGGGAAGATGTGGCGGCCGCGGCTGTCATTGGTGCTCCGTGGTTCGTGGGGGAGTGCGGGACGCATCGCGCCCCGCACTCCAACGTTGCTTAGGACAGGATGCTAGGGCAGCATCCAGCCCAGGAAGGGGGTGGACTGGAGGAAAACAATAGTGCAGAGCACCAGCAACAGAGCGACGCTCCAGCCGACAACCTTGCGCAGAATCACTGATTCCTTGCCGTCCAAGTCGACGGCGCTCGCCGCGATGGCGAGGTTCTGCGGGCTAATCAGCTTGCCAACCACGCCGCCGGAGGTATTGGCGGCAACCAAGAGGTTTGGATTGATGCCGGCCTTCATGCCCGCGGTCTGTTGCAGTTTGGCGAACAGGGCGTTGGCAGACGTGTCCGAACCAGTGACGGCCGTGCCCAGCCAGCCGAGAACAGGGGAGAGGAAGGCGAAGAAGCTTCCGGTGCCAGCCAACCAGGTGCCGATCGAGACGGTCTGGCCGGAGTTGTTCATGACGTAAGCGAGCGCAAGCACTGTGATGATGGTCAGCCCGGCCCAGCGCATTTTGAAGATCGTCCTCCCGATCTCCGTCAGCGCATCGGCGACGCTGAGGCGGAAGCGGCCGCCGTCGTCGAACTTGGAGTATACGAACGCGACGATGAGCCCGGTGATGAGCAGCAGCGTGCCGGGGCTCGACAGCCACTGGAAGACGTACGTGGTGGACGAAATGGGTTTGCCGTCGGCGCTGACCAGGGCGTCATGCAGGATGGGCCACGGGATCTTGATATCGGTGGAGGCCAGGAACGCGGGGAGGTCGACGCCGATGTTCCACAGTTTGGCGATGCCGAACACCACGATCACAAGGAAGTACGGGAACAGGGCCAGCCAGGTGCGTGACGGCGTGAGGCTGTCCTCGACGGTCCTTTCGGCTGTCGCGACACCGCCCGTGCCAGAGTTTACCGGACCGTGGGAGCGGACTTCGGTTCCCCCGGCGGTTGCCTTGGCGCGCGCGCCGAGCCGCTCGCGGGCAGCCTCGCTGCCCTTCGGCTTCCACACGCGGAAGAACACGACCGCCGCCCCGAGGCCAACGAGCGAGGCCAAGATGTCCGTGAGCTCGTAGGAGAAGTAGTTGGAGCACAGGAACTGCGCAACGGCAAAGGACCCGCCGACCACGAGCGCGGCTGGCCAGCAGTCCTTGATGCCCCGGCGGCCGTCGATGATGTAGAGCAGGACCAGAGGCACGAAGGTTGCAAGCAGCGGCGCCTGCCGGCCGATGATGGAGGCGATGTCGGTGGCGTGAAGCCCGGTCAGCCCCGCGGCGGTGGTGATCGGAATGGCCATCGCACCGAATGCGACAGGCGCGGTGTTGGCCACCAGCACTGCGGCTGCGGCACGCAGCGGCGGAAGTCCCAGGGCGAGCAGCATCGTGGCGGTAATTGCGACGGGGGCACCGAACCCGGCGAGGGCCTCAAGGAGGCCGCCGAAGCAGAACGCAACCAGCACGGCCTGAAGGCGGGTATCGCCGCCGCCGATCTTGTCAAAAACGCGGCGCAGGTCTTCGAACCGGCCGCTCAGGACGGTTACCTGATAGAGCCAGACGGCCATGATGACGATCCAGAGCACTGGGAAGGCGCCGAACACGCCGCCCTGGGTTGCCGAAAGGATTGCCAGTACGGGCGGCATGTGGAAAGCGGTGATCCCGACGACCAGGGCCGCGAGCAGCGCGAAGGCCCCGGCCACGTGGGCCTTCGTCTTCACGACGGCGAGCAGGACGAAAAAGGTCAGCAGGGGCAGCAGGCCTGTTATGGCAGACCAGGCCACACTGTTGAGCACCGGATTGGTGCTGGGGGTGAAGTGCTCCATGGAGTTCCTCTACGCTGAGAGACAGATTGTGGTCGGACCACTGTGGTCGGACCATAAGAGTGTAGCGCACATCTCACGGCACCTGTGAACAGGCTCACTAAACGACAAGCCGGAGACAGGCGCTTTGACCTGCGCTACTATGGTCAGACCACACAGCTCGAACGCCCGAAAGGCTCCCATGAGAATCGCATTGTTCGCCACCTGCATCGTTGACGCGATGTATCCGCGCACGGCGCAGGCCACCGTCAGCATCCTCGAGCGGCTGGGGCACGAGGTTGTGTTCCCCCCGGCCCAGGCCTGCTGTGGTCAGATGCACGTCAACAGCGGCTATCTCAAGGAAGCCCTTCCAGTCGTCGCCAATCATGTGGAGGCCTTCAGCAGCGACGACTATGACGTCGCCGTCGCGCCGTCCGGGTCATGTGTCGCCTCGGTCAAGCATCAGCACCCGATGGTCGCGCGTTCCTGCGGTGACACGGCTCTGGAAGCCCGGGCCGCCGCCGTCGGCTCCCGGACCTATGAGCTGTCCGAGCTGCTGGTCGACGTACTTGGCGTCACCGACGCCGGCGCGCAGCTGGGCTCCTATTTTCCGCACCGGGTCACCTACCACCCCAGCTGTCACGGGATGCGCCTCCTGCGCCTCGGCGACCGCCAGTCACGGCTGCTGCGCAGCGTGACGGGAATCGACCTGGCTGAACTCCCGGAGGCCGACCAGTGCTGCGGCTTCGGCGGCACGTTCTCGATGAAGAACGCCGACGTATCTTCGGCGATGCTCGCCGATAAGACCGCGAGCATCGCCGCCACGGGCGCTGCGCTGTGTACGGGCGGCGACGCGTCCTGCCTGATGCACATCGGCGGCGGCCTCTCACGGCAAGGCAGCGCGGTCACCACCCTTCACCTGGCTGAAATCCTTGCCAGCACCGTGGACTCGCCCGCGTCCGTCGTCGGCGATGTGCGCGTCACCACCGGAAAGGCAACACGATGAGCACCTTCCTGGGCATGCCCTCCCTGCCGGTCTTCGGCTCAGGCAACCTGCACGCTACCGAATCCTTCGCCAAGGCGGCCCGGCACGAGCTCGGCAACGGCCAACTTCGTGCCAACCTCGGCCACGCCACCCACACCATCCGCGACAAGAGGCTCAAGGTGGTCTCCGAACTGCCCGACTGGGAACAACTTCGCGATGCCGGCTCCGCCATCAAGGAATCCGTGATGGCCAGGCTTCCGGAACTTCTTGAACAGTTCGAGGAGAAGTTCACTGCGCGCGGGGGAGTGATCCACTGGGCGCGCGATGCTGATGAGGCAAACGACATCGTGACCCGCCTGATCCGGGAGACCGGCGAGACCGAAGTGGTCAAAGTAAAGTCCATGGCGACCCAGGAAATCGGGCTCAACGAGTACCTCGAAGAGCAGGGAATCTCAGCGTTCGAAACAGATTTGGCCGAGCTGATCGTGCAGTTGGACCACGATAAGCCCAGCCACATCCTGGTCCCCGCGATCCACAAAAACCGCACCGAAATCCGTGATATTTTCCTTCGCGAAATGCCGGGCGCGGACCCCGCGCTCACCGACGACCCGGCGATGCTGGCGATGGCGGCCCGCGCACATCTGCGCCGAAAGTTCCTCAACGCCAAGGTGGCCGTATCAGGCGCCAACTTCGCGCTGGCCGACTCCGGTACGCTGGCCGTCGTCGAATCCGAAGGCAATGGCAGGATGTGCCTGACACTGCCGGACACCCTGATCACCGTGATGGGCGTGGAGAAGCTTTTGCCGACCTGGCAGGACCTCGAGGTGTTCATGCAGCTGCTCCCGCGCTCCTCCACCGGGGAACGGATGAACCCCTACACTTCGCTGTGGACCGGTGTCACCGAGGGCGACGGGCCGCAAAACGTGCACCTGGTGTTGCTCGACAACGGACGCAGCGCCGCGCTTGCTGACGAAATGGGCAGGTCGGCGCTGCACTGCATCCGTTGCAGCGCCTGCATGAACGTCTGCCCGGTCTACGAGCGGACCGGCGGCCACGCCTACGGCTCCACCTACCCCGGGCCGATCGGCGCCATTCTCTCCCCGTTGCTGACCGGTATCCAGTCGGAGGAGAACAGTTCGCTGCCTTACGCCTCCTCACTGTGTGGTGCCTGCTTCGATGCCTGCCCGGTGAAAATCAACATCCCGGACATCCTGGTGCACCTGCGCAGCGTCGACGTGGACAGTAAGCGAGGCATGAAGAAGGTGCCCAGCCAGATGGATGCCGGCATGAAGGCGGCGTCCTGGGCGTTGTCTTCCGGCAAACGGCTCGGATTGATCGAAAAAGGCCTCCCGATCGGCAGGCTGGCTGCCGGACCGGACAAAAAAATCACCAAGCTGCCCGGCATCGCCGCCGGATGGACCCAAAGCAGGGACATTCCTGCGCCCCCTGCGCAGTCCTTCCGTAGTTGGTGGGCAAAGGAACACCGAAGCCCGGACGTCAAAGAGGCCCCAGCGCCGACACAGCAAAAGGAAGACCAGGCATGAGCGCACGCGAAGACATCCTCGGCCGGATCCGCTCCGCACTGCGGGACGCGCCCGTAGCCCCTCCCATCCCGAGGGATTACCGGGCGGCATCCGGCTTGGGCGAGGAGGCCCTCATCGAGATGCTGGTGGACCGCCTTGTCGATTACAAGGCCCAGGTCTCCGTGGTGGAAGCGGCGGAGGTGCCCGAGCGGATCGCGGAACTGCTCGCCGACGCGCGCAGCTATGTTGTGCCCGCAGGGTTCGACGCCGGGTGGCTCGCCGGTCTCGACGGCGGGCGCCGCCACGTCGATTCCATCTCCGCCCCGCTGTCATTGGCAGAGTTGGACAGCATCGACGCCGTCGTGACCGGTAGCGCCGTCGCCGTCGCCGAAACGGGGACCATCATCCTGGATGCCAGCCCCGACCAAGGCCGCCGGGCCATCAGCCTCGTCCCGGACCACCACATCTGCGTCGTCAACGTCGCCGATATTGCCGGCATACTTCCCGAGGCGCTGCGCCGCATCGACGGAACCCGGCCGCTCACCATGATCAGCGGACCGAGCGCCACCAGCGACATCGAACTCGAACGGGTCGAGGGTGTGCACGGACCACGCCGACTCGACGTCCTCATCGCCAGGTAGGGCGGTGTTCGGGTCCGGCTGCGGCATGATTGGTCTATGTCTGAATCAACCGCCACCCGCGCGTACGATGCCGTGTTGCGCCATGTAGAGGAAAGTCTCCGCTCCGGGGCTATCAAGCTTGGCGACAGGCTCCCCGGCGAGCGTGCCCTTGCAGAGCAGTTCGGCATCTCGCGCGCCTCGGTGCGGCATGCCATCCGGTCGCTCGAGGTCATGGGCGTCGTGCGCTCCGCGACGGGCTCCGGGCCCAACTCGGGAACGATCGTAGTCTCCAACCCGTCTTCGGCCTTGGGTGGAGCATTGCGCATGCACGTGGCGAGCCATCAGCTCCCTCTCAAGGACGTTGTCGAGGCCCGGATCATGACTGAGACGTGGGCGTTGGAGCACGCCGCCGCCGCGCCCTGGACACTTGAACAAATCGATGACGCACGCCGGCTGCTCGAGGCGATGGACGACGAGGGCCTGCCCTCGGAGATCTTCACTCTTCTCGATTCCCAATTCCACGTTGCCCTGAGCGCGTTGGCCGGCAACGTCGTGGTGAGCACCATGATGGAGTCGATGCGTGAGGCGATCCGCGACTACATCAGCGACGCCGCGGCCCGGCAAGGATCCTGGGAGGAGGTTGCCCAGGTCCTCCGTGCGCACCACCATCGCATCTTCGAGGCTGTCGAGGCGCGCGACGGAGCCCTGGCAGCCCGTCTCGTCCGTGAGCACATCGACTGGTTCTACGGCCGAGCCGTCTGACACCACGACGGCCGGACCGCCCCGGCACAAAACGATCCGGCCCCTGAGACTCAGTCTCAGGGGCCGGAACTTTTTGCTGCGCCTGTTCGGGTCAGGCTACCTGGGCTGTGAGGCCTGCCGTTTGAATGGCCTTTGACGCGGCAGTCTCGTCGTTGTCGGAGCTGTCGCCGCTGATGCCAACGGCGCCCAGAAGGCCGCCGTCGTTGCCGCGGACCAGGACCCCGCCGGGGACCGGGATGAGGCGGCCGCCGAGGGCGGCGGTTGCGGCGGAGATAAAGTAGGCCTGTTGCTCGGCCCGCTCCATGAGGGCCCGGGAGCCCATGCCGAGCGCGAGGGCCCCGTATGCCTTGCCGTGGGCGATTTCGAAGCGGTTGTTCGAGGCGCCGTCCTGCCGTGCGGCAGCGATCAGGTGGCCGCCGGAATCGAGCACGACGACGGTCAGCGGCTTGAAGCCGTCCTGTTGTCCCACCGAGAGGGCCTCGGCAACGATGGATTGGGCTGTGGCGAGGTCCAGGCTCATGATGCGCTCCTTGCAAGGTCGGTGTGCTTCTGCGCCAGGCGGCGCCGGTGGAGGATCGGCTCGGTGTACCCCGAGGGCTGGCGGACGCCCTCGAGCACGAGCTCCCGGGCGGCCAGGAAGGCCTCGGTGTCGAATGCCGGAGACATGGGCAGGTAGTCCGGGTCGTTGGCGTTCTGCTCGTCGACGACGGCGGCCATGCGGCGCAACGACTCCTCCACCTCATCCGCCGTGATGACCCCGTGCAAGAGCCAGTTGGAGATGTGCTGGGAGCTGATGCGACAGGTGGCCCGGTCCTCCATCAGCGCGGTGCCGTGGATGTCGGGTACCTTGGAGCAGCCGACGCCGGCGTTGACCCAGCGTACGACGTAGCCGAGGGTGCTCTGGATGTTGTTGTCCAGCTCGTTCCGCCGGGCTTCGGCGTCCCATGCGGAGGGGTCGCCGATCGGGATGGTGAGCAGTTGCCGGAGGGTGGAGCGGCGTTCCCGGCCGAGCTTTTCCTGCTGGGCGTCCACATCGACCTGGTGGTAGTGGATGGCGTGCAAGGTGGCCGCGGTGGGGGAGGGGACCCAGGCGCAGTTGGCGCCGGCGAGCGGGTGCGCGATCTTCTGGTCAAGCATGTCTGCCAGGTTGTCCGGCGCGGCCCACATGCCCTTGCCGATCTGGGCACGGCCGCGGAACCCGCACTCGAGCCCGGTGTCGACGTTGGCGTCCTCGTAGGCTTTGATCCAGCTGGTGGAGCGCATGTCCGCCTTGCGCACCATGGGGCCCGCGAGCATCGATGTGTGGATCTCGTCGCCGGTACGGTCCAGGAACCCGGTGTTGATGAAGACGACCCGCTCCCGGGCCTCCCAGATGCACGCTTTGAGGTTCGCGGAGGTGCGGCGCTCCTCGTCCATGATTCCGATTTTGAGGGTCAGCGGGTCGAGCCCGAGCACCGATTCGGCGCCCGCGAGCAGGGCGCAGGCCACTGCGACCTCGCGAGGGCCGTGCATCTTGGGCTTGACGATGTATACCGATCCCGTCCGCGAGTTCCCGCCGGCATGCGGGCCGCGCAGGTCATGCACGGAACCGAGGCCGGTGAAGAGGGCATCGAGGATCTCCTCGGGCACGGGATTGCCGAACGCGTCGAGGATGGCGTCGCTGGTCATGAGGTGACCGACCTGGCGGATGAGCAGCATCGAACGGCCGGGCAGGGTCAGCTCGGAGCCGCCGGGGGTCGTGTAGACGCGGTCCGGGTTGAGTCGGCGTGTGTAGGTCTTGCCGTCTTTCTCGATATCCGCGGTCAGCGTGCCCTGCATGAGCTGGAGCCAGTTCCGGTAGCCTTCGACCTTGTCCTCGGCATCCACCGCAGCCACTGAGTCCTCAAGGTCCATGATGGTTGTGACCGCCGACTCCAGGATGATGTCCTTCACGCCCGCGGCGTCGCCGGAGCCGATGGGGTGGCTCCGGTCGATTTGGATCTCAATGTGCAGCCCGTGGTGCACGAGCAACACGGCTTCCGGTTCCTGCGCTGTTCCGCGGTAGCCCGCGAGCTGGGATGGTTCGGCGAGCTGGAGTTCCCCGCCCGGCGTCTCGGCGACGAGTGCGCCGTCGGCAATGCGGTAGGCGGTGACATCAGCGTGCGAGCCGCCGGTCAGGGGCGTGTGTTCGTCGAGGAATTGCCGCCCCCGGGCAACCACAGCTGCCCCGCGGACGGGGTTGTAGGCGCCGGTGCGCTCCCGCCCCTCCGCCTCGTCGATGACATCGGTGCCGTACAGCGCGTCGTACAGCGAACCCCACCGGGCGTTGGCCGCGTTTGCCGCGAAACGGGCGTTCAGCAGCGGGACCACCAGCTGGGGCCCCGACACGGCGGCTATTTCAGGATCGACGCCGTCCGTACTGATCGTAAAGTTCTCCGGCTCATCGACCAGGTAGCCAATAGAACGCAGGAACGCCTCGTATGTCCCGGGATCGACCGGACCCGGTGCGGAACGGTGGAACGCGTCGATCTGCTCCTGCAGCCTGTCGCGGACCTCCAGCAGTTCCCGCACCTGGGGGGAAAACTCCTCGACGAGGGCCGCCGCGCCGGTCCAAAAAGCCTCCTGTTCGATCCCGGTGCCGGGGAGTGCCTCATCCCTGACGAAGGCATAAAGCCCTTCATCGACAGTGAGTCCACTGATCTCCACATGAGATGACATGCTTTCTTGCTCCTTATAAAGGGGTTGTGCTGCTGATGGAAATTCTGTGTGGCCCGTCGCTTCAGATGGCCTTGCCCGGGTTGAGGATGCCTCTCGGATCGATGACGTCCTTGATTGCCTGCTGGAGCGAGCGGGAGGTCTCGCCGAGTTCCTCGCCCACCCAGTCCCGTTTGAGCAGCCCTACGCCGTGTTCCCCGGTGAGGGTGCCGCCAAGGCGCCGCGCGAGGTGGAACATGTCTCCGAGGGCAGCCTTCGCAGGACCTTCGGTGATCGGCTCGTGGGGATCGACGACGAGCATGGGATGCAGGTTGCCGTCGGCCGCGTGCGCCACGCTAAAGATCCGTACACCGGTCTTGGCCGCGATGTCCTCGAGCCCGGCGAACGCCTCCGCGAGCCGGTTCCGGGGCACCGCGATGTCGCCGATCGAGACGCGGCCGAGCTTCTCCAAGGAAGGGATCGCGTCGCGCCGGGCCTTGACCAGGGCCTCGGCCTCCCCGGCGTCGGCGGCACGGTGGATCGACGTGGCGTACGGAAGAATGGCCTGCGCTATTTCGTCAAGTTCGAGGTGGGCGCCATAGCCGTCCGTCTGGGCGAGGAGGAAGGCCCCGCCGAGCTCGCGATGCCTGGTTCCCTCTGCCTGGTCGACAGCCTCGAGGGTGGGGCCGTCCATGAGTTCCAGGATTGAGGGCTGGATGCGCGCGGCCGTGATTGCGGAAGCGGCCCGGCCGGCTGCCTCGATGTCGGCAAAGTATGCTGCGAGGGTCTCCGTCCGAACTGGTTTTGGCCGGAGGCGAAGAGTGGCCTCGACCACAATGCCGAGGGTTCCCTCGGAGCCGATGAAGAGGGCGTTGAGGTCGTAGCCGGTGACGCCCTTGATGGTTGCCCTGCCGGTGCGGAGGATGCGCCCGTCCGCGAGGACCACAGTCAGTCCGAGTATTGATTCGCGGGTGACGCCGTACTTTGCGCACCACATGCCGCCCGCATTCGTGGCAATGTTCCCGCCGATCGAGCAGATTGCGGTGCTGGCGGGATCGGGGGCGTAGAAGAGCCCGTGCCTGGCTGCCGCGGCGTTGACCTCGGCGTTGAGCACTCCGGGTTCGACGATGGCCGTCATCTCCACGGGATCGATGGCCAGAATGCGGTTCATTCCGGAGACATCGATCACAACCTCTCCCGCGTGGGCGCTGGCGCCGGCGGCGAGGCCTGTGCCTGCTCCACGCGGGACCACGGGCGCACCGTGGGCGTGGGCGAGGCGCAGCGCTTCGACGACGTCGTCGACGCTCCTGGCGAGGACGACGCCGTCGGGAAGCGTGGCGGGGATGTAGCCTGAGCGGTCGGTGGCCGCAGCGCGCCGCGCCTCGGCGTCGGTGGTCGCCTGCGGGTGGGCTGCCAGGACTGCCGCGGCCGGCGAGGAGTCCGGAGTTGCATCGGTTGCGGCGGTGGAGGCTGTGTTCACTGTCATTGTGGGGTCCTTCGGGTTGTTGCGCAGGGGACTGGTCCTTATTTCGTTTCTCACGGAACCATCCACGAAAGGACGTTGGTCTGGAGCAGGACGAGCACAGTGAGGAGGGCGAGCAGGCCGATGCTCCAGCCGATGAGCCGTCGGAACAGCGTGCTTTCCAGCCCGTCGATACCGACGGCAGCCGCGGCCACAGCCAGGTTCTGCAGCGAGAGCATCTTGCCCAGGACGCCGGCCGAGGAATTCGTCGCGGCCATCAGCACCGGCGAAAGGCCCGCGTGCGTGGCTGCGGTCACTTGCAGCTGGCCGAAGAGGGAGTTCGCCGAAGTGTCCGAGCCGGTGAGCGCAACGCCGATCCAGCCCAGGACCGGGGAGAGGAGGGCGAAGATGCCCCCGGCCGAAGCCAGGGCCACGCCGAGGGTTCCGGTCTCGCCCGAAAGGTTCATGACGAACGAGAGCGCCAGTACAGAACACACGGTCAGGATCGTCCACCTCAGCATCCCCAGCGTCTTGACGTAGATTTTGATCCCGTCCGCGAAGCGGATCCGGTACAGCGCCAGCGTAATGAGCCCGGAAATGAGCAGCAGCGTGCCGGTGGCCTTGAGGTGGTCGAACCGCATGATTTGCGATGCGGCCGGCTTGCCGTTCGTCCCGACAACGTCGAGCCCGGGCCAGTTGAACGAGAATCCGCCGGCAGCCGTCAGCCAGGACTTGATGGCGGGAATCTGGGAAATGGAGAAGACGGCGATGACCACCAGATATGGTGCTATGGCCATCCAGATCTCCCGTGGTGACGGGCGGGCAGGAACCTCGGATTCGGCTGCAGAGCCCTGTCCGGGGCGTACGGACTGTCCGATTCCAGGCGCTGTCCCGCCCCTGACCGACGTCCTTCCGGCACCCGAGTTGCCAGCTGCGCCTTCTGTGCCCAGCACGATGGACGCGGGTTCCCCGACTGCCACGGCATTGTCGGCAACCTCAGCGGCGGCGGGCTTCCACACCCGGAGCAGCAGCAGGACGGCTGCGATGGCGACAATGCCCGCCAGGACGTCGGTGAGCTCCACAGTGAAGAAGTTCGACGTGGCAAATTGGACGATGGCGAAGACTGTGCCGCCCACAACTGCCGCAGGCCACGTTTGGCGAACGCCGCGCCTGCCGTCAACGATGAACACCAGCAGGAGCGGGACGATGAGGGCGAGGAACGGCGTCTGCCGTCCGGCCATGGCGGCGACGGTTCCGAGCGGAATGCCGGTGACACCGCTCAGAGCGATGACCGGCGATCCCATCGCGCCGAAGGCGACGGGCGCGGTGTTGGCCAGAAGCGATACCGAAGCGGACTTGAGGGGCTTCATGCCTGCCGCCATCAGCATGGCAGAGGTGATCGCCACGGGTGCGCCGAATCCGGCCAGGGCCTCCAGGAGTGCGCCGAAGCAAAACGCGATCAGGATCGCCAGGATCCGCAGGTCGCCCGAGACCGACCGGATGGTCGCACCAAGCACTCCGAACCAGCGGGTTTCCGTGGTGAGCCGGTAGACCCAGAGGGCGTTGATCAGGATCCACAGGATGGGGAAGAAGCCATAGAAAGCACCCTCGGCGGTGGCGCTCAAGGCTTGGCCGACGGGCATCCGCCACACGGCAACAGCCAGCACCACGGACAGGGCCAGACTCGCAACGGCGGCCTTCCATGCCTTGGTCCGGAAAACGCCGAGGAGGATGAACAACAGAATGAGAGGAAGGGCCGCGAGCACCGCTGCGAGGGCCAATGATCCCAAGGGATCGGTTAACTGGTGGAACGCTGTCACGAGAGACTCCTTTGTCTGAGACAACAGATCGTAGGGCTTGCACTTCGAGAACCAACGGAAGGAGATTTCCACTGCACGGAACGCTGCAGGTGGATTGAATATTAGGCGCACCCGCGCCTGCTGGTCAATGGTCAGTCCACAGTGGTTCGTCCACAATGGTCAGTCCACCGAGCTGAGTCTGTCCCTAGTGGTCAGTCCACAGGTCCTAGTGTGCCCCTGGGATGGGTGTCCTAGCTGTCCTCACCGGGAGCGTGGTGCTTTGACCAGATTTCGGCCATTTCCTCAACGAACTGTTCGACGATCCTGCTCATGGCGGCATGGGCGCTTTCCGCCTCGCCGCGCTGGATGGCGCTCGCCACGTCCACGTGAAGTTGAAGGGCCTCGTGATGGGGCAAGTGGGGCATGAGTCCATGCTCCGCGCGCCCGGTCAGGAGTTCCTTCACGAGGTTGTGAAGCTGGGAAAACATCGGATTTCCCGAGGCGCGCAGAACTGCGGCGTGAAACTCGATGTCCAGCCTCAGGAACTCGTCCTGGTTGCCGCCGTGGCCTGCGGCCCACAACCGTGCGGCCAAGGAAACCAGATCGCTGCCGGCTTCCAGTGAGGCGCGCCGGGCGGCTAGCCGCGCGGCTTGCGGCTCGATTGCACCGCGCAGTTCATTGAGCGCTTGCAGCTGGTCGAGTCTCTTGGAAGACGCAAGCCGCCAGCGGATGACCTGCGGGTCATAAAGGTTCCAGGTCTCTTCGGGTTGCACTACGGTGCCAAGGCGCCGCCGTGATTCCAACATGCCCATGGAGCAAAGCACCCGTGTGGCTTCCCGGACCACGGATCGGGAGACGTTGTGTTCTTTCTCCAAGCTATCCAGGCGCAGGACCGAATTCGCCTGGAGGGTCCCCTCGGCGATGGCGAGTCCCAGGTTCTGGACCAGCACTGTATGCAGGTCCGGAGTGGGGTCGCTATGGGGGGTCTTCATAAATAAATCATACTGAATTACGGCAAGCCCTTGTTTAAGTATGCTTTATTTCCCTAAGCTCTCATCCGGAGCAGATGTATGGATGCATCTGCAGTCGGCTGGACGAGGTTGTCCGGCTCTGAAAACTAAACGGGGAGTCGTAATGAAGCGGCGTTCAATTGTGAAATATGCGGCAGTGGCCGCAGTCCTGTCTCTCGGTCTGACCGCATGTGGAGGCAGCGGCGGGGGCGAGACGAAGGCGTCAGGGACCGTTCGGGTCACGCTGGCCAACCATGTCTGGACCGAGGGGATCAAGGCCTCGATTCCTGAATTCGAGAAGGCCACAGGGCTCAAGGTCGAACTGACCCAGCTCGGTGAAGACCAGCTCTCAGACCAGTACAACGTCAAGCTCAACGCGGGCACCGACGAGATCGACGTCATGATGTACCGTCCTCTTCAGGAAGGCAAAGCATTCGCAAAGAACGGCTATCTTGCCGACCTGACCAGCAAAGTGTCCCAGGACGCCGGCTGGGACTGGAAGGATTACCAAGACGGTCCTGTGAAGGCCAGCACTGTCGACGGGAAAGTGGTGGGTGTACCCATCATCACCGAGCGCGAAGTGCTCTATTACCGCAAGGACCTGCTGAAGGCTGCGGGTCTCGCGGTACCCAAGACCATGAACGAGCTCCAGGCGGCAGCGAAGACCATCGCCGCAACCTCGCCTGACACGGCAGGCTTTGTGGCGCGAACGAACAAGTCGGCCGCCGTCACCCAGTTCTCAAGCTTCCTGTACAGCTTCGGCGGGGATTTCGTCGACGGCAGCGGCAAATCCGCTGTGGGAAGCGATGCCGCGAAGAAGGCCTACGCCTTCTACGGTGGTCTCATCAAGAACTTCGGACCCAAGAACGTCAGCACCGACATGAGCTGGCCGGAAGCCATGGCTGTCTTCACCCAAGGCAAAGCGGCCTTCTACACTGAGGCCGATTCGCTCTACAAGAACGCGACAGACCCGGCCAAGTCGAAGGTCGCCGACAACGTGGGCTTCGCCGCCCTGCCCGCCGGCCCCGCAGGTTCCAAGCCGTACAACATCGCTTCGTGGGGCTTGGCCGTCAATAAGGCGTCCAGCAACCAGGACAATGCATGGAAATTCATCCAGTGGGCAACGAGCAAGGAACGCACCCTGGCCGCACAGAAGGCCGGCGTGCCGGGAGCCCGCTCCTCGGTCTGGGCTGACCCGGCGGGCACGTCGACGTACCCGAAGGACCTGGCGGAGGCCATCGCGAGCAGCGCCAAGGCCGGGGTTGGGCACGACCGTCCCGAGGTGATCACGGTAGGAAAGGCCCGCGAAATCGTGGGCACTCCGATCGTTTCCACGATCACGGGAGCCGACGCTTCAGCTGCAGCCGACAAGGCCAGCAGCGATTTCCAGAAGTTCCTGGACAGCGAAAAGAAGTAACGCAACCGCCGCGGCGGGACGGCTTGGTTGCCGTCCCGCCGCGGCCGACACGCGAATTCGCCCTCAACTCCTTAGGTGAACCATGTCTGTACAAACCGCTCCCCGCAGCGCGTCCTCCAGNCCCCCCCCCCCGCGGCCGACACGCGAATTCGCCCTCAACTCCTTAGGTGAACCATGTCTGTACAAACCGCTCCCCGCAGCGCGTCCTCCAGAAGATCGGACCGGACCACCGGTGCCCGTGAGAACTTCTCGGGCTGGGCCAACCGCCATCGGAAATGGCTCTTCGCGGCCCCCGCGATGATCTTTGTCGGTGTGCTGATCGTCTTCCCCTTGGCTTGGACCGTCTACCTTAGCCTGACGGACTCGCATGGGTCCGTCCGGGCCGCTTCTGAGTTTGTGGGCCTGCAGAACTACGCCACTGTCCTCTCCGATACGGACCGTTTCTGGCCGGCAGTCACACGCACACTTTCCTTCACGGGCGTGGCGCTGGCGTGCGAAATTCTGCTGGGCCTGGGCGTCGCCTTGCTGTTGTGGCGGCCGTTCCGCGGTGAGCGCTGGGTCCGGGTGGCAATCCTCCTGCCGCTCGTAGCCACCCCTGTGGCAGTGGGCATGATGTGGAGGCTGATCCTGGATCCGAACATCGGGTTGGTCAACCAGCTCTTAGGTCTGGTCGGCATCCCGCCGCAGCCGTGGCTGTCAGGTCAGGACACCGCACTTGGTACCACAATCTTCATGGATGTGTGGCAGTGGACCCCCATGGTGGTCCTTATCCTTCTTGCCGGCTTGACTTCCTTGTCCGACGAACCCGACGAAGCTGCACGGATGGACGGTGCCAACGCCTTCCAGCGCTTCTTCTATGTCACGCTGCCGCTGATGATGCCAACCATGATCGTTGCTGTCCTGCTCCGCGGCATCGACGCCCTGAAGACCTTTGACATCCTCTATGCCACGAAAGGCAAGGGCGGCGGCTCCTTCCATGAGGTGGAGACCCTCAACGTCTACGCCTACGGGCTGAGCTTCGACTACAACCAATACGGTCTGTCCTCCGCGGTTCTGATTCTGTTTTTCATGATCATTATCGGCACGATGTGGCTTCTGACCATGCGCAAGAAAGCGGCAAGCAAATGACCGTCCTGAACAAAGCCCGCATCTCGACCGGAGCGCCCGCGGTGCCCGCCCGTCGTCGTAAGCCCATCAGCGCACGCGCCTACAAGGTGTTTCGTGTGGTCGCGCTGGTCGTCGTCGTCCTTTTCCTGATCGCTCCGCTGTTCTGGATGCTTTTGGCCTCCTTCAAGACCAACGTGGACATCTACGACGCCGGCAAGTCTTTCCTGTTCTCGCCGACGGTGGAGAACTATGCCAACGTGCTGCAGCGAAACAACTACTTTGTCTTCATTACGAACAGCTTTAGCGTGGCCTTCGTGTCCACGGCGCTGTCGCTGGTGCTGGGCGTTCCTGCCGCTTATGCGATGAGCAGGTTCACCATGCACCGCTCGGCCCTCGTAGTCCTGATGGCACGCGTCATCCCGGGAGTTTCGCTTCTGGTGCCCTGGTATTACGTCTTCTCCAATTTGAAGATGGTTGGCGGGTTCGAAGCGCTGATCCTCAGCCACATGTTCGTGGCATTGCCCCTGATCGTGTACATCATGATGAGCTACTTCGACTCATTGCCCCTTGAACTCGAAGAGTCGGCGCAGGTGGACGGTTTGACGCCGATCGGGGCCTTCCGCCGCATCACGCTGCCCCTGTCGGTCGCCGGGATGGCCACAGCGGGAATCCTGTCGTTCATCTTCTCGTGGAACAACTTCATGTTCGCCTTGGTTCTCTCCGGCTCCAAGACCAAGACCCTGCCTGTGGCGATCTTTGACTTCGTCTCCTACGCAAGCATCGATTGGGGCGGGCTCATGGCCGCCGCCACCGTGGTCACCATCCCGATCATGATCATCGCGCTCTTCACCCAGAAATACATCGTGTCCGGCATGACTGCCGGCGCGACCAAAGGTTAGGGGCCCGGCATGACGCGTATCAGCAAGATCGAAACGTTCCTTGTCCCGCCGCGCTGGTTGTTCGTGCGGATCGAAACCGACAGCGGAATCGTCGGTTGGGGAGAGGCCAGTTGCGAGGGCCGCAGCGAAACCGTCCGCACCGCCGTCGAGCAACTCTCCGAGTTGCTCATCGGAAACGACGCCCTTCGGATCGAGGACCACTGGCAGGTCATGACCAAGGGATCGTTCTACCGTGGCGGTCCGATCCTGGGGAGCGCGGTTTCGGGCCTGGACCAGGCCCTATGGGACATCGCGGGCAAACATTTCAACGCTCCCGTGCACCAGCTGCTCGGTGGCCCGGTCCGTGACCGGATCAGGATGTACGGCTGGGTCGGCGGGGACGAGCCGAACGAGGTGGCCGACCAGATCAGCGCGCAACTCGAAGTCGGACTCACTGCCGTCAAGATGAACGCCAGCGGCCGGATGGGCCCGGTGGCAACAGTGGCAGAGATCGACGGCGTGGTCCGGCGAGTGGAGGCCGCCCGGGAAGTGCTGGGCGACCACCGGGACGTCGCGGTCGACTTCCATGGCCGCTTCAGCCTCGCCAACGCCCGCAGGGTGGCACCCCTCCTGGAACCCTGCCGCCCCTTCTTCCTCGAGGAGCCGGTGGTCCCGGAAAACACGCACCTTCTGCGCGAGTTCACCTCTTCCACCACGACGCCGGTCTCCACAGGCGAGCGGCTCTACAGCAGGCAGGAATTCCTGCCCGCGCTGCAGGCCGGGATCGCCGTGGCCCAACCGGACCTCTCCCACGCCGGTGGCATCACGGAAGTCCGGAAAATCGCCTCTTTGGCCGAAGTGTACGAGGTCCAGCTCGCCCCGCATTGCCCTTTGGGCCCGCTGGCGCTGGCGGCCTGCCTGCAAGTGGGGTTTGCCACGCCAAACTTCCTGATCCAGGAGCAGAGCATCGGGATCCACTACAACCAAGGCGCCGAGGTCCTGGACTACGTGGTGGACAAGACACCGCTCAAATTCGTGGACGGGCACATTGAACGGTTGACCGGGCCGGGCCTCGGGATCGAGATCGACGAGGCCGTTGTCCGCGCCGCCGACAAACAGGGGCACGCATGGCGCGGCCCGGTGTGGCGCCATTCCGACGGCTCCTTCGCAGAATGGTGACCAAGATGGCTGCAGATTCGTTCCTGCAGGGACTGAGCAACGCACGGCTCGTGGGGATCGTGCGCGGAACATCCGGAGAGGCAGCGGTGGACACCGCCCTTGCGCTCATCGAGGAGGGCTTCTCCTACGTCGAGGTCGCACTCACGACGCCGGACGCCCTCGCGGCTATCGCGCGCATCCGTGCTTCCGCGCCGGAGTCGTGCTTCGTGGGAGCGGGAACCGTCCTCACCGCCCGGGACGTGCACGATGTCGCTGCGGCCGGTGGCCAGTTCATCGTCACCCCGGCCTTGGCCGAATCGATTGAGGCAGGTGCCGGCCTCGGGATCCCAGTCCTCGCCGGCGCGATGACCCCCAGCGAAGCCCATGGGGCAATGACCCGCGGCGCTACCGCGGTGAAGCTCTTCCCGGCCTCGCTCGGCGGCCCCTCCTACCTCAAAGCACTCCGGGACCCGTTTCCGCGGACTCCGTTCATCGCCGTCGGCGGAGTTGGCTTGAAGGAAGCTCCTGCTTTCTGGGAAGCCGGCGCCATCGCAGTTGGCCCGGGAAGTCCGCTCGTCGGAGACGCGGCGTCCGGAGGTGACCTCAACGCCTTGCGCGAACGCGCCAGGGCCTTCGTGGCCCTTGCCGCGCGCCACGGCAAGGTCGAGCAGCCTTGAGCGCCGCCGTCGACCTTCTGACGTTCGGGGAGACCATGGTCTCCCTCAGGAGTCCCGGCCCCCTTTCTGCGGGCGGCAGCCTGAGCATGCACGCCGCAGGGGCCGAATCCAACGTGGCCGTGGGCATGGCGCGCCTCGGCCACACGGTCACCTGGGCCGGGGTGCTGGGGGCGGATCCGCACGGCGAGTTCATTCTTCGGCAATTGCGCTCCGAAGGTGTCGGCGTACAGCACCGGATCGACCAGGCCCGCAGCACCGGCGTGATGTTCCTCGAACAGCGCACAGCCGACGTCAGCCGTGCTTTTTACTACCGTGCAGGTTCGGCGGGATCCACTTTTCGATCGGACGACCTTCAGCCGGCACTCGATGCGGGCGCCAGGATCCTGCATCTGACCGGGGTTACCGCCGCACTGGGGCCAGGGCCACTCGAAGCCGTGGAGTATGCAGCCCGGCGCGCCGCAAGCGAAGGGATCCTGGTCTCCTTGGACGTGAATTACCGTAGCAAGCTCTGGACCCGGCACCAGGCGCGTACCGCGCTCAGCGCGATCGCCGGATACGTTGACGTCGTGATCGCTTCCGCGGACGAGCTTGACCTGCTCGCGTCCGATGAGCCGGCCCTCGCCGACGGAAACCACAGCTCAGGAGCGGAGGCCCGGCTTGCGGCCGGGCTGCTGGACCGCGGCGTACGGGAAGTCGTGGTCAAGCGGGGAGCAGACGGCGCATGTGCCTACACCGCCGCTGGGTGCCTCGAGGCGCAAGCCTTGCCTGTCACCAGCGTCGATACCGTGGGAGCCGGTGACGCCTTCACCGCCGGTTACCTGTCCGCAGTGCTCGACGGCGACGACCTCGCCGGGCGGCTCCGGCGCGGGGTCATTACTGGCGCTGTCGCCGTCAGCACGGTGGGCGACTGGGAAGGGCTGCCCCGCAGGGGGGAACTGGGATTGCTGGGCGATCACGAGCCCGGAAGCACGCAGCGATAAATCGGAGCGTTGACCAGCTCCGGACCCCGTGATCGACTGAATGCTGAATGATCCGATGTCGTGAAGAGGAGCACTCATGCCGATCTACCAGACCGCGCACTACCAGGTTCAAGGCGATGCCGTCGAACGCGTTAAGGCAGCAGTTGAGGAGTTCGTCTCCTACGTGAAGGCGAATGAGCCGGGCACCAGGCTTTATGCCGCATGGCAGGAGATCGAGGATCCCACCAAGTTCGTCCACCTTTTCATTTTCGAGAATGAGGACGCACACGAGGCCCACGGCCGGTCGGACGCCGTCGCGGCCTTTGAAGCCGTCTATCAGCCAGTGCTTGTGGGCGGGCCGGTCCGGTTCACCGACTACGGTCTGGTCGCCGCCAAGATGTGACCAAGGACTGCCCCGCAACCGCACATCCAGGTTCCCTTAGCGTTCTTGGGCGTTGGCCTCGAATCGGGTGCCGGCACGGGGTTCCAGTCCGATGGCTGCGTAGCATTGGTCGATGAGTTCCGCGGTTTGTACGGCGTCGTCGCTGTCTGTGGGCATGGGGATTCCATGTCTGACCAGGGCAGCGAAAGCCTCCAACTGGTAGGTGTAGGAGGATCTTGTGCCCAGGTGCTCGATTCGTTCACCGTCAGTCGTTTTCACCTCGAGGCTGTCATCGGTGTGGGGGAGGATGAAATTTGATACGGTGGCTTGCCCCTTGCTTCCGATGGCGCGGTAGGTCATTTCGATTCGGTGCCCGTTCATATTGCATCGCGCGGTTGCGGTGATTCCGGAGGGATAGACCAGTTCAGCGTCAACCCATTCGTCCACGCCCGGCAAGCCCGTCCGTTCGGCTCCCCGGGCACCGATGAGCGTGGGATTCCCTCCTGCCAGGTGGGCCATGGCTCGGACGGCATGGAGGCTGTAGCAGCCCAAGTCCATGAGTGCGCCGCCCGCGAGTGGCAGCGACCACCGGGGGTCTTCGGGTGGCGGCGGTGGAATCGTCACCATGGTTTCCACACGCTGCAGCTCGCCCAGTTCCCCGGACGCGACGAGTTCGTGGAGTCTCTTCGTGACGGGGTGGTAAAGGTAGTGGAAACCGTCGACGACCTGCACGCCCGCGCGTTTGCCTGCGTCCCGCACTTCCTTGGCTTCTGCTGTGTTTGCGGCGAACGGCTTTTCCGACAGGACGTGTTTTCCCGCCGCAATGGCAGCAAGGTTCCATCGTCCGTGCAGTGAGTTGGCCAGCGGATTGTAGACCGCTTCGATCTCCGGGTCGTTGACAAGATCTTCATAGGAGCCGACTACCCGTTCGACGCCGTACCGGTCGGCAAAGTCCTGCGCCCGGTCCCGGTCGCGGGCTGCGACGACCACCAGCCGCGCACCTGTCAGCTTGGAAGGTTCAACGATGGATGTCGGGCTGATGCGGGACGCCCCCAAAATGCCGATGCGTAGCGGCGCGTCTTTTGGATCCATGTGTGGAGTCCTTTCTGGTCTCTGGTGCCGCCTTTGCCTTGCCGTATTGTCGGGGGCGTTCCCGCCAGGGTGGGCTTACTGGCTGAAGGCGGCGTCGAAGCTGGTTTGGGAGGGTGGGA
>NZ_JAKEEC010000059.1 GCF_021483235.1 Arthrobacter alkaliphilus | reverse complement strand
CAACCACACGGCCAAGATCGCTCCGGAGCAACTTTCCAAACCTACCCGAACCACCACCGCATAGCAAACCGGCATCTCAACCAATTTCCAAGTGACAATTCGAATCCCCCCAAACCACGGCACACAAAGCACCCGCCATTTTCAGGCCCAATTCGAAGGAGATGGCCACCCGCGGTTCCCAGCTCAAGGCTGTCTCCCTCGCGGCGACTTAGAAGACATTACACGGCTTCTGTACCCGGTGCAAATCCAGCGCCGACGCCAAAGAATCGCCAGGGCACGTCCGTGGCTCCTCGGCCAGGTCGACGGCGCAACCCGGGTTCCGCCGTCGGGCAACTCCTACGGCAGTGGCGATGCCGCGGGACTCTCGCAACCTAGGTAGGGGGTGCGAGGTATCCAACTTCTGCAGGGTCTCTTGGTGCCCGGCGTTCGAGATGCCGAGCTCCGGCCTTTGGGCCCAGCCCGTATTCGACGGCGGATCGGCCGGCGCAGGCAAACCTCCGAGGAGCATCTCGAGCAGACCCGCCCTGGGTAGACGCCCACTCACTTATACCGGCTCCCGGCGCACGCCCACTCACATATGCCCACTCCCAGCAGGACGCCCGTCCACATACAGCCGCTTTTCCCTGGACGCCCGGTCACATACGCGGCTCCTGGCAGAACGCTCGGTCACATCCGGCGGGCCGGCCAGGCACATGGGTGCGCCGGGGTCGGGTCGGGACCGGTGATACGTGACCGGGGGTCGGGTCGGGACCGGTGATAGGTGACCGGGGGTCGGGTCGGGACCGGTGATAGGTGACCGGGGGTCGGGTCGGGACCGGTGATAGGTGACCGGGGGTCGGGTCGGGACCGGTGATAGGTGACCGGGGGTCGGGTCGGGACCGGTGATAGGTGACCGGGGGTCGGGTCGGGACCGGTGATAGGTGACCGGGGGTCGGGTCGGGACCGGTGATAGGTGACCGGGGGTCGGGTCGGGACCGGTGATAGGTGACCGGGGGTCGGGTCGGGACCGGTGATAGGTGAGCCGGGATCCGGGGGAAGAGGCTTTTATGTGACCGACGGTCCGGGGAAACAGGGTCATACGTGACCGGGGGTTCGGGGGTCGGGCTCGGATGTGGGGTGGGGGTTTGGTGTTTTAAATGGGTCAGGCCCCGGACACGTGGTGTGTC
>NZ_JAKEEC010000058.1 GCF_021483235.1 Arthrobacter alkaliphilus | reverse complement strand
GATTTCACTACCGGAGCTCGTCCGGTCAAGGCCGCGCGCGGCACGGAGCTGACCGCGAAGAGTTGGCAGACCGAGGCGCCGTTGCGGATGTTGATGAACAACCTGGACCCGGAGGTCGCTGAGCGTCCGGATGATCTGGTGGTGTACGGGGGCACGGGCCGGGCTGCCCGGTCCTGGGCCGCGTTCGACGCGATCACCCGGACGCTGGAGACCATGGAGAAGGACGAGACCCTGCTGGTGCAGTCGGGCAAGCCGGTGGGTGTGTTCCGCACCCATGAGTGGGCACCGCGGGTGTTGCTGGCGAACTCGAACCTGGTGGGTGACTGGGCGACGTGGCCGGAGTTCCGCCGCCTGGAGGCCGAGGGCCTGATGATGTACGGGCAGATGACCGCCGGGTCCTGGATCTACATCGGCACCCAGGGCATCCTGCAAGGCACCTACGAAACCTTCGCCGCCGTCGGCAACAAACTGTTGGCCGAGGGCCGGCACCCGGCTCCCGCCGCTGCGGGTTCGGCCGAGGGCCCGCTCGCCGGGACCCTGACCCTGACCGGCGGGTGCGGGGGCATGGGCGGGGCGCAGCCGCTCGCGGTGACCCTGAACGACGGGGCGTGCCTGATCGTGGACGTGGACGAGTCCCGGCTGCGCCGCCGGGCCGGCAAACGCTATCTGGACGAGGTCGAAACCGACCTGGACGCCGCGATCGCGAAAGTCCAGAAGGCCAAGGCTGAGCGGCGCGGCTGGTCCGTCGGGTATGTTGGCAACGCCGCCGAGGTCTTCCCCGAACTGCTCCGCCGCCACAAGGCCGGGGACATCACCATTGATGTCGTGACCGACCAGACGAGTGCGCATGATCCGCTGTCCTACCTGCCCGAGGGCATCACCGTGGACGAATGGCACACCGAGGCCGAAGCGGACCCGGAAGGGTTCACGAAGAAGGCCCAGGCCTCCATGGCCCGGCACGTCCAGGCCATGGTCGAGTTCCAGGACGCCGGGGCCGAGGTGTTCGACTACGGCAACTCCATCCGTGACGAGGCCCGCAAGGGCGGCTATGACCGGGCGTTCGAGTTCCCCGGTTTCGTCCCGGCCTACATCCGGCCCCTGTTCTGCGAAGGACTGGGCCCGTTCCGCTGGGTCGCGCTGTCCGGGGACCCCGAGGACATCGCGGTGACCGACAAGGCCATCAAGGAGCTCTTCCCCGAGAACACCCACCTGCACAAGTGGCTTGACGCCGCGGCCGAGCGTGTGGAGTTCGAAGGCCTCCCGGCCCGGATCTGCTGGCTCGGGTACGG
>NZ_JAKEEC010000057.1 GCF_021483235.1 Arthrobacter alkaliphilus | reverse complement strand
GGGACTGTCTGAATAACGGTGGATTCGGGATTGGCCTGACACGCCGGGCGTTGCCTGGCGGGGAGGACCAATCATGAGCGACACCATGGATCCCATGGCGACTGATGTGGATCAGCAAGAGTTGGCGCAGCAGCTTCTGGCCCAGGCCAAGGAGCAGGGAATTGAGCTCGTCGGACCCGGCGGGCTGTTGAACCGTCTGACGAAAAACGTCCTGGAGACCGCCCTGGAGGCGGAGATGGAGGACCATCTCGGTTACGAGAAGCACGACGTAGCCGGGCGCGGGAGCGGAAATTCACGCAACGGAACACGCACGAAGACGGTGCTGACGGAGATCGGGCCTGTGGAGATCGATGTGCCCAGGGACACCGGTTCGACGTTCGAGCCGCAGGTCATCAAGAAACGGCAGCGGCGCCTGACCGGGGTGGACGAGATCGTGTTGTCGCTGAGCGCGAAGGGGCTCACGACCGGGGAAATCGCAGCCCACTTCGATGACGTCTACGGTGCGAGAGTATCCAAGGACACGATCTCCCGGATCACCGAAAAGGTCGTTGCCGAGATGGTCGAGTGGCAGAACCGGCCCCTGGACCGGGTCTACCCGGTGGTGTTCATTGACGCGATCCACGTCAAGATCCGCGACGGGCAGGTCACGAACCGCCCGATCTACGTCGCGATCGGGGTGAGCACCGGCGGTGAACGGGACATCCTCGGGCTGTGGGCAGGCGACGGCGGGGAAGGAGCGAAGTTCTGGCTCTCCGTGCTGACCGAGATCAAGAACCGGGGCGTGGAGGACGTCTGCATCAGCGTCTGCGACGGGCTCAAGGGCCTTCCCGAGGCCATCAACACCGTCTGGGAGCGGGCCGTGGTCCAGACCTGCATTGTCCATCTGATCCGCAACACCTTCCGCTTCGCCGCCCGGCAGTACCGGGACGAAGTGGCACGTGACCTGCGCCCGGTCTACACGGCACCGTCCGAAACCGCAGCCAAGGAACGTTTCGTAGAGTTCTCGACCAAATGGGGTCGGCAGTACCCTGCGATCACCCGGCTGTGGGAGAACGCGTGGAGTGAATTCGTGCCGTTCCTGGACTATGACGTCGAAATCCGGCGGGTTATTTGCAGCACGAACGCCATCGAATCTCTCAACGCCCGCTACCGGCGCGCGGTCCGGGCCAGAGGTCACTTCCCGACGGAGCAGGCCGCCCTGAAGTGCCTTTACCTGGCAACCAGGGCACTGGACCCCGCCGGCAAAGGCAGGGCACGATGGGCCATGCGATGGAAGCCGGCCCTCAACGCCTTTGCCATCACCTTCGAAGGAAGAATCAACTAAATGCCAATCCCGAAACCACCGTTAAACGGACAGTCCC
>NZ_JAKEEC010000056.1 GCF_021483235.1 Arthrobacter alkaliphilus | reverse complement strand
GAGACGGGGCTGTCCGGGCCGACCGGGGCACCGGAGCGGGTATCCAAGGCACGGAACGGGGAAACCGGCACCATAGCCCCGGCATCAGTCGCGGCCGTCGTTAGCAGCGGGACTGCGGTGCCGACCGACGAAGGGGACGGGGTCGCGGATGCCGGCAGAACCCACAATCCGGCAGCCATGGCGATCGAAGCCAGAACCGTCAACATGGCAACGAACGTCGGTTTCAGAACACGCATGCAAGCCCCCACAAATGCAGCCACGGCAATGCCAGCCCTGGTCTTGGCAGAAATTATCACGGCGGTACTTGCGAATCCAAGCGATGTCACGGCTGGGGGCCAATGTGAACGCTGCGTGAGCTGGGCAAAACCGAATCTGCTGCCGGCGCGGACCTTCAATCCGCTCGACTCTCCACGTTCCAAGAGGATCTGGCTGCGTTCTATGCGCTGGATGCGGCCGATGCGAACGACGTTTGTAAGGTGTCGACGACCTTTTCCTGTACCTGTAGTACTTCGTACAGCGCACCGCCTTTGTGCGAGGGGAATCGGTGACTTCGGTCGTAGTCACCGTCGTACTCGCACATCGGGCAGTACTCATCGGGCCGCCGGATTCTCCTTTGTTGGGGGGGCAGGTCCACTTCGACGTCGACGGCGACGACTACTATGTCGACTTGCTGTTCTTCCACATGGATGAGAACCGGTACGTTGTCGTTGAGATGCGCTTCCCGCTGAGGGCAACCTCGTCGCGCGCTGGAATGGGTCGAACCCGACGCTCATGCGGACCTGAGCCGAGCGCCGATTAGAGGAACAGGGGACTGCTGCACGGATAGGTGACATCTGTTGTGCCTAGTCAAAGGGACTGGGCTGGAAGGATGTCTACTATGACCAAGCCGTACCCGAAGGAATTCCGGGATGATGTTGTCCGGGTCGCGTTGAATCGCGAGCCCGGGGTTGAGCTGGCCCAGATCGCGAAGGATTTCGGGGTCCATTTCACGACGTTGTACGGGTGGATGAAGAAGGCCGAGGTTGAGGCGGGGAACCGTCCGGGGATCACGGGTGAGCAGGCCGCGGAACTCGCGGCCGCGAAGCGGCGGATCAGGACGTTGGAGCAGGAGGTTGAGGTTCTGCGCCGGGCAGCGGCATATTTCTCCCAGGCTCATCTGCCGGGAAAATGAGCTACCCGCTCGTCCAAGACCTTGCCGCTGACGGTATTCCCGTCACGGTGACGTGCCGGGTGCTGAAGATCGCCCGCCAGCCTTACTACCGCTGGCTGGCCAACCCGGTTACCGATGCCGAGTACGAACAGGCCTACCGGGCCAATGCTTTGTTCGATGCCCACCGGGACGACCCCGAGTTCGGGTACCGATTCCTGGTCGATGAAGCCCGCACCTCGGGTGAGCCGATGTCTGAGCGGACCGCGTGGCGGATCTGCGCGGA
>NZ_JAKEEC010000055.1 GCF_021483235.1 Arthrobacter alkaliphilus | reverse complement strand
GTTGCAGCGCAGCGGAAACCAGGGCGAGCCCTTGCGAGCCTCGTTGGTGGCCGCCGTGTGATCCCCGGCGAACATAGGGAAGGGCCGGCACGTTGATGACGTGGCCAGCCCTTCGCGGTTTTCCTCGGCAAAAAGGAAACTTCTGGTGCAGCGTCAGTGAGCGCTGCTTCGTTTACAGCTCGTAGTGTCGGTGGTCTTTCCTGGGCCGGTCTACCGGGCCGGTGGCTGGGCCTGCGGTGAGCAGGCTCAGTTCCAGGATGTCTTCAAGGGGGCTCGCGTCGGGTGCGACAGTATCGTCCTCTGTCATGCGGAATTGATCTGCCACGCTCAGGACTCCTTGGCTGTACGGGACGGCGGTGTCCTTTCACAGTATCGGCAGTTCCTGCGCGCGGGCTGGAAGTCGCGGCGCCCGCGCAGCGTTTACGCGGCCGGAGGAGCCCTGGCGGGGGAGGCCGCCGCGCACCTGGCGAGAATCCCGTGAGGAGGGCCGGACCCCCTTTTATAGTGGAGCCCGGCCCTCATCGAAGCTAGCGCTTCAGGCGGCGGTCATAGGCTTTTTTCGGGTCGCGGCTGCAGTCTGCCAGCAGTCCGCGGTTGACCAGTTCGCCCAGCAGTTCCGCCAGCCGGTATCCGGCGACGTCTTCGAGTGCGAGCTTGAAGTACCGGGCAGCGAAGCTGGATTGTCCTTTGAGCCATTCGAGCCAGCCGATCAGGCACAACATGGGGGCGCGCTGCCCTTCCGGGGTGGTTTTCATCAGCTCGAACGCGACTTCCTGTGCCGTGTCCACGCGCGCCCAGTCCGGGCGGGTGGGAAACACGCCAAGCATGACGGAGGTGAACTGCTCGGGGGCGTGCGGGACGATGTCGCCCATCATGTAGTCCCGGGTGGTGGGGTGCTGCAACGCTCCTGCGAGCTGGTGCGCGGTCTGGGTCGTCAGGCTCTTGGGGTCATCGAGCACCTTGGCCCAGGCAGCGCGGCTGACTTCGAGGTCTTCGGGCCAGCCGTCGGGCTTGTGCGCGGTGATAGCCTCGCGGGCCCCCTCGTCTCCTGTGAAGGGTGCCGGTGCGATGAAGCCGGTCACGGCGCTCCCCCGGTAGATCAGGGCGGCGTTGCCGTTGCTGCTGGTGATGGTGTCCAGCGACTCATCTGGGCAGCAGTTGAGGTCCGTGCACAGGTAGTTCCGCCACAGCTTCGAGCTCACCAGCCATGCGTCCTGCAGGGGCATCCCGGCGGTTTCCAGTTCGGTGCGCAGTGCCTGCACGTGCCCGGCGTAGGGGCGGCTGCCGTCGATCATGCTCTCGTCCGTGTAGATGACCAGCAGGCTGCCGGTGGCTGCTTCGTCAGCGGTCAGGTAGCTGACGATGGTTTGGGCGTAACCGACGGGATCCTGCCCGAACGGGGCATCCACGCGCAGGGTCGCGCCGATCTTGTTGCCCTGCATGGTCAGTGCGACAAAGGACTCCTTGGGGGTCTGTCCCAGCGTGTGCGGAATGAAGGCCAGGACGTCGGCCGGGCCGGTGAATTTGATGAAGTCGTTCATGGTGTTGCTCCTTTTTTGCCGAAAGGGTTGGT
>NZ_JAKEEC010000054.1 GCF_021483235.1 Arthrobacter alkaliphilus | reverse complement strand
GCCGCTTCCGTCACCGTGCTTGCCGGTCTTGCCGCCAGTGCGGGCGCGGACAGTTCCGATCCGTTGCGGGACCTGGCCGACGGGTGCCTGGACGGTCTCGCCGAAGTCGCCCGGCTCGAAGCCCGGACCGCGGCACTGAAGGCCAGCCTCGCCGAGGACTACGCCCGGGCAGCCACCGCCCTGGCACCCCCGCCCGGCTCCCCTGCCGAAGCCACCACCCGGGACCTTGCCCTGCTCGCCGAGATCGCCTGCGTCCTGACCATCAGCGAACGCACCGCCGCGGCCCTCCTGGCCGATGCCCAGGCACTGGCCACGAACCTGCCCCTGACACGGGCGGCCCTGCGCTCGGGAACCATCTCCTGGCAACACGCCCGGATCATCATCGACCAATCCCACACCCTGGACCCGGACGGCGCCGCAGCCCTGGAAGCACACTTCCTGGACCCCCACGCACCCCACCCCGCCCGCGGCTGCCCGGCCGGGGACCTCGTCCCCTCCAGGTTCCGGGCCAAAGCCCGCACCTGGCGCGAACGCCACCACCCGGCGAGCATCGAAGAACGCCACACCAAAAGCGCCGCCGACCGGCGCATCGAATACCACCCCGACACCGACGGCATGGCCTGGCTCTCCGCCTACCTGCCCGCAACCACCGCCGCAGGCATCTGGAACCGCTGCACCGCAGCCGCCCGCGCCCTCCAAAACCCCCACGAACCCCGCACCCTCACCCAACTCCGNACCGACGGCATGGCCTGGCTCTCCGCCTACCTGCCCGCAACCACCGCCGCAGGCATCTGGAACCGCTGCACCGCAGCCGCCCGCGCCCTCCAAAACCCCCACGAACCCCGCACCCTCACCCAACTCCGCGCCGACATCACCGCCACCTGGCTCCTCACCAACAACACCACCAACAACAACAACAGCCACCTCCCCGACCGGATCGCGGACATCGACGACGGCGGCAGTCTNGCGCCGACATCACCGCCACCTGGCTCCTCACCAACAACACCAACACCACAACCACCACCACCAACGGCCGCCTGCCCGACCGGATGTGCGACGACGGCGGCAGTCTGCCCGGCGGAATGGTCGGCGGCGGGGTGGTCGCGCCCGGCGGAATGGTCGACGGCGGTGTCGGGATGCCCGGCGGTGTGGTCGGCGGAATCGCCGACGGTGCGGGTGCGGGGGTGCCGTTCCCGCGGGCACAGGTCCTGGTCACCGTCCCCGTCCTGTCCCTGNGCCCGGCGGAATGGTCGACGGCGGGGTGGTCGCGCCCGGCGGAATGGTCGACGACGGTGTCGGGATGCCCGGCGGTGTGGTCGGCGGAATCGCCGACGGTGCGGGTGCGGGGGTGCCGTTCCCGCGGGCACAGGTCCTGGTCACCGTCCCCGTCCTGTCCCTGCTGGGCGCCACCGAAGAACCCGCCATGCTCGACGGATACGGGCCCATCCCGCCCTCCATGGCCCGGACCCTGATCGCCGAAGGCGCAGACTCCTTCCACCGCGTCCTGACCGACCCCCGCGACGGCGCCCCACTGGAAATCGGACGCACCAGCTACCGCCTCACCAAAGCCATGCGCCAATGGCTGCGCCTGCGCGACGCCAAATGCCCCTTCCCCGGCTGCAACAACCACTCCCTGGACAACGACGCCGACCACCTCCTGGCCTGGGCCGACGGAGGCACCACCGGCATCACCAACCTGGGCCAACCCTGCCCCAAACACCACCGCCTCAAACACACCACCGCCTGGACCCCCACCCCGGCCAGCAAAAACCACCCACCCGGATGGACCTCACCCACCGGCCGGCACTACCCCAGCGAACACCAAGACTGGGAACCACCCCACTGGCCACACCACACCCCCACCACAA
>NZ_JAKEEC010000053.1 GCF_021483235.1 Arthrobacter alkaliphilus | reverse complement strand
TCGTACCCGCACCCGCGGCTGATGCCGGAGTTCTGGGAATTCCCGACCGTGTCCATGGGCATCGGCCCGATGAACGCGATCTACCAGGCCCAGTCCAACCGGTACCTGCACGACCGGGGCCTGAAAGACACCTCGGACCAGCAGGTCTGGGCGTTCCTGGGTGACGGGGAAATGGACGAGCCCGAGTCCCGGGGCCTGCTGCAGCTGGCAGCGAACGAGAACCTGGACAACCTGAACTTCGTGATCAACTGCAACCTCCAGCGCCTGGACGGCCCGGTGCGGGGCAACGGGAAGATCATGCAGGAACTGGAAGCGTTCTTCCGCGGCGCGGGCTGGAACGTGATCAAGGTCGTCTGGGGCCGGGAATGGGACGATCTGCTCGCCCGCGACACTGACGGGTCGCTGGTGAAGATCATGAACGAAACCGTCGACGGGGACTACCAGACCTACAAGGCCGAGTCCGGCGGGTTCGTCCGGGAACACTTCTTCGGGAAAACCCCGGCCACCAAGGACCTGGTCGCGGACCTGGACGACAACCAGATCTGGAACCTCAAACGCGGCGGCCACGACTACCGCAAGGTCTACGCCGCATACAAAGCCGCGGTCGAGTTCAAGGGCAAACCCACCGTGATCCTGGCCAAGACCGTCAAGGGCTACGGGCTCGGACCCCACTTCGAGGGCCGCAACGCGACCCACCAGATGAAGAAACTCACCATGGAGGACCTCAAGGCCTTCCGCGACCACCTGCGCATCCCCATCACCGACGAACAGCTCGAAACCGACCTGTACCGTCCCCCGTACTACCACCCCGGCATGGACGCCCCGGAAATCCAGTACATGATGGACCGCCGCGCGGCCCTGGGCGGGCCCGTCCCGGAACGCCGCCACACCCACACCCCGGTCACCCTGCCCGACGCGAAAGCCTACGAGGTCGCCAAACGCGGCTCCGGCAAGCAGCAGGCCGCCACCACCATGGCCTTCGTCAGGCTCCTGAAAGACCTCATGCGGGACAAGAACTTCGGCCACCGCTTCGTCCCGGTCGTCCCGGACGAATCACGCACCTTCGGGATGGACGCGTTCTTCCCGACCGCGAAGATCTACAACCCCAAAGGCCAGAACTACCTCTCCGTGGACCGCGACCTCGTCCTGGCCTACAAAGAATCCCCCGCCGGGCAACTCATCCACCCCGGCATCAACGAAGCCGGCGCCGTCGCCGCGTTCACCGCCGCCGGCACCGCCTACGCCACCCACGGCGAACCCCTCGTGCCGATCTACGTCTTCTACTCCATGTTCGGCTTCCAACGCACCGGCGACGCGTTCTGGGCCGCCGCGGACCAAATGACCCGCGGCTTCATCATCGGCGCCACCGCAGGACGGACCACCCTCACCGGCGAAGGACTCCAACACGCCGACGGACACTCCCCCGTCCTGGCCTCCACCAACCCCGCCGTGAAAACCTACGACCCCGCCTACGGCTACGAAATCGGACACATCATCCGCGACGGCCTCGAACACATGTACGGGGAACACAGTTCTGACAAGAACCTCATGTACTACCTGACCGTGTACAACGAGCCCATCAGCCAGCCAGCGGAACCGGAAAACCTCGACACCGAAGGCCTCCTCAAAGGCATCTACCTCCTGAACCCCGCCCCCGGGGCGACGGACGGGAACCGCCCCAAGTCCCAGATCCTCGCCTCCGGAGTCTCCGTCCCCTGGGCCCTGGAAGCCCAGAAAATCCTCGCCGACGACTGGGGCGTCTCCGCCGACGTCTGGTCCGTGACCTCCTGGAACGAACTCCGACGCGACGGACTCGCCGCCGAAGAACACGCCTTCCTCAACCCCGGCGAAGAACCCCGCACCCCCTTCATCACCCAACAACTCGCCGGCGCCACCGGACCCGTCATCGCCGTCACCGACTACATGAAAGCCGTCCCAGACCAAATCCGCCAATTCATCCCCAACGACTTCGCCTCCCTCGGCGCCGACGGCTTCGGATTCTCCGACACCCGCCAAGCCGCACGCCGCTACTTCAAAAACGACACCCACTCCATCGTCACCAAAACCCTCCAACTCCTCGCAGCAAAGGGCCA
>NZ_JAKEEC010000052.1 GCF_021483235.1 Arthrobacter alkaliphilus | reverse complement strand
GCGATGATGGCCACGGGTGCGAGTTTGGTGAGTTCGTGGAGGGTTCCGAGCCGTGCGGCGCGGGTGCTGAAGAGGCGTTTGAGTCGTTGGGTGAGGTGGCCTGGGTGGATGTGTCGTCCGGGGGCGGCACCGCGGAAGACCCAGTTGCTGTCCGGATGCGAGGCCGTGAGGCTGTGACGTGGGTTGGCAGCGAGTTCACGCCAGGGTTGATCCAAGGGCTCCGGCAGTGCGATCTCGATGGTGCCGAGCTGGATCGTGACCAGTTCCTCGGTGACCGACACGTTGTCCCAGGTTAGTCGTGCGATGTTTTCGGCCTGTTGTCCGAAGACCAGGATGAGGATCGCGGCGGCCCTGTCACGGTTGTCGATGCCCTCGGCGTTGACCACGCTTCTGAGTGCTTCGTCCTGCGCGGATTTGGGCAGTCTGGGGCTGGTGCCGCGGCGGTGCGGGATGATGGCCAGCCCTGATGGTGCCGCTTTGGTTTTGATGGCCCATTTCAGGAAACGTTCGGCGATGCGTCGGGTTGTTGGTCCTTCTGCTTGCCAGAGGTCCAGGTGGGTCTGGGTGAGCTCGGACATGCTGGTGTCGTGGCGGGTGAGCCAGTTGAGGAGGTCGATGGCGACGGTGACTTCCTGTTTGGCGCGTAAGAAGGTTCCGCGGGAGATTTCGTCCATGTGGTTCATTCGCCGTTGGTGATGCCAGCGGATGTAGCGGCGGATCAGGTCGCGGTTCCGTGGGTCGCTGAGGCGTTCGGGGGCTTGTGCGGCCCAGTTGTCGTAGCGGATGCGGAGTTCGTCGCGTCGGGGGAGCACGCCGTGCTCGGTGAGGAGTCCGCGGACGTAATCGCGGGTGGGTGAATCGGGCAGTTCGTCGAAGGACTCATGGGTGATTTCGGGGGTGGCGGCGAGGTTGCGCAGGAACGCGGTGACGTGTTTTTGGCGGATCCAGGTCAGGCCGCTGTTGGCCCGTTTCATCGTTTTCAGTGCCGCGGCGAGGGGGAGCAGCACGGGGCTGATGGTTCCCCGGGCCGGGTCTGCGAGCAGGTCATCGACGGTGAGGCCCAGGACGCAGCTCCAACAGCGGCCGCCGCTGTGTAGTTCTTCCTCGGCGCCGCAGGTTCTGCAGTCGACGTTGACTTGTATGCCTGAACATCGGCGGCAGCTGGGCCGGCCCTCGTCGATGCCGGGCAGGACGCCTTCGTGTCCGCAGGCGCAGGCGCCTCGGGTGCGTTTGGCTTGCTGGTAGCAGTAGCCGCAGATTCCGCCGTCGGGCCATCGAGCGACGGTCTGGTGGTGTTGGCCGCAGCGGGCGCAGGGGACGGGCCAGCGGGTCGGGTCCTCTGCCTTTCGCGGCCTACTCACCGTCCTCGGGCGGGACGAGGCGGATGCGTTTAGCGATCGGGTTACGAGGTTGGATTCCGAGGTCTTCGCTGCGCTTGGGTGCGTTTGCTGTCGCTGCGGCGCGCATCTCGACATAGGGCTCGAACAGGTCATTCGGCGTGCAGTCAAGGATGTCGCAGAGCGCGGCGAAGGTCTTGGCCGGAATGCGTTCGGGTGTGGCCGTGACGAGCCGGTAGACCTGGCTCTCGGAGAGGCTGATCCCGCGGGATCGCAGGAGCGGCATCAGTTCGGTGGTCTTCCAAAGGTTGCGTTGGGCCATCAAAGTCCGCAGGTTCCATCGGTAGCCGATCCGGCGTTGTTCAGGCATCAGGGTCCTTCTGGGTGGCGAGGCGGAGTGCGATCATTTTCTGCACGGTTTTCTGCTTGAAATCCGACGATACCGATGTGTAAAGGCTCGTGGTGGATGCGAAGGAATGGCCGACCTGGGTTTGGACAAACAAAGGGTCGTAGCCGGCCTCGATCAAGTGCGTCACGTAGGAGTGTCTGAGGCAGTGCAGTCCGAGCTCTTTGGGCAGCCCGACCGCGTCGCGTGCCGCGGCGAAGGCATCACTGAAACCGCCCTTCGTCATCCGGGCGCCGCGTTCACTCGGCCACAGCGCCGAGGACCGGTCCGCTGTCGCGAACTGCTTACGCATCCCTCCGGTCGTCCAAGTCCGCAGCTGTTCGATGACCCATTCGAATTCCGGGACGGTCAAAACGGTGCGGCGCCTGGGCCCGGAGCCTGCAGTGCCTTTGGCCCACCGGACCTGCAGTGCGCCGAAGTGGCCGTAGTCGCTCACGTGCGGGTTCGGGCCGAAGTCTTCCAGGTCCAGCATGGTCAGCTCACGCCGGCGCAGCCCGTAGGCATAACAGACCTTGAACGCGACCGAATCGCGGAACAACGGCAGCCAGCGTTTGCTGCCGGCCGCGTATTCACGGTCGACGAGGTCGTCCAGATGGTCGAAAACCCGTTGCAGCTCCGCCTTGGTGAACGCACGCCGCCCCGGCGGCACCGCATCATCTGTCGTGTGCCGCGGCGTGTTCCATTCAAAGCAGATCTGGCTCGGGATGTCACCGAACGTGCGTTCGCAGAACTCGCCCCACCCGTAGCCAGGATGCGTCAGATAGCCGCAGAACATCGCCACCGCGTTGCTGTAGGAGCGCAACGTCTTCAGGCTGAGCGGCTTCTCACCGGACCGCAGCCCGGCCAGGAAATCATCAATGTCCACCGGACGCCATTGCCACGGAAACTCACCACTGAACTCCTGGAACCGGACCAGTAACCTGCAACGGGCTTCGATCGTGTCCGTTCCCAGGCCCCGGGCGAGCATCTGCGCACGCCAGCCATCCAGCATCGCGGCGTACACGCGCTCATCGGCCCTGAACAAACCGACATCCGGATCCCTAAGCATCCGCGGAACAAAACCCGGAACAGCCTCTGACACCGCAACCCCCAAACCGTGGAATCATGCATTAGATGCAGAAAATCTACAGTTCACACGCGAAACAAGGCAAATCCGGACTCACGATCAGCATCAATGCCGCTCGGGTAACCCGCTTCCGACCTGCGGAAACGTCCGATTCTTAGGCAGACGGGAGTTCTCGCACCTAACGCAACTCCCGTTAGTT
>NZ_JAKEEC010000051.1 GCF_021483235.1 Arthrobacter alkaliphilus | reverse complement strand
ATCCTGCTCGCCGGCCTCGGCGAACAACTCAACGCCGGAAGCCGCCTGTGACAACCGGTGCCGGCTTCAGGGCTGGGTTCCGTAGATGAATTCCTTGGCGTGCGCGACGGCTTTTCTGAAGGCGTCGTTGCGCAGGGTGGCTTGCTCGGCGTTCTTGGTGTCGGTTTCGACATAGTTCGTACAGCCGGGCCGCAGGACCCAGATGTCGCCGGCAGGGGGTAAGTAGAACACGCCGAATGAGCGGTGTTGCGGATCCTCGGTCCAAATGGGGACGACCGCCACCGCCGCGCCGGTATCCGGATTGATCCACTGGGCCCGGGGCATCGGTTGTTCGTGGGTCTCAGGGTCCAGGAAGGGTGCTGTTCCTTCGCCCCACCGCTTCTCGAAGCGTTCGTAGAACGCGGGCATCAATTGGTGGTCGTACGGGCGCCAGGCGCTCATGGAGGCTCCTTGTGATTGGATGTTTCCGGCTCAGCGCCTGATTCGCAGGATCAGCGTGTAGCCGTTTGGGGGATATGGGCCTTGCCGGTCCGGCATTCCGGGAGACCGGCCGCCGGGCGACTCCCTGATGACCGGCCCGATCAGCACGAAGGCACCCGGGATCGCTGGCGCTGGGGTCGCGGAGGAGCCGGCGGGGCGCTGCGGCTTCGCTGTCGCGGCTGGCCGCGGGTGCTCCCGGTCGTAGGCCGCCCGCTTTTCCGGGTTGCCGAGGATGGCGTAGGCGCCCATGATGTCCCGGAGTTCCTGCAGCTCCGGCTCTGTCGGTCCCGGGCCGTCTTCGCGCGCCGGTCGGGTGTCCGGGTGCCGGCCGCGCATGAGTGTACGGTAGGCGCGCGCCACCTCACGCGCTGTGGCGGTTGGGTCGATATGCAGGATGTCGTAAGGATCCGGGCCGTTGTTCCTCATCGTTGTCGGCTGTGTTCTCGCGGGAGGGGACGGGATGGTCCCCGGCGTTCAGCCGGGGACCATCGTTGCGGGAGTCATCGCGGGGGCCGCATCGATATCTGCGCTGGACGCGCTGTGGCGGGGTCTGTGAACTCGACCGCCCTCTTCACACGATGGGTCGTCCTGGCGCTCCCGGTCTGGAGGCTGTGCCGGCTATCAGGCGTTGATCTCCTGGCGCTGTTTGCCGGTTGTTTCAATTTCGATGCGGCGCGGCTTTGCTTTCTCCGCCACCGGGATCCTCAAGGTCAGGACGCCGGCGTCGTAGCTAGCCTTGACACCGTCGGTGTCGAGGGCATCGCCGAGGATGAGCTGGCGGCTGAAGACGCCGCGGGGCCGTTCGGACGCAATCAGTTCGGTGTTTTCGCCGACGGGTTCCGGGCGCTCGGCCTTAACGGTCAGCACGTTACGTTCGACGTCGATGTCCACCGAATCCACGTTGACGCCGGGCAGGTCGAAGGCGACTACGAAGTCCTCGCCTTCCCGCCAAGCGTCCATCGGCATGGCCGCTGGCCTCGCCGTGGTGCCGAGCACTTGTTCGGCGAGACGATCGAATTCACGGAACGGGTCCGTTCGCATCAGCATGGTCTGTCACTCCTTGCAGATTTTTGTTGTCAACCCAGCAAATCTATGGTCGCTGGTATATATTTTTTATAGCACCGCTAACGGATCGGAGCAAGCCCGATTTGGAAAGATTTTGGAGGTAGCCGATGGGACAGGCCGAGGACCGGGGGAGGGGCGTGTACGCGATTTCCGTCGCGGCCGAGCTTGTGGGAACGGGTCAGCAGAACCTGCGCCTCTATGAACGCAAGGGACTGCTG
Source organism: Arthrobacter alkaliphilus (assembly GCF_021483235.1). GTDB lineage: Bacteria > Actinomycetota > Actinomycetes > Actinomycetales > Micrococcaceae > Arthrobacter > Arthrobacter alkaliphilus. The sequence continues at coordinate 1,313 of NZ_JAKEEC010000051.1, read as the reverse complement.
GAACCGGGCAGGACGCTGGGCGGGACGCGCCAATACAGCGAGGACGATCTCGTGGTCCTGCGCCGGATCGGGGAGCTTCTGAATCTAGGGCTGAACCTGGCGGGTATCCGGATGGTCTTGGTGCTGGAGGCCGACAACCGGCGCCTTGAGGGGGAGCTCAAGTCCGCGAAAGCAGCACAGGAGAGTGCGCCCCGCCCGGGCGCGGGCGAATGACTTGATACCGCCGGTAGTAAGCTTGCTTAGTACTTAGTTGCCAGGCAAGGGGTGGTTCAGGATTTTAGACGAGGGATGGGCGCCGGCGCAGGGCACTGGCCAGTCTGATACGCGGGCGTCGGAGACTGGGAAGCCGTTGGTTAGGGGTGTCCCTTACACGAGGCAGATTGACCGTGCGGAGGTCCTTCGATCACGCTTCGAGTTCCGCGAGGCACTGGATCTTGCTTTGGAGTGCATTGTGGCCGCCGAAGCCGATCTTGGGGCTCGCCAGCTAAATGGGCTCGAATCTGACAAGGACATGGGATTGTTGGGGCCGCCTCCGGCCGCGCCCACCTGGCTTGCCTGCCAGCTGTGCAGGGAGCTGGGCGATTACCGATTGGAGGTATCCCTGATCGAACGATGGCTTGCGCACTCATATGGCGATCACGGACAAGGTGATGCCGCTGAGCAGATGAAATGGCGACTGGCCACAGCCAGCGAGCTCCTGCGAACGGGGCCGCGCGCAGCCTGGGATCAGGACGTTCCCTAACCTCCAGCCTTGGGGGGCGGATCGCCCCTGCTGCGAGCTGCCGTGCAGCCCGTAGCAGGGGCGATTTTTTTCACCCGTCGGCCCTGGGTTCAGCTAACTGCCGGGACTGTGAGGGCTGCCGTTTCGGCTGTCGCGGTGTGCGTCAGCGCGGCGAGGGACGCGGCCACTGAGTGGTCGGGCTCATCCTGCGGCGCGCTGTGCGCGCGCAGCACCACGAGTGATTTCGCCGCGAGGGGCATCACGCCGTCTGCGTCGATGGGCGCGGAGTCGGCGCTCTTGCCGGCGGTGTCGATGATGATGTCCCACGCGGGTGCGTATTCGTCCGAGGGCAGCCTGAACTTGACCTCGTCGTCGTGGGCGTTGAAGTAGAGCAGGAAGTTGACGTCCGTGATGCGCCGGCCTTGGTTGTCCTGTGCGCGGATGCCGTCACCGTTCAGGAACACGCCGACCGAGCGGCCGAATCCGTTGTCCCAGTCTTCGGGCTGCATCGTCTTGCCCTCCGGATCGAGCCATTCGATGTCCGGAAGAGGTTCGCCTTCGCCTCGAAGGACCGGGCGGCCGTCGAAGAAGC
>NZ_JAKEEC010000050.1 GCF_021483235.1 Arthrobacter alkaliphilus | reverse complement strand
CTGGCTGTGACAGGTTTATATGGCCCCGGCAGGACGGTTATTTCCGGCCCCACTTCATGACTCGCCGGGCACCTGTGGCGGTTATTTGTGGCCCCACCTTCAACGTTGGATTCATCACTGGATGGATGCGGCGGAAGGCTGGTCTGGATGGAGTCGAGAGTGGAGTTGTTCGCGCGGATTCGAAGGGACGCCCGGGTTGAGGGCCTGTCGGTTCGTGCGTTGGCGGTTCGGTACGGGGTTCACAGGCGAACGGTAAGGCAGGCACTGGATTCAGCTGCCCCTCCGGAGCGTAAACAGAGACAAGGCGTGTCCTGGAGGCTGGAGCCCTTCAAGGGCGCGATCGATGCGATGCTGACCGAGGACACGACGGCGCCGCGGAAGCAGCGCCATACTGCACGCAGGATTTTGGCCCGGCTCATCGAAGAGCACGGTGCGCCGGAGCTGTCGTATTCGACGGTGCGGGATTATGTGCGGGTCCGCCGCGCCCAGATCGATGTGGAGGCCGGCCGCCGGGTTGAGGTGTTCGTTCCCCAGGAACACGCCCCCGGAGCGGAAGCCGAGGTGGACTTCGGTGAAGTCTGGATCATGCTGAACGGGGTGAAGACGAAGTGCCACATGTTCATCTTCCGGTTATCACATTCGGGCAGGGCCATCCACCGGATCTACCCGACCCAGGCTCAGGAAGCCTTTCTTGAAGGCCACGTGGAGGCCTTCAAAGTTCTGGGCGGCGTCCCGACTAAACATATCCGCTATGACAACCTCACCAGTGCTGTAACCGCTGTGGTGTTCGGCCAGGGCCGGCAGCGCCGGGAGAACGACAGATGGGTGTTGTTCCGTTCGTTCTACGGCTTCGACCCCTTCTATTGCCAGCCCGGCATCGCCGGGGCCCACGAAAAGGGCGGGGTTGAAGGTGAGGTGGGCTGGTTCCGCCGCAACCGGCTTTCACCGATGCCGGTTGCTGACTCCCTGGACGAGCTCAACGACCGGATCCGCAAATGGGAAGCCCAGGACGAGGACAGGAGGATCAATGACAGGATCCGCACCATAGGCCAGGACTTCGAGATCGAACGGCCGTTCCTGGCCCCGTTGCCGGCAGAGGAATTTGATCCGGGTCTGGCGCTGAACCCGAGGGTCGACAGGTCCTCGATGGTCACCGTCCGGATGGTGAAGTATTCCGTCCCGGCCCGGTTCATCGGCCGGAGGGTCCGGGTGTCATTGCGGGCGTCCGAGGTCGTGGTGTTCGATGGCCGCACCGTGGTCGCCAGGCACCAGCGGCTCGCCGCCCGGTCCGGGCAGTCGGTCCAGCTGGACCACTATCTCGAGGTCCTCAAAACCAAGCCCGGCGCCCTTCCAGGCTCCACCGCTTTGGCCCGGGCGCGAGAGTCCGGGACGTTCAGCAGCGCGCACGAGGCATTCTGGGCCGCCTCCCGCCGGGTCAACGGCGACGCCGACGGGACCCGTGAACTCATCGACGTCCTGCTCCTCCACCGGTCCATGGACGCCTGCGACATCCACGCAGGCATCACCGCGGCCCTCGTAGTGGGCGCGGTCAGCGCCGACGTCGTCGCGGTCGAAGCCCGCAGACACGCCACGACATCTTGCCGGGGCGGGGCCAGTTCGGACCGTCATCCCCGTGTTCATGCTGAAGAGAAGGTGCAACGAGTTGTCAGTCTCACCCAGCGCCGCCTCATGGACCCCGTCGCCGTCATCGCCGGGCTGCCACCTGATAGCCGGCCCCTGCCATCGGTCCGCGCCTATGACGAGCTGCTGGCCAAACGTTCGGAACACCCCGCAGGAACCGCGTCAAAGGAGAACATCTCATGAGCCCCACCGCACCGGCGACCACCATCACCCCGGCCCTGCGCCGGCGGCGAGGCCTGACCGAACAGGCAGCGGTTGCCGCCGTGGACCAGGCCTGCCGCCGACTGCGCCTGCCCACCATCCGGGCAGTCCTCGATGAAGGCCTCGCCGTCGCGGGGAAGGAACAACTCTCCTACCAAGGCTTCCTGGCCGAACTGCTGCTGGCCGAGTGCGACGACAGGGACCGGCGCTCCTCGATCCGGCGCGTGAAAGCCGCGAACTTTCCCCGGGACAAGTGGCTCGGGGACTTTGACTTCGATGCAAACCGGAACATCAACCCTGCCACCATCCACACCCTGGCCACCGGACAATGGATCCGCAAAGGACAACCCCTCTGCCTGATTGGGGACTCCGGAACCGGCAAATCCCACCTGCTCATCGGACTCGGCACCGCCGCCGCGGAGAACGGCTACCGAGTCAAATACACCCTCGCCACCCGACTCGTGAACGAACTCATCGAAGCCGCAGACGAGAAGGTCCTGGCCAAGACCATCGCCCGCTACGGCCGGGTGGACCTGCTCTGCATCGACGAGCTTGGCTACATGGAACTTGACCGTCGAGGCGCCGAACTCCTCTTCCAGGTCCTCAGCGACCGTGAGGAGAAAAACTCCATCGCCATCGCCTCCAACGAATCGTTCTCCGGCTGGACCAAAACCTTCACCGACCCGCGCCTCTGCGCCGCCATCGTGGACCGGCTGACCTTCAACGGCACCATCATCGAAACCGGCACCGACTCCTACCGCCTGGCCCAGGGCATCGCGCGTAAAAGCTCGGAACAGGTGAACAACCCCGCTGCAGGAACCCAAGGTCCCCACGGAGGTGAATCCGACCTCATGCCATGGGCGCCGGCAGGCACTCGGTGACTCCCCTCGAAACTTTCCCCAAAAGTAACCGATACGGCATCCGCGTGGGGTAGTTTGATCGCTATGTTGACCGGATTCAAGAATTTCATCATGAAGGGCAACGTCGTAGACCTTGCCGTCGCCGTCGTGATTGGTGCCGCCTTCGGTGCCGTAGTCACGGCCCTAGTCCAAAGCGTTCTCATGCCGTTCATTGCGGCCCTGGTCGGATCTCCGAACTTCGATAGTTTCGCCGTCGTGACCCTCAACGGAAACGACATCAAATTCGGTGTCCTGCTCACGGCAATTGTTAACTTCGTGCTCGTGGCGGCAGCCATTTACTTCGTCATCGTCGTGCCCATGAACCACATGGTCGAGCGCCGCAACCGGCGCCTCGGCATCAACCCGGACGTCAAGGAAGAAGCGGCCGAAGACCCCCAGATTGCCCTGCTTACGGAAATCCGGGATTCCCTCCGGCAAGACCGCAGGCCCTAATGAAGCCGGCGTACCCAAACCCCGCCAAAATCCGCTATAAGCGCTGAACCGCGGCCCAATTGCTTCGGCACGCTCACGTTCCACAGACCGACGCTGCGATAGCGTGTCTCTCAGCGGCGCAGGGATAAATCCGGGCGTTCGTGCAGCCGCAGGCTGGCTGGGCTTGTTTTCCGTCATCGATGAAAGGACATGAAAATGGCTGTTTCGATTGAATTGGGCAAGGCATTGGACAAGGGCTACGAGAACTCGACTCTGGACGAGGTCCTTTCGGCCCCGCCCTCGGCTCTTGCCGGACTGACCGAAAAGCACGACGAACTGCTTGCCGGTATGGGAATCAAAACCATCCGCGATCTGGGAAGCAACAAATACTTCGCTACGGCAGGGGTACTGGTCGCACTCTCCGGCAAGGTTGGGTAGTCGGTCTGGACTGTTAGCGCGTCTAACTGAAAGGGTCCGGCCCGGCGCACGCCGGGCCGGACCTTTTCCATTCCAGAATGGATTTCTCCCACTCAAGAGATCTGACATGCTAGCAACGACGGCGCCCCGACTCCATACCCCCGACCGGCATCTGCCGTTCCCACGGGCGATACAGGAACCCTTAGCCAACCGGTGCGAAAACCGTCCCGCGAGCCCGAGACCCACAACAACGTTCCGTGAACCTGGGGCCACTTTCAATCGCCCCTCTGGGGCCAAAAATACTTGACACAATCAC
>NZ_JAKEEC010000005.1 GCF_021483235.1 Arthrobacter alkaliphilus | reverse complement strand
CCCAGCTACTCCCGTCCTACGAATACCCGTCCATGCCAGTTAAACCGCGGGAGTAGAAGTAGCTGCGAGAACTCCCGTCCATCAACAATTCCGACGTTTCCGCAGGTCAAACCGGATTCGCCGGTCATGAACATACTGGCGTCTTGGGTGTGTTGGCACCATCGTCGCCGCTCGCCAAGGCGGCGCAGCCCAGCGCACCCGTGGCCTCGCAGCCTGCCTCTTAAAGCGAGAAAGCTCCCTACAAAGTAGAGAGCCTCTCACTGTCACCTTTTACAGTCGACTACGACGGCCGCGGAAAAAGACATAAAGTCACCGAAGGTCCGTTCACAGAACTCGCCCCAGCCATAGCCAGGATGCGTCAGGAACGAACAGAACATCGCCACGGCGTTGCTGTACGAGCGCAACGTCTTCAGACTGATCGGCTTCTCGCCAGAACGCAGATCGGCCAGGAAGTCATCAATGTCGGCTGGCCGCCACTGCCACGGAAATTCACCCGTGAAGCGCTGAAAACGCTCCAGCAGCTGGCAGCCAACCATGGCGGGAACTCGCCGCAAACCCAGGCCACGACCTTACCGCCGCGCACCCCAACACCAAGTGGGTATTCCGCGGAGCATCACCCGGACGCCACATCCACCCCGGGCACCTCACAACCCGCCTCAGCAAGATCTTCAGCACCCGCGCCGCACGCCTGGGAACACTCCACGAACTCACCAAACTCGCACCCGTGGCCATCATCGCCGAAACGCTCGGTTACTCCCCCACCACCATCGAACGTCACGCCACAGACTCCGCCGCCGCCTACGCCCAATACATCGCAGCAGCGAGAACTAACCGTCAAGGCCTTTAAACACGGCTTCAAGGTCTGAGATTGAGGCTATTGAAGGGTCGGAGCTTCGCCCCACCAGGGCTCCGTCACGACAACTTCGACGCCATTACCTAAGTCCGAGCGCAACTGGCGTAGGAGGCCCACACCCTCGGCAAGCCATTCGACATCGCCGGGACCGTCGATTGGGATCCTGCCTTCTTCATACTGCGAGTTCCACAACCGGACCCGTTCAGCAAGCACCGGCGAGATACCCAGTGACCCCAGATCAATAGCCTTGCCCTCATCGCTCCACAAAGGACCAGAGCCATAGTCAGGCCAGAACTCCAGACGCATCATGAATCGAGTATCTCCCGATAACGAGCTCAGGACACGCTTATCGGCATAGGGCAAGCAACCTGTTTGTCCCGGCAACTCCCGGCTCATGAACAACCGCGCATGCCAGTTGAACCGCTGGAGTGGAAGGAGCTGCGAGAACTCCTGTTCGTCACCGTGGATTACTTTGCTCGGGAAGTTGCGCAGTCGGCCTTGGCGATCGTGAAGTCAAAACTCTTGGAAGCTCCCTCGAATGCATACGCGTACTTCAACTTAATGCCGTCGTTCATCACGTCCTTCATCGCTCCTGAACAGGCTTTGGCGAGGACCGAATTGCGTATGGTGTCTCCTTTGACCGTGGACGAATCGACGCTGGGTGCGATGAGATAGTCGAAACGGAGCGCATCGCCTTCGGCATTGACTCCCGTCCAAGAGGTCACGGAATCCACTTGCATTGGGAAGTGCTCAAGATTGCGGATTTGATCGACAGCGGTCTGGACTTTGCTCTCGGGCGGTTCGAATACGCCGCGGGTCAGGAGGAAGGATAAGGCAATGACCGCAATCAAGACAGCGGGGGCGGCACGGACGGCCCGCCGTCGGAATGCACCCGGCTGCTTGGGCTTGGTGGTGCTCGGGTTGGCGCGCTGCGTCGTTGTCTCAGCGCCAGGGTCCGATGGCGGGACGGTGCTCACACTGATCTCCTAGTGGGGAACATTGGATTCGGCCTGATGCGCCGCTTGAGGTGGATCCTCCGGTTGGACGAATGGGTTTCTCCCGGCCGCCGCACCAGACCCAACTGCCCGGCGTCCTTCACGCGTCCCCGCTCCCCCATCCGACCAGCTTGCACGCAATTGCTGAAGTTGTCACCCCGTCTCGAAGATTCTGAGCTTCTGGCAACGAATGTGACGGAGGAGGCTACTCCCGCCATACAAATACCCGTGAATGCAAGTTGAGAGCGGGAAAGAAGCAGCTCTGGGAACGCCGGTTCCGTGACGAATCCGGCACACTCACACGGGGCTTGCGGCGCCGAGGGTGATTTCTCGATCGCTTCGTGCGGATACAGAGTTGTCATGTGTCACGATGATGACCGCTTTGCCAGCCTCAGCCAAAGTTCTGGTGAGGCCAAGGACATGATCCCGGTTTACGGCGTCGAGGGATCCTGTCGGCTCGTCAGCGAGAATCATCTGGCAGGGTTTGAGGATGAGTCTGGCAATGGCGAGACGCTGTTGTTCTCCGCCCGAGAGTTCGTAGACTTTGCGGTTCGGGTCAAGGTCAAGGCCTACCCGCTCCATCGCGCTCGCCCGTGATTCGCCTTTTTCCTTGGCCGTTCCCGGGGTGTAGGTCTGTGCGATCTTGAGGTTTTCGGTCACGGTCGCGTTGTCGACGAGGGCATAGTTCTGAAAGAGATATCCAAGGCGCAGCCTCAAAAGCATGCGTGCACTGCGGCTACCTGGGCGCGGGGCCCGACTGCCAAATAACTTGATCTCGCCCTTGTCAGGTTGGTCAAGCAGGCCAAGCAGGTTAAGGACGGTTGTTTTTCCGCTCCCGCTCGGACCTGTAATGGCGACAATTTCGCCCGCATACACCTTCAGACTCAGGTCCGAGATGACTTCATGGCCGCGAAAGCCTTTGTGCACGTTCACTAGGTCGCAAACGACATCGGACATTAGAGCTCCCCTTTCAGGATGTTCGGAGTACGCCGCAGTTCCGTGAGCCACAGGACGACGACGGCGGCCACGCCCTGGACAGCGCTGATGGCCAAAGCCGCGGTGAGCGTGGAAAGCAGCCCCGTATCGGCATAGGAGAACGGCCGGAAACCGGCCAATACCAGCCCGCAACCGAGCCCGCCCTGGACAGCCCACACAATTGCTCCAAGCTTGATGAATTCGCGGTAGCGCCGAACCGTCGACAGTCCGAACAGGCCACGGACAATGATCTTGCGCGCGAAACGCTCAAACGCGATCGTCAGTGTCTGCGCGGTGATGATCACGAGCAGAACCACCAGCGCAGCGAGCACAATCATGGTGTTGCGGAGGCTCTCCTGGAGGTTGCCGATCCTGGTGAGCTGATATTCGTTGATGGTCACCAAGTGACGAAGGTTGTCGTCCAGGCTCAATCGTTTGAGCAGTGGCTGGAGGGCGGTGATTGTGGCCTGGGAGCTCCCTTCTTCGAGCGGGATCTTTAGTCCGGCACCGGCGTCGCCTGTGACGGCGTTGAGCCGGTCCACGCCAAGGCTGTTGGCGCGGGTCATGACTTCAACGATGGGGTCCTCCACCAAGCCGCCCGAAGATGCGGCGACGTCGGGGTTGAAGGTGAAAATCTGCTGGCGGTTCTCCGTCCAGATGATCCGCACGCGGAGATCCCGCCGTGTGGAGCTGACGTCCCGGTGGAAGATCGCCTTCTCTGCGGACGGTGCCCTGTCGCGTTCGGCCTGGAAATAGGCAGCGATGTCTTGTTGCTGGGAACGGAACCGCTCCGGCACGAGCAAGATCCACGATGATTCACTCTCGTCGACCGTGACCGGCCGGCCATCCGTGTCACGGATCGGGTATGCGCGGAGGTAGGCAGGGTTGACCTGCATTGATCGATACTGGCCGGCCGGTCGACTTTCCTGGACAACTGACTCTGAGTAAGCCGCGGCGTAGACATACAAGGCACCGCGGGCACTGAGTGCGTCATAGAGGTCTGTGGCTTGAACGACGGAAAAGCCGGGCTGGCCCGTCTGCAGGTCCACTGCGTCGTTCCCATTGCTCATCGGAGCGAAAACGCCGTATCCGCTGGTCGAGGTCCAGTGGCGCAGGTTGTCGCGTTCCCGGTTGATCACATCCACGTTTGACCACGCGCCCGCAGCGACCACCACGAGCGCAGCCGAAATTGCAACGGACAGAACGATTCCTGTGCCAAACAAGGCTCCGGTGTCACGTCGGTTCTTCAACGCGTCCGAAATTCGCATCCTTGCCACGTACGGTATGGTCAGCAGGCTGGCAGCGGCGATCAAGCCCAAGGCAGCTGCTTGGTCGAGAACCACAACAGCTACGAACCTTGCGTCCGCTCCGGGAAGAAGTGCCGCGAGGGAAACACAAGCGACGCCGGAAGCAGCACCGACAATCATCACGGGGCGGCCCGTGATCGTCCACCATGTCCTGGTCGCACCATAGCCGAACAAGCGCAACGCGCCGGCTCTCTTTGCCTCATACAGCTGCAGATAGACAGCAAGCACAGCGGTGAGGAGAAGGCCGGCGGCAACCGCGAGTTGCAAGTAGATCGGCGGGACATTTGTGGGGACAACCAACTGCTGATTCGGTGCGCGCAAATCCGACGCCACGAAGGTCCGCCCAGCAACGTGAGCTGTGAGTGACGCAGCCGCTGCATCAACAAAGGCTGCGCACCCTGCCGGTCCGCACTCGGCATAGTAGGTTCCCGGCGCAGGCAGGGTGTCGAACGCCGTCCGTAACGGACGGAACGAGAAGCGCTCCCCCTCCCCCAGGACACGCAGAACGCCCACCGTGTTCGGGCTGGTGTCTGTTGATGCGACCGAAGCGTCGCCTTCCTGCGACTCTTGGACTGTAAGGAATCTCCCTGATGAGAGATTTGCAGCGCCAAAGACGCGGGTATCGGGCCGGGTCAAGAGCACGTACTGAGTCACGAACGCACGGTCGTTTTCATCCACCCCGACCACCGTCCTGAAGACGTTGCTGCGGGTGGCTTCTGCTGCACTTCTCAACGCAGACAGCACTGCATCAGGATCCGTTGCATCGCTCGGGACTGAAAACGCCTGCCCGGCATCGGCTGCCGCCCGCGCCGCAGCCGTGCGTTGTCCGTTGATTCCGTTGACGAAGCTTGCTCCAAACGTTGCAGCGCAGACTGCGATCACCAGTCCCAGCAGGACGTGCTTCATCGACCTACCACCCCTTCAGCTTGTCGACGTTTCCGCTTGCCGCGCACAAACAAGCCGGCCGGCGGCCCCAAACGGGACCCGCCGACCGACAACCGCGCTGACCGCACGCGCAAATTGGGATGCTTGCTGCTCAGTAGGTATTCCAGTATTGGGCGGCATTCTCGCCTGCGCCGCACTGGGTATTTGCTTTAGCCCAGTTATTGGCGGTTGCGTAGACCTTGATGGTGTTCGGGCCGCCGATAGCCGTAGCTGAGTGGTATGCGGCCGGATGAACGTAGTGAGACCAGACGTTCTTGAACCATGGTGCTTGGAACGCGGTCCCATAACTCCAGGTGCCGCCACCGACGTTGGTGATCGTTCCCGCCAACGCAGGAGCCGCGGCCCCGACCGTCAACAAACCGACCAGGACTCCCCCGGCGAGCACACGCTTAACTTTCATGACAATCCCCATTCTTCTAGCGGCCAGAGTTGGCCCTTGCGGAGAGACGATTCGCCTCTACCGATGGATGGGCCCCCAAAAGTAGAAAGCACCACCCCCGCTTGCCTTTCAGCCGCTCGGAGAAACGGTCGAATGGCCTGCTACTAGACCTAGTGGCCCGTCGCCTGGATTTATGGCACAAAAGCGCAGGAAATCGGCGCAATTTTTCAACTCCGCCTGGACGCGTCAACTGTCAAATTCTTGACAGTTGACGGCGCTGAAAACGTCTCGCGCAACCCTGAAAGCTTGGCCGAAGCCCTTCTCTCACGAACTGCGATTTGTCCGGCTCTCTACAAACGGGACCACCGAGGCGTGGTCATCGCGTATCAGGCGCGTTTGAAGAGAAGGGAACCTAAGTGAGTCAAAGAAGATTAGAACGAGACCCAGCCAGAGCGCCGGGACAGGTAAAGGGCTGGCTGGCGCTCGCCAGGACAAGGGCTCTGGCAGCCGCCGGTGCCCTGGTCCTTTCCGCTATAGGAACCGGCAGCGTCATGGACGCGTCAGCGGCGCACGCCGCAACAGACCTGCCCGGAATGCACCAATCGGGCATCACCGTCCAGGCCCCGCCGCCCCGGGGGTTTGGGGACTGGTCGATGTGGCTGGGATCCCTGAACCTGAACGGCGCTGCCGGAGGTCCAACGGCATTCTGCTTCGACGTCGGGATCCCGGCCGGTCCGGCCGGGTCGGGGGCCGTGGGTTCCCTCGGAAACCCGCAGCTCAACTATGTAATTCAGAAGTACCAGGGTGATCCTTCCAACCATGCCGCGTTGGCGTATCTGGCACACGAGCTCGCGGATCCGAGGTTCAACGTTCCGTGGAACGGAACGGGGGCTCCGTATGCCAACCTCCGGGACTCATCCGATCCGCAATTGCCCGGAATCCGCGCCCAGGCGGCGGGAATGCTGGCCGACGCCAAGGCCAATTCAGGCCCCTACTCCACCCAACCGAAGCTTTCGATGGACGCGAACGGTCGCAGCGGCACAGTCACATCGACGGAACTGATTTCCGCAGCCGGGAACAAATTGAGCGGCTTCCCGGCCCGCGCAGTGCTGAACGGGCCGGCCGTATGGGCGGGAACGAACTCACAGTCAATCAACCTAAGTAGCGGAGATCAGCCCGGCTTCGCGGCCACCGGAAACGGAACGGTGTCCGTCACGCTGACAATCGACGCGCCCGGCGTGTCAGCGACGACATATTCCGTGCCGGGGTACCAGAACCTTCTCGTTGCAGGCGGGGCCCAACCCGTCGCGGGGACGTCAGCCGATGCCAGAGTGATCTTCGATTTTCAGCCGGTAGCGACGTCGACGGCCAGCCGTTACGTGGAAGCAGGCCAGCCACTGTTGGATGCACTGCACGTGAACACGTCCACGGGAAATGCCAGTGACTGGGTGTTGGTGGACGGCGCCCACATTCCTGGCCGATTCGACCTCGACTGGTACTACAGCCCGGTCAAACTCGCCCCGGCCGCCCAGGTCCCGGCTGGGGTGGTGAAGTTTGCTTCGGGAACCGGCACCGCGACGGGACCCGGCGACGTCACGGTGACCGCGGACAAGAAGGCGGACAAAGCAGGTTACTACTACCCGGTGGCCCGCTTCGCCAAGGCGGCGCAGCCCACCGGGGTGCAGCAGTACTTCCGTGGCGACTGGACCGCTGGATTCAATGATCCGAACGAGGAGACGATCCAGAAGTACCAGCCCGAAGTAGCGACCAAGGCATCCGCCATTGAAAACGGCAAGGTCCACGACATCATCACTGTCACCGGCAACGAACCTCACAAGGAACTCTCCATCTCAACGGACTTCGTGCTGACCTCTGCCTCCCCCATTGCCGGCGGCACCGACACCGCCCCTGCCGACGCCGAGGTCGTCGCTACCATCAGCACGAAGGTCACCGGGAACGGCGAATTCAAGACTGCGGCCGTCGAGGTTCCGTGGGAGAAAATCGTCGCCGAGAAATGGGCCAAAGGCCTGAATGCATATCTGTACTTCTCCGAGAGGATCGACGCTACGGAGTCAACCAAGCCCTGGGACGGCAAAGAACTGCTGCCCAACGAAACCGTCACGGTCGCGAAACCTTCGATCGTCACGAAGGCCTCCGAAAGCGGCACCGTTCCGCTCGTGGCCCACGACATCGGAATAGTCTCGGGCACCATCCCTTCCGGCGCCGGGATCAAAGTCACCACCAAAGTGAGCCAGTACAAGTTTGACGACTCGACCGACGGGTCCGCCCAGGCCGTCTGCGCCAACCCATCCTGGACCTCCACGGATCAGGATGTCACCACACCAGGTGAAATCACCTACCCGAGCCATACCATCGCCTACAAGGGCACCTACGGATACGTCGAGGAACTTAACCTGACCATCGACAAGGGCCGGGGCAAGGCACCATTCACCGCACAGCTGCACAAAGGCAACTGCGGCGAAAAGAACGAAACCGTAATCGCCTATCCGGAAGCAGCCACCGTGCCGCCAAAGGAGCCGGCCCCGAATAAGCCGGCACTGATGGTCAACACCGGATTTGCGCCCGGCAGTGGCACGGCACAGGAAGCCGGTCCGAACCTGCCGCTCCTGCTCGCAGGCGGGACTGCCACCGCGTTGGCGGCCCTTGGCGGAGCAGGGCTTTTGTACCGCAAACACTTCAACAAGCGCCGAGGCGAAGCGGGCAGCCTCACAGCGGACGAACACACTGACTAGAACCACCCAGCTGTCAGATTGGAGCGGGGCACCCGGATCCAGCCACCCCGGCTAATCACCGGGTGTCCCGCCCCATACCCGAGGACCATCCAATGATCGAACCCTGCGGCATTCGTCGCGTCCTGCGGAACCGCTCTGCAGCGACTGCCCTTGTCCTATTGGGCTTGGCCGGTGGGATCGCAGGCGTCTTGGCCTTTACAGCACCATCCGCTCCCCCGCCCGCTCAGCAAACACCTCCGCTAGCGCCGTTTGCTTCCGCCGAACCCGACACGTACACCGGGCCAACCGCGGCTCCCGGCCTTCGGCCCAATATGCTCGCCATCCCAGGAATAGGCCTCACAGTAGGGCTCGTCGACGAAGGCCATGACGATTCCGGCTACCTGGTGGTCCCGCATGCCTCCAAAGCAGCCCGCTATACAGGGTCCGCGGCCGTTTGCGCCGCGACGGGATCGACCCTCCTGGCCGGGCACGTCAACTTCCCGGACGGGTCGCCCGCTCCGATGGCTTCCCTCGTCCGGGCGACCAAGGGCATGCCGCTCTTTGTGTCAGACAACTCCGGCGTGACCTGCAGGTACAAGATCATCGGCCTGGAATCCTTGGCCAAAACGTCCCTGCCGGCAGATGCTACTGCCACAGAAGGCCCACCCGTAATTCGGGTGGTGACGTGTGATCTTGCCAGCCCCTTCGTCGCCGTCGCCGGACAGGACCAGTTCGCCAACAACATCGTGGCCACCGCAATCCCCTGGCCATGACTTACCGCTTACGGTCCAAGGCGGGTTGGCGCGATCAAGCAGGGATGCCGCACAGGGCTGCACGTTTCAAGCTGCATACCTCCGGGTCCGGGCGTTCTTGGGTCTTGCTTTGTTCCAGACCAGCGATTCCAACGCCTCCCGGACGCCGGGCAAGGCAAGGGCGTTGACCGGGGAAATTCCGCGGAGGCGGCCCCAAAGGTAACCGCGTTCGCTGCAGACGAAGTCCACGAGAGCCCTCTTGTGTCCCCTGGGCACGCAGCTCAAGGCCCTGTTTGTCTCCAAACGGGAGAGCGCGGCCCCCGGCTCGGATGCGAAGGAAATCTCCTCCATGTGCCGGGATGCCCGCTGTTCAATCACCCGCAGGCCTTGCTCCGCAATGTCGGGATCCCAGCCCGCCCTGATCAACAGCGCCTTCAGTTCGTCCCAGAGACGTGATGGACCGGCAGGCATGTTCGAGGTGCGGAACGGAATGTGCGGCCATTCGCCTTCATCTCCGAACACCGAGACCAGTGGCGGGCCTTCCCCCGCCGCCTGGTTCTTCTTCATATCCGCCCACACGCCGTCGCGGACGTCCCGCTCTGAGAGCCAGTGGCGCTGGGCAACAGTCCAGGTTCGGAGCTCGTTGCGCACAACCGTCAGCAGCCATGCGCAAGCCGGGACGTCCGCGGGTATTCCGCGGCCGCAGAGAACTTCCGCAGCGCAGGACAGCGGATCTTCGGGGGCAACTGACGGGAACTCGTGCCGGAACCGGCACAATAGCGCGGGAAGGAACGAACCAAACAGCTCCCGGCCGGACGGACCGTCCCGGCCTTCCTGCTGCCATCGCAAGACCAAGTCCCGCAGGAAGGCGTCCCGTTCAGACGACGTCGAAAACCGGCCACGGATTTCGGGAGTCATGCGGCGACGCCCCACCGCTTCGCAACATCGCTCATCAGTTCCGCAGCCGCGTGGAACTGGGCGGCCAGCCGGCGGCGCCGCGCGGGATGGGCCTCCGGCAGTCGCTGGACCACAAGCTCAGAGGCTCCCATTTTCCGGATGGAATCCATCAACTCCCGCAGTTGGAGC
Source organism: Arthrobacter alkaliphilus (assembly GCF_021483235.1). Classification (GTDB taxonomy): domain Bacteria; phylum Actinomycetota; class Actinomycetes; order Actinomycetales; family Micrococcaceae; genus Arthrobacter; species Arthrobacter alkaliphilus. The sequence continues at coordinate 166,969 of NZ_JAKEEC010000005.1, read as the reverse complement.
TCCGCCAGTACGGCGGCGTCGGAAGGGCCGTGATCCACGCCCAAGGCTCCCACATCGCTCAGGAAGCCCTCCGCATCGAAAACTCCCTCGTCGGAATGGGTGCCGGATGCCGGGTGAACCACGTCGAACCCCAGTGGCACGGAAGGCGCAATGCGGCGCACTTTGCCGTCCAATGACAATCTGACGGGCGGCAGCGTTCCACCTTCGGCAACGCCCTGTGCGAGCAGCGTCTTCACGGTCTCATGGGATACGCCCAAGACCGGTGCGATGGCACGGAGGGACAAATTTCCTGCAGCCAACTCCATGGCGACGCTCACCCGGGCACTGCGCCTCAGGCCAGGAAGGACGAGCTGTTCGGCCTCCACCAACTCAGCCCACGTGTCCAGGCCGAAGGCCTTCCACGCCCTCGCCTCATACAGCTCCAGCGCCAGGTTCACGACTTGGCCGAGCAAACGGTCAACCACGCCCACCTGTCGGTCAAGCTCAGCCAAACGCAGCCGCAACCGGTTCACTTTGACGCGGGCACTCCCGACATCCAGCTCCCGTTGCATACCTGCGCACCTCCCCAAAAGCACAAAGGACCACCCCCGTTCACCGTGCAGCCGCGCGGCCAAACGGAAAAATGGGCTGTTACTAAAAACAGTGGCCCGTCGCCTCGATTCATGACGCGGAAGCCCCGGAAATCGCGCGGGGCCGGTAGAGACCCGCCCCGCGGGAAAGCGGCGATGACCATAAAACGTCCACATTTCCACGCTCTGCCATTGTCAACGCCAGCATCGTCGCCAAGAATGAAGCATGCCGGTCTACGTGAGGTCTCTGGAAACTGCCGTACCGCCCACCGTGCTTGTGCAACCGCAGGCGCGCGACGTATTTGCATCACAACCCGGCCTGACGCGGCTTGGATCCCGCCTGGTGCGGACCTGCTTTGATTCAGCAGCCATCGACACCCGATTCACCGCTGTCGCCGAATTGTCACTGGATAACCACTCCGAGAACCCTTCCTTCTTCGACCCCGCCACGGGTCAGGTACTGAGCCCCAGCACCAAAGTGCGCAACGAAATTTTTGCCGTCGAGGCCACCAAATTGTTCATCGAGGCCGCCAAAGCCGCCGTCGGGAAATGCCCCGACATCGATCTACGCGACATAACCCATGTCATCACCGTTTCCTGTACGGGATTCTTCAATCCCGGCCCCGACTACAAAGTGGTCCGGGCCCTCGGATTGAGCCCCTCCGTGCAGCGCTATCACCTCGGCTTCATGGGTTGCTACGCCGCGTTCCCCGCCCTCCGCGCAGCCCGACAGTTCTGTCAGGCCGACCCCTCCGCCGTCGTCCTTGTCATCTGCGCGGAGCTTTGTTCCCTCCACGTCCGGACCTCAAATGATCCGGACACCATCATGGGGTCGGCGATCTTCGGGGACGGAGCGGCGGCCGCCGTCGTGACGTCCCGTGAACCGGAAGGGCCTGACCCCGCAATCCGGCTCGACCATTTCGAGACTGTCCTGACCCCGGTGGGCGAAGAAGCCATGGCCTGGAACATCGGGGACGAAGGGTTCGAAATGGTTCTTGGCACGTATGTGCCGCACATCATTGAGGACCACATCACCGGAGCGCTCGAACCGCTGCTCGCCCGGGACCCCTCCCTGGCCGGGCTCCCCTACCGGGACATCACGCACTGGGCCATCCATCCAGGCGGCCGCAGCATCCTCGACAAGGTTGAGTCGAAGCTTGAACTCACTGAAGAGCAGATGGTTCCGGCACGCGACGTCCTTCGCGAGTACGGCAACATGAGCAGCTCCACCGTGCTCTTCGTCTTGAAGCACATCCTGGGACAAGCGCCGGCAGAGCGGGAGGAACGCATCTGTTCCATGGCATTCGGGCCCGGCCTCACGGTGGAGACCGGACTGTTCACCCGCGTCTCACCGGATCTGTAATGCCGGAGCTGTGATGCCCGTCCTCCCCCTTCCAGGCGGTTCTCTCCGCGAACGCGATGTGGCCGCGGTGGAAGACATGGACCGCCCGGATTGCGATCTTGACCGGCTCAACAGGAGCTATGCGCGGTTCCCGATCGTCAACGCGGCGGTCTCCGGCTGGCGTGCCACCTACAGCTCATGGATCAAGCCACTGCTCACGACGGCGGCGCCCACCACGGTCCTCGACATCGGCTGCGGCGGCGGAGACGTCGCCCGTAGCCTCGCCCGCCGTGCAGCGGCGGACGGATATCGGCTGGAAGCCACCGGAATCGACCCGGACGAGCGTGCCTTCAATTACGCCAGCACTGCCCCGAAGGTGGAGGGTGTGAGCTACCGGAAAGCCCTCAGTTCCGAGCTCGTGGCAGAGGGGCGCGTGTTCGACGTCGTGATCTCCAACCATGTCCTCCACCACTTGACCTCCCCGCAACTGGCGGCGTTCCTTCACGATTCCGAAAAGCTCTGCGGCCGGATCGCCTTGCACAACGACCTCAAGCGCAGCCGCGTGGCATACGCACTTTTTTGGGCCGGATCCTGGCCCCTCGGGATCGGGTCCTATATCCACGGCGACGGCCTCACGTCCATCAGGCGGAGCTATACCGCAGCGGAACTCAGGGCCGCTGCTCCCCCGGCCTGGGCGGTCGAACCGAGCGGTTTGTGGCACAATCTCCTGGTCTACCTGCCCGGGGGCGTCCCGGATGTTTGACGTCGTGGTGGTCGGAGCCGGGCCTGTCGGACTGTTCATGGCGGCCCTTCTGCTGCAAGGCGGACACCGCGTGGCGGTCTTGGAACGGCGCGCCACGCCGGGCCGCCAGACCCGCGCCATAGGAATCCACCCGCCTGCCCTGGCAGCACTGGACGCCGTAGGCGCCGCCCGTCCTTTGGTCGCTTCAGGGGTCCGCATCACCCGCGGTGCAGCATACAGCGGTGGCAGGAAAGTCGCCGACATGGACTTCGCCCGCCCCTCGGCCGAGTACCCTTTCATCCTTGCCGTTCCGCAATACCTCACCACCCAGACGCTCGAGTCGCGGGTCATCGACCTCGATCCGCGAGCCCTCCAGCGCGGGGTGCAGGTTGAGGAAGTCGTCGACGACGGCGGGCACCTGCGTTTGCGCGGACGGCGCGACGGGGCTCAAGTGGAGTTCCGGGCCCGTCTTGTGGTGGCAGCCGACGGTGTGCATTCGGCAGTGCGCGAAGGGCTGGGGCTCGAGCCGCGCTTGCGGACGTATCCCGACTATTACGTCATGGGCGACTTCCGGGATGAGTCGGAACACGGCAATAGCGCTGTGCTTTTCCTTGAGTCTGGCGGAATCGTGGAGTCCTTCCCCTTGCCTGACGGCATCCGCCGGTGGGTGGTCCGCCTTGGCGCCCCCTGCCGGGAACCCACTCCCCATGTCCTCGCCGCGCTCATCAAGGAGCGGACTGCCAGCGCGGTGGACCCCGGAAGCAATTCGATGATCAGCGCCTTCGGCGTCACCTCGAGGCTCGTCGCCCGCATGGTTCACGGACGGGTCGCCCTGATTGGCGACGCCGCCCACGAGATCAGCCCGATCGGCGGCCAAGGGATGAACCTCGGATGGCTTGACGCCGTCGCCTTGGCGCCGATCGTCGGTGAAGCATTGCGAACGTCCGCGGGAGGACCTGCCGGCAAGCAGCTCGAGGAATTCGAGCAGGATCGGCGCCGCGCGGCGAAGAAAGCCATCTGGCAGGCCGGCCTCAACATGGCGCTGGGCCGGCCTTTGCCCCCGAAGGTCCTCAACGCCCGGAATGCCCTGATCGGCCGAGCCATCACCCTGCCGATGTTCTCGGAGCTTGTTGCCCGGAGATTCACGATGCACTGACACTATGCTCAATCCATGGACTTTGAGACGCGCCCCCTGCTTGCCGGCCCGGACACCACGTTTACTGCCGCGGAAATCCGCAGGGCGGTCCAGGACCTGCTCAGCCTTGAAGGCCTCCCGCCCATCGTGCAGGTCGGCCATCCGGTGTTGCGCCAGCGCGCCGCGGCCTATGACGGCCAGCTCGACGACACCGAATTGGCACAACTGGTCGAGCGGATGCGCGACGTCATGCACGCCGCCCCCGGCGTTGGCCTCGCGGCCCCGCAGCTTGGCATTCCCTTGCAGCTGGCCGTGCTCGAAGACCATTTCGACGTCGACCCTGTCGCCTCGGAGGTCCGCCACAGGACCCCGTTGGGCTTCTTCGCGATACTGAATCCCAGCTACGAACCTGAGGGGACCGCAACGGCGTCGTTCTACGAAGGCTGCCTGTCCATGCGCGGTTTCCAAGCCGTGGTCACGCGGCACCGCGACGTCCGCCTGCACTACCAGCGTCCTGACGGCAGCGCGGCCTCGGCCGGGTTCTCCGGGTGGCAGGCCCGGATAGTCCAGCACGAGACCGACCACCTGCACGGCGGACTCTACTTGGACCGCGCCGAGCTACGGTCGCTGGCGAACGATGCGGAGTACGCAGCCCATTGGGCTTACCCCGGAGTCGACGAGGCACGCCGCGGGCTTGGTTTCCTCAATCCGTAGTTGAACCGATCTCGCGGGGCGGGTTGGCTCCGGAAGGCAGGTGCTTTGCCCACCACGCGAGGATCTGTTGGAAACGCTGTCGCCTGTGGTGCGGCGTACCCGAGCGGGACAGCTCGTGGTCCTCACCGGGGAAAAGGAGCAACGCCGTCTCCACGCCCTGTGCCTTGAGCGCGGCAAAGTAGCGCTGGCCCTGTTCAACCGGGCAGCGGAGATCGTTTTCGCTGTGGATCACCAAAGTGGGCGTTCGCACTGCGGTTACCACTGCCATGGGGCTCTGTGCCGCCATCTGCGCGGGCGAGCTTCCCGTGTATTGTTCGCCGAAGAACCATCCGATGTCCGAGGAACCGGTGAAGCTGACAGGGTCAAGGAATCCACGTTCCACAATGGCTGCCTTGAAGCGGTGCTCGTGGCCGATGACCCAGGCTGTCAGATAGCCGCCGTAGGACCCGCCCATGATCCCGACCGATTCTTTGTCCATCACAGGGAAGGCTTCCAGTGCACCATCGAGGAACGTCAGCACGTCCGCCATGTCCACGGTGCCCATCTTCTCCTTGATGGCTCCACCGTGCCCTTGGCCGTACCCGGCGGAACCGCGCGGATTGCACATCAGTACGGCGTATCCCGCGTCGGCGTACACCTGGGCTTCGTCGAAGAAGGCCCCGGTGTACTGCGCGAACGGTCCGCCATGGATGGTAAGCAGTACGGGGTGCGGGCCGGGTCCCTCCGGCAGGACCACCCAGCCATGGACCGGGTAGCCGTCAGGGCCGGTGGCTGTGAACTCGCGCGGTTCAAGAATGGTTGCTTCGTCGCGGAGCGGCTTGGCGAAATCAGTGAGCGCCCTGAATTCACCCCCGCGAAGAACGCCGAGTTCGCCGTTGCTGGAAGGGTCGCTGTAAGCGACAGCCACGCTGTCTCCCGCCGCTGAAGCGCCGATCACCATCCGGGACCCCTTGACCAGGACCTCAGTCCCGCCATCGGCGCTCCAGTGGATCAGCTCCACGCTCCCGCGGCTGGTGTTGAGCGCGAGCACCCCGTCCGCCCCGAAGGCTTCGAGGGGGCCGCCGATGTCCTGGCTTTCGACGTCGCTCAGCATCGTTGCCTCGCCGCCGCGGACCGGCATGACGTACAGGGCGGTGTTCCTCGCCACGAAATCCAGGCCGTCGTCGCCGAGGTCCTGCGCCGTGAAGAAGAGCCATTCACCGTCCGCGGACTCACGGGCTTCCCGGACGGACTGCGGCGCTGCGTCCGGACGCAGCGCGGTGGCCTCCCCGCCCACGGCAGGGACGCGGTAGATGCCCGAGACAAGGTCGGCGTCGTGCCCTTCATGGAGCGGGGCGACGAAGTACACGCTCTCGCCGTCGCGGCTGAAGGACGGCGAAGCATGGTCGACATCGCCGTGGGTCAACTGCCTGGCCTCCGGCACAAGGCTCACCGCTTCGGTTCCGCGGGCCTTCGCGGCCCTCCCGACAGGGGTCACCGGAGGTTCCGCTCCGGGCTCGGGAACGTCGACGACGAACAGCTGGGCGGGCTTGTCCGCGGTGTAGCCCACTCCATTGAGCCTGTATTGGTTGTCGGTGATTAACCTGGGGTCTTCACTGCCCGGCCCGACGCCGTCGACCGTTCCGTAACGCCCTTCCTCGGGGACCCGCGAAGAGAAGACGATCCTGCTCGAATCGGGTGCCCAGGAAAACTCGGAGACACCCAGTTTTTGATCGGTGATCGCTTGCGGCTCCCCGCCGTCGGCCTCCACGACGTGCAGTTGCGGCTTGCCGTCCGGAACCGCACGAAGGAAAGCCAAAACTTTGCCGTCGGGCGAGAATGCTGGTGCGGTGTCACGGAAGCCGCGGGTAATCCGACGGGGCCGTACCGCGGGGTCGAACGGGACGCTCCAAAGCTGCCCGACGTAGGCGTCGGCGTCGAAATCGGGCCGCGTGACCGACACGACGGCGCGGGTCCCGTCGGGGTGGGCGGCAGGAGCGGAGACGGAATTCAGCAGCGGGAGTTGTTCGGCTTTCACGCTGGTGAGCCTAGCCGCCGTCACGGCGTGGCGATATATGCCACTCCGGCCGCCGTAGGATTGTCGTTATGCATACCGACGCCGCCGCTATCCTGCGCTGCCCGGTCTGCCAGGGCCCTTTCGAACTGGGCGGAGCTGCGCCGCTTTCCCTGGTCTGCATCTCCGGCCACAGTTTCGACGCCGCCAAACAGGGCTATTTCAACCTGCTGACGGGCAAGGGCACAGTCTTCGAATCCGACACGGCAGAAATGGTCGCGGCCCGTAACGACTTCCTGGGCGCGGGCCACTATGCCCCGCTCGCTGAGGCGGTCGCGGACCTGGCGGCACCGGTGTTGACGGCGCCGGGGTCGGTCGTCCTGGATTCGGGGACAGGAACCGGCCACTACCTGCGGACTGTGCTGGACCGTACCCCCGCCGCAGCCGTCGGCATAGACATCTCCAAATTTGCCCTGCGCCGGGCCGCACGGTTGAATCCCGGCGCCGTCAATCTGGTGTGGGATATCTGGCGCCCACTGCCGATCGCCGATCGTGCCGTCAATGCCATCATCGTGGTCTTCGCCCCTCGGAATCCTCCGGAATTCGCCCGCGTGTTGCGTCCAGGCGGCCGGGTGATCGTGGTGACTCCGCGCGCGGGGCACTTGGAAGAGATCGCCGAACGGACCGGAATGCTGGGCATCGAGGAAGGCAAGGAAGAACGCCTTGCGGACACCATGCAGGAGTTCTTCACCCTCGCCGACGTCATTCACCTCGACGTGGACCTCACGCTCGACGGACCGGACATTGCCAATGTCGCCTTCATGGGACCGGCGGGCCACCACCTCGAACGCTCCGCGCTCCTGGCAGCAACGGCCACGGAACGGTCGGTCCATGCCACCGCGAAGTTCACCCTGAGCGTCTTCACAGCACCGGATCGCAGCTCCTAACGGGAACCTCCACGCCGGGCTAGGATGGAGAAAACAGCGACTGTGATCTTGCCGACAGTCCGGCCCGGGCCGGCTGCCACCGCAAGTCCGAAAACAGGGGGAAACGATGTTTGAATGGCTTGGCAGCAACTGGTGGGCCCTTTGGCTCACGGTGTTTCTGGCGTTCGCCGTCGTTGAAATGCTGACGCTCAGCTTCTTCTTCATCATGCTCGGGGCCGGCGCCCTCGCTGCCCTCGTCGCTGACCTTGCCGGAGCCGATCTCTGGTTGCAAATCGTCGTCCTTTGCATCGTGTCCCTGCTCATGATCGCGTTCGTGCGTCCCATCGCGCTGAGGCATCTGCACAAGGGACCCGCCGAGCAACGAACCAATGTGGACCGCCTGATCGGCCAATCGGCGCTTGTCATGGAGCCCGTCAGCGCGACCACCGGGCTGGTCAAGATCGGCGGCGACGTGTGGACCGCGCGCAGCGCGGCTGAGATCATCGACGCCGGCCAGACCGTGCAAGTCACCAGGATCGACGGCGCGACGGCGGTAGTCTCCCTTGCTTCGGAAGACAGCCCGCACTGAGCAGCGTCCCGCTCGGCAAATAACCGCATCAAACACGTAACTGGGGAATGAAGGAGATGTATGGACAGCTTGGGAGGAACCGCAGCCGGGATCGTACTGCTGGTTCTCGTCATATTCGTGATCATCGTTTTGGTCCGTTCGATCAGGATCATCCCGCAAGCGCGTGCCGGCGTCGTGGAACGCCTCGGTAAGTACCAGCGCACGCTCAACCCCGGGCTTACCATCCTGATCCCGTTTGTCGACCGCCTGCTGCCGCTGTTGGATCTTCGGGAACAAGTGGTTTCCTTCCCGCCGCAGCCGGTGATTACCGAGGACAACCTGGTTGTCTCGATCGATACCGTGGTCTACTTCCAGGTCACGGATCCCAGGGCCGCGACCTACGAGATTGCCAACTACATCCAGGCTGTTGAACAGCTGACCACCACAACGCTCCGTAATGTCGTGGGCGGCTTGAACCTTGAAGAAGCGCTCACCTCGCGCGATCAGATCAACGGCCAGCTGCGTGGTGTCCTGGACGAAGCCACAGGCCGCTGGGGAATCCGTGTCTCCCGCGTGGAACTCAAGGCAATCGACCCGCCGCACTCCATCCAGGACTCAATGGAGAAGCAGATGCGGGCCGAGCGCGACAGGCGTGCTGCGATTCTGACCGCCGAAGGCACCAAGCAATCGCAGATCCTGACGGCGGAAGGCAAACGGCAAGCAGCGATCCTGGCCGCAGAGGGTGACGCCAAGGCGGCCATCCTCCGCGCCGATGGCGAAGCCCAGGCCATCCAGAAGGTCTTCGACGCCATCCACAAAGGCAACCCGGATCAAAAGCTCCTGGCATACCAGTACCTCCAGACCTTGCCTAAGATTGCGGAGGGCACATCCAACAAGCTGTGGATCGTTCCCAGCGAGGTTGGTGAGGCACTCAAGGGCATCGGCAGTGCGCTCGGCGGCGCCAACGGCGGATCAGCCACTCCCGGACTGTTCGGCGATTCCGCACACGAGCACCCTGCCCAGGAGCCGTCCGCGTAACGACGAATAACCTGAACGGGGACCGGCCACTCTCCGGCCGGTCCCCGTCGCTTTGTCCTGCCATCTCCGATCCGCGTATAATGGTGTATTTGTCCGGCCGGTTCAATCCGAACGGAACATTAACGCTTGGTGAGGCGTTTCATCTAGTGATGCAACGTGTGCAGAACAGTAGTCCGGGCGCCGCCCTGAGGCGTCCGGCTAGCGCGGAACATGGTTCCGCGAACCGACAGAGGGAGTAATCATGAGCGATCGCAGCCTGCGGGGCATGCGTCTTGGCGCCCAGAGCATGGAAACTGAATCCGGCGTGGAGCCGGCGCCGCGTCAGAGGGTTGAATACCGCTGCGCGGACGGTGAGCAGGTCTTCGTTACCTTCTCCTCCGAAGCCGAGATCCCTCCCGTCTGGATTTCCAAGACCGGCAAGGAAGCGCTCCTGGTTGACGGCGAACGCCCGGTGGACGCGAACGAGAAGGCCGTCCGCACGCACTGGGACATGCTGCTTGAACGCCGCAGCCTTCCCGAGCTCGAGCAGATCCTCGAAGACCGCCTGAACATCCTGCGCGAACGCCGCGGGGAACGCCGCTCGGCATAACGCCGCAGTTAACTGCGAAGGCCGGTTCCGCACTCTTCACGAGAGCGCGGAACCGGCCTTCGCCGTTGAAGCTACTTTGAGACGGGGGTCTTTTTCCCGGTCAGCGCGGCCCACCGTGCGGCGAGCCCCCACTTGGTCACGTTGATCATGGCCTCAACAACAATATTGCCGCTCATCTTGGAGGCTCCGAGCTCGCGCTCAACGAACGTGATGGGGCGTTCGACGATCTTCAGGCCGAGCTTGGCGACCCGCCAGGCAAGATCCACCTGGAAGCCGTAGCCAACCGATTCGACCTCGTCCAGTTTGAGCGCCTCGAGCGTGCTGCGGCGGAACGCGCGGTAGCCGCCGGTAATGTCTTTGATCTTCAAGCCGAGCATGAGCCGGGCATACGTGCTGCCCGTGCGCGAAATTGCTTGACGGTAGAGCGGCCAGTTCACTGTTCCGCCACCGGGAACCCAGCGTGATCCCATCGCGAGGTCGGCGCCGTCGTTGATCGCCTCAAGCAGCAACGGCAGCTGCTCGGGCTGGTGCGAACCATCGGCATCCATCTCAACGAGGACGTCGTATCCAGCAGCCATTCCCCATTTGAATCCGGCGATATATGCAGCTCCGAGGCCTTCCTTGCCCTTGCGGTGCAGGACGTGGACCTGGCTGTCCTCGGCGGCGATGCTGTCGGCGAGCTGTCCCGTCCCGTCTGGGCTGTTGTCGTCGACAACCAGGACATCGGAGGCGGGCACAGCCGCGCGCAGCCGTCCGAGGGTCTTGGGTAGCGATTCCAGCTCGTTGTACGTGGGGATGATCGTCAGGACACGCAAGAAGAGGCCTTTCCTTGATGGAGCGGTCAGTGCGCCGGAGCAGCAGCGTGGCTGGCATTCAGGCGCAACTCTCCATTATAGGACGACAACTTGCCCAGTCCGGGGACGCGTGTGGGCTGCGCCACAACGTGCGCGCTTGGCCGCGGGCAGGTCCACCAGCCCAGGTCCAGTGCCGGCCCGCGTGCTGAACTCGAGGCCGAACCGTTTTCTGCGGCACAGTGGACCTGCCCACTACGAGTGCCGCGGTCTGGGAAACGGGCCCGTTGCTTGTTTTCTGCACCGTACCCCACCGCGGCCAGGCAACCGGTCATTTGCTGTGGAAGCCTGTTGACCCTAAATGCTACGGATCCCACAAATCCTGTCAAGCGCCGCCTGAGCAGGGGCTTTGTCTAAACCCGCAGGTCAGAAGCCCTCGGGACGAGGGAAGCTCGCTGCAACTATGACCGCAAAATTTCGCTTGCGAAGATCTCACGGCCTTCACGCACGGTCTGTAGGCAAACGGGGTCGTTGCCACTGTCCAGCGCGGGGAGAAGAGGCGTTCGTGCACGCGGATCGGTGGACCAGGACTGAACGCGGTCATCCGCCACTTGCACCATCAGTTCTTCAACCTCCCACACAGCAAAATTGGCAGGGGCCCCGGGAACCAGTTGTCCCATCAGCGGATTGCGCTCTTTGGCGGCCCGCCAACCGGCCCGGGTGTGGCCAAGGAACGCTGCCCGCGCCGAAATGCGTTGATCCGGATTGCTGTGTTCCAGACATGCCCTGACGCTTGACCATGGGCGCAACGGGGTGACGGGGCTGTCGCTGCCGAAGCACACCGGCACGCCTGTGGAGTAGTACGAAGCGAAGGGGTTCATTGCCGTGCTTCGCGCGCCCAGGCGCTGCTCGTACAACTTTCCGGCTCCGCCCCAGATGGCATCGAAGGCGGGCTGCGCGCTCACTGTAATCGAATGCTTCGCAAGCCGGGCGAGATCGCCGGCATCCGCCATTTCCACATGCTCGAGCCGGTGCGCGGCGGCGCGGACCCGCTGCTCCCCCACTTCCGCTGCGGCAACGTCAAAGGCATCCAGTGCTGCCTTCAGTCCTGCGTCCCCGATGACGTGGAAGCCTGCTTGGATACCGAGGGCCGAACAAGCAACGATGTGGGCAGCGGCCTCGTCGACCGAAACGTAGAGGTTTCCGCGGTGGCCCGGAGCATCGGTGTAATCTGCGCTGAGGGCCGCCGTTCGCGAACCAATGGAACCGTCGATGTTCAAATCCCCCGCGAGGCCAAGAACGGGCACGTCCAAGCCTTCCAGGATGGCGGAGGCATGTTCGGCCGATGTGGCGAGTTCACCCCAATAGGGAAGGATCCCGGGGCCGCCCGCGCCGCCCTCGTTCCAAGCTGCGGAGTTCCAAGGTGCGGAGTTCCAGGATGCGGACATCCGAAGGTCGTCGACGCTGCAAATGTGCGGGGCCGCCATCTCGGCCAAGGCGACGTAACCGTTGGCCGCAGCCTCGCGAAGGGCCAGTTCCTGGTACCGGCGCCGTTCGGAATCGGGGAACTGCCTGGCGACCAGCCGGGCCGCTGAATGGGCCGACCTAACGACGCGCGCAGTACCGTCGTAGCCATCGAGGCCGTCCAGCCCGGCCGAGGATGCCAGGGACGCTGAAACGAGGGCAGAGTGCGCATCGACCCGCGCGAGGTACACGTGGCGCCCGCCTGCGGCGCGGTCGAGCTCCTCCGGCGCGGGAAGCGTCTTGTCGGGCCACGCCGACTCGTCCCAACCGTGCCCGAGTACGACGCCGGTGGTGCCCGGTGCCTTGCCGGCCAGGGCGACGGCGTCGAGCAGTTCACGTGCCGAGTGGACACCGGCAAGCTGGACGGAATCGGCAGCGATTCCCGTCTCGGTGAGGTGCATGTGGGAGTCAACGAAACCGGGTGCGAGCAAGGCTCCCCGCAGATCGATGACTTCCATCGAAGAATCGGCAATCGATGTGGCGGCCTGCTCCGAGCCAACCCAGGCAACAGTGCCTCCGTCCACCAGCATTGCCGTCGCGAAAGGGTCAGCTGCTGTGTACACGGAGCCGTTGCGGTACATCGTGACCTTGCGGGCCGGGTTTTCGGCGGGCGCGCCTGGATGAGTCATGGTTATGCTCCTTGCTGGGAATCTGTGGAGTGTCAGGAGACGTTGGAGTAGGCGACGACGCCGCGGCGGATGAGATCGATCGCGTCACGGCACATCTTGGTTTGGCGCCGTTCGAGCCCTGGAATCTTTGCCATCTGGTCCAACAGGTCGATGACCTGCTTGGCCCAGCGCACAAAGTCGCCTGCTGCGAGGTCGGTTCCGCTGAGGACCTCCTGGAGATGGCGGCCCTTCGCCCACTTGAAAATGGGCCAGACAAGTCCCAGCTCCGGCTCGCCGGTCAGGGGCAGCCTGTTTTTGTCCTCGATGTCTTCCAACGCGGACCACTCACGCACCACGATGTCCACGGATGTCTCGAGGGACACGGACGGCATCTTGGGTCTCAGGCCGCGATCGTCGCGCTTGGCCTGGAACACCATTGTGCTGGCCAGGGCGGCCAGTTCGGCGGCGTCGAGGTCCTTGATGGCCCCTTGGCGGATGGATTGGGAAATCAGCAGGTCTTTCTCACCGTAGATGCGCCGCAGGCGCTGGCCGTCCGCGCTGATGGTGACATGTCCGGCGTCGGACGTCTGGAGGTAACCGTAGGCCGTGAGGACATCGCAGACACGGTCGAATGTCTTCGCGATCGTGTTGGTGCGGCCCTGGATTTGCCGGACGAGCCCGTCGGTCTCATGACGCAGTTTCCACCAGCGTTCAGCCCAACGTGCATGGTCCTCACGTTCGCTGCAGCCATGGCAGGGATGGGCGCGCAGTGCCCGGCGGAGGTCTGCGATCTTCTTTTCCTGGTCCGGCATGTAGCGGGCCCTGCCAAAGTCCTCGCTGCGGTTCGTGCCCCGGGCCGGCGGACGTCCGTCGCGGACCGCATTGCGCATGGCGGATGCCAGATCGCGACGGGATTTGGGCAGCTTCGCGTTGAACGATTTGGGGATCCGGATCCAGGACACCGGTGAAACGGGCCCCTCGACTTCGTGGGCGCCGATCCTGTGCAGTTGGTTGTCTTCCGAAAGCACTGCGGGCCGCGGTTCGCGCGAATTCGGATCGGCGTTGAGTACGACGGCGTAACCCGGGGCGCGTCCGCCCGGCACCTTGACGATGTCGCCGGGCATAAGCCGGCTCAGGGAGTCCACGGTCAGCGACTTGCGGGCCCGCGAGGTGCTCCTCGAGGCAAATTGCTCTGCCTCGCTAAGGTCCCGCCGGAGTTTGGCGTACTCGCTGAAATCGCCCAGGTGGCACTTCATGGCTTCGGCGTAGCCGGCCAATGACTCTTCGCGGCTACGAACCTGCCGGGCAAGCCCCACGACTGACCGGTCAGCCTGGAACTGGGCGAACGACGATTCAAGGATCTGACGCGCCCTCGGCCGCCCGAACTGGGCGATGAGGTTGATGCTCATGTTGTAGGTTGGCCGGAAGCTGGAGTTGAGCGGATAGGTGCGCCGGGAAGCGAGGCCGGCCACGGCAGCCGGATCGGTGCCCGGCTGCCAAAGGACCACGGCGTGGCCTTCGACGTCAATTCCGCGCCGTCCGGCGCGCCCCGTCAACTGGGTGTACTCCCCCGCTGTGATGTTGACGTGGGCCTCGCCGTTGAATTTGTCGAGCTTCTCCAGCACGACGCAACGGGCGGGCATGTTGACGCCCAGGGCGAGGGTCTCTGTGGCGAAAACGGCTTTCACCAGCCCCTCGGCGAAGAGTTTCTCCACGACTTCCTTGAACGTCGGCAGCAACCCGGCGTGGTGGGCCGCGAGCCCGCGGAGCAGTCCGTCGCGCCAACTCCAGAAACCCAGGACATCGAGGTCGTCCGAAGGAATCTCGCGGCTCGCCTCGTCCACCCGGGACGCGATGATCCGTTGTTCCCGTTCCGTCGTGAGCCACAGCCCGGCCGCGGCACACTGCGCGACGGCGCCGTCGCAACCGGCCCGGGAGAAGATGAACGTAATCGCCGGAAGCAGCCCTTGGCGGTCCAGGCTCGCAATGATCTGCGGCCGGCTCGCCTTGCGCACAGGGCTGCGCTGCTCTCCGGCGGTGTTGTCCCGTTGCCGGTCCTGCCGGCGCCGGCTGCGTCCGCCATGGCCGAAGCGGCCCCGGAAGTTCATCTGGCTTTCAGCCCGTGCCATGGAAAGCAGCTCCGGGTTGACTTCGAAGTCCCTGCGCGGGGCATCCCGCCCGGGCTCCCGCAGCGATTCCGGCACGGACGCGGCGCCGTCCGGTACCTCCGGAGCGATCTCGTCAAAGCTCGTCTCCCCCGCGAAGAGATCGACGATCTCACGCCCCACCATGACGTGCTGCCACAAGGGGACGGGACGGTGTTCGGAGACAATCACGTCGGTGTCTCCGCGCACGGTGTCCAGCCACGCGCCGAACTCCTCGGCGTTGGAGACCGTGGCGCTCAGCGAAACCACTTGGACTTCGCTGGGGAGGTGGATGATCACTTCTTCCCAGACTGCGCCGCGGAAACGGTCCGCCAGGTAGTGGACCTCATCCATCACGACGTAGCCAAGATCACTCAAGGTGTCCGAGTCGGCGTACAGCATGTTCCTCAGGACCTCGGTGGTCATCACCACAATCGGCGCCTCGCCGTTGATGGTGGTGTCACCGGTCAGCAGACCCACGTTCGAGGCACCGTACTTCGCCGAGAGCTCGGAGAACTTCTGGTTGCTTAGTGCCTTGATCGGCGTCGTATAGAAAGCCTTGAGCCCACGTTCAAGCGCCAGATAGATGGCGAACTCGCCGACGATTGTCTTGCCCGCCCCTGTGGGCGCCGCCACGAGCACTCCCTTGCCTTCCTGAAGCGAGCGGCACGCGTCACGCTGGAACGGGTCAAGCTCGAAGTCCAGTGACCGCGCAAAGGTACCAAGATACGTTTTCGACTCGGCACTCCGCTGCGCTGCGGCTTGAAAGGCTTCTGAGGGCGAGAGGGCCCCTGAATTGGAGGACATGTTTCAAGCCTAGTGGCCTTGGGACTACAGGTTCTCCAGATCCGAGGCCGGGGTGGCGATGTCGGCCGTGGCTTCCGTCTCAGCAGCGATCTTCGACTGCTGGCGCTCGCGGCGTTTGTCATTCAGCATGCAGAGACCGATCGCCGCAAAGAAGAGCACCAGGAGCGGGCCGGCAAGCATGAACATTGACAGCGCGTCCGCGCCGGGCGCGGCGATGGCCGCCAGGACAAACACGGCGAACACCGTGATGCGCCAGGCCTTCAGGATGGTCCGGCCGCTCAAAACGCCCGCCATGTTGACGCCCACCAACACCACCGGCACGAGGAAGGCGATGCCGAGGAAAAGGAGCATGTGCGTGGCGAACGTCAAGTACTGGGAGGCGTCGATGTTGTTGGCGCCGTTTTGCGGCGTGAACTGCAGCAGTGCCCGCACGACGTTCGGGATCACCAGCCAGGCGACGTACACACCAACCAGGAACAATGGCACCGCGGCGGCCATGTAGCCGAGCGTGTACCGGCGCTCCTTCTTGGTCAGGCCGGGAGTGATGAATGCCCAGACTTGGTAGATCCAGATGGGGCTTGAAAGCACAAGGCCGATTTGGATGGCAATACGGAGCTTGAAGTCGAATGGATCTCCCACGCCCGCGAAGTTCAGCACGGCGGTACGTTTGGTCTCCGCGGCGATCCTGACCAGCGGATCCGACAGGCTGTTAACTACCGGCTCATACAAGAACCACCCCGCCACGGCGCCCAGGAGAACGCCAAGGGCGGACTTGATCAGCCGGTTCTTAAGCTCCTTCAGATGGTCTAGGAGCGCCATCCGCCCTTCGGGGTTGGCTTTGCGGCTTGTCTTCGTTGCCACTACTGCTTAGCTGCGGCTTGCAGGCGGAACGTCGGTGTCGTTGCCGCTCTTGCTCGCTTCGGGGTGGTTGACCACTCGGCCTTCAACGGGGTCCGTGTCGTCCTTGGCCGCCGGCTTGCCGTCGTTCTTCATTTCCTTGACTTCGGATCTGATGATGCGCATCGACTGGCCGAGGCTGCGGGCCATGGCAGGCAACTTGGGTGCCGCGAACAGCAGCAGGGCCACGATGATGATAATCACAATTGGCCAAGGGCCATCAAATAGTCGTCCCACGGGAAGTCCTTTCGTTGGAATACATCCTACGTCTAACTGAAATCGATGTCGTGCAGAGACTGGGGTTGGCCCCGTTCTGCTTTGCGCTTGACGCGCTTTTGGCGACGCACTTCCCGGCGGGAGGCCTTGGCCGCCACGTAATCATGACGCATCTGTTCCGGTGAGGCAAAAACGGCTGCACCAAACACCTTGGCCGGAGCCCCGTCGTCGTCGGCGTGTTCGGGAAGGGGCGTGTGGCGCCCCAGGCGCTCCCCTGCGGCACTCAATTCATGCACCATGGCCATGAACTTCCGGAAAAGGCGGATGCCCAGCAGGACGTAGCAAAGCAGCGACACGGCAATCAGCGCGAGCCATAACAGGATCCAGGACCACCAAGGCATTTGAGTAGTCTAACCAGCCTTTATTGCCGGTACTGCGCAAGTGCGGCCGCCACCCAGGCCACGGAGGCATCGGCAAGGCCCGCCGGCTGCACTATGCGGGCCGTGCCGCCGTGCTGGGCAACGAACATCGGCAACCAGTCCACGTTTCCGAACCGGACCTCGGCGAGCAGGCCGCCGTCGGGAAGCGCAGCCGTCCGCTCCGCATAATAGTCATCCGCCAGGCCTGCGCCCTGACGGGTCAATTGGAGGACGACGACGACGTCGTCGTCGTTCGGGGTGTACAGCTTCACCGGGACGCTGTCCTCAGTGTTCGCATTCTTGGACACCGGACGCCCGTTGGGCGCGACCTCCTCGATCCGGTCCAGGCGGAAGTTCCGCAACCCGGCTTTGCTGTGGCAGTACGCCTCGAAGTACCAGGTGTTGTCCAGTGAGTAGAGCCGGAAGGGGTCGACATCCCGTTCGGACACCGAATCGTGCTGCTGAGACAAGTAGCGAAGCCGCAATTGCTGACCCTCTTGGATCGCGCGGGTGATGGTGTCGAACGCTCCGGAGTCGGCCGGGGTGACGGGAGGTACTGCGACTGCCGCCGCCAGGCGCCCGGCCTCCCCTGCGGCACCCGTGAGCTTCAGCGTCACGGACTCCAGGGCGCTGCTTTGCTCGTCGTCCGACATCCCGGCCTGGGCGGGAAGCCCGCCCAAGGTCGCCAAGCCCGTCAACAGGGCGGAAGCCTCATCGACGCTGAAGCCGATGGGCCGGTTGAGCTCGAGGTGTTCGCGGATGTAGACGTGCTCGTTTTCCCAGTCGATGTCGAACAAGTCATCCGGATAGCCTTCGGGCCGGCCGGAGCAAATCAGGATCTTCAGGTCCTCGACCAGTTCCCCGCGGGTCACACCGAAGCGGTCGGCCACGTCCTGGATGGGCAGGCCTTGGTGGTGGACAAGGAAGGGAACCAGCTGGAGCATCCGGTTGAGCTGGTCTTCAGAGGTCCGCTTGCGCGCCCGCGGCGCCGGTCCGGCGTCCGGGAAGCGGACCTCGACGGCGGGGCTCGAGGCGAACGCGGCGGCAGCCTCAAGGCGGCGGACCACGGCGTCGCGCAGTGCGGGAGGTCCGTCCACGCGCACGTGGGGACCGTAGGAGGCCAGTTCTTCGGCGAACAACTCGCTGTCCCGGAACGGCACGGAGAGCCGGTCCCTGCCCGGCCGGGCGCCGCCCGGCGCGGTGTCCGCGGTAACACTCGTCGCGCGCTTGCGAAGGCCCAGCAAGCGGCCTTCAGCTACCTCAAGCCGGGCCTCCTGCGAGGGAAGTTCATCGAGGCTGTCCAGTTCGGCGCGGGTGTCGAACCCCGGAGGTATCTCGCAGTGATCCCCGGTCTCGACGTGGACGTCGCTGATCATCCGGGACAGCCGGAAGAAGCGCTTCGCGTTCCGGCCCCGGTCGTAGCCCACCAGGTACCACTGCCCGAACCGGCTGCCGAGGCCCCACGGTTCCACCGTGCGCCGTTCGTCAGTGCCGGTGCTCGCGGCACGATAGCCGAAACTCACGGGGTGCTGCCCGTTCATGGCCACTATGATGTCGTTGAAGGCCTGGCCGGCTGGCTTGATGCGCGGCTGGACGCCGGCCGGGAGCTCGACGTCGGCAAGATCCCCTGAAGCCTGCAGCTTCCGTAACGCGCTGGCAGCTGCCGAGCCGAGCGCGGCGCGTTCCCACAGCTGGGCGGCCAGAAGCAGGACCGTTCCCTCCGCCGGAGTCAGGTGCACGTAGGGCAGGCGATTGGATTCCTTGCCGATGCGGTAGCGGGTGGAAGCGGGATCGTCCGAGCCGAATCCGTGGTCAAGGAGGGTTTCGATGTCGAACCCCAAGCGCTTCAGCTCTGCCTTGTCCCGTTCAAACATGCGTCCGAACGCGACGTCGCTGTCGCCGGCATCGTGATAGACCTGCTGCCTGAGAACGGCGCGGGACAGCCCGTATTTCGTGTTCAGGAGGGCAATCAGCAGGTTCAGGAGTCGTTCGGTACGTGATGCGGACACGCTTGCTACGTTACTAAATTCCTCCGGCAAAGGCGGAAGGCGCGTCTGCGGCCGGATTGCTCCGGCTGCGGACGCGCCTTCCCACGCTGTGCGGGCTAGCGGACGGCTACGAGGTCCACGACGAAGATGAGGGCTTCGTTGGGCTTGATGGCCCCGCCGGCGCCACGGGAGCCGTAGGCGAGTTCGGAGGGGATTTCAAGGCGACGTCGGCCGCCGACCTTCATGCCAAGGAGTCCTTGGTCCCAACCCTGGATTACTTGGCCGACGCCCACGCGGAAGTCCAGCGGTGCGCCTCGGCCCCAGGATGCGTCGAATTCTTCACCGGTGGACCAAGCTACACCGACGTAGTGGGTGGAGACGGTGTCGCCGGCCTTGGCCTCGGGGCCGTCGCCAACAATGATGTCCTTGATAACGAGCTCCGTGGGGACGTCGCCCTCCGGGAAGTCGATTTCCGGCTTAGTGCGGTCGTAATCGCGCTGACCAAATGACATGGGTACTCCTCAAGGTGATAGGGACAGTGTTGCGGAATTTTGCGGAAGGCTACTGGGCGCCCAGGATGTCGACGACGAAGACAAGATCGCCTGTCGGCTGGCCCTGCGTTGCGGTATCGCCGTATGCGAGGCTCTTGGGGATCACGAGCAGGACACGGGAACCGACCGTCTTGCCTGCAAGGCCTTGCGTCCAGCCCTTGATGACGCCATTAAGGGCGAAGCTGGCGGGCTGACCCTTGTCGTAGCTGGAGTCGAACTTCTTGCCGTCAGCCAGGGTCACGCCGACGTAGTTGACCGTCAAGGTGTCTGTTTCCTTGACGACCGCGCCCTTGCCCTTGATGAGGTCCTGGGCGACGAGTCCCTGCGGTGCCGCCGCTCCTGCAACGGAAATCTGCGGAATTCCCTTGTCGTCGTCCTTCACGGTGGGGAGGCCGGCGGGCGGGGTGACGGTGTCGCCTTCGGGCTTGGACAGGGGCTTGACCGCGTCTTTGGCGCCGGTGATCTTGAAGACCACCAGCTGGGATGACGTCGCCGGCGTTTCAGCTGCTGCCGGAGTTCCCGGGACCACGAAAGCGATGTCGGCACCCACTTTCGCGCCGACCAGGGCGTTGTAAAGCACTGCGCTGCCGGTCTTGAGCTGGTCGTTCAGTTCGACCGGCTGGGAACCTGACGGAAAGGTGTCTTCGAGGGTCTTGCCGTCCTTGCCGTCAACGGCAATGTAGGTGATCTGCGCCACTTGTCCGGCTTTCACCTTGTCGCCGGTTCCGTCGCTGACCATCTTGATGGTCGGCTGCGTTACCTCCAACGGTTTGTTGAATTCCAGTCCGGGTGCTTTCTTGTCTCCATTGTCGGAGACCTTGAGGGAATCCAGCTTGGCGACTTCGCCGGCGGACTGGCTGGTGGGCTCCGGAGTTGCTGTTGTTGCTGGACTTCCGCCGCAGCCGGTGATCAGCAAGAGGCCGGGGATAAGAATTGCTAGTAGACGTCGCACAAATTGAACTTTCGTCGGGGCAAAAGGAGGGCATGGACGGGCCAGGCTCGGCCATGCGCGTAGAGGCCCGGTTAAGAGGCCAACCTCCAGATTAGCTGGTGAAGCTGGGAGTCAGCTCATTGAGTCCAGGAGGGCATCCACTCGCTCATCGACGCTGCGGAACGGATCCTTGCACAAGATTGTCTGGTGGGCCCGGTCGTTCAACTTCAGGTGGACCCAATCCACGGTGTAGTCGCGGCCGAGTTCCTGGGCCCGCCGGACGAAGTCGCCGCGGAGTTTTGCCCGGGTGGTCTGCGGCGGCGCATCCACGGCATCCTTGATGTCCGTGTCGGCCACGAGGCGCCGGGCCGCGCCGCGGGACTGGAGGAGGAAGAAGAGCCCGCGCTTGCGCGAGATATCGTGATACGTCAGGTCCAATTGCGCGATCCGCGGGGAGTCGAGGCCGATCCCGTGGCGCCGCATGTACCCGTCCATCAGCTTTTTCTTGATGGCCCAGTCCACTTCCGTGTCTATTCCGCTGGTGTCGCCGGACTCGATCGCGTCCAGCGTCCGTTCCCAGAGATCCAGGATGAGCGGTACGTGCGGATTGTGGGCTCCGTTCGAGGCCACAAAAGCGGTGACCTTTGCAAGGTACTCCCGCTGGATGTCCAGGGCGGTCAGTTGCCTCCCGTTGGCCAGTCGTACCAAGGCCTTGCCGCTGAGATCATGGGAGATTTCGCGGATGCTGCGAATGGGGTTCTCCATCCGCATGTCACGCATGATCACTCCGGCCTCGATCATGCGCAGCAGCAGATCGACTGTTCCCGCCTTCATAAGTGCGGTGGTCTCGGACATGTTGGAATCGCCGACAATCACGTGCAGGCGGCGGAAGAACTCGGCGTCGGCGTGTGGCTCATCCCGGGTGTTGATGATGGGGCGGGACCTCGTGGTCGCGGAGGACACGCCTTCCCAAATGTGGTCCGCACGCTGGGAGAACGCGAACGTGGCCCCGTGTGGTGTCTTCAGGACCTTGCCCGCACCAGCAATCAGCTGCCGCGTGACGAGGAAGGGGATGAGGATTTCAGCGAGCCGCGAGAACTCACCCCGCCGCGGAATCAGGTAGTTTTCGTGGCTTCCGTAGGAATTGCCGGCGGAATCGGTGTTGTTCTTGAACAGGTAGACGGTGCCGTTGAATCCCTCCGCCGCGAGCCGCGCCTGTGCCTCGTCGACGAGGTCGTCGAGAATGAGTTCCCCGGCCCGGTCGTGGGCAATCAGCTGCGCGAGATCGTCGCATTCCGCCGTAGCGTACTCCGGGTGCGATCCGACATCCAAGTACAGGCGCGAGCCGTTCGTCAGGAAGACGTTGGAGGAACGTCCCCAGCTCACTACCTTGCGAAAGAGGTACCTGGCGACTTCCTCGGGAGCCAATGGCCGTGAATCCGGGCTCGAATACGAGATTCCGAACTCCGTTTCGATCCCGAATATCCTTTTGTCCATCTCAGGCCTCCCCTGCCAGCAGCTGCGTGATGTCTTCTGCCCTGAGCCGCCGGAAAGCCCGCCGGGATCCGCGCCCGCTTTCCGGGCTGCGGTCGAGCACCGCTGCCTCGACGGCGCTGCCGGGCAAGGCGTCCACTTCTTTGTCGGCGGCCAGCGCCTTGACGGCCAGCCGCAGAGCGCCGGCCAAGTCAAGGTCGGCTTTCCATTCGCGGGCCACGGACTCTGCCACCTGCTCGGCCAAACCGCCCATCACCACAAAGCCGTGCTCGTCGGCAATCGAACCGTCGAAAGTCAACCGGTAAAGATGGTCGTCCGCCTGCGTGTGCCCCACCTCGGCCACGGCAAGCTCGACTTCGAACGGCTTTTGTTCCGCGGTGAACACGGCACCCAGGCTCTGCGCGTAGACGCTGGCCAGCCCTCGGGCTGTGACGTCCTCGCGGTCGTATGAGTAGCCGCGGACGTCGGCGTAGCGGACGCCGGCTTGCCGAAGGCTTTCAAACTCGTTGTACTTTCCAACGGCCGCGAACGCGATTTTGTCGTAGATCTCACCGATCTTATGGAGCGACGGCGAAGGGTTTTCAGCAACCAGCGCGATGCCGTCAGCGCAACTGATCACGACGACGGAACGGCCGCGGGCGATGCCCTTCCGCGCAAAATCAGCGCGGTCCTTCATCAGTTGTTCGGGCGAGACATAAAACTGCTGGGTCATCTCAGGCCTCCCGTCCGGCAACCGCGCGCGATTCAACAATGGTCCCCGCGATCGCCGCCAGCTCCCGTTCCGACACCCTGCGGGCACCGGCGCGGTTGACGGTGTAGACCACCGGCCACAGCTGCCGGACGGGGTCCGGACCGCCCGTGGCGGAGTCGTCGTCGGCGGCGTCGTAGAGGGCTTCCACCGCGACCGCGACCGCCTCGTCTTCGGTGAGGTTCGGGCGCCACAACTTTTTCAAGGCGCCACGCGCGAAGACCGAACCGGAGCCGACCGAATGGTGCTCCAATTCCTCGTAGCGCCCGCCGGTGACATCGTATGAGAAAAGCCGTCCCACGCCGGCTGCCTGGTCGAAGCCGGCGAAGAGCGGGA
Source organism: Arthrobacter alkaliphilus (assembly GCF_021483235.1). Lineage (GTDB taxonomy): Bacteria > Actinomycetota > Actinomycetes > Actinomycetales > Micrococcaceae > Arthrobacter > Arthrobacter alkaliphilus. The sequence goes on along the minus strand of NZ_JAKEEC010000005.1, from coordinate 143,899 downwards.
TGACCGCGAGGCCCTGCATGGCCATCGGCAGGTTTCCCCGGATCATGGCTCCTAGCCTGTTGGCTTTACCGTCAAGGCTCAGGAGCGTTCCCTCGATCTTTTCGTAGTGTTCCAGCTCTACTTGGAACAACCGCGTGATATCGACGGCCAGGCCCGCTGTGCCTGCAATTCCCATGACGGAGTATTCGTCGGCCGGGAAGACCTTCTCGATGTGCCTGCTGGCGATCACATTGCCCATGGTGGCACGCCGGTCCCCCGCCATCAGGACACCGCCGGGGTAGCTCAGGGCGACGATTGTTGTGGCATGGGGCGCCGGGGGAACCTGACCCGCGGGCAGCGCTTGAGTAAAGGGAAGGAGTTCAGGCCGAGAGCGTTGCAGATGCTCTATGAACGAAGACGTTGCTTGGGTGGCCAGGTGGCCGGTTGATGGATCCTGCATTGCTGCGCTCCTTCGACTCTGACATCCGATGCCCGGCGGCCTCGCGCCGGCCGGGCCTTGGCTTATCTGGCGGCCGCCTATTGGCCGCCCTTTTGCACAAATGCCCTGACGAACTCTTCGGCGTTCGATTCAAGCACGCCGTCGATTTCGTCGAGGAGATCGTCCACGCCCTGCGTGGCTACTGAGGCCTGGGCCTCTGGCGCTGCGGGCGGTGCCTCGGGGGCGTCGGTGTCTACCTCGACGTCCCGCGACTGCGGTTGCTGATGCTCCTGAGCTGCCATTTCCTTCTCCATTCTGTCCATCCCCGGCAACGGGGACTTCCTGTAATGCCATACTGCCACGGGGCGGGCCGCCACGCTGCGGTTTTGGGGACCCGTTTGACGGCGTTTAGCCGGCTTGCGGTCCAGGCGGCGGGGCCGGGTCCAGGCCAAGCAATTCACGAAGGAATGCGCCCGCTGTGGCGTGTTTCCGGAACAGCTGTCCCGTGAGTGCTTCCGTGCCGCGCAGGGGCTCCCGGGTGGGCACACGCTGCAGTTTCCCGATGCCCGGAACGTCGAAAATGACCGAATCCCAGCTGGCGCCGACCACGTCCTTGCCGAAGCTGGAAACACACTTCCCGCGGAAATAGGCGCGGGTGTCCGACGGCGGTTCGGCGACGGCCCGGCTGATGGTGGCATCGTCGACGATCGTCTGCATGCGCCCGCGGGAAAGCATCCGGTAATACAGGCCCTTTTCCGGCCTCACGTCCGACCATTGCAAGTCGACGAGGCCCAGGCGTGCGTCGTTCCACTCGACGCCGTCACGGTTCCGGTAGCCATCAAGCAGCGACATCTTGGCCAGCCATTCGACGGAACCCGCGGCACCTGCCGGGTTGCTCCCCAAGAGCCCCAGGGTCGACTCCCACCGTTCCAGGACATCCCGGGTGTGGCCGTCTCCACTGAAGGAGTCGGAGACTCCGGTTTCCTGGGCAAGCTTGGCCGCCGCCTCGTAGTACATCCACTGGATATCCAGCGCTGTGACGCGCCGTCCATCGAGAAGCCTGACCGTTGCAGTCAGGGAGGTGTCATGGCTGATTGCCTGCAGGCCCGCAACCGGCTCATGTACTTCGATCTTCGGAGCCTGGCCGGCTTCGATAAGGCTCAGGACCAAAGCCGTGGTGCCGAACTTCAAGTAGTTCGACACTTGGCTCAGGTTGGCGTCGCCGATGATCACATGGAGGCGCCGGTATTTGTCCGCGGTGGCGTGCGGTTCATCGCGGGTATTGATGATCGGACGCCTGATGGTGGTTTCCAACCCCACCTCGGCTTCGAAGAAATCCGCACGCTGGCTGATCTGGAATCCGGGCGTGGAACCGTCCTGGCCGATGCCGAGGCGCCCGGCACCGCAAATGATCTGGCGGGTGACGAAGAACGGCGTCAGCCCACGGACGATGTCCCCGAAAGGCACCGAGCGCGGCATGAGGTAGTTCTCGTGGGAACCGTACGACACCGATTTGTTGTCGGTGTTGTTCTTGTACAGGTTGATCGACGGCAGCTCCGGATCGGCGGCCACCTTCCGCACCGTCGCCAAAGCGACGAGGTCGCCGGCCGCGTCCCACGCGACGATGTCGCGCGGATTCGTCACCTCAGGACTCGAATATTCCGGATGGGCATGGTCGACGTACAGGCGGGCGCCGTTGCCGAGGACCATGTTCATCAGCAGCGATCCTGATTCGTCGCTCCCGTCGGCTTCCAGCTCCTGCCGCCCGTACGCCAAGGCGACGGCCTCGGCGTCGAGCACGGGAGGCCTGTCGGTCAGCTGGCTCGGGTCGGCCGCACTGCGCTCAACCGTCCAACCGCGCGCATCGTGCAGGGGCTCTTCGTCCGTGTAGTCCCAACGGGTCTCGGCGCCCCCGGCCGCCCGCTGCCGCGTGAGGTTGGCGTAGGCCTGGATGATCCGTGCGGACATCATCGTGGCGTTCGCCCCCGGCGCGGAGGGCGCGTGGATACCGTATTCAGTTTCCGAACCCATGACCCGCATGGCCCCGCCCACGGGAAGCTTGTCCGAAGGCAGGCCTTCCGGCCGGGCCGTCACAGGTACTGGCCGGTGTTGGGAGTCGTTTCGATCGACTTCCCGGGCTCCTGGCCGGCCTTGCCCTGGACGATGGTGCGGATGTAGGTGATGCGTTCGCCCTTCTTGCCTGAGATGCGTGCCCAGTCATCCGGGTTGGTGGTGTTGGGCATGTCCTCGTGTTCGCGGAACTCGTCGACGACGGCCCGCAGGAAGTGGTCGATCCGCAGGCCTTTCTGCTGGGTCAGCAGGAGGTCCTTGATGGCGTACTTCTTGGCCCGGTCCACAACGTTCTGGACGACTGCACCCGAGTTGAAGTCCTTGAAATAGAGCATCTCGGTATCGCCGTTCGCGTAGGTGACTTCGAGGTACTCGTTGGACTTCTCCGTCGAATACATCGCTTCAACGGTGCGCTGGATAATGGCGTCCACGGTCGCTTGGACGTCTCCGCCATGCTCGGCCAGGTCCGTCGCGTGGAACGGTAGGTCGGTGGTGATGTATTTGGCGAAAATGTCCGCGGCCGCTTCGGCGTCCGGACGCTGGATCTTGACCTTCACATCCAGCCGGCCGGGACGGAGGATAGCCGGATCGATCATGTCCTCACGGTTCGAGGCGCCGATCACGATGACGTTGTCCAGCCGTTCGACGCCGTCGATCTCGCTGAGGAGCTGCGGGACGATGGTTGTTTCGACGTCGGAAGACACGCCGGTGCCGCGGGTGCGGAACAGTGAGTCCATCTCGTCGAAGAACACCACTACAGGGCTGCCGTCGGAGGCCTTCTCCCGGGCGCGGGCAAAAATGAGGCGGATGTGCCGCTCGGTTTCGCCGACGTACTTGTCAAGGAGTTCCGGCCCCTTGATGTTCAGGAAATAGCTCTTCAGGTCCAGATTGCCCGCCCGCTCGGAGGCCCGGGCCGCGAGGGAGTTGGCAACCGCCTTGGCGATCAGCGTCTTGCCGCAACCCGGAGGGCCGTACAGCAGAATCCCCTTGGGCGCTTTGAGCCCGTGCTCGCGGTACAGGTCCGGGTGCAGGAACGGGAGTTCGACCGCGTCGCGGATCTGTTCGATTTGCGGGCCCAAGCCGCCGATGTCTTCGTAGGTAATATCCGGGACTTCCTCGAGGACAAGGTTTTCCACCTCTGCCCGGGGCACCTTCTCCAAGGCATAGCCCGTGCGGGAATCCAGGGACAAGGCATCACCGACGCGCAAGTGCACTTTTTGCAGGGCGCCCGAAAGCCTGACGACGCGTTCTTCATCGGCCCTGCCCACTACCAGGGCACGGTCTGCGCCAAGCATCTCCTTGAGCGTGACGAGTTCGCCTGCCCGTTCATAGCCGAGGCCGCTTACCACGAGGAGGGCCTCGTTGAGGAGGACTTCCTGGCCAACGGCCAATTGGTTGATGTTCACGAGCGGACTGACGCCCACCCGCATCTTGCGGCCGGCATTGAAAATGTCCACCGATTCCTCGGTGGCCGCCTGGCCGGTGCTGCCCGCCGTCGGCTGGCGCCTCGGATTGATCTGCAGGATGGTCCCGAAGCTGTACGGCGGTTGGCCGTCCTGCTCGAGGGCCCCCTTGAGCCGCAGGATTTCGGCCTTCGCCGTCTCCAGCATGGTCACGAGCTTGGTGTTGTTCTGGGTGGCGGCGGCAAGCTGACGGTCGATGTGGCGCAGTTTGTCTCGAAGGATGTTTATCTGGCGTTCCGCGACGGTAAGTTCCGCGGAGTCGTCCACCGGTGGGATTGCACCACCACCGTGTCCCGCGCTTCCCCCGGCCACCGCCTTGTTCGATGGCTCCTCGGGCATTGTCCGCCCGAAGTCATTGTTCGACGTATCCACGAAGCATCAGCTCCTTCCCGCTTTCTATAAATAGACCATAGCCCTCAAAAGCGTCGGGAAACCTGTGACATCCGGAATGCGGACCAGTTTGTGATCTTTGCCTACTGAGCGGGCGAGGGGCCGTCCTTGACGTTGGTGCCGGCAATCGCGTCACGTGCCGCGCGGCGCAGTTTCTTGTCCGAAACGGACCGCTCCCCCACCGCTCCGGGCGTCCAGGCGTTCAGGTCCTCCTCGCTGAACTCCGTCTTGGACGGCCGGCGCTTGACCGAGATACCGGTGACACCGTCAGCGAGGCGACGGGTGACAAGGAGGAATCCGGTGTGGGCCACCATGCGGTGGTCGGGGCGGACGGCCAGGCCCTCGAGGTGCCAACCGCGGACCATCGACTCCCAGGCGTCCGGCTCGGTGAAGCGGCCGTCGGCGCGGATCGCTTCGGCAGTACGGGAAAGCTGGGTGACGGTGGCCACGTAGTTGATCCACACTCCGCCGGGTGCCAGGACAGTCGCGACGGCGTCGAGGCATTCCCACGGAGCGAGCATGTCCAGCACCACACGGTCCACCGATCCCGGTTCTTCGGAGCGGACCACTTCCTCCTGGAAGTCACCGAGCGAAATCTTCCAGGCAGGGTGCGGACCGCCGAAAATGGTTTCCACGTTGCCGCGGGCAATGTCGGCGAATTCTTCCCGGCGCTCGAAAGAGTGCAGGTAGCCGTTGTCTCCCACTGCCCGAAGCAGGGAGATCGAAAGCGCGCCGGAGCCGACGCCCGCTTCAACCACCCGGGCGCCGGGGAAGATATCGGCCATGGTGACGATCTGCCCGGCGTCCTTGGGGTAGACCACCGCGGCACCGCGGGGCATGGACAAGACGAAGTCCGAGAGCAAGGGACGGAGCGTCTGGTACTGCTGGCCAATGTTGTTGGCCACAACGGAACCGTCAACCTGGCCGATGATTTCGTCGTGGTTCAGGAAGCCGCGGTGCGTGTGGAAGGCGCCGCCTTCTTCCAAGGTGATGGTGTTCATCCGGCCGCGCTCATCCGTGAGTTGAACCCGCTCGCCCACACGGAACGGTCCTCGACGCCGGGCCGCACCAGTCGGCTGGGTGGCGGTGTTGGGGGCGCCGGTGGCCGTGTCGTTGGCGGCGGTTTCGCTGCTCATGGGTGTTTCCTCGCTCCTGTACGGCTGGGCCGTCATTTGTTGCCGCAGTTACTGCTCGGTGATGCGCACTGCCGGCCGGTTTTTTTACACAGCCGGCAGGTAACTCTACCGGGAAGGTCCTATGGGCGTCCGCTCCGCCGGGCTACTTTACCTGTAATGGCTGTCACTACCGCCTGCTGGCGCAGCAGGCCCGTGACCGTACCTGCTTCGTCCACCACCGCGTATTCAGCGCCGCTGAGCTGCGCCAAATATTGGATCAGCTCCTGGCCGCTGGACGTCCAGGGCACGTAGGCCCCGTCGGCAAGCGGAGTGGAAACCGCTGTCACGAGGGTCGTGGATACCTGGGAGGCGGGGACGGCTGCGGCAGCTCCCGGATCCACAACGCCTTGGGGCCGGCCGTCCGGTGCGCAGATCACCACCGCGGGAGTTCCGTAGGGGGCGACCCGCAACACGTCGGCGACGGTGGCCGAGTTCGGAATCCCGACGGCGGGTTCGGCCAACGCGGCGGCGCTCACCGACGGGAGGCGTCCGCGGAGCGTAGCCTGCTGGATGGCGCCGGAGGCACCCATCCAGAGGAAGCTGCAGACGAGGAGGGTGATGAGTATGTGGCTGGGGTTAGGCTCGTTCCCGCTCATAAACGACGAGGCGAAGTACCCAATAGCCAAAGCAATTGCGACGATCCTTCCGGCCCAGCCGGCCGCCACTGTGCCCTTCTCCTGGCTTCCGGTGACCTTCCACACCGCGGATTCCACCAGGCGCCCCCCGTCAAGAGGCAGGCCGGGGAGCACATTGAAGATCCCGATGAGGAAATTGGCCCACATGAAGCTGTTGGTCAATGCCTCCGCCACGCCGCTGAAGACATGCGTCACCACGAGCGGCCAGGCAGCCACCGCGAGTGCAAAGTTGGCGGCTGGTCCTGCCATGGCGACGATCACCGAGCGGCCCGGGGACGCGATGAAGCTCTCGAATTGTGTGTGCCCGCCCCAGAGGTTCAACACGATCTTCTGTGTGGGCCATTTGAAGGCCTTGGCGCTCAAGGCATGGGCGAGCTCATGGACGAGCACGGAAAGGGCCAGGAGCACTGCATAGCCAAAGGCAACGAAGTACGCACCGCTTCCCAACGAGGGGTGCTGCGCGAATACGACTGGGCCGACCGCGATCACCGTGAACGCGGCGATGATGAACCAGGAGTAGGCAAGATACACGGGGATGCCCGCGATGCGGCCGAGCGGAATCCCGTCCTTCCTGCCGCCGCTACGGGTGCTATGGCCGCCATGCCGGGACGTGCTCATTTAGTTGGCCTGTCCAAGGAGGGCGGCCTGGGCCGGCCCATTCGCGAGGGCCCGGGCCGCGACGAGTGCTTCAAGGTCGGCGACCGTCCGTCCCTGCAAGGTGTCCCAGGTTGCCCGGCGGGGGTCCTCCGGCAGCGGCATCTGGTGCGGGATTCCCACCGTGACCACACCGGAGGCAATCGCGGACGTAACGCCCGGGACGGAATCCTCGAGGGCGACGCAGTGATCGGCGGTCAGTCCGGGATCCGCGCCTTGGAGCCGCTCGACGGCGGCAAGGTAGGCCTCGGGGTGGGGCTTGCCTTGGCTGACGGTGTCTCCGGTAATGAGGAACTCGAAGTAGGGCTTGGGGAGGCTGGCGACCACTTCCCGGGCCATCGGACCTTCGGACATCGTCACGAGCGCGCACCGGACGCCCGATTGATGGAGTTCGTCAAGCAATTCCTTGGCACCGGGCCGCCACGGAACCTCGACGCGGAGGCGGTCGATGACCTTGGCGCTCAAGGTGTCAATGATCTCGCGTTTTCCCAGGCCCACTCCGGCCTTCTGGAGGATGCCGGCCGAGTGCATCAACGACTGCCCCACGAGCTGCATGGCTTGTTCATGGCTCCAGGCGCCGCCGTAGGACTCCACGAGGGCGCGCTCCGCGGCAATCCAATATGGTTCCGTGTCCACCAGGGTGCCATCCATGTCCCACAGCGCGGCTTTGAGCTCGGCTTTGACAGAGGGCTGGGTGGCTGAAGCAAGCATGCCTAAAGTCTACGGGGGAACGAGGGAGGGAAATTACCGTTGTACGCCCGGGGCGAAGTGTGGCTACGCCGTACCCGCGGGGCCATGCATGGGTGCGGTGTTGGACGTAGGGTGAGTGAATGAACAGTTTGGACGGAGCCCCTGACGGACAGGCCACGACACCCGAGCCTGAGCGCCTTCTCCAGCCTGTAGCCGAAGGCCAGCGCATCACCGTGATGCTCGCGGCTTTCGAAGGCTGGAACGACGCCGGCGAGGCGGCCAGCGATTCCCTGCACTACTTGAACAAGTTGTGGCAAGGAAAGAAAGTGGCATCAGTTGATGCCGACGACTATTACGACTTCCAGTTCACAAGGCCGACTGTGCGCCGGACGGCAGCGGGAACCCGCAAGGTGAAATGGCCCTCGACCCGCCTGTACAAGGCCAGCGTCCCGGACAGCAATGTCGACGTGGTGTTCGTGCTGGGGACCGAACCTTCCTACCGCTGGCGCGCCTATACGGCCGAGCTTCTGGTCCATGCCGAAACCCTCAGCGTCGACTACGTCGTGCTGATCGGCGCCCTGCTGGCCGATGTCCCGCACAGCCGCCCGATCCCCGTGAGCACCACCTCGGACGACAGCGGACTGCGGCAGCGCTTGAACCTTGAGGCTTCGCAATACGAGGGGCCGGTAGGCATCGTTGGCGTGCTCGGGGAATTCGCGATGCTTGCGGGCTTGCCCACGGTGTCGCTCTGGGCGGCTGTGCCGCACTACGTCGCCCAGCCTCCCTCCCCCAAGGCACAGCTGGCTATCTTGAACAGGATCGAGGACCTCCTCCAGGTGCCGCTGGACACACACGCCCTCAACGAGGAATCCGAGGCCTGGGAACGCGGCGTGGACGAATTGGCCACTGAAGACCCGGAGATCGCCGCTTACGTCCGGCAGCTCGAAGAGGCCAAGGACACGGCCGACCTGCCGGAGGCTAGCGGCGAATCCATAGCCCGCGAGTTCGAGCGCTATCTCAAACGCAGGGGCAAGGACAAGCCCTGACGGCTACAGCTCAACCCCGAGCAGGGCGTTGATCGCGTCGCTCACCAGCGCGCCGTCCAACGGGCACGGCTGGGCGACACCCGGGCTGCTGAGCGCCGCAATGGCCCAGGCGTCGACGGCGGCGACGGCACCGGGAGCGTTGAGGTCGTTGGAAAGCTCGGAACGCATCCGCGTCAGCAACTCGGCCGCTGTTCCTTCGGGAGCGATGTCCCGAGCGTCCCGCCACGTCTTGAGGCGTTCCTTGGCCTGGGCGAAACCTTCATCCGTCCAGGACCAATCCGAGCGGTAGTGGTTGGCCAGGATCGCGAGGCGGATCGCGGCAGGCTCTTCGCCGGCTGCACGCAGCTTGGACACCAGCACCAGGTTGCCCTTGGACTTGCTCATCTTTTCACCGTCCAGGCCCACCATTCCCGCATGGGCGTAGTGGCGCGCCAAGGGAACGCCACTGAGCGAATACGCGTGCCCGGCGCCCATTTCGTGGTGCGGGAAAACAAGGTCCGATCCGCCGCCCTGCACGGTGAAGGGAGCCGGCAGGTACTTCTGGGCGATGACCGTACATTCAATATGCCAGCCGGGGCGCCCGTCACCGAGGCTCGCGCCGGGCCAGCTCGGCTCACCGTCGCGGGCGACGCGCCACAGCAAAGGGTCAAGGGGATTCCGCTTGCCGGACCGGCCGGGATCTCCACCGCGTTCAGCGAAGAGCTCCAGCATTTCCACCTCGCCGAGCCCCGAAATGTCACCGAGCGTCCACGCGTCCGGGCTGTCCGAAGCCTTGCCGGCTGCCTCGACGTCGTAATAGACGTCCCCGTCGGGTTCCCCGCCGGTGCCGGGCACGCGGTAGGCGAGCTTGTCCGCGATCAGTTTCTCGATGGCCGGGACAATCATCGGGATCGCCTCGACCGCTCCGATGTAGTGACTTGGGGCCAGCACGTTGAGGGCGTCCATGTCGGTGTGGAAAAGCTCAATCTGGCTCGCGGCCAATTCCCGCCAGTCAACGCCGGTGGCCGTGGCGCGCTCCAAGAGGGGGTCGTCGACGTCGGTGACGTTCTGGACGTACGCAACCCGCTGGCCGCTGTCCCGCCATGCCCGGTTGAGCAGGTCGAAGGCGACGTAGCTGGCTGCATGGCCCATGTGGGTGGCGTCGTAGGGCGTGATGCCGCAGACATACATGGATTGCTCCGCTAGTGGTTCGACCTCCACGAGGGCCCCGCGGGAGGTATCGAACAGCCGCAACGGAGGCATGCTGCCGGGTAGTTCAGGCACAGGGCGGGAGATCCACGATTTCACAGCCTCAACCATAGTGCTAGGCGCTGATGACATTGAAACCGAGCAAGACGTAGAGGGCCAGTCCAAGGAGAATCCGGTACCACACGAATGCACGGTAGCTGTGGGTGGAAATGAACTTGAGGAACCAGCCAATGATGATTAAGCCCACAACGAAGGCGATCACCGTGGCCAAGGCTGTTTCCGGAAGGCCGAAGGGTCCGGTGATACCTTCCTTCGAGACCACCTTGTACAGCTGGTACAGGCCGCTGCCGAAGACGGCGGGAATGGCGAGAAGGAACGAATACCGTGCGGCGGCTTCACGGGTGTATCCCATCAAGAGCCCGGCGGTGATGGTGCCGCCGGAGCGGGAGACGCCGGGGATGAGCGCCATGGCCTGCGCCAGCCCGTAAAGGATGCCGTGCTTGAAGGTCAATTGGTCCAGCTCGCGTTCCTGCTTGCCCACGGCGTCGGCCACCGCGAGGACCATGCCGAAGACGATGAGCGTCGTGGCGACGATCCACAGGCTGCGCAGAACGGATTCGATCTGGTCCTGGAAGAGCAGGCCGAGCACCACGATCGGCACGCTGCCGAGGATGACCAACCAGCCCATCCGCGCGTCGGGATCGTCCCTGGAGACCTTGCCGCGCAACGATCCGAACCAGGCGCGCACAATCCTGACGATGTCGCGCCAGAAGAAGACGATGACGGCGGTCTCCGTGCCCAACTGGGTGATGGCGGTGAAAGCAGCGCCGGGATCCGCCGCGTTGGGCAGGAACGAGCCGACAATCCGCAGGTGCGCGCTTGAAGAAATCGGAAGGAATTCTGTCAGGCCCTGCACCAGGCCAAGGAAGGCTGCTTCTATCCAGTTCACGTCAATAGACCCTACGTCATGATCTTTCCGATCTCCCCGTAAGCTATCTGCTATGCAGCAGCGTTACGTCGGCAACAGCGGGTTCAGGGTGTCCACCCTTTCCCTGGGCACTATGTCCTGGGCGGAAGAAACGGACGAGCAGGATGCACGGGAACTGCTCCACACGTTCATCGCAGCCGGCGGCACCATGATCGACACAGCGGCCTCCTACGCGGAGGGACGGGCCGAAGCCCTCCTGGGTTCCATGCTCGGGGACGTCGTGGCGCGGTCGGAAGTCGTCCTCTCCACGAAAGCGGGCGTCTCGACGTCGGACGGCCGGCGCAGCGTCGATGCCTCCCGGGGTTCCATGCTGTCCGCACTCGACGCCAGCCTCGCCCGCCTGGGAACCGACTACGTCGACATCTGGTTCGCACACGCCTGGGACGGCAACGTTCCGCTGGATGAAACCCTGTCCGCAATGGACCTTGCGTTGCGCTCCGGACGCGCACGATACGTCGGGATCTCCAACTACAACGGCTGGCAGACCGCCAAGGCAGCGGCAATCGCGGGATTCACCATAGTTGCGAACCAGTCCGAATACTCGCTCCTGCACAGGAGGCCAGAAGACGAACTGGTGCCCGCCATCGAAGACGCCGGCCTCGGCCTCATGGCGTGGGGACCCCTTGGCCGCGGAGTGCTGAGCGGAAAATACCGTGGACAGATCCCCGCCGAATCGCGTGCGGCCGAGAGCCGGCTCAGCGGCTACGTCGAAAAGTACCTCGACGCGCGGGGCGCACGGATCGTCGAAGCTGCAGCCATGGCCGCACGCGGCTTGGGACGGTCCGCGGTGGACGTTGCCCTCAGCTGGCTGCTCTCCCGCCCGGGGGTATCCACGGCCATCGTGGGTGCACGCAATGCGGTCCAGCTCAAGGAACTGCTCGATGCGCAGCTTTCGCCGCTTCCCACCGAAATTTCGCGCGCGCTCGAAGACGTTTCGACAATCTGATTCGGCCGAAACCGCGCTACTGACTTGGCTTTGCTGAGCTGGCTTTATTGAGCTGGCTTTACTGATCCAGGATCTCGAGTTCGTCCTCGTCGAGGAGCTCGTTGCTGTCCTCGTCGTCATCTTCTTCATCGTCGTCGAACACCTGGAGGGGTGTGACTTCCGAGTAAGCCTCGTAGAGTGAGTCCTCATAAACCTCGAAGGCATCTGCGACGGCAAAAAACGCTGCCTCCACGGCGGGATCTCCTTCGCCCCGGCGGGCTGAAGCGGCAATCAGGTGCTCTTCCAAGGCGGCTGTCAATGACTGAAGCGCGACACGCGGATCGATGCTCATGACTTCACGTTAGCCCGAAAAAGACGAAAATGGAGAGGGATGAGAGAACAATTTCTGAGCAGTTCAGTGGAGCGTCAGCGGGACTACGCGAGGCAGTACGAGTATCTCGTGCTGACTGTCAGCCCTGACGATTCCTTGCCCGAAGCACGACGCCGGCTCGTGGAGCACTCCGAATACGGCAAGTGGGAACTGGAGCGGAGCATCCTCTACACCGGCGGCGGCCGCCGGTTCTGGTTGCGCCGAAGAGTACTCAACGTACAGCGCACCGTTTAGCCGCGGGGCTTGGTTTTCGGTGGTCCGGGCCTCTCAGCTTTCGAGCGGCCCAAGCCATGCATTGGCCACCGTGGTGTGCGCTGATTCATCGTTGGAGGGATGGAAGATCCCGGCCAGGACATCGCGGTACAGTCTCTCCAGCTCCAAGCCGCGGAAGTAGCTGGCGCCGCCAGAGACCCGGACCGCCACGTCCACCATGGTCCGCGCGTTCTCCGTGGCACGCACTTTGAGCCCCACGAACTTGGGAAACCACTGCGCCCCGTGATCGGCCTGGGCATCCACGTCGCGGGCCACGGACGCCAGTTGCGGCTGGATGGAATCCATTGCCATGGCGGCGTCGGCGATCTTCCAGCGGATGTCCGGGTCCTGGGCGAGACTCCGGCCGCCGTACTTGGCCGAGGTGCGGCGCTTCGCCGCCTCGACCGCCAGCGCGAATGCCCGCTCGGCGATGCCCGTGTAGACCGCGGCGAGGAGTGTTTCAAAGCACGCGAAGATCGCGAAAATCAACGGATCCTGATTGGGTCCTACCGGCAGTTTCCGGAAGACTCGCTCGGGTGGCACCGTAGCGCCGTGGAGGAGCGTGGTGTTCGACTGGCTGGCCCGCATTCCCAGGGTGTCCCAGTCATTCAATGTCTCGTGGCCGGCAGCGTCGCGTTGGATGAACCCGAAGACCAGCTCACCGCTGCCTTCCCGCGCGCCGGTGTCCTTGCCGAAGATACCGAGGCGGGTCCATGCAGGCGACAGGCTCGTGAAGATCTTGCGCCCGGTGAAGCTGTACCCGCCGTCCGGCTGCTGTTCCGCCGTCGTGCCTGAATCAAAGAGCATGGAGTCGTTGCCCGGCTCGGAAATCCCGAAGGCGAAGACTTCGCCCTGCCCGGACTCCTTGAGGACAAAGCCGAGGCTGTTGTCGCCGCGGGCAGCCAGGACCTGCGCGACGCCGGTCCAGACAAGGTGCATGTTGACGGCTAACGCCGTGGCCGGGGCAGCGGTGGCAAGCCGGCGCTGTAGCGCCGCCGCGGCTTCGAGACCAAGCCCGAGGCCGCCGTCGGCCTCCGGAACGAAAATCTTCAGGCAGCCCGCTGAGGCGAGCTCCTCCAGATCCTCGTGGAAGAACGAGTTGTTCTGGTCGTACCCCGCGGCGCGGCCCCGGATGCGCTCGAGCAGCTCGTCAGGCAGGATCTCTTCGGGGGTCAAGGCCGTCCTCCCTAGTAGTTGCTGAGCAGGGTGCTGAGTACCCTGGATCCGAACTTGAGTGACTCGGCCGGAACGCGTTCGTCCACCCCGTGGAACATGCCCGTGAAGTCGAGCTCCTCCGGAAGCATCAGCGGGGCGAATCCGTAGCCAGTGATGCCGATCTTGCTGAGCGACTTGTTGTCCGTACCGCCGGACAAGGTGTAGGGCAACACCTTGGCGCCCGGGTCTTCCGAGTGCAAGGCATCGATCATGGCGTCAACCAGGTTGCCGGCAAACGGCACTTCGAGCGAGACGTCCTGGTTGACGTAGCTGACCTCGACGCCGTCCCCCGCAAGCTTCTTGATGGTTTCGAACACAAGCTCCTGCTGGCCGGGCAGAGTACGGCAATCCACCAGCGCTTCCGCCGATTCAGGGATGACGTTGTGCTTGTACCCGGACCTGAGCAACGTGGGGTTGGAGGTGTTTTGCAGGGTGGCTCCGACGAAGCGGGCAACGGTCCCGAGCTCCTTCAGCAGCACCTCGGGATTGTCCGGATCGAACTCGACGCCGGTCAGTTCCGTCACGCCGTCAAGGAACTGGCGGGTGGTGGGCGTCAGCTCGACCGGCCAGGGGTATTCGCCGATCCTGGTGACTGCACCGGCCAGGCGCGTGATCGCGTTGTCGGTGTTGATTTGCGAGCCATGCCCGGCCCGCCCGTGGGCTACGAGCCGCAGCCAGGACAGGCCCTTCTCCGCGGTCTGGAGGAGATAGGTGCGCTGACCTCCGATGGTGGCCGAGAATCCACCGACTTCGGAGATCGCTTCCGTTGCGCCGTCGAAGAGCTCCCTGCGGTGCTCGACGGCGTAGCGGGCGCCGTAGTTGCCGCCGGCTTCCTCGTCGGCGAAGAAGGCAAAGATGATGTCGCGCTTGGGCTTGCGTCCTGTGCGGGCGAAGTCACGCAGGACCGAGAGAATCATGGCGTCCATGTCCTTCATGTCCACGGCGCCTCGTCCCCAGATGAGCCCGTCCTTGAGTTCGCCGCTGAAGGGATCCACCGACCATTGGTCCTTAAGCGCCGGAACGACGTCGAGGTGGCCGTGCACCACGAGGGCATCGGCTGAGGGGTCCTCCCCCGCCATCCGCGCGACCACATTGGCCCGGCCCGGCGCCGACTCGAAGATTTCCGCGTCCAAGCCCACTTCGCTGATCAGTGCCGCGGTGTATTCCGCCGCGGCACGTTCCCCGGGACCGGAATCGTCGCCGTAGTTCGAGGTGTCTATGCGGATGAGTTCCTGGCAGATCCTGACTACTTCGTCCTCGGGTCGGATATCAGTCACTGAACTCTCCTTGCTGGCTGGGACTTGGCTGGGATGGCGTACTCCGGCGGGGAGGCACATAGTTCGGACACTCCTGCACTTCCACCAGCCTACCCACCCAAGCCCGTTTGGCCGCGTGCTTTCCCGGGCTTTGGCGCGGATTGCCGGGGCCCAATTACGATTGCCGGCACTGCCCCCGGCTCCCGTTTTTTTATTTCCCGGAAACCGTGTTAGAGTTTTTCTCGCTGCTTCGGAGGAAAGAGAAGCGCCGAGAGGCGCAGAACGGACACTCCGGACACCACCTGCGCGGGTGGCGGAATGGCAGACGCGCTAGCTTGAGGTGCTAGTCCTCGAAAGGGGGTGGGGGTTCAAGTCCCCCTCCGCGCACAAATGCAAGGCCTGGAATTAGAACAATTCCAGGCCTTGTTTGTTTAATTCCAATTTCCCTTTTCAAGCGCCAATGAGGCGTTCATCACACTTATTAAATTGCATTACCGCCAATTCCCAGAGGCGGTCGGCCTGCCCTCCAAGAGGGCCCCGCGAGCACGGCGACGGCGGCCCCCGGGTGGGTGGCCGCCGTCGTCGTTCGCAGCTGTGTTGAAACCCCAGGCCGGCTCTCTACAGCGCCGCCACGGATCCGCTGAAGTGCTTCCTGCCGCTTCGCGGATGCCAGGCGACGTAGTCCGAACGCTCCCACGAGCCTGAGGCGGAGTGAACGGTGCCGATTTCAAGCGCCACCCGCGCCGGGAGGTACACGGGCGCCTCGAAAGCAACGTCCCACCGGAACGCTTCCGACTTCACCGAGCCCACGTCCGCCAAAGCCCGGGATGCCAGGTACATCCCGTGGGCGATCGACCGGGGCAGGCCAAGCGCCTTGGCCGAGAGCATGCTCAAGTGGATCGGATTGAAGTCTCCGGATACGGCAGCGTAGAGGCGGCCTGTATCCACGCCGAGCTGCCAGACGGCCGTTGGTGCCGGTGGGGTGAACGCGGTCGGAGCAGCGGCCGTGGAGGCCTTATCGATTCCCGGGAGGAAGACCCCCTTGGCCAAATACGTCGAAACGCCGCGCCAGAGCAACGCCCCGTCCTTGCTTGACCGGACTTCGGCGATAACGTCCAGCTGGGTGCCCGCCCTGTGGCCGCGCATGTCCTCGGCCCAGGACCGGACGTCGAGCGGCTCGCTGAACTGGACTGCGCGCAATTGCTCCACGCGGTTCTTCAAATGGATCATCCCCAGCAAGGGAAGCGGGAAGTCGTCCCGGTTCAGCACGCTCATGGCAACCGGGAACGCGAGGGCATGGATGAAGCCCGCCGGCAGCACATCACTTGCCGTTTCGCCGATCAGGTGCTGGTAGGCGGTGAGGTTCGCGACGTCGGCCCGCACGCCGCGGACCTCATGGCTTCCGTGGGGCAGGGCGCTGGCCGCCTGGAACCCCATCAGCCTCCGCCGGGCCGCGGTGGCCGCCGCATTCATGTACAGCTTCGAGAGGGACGGCAACTCCCCCAGGATGAGCGGTTGTTGTTCCGTAGTCATGCACCCACCAGGTTCTGTCCGCAGACCCTGAGCACTTCTCCCGTGATTCCACCGGCCGCGTCCGATGCCAGGAACGCGATAGCCTCTGCCACGTCCCCGGGCAGGCCTCCTTGCTGCAGCGAATTCAGCCGGCGGGCCACTTCCCTGGTGGCGAAGGGGATCCGTGCGGTCATGTCGGTCTCGATGAAGCCGGGCGCCACGGCGTTGATGGAGCTGCCGCGTTCAGCCAGCAAGGGCGCCGTGGCCCTGACCATGCCGATCACTCCCCCCTTCGAAGCCGCGTAGTTGGTCTGTCCGCGGTTGCCTGCAATGCCGCTCGTCGAGGCCACGGACACGATCCGCGGGGTGTTCCGGAGCTGTTCCGCGCCGAGGAGCGCCTCGTTGATCCGCAACTGCGAGGCGATGTTGACGCCAATGACGGAATTCCAACGGCCTTCATCCATGTTGGCCAGGAGCTTGTCCCTCGTGATCCCGGCGTTGTGGATGAGGATATCCAGCCCGCCATGGCGTTCCACAGCGTGGTCGATGATCCGGTTACCGGCATCCTCGGCTGTGATGTCCAATTGCAGGGCAGTGCCGTGGACCTCGTTGGCGACGTCGGCGAGGTGGTCCCCCGCAGCGGGAATATCCACCACCACGAGCCCGGCGCCGTCCCTGTGCAGGGTCCGCGCGATTGCCGCGCCGATTCCGCGCGCGGCTCCCGTCACCACGGCGACTTTCCCTGCGAGCGGCTTGTCGGCGTCGGCGGAAAGTTGCCCTGCGCCTGAGCCGACAGTCAGGAACTGGCCATCCACGAACGCAGACCGGCCGGACAGGAAGAAGCGCAGTGCGCCCAGCGTGCTCGGGCTCGTCGTGCCGGCACCGTCCCCGAGGAGAATGCCGTTGGCCGTGGCACCCGCGCGGAGCTCCTTGGCGAGCGAACGCAGCAGCCCGTCCACTCCTTGGCGACCGGCGGCAACAGCCGGATTCGCGGCAGACGCCGAGGTGCGGGAGACCGTGACCACCCGTCCCCCGGCGGCCAAGTCCCGGAGCGATGGAGCCGCGGTGAGGACTGGGCCGGCCAACTCATCCGGGTGCTCGACGGCGTCAAGCACCACGACGATCGCACCCAGCTTTTCCTTGGGCAATGCTGAACGCCGGACGTCGAGGCCCCAGCCCGCAAGGGCGGCAGCCAAGTCGTCGGAGCCGGCGGTTTTGCCATTGCCGCTCCCGATGACCAGGACCGGGCCCGGAACCAGCGGCTCGCCCGCTTTGTATCTCCGGAGCACGGCAGGTTGGGGCAGGCCGAGCTTCTTGGCCAGATCCTTTCCAAATCCGTGGCTGACGAACTGCGTGTATTTGTCCGTCATGCCGGCTACCGACCTTCCGGAGCGGAGTAGGCCTCGAGGATCGCGACGACGCCCTGCCCGCCTGCGGCGCAGACGGAGATGAGTCCGCGGGCGGGACGGCCGTCCAGCGGGCCGTTGTCGTGGAGCATCTTCGCCAGTGAAGCGACGATCCGTCCGCCGGTGGCGGCGAAGGGATGTCCCGCGGCGAGGGACGAACCATTGACGTTGAGCTTGGCGCGGTCGATCTTGCCGAGGGCGCCGTCCAATCCCAGCCGGGTCCGGCCAAATTCCTCGTCTTCCCACGCGGCGAGCGTGCTCAGGACGGTGCCGGCGAAGGCTTCGTGGATTTCGAAGAAGTCGATGTCTTCGAAGGTCAGGCCGTTGCGCGCCAGGAGCCGCGGCACCGCAAACACCGGGGCCATGAGGAGTCCGTCCTTGCCATGGACGAAATCGACGGCGGCTGCCTCGCCGTCGACGACCACGGCGAGCTTGGGCAGGCCCCGGGCGTCGGCCCATTCCTCGCTGCCGAGGAGCACCGTGGAGGCACCATCCGTGAGCGGAGTGGAGTTGCCGGCCGTCATGGTCGCCTCCGCACCCAGGCTCTTTCCGAAGACAGGCTTGAGGGTGGCCAACTTGTCCATGGACGTATCGGGCCGGAGGTTCGAATCGCGGCTCAGCCCGCGGTATGGAGTCACGAGGTCATCGAAGAACCCGCGATCGTAGGCCGCGGCGAGATTGTGGTGGCTGTTGAACGCGATCTCGTCCTGGGCTTCGCGGCTGATCTTCCATTGCGCCGTGGTCAGCGCCTGGTGCTCGCCCATCGAAAGACCGGTGCGCGGCTCGCCGGTGTTCGGAGCATCCGGTGCCAGGTCCTTCGGACGCAGGCGCGCAAGGATCTTGAGCCGCTCCGGCAGGGACTTGGCGCGGTTGAGATCGAGGAGTACTTCGCGGAGGCCCTCACTGACGGCAATCGGGGCATCCGAGGCGGAGTCGACGCCGCCGGCGATCGCCGAGTCGATCTGGCCAAGCTTGATCTTGTTGGCGAGGCCCAAAACGGTCTCCAGACCGGTGGCGCACGCTTGCTGGAGATCGTAGGCAGGTGTTTCGGGGGAAAGGGCCGAACCAAGCACCGCTTCACGTGTCAGGTTGAAGTCGCGGGAATGCTTCAGGACGGCCCCGGCGGCGACTTCACCGATCCGTTCTTCTTGAAGGCCGAAGCGGGCGATCAGCCCGTCCAGCGCGGCTGTCAGCATGTCCTGGTTCGAGGATTTGGCGTAGGCGCCGCCGGTACGGGCAAAGGGAATCCTGTTCCCGCCAACCACCACTGCCCGGCGGACCGTGCCTGGGGCTACTCGGGATTCGTGTGGTTCGCTCGCGGAATGTGCTGCTGCAGGCATGCGTTTCTCCTTGGATCACATCGGGTTACCGATACCCAGCGTACCTGATACGCTGAGTATCGTGAACATCCCCAACCAAGGACTTCCGGCCGATCCCCCGGCCGGCACCCTGCCCCCTGCGGAGGGCGATGCTCCCGCCGTCGACGGCCGCGCCGCCCGCTGGCAGATCCACCGCGAAGAGCGCCGCCGCGATCTCATCAAGGCCGCCCGCAAGGCCGTCCATGCGCTGGGAAGCGACGCCTCCATGGAGGACATTGCGAACGCGGCGAGCACCTCCAAGTCGGTTTACTACCGCTACTTCGGGGACAAAGCCGGCCTCCAGCAAGCCATGGGCGAAGTGGTGCTTGCACAGATGCAGCGGCGGATGCAGGAAGCGGCGGAAAGCGCTCAGACTCCCCGCGAAGGCCTGTTCGCCATGGTTTCCGCTTACCTGCAGATGGCGGAGTCAAGCCCCGCCGTCTACGCGTTCATCACGCGGCTCTCGCAAGGCGAACCGTCGGCGCAAGACGCCATCGCCGCTTCGGAAGCCCTTGGCAACTTCTTCGAGTCGGTCAGCGCCATGATCGCCCGGCCCATGCGGGAACACCTGGGGGCGGAAAAGGAAGCGCTGATCGACTACTGGCCCACCGCCGCGATCGGGCTGGTCCGGAACGCCGGCGAGAGGTGGCTCGGCAGTCCCGACTCTCCTGCAAAACCCGACCAAAAAACGATGGCGGCCCGGATCACCGATTGGTTGTGCGTCGGAATCGCCCCGGAACTCAAAATCAACGCCCCTGAATATCAGCAATGACCCCACTTTGTCCGGAACCAAAGAAGGAATCACCATGACTGAAGTAGTGGACCGCACCTCCTCCGCCAACCGCGTCGCCGCGGGAACACCTGCACCCGCCCAGCCGGTTGAGCCCGCCCCCGCCGTGGACGTGGCGGCCCTGGGCGAGCTGCTGCTCGGCAAGTGGGCCGAAACCCGGCGCACGGCGCGCGAGCTCGCGGGCCGCCCCGAGGTACACAAGATTGAGGGCCTGACGCACACCGAGCACCGCAAGCGTGTCTTCGGCCAGCTGAAGTACCTCGTGGAGAACAACGCCGTACACCGTGCATTCCCCGCCAGCCTCGGCGGTTCGGATGACCATGGCGGCAACATCGCCGGCTTCGAGGAACTCGTCACCGCCGATCCGTCGCTTCAGATCAAGGCCGGCGTCCAGTGGGGACTTTTCGGTTCAGCAGTGATGCACCTCGGTTCGGAAGAGCACCAGGCAAAATGGCTACCCGGGATCATGAGCCTGGAGATTCCGGGCTGCTTCGCAATGACCGAAACCGGACACGGCTCCGATGTCGCGAGCATTGCCACTACGGCCACCTATGACGAGGCCACCGAGGAGTTCGTCATCAACACTCCGTTTCGCGCCGCGTGGAAGGACTACATCGGCAACGCCGCCGAGGACGGCCTCGCCGCCGTCGTGTTCGCCCAACTCGTGACCCGCAACGTGAACCATGGCGTCCACGCGTTCTATGTCGAACTGAGGGACCCGGACACCAAAGAGTTCCTGCCCGGGATCGGCGGCGAAGACGATGGCGTCAAGGGCGGCCTCAACGGTATCGACAACGGCCGACTGCACTTCACCGGAGTCCGCGTCCCGCGCACCAACCTGCTCAACCGGTACGGCAACGTCTCTCCGGAAGGCGAGTACACCTCGCCGATCGCCAGCCCGGGACGCCGCTTCTTCACCATGCTTGGCACCTTGGTACAGGGGCGGGTCTCCCTCGACGGCGCCGCGGTCGCGGCCAGTAAAGTGGCCTTGACAACCGCCATCCGGTACGCCACCGAGCGGCGCCAATTCAACGCCTCTTCCTCGACCGACGAGGAAGTATTGCTGGACTACCAGCGCCACCAGCGCCGCTTGTTCACCCGGCTCGCCACCACCTTTGCGGCGAGCTTCGCGCACGAGCAGCTGCTCGAAAAGTTCGACGACGTCTTCTCCGGCCGGCACGACACCGACGCCGACCGCCAGGACCTCGAGACCCTCGCGGCAGCCCTCAAGCCCATGAGCACCTGGCACGCCTTGGACACGCTCCAGGAGTGCCGCGAGGCCTGCGGCGGTGCAGGATTCCTCATCGAGAACCGTTTCGCCTCCCTGCGCGCGGACCTGGACGTCTACGCCACTTTCGAGGGTGACAACACCGTGCTACTGCAGCTCGTGGCCAAGCGCCTGCTGGCGGACTACGCCAAGGAGTTCCGCAATGTCGGCTTCGGCGTGCTGGCCCGCTTCGTGGCCGCCCAGGCTGCCGACGTCGCCATCCACCGGACCGGCCTGCGGCAAGTGGCGCAGTTCGTTGCGGACACCGGATCAGTCCAGAAAGCCGCCTTGGCCTTGCGCGACGAAGAAGGCCAACGAGCCCTTCTGACGGACCGGGTGCAGTCCATGGTGGCGGAGGTGGGTTCCGCGCTGAAGGGTGCGAACAAGCTTCCGCAGCACCAGGGCGCCGCGCTGTTCAACCAGCACCAGGACGATCTGATTGAAGCCGCCCAGGCCCACGCCGAACTGCTGCAGTGGGAAGCGTTCACGGAAGCCCTCGGCAAGGTCGGCGATCCGGGCACCTTGCAAGTGCTGACCTGGCTGCGCGATCTTTTCGGGCTCTCGCTCATTGAGAAGCACCTATCCTGGTACCTCATGAACGGCCGCCTTTCGATGCAGCGCGGACGCACCGTGGGCACCTACATCAACAGGCTGCTCGTCAAGATCCGTCCCCATGCCCTGGACCTGGTGGATTCCTTCGGCTACGGCCCCGAACACCTGCGGGCCCCCATCGCCTCGGGAGCGGAAGAGCAGCGCCAGGACGAAGCCCGCGGCTACTTCCAGGCGCAACGGGCAAGCGGCGACGCACCTGCCGCCGAGAAGAGCCTCCTCGCCTTGAAGGGCGGAAAGTCGCGCTAGCACCCTGCAGGTGGATATCCGCCCACTCCGCTAACGACGACGGCGCCGCACCCTCACGCGAGGATGCGGCGCCGTCGTCGTTCCCGCCCGTCTGCTAGTTTCCGAGAACCGATCGGTAGACGTCGAGGGTTGTTTCCGTGATCGACTCCCAGGAGAAATGTTCCTCCGCCCTGACGCGGCCCGCCGCACCCATGGCCTTTGCCCGCGCAGGATCGGAGACAACCTCGTTGAGGGCGGCGGCGAAGTCCGCCACGAACTTTTCGGGATCCAGCGGGGTGCCGGTTCCGTCCGTGACCTGCTCCAGTTCCACCAGCAGTCCTGTTTCACCGTGCCGGACCACTTCGGGGATGCCGCCCGTCGCGCTCGCCACCACTGCTGCTCCACATGCCATGGCTTCGAGGTTGACGATGCCGAGGGGCTCATAGATCGACGGACAGGCGAAGGCCGTGGCATGGCTGAGGACCTGGATGAGCTCGTGCCGCGGAAGCATGCGTTCAATCACAAGCACGCCCTCGCGCTTGCCCTGCAGGTCCTCGATGAGGCGGGCTGTTTCGGCTGCGAGCTCCGGCGTGTCCGCCGCGCCCAGGCAAAGCACAAGCTGCACATCTTCCGGCAGGCTGGCGGCAGCCTTCAGGAGGTACGGAACACCCTTCTGCCGCGTATTACGGCCCACGAAGACAACACTCGGCTTGGCGGGGTCGATCCCGAGGGCGCGGATTGCGTCCTCGCCCTCGTCCGGCTGCCACATGTCCACGTCGATGCCGTTGTGGACAACCCGGACCTTTGCGGGATCCACGTTTGGATAGCTGCGCAGGATGTCCTTCCGCATGCCTTCCGAGACAGCGATGATAGCCGCGGCGGCCTCATAGGCTGTCTTTTCAACCCACGAAGACAATGCGTAGCCGCCGCCCAGCTGTTCGGCTTTCCAAGGCCGCAGCGGCTCCAGGCTATGGGCGCTGAGCACATGGGGTATCCCATGGAGCAGCGATGCGAGGTGGCCCGCCATGTTGGCGTACCAGGTATGGGAGTGGACGAGGTCCGCTCCGGCGATGTCCGGCACGATGCGCAAATCCACGCCGAGGGTCTGGACGGCGGCATTGGCCTCGCCCAGGTCATCCGGTGTGGAATACGACGTCACCGTTGCGCCGTGGTAGTCCGCCTCACGGGGCGCGCCGAAAGCGCGCACCTGCAGATCCACGTGCTTCGCCAAGACGCGGCTGAGCTCGGCAACATGCACACCGGCCCCGCCATAGATTTCGGGTGGAAACTCTTTAGTCACAATATCTACGCGCACGCTACCTAACGTAGTCCTTCCGGAGTATGTGTTCTAGTGTGAAAGGGTCCGGCAACCCGGGCTTTTTTCGGGGGCTACAAAGACGTACAGGGAGAGCAAAAACCATGGCGTTGAAGAAAGTATTGTCAATTGTGTTGGCTGGCGGCGAAGGAAACCGCCTCATGCCACTGACGGCAGACAGGGCAAAACCTGCGGTGCCGTTTGCGGGGGGGTATCGATTGATCGATTTCGCTCTCTCGAATCTGGTCAATTCCGGGTACCTCCAGATCGTGGTGTTGACCCAGTACAAGTCGCACAGCCTTGACCGCCATATCTCCGAGACTTGGCGGATGTCCACCCAGCTGGGCAGGTATGTCGCCTCGGTCCCGGCCCAGCAGCGCGTCGGCAAGAGCTGGTTCCTCGGCAGCGCGAATGCCATTTACCAGTCCTTGAACCTGATCCACGACGCCAACCCGGACATTGTGGTGGTTGTCGGAGCTGACCACGTCTACCGCATGGACTTCCAGCAAATGGTCCAACAGCACGTCGCCAGCGGAGCCAAGGCCACAGTCGCGGCCGTCCGCCAGCCGCTGCACATGGCCAACCAGTTCGGCGTGATCGAGGTCGACAAGAACGATCCGCAGAAGATCTCGGCCTTCGTGGAAAAGCCTGCCGAAACCGAAGGCCTCGCGGCCGATCCCTCACAATTCCTTGCCTCCATGGGCAACTACGTCTTCGACGCCGACGCCTTGGTGGAAGCACTTCGCATCGATGCGGAGCGCCTCGACACCAAGCACGACATGGGCGGCGACATCATCCCCTACTTCGTGTCGCAGGGCGAGGCCGGCGTGTACGACTTCACGCTCAACGACATTCCCGGGTCCACGGACCGCGACCGCACCTACTGGCGCGACGTAGGAACCATTGATTCGTTCTTCGACGCCCACATGGACCTGATCTCCCCGGTGCCGGTGTTCAACCTGTACAACTCGGAATGGCCTATCTATACGCGGCAGAGCATCTCCCCGCCGGCCAAGTTTGTCCGCGGCGATAACAACACTGTCGGAACCGCTTTGGATTCCATCGTGGCCAGCGGCTCGGTGATCTCCGGAGGAATAGTTGAAGGGTCCGTCCTTTCCAACGACGTCTACGTTGCGCCGGCCAGCAGGATCCAGGACTCGGTACTGATGGACAAGGTCCGCATCGGAGAGGGCGCCGTGGTCAAGCGGGCCATCATCGACAAGAACGTGCAGGTTCCCGCCGGGGCTGCCATTGGCCTGGACGCCGATCTGGACCGTGCCCGCGGCTTCAAGGTCACCGAATCCGGAATCACCGTCCTCTCCAAGGGTCAAGTGGTACCGGAGCCTGACGCTGCCGAGCTCGCCCTGGCTGCCGAGCACCGCCACTCGGTGCCGGAGGCCATCAAGGCCGCCACGGAGAAATTCCCCGACATCCGGGACTCCGCTGAGCAGGTCACCAAAATCCAGGCTTCCTCCATAGAGGTCTGACCCGGACCCCGGACCCGGACAGCCCCCGGCCTCCCAGGCGGCAGCAGGCCTCCAGCCCCTGCCGCCCGGGAGGCTTTGCTGTGTCCGACCCTGTAAAATCGACACAATGAGCCCCGCCGATTTGACGCCTGAAGAGATCCAGGCCTGCCTCAAAGTCTTGAACACTATCCACGCCTACGACGAGGAGCACCCCGACTACGTCGCCGTGCGCCGTGCCACGGGGAAGATGTTCAAGGCAGTGAAGCGCCATCGCCGGGTCACCAAGCGGGACGAAATCGCAGAAGCCGACCGCGCTGTCATTGCACTGACGGCAACAGCGGCTCCGGACAGGATCGACGACGAAACCCGCGGCAACAAGCTGGCGACTTCGGCCACGGGGGAAATCGCGGGCCACCTGATCCGCTCAAGGCCCTGCTACATCTGCAAGCAGCACTACACGCAGGTAGACGCGTTCTACCACCAGCTGTGCCCGGACTGTGCGGCCTTCAGCCACAGCAAGCGCGATGCCCGCACCGACCTCAGCGGGCGTCGCGCCCTCCTCACGGGCGGGCGCGCCAAGATCGGCATGTACATCGCGCTCAGGCTGCTCCGCGACGGCGCGCACACCACGATCACCACCCGGTTTCCCAAGGACGCGGCTCGCCGCTTTGCCGCTATGGAGGACAGCGCGGACTGGTTGCACCGGCTCCGGATCGTGGGCATCGACCTTCGTGACCCCTCACAGGTCATGGCCCTGACGGATTCCCTCAATGAAGCCGGCCCCCTTGACATCATCATCAACAATGCGGCCCAGACCGTCCGTCGTTCGGGGAATGCGTACAAACCGCTGGTAGATGCCGAGGACGAACCGCTGCCGGAGGCCCTCCAGGCCGCCAACGGCGGGCCGGAGCTGGTCACGTTCGGCCATGCCCACGACAAACACCCGTTGGCCCTCACCCACAGCGTCACCGAACATCCCGTGCTTGCCGGAGATGCGATTACCTCGCTTGCGCTGTCCACGGGTTCCGCGTCTTTGGAGCGGATTGCGACAGGTACCGCGATCGACGCCGGCGGACTGGTTCCGGACCTTGCGACCATCAACAGCTGGACCCAAGTGGTGGACGAAGTCGATCCGCTGGAAATGCTGGAGGTCCAGCTCTGCAACGTGACGGCGCCGTTCCTCCTCGTCAGCCGGCTCCGGGGAGCCATGAAGCGTTCCACCGCGCGCAGGAAGTACATCGTGAACGTCTCGGCCATGGAGGGGCAGTTCTCCCGCGCCTACAAAGGCCCCGGGCACCCGCATACCAACATGGCAAAGGCCGCGTTGAACATGATGACCCGGACCAGCGCCCAAGAGATGCTGGACAGCGACGGGATCCTGATGACCGCCGTCGATACCGGATGGATCACTGACGAACGCCCGCATTACACCAAGGTCCGGCTCATGGAGGAAGGCTTCCACGCGCCGCTCGACCTCGTGGACGGGGCGGCACGGGTCTACGATCCGATTGTCATGGGCGAAAACGGCGAAGACCAGTACGGCGTCTTCCTGAAGGACTACAAGCCCTCCCCTTGGTAAGTCCGGCGGAGGGCCGCGGCCCGGCTAGTTGAGCCGCGTGATCTCGACAGTCACGGTGAGGCCTGAGCCGCCACCTCCGGACAGGATCCCCTTCAAGGGCGGAACGTCGCGGTAGTCACGACCCCGAGCCACCGTGACGTGAAGGTCTCCGGCAGGTTTGTGGTTGGTGGGATCCCAGCTGCGCCATTCGCCGTCCCACCATTCCAGCCACGCGTGGGATTGGCCCGCCACGGTTTCACCGATCCCGGCCGCGGGACGCGGGTGGATGTAACCGGACACGTACCGGGCCGGGATGCCGCAGCTGCGGAGTGATCCGATGGCCAGGTGGGCCAGGTCCTGGCAGACTCCTTGGCGCTGGTTCCACGCTTCCTCGGCGTTGGTGGTGACACCTGTGGTGCCCTTGACATAGCTCATTTCGCCGCGCATCCAGTCGAAAATGGCCATGGCCGTCTCGTGCGGGTTCTTGCCGGCCACGACGCCGGGAATGATGCCAAGGACTTCGTCCCCCGGACCGGTGAGCTGCGACTGGGGCAGCCAGTCGCTGTACTGGTCCCGGATCTCGTCCGAAGCCATCACATCCCAGTCCACGATCTCTTCGTCCAGGGCCACCCGTTCCACCCGGTGGACCTCCACTGTGGTGGTTGCGACCACTTCGAGGCGCTCGTGCGGCATCTGCATATCGAAAGAGGTGACGCGGGTGCCCCAGTAGTCGCGGTAGGTGCTCACTGCAGCCTGCGACGGCGTGATCTTCAGCGAGGATTCAAGCACCACCTGTTGCGGGTCGGTCAACGGCGTCATGCGCGCCTCGTTGTACGACAGGGTGACCCTGCGGTTGTACTTGTAGGCCGTCTTGTGGACGATGCTCAGCCGGGTCATGAAACTTCTCCCACCCAGGCCAGTTCATCCGCCTGATTGAAGTACTTACGGGAAATCGCGTCGGAAGCCTGCGTCACGGCCTTTTGCACCCGGTCCATATGTTCCGGCAGCTCGGACATGAGATCGTCGGTGCGATGGAATTCGAGGAAGGTACGGGCCTGGCCGACGATCCGGCGCGCGTCGTTGATGAAGCCCACCCGCTGTGCGGAAGGATCCAGCTTGGCGAGGCATTCGTCGGCGTCGCGCAGCGCGAAGACGATCGAGCGCGGGAACAGGCGGTCCAGCAGCAGGAACTCGGCGGCGTGTTGGTCTCCGAAGGCCGCACGGCGGGTTCGCAGGAATGACTCGTAAGCGCCGGCGCAACGCAACATGTTCACCCAGGACATTCCCGCGGAGAGGACGTCCCTGGTGGACAGCATCCGCGCGGTCATGTCGGCACGTTCAAGCGAGCGGCCGAGCACCAGGAATAGCCAGCTTTCGTCGTGGCTCACCGTGGTGTCCGCGAGTCCCCTGACCATCGCGGTGCGTTCCAGGACCCAGGTGCAGAAGCGGTACGTACCCACGACGTCCTTGCGGTGCTGGTTCAGCCCGTAGTACGTGGTGTTGAGGCTCTCCCACAATGACGAAGACACGGTCTCGCGTGCGCGCCGCGCATTTTCCCTGGCGGCGCCCAGCGAGCCGGCAATCGACGTGGCACTCGTTTTGTCGTACGCGAGGGCGTGCAGCAGCTCCGGCAAGCCGAATTCCTCGCTTTGCGGCCTGGCCCCCATGACAGCCAGGAGCTCCCTCGCCACACTGCGTTGCTCCTCGAGCGGAAGGTGGTTCAGGCGTTCGAGATGGACGTCCAGGATCCTGGCCGTTCCGTCGGCCCGCTCCACGTAACGGCCGATCCAGAAAAGGGATTCAGCAATACGGCTCAGCATGGGGCTGTGCCTCCTTCGGGTCCTGCGTTGTGACGATGAATGTAACCTGCTCCGGCGCCATGTGCGTGGCGGATCACTGCTGCTGGTCCGATTGGCGGTCCCGCCAGTTGCTTTCGACGGGCCACACAGAGACCTGCTCGCGCAACGTGATGGCTGAACGGGGCAGCTCGACGGCGGGCAGTTGCGGGGAGTCCGAGAGCACCCACGTGTCCTTGGACCCACCGCCTTGGGAAGAATTCACGATCAGCGAGCCTTCCTTCAGTGCCACGCGGGTCAGCCCGCCGGGCAGCACCCAGACGTCGTCGCCGTCGTTCACCGCGAACGGGCGCAAGTCCACGTGCCGGGGCCCGAAGCGGTCCCCCGACAGCGTGGGCACCGTGGAAAGCTGCAGTACCGGCTGTGCGATCCAGCCGCGCGGGTCCGCCAGCACCCGCTTCCGCAAAGCATCGAGTTCTTCCCGTGAAGCATCCGGACCGATCACCAGGCCCTTGCCTCCGGAACCGTCCACCGGCTTGACCACGAGTTCCTCGAGGCGGTCGAGGACCTGCTCACGGGCTTCCTTCTCCTCGAGCCTGAAGGTCTCTACGTTGGCGATCACCGGCTCTTCGTGCAGGTAGTACCTGATCAGGTCGGGCACGTAGGAATAGACCAGTTTGTCATCGGCGACGCCGTTGCCCACCGCATTCGCGATCGTCACCCCGCCTGCCCTGGCCGCGTTCACCAGTCCGGGACAGCCGAGCATGGAATCGGAGCGGAACTGCAGCGGATCCAGGAAATCGTCATCAATCCGCTTGTAGATCACATCCACGCGCTGCTCGCCGGCCGTGGTGCGCATGTACACCCGGTTTCCGCGGCAGATGAGGTCCCTGCCTTCGACCAGTTCAACACCCATCAACCCGGCAAGGAGGGTGTGCTCGAAGTAGGCGCTATTGAATACACCGGGGGTCAAGACCACCACCGTGGGGTCATCCACCCCGGAAGGCGCGGTCTTCCGCAATGCCGAAAGCAGGCGGCGCGGGTATTCCTCGACCGGGCGGATGTGCTGCTGCCCGAACGCCTCCGGCAAACCTTTCGCCATCGCCCGCCGGTTCTCCAACACATAAGACACCCCGGAAGGCACCCGGACGTTGTCCTCCAAGACCCTGAACGTGCCACCCGCGTCGCGGATCACGTCGATGCCGGACACGTGTACCCGCACGCCGCCGGCCGGTTCGAAGCCGTGCACCGCACGGTGGAAGTGTGCACTCGTCGTCACCAATGCCCGCGGCACGACGCCGTCGGCGACCACCGCCATCCGTCCGTAGACATCGTCCAGGAAAGCCTCCAGGGCACGGACGCGTTGCTTGACGCCGCGCTCAAGGACATCCCATTCGTCGGCAGGAATGACCCTCGGCACGATATCCAAAGGGAAGGGCCTCTCCTCCCCCGCGTAATCGAAGGTGACGCCCCGGTCCAGGAAGGTCCGTGCCATCGACTCCGCGCGGGCGCTCACGTCCGCGAGCGACAGCTCCCGGAGGGCGCCGTCCACTTGGCCGTAGGATTTCCGGGCAACGGTGCCCGGGGCGAACATTTCGTCGTAGGCGCCGGAACGGGCGGCGACCTCGGAGTAATCCCGGAATAGCTCTGACATGGGATTCAGACAATCACCTTTTCGATTACGAACGCATTTCGCGTTCTGCGTGTTGCGACACCAAGCGTGAACCCGGTTCGCATTTCAGCACCTGCTTGTATCAAGGTTGACGAATGCACCCCAATCGTTTTCCGGCTCCCGTCTCCCGACTGGGAGCCGGACTTGTCATGGCAGTGGCCGCCACTGGACTCGCCTTCATTGTTCATGCCTTGCTTCCCCCCATCCCTGCCATGACAGCTGCTGTAGCGCTGGGTTTGTTAGCTGCAAATATACCGGGGACGGCGGGATGGGCTGCCGGACGCGCCCGCCCGGGCCTCGACTTCGCCGGCAAGCACCTCATGCGGGCGGGCATTGTGCTGTTGGGCTTGAAGGTCAGCGTTGTCGATGTCCTCGACCTTGGCTGGTTTGCGCTCGTCCTGATTGCCGCCGTCGTGCTCCTCAGTTTCGGGGGCACGTACGGGCTCGCGCGGCTGGTCAAGGTTCCGCGCGATGGCGCCCTCCTGATAGCAACCGGCTTCTCGATCTGCGGCGCCTCGGCGATCGGAGCGATGGCCGCGGTGCGCCGCATCAAACACCAGGACACCGTCCTGCCGGTTGCCCTCGTGACCCTTTGCGGCACGCTCGCGATCGGCGTCCTGCCCCTGCTCATGCACCCCCTGGGCCTGAGCCCGGAACAATTCGGAGCATGGACGGGCGCCTCGGTGCACGACGTCGGACAGGTAGTCGCGACTGCCCAGACGGCCGGTCCTGCGGCGCTGGCGCTCGCCGTCATCGTGAAACTTGCGAGGGTGGTTTTGCTGGCGCCCATCGTTGCCGGAGCGGGCCTTGCGCAGCGCTGGTCGATGCGCCGGAAGTCGCGCAACGGAACCCTGGCGAACGACGACGGCGGCAAGTTTCCGCCGATCGTTCCGCTCTTCGTGCTCGGGTTCATCGCGATGGTGGCCGTCCGGTCCTTGGGTTGGGCGGGCCCTGGCGTCCTGGAGGCGGCGGGCGGACTCCAGGACATCCTGCTCGCCTCGGCCCTGTTCGGGCTGGGTTCGGCCGTCCGCGTCCGCACGCTGTTGCTCACGGGTGGCCGCGCGGCGCTCGTTGCGCTTGGCTCCTGGTTCCTGATCGCCATGTTGGGCCTGGGCGCCGTCAGCCTCATGATTAGATAGCTTGGTGTCGAATCACAACCTGGCGCGCGCCGAAGCCGCCACTCGCTCAGCCCTGGTCAGAACCCACAGGTACGCCGTATCCCTTGACATCCGCGACGCCGCAGATGCCGGCGTGCCGGGGTACACAAGCCGAAGTGTCATTGACTTCTCGGCCGAGCCCGGTTCTTCCACGTTCCTGGATTTCATCCACGGCGGTGTGCACAGCGTCGTCCTCAATGGACAGAGCGTCGACGTGGCCGAGGTAGTGGACGGCGACAGGATCCACCTCGGCAACCTCCAGGCCGAAAACCAGGTCATGGTGACCGGAACCGCCCTTTACAGCCGGTCAGGCGAGGGCATGCACCGCTTCGTCGATCCCGCCGACGGACAGTGCTACCTGTACACGCAATACGAACCGGCCGACGCCCGCCGCGTGTTTGCGAATTTCGAACAGCCGGACCTGAAGGCGGAATTCACCTTCCAGGTCATCGCGCCTTCCGCCTGGCAGGTCGCTTCGAACGGCGCCGAGGTTGCCCGGACGCAGCTCACGGACGATCCGGCCGCAAGCCAGTGGGATTTTGCCACCACCAAGCGGATGTCCACCTACATCACCACCGTCCTCGCCGGACCGTATTTCCGCGCCGAGGACCACTGGAGCACAACGCTCGACGACGGGACCAGCCTTGAGGTTCCGCTGGCCCTTTACTGCCGCGCATCCATGCAGGAGTCTTTCGACGCCGCGGAGCTTTTCCGGCTGACGAAGAACGGCTTGGACTTCTTCAACGATCTGTTCGACTATCCCTACCCGTGGGGCAAGTACGATCAGGCGTTCGTTCCCGAGTACAACCTCGGTGCGATGGAGAATCCGGGACTCGTCACCTTCACGGAGAAGTACGTCTTCACCTCGCGGGCCACGGATGCCCAATACCAGGCCCGGGCCAATACGCTCATGCACGAGATGGCACACATGTGGTTCGGAGACCTCGTGACCATGACGTGGTGGGACGACCTCTGGCTCAAGGAATCCTTCGCCGACTACATGGGCACCCTCGGCGTCGACAAGGCGACCGATTGGGACAGTGCGTGGGTGGATTTCGCGAACAAGCGCAAGTCCTGGGCCTACATGCAGGACCAGTTGCCCACAACCCATCCCATCGTGGCCGACATTCCGGACCTGGAAGCCGCCAAGCAGAACTTCGACGGCATCACCTATGCCAAGGGCGCATCGGTGCTCAAGCAATTAGTGGCCTACGTCGGCTTCGAGGCGTTCATTGCCGGCTCGCGCCGCTATTTCAAGGATCACGGGTACGGTAACACGTCCTTGGCGGACCTCCTCGAAGCGCTCAGCGCAGCATCAGGCCGGGATCTCGGCACGTGGGCCCGGCAGTGGCTGCAGACTTCAGGCATCTCCACCATCGAAGCCGGGATCTCCAGTACCGACGGCGCGATGTCGGCGGTCACTCTCCGCCAGGATTCCGTGGACCCGCTTACCGGCAAGCAAGAGCACCGCCCACATCGGCTCAGGATCGGCCTCTACGACTTTGACGGCAGCGGCCAGTTGCTCCGCACGGAGGGCCTCGAACTCGATCTCGACGGCGCCGAGGCCACCGTGCACGAACTCGTGGGAAGGCCCCGCCCGGCCCTCCTTCTCGTCAACGACGACGACCTCAGCTACGCGAAGGTCCGCCTGGATTCCGGGTCCGAGGCAACGGTACGTTCCTCCCTTGACCGCCTCGGCGATCCGATGGCGCGGGCGTTGTGCTGGACAGCCCTGTGGGATTCGGCACGCGACGCCGTTACCCCCGCGGCGCAGTACGTCGCCGCCGTCGAAAGCTTCGCGGCTGCCGAGTCAGGAATCGGGGTCCTTCTCAACGTTCTGGGCAACGCCGTGACCGCCGTCGAACGTTACGTCCCGGCTCCGCAGCGGAACGAGGTCCGGGAGCGCCTGATGGCCGCCAGCGCCATGCAGCTTCGGGCCTCCGAGCCGGGTTCGGACCAGCAACTCGCGTGGACCAGGACCCTGGCGGACTTGTCATGCCACGATGCCGGCTACGTCGAATTCCTCCGCGGCATCCTCTCCGGGAGCGTGAAAGTGGACGGGCTGACGGTGGATGCGGATCTCCGGTGGACCCTGTGGCAGGCGTTGGCAGCCAACGGAGCGGCCACGCTCACCGAATTGGATGCCGAACTCGCCATCGACCGCACCGCCTCCGGACGCGAAGGCCATGCACGGGCCGCGGCTGCCCGTCCCGAAGCCGCGGTCAAAGAAGCGGCGTGGAACGCTGCTGTCAACGACACCAGGCTCTCCAACGAGATCCTCAGCGCGACCATCGCGGGATTCTCGCTAGCCCCGTCCGGGCTCCTGGACCCCTTCACGGAGCGATACTTCGACTGTTTGGAGAACGTCTGGCAGGCCAGGAGCATCGAGATCGCAAGCCGGATTGTGCGCGGCCTGTTCCCCTCGGCGCAGGACCTGCCCGCGGGCATGGCGCCCGCCGATCATCCGGTGCTTCGGCGTACGGACGATTGGCTGAGCGCCCACACGGATGCTCCACGGGCTCTGCGTCGCATCGTCATTGAACAGCGGAGCCATCTGTTCCGGGCCCTGACGGCCCAAGCGGCAGGCTTCCAGGCGGAGTAGCTAGGGAGCCCGGTGCAGCCAAGTGGCCACGCGAGATTGCGCTCCGGGGTTGACGGGCTGGCGTTTGAACCGGGGAAATCTCCAGCACCGTCTTTAGATTGAAAGCCCGGCGCTCCGCATGGGCTCTTGTTGAGGACGGTCACCATGAAGATCCCTCGCCCCGTGCTTGCCGTCGCGGCGCTGGGCACCAGCCTTTTACTCGGAGGATGCTTCGGCGGACAGCCCGCCGCTCCGCCGCCAGCAACAACCAAGCCCGCCACTGGCGCATCGACACCAGCGCCGACGGCCCCAGCCACCGTCCCGCCGACCACGCTCGAGCCGACGGCGGTTCCACCTCCTGCGCCGGCCCCGCAACCCACGGTCCCTCCTGCCGTCGTCCAGCCGTCTCCGGCACCGCCGGCCGTCGTCCCGCCTCCGGCACCGGCGCCACCGCGCATGGTCCCACCGCCGCCGCGGCACCCCAACGGCGGCGATCGCGACGGCGACGATAACGGCGGACCGGATGACGGCGATGGAAACCGGTAGCGCACTGCTTCGCGACAGAGTAGCTAAGGAACCCGGTGCAGCCATTCTTCGGTGCCGAACTTTGACTGCACCCGCTCCCGGGCTGTTGCCAATTCCTCGTCGGTGATGCGGGACTCTGTGGCACCGTAGCGTTCGGTGAACACCGCCTGCATGGCGTCGATGATTTCCGTCCGGGCCAGGCCGGTCTGCCGCCTGAGGGGATCGACCCGTTTCTTGGCGCTGCGCGTGCCTTTGTCGGAAAGCTTTTCCTTTCCGATGCGCAACACCTCAACCATCTTGTCGGCGTCGATGTCGTAGCTCATGGTGACGTGGTGCAACATGCCGCCGTTGGCAAGGCGCTTTTGCGCCGCACCTCCGATCTTGCCTTGATCGGTGGCGATGTCATTGAGCGGGACGTAGAAGGCGGTAATGCCCAGTTTTTCCAGGGCGGCCATGACCCACGCGTCCAGGAACGCGTAGGAATCGGCGAAGCTGATCCCATCTACGAGGCTCTGCGGCACATAAAGGGAATAAGTGATGCAGTTGCCCGATTCCATGAACATGGCTCCCCCGCCGCTGATGCGGCGGACCACTGTGATGCCGTGGCGCGCCACGCCGTCGGGATCGACTTCATTGCGGAAGGACTGGAAGCTGCCGATCACCACGGACGGCTCCTCCCAGTCCCAAAAACGCAGGGTGGGGTTGCGGAGGCCCGCGCCGACGCGTTCGGTGAGGACCTCGTCCAGGGCTACGTTAAGGCGGGTGGGAAGGACGGACGGCGGGATGACCTCCCACTGGTGGTCCGCCCACCCGCTGGCCTTGGAGAGCGCCCTGCGGACAGCGACGGCGACGGCGTCGGCAGAGAAGCCGAACAGGACGGCGCCGGGAGGCAGCGCGGCGGAGACGGCCGCGGAAATCTCTCCCGGCGTCGAACCTTCCGGAAGGCCCGTGAGCGCCCGGTTGATGTCCAACAGGGCCTCGTCCGGTTCCAGGAAAAAGTCGCCGCTGAGCGAGACCTGCGCGAACCGCCCATCGACCACCTCGAGGTCCACCACCACGAGCTTCCCGCCGGGAACCTTGTATTCACCGTGGAGCCGGGGTTCGTTCTGCTCGGAAAGCGCGCTGGAAGTCATGGCGTCCATCCTGCCCGAAAACGCAAAAGCCCGCAGCTGCCGAGGATTCGGCGGGTGCGGGCTTTTGGTGAAGCTTGGAGGTGAAGTTGGTTACTTCTTGCCGCCGAAGCCCTTGAAGCGAGCGTTGAAGCGCTCGACGCGGCCTGCAGAGTCCATGATGCGCTGCTTGCCCGTGTAGAACGGGTGGGACTCGGAGGAGATTTCGACGTCGATGACCGGGTAGGTGTTGCCGTCTTCCCACTCGATGGTCTTGGAAGAGGACACAGTGGACTTGGTCAGGAACTTGACGCCGGAAGCCAGGTCGTTGAAGACAACAGCTTCGTACTTCGGGTGGATATCAGACTTCATAATGGGACCTTTGTTCGCGCAGCTGGATTTTGCCAGCTGCCAGGTATGAATGGATTCGGACCGCGCATTGAAAACAAATTCCCCGTGCCGGGCCAACAATCAATCATAGCGGAAACCGCACCCTGCGACGAACAACGTCGACACAGCCCAATGCATACTCAGCCGTGGCCGAGCGTGCTTCACTTTTTAAGCGACATATCGGGCAATCAGGCGGGGTACCAAAACGACCGCCACGATGGGACGAGGAACCACTGCCATGGAACTGAAGGTCAACATCCAAGTGTCTGTCGACGGCGTCTATCAGTCCAACGGCGGACGCCATCCCGACTTCGACCCGGGCATGGACAGAGGCGGCTGGGCCAGGCCGCTGTTCGACGACGAGTCGCAGGCCTACGTCAGCGACTACTACCAGCGCGCCGACGCGTTCCTGTTCGGCCGACGCACCTACGAGATGTTCGCCTGGTCCTGGGGAACCGGCACCTGGGGCTCCGACCATGGCGACAACCCGATCTCCGCAGCCTTGAACACCAAGTCGAAATACGTTGCATCCACCACCCTCACCGACCCGTCCTGGGCGAACACAACCGTGCTCTCCGGGAACCTTGCCAGCGTGATACGTGACCTCAAGGCCCAGCCTGGCGGCGAACTGCAGGTTCATGGCAGCGGCGCACTCACCCGCTGGCTGCTTGCAAGCGGCCTTGTCGACGAGCTCACCCTGCTCGTGTGCCCCGTGATCGTAGGCCAAGGCGAGCGGCTGTTCCCGGAACAAGGCCCCGATCTAGCGCTCGAACTGACGGCGACGCGGGCCTTCCCGAAGGGAATCATCCTGCAGACATACCGGCCCGCCGGACTCCCCCGTTACGCGTCCGACCCCACCAAATGAGAATGGGGACCGCGCCGTTCACGACCTCGTCGCGTAGAAGGCACCCGCCGACGAAGCGAAAGCAAGCGTTCTGGCTAGCTTGTTTCCCTGTAGTCATGGTGGACCTCGTTCCGCAGGGACGTTGCCTCGTGTGAGCGGAGTTCTGCTCTCAGCTTCCGTGTCTTCTGGATCTGTATTTCGTTGAGGATCAGGGGAATGAGCACAAAGAGCGGGAAGACGAGCCGCCCGAAGACCGGGAGGTCTTCGAGAAAGATCGCCCAAAAAACCGCGAAGAGGAATACGGCGCTGTACACGTACCGGAAGGCAAGCATGTTCCTCCTTGTGCGTTATGCGCAGTCGCGGGCTGGCATGGATTAAGCAGACAAAAGTGATGATCGTCTCTCACTTTATGTCTCCGGCGCCGAGGGATACATCATCCTGGAGGACTAGATTGTGCGCAGATCTGGTTTTGTCCGGTCCAGCTGTAGCACCCGGTCATTAATACAGAACAATAACCCCCGACATCAAGGGAGCTTCCGCCTACCGCGTCGCGTAGAAAGCAACCGCGGATGACGCCGCGACATTCAGCGAATCCACGCCGTTCATCATCGGAATCGTTACGCGCGCGTCAAGCACCTGGTCGGTCTCCGGCCTCAGCCCCTCGCCTTCAGTTCCGAAGACCAGCGCCAGGTTCGGATGGTCCTGGGCGACCAGCTCATCGAGTGTAATCGCCCCTTCGCCGAGCGACATGCCAGCCACCAAGTAGCCTGCTTCCTTGAGGACCTCAAGGTCCCCAGGCCACGATTCGATCCGCGTCCAAGGAACCTGGAACACGGTCCCCATCGACACCCGGATGGAACGTCGATAGAGCGGGTCGGCGCACTGTGGCGAGACCAGGACAGCGTCAACACCGATTGCTGCGGCGCTGCGGAAAATCGCACCTACGTTTGTATGATCGGTCAGGTCTTCCAGGATCGCGATCCTCGACCGGTGCGGAGCGCCTTTCGATCGTGAAGAATCGTCCTCCAGCCCAGCCACGCGCTGTGCCCCGGCCAGAAGGTCCCCGAGCGGAAGCGGTGCGGGGCGATGCATTGCCGCCATGGCGCCGCGGTGCAGGTGGAATCCGGTGATTTCCTCGAGCAGGGACGCCGTGCCGATGTAGGCCGGCACCTCAGGGAACTGTTGGAAGACATCGTCGAGGTCTGCCAACCACTTTTCCGCAAGGAAGAAGGAGCGGGGGCGGTGCCCGGCCGCGAGGGCCCGCCGCAGGACCCGCGACGACTCGGCAATATACATGCCTTCCTCGGGCTCGCGGAGCTTGCGGAGGTGGACATCCGTCAGTTGTGTGTAGTCGGCAACGCGGGGATCGTCGGCGGACTCAAGGTAGTGGAAGGTCACGGGTTCCTATTTCAGCAGGTTGGCGATCATGAAGCCCAGTGCCACGAGCCCGAGGGCGAAAATCACGATCCGCAGGGCGAGGGGCTTCAGGCGGCGGCCTACTTTGGAACCCACCAGGCCGCCGATCAAGGAACTGACCGCAATGACTGCCACCACCGGCCATTCGATCCGCCCGAACGCAATCAAGAGGTAGGAGCACGCGGCCACCACGTTGACGGCCAGCACCAGGATGTTCTTCATCGCGTTGGCGTTCTGGATGGTCCCGGTCATGAAGACACCCAGAATGCCGACGAGCAGGATGCCTTGGGCTGCCACAAAGTAGCCGCCATACACCCCGGCGAGGTACACCAAGACCACCAGGATGACCGTGTGCCGCTTGTCATGGATGGCATGCTCCGGGTTGCCTTCCCGGTCCTGGACCCACCGCTGGAGCCTGGGTTGGAAAAGCACCATGAGCAGCGCGACGACGATCAGGATGGGAGCGGCGTAGTAGAAGACCTTCTCGGGGAGGTGCAGCAGCAGCCACGCGCCCGTGATGCCGCCAAGGACCGACGCCGGCAAAAGCCTAAGCAGTTGCCGGCCACGGCCCCTCAGTTCGTGCCGGTAGCCCCAGGCCCCGGTGACGTT
Organism: Arthrobacter alkaliphilus; assembly: GCF_021483235.1. Taxonomy (GTDB): domain Bacteria; phylum Actinomycetota; class Actinomycetes; order Actinomycetales; family Micrococcaceae; genus Arthrobacter; species Arthrobacter alkaliphilus. The sequence goes on along the minus strand of NZ_JAKEEC010000005.1, from coordinate 105,535 downwards.
TCCTGCCACGAGGCCCATGGCATTGCTGATGGAGGCCGTAACAGGTGCGTAGCCGAGTGCGATGAGGACCGGGAACGTGACGAGCGTGCCCGAGCCGACCACGCTGTTGATGGTCCCCGCCCACAAGCCCGCTAAGAAGACCAGGATGCCGCTGAGTATCTCCACTGTTTCTGGCAGCGGCGCTTAGCGGCGTGCGGTGGCCGTGTAGCGGCCGGAGTTTTCCGTCACGTCCAGGGGCAGGCCGAAAGTGTCGCTGAGGTGCTCCTCGGTGAGGACCTCCTCAATGGGGCCCGACGCCACCACGCCGCCGTCGCGCAGCAGCATGGCGTGGGTGAATCCCGGCGGGACTTCTTCGAGGTGGTGGGTCACAAGGACCATGGCGGGAGCGTCTTCGTCACGGGCAAGTTCGCCGAGTTTATGGACGAGCTCTTCGCGTCCACCGAGGTCAAGGCCCGCGGCCGGCTCGTCGAGCAGGAGGAGCTCCGGGTCCGTCATGAGGGCGCGGGCGATCTGCACGCGCTTGCGCTCGCCTTCGGAAAGCGAGGCAAAAGAACGGTTCAACAAGGGGCCCATCCCCCATTCGTTGAGGAGGCCGAAGGCGCGCCGCTCGTCGTCGCGCTCGTATCCCTCGCGCCAGCGGCCCGTCACGCCGTAGGCAGCGGTGACCACGACGTTAAGCACGTTCTCATGCTCAGGGATCTGGGTGGCCAGGGCCGCGGAGGATAGGCCGATGCGCGGGCGGAGTTCGAAGACGTCCACGCGGCCGAGCGTCTCATCAAGGATCCCGGCTTTCCCGCTGGTGGGGTGCATGCGGGCGGCCGCAATCTGGAGCAACGTGGTCTTCCCGGCACCGTTGGGACCGAGGATGACCCAACGTTCGCCTTCATTGACCTGCCAGTCAACCTTGTCCAACAGGGTCTTGGTGCCTCGGACAACGCTGACGGAAGCCAATTCAAGAACATCACTCATAGGAGTAGACACTAGGACAAAAACAGGGGCGATAGATAACTGGAACTTCGGTCACATGCTTTGTGCGACGACGTGGATGAAACACCGGTTCGGGCGGCGGTTCGCCCCTCGCTAAGATTGCAGCCATGAGTTCGAACTTGACTGCGGTCAGCTATGGCGTGAATTTGTCCCTTTCGGAGCTTGAACACCTGCGCGAGGTGCTGTCCGAATCGGGGGCTTCGTTGACGTCAGAGTCGCGTTCGGGCGACGAGCGCTTCGGGGTCTACACCATGGGCCTGGCCGTTGACGGAGCCACCGTCGCCGACCTGTCGGGCATCCGGCGCAGCGTCGCCGAGGCCGCCGCACCGGGCATGGACACCGCGATCGTCGCCGACGCGTTGCGCAACGCTTCGCGCAAGCTGCTGATCATGGATGTGGACTCCACGCTGATCCAGCAGGAAGTAATCGAACTCCTTGCCGCGCACGCCGGAAAGCGCGAGGAAGTGGCTGCCGTGACCGAGGCCGCGATGCGGGGCGAACTGGATTTCGCGCAAAGCCTTCACGCCCGGGTGGCGGTCCTCGCGGGGCTGCCGGCCGCCGTCGTCGATGCCGTCCGCGCCGAGGTGCGGTTGAGCGAGGGCGCGGCGGAACTCGTTGCCGCCTTCAAGGCGGCCGGACATGCGGTGGCCGTTGTTTCCGGCGGCTTCAACCAGATCCTGCAACCCATCGCCGAGGAACTCGGGCTGGACTACTGGATCGCGAATGAACTCGAAATCGTTGACGGGCTCCTCACGGGCAGGGTCCTTGGCGACGTCATCGACCGCGCGGCCAAGGAGAAGTACCTCCGCGAATGGGCGGCCGCCGAGGGAATCGACCTTGAGCACACCATCGCAGTGGGCGACGGCGCGAACGACCTCGACATGCTCGGAGCCGCCGGCATCGGCGTCGCCTTCAACGCCAAGCCTGCCGTCCGTGCCGTTGCCGACGCCGCCATCAACATGCCGTACCTCGACGCCGTCCGGCACATCGCCGGCGTCTAGCCCGGCGCCGTGCGCCACCAAAAAGCGGCCCGGGACTGCCGTTCAGGCAGTCGCGGGCCGCTTTTTGTTTCCTCCGGGAGCTAGGCGCCCTTGCCGAAGTAGTCGGCACCACCGACGTATTCGGTGTGGCCGCTTTCGACGTCGGCCGTTGCCATCTTGGCCACCTCGGCGCCGAACTCCTGCACCGAGTACAGCTTGCCTGCCTCGGCGCGGCGGGCCTCGATGGCGCCCGGGTTGGAGCGGTCCAGGAGGGTGGCCGTCACAGTGCCTTCGATCATGTCGCCGGAAACCACCACCAGTGAGATGCCCTTCTCGGCGAGGCTCGGGAGGAGCTCACGCAAGGCGTCCTCCCCGGCGCGCTTGCTGCGTGCAACCGGCTCATACTCCGGCATGGTCGGAACGGTCGAGATGAAGTGTGCCTGGTGGCTGGTGACGAAGACAACGCGGGAGCCTTCGCGCATGAGCGGGACCGCGGCGTTGAGCATGTTGACCTGGGCGTCGCGGTTCAGCTTGAGGGCGTAGTCCTCTTCCATGCCGGACTCCATGCCGCCGGAAGCATTCAAGACTAGGACGTCCAAGGATCCGAAGTTTTCCATGGCGGCGCTGGCCAGCGCCTGGACGCCTTCCTGGGTGGTCAGGTCGGCGCCAACGGCGACGGCGCGCCCTCCCGCCGCTTCAATCTCGCTCACGACCTTATTGGCGCGTGGCGCCTTCTGGCGGTAGTTGACGACGACGGCGGCCCCCTCGCCTGCCAGGATCTTGGCTACCTCGGCGCCGATGCCACGCGAAGATCCGGTGACGATCGCCGTCTTGTTGTCCAGCAGTCCCATTCATGCTCCTTCATTCAAAACGTCTGCATTCAAACGTCCAACTTGTCCATAACGTCCAAGTTCCATTGGTCCCGAGTCAATCATGCCAGCGGGATTCCCGATTCCGTCTGTGGGGTCCCCACAAAGAACCGGGCTCCGGCGTTTGCTAGTGGCCCATACCCAGGCCGCCATCCACGGGGATGACAGCACCGGAAATGTATGCGGCTTCGTCGCTGGCAACCCAGCGGACCACGTTGGCCACCTCGGATGCTTCGGCAAAACGGCCAGCCGGAACACTCGCCAAGTAGGCCTTCTGGGTGTCTTCGGGAAGTTCTGCCGTCATATCCGTGTTGATGAAACCCGGTGCCACCACGTTCGCCGTGATGCCCCGGCTGCCAAGTTCCCTGGTGAGGGAACGTGCGATGCCTACCATGCCCGCCTTCGAGGCCGAGTAGTTGATCTGGCCCGGGGCGCCGTAAAGGCCCGACACGGAAGAGATCAGCACAACCCTGCCCTTGCGCAGCCGGATCATGCCCTTGGAGGCGCGCTTGATGACCCGGAAGGCACCCGTGAGGTTGGTGTCGATGACAGAAGTGAAGTCCTCCTCGCTCATGCGCAAAAGGAGCGTGTCCTTGGTGATTCCGGCATTGGCTACCAGAACCTCGACAGGTCCATGGGCAGCCTCGACTTCCTTGAACGCTGCGTCGAGGGACGCTTCGTCAGTCACATCGGCCTTGACGCCAAGGATGCCTTCGGGGAGGGGGGTTTCGCTGCGGTACGTCACGGCAACCTTGTCGCCATTGGCGAGGAATGCCTCTGCGATCGCCAGGCCGATGCCGCGGTTTCCGCCCGTGATGAGGACACTGCGGGCGGTTGATACTGCTTCAGACATGCTGCTCTCCAGGGTTCCGCGACAGGACTGTGCCGCTTGAAAGTGGGTGATTTCCTGGATCGATCTTAGCCGCCGCGGACCCGCGGCCGCGGGTAGCTCCGCCCGGCGCGGTTTGGGCGGCCCGTCCGAGGGTGAGAGAATTAAGGGAAGCCGTTGGAGCGTGATGAATCAGCCGTGACAAGAGACAGCAGTCCCCTGCGGGCGCCCGGGGACCCGGACGCCGTTTCAGGTGACCCCGTGGTACACAGCATTACCGACGCCGCCGCCGCCCACTCGGACGACATGCGCGATCGAATGGTCAAGTACGCCTTGGCCATGGGTATCCGTTTGGTGTGCCTCATCCTCATTTTCGTCGTCGACGGCTGGTTCAAGATCATCGCTGTAGCGGGGGCCGTGTTCCTGCCCTGGATTGCCGTAGTGATCGCCAATGGCAGCGACAAGGCCGAAGTCCACAGCGACGCGTTGCTGGACCATGTCCCGGCCGCCGAGCTGGAAGCGTCGCGGGCTGACGAACGGGAAGCGGACGCGGATCCGGCAGTATTCGAAGGCGAAATCGTCGACGACGACGCAGAGTCCGGCGGCGATGAAACACGCGGCGCAGACCCCGGCAGCAACAAGCACGCACCGCACCGCGGGGAAGAACAGGCGGCTTCATGAATATCTTCACGATGGGCGGCCTTGGGCTGGAGAAGAAAGAGGATGCGGGCCGGGGCGTCGCGACTCCGGCCGTCTGCTCGCGCAAGGCGTGCCGCGCCGAGGCAACGTGGCAGCTCTTATGGAACAATCCACGCATCCACACCCCCGACCGCCGCAAAGTGTGGCTGTCCTGCGCGGTACACCGGGAATGGCTGGAGGACTACTTGCAGACCCGCGGGCTTTGGAAAGAGACCCAGCCGTTCCCTATGACCGTTGACCCAGGCGAGGCCCACTGAATGTACCGCTTCCTCTTTTCCAGCAAGTGGCTGGGCTATTTCGTCTTGGCCTTGATCTTTGCCGCCGGCTGCGTCTTGCTGGGCCGCTGGCAAATGGACCGCAGGGCCGAGACGTTGGCGGAAATCAACCGCGTTGTCTCGAACTACTCGGCTACCCCCCTTCCTTTCTCCGCCGCCAAGGCCCAATTCCAGTCCTTGGATCCCGAAAAAGAATGGGCACAAGTCGAGCTCCACGGAAGCTATGACCTTGCGGGCCAACGCGTGGTCCGCAACCGCCCCCTCAACGGCCAGCCCGGGTACGAAGTCGTGGTTCCGTTCCGGTTGTCGAGCGGTGAAGCCGTAGTCATCGACCGTGGCTGGTTGCCTATCGGAAACAAGACGCCCGGGCATCCGGACAGCATCCCGGCCCCGCCGGCCGGCGAGGTCACCGTCGTCGCGCGCTTGAAGGCCTCGGAGCCGAAACTGGACCGGGGCGCCGTGGACGGCCAACTGGCATCGATCGACCTCCCCTCGTACGCCTCCGAGCTTGGCTACCCCATCATGACCGGGGCCTACGGACAGCTCGCCACGGAATCGCCCGCCGTCCCGGTGATGCCGGCTCCGTTCGCCAAACCGGCCACGGACGAAGGCACCCACCTCTCGTACTCCTTGCAGTGGTTCGCCTTCGGCGTGCTGATGTTCGTCGGTTTCGGCTACGCGGCCAGGCAACAGGCCCGCAATGCGCAGATTGATGCCGAGGACGAGGAAGAAGAGATCAGCGCGACGCCTCGGCCCAAGTCACCCGCGCCACGGAAATCAAAGCGGCGGACGGCCGAAGAAGAGGAAGACGCGATCCTGGATGCACAAGGCTACTGACATGCTCCCGGCCCCCGTGCTGAATGTGAAGTCGGCCCTGACCGCGGCCGGCGCCCAAGACACAGTGCGCACCTTCGATGACCGTGTGCCTACCGCCGCAGCAGCAGCTTCCTTGCTGGGTTGCGACATTGCGGCCATCGCGAACAGCCTGGTCTTCGAACTTGACGGCACTCCCCTGTTGATCCTCGCAAGCGGGGCCGCCGAGGTGGACACCGCCTTGGTAGCCGATTCCCTCGGAACAGCCAAGATCCGCCGGGCCAGCCCGGACTTTGTCTTGGAGCACACCGGCCAGGCAGTGGGCGGCGTCGCTCCACTTGGACACCCGCGGCCCATACGGACGATCCTCGACATATCGCTCCAGGATCATCCTGTGCTCTGGGCGGGCGCGGGCGACCATAACTCGATGTTCTCCATCAGCTACAGCGAACTCCAACGGATCACGGCCGCCCAGCCCCTCAAAGTCCGCTGAACCCGCAGTCCGGCGGGGCTATTGGTCCGACAGGGACCATTGATCCATCATGGCCTGGGGCTAGGCTGGTGGTCATGGCTGAATACACCTACGTCACGTACATCGAAGGAACAGCGGACCAGATTTGGACGGCACTGACGGACGCAGTCCAAAGTGCTGAATACTGGGGCCACGCCAATGTCTCGGATTGGAAGCCCGGTTCACGGTGGGAACACCAGCGCACGGACGGCTCCGGAACCGCGGACGTGGTGGGAACCATCCTCGAAGCGACACCCCCGGCGCGCCTGGTGAACACGTGGGAGGATCCTTCAGTTCCCGCGGTCGTAAAGCCGGACGTGGTCACGTTCACCATTGAGTCACACGATGGCATCGCCAGGCTTACCGTCCACCACCGCAACATCGCCGACGACGAGCAATTGGCGATAGCGGGCCGCGGATGGTCGGCGGTCCTGTCCAATCTGAAAAGCTACATCGAACTGGGCCGCCCGCTTGCCTCCGTACCGTGGGAGATGCCCTGAGGCTCAGCCTTAAGCGAGGGTGATGAGGTCCAGGTAGTCTTCGTTCCAGTGGTCTTCGACGCCGTCCGGAAGCAGGACAACCCGTTCCGGGTTCAGTGCCTGAACGGCGCCTTCATCGTGGCTGACGAGCACGACGGCGCCGGAATAGTTTCGCAACGCGCCCAGGATCTCTGCGCGGCTGGCGGGGTCGAGGTTGTTGGTGGGTTCGTCCAGGAGCAGCACGTTGGCGCTCGAGGCCACGATCGTCGCGAGGGCAAGTCGCGTCTTCTCACCACCGGAAAGCACACCTGCCGGCTTGTCGACGTCGTCACCCGAGAACAGGAAGGAACCGAGGATCCCCCGGACCTCCGCGTCCTTCATGTCCGGAGCGGATGAACGCATGTTCTCCAGCACGGTACGGTCGTGGTCCAGGGTCTCGTGTTCCTGCGCGTAGTAGCCCACTTTGAGCCCGTGCCCCGCGACGATGCCGCCGGTGTCCGGCTTATCCACCCCGGCGAGCATCCGCAGGAGGGTGGTCTTGCCGGCACCGTTGAGTCCCAGGATGACCACCTTGGAACCACGATCGATTGCCAGGCCCACGTCGGTGAAAATTTCCAGTGAGCCGTACGATTTGCTCAAGCCCTCGGCGGTGAGCGGCGTCTTGCCGCACGGAGCAGGGTCCGGGAAGCGCAACGCTGCCACGCGGTCATTCTCACGGACTGCCTCGAGGCCGCCCAGGAGCCGTTCGGCACGCTTGGCCATGTTCTGCGCCGCTACGGCCTTGGTCGCCTTGGCACGCATCTTGTTGGCCTGATCCATGAGGACCTGGGCCTTCTTCTCGGCATTGGCGCGTTCGCGCTTACGGGCGCGCTCGTCGGTTTCACGCTGTTGCAGGTAGCGCTTCCAACCCATGTTGTAGAAGTCGATCTGCGCCCGGTTGGCGTCCAGGTGGTAGACCTTGTTCACCGTGGCTTCGAGGAGCTCCACATCGTGGCTGATCACAATCAGCCCGCCCTGGTGGCCCTTGAGGAAGTCGCGGAGCCACGCGATGGAGTCCGCGTCGAGGTGGTTGGTGGGTTCGTCCAGGAGGAGGGTTTCAGCGTCCGAGTAAAGGATCCTGGCCAGTTCCACACGGCGGCGCTGGCCACCGGAGAGGGTTTTGAGCGGCTGGTTCAGGAGACGCTCGGGAAGTGCCAGGTTGGAGGAAATAGCCGCGGCTTCCGCCTCGGCCGCATAGCCGCCGCCTGCGAGGAACTCCGCTTCCAAACGGTCGTAGCGGTTCATGGCCTTCCGCTGGACGGTGGCGTCTTCGCTGGACATGTCGGATTGTGCCTGCCGGAGTTTGCCCACCACGACGTCGAGGCCGCGGGCGGAAAGAATCCGGTCGCGTGCCAACTGTTCCATGTCCGGGGTCCGCGGATCCTGGGGCAGGTAACCGATCTCACCACTGCGGGTAACCTTGCCCGCAGCCGGCAGTCCCTCACCGGCGAGGACGCGGGTGAGGGTGGTTTTCCCGGCACCGTTCCGGCCCACCAGGCCGATTTTGTCCCCCTTGTCCACGCGGAAGCTCACCTGGTCCATGAGCAGGCGGGCGCCGGCGCGCAGTTCGAGTTCCTGGACGGTAATCAATTCGGGGGATGCCTTTCAATGGGGAACACCCGCAGCACCCGGAGTCAAGGCGCGGCTGAAGTGGAGGGGCCGAGTAAACGGCCTTGACGATTCTACCGCCCACGGAATGGAACACTGGCCAGCGCCAACCCCGGGAGAGGACGGCCCAGAAATAGTAAGTACCCTTGCTACTACTTTCGGCGCATGGTTAGGTGAAGGTAGGACGATCGCGAAGGAGGCTCTCGATGAGCAGCACTACAGGATCCGATGGCAAACACGTCAGGACCGACGTCGGCCAGGACGAAGCCCCTTACACCGCCGAACCACGACGGGAAAGGGCGGACAATGCACCTGTATCCGACCGTGGATACACAGACAATGCACCTGTATCCGACCGTGGCTACGCAGACAACCGCTACGTCGACGAGACGAGCACCTACCCCGTGGTTCCGGCCGCATCAGACCCAAGCGCCGCCACCCGCGAGACGGTCATCGCCCGTGAGAAGGAACAATTCGGCGGAATCAAGATCGGCTCGGCCTTCTTCGGCTGGCTCACCGCCACTGGGATGGCCGTGCTGCTGGTCGCCCTCCTTGCCGCGGCGGGGATCGCTGTCGGACTCGCCAATAATGCGAACGTCAGTGATGCAGTGAACCTTGCGTCATCGCAGACCGTCGGCATCGCGGGGATCATCGCGCTCCTCGTCATCCTGTTCCTTTCCTACTATTGCGGCGGATACGTTGCCGGACGCATGGCCCGGTTCAACGGCGTCAGGCAAGGGCTCATGGTCTGGTTTTGGGCGGTTATCGTCTCCGTGCTGGTGGCTTTGTTGGGCTTGCTCGCCGGACCGCGGTTCAACATCCTCGCCAACGTGAACAGCTTCCCAAGGATTCCGGTCAATGAGGGGCAGCTAAGCACCACCGGGATCATCGCCGCCGTCGTGGTGGCAGTGGTGACCCTCGCCGCCGCGGCACTCGGCGGCCTGGTCGGCATGCATTACCACCGCCAGGTAGACCGCGCAGGCTTCACCCCGCCGGCAGAGGACGTCGAGGAATAGCCAAGGCTGCAAGGGGGCTACTCTTTGTACCTTGGGCCCAAGGCCTTGTTCCACGGCTCGTGGACACCCTACAAAATGCTGTGCCAGGCCGCTCTGTAGTGTCGGTTCCAGGGGATTCCCTCTGCCCCCCGGACCAGACAGGACACACCATGAGCAGCACCGAAACCGCATCATCGCGACAAACCCCGAACCGGGCACGCTGGACGTCAACGGACATTGGCCTCATCGCGGTATTCGCGGCCCTCGTGGCAGCCTCAACGCAGATTCCGGGGATCCCGGTCGGCGCCCTCGGCGTGCCGATCACGCTGCAGACCCTCGCCGTCATCCTCACCGGCCTCGTGCTCGGCGGCGGCCGGGCCTTTGCCGCCGTCGGGCTCTACACCCTTCTCGGCTTCGCGGGACTGCCGATCTTCAGCGGTGGCCGGAGCGGACTCGGTATCCTGGCAACGCCGTCGGCCGGCTACATCATCGCCTTCCCCTTGGCGGCGGCCGCCAGCGGCTGGTTGGCCGCGATCGTGATCCGCAGGACCGTCAAGTACCGCGCCCTTTTCCTGTTTGCCGCAGCGATGGCCAGTACCATCGTCATCATCCACGGCCTCGGAGTGCTTGGCTTCATGGTCAACGCCAAGTTCGACTTCACCAAGGCCTTCCTGGCCGACCTGCCCTACTACCCCGGGGACACCATCAAGAACGTCCTCGCGGCGATCATCGCCGTCTCGCTCCACAAGGCCTTCCCGGACATCCTGGTCCGCCGCGTCAAGTAGGGCGGAACAAGCAGTACATGAACACCATCATTCTCAGCGAAGTCTCCGTGCGCGTGGCCGTCGACGGCGCCCCCGCGCCCAAGACCTTGCTGCAAGACGTCTCCTTGGAACTCACGGAACAACGCATCGCGGTCATCGGGGCCAACGGCTCGGGAAAGTCCACCCTGCTGCGCTTGCTCAACGGCTTGGTGGCTCCCAGCGAAGGAACTGTCAGCGTCAACGGCGCCGACAGTACGCGGGATGTGCGCCGTGTCCGCAGCAAGGTGGGATTCGTGTTCACCGACCCCTTGTCGCAACTGGTCATGCCCACCGGGCGGGAAGACGTCGAACTGTCGCTGCGCCGTTCCATCAAGAATTCCACAGAACGCAGGGCCCGGGCGGAAGCCGTCCTGGAACGGTTCGGCCTCCTCGACCTCGCCGACCAGAGCATTTACGAACTCTCCGGCGGCGAACGGCAACTGCTCGCCCTCGCCGCAGTCCTGGCGGTCAACCCCGCCGTACTCGTCCTGGACGAGCCGTCAACGCTCCTGGACCTTCGCAACCGGGAACTGCTCAGGCGGACCCTTGCGGGCCTGGAGCAACAGATCATCATGTCCACCCACGATCTCGGCCTTGCCCTCGAAGCGGATCGCGCCCTGGTGGTGGATGACGGGCGGATAGTGTTCGACGGCGGACCAGCCGACGCCGTCGAACACTACCGGGCGCTTTGCGCCGCAGAGCCCGCCCAAGGCGCAAGGTGAAGGCGAAATGAGGAGACACGGGGTCCTGATCCCCAACTATGTGCCGGGCGACTCGATCGTGCACCGCACTCCGCTATGGCTCAAGTTCCTGCTGGTTGCCGCCTGCGGCCTTGCTTCGTTCCTCGTTGTCGACTGGATGGTCTCCGCCGCCGTCCTCGCAGTGATGTGCGGACTCTTCCTTCTGACCGGTGCAGGGGTCGAACGGCTCGCGCGTTCAGTATGGCTCGTGACGCCGATCCTTGCTGCCATCGGCGCCGTCCAATGGTGGCAACTGGGCGGCCCCACAGCCGCGCGGATCGTGCTCAATGTGCTCGTTTGCGTCGTAGCCGCGGCGGTGCTCACGGTCACGACTCCGGTCCAGGCGTTGCTGGACGGAGTGGTTGCCCTGTCCAGACCTTTCAAGCGGCTCGGGGCGGACCCCGAGCGCTTCGCGCTGACTATCGCCATCATGCTGCGCAGCCTTCCGTTCATTGCCGGCGCGTTCTCCGATGTCCGCGACTCAGCCCGCGCCCGGGGCCTTGAACGCAATCCCCGCGCCCTCGTATTGCCCGTCTTCATCACCACGGTCGCCTACGCGCGGCAAACCGGCGACGCCCTGGCCGCCCGCGGCCTTGGCGAGCCCGCCGACTAGCGGGTCAAGCCTCCTGCAACTGCGCGTACCGGAACATGACTGCCGTGCCCATACCGCCCGCGATGCTGATCATTGCCAGCGCCAAGCTCTCCCGGACGGGCTGCGCTTCGGCTATCCTGCGGGACTGGGCCAGTAGCCGCGTTACCAGCACAGCGCCCGACGCTCCGTAAGCATGCCCCATGGCCAGCGCACCGCCGTCGAGGTTCGCCCGTTCCGGCTCCACGCCCAACGCGTCAAGGCAAGCGAGCGTCTGCGACGCGAAGGCCTCGTTGAATTCCACGAGGTCAAGTTCCCCAGCTTTAACGTCAAGCTTCGCCAGCAACCGCTTGGCCGCCACCGCGGCTCCGATGCCCAGCAATTCCGGCTCCACGCCCGCCGTGTCACAGCCCAGGACGAGCAAACCGTCGGCAGCACCAAGGTGCCGTGCGCGCTCGAGTGAGGTGATCACGACGGCGGAGGCCGCGTCAGCGTCGAAGCACGAGTTCCCGGCCGTCACGGAACCGCCCGGCACGAACGCCGGCGGAAAGCGGCCCATGAGCCCGGCGTTGAGGGATGCCCGGGGTCCGTCATCCGTTTGCACCAGGGCGTCCCCTGCCTGCAGCGCCACAGTTTCCGTACCGAATGCGCCCGCCGCCCTGGCCGCGACCGCCCGCTGGTGGCTCCGCAAGGCGAAATCATCCTGCCGTTCGCGGCTGATGCCGTACTCAAGCGCCACGTTCTCCGCGGCCACCCCCATGTCCGGGTCCCCGAACGCGGGCGGCACAAAGGCGGCCCGGGAGTAGAAGTCCAGCCCGCCGTCGGCATCGGGATTCCGCCTGGCCCGCAGCGGAGCGGTACTGATGCTTTCCACTCCCCCGGCCAGGAACACGCCGTTGCCGCCCGAAGCCACGAGCCGCGAGGCCAGGGCGATGGCGTCGAGTCCGGACCCGCACTGCCGGTCAACTGTCAGTCCGGGAATCCCGACCGGCAGCCCGGCGTGCAATGCGGCATACCGGGCTAGGTTTCCGCCCCCTCCTACCGCATTACCGATGACGACGTCCTCGACGTCCGAGCCGTCAACACCGGAGGTGTCCAGGAGCGAGCGCAGCACGGGAGACAGGAGTTCCTCGGCGCGAAGGGGCTTCAGTTGACCATTGGCCCGGCAAACCGGCGTGCGCAGGGCGGCGATGATCACCGGCTGGCGGGAAGGGTCCGGCCCCGTGGCCGGCTCGAAGCTAGGCAAGGGGCCTCGCCCGCGGATCGTTGTTCCCGATCCAGTCCAGCAACATCTGGCGGCTCACCTTCCCGCGGTCCGACACGGGCAGTTCGGACAGCATGAAATACCGCAAGGGCCGCTTGTCCCGGGCCAGCAGACCATCCAGGCCCGTCTTTACTTGGGTTGCCGTCACCGAACCGTAAGCGGGCACGATTCCCGCGATGACTTTCTGGCCGCGTACTTCGTCCGGCATGCCGGCCGCGACGGCCGCAGAGACCCCGGGAACCGATGCCAGCGCAAGTTCCACCTCGTGGGGATAGACGTTCCGCCCGGAGGTAATGATCATGTCTGACCGTCGGCCGAGGATATGCAGGACACCGGAGTCCACATAGCCCTGGTCCCCCACCGTGTACCAACCATCGAAGCACCGCAGCGCCTGGCCGTCGTCGCCCCAAAGATACCCGTTGCTGACCATGCCTGATCGGACGCAGATGTTCCCATCGGCCCCGTCGGGCCGCTCCGCGCCGTCGTCGTCCAGGATCTTGAGTTCGACGCCGGGAAACGGCCGCCCGATTCCCGTGCCGCCGGCGTCGAGCGGTTCCCCGGCGCCGAGGCGCGTTCCGGAAACGAAGCTGAGCTCCGAGGCGCCGTAATACTCGAAAATTGCGGCGTTGGGCGCCCATCGTCTGGCTGCCTCGAGGGTGCGGGCGTCGAGCTTCGATCCTGCGCAGATGATGCTCCGCACGCCCGATGCGTCCACGCCCCCGGCCAGTCCGCGCTCGCTCAAGAGGCGGAGCATGGTGGGTACGAGGACGAGGCGGGTGACGCCGTCGTAAGCGATCGCCGCGTGGGCATCGCCGACGTCGAAGGTCTCCAGGGTGTGGAAGGCCGCCCCGGCATACAGGCATTCGGACAAGGCGTAGAGGTTCAAGCTCGCGGCCAGCGGCCCCGGTGCGAGCGTCGTGTCCTCGGTCGTGAGCCCGAAGAATTCGATAGAGGCGTCAAACGAGACCTGCCACGATCGCCGTGACCGGGTGAAGGCCTTGGGTACGGACGTGGTTCCGGAGGTCAGGCCGATCAGGAACGTGCTGTCCGGATGGCCGTCGGTCAGCTCGTCACCCGCGCCCGGCACCCGGCCTTCGGCTGGTGTCCGGACGGCGCTCTGCCCGGATTGTCCGATCCTCTGGGTGACCTCGTCGATCATGGCCTGCGGCCACAACGGGTCGAGCACGGCACAGCAACGCTCGCCGGCCACCGCGGCCGTGTAAGCCACTACGAAGTCCAGGGAATTGGGTTCGGCCAGTATCGTCGTCGAGGCAGTCTCAGCGAGGCGCAAGGCTGCGGCATCCCGAAGGTCAGCCCAATTGAGCCGCTTACCACCAACGACGACGGCGGTGTCGTCGGGGCGTTCGTCGGCCCAGAGCTGAAGTTTATCCAGAAAAGGCATCATCGAATTTTAGCCCCTTCAGCGCCTTGGGCAGGCATATGACGACAAGTACGACGACGGCCGGCCACCCTTTCGCGAAAGGGTGACCGGCCGTCGTCGTAATGGCTAGATGTTGAAGCCGAGGGCCCGCATCTGGTCTTTGCCGTCGTCCGTGATCCGCTCGGGACCCCACGGCGGCATCCATACCCAGTTGAGGCGCCAGTCGTCCACGATGCCGTCCAAGGACTGCCCGACCTGCTCTTCGAGGACGTCCGTCAGCGGACATGCCGCCGTGGTCAGCGTCATGTCGATGAGCAGGGCGCCGTCCTCTTCCGAGTACTTCAGACCGTAGAGCAGCCCAAGGTCCACCACATTGACACCGAGTTCCGGGTCAATGACATCCTTGAGCGCCTCCTCGACGTCCTCGAGGCTGGTGCGAGCCGCGTTGATTTCGGTCATGGCGGGAGTCCTAACTAGGCCTGGGCTGCTGCGGGAGCAGCGATGGTGGCTGCGCCGGCGCCCTTGGCGTAACGGTCGTAGCCTTCTTCTTCGAGGCGGTCGGCCAGTTCGGGGCCGCCCTCCTCGACAACCTGGCCATCAACAAACACGTGGACGAAGTCCGGCTTGATGTAGCGCAGGATGCGGGTGTAGTGGGTGATGAGCAAGGTACCCATGTTGCCCGTGGCGTGGGCGCGGTTGACGCCCTCGGAGACGACCTTGAGCGCGTCAACGTCGAGGCCGGAGTCAGTCTCGTCAAGCACGGCGAACTTCGGCTTGAAGAGTTCGAGCTGGAGGATCTCCACGCGCTTCTTCTCGCCGCCGGAGAAGCCCTCGTTGACGTTGCGCTGTGCGAAGTCGGCGTCGATGCGCAGCTGCTGCATGGCCGCCTTGACGTCCTTGGTCCAGGTGCGCAGGGCGGGAGCTTCTCCGTCGATCGCCGTCTTGGCGGTGCGCAGGAAGTTGGTCATAGTGACGCCCGGAACTTCCACGGGGTACTGCATGGCCAGGAAGACGCCTGCGCGGGCACGCTCGTCAACGCTCATGGCGAGCACGTCTTCGCCGTCGAGCGTGATGCTGCCGCTCGTGACGTTGTAGCGCGGGTGGCCGGCAATGGTGGAGGCGAGGGTCGACTTGCCCGAACCGTTGGGGCCCATGATTGCGTGGGTCTCGCCGGTCTTGATGGTCAGGCTGACGCCCTTCAGGATCTCCTTGGTGCCCTGCTCCGTCTCGATGCTGACGTGCAGGTCCTTGATCTCAAGAGTAGACATGCTCTTCTTTCTTTCGTAAGTCTTTAGGCTCTTGGCGCTCAGTAGTTCTGTACCGAGGCGCCGTTCACAACGTTGGTCACATCCACGTAGACGTCCTCGCCGTCGAGGGTGACGGCAAAGACCGGGACGGGGTCATAGGCAGGGAGTTGCAAGGGCTGCCCGGTGCGGAGGTCGAATTGGGAGCCGTGGCCCCAGCATTCGATCGCGCAGCCTTCCACCTCACCCTCGGAGAGCGAAATGTCGGCATGCGAGCAGGTGTCGCCAATGGCGTGGATCTCCCCCATCGAGTCCTTGACGATGGCTACGGGGTAGTCATCGATCAGGATGCGCAGCGCCTGCTTGACCTGGATCTCGCTGGCCTTGCACACCAGTTCGCCTTGTGGCTGATCGCTCATAGTCTGCTTTCCCTGCTTGGCTGATTAGTTGTCGCTCGCGGCGAGCTCACGCTCAACAGCGTCGGTGAGGCGCTCTTCGAGTGCCGGTACCTTGATCTGCTGGATGATCTCGTTGAGGAAGCCACGGACCACCAAACGGCGGGCGACGTCTTCCGGGATGCCGCGTGCCATGAGGTAGAACAGGTGCTCGTCGTCGAAGCGGCCGGTGGCGCTGGCGTGGCCTGCACCCTCGATGAGGCCGGTCTCGATTTCCAGGTTCGGCACCGAATCGGCGCGTGCTCCGTCCGTGAGGACCAGGTTGCGGTTGGCCTCGTAGGTATCGGTGCCTTCGGCTTCCTTGCGGATCAGGACATCGCCAACCCACACCGTGTGCGCGTTGCGGCCTTGCAGGGCGCCCTTGTACAGGACGTTCGACTTGCAGTTGGCCACAGCGTGGTCAACAAACAGGCGCTGCTCCAGGTGCTGGCCCGCGTCGGCGAAGTACAAGCCGAACATCTCGGCTTCCGCGCCAGGCGCCGTGAACCGCGTCGACGGAGTCATGCGCACGAGGTCGCCGCCGAGGCTGACCACGATGTGCTTGAACTTGGCGTCGCGGCCAAGCTTGGCCTGCTGCGAAGAGGCGTGAACAGCGTCGTCGTTCCACTCCTGGAGCGAGATGACCGTCAGCTCGGCACCGTCTTCGACGAGGATTTCGACGTTCTCCGAAACGATCGCGCTGCCCTGGTGGTCCAGGACGATCCGGGACTTGGAGAAGCGTTCCGCCACGATCACGATGTGCTGGGCAGAAGCCTCGGCGGAGGTGCCGGTCAGCAGGACGGACACTTCGCCGTCGAGCTGGAGTTCTGCGGGCACGGTGATGACGGTGGCCTCGGCGAAGTTCTCCCAGGCGTTGGCGGACACGCGGTCCTCCGGAATGGCTGCGGAGCCGATGCGGCTGTCGTCCCGCCCCACGGTCTCGACGACGACGCCCTCCGGGGCGGTGACGGCGACGGACGGCGCCGAACCCGAGAGGACCTCGTTGTGAAGGCCGCGAAGTCGCTTGAGCGGGGTGAACCGCCAGTCTTCTTCAAGCCCGGTGAGGGGCTTGAAGTCCGCCAGCTTGTAGGAGGTCAGCCGGCCTGCGCGCGAACTGTCCGGAACTCCAACGCCGCCGCCATGGGAGTGGCTCTTGGCCGAAGCGCCGGCGAGCGGTCCGGCCGACGGTGCCTGTGCCGCCGTCGTCGTTTCCGTTCCGGTGTTGACCGGGGAGAGGTTCTCGCCCTCTTCGGTGAAGCCGTCAATGAACGGTTGTGCCGAGGGCGCGCCGATGCGGGCCTTTTCAGTAGTGATTTCAGTCATTGCTAACCGACGGATCCTTCCATCTGCAGTTCAATCAGGCGGTTGAGTTCAAGGGCGTATTCCATGGGCAGCTCGCGGGCAATCGGCTCAATGAAGCCGCGCACGATCATGGCCATGGCCTCGTCCTCGGGCATGCCGCGTGACATCAGATAGAAGAGCTGCTCCTCACTGACCCGCGAAACGGTGGCCTCGTGACCCATCACCACGTCATCCTCACGGATGTCGATGTAGGGATAGGTGTCGGAACGGGAAATGGTGTCTACCAGCAAGGCGTCGCAACGGACGGTGTTGGCGGAGTGCTTGGCGCCTTCGCGGACCTGGACCAGGCCTCGGTACGCTGCACGGCCGCCGCCGCGGGCAACCGACTTGGAGATGATGGAGCTCTTGGTGTTCGGCGCGATGTGGACCATCTTCGAGCCGGTGTCCTGGTGCTGTCCTTCGCCGGCGAAGGCGATGGACAGGGTCTCGCCCTTGGCGTGCTCGCCCACGAGGTAGACAGCCGGGTACTTCATGGTCACCTTGGAGCCGATGTTGCCGTCGATCCATTCCATGGTGCCGCCCTCTTCGCAGACGGCGCGCTTGGTGACCAGGTTGTACACGTTGTTGGACCAGTTTTGGATGGTCGTGTACCGGACGCGGGCGCCCTTCTTCACGATGATTTCCACCACGGCGGAGTGCAGCGAGTCCGAGGTGTAGATCGGAGCGGTGCAGCCTTCGATGTAGTGGACGTAGGAGTCCTCGTCCGCGATGATGAGCGTGCGCTCGAACTGGCCCATGTTCTCCGTGTTGATGCGGAAGTAGGCCTGCAGCGGGATCTCGACGTGGACGCCCTTGGGAACGTACACGAAGGAACCGCCGGACCACACGGCCGTGTTCAGCGACGCGAACTTGTTGTCGCCAACCGGAATGATGGTGCCGAAGTACTCCTGGAAGATTTCCGGGTGCTCGCGAAGCGCGGTGTCGGTGTCCAGGAAGATCACGCCCTGCTTTTCCAGGTCCTCGCGGATCTGGTGGTACACGACCTCGGACTCGTACTGCGCGGCCACGCCGGAGACGAGGCGGCTGCGCTCGGCTTCCGGGATGCCCAGCTTCTCGTAGGTGTTGCGGATGTCCTCGGGGAGGTCTTCCCACGTGGCAGCCTGCTTCTCGGTGGAGCGCACGAAGTACTTGATGTTGTCGAAGTCAATGCCGGAGAGGTCTGCACCCCACGTGGGCATGGGCTTCCGGTCGAAGTACTTCAAACCCTTCAGACGAAGGTCCAGCATCCATTCCGGCTCGTTCTTCTTCGCCGAAATGTCGCGGACTACCTCTTCGTTGAGACCACGGCGTGCGTTGGCGCCGACGTCGTTCTTGTCAGCCCATCCGTACTCGTAGTTGCCGATACCGTGCAGCTCGGGATTCTTCTCCAGAATCTCCGAGATCACAGCACCGTCAGCTAGCGCTTTCTCTGCTGTTCCTTCAGCTAATTGACCCGTCATCACGGCCTTTCTTACTGATTGTTGGATTCGACATGGGGCGCGTCCGGCAGCTTCGGAAGCCCGAGGGCCTCCTTGGCGGCCGGCCTGCCCGTAGGAATGTGGGTGGTGCAGACATGTCCGCCCTGCGCGAGGGTGGAGAGCCTGCGGACATCGACGCCGACCAATCGGGAAAACAGTTCGGTCTCAGTGTCGCAAAAAACGGGAAATTCCGCGGCGAGCTGTTGGATGGGGCAATGGCCCTGGCACAGCTGGACGCTTGAGAGGGAAGCGGGCAGTGGCGCTTTGGTCTCTATCGACGCAGCCGATGCGACGTATCCGTCCCGGCTCAGCGCCTTGGACAGCGCCACGGCGCGGGCGGCGATGTCTGAACCCGCTTGGTCGATTTCGGGCGCGTAGCGCTGTTCCATCTCGGCAAAGCGCTCCACCGCATAGTCCCTGACCGCCTCTTCGCCTGCGAGGTCCCGCAGCCGCCGCAACGCGGAACTGGCAATGTTCAAGTAGTCATCCCCGAGCTTCGACTGCCCTTGGGAACTCAGCACATAGCGACGGGCAGGCCGGCCTGCGCCGGCACCCGCTTTCGCGACGCGCTTTACCTCGATAACCCCGGCGCGCTGCAGGTGATCCAAATGCCGGCGGACAGCCGCGGGGGTGAATCCGAGCATGTCGCCGAGTTCGGCCGCGCTTACGGGGCCGTGTTCCAATACCGCGTTCAGAACGCGGTTCCGGGTGCGGTCTTCCGCATCAGCGACTCCAACGCCAGTGCCAACGGGCTCGGGCATCACCGCGCTGTGCCTTCCGGGCACGGAAATAGAACTCCTCATGGAATACACAACACAATCATGTCGTAATTTAGTCCGGGCATCCAGTAAGGCAAGGCTGGCCTGCGGCACCTTGCCCGCAGCACCCCTACTACTTCACGTAGAATACTTTGGTGCGATCCCCCGAATCCCCTGTCCTCACCATCGATGGACTCATCAAGGACGTCGGCCCGCTGGCTTCCCTTGACGGCAAGATGCTGCGGGTAGTCAGCGGCCTTTCAATGTTCGCCGAACGCGGTCAGATCACGGCCTTGCTGGGCGCCAACGGCGCCGGAAAGACAACAACGCTCGAATGCGCGCAAGGCCTCCAAAAGCGTACCGGCGGCCGCATCGAGCTTCTCGGCGAAGACCCTGACACGGCCGGCGCGAACCTCCGTTCACGCGTTGGCGTGATGCTGCAGGACGGCGGCCTCCCGCCGTCGGCCCGTCCCATCCCCCTGCTTCGGCACATCGCGGGCATGTACCGGAAGCCCCTGCCGCTGGACAGCCTCGTCGAGCGCCTGGGCATCGATACCTTCAGCCGGACGGGCGTCCGCCGCTTGTCCGGAGGCCAAAAGCAACGGCTCTCGCTTGCGGCCGCCTTGATCGGCAACCCCGAAGTCCTGTTCCTCGACGAGCCCAGCGCCGGGCTCGATCCCCAGTCCCGCCAAATCGTCTTCGAGCTCATCGCCGAACTCCGGGATTCCGGCATGGGCATCATCCTCACCACCCACCTCATGGATGACGCGCAGCGGCTAGCGGACTATGTTTACATCATCGACGGCGGCCACAACGTCGCCGAGGGCACCGTCGCCGACTTGTTGAGCCACAGCCACGAGGCCATGGACGGCGTGACCGAACGTACCCTGTTCTTCGATGCCCCGGCCGGCCTCGACATCTCCGCAGCGATCGGCGACGACCTCGCCATCACCGAAAGCCGGGCGGGTAGCTACGCGATCTCGGGCACGCTGACGCCACAGCATCTGGCGAAACTCACGGCCTGGTGGGCAGAGAAGGGCATCATGCCGGCGTCGCTCCGCTTGGAGGCGCGCAGCCTGGAAGACGTATTCCTGGACATTTCCGGAAGGGAGATCCGATGACCAGCGCAATCCACGAGCGCACTTCACCCCACGCCGGACCGGCACCCCTCATGCGCCGGATCTTGCTGCAGGGCCGCTACGAGACTTTGACCATGATCAGGAACGGCGAGCAGTTGATCCTCGCGGTGATCATGCCCTTGCTGGCACTGGTGGGACTCACCGTTACACCGCTTCTGGATGGCTTGGGCGCCGGCCGTGTGGACATCGCGACGCCGGGTGTTCTCGCGCTTTGTGCCATGTCCACGGCATTTACGGGCCAAGGCATCGCCACCGGGTTCGACCGCCGCTACGGCGTGCTCCGCTTCCTCTCGACTACTCCTTTGGGCCGGACCGGCCTTATCGCCGGCAAGATCATCGCCGTCTTGGCCGTCTTGGTCCTCCAGGTCCTGGTGATCGGGGCCGTGGCAGCGTTGCTTGGCTGGCATCCGCGTCCTGAAGGCTGGCTCTCGGGCCTGGCGCTTTTGATTCTCGGTGCGGCCGCCTTCACTGCTCTCGGGCTCCTGGTTGCCGGCACCGTGCGGCCCGAGGCAACGCTCGCCATTACAAACCTGCTCTGGATCTTGTTGGGCGCCCTCGGCGGAATCGTGGTGCCTGCCGAGCGTTTGCCGGAACTGGCGCAGAACGTCGTGCACTTCCTGCCCTCAGGGGCCTTGGGCCAGTCCCTTAGGGATGCTTTCCTCCAAGGCAACGTGTCCGTACCCTACGTTCTCGTGTTGTTGCTCTGGACCATCGTTCCCGGCGCGGCCGCGGTCCGGTGGTTCAAATGGAACTGAGTGTCCCCGTTGTGAAACAGAAACGTCAGTGCGAATTGAGTACCGAGAATTGAGAAAACTGTGAGCACGGCTTCCCGCCTTCCAAAGTCCATCCACCAGCTGACCGCCAAGCTCCCCACGGAAGTTAACAGCACGATCCGCCGGCTGGCGATGTTGTCGCTGATCGGCCAGGTGGTCCTGGTGGTCACCGGCGGCGCGGTCCGGCTGACATCCTCGGGCCTCGGCTGCCCAACGTGGCCGCGTTGCACCAGCGGTTCGCTTGTGAATACGCCCGAGATGGGTATTCACGGGTTCATCGAATTCGGCAACCGCACGCTGACGTTCGTCCTCGCCGCCGTCGCCGTACTGACGCTGGTGTATTTGTGGAATCTTCGCAAGGAACGCCGCGACCTTTTCCTCCTGGCCTTGGGCCTGCTCGCCAGCATTCCGGCACAGGCCATCATCGGCGGCATCACCGTGCTGTCCAATCTGAACCCCTGGGTTGTCGGCCTGCACTTTCTGGTGTCCATGGCCCTGGTCGTCTTCTCCACGCTCCTGGTCAACCGTGCTTATGGCCGGACCGGCCGCTTCATGAGGGGAACGTTGCCGCCGATTCCGGGCGCAATGAGCCCTGTGATGACCGCCGTCGCATTCTTCTCTGCAGTCGCGGTGTGCCTCGGCGTGGTCGTGACTGGCGCCGGACCCCACGCCGGCGACGCGAACGCGCCGCGCAACGATCTCGATTGGGACCTGTTCTCGCACATCCACGCAGTGCCCGCGTACCTGATCACGGCCGGAGCCGCCTTCGCCGTCTACATGGTCCTACGGAAGCCAATCACAGGTTTGTTCCGCACGGCTGCCCTGCTTCTGCTTGCCGTGACGGTTCTGCAGGCAGTAATTGGTTTCACCCAGTATTACAACGGCATCCCGGCCCTCCTGGTAGGTGCCCACATGTTGGGTGCCGCCCTGCTCATGAGTGCAGCGACGAACGCCGCCGACGTGGCCCGGTTCAGCCCTAAGGCCTGACGCCCGCCTCCCCCGGCGATCCCCGGTCATATAAACGCCCCTTTCGGGCAACCCCCGGTCACATCCCGCGCGCCAACCCCCAACCCCCGGCCACATCCGGCGGGTCTACGCCCGACCCCCGGCCACATCCCGCGCGCCAACCCCAACCCCCCGGCCACATCCCGCGCGCCAACCCCAACCCCCCGGCCACATCCCGCGCGCCAGCCCCGAACCCCCGGTCACATCCCGCGCGCCAACCCCCAACCCCCGGCCACATCCGGCGGGTCTACGCCCGACCCCCGGCCACATCCCGCGCGCCAACCCCAACCCCCCGGCCACATCCCGCGCGCCAACCCCAACCCCCCGGCCACATCCCGCGCGCCAGCCCCGAACCCCCGGTCACATCCCGCGCGCCAGCCCCGAACCCCCGGTCACATCCCGCGCGCCAAAAAACCCTCCTTCACACAGGGATTTGAACCATGGGAAGGAGGGTTTTCATTTGGGCTGAAATACGTGAGGCGGCGTCGGTGGACGCGCGATCTGGACTATGGTCGGCCGATTTGCAGCGAAACGTGACCGGGCGTCCGAGGAAACGACCCCAAACCTGACCGGGCGTCCGATGTGCAACGAAACGTGACCGGGCGTCCCGGGAAACGACGCCAAACGTGAACCGGCGTCCGATTTGCAGCGAAACGTGACCGGGCGTCCCGGGAAACGGCGCCAAACCTGACCGGGCGTTCGGGGAAACGGCGCCAAACGTGAGCAGGCGTCGGAGGGTACGCCGCTATATCTGGACTATGGTCGGCGGATGTGCAGAGAAACGTCACCGGGCGTCCGGGGAAACAACGCGAAACGTGACCGGGCGTCCGAGGAAACGCTGCCAAACGTGAGCAGGGGTCCGGGCGTCCGGGGGAACGGGCGTCAGCCGCCCATGATCGGCGAACCGATGAACGGATCTACCGCGAGGGCAATAAACAGAAGCGTCAAGTAGCTGATTGAGCCGTGGAAGACCTTCATCGCTCCCTTGTTCGACACTTCCCCGCCCTGCGCCCGGTTGTAGAGGGCATGGGACTCGTACAGGAACCACGCGCCGGCAAGGACGGCGGCCGCGGTGTACACCCAACCGGCGCGGCCCACCGGCACCAGGAGCAGGGAACAGGCCACCATGGCCCAGGCGTAGAGAACCACCTGGACCGAAACCACCTTGGCGCCGGCGATGGCACCGAGCATGGGGACGTTGGCGTTGCGGTAGTCCTCGCCGTACCGCATCGACAAGGGCCAGTAGTGCGGAGGAGTCCACAGGAAGATCACCATGAAGAGCACGACGGCGGGCCACTCGACCGTATTTGTCACCGCGGCCCAGGCGATCAGCACCGGGAAGCAGCCGGCAGCACCGCCCCACACGATGTTCTGGGCCGTGCGGCGCTTGAGGATCATGGTGTAGATGACAACGTAGAAAACAATCGCACCAAGACCGAGCCACGCTGACAGCGGATTGGCACCGAACCACAGGATGGCGATGGCGGCAGCTCCGAGGATCCACGCGAAGACGAGTGCTTCGCGCGGGCTGACTTCGCCGGTCACAAGCGGACGCTTCTCCGTCCGGTGCATCAACTTGTCGATGTCGCGATCGATGTAGCAATTGAAGACCCCTGCGCTGCCGGCAGCGAAGGCGCCGCCCACCAACGTTGCCAGAATCAAGCCGAGCGAGGGGAACCCCCGCTGCGCGAAAATCATGGTGGGCAAGGTGCTGACCAGCAGCAACTCGATCACGCGGGGCTTGGTCAGTGCCAGATACGCCTTGAACTTACGGGACATTCCGCGCTTCCCTAGAGCCGGGGAAGCATTGAGGGGCGTATCTGTTGTGCTCACGTTGGCAGTCACTCTGTTCTTTGCTGGTGTTCTCAAGGCGGGTTTCCCGCTGCGGCGGCACCCTGGTTCGGCCTCCAAATATCATACCGTGGCCTGTCCGGGGCCACGGCACCGGTCAACTTTCGCTTGTTTCCGAAAGTTCACCGCCACGTTGCCGTCGGGGTGATTCATAAAACGGAATATGCGTCCATTTTTTGGGATTCCCACCATTTGGGGCTGCGAACCGGGCTAAGCTGTCTGCAGATCAGCTCACGCAGGTTTCCGAGAAAGCGTATTCTCAGATTTGCATGTCTGGATGAAAGATCAACGTTTCAATGGTGAACGGCTGGTAGGAACTTCGCAGCGGGCGCCATCCTGTGCCCGAGGCTTGCCATGTGCCGTCACCAGTCGTCAGCACAGAGAGGGGCTCGGTTTACGTGCCACATTTGGAAGAGCAAGAACTGACTTGGACAAGCCTGGACCAGCGTGCGGTGGACACCGTGCGCGTTTTGGCCGCTGACGCCGTCGAGAAGGTCGGCAACGGTCACCCCGGTACGGCCATGAGCCTTGCACCGGCCGCCTACCTGCTGTTCCAGAAGCTGATGCGCCACGACCCGAAGCACCCGGACTGGATCGGCCGCGACCGATTCATCCTGTCCCCCGGACACACCTCGCTGACGCTTTACATCCAGCTGTTCCTTTCCGGCTACGGCCTGGAACTGAAGGACCTCGAGGCCCTGCGCACCTGGGGTTCGCTGACCCCCGGCCACCCGGAATACAAGCACACCGCGGGCGTCGAAATCACCACCGGCCCGCTGGGCCAGGGCCTGGCCTCCTCGGTGGGCTTCGCCTACTCGCAGCGCCGCCAGCGTGGCCTGTTCGACGCCGATGCTCCCGCCGGCGAGAGCCCGTTCGACCACACCATTTGGGTCATCGCCTCCGACGGCGACCTCCAGGAAGGCGTCACCTCGGAAGCTTCTTCCCTGGCCGGCCACCAGGAACTGGGCAACCTCGTGGTGATCTATGACGAGAACCACATCTCCATCGAAGACGACACCGACGTGGCCTTCACCGAAGACGTCCTCAAGCGCTACGAGGCCTACGGCTGGCACACCCAGCGCGTGGACTGGACCAAGACCGGCGAGTACGTCGAAGACGTCCAGGAACTTTACAGCGCGCTGCTCGCCGCCAAGGCCGAGACGTCCAAGCCGTCCATCATCTCGCTGCGCACCATCATCGGCTACCCGGCGCCCAAGAAGCAGAACACCGGCAAGATCCACGGCTCCGCCCTGGGCGCCGAGGAAGTCGCAGCACTGAAGGAAGTCCTGGGCTTCGACCCCGAGCGTTCCTTCCAGGTTGACGAGGACGTCCTGGCCCACGCCCGTGCCGTCGTCGAACGCGGCGCGGCCGAGCGCAGCGAATGGCAGGCGTCCTTCGAGGCGTGGCAGACCGCCAACCCCGAGGGCGCGGCACTGCTTGAGCGCATCGAGGCCAAGAAGCTTCCGGTCGAACTCGACGCCGCGCTGCCGGTGTTCGAAGCAGGCAAGGACGTTTCCACCCGTGCCGCTTCCGGCAAGGTCCTGAACGCGATCGGCCCGGTCCTTCCGGAACTGTGGGGCGGTTCGGCCGACCTTGCCGAGTCCAACAACACCACCATCGAGGGTTCACCCTCGTTCATCCCGGCCTCGCGCTCCACCGGCGCATGGAAGGGCAACCCGTACGGACGGGTGCTGCACTTCGGTATCCGCGAGCACGCGGCGGCGTCGATTGTGAACGGAATCTCACTGCACGGCCGGACCCGCGCGTTCTCCGGAACGTTCCTGATCTTCAGCGACTACCAGCGTCCGGCGATCCGCCTCGGCGCACTCATGGGTGTTCCGTCGCTGTATGTCTGGACCCACGACTCCATCGGCCTTGGCGAAGACGGCCCCACCCACCAGCCGGTGGAACAGCTCGCCAGCCTCCGCGCCATCCCGGGCCTCGACGTCGTCCGCCCCGGCGACGCCAACGAGGTTGCGGCGGCATGGAAGGCCATGCTGGAGAACCACGAGAACCCGGCAGGCATCGTGCTGACCCGCCAGAACATCCCGACCTACGCACGCGGCGAAGGCATTGCCGAAGGTGACACTTTCGGCTCCACCGCCGGGGTCGCCAAGGGCGGCTACGTCCTGGCAGAGGCTTCGAAGGACGGTGCAACGGTCCCGGCCGAGGTCATCCTCATCGGTACCGGTTCCGAGGTCCAGCTGGCAGTCCAGGCCCGTGAAGCACTGCAGGCCGAAGGCATCGCCACCCGCGTCGTCTCCATGCCGTGCGTCGAGTGGTTCAACAAGCAGGACTCCGCATACCGCGAGTCCGTGCTTCCTGCCGCGGTCAAGGCCCGCGTCTCGGTGGAAGCCGGCCTGGCACTGGGCTGGAAGGACTTCGTCGGCGACGCAGGACGGTCCATCAGCCTCGAGCACTTCGGCGCCTCGGCAGATTACAAGCGCCTCTTCAAGGAGTTCGGCATTACGGCGGAAGCGGTCGCCGCCGCCGCGAAGGACTCCCTCGCGGGTCTCGCCAGCTGAAACGCGTCTGAGACGAATCCGACAGCAACGAACAGATTTCCAAGGAGATTAACGAAATGACTAAGACTCCCACCCAGCAGCTCTCCGACGCCGGCGTATCCATCTGGCTCGATGACCTTTCCCGCGAACGCCTTTCCAGCGGAACCCTGCAGAAGCTCATCGACGAGAAGAACGTCGTCGGTGTCACCACCAACCCGTCGATCTTCCACGCCGCCATTACCGCCGGCAGCGACTACGACGCCGTGATCGCCGAAAGCGCCGCAAAGGGCGCGTCGGTCGAAGAAACCGTCTTCGAGATCACCACCACGGACGTCGCCGACGCCTGCGACCTCTTCGCCCCGGTCGCTGCCGCGACCAACGGCGTCGACGGCCGCGTATCCATCGAGGTGGACCCCCGGCTGGCTTGGGACACCGAAGGAACCATCGCCGAAGCCCAGCACCTTTACAAGAAGGTCAACAAGGACAACGTCCACATCAAGATCCCGGCAACCCTTGAAGGCCTCGCCGCCATCACGGCAACCCTGGCCGAGGGCATCAGCGTCAACGTGACCCTGATCTTCTCCCTTGAACGCTACCGCGCCGTCGTCAACGCGTTCCAGTCCGGACTGGAACAGGCCAAGGAAAACGGCCACGACCTCTCCAAGATCCACTCCGTGGCGTCCTTCTTCGTCTCCCGCGTGGACACCGAGATCGACAAGCGCCTCGACGCGATCGGCACCGAGGAAGCCAAGGCCCTCAAGGGCAAGGCCGGCGTCGCGAACGCCCGCCTCGCGTACCAGGTCTACGAAGAGCTGTTCTCCACCGAGCGCTGGGCAGTCCTCGCCGAAGCCGGTGCGCGCCCCCAGCGTCCGCTGTGGGCCTCCACCGGTGTCAAGGACCCGGCGTACCCGGACACCCTCTACGTGACCGAACTGGTGGTCGCGGGGGTCGTCAACACCATGCCGGAAAAGACCCTCGACGCCACGTTCGACCACGCGGTCGTGAAGGGTGACACCGTCTCCGGCACCTACGAAGAAGCAAACAACGTCCTTAACCAGCTTGAGGGCCTGGGCATCTCCTACAACGACGTCGTCGCAATCCTCGAATCCGAGGGCCTGGACAAGTTCGTCGCCAGCTGGAAGGAACTTCTGGCCGACGTCGACGGTGCCCTCGCCTCTGCACGGAAGGCTTCCTAACCCACATGAGCACTCTCAGCTACGACGCCAGCGGTGCTGCGCAGCAGGCCATCGAGCAACACATCCCGGCACTTGTCGAAGACCGGATTGCCACCAGGATTTTCGCCAAGGACCACACTCTGTGGGGCCCTGACGCCGAATCCGAAGCAGCCATCCGTCTCGGATGGGTGGAAGCGGCAACCGTTTCCCAGCCCTTGGTCGAAGGGATCCTGGAACTCCGGGACGCCCTCCGCGCCGAAGGCGTCTCCCGCATTGTCCTGTGTGGCATGGGCGGCTCTTCGCTTGCCCCCGAGGTCATTGCCGGCACTGCTGGCGTCGAGCTGACCGTGCTGGACAGCACCGACCCTGAACAGGTCGGTGCTGCCCTGGCGGACCGCCTGGCCGAGACCGCAATCGTGGTCTCGTCCAAGTCGGGTTCCACCGTGGAAACCGACTCGCAGCGGCGGGTGTTCGAGCAGGCCTTCACCGAGGCCGGCATCGATGCCAAGAGCCGCATCATTATCGTGACCGATCCCGGTTCCCCGCTCGACAAGGCCTCCCGCGAAGCAGGCTACCGTGCCGTCTTCAACGCCGATCCGAACGTCGGCGGCCGCTTTTCGGCGCTGACGGCTTTCGGCCTGGTCCCGAGCGGCCTCGCGGGCGTCGACATCCAGGCATTCCTGGATGAGGCCGAGGAAGCCGCGGAAATCCTCAACGACGACTCCCCCGAAAACATCGGGCTCCGGCTCGGTGCCGCGCTGGGCGGAACCACCCCCCTGCGCAACAAGATCGTCATCGTCGAAGACGGCTCCGGAATCGTTGGTTTTGCGGACTGGGCCGAACAGCTCATCGCCGAGTCCACCGGCAAGCTCGGCACTGGAGTGCTGCCGGTTGTTGCCGGCCCCTCCGCGCCCGAGGTCAGCAGTGGCGCGGAGGACGTCCTGGTGATCCGCCTCGTCGGTGCGGAATCCGACGTCGAGCTCGGCCAGAACGAAGCCGCCATCGCCGGCGGCCTCGCCACCCAAATGTTCGTTTGGGAGTTCGCCACCGCCGTCGCAGGGCGCCTGTTGGGCATCAACCCCTTCGACCAGCCCGACGTCGAGGCAGCCAAGGTGGCCGCGCGCGGCCTGCTTGACGCCCGGCCCGAGCCGACGCCGGCGAACTTCGTCGACGGCGTGATCGAGGTCCGCGGCGGTGCGTGGCTCGGCGAAGTGGCGACTGTCGCCGATGCCGTCAAGGCACTCCTTGGCGAACTCGGAGCGGACGGCTACCTGAGCGTCCAGGCATATTTCGACCGGATCGCGTTCGCGCAACTCGAAGGCATCCGCGATGAACTCGCGGCCGTCAGCGGCCGCCCGGTCACTTTTGGCTGGGGCCCGCGTTTCCTGCACTCCACCGGCCAATTCCACAAGGGCGGCCCGGCTATCGGTTCGTTCCTGCAGGTGACGGCAGCCGCGGCGGGCGACATCGCGATCCCGGACCGTCCGTTCACCTTCGGTCAACTGATTGCGGCCCAGGCGGCCGGCGATGCCCAGGTTCTCGAGAACCACGGCCGCCCGGTCCTGCGGCTGCACCTCACGGACCGCGGAGCCGGCGTCGCCCAGCTCCAGGAAATCGTCGCCGCATTGGCCGACCAGGCCAGCGCGCTCGAAAGCTAAGGCACAAACCCAAACATGCCAGAAACTGAAACCGGCTACCGGTCCACCGGAAAGGCAAGCCACCGCAATCCCCTCCGGGATCCCCGGGACCGGCGCCTGAACCGCATCGCAGGGCCATCGTCGCTCGTGTTCTTCGGAGTCACCGGCGACCTTGCCCGCAAGAAACTCATGCCGGCGGTCTACGACCTCGCCAACCGCGGGCTGTTGCCGCCGAGCTTCGCGCTCGTCGGCTTCGGCCGGCGGGACTGGAACAACGAGGAGTTCGCGAACGAGGTCAAGGAAAACGTCAAGGCGCACTCCCGCACCCCGTTCGACGAGTCCGTCTGGAACCAGCTCTCCGAAGGCATCCGCTTCGTGCAAGGAGAGTTCGACGACGACCAGGCGTTCAAGCGCCTCAGCGCCACGCTCGACGAACTGGACGAGAACCGCGGCACGCGCGGCAATCACGGCTTCTACCTTTCCATCCCGCCGAAGGCTTTCGAGCAGGTCTGCCAGCAGCTCTCCAAGCACGGGCTGGCGCAGGCCGGCGAGGGGCAGTGGCGCCGGGTGGTCATCGAGAAGCCCTTCGGCCACGACTTGGAGTCGGCGCGCAAGCTGAACTCCATCGTTGAGTCCGTCTTCCCGCCGGACGCGGTCTTCCGGATCGACCACTACCTTGGCAAGGAGACGGTCCAGAACATCCTGGCCCTGCGCTTCGCCAACCAGTTGTTCGAGCCGCTCTGGAACGCCAACTATGTCGACCATGTCCAGATCACCATGGCCGAGGACATCGGCACCGGTGGCCGCGCGGGATATTACGACGGCGTGGGCGCGGCCCGCGACGTCATCCAGAACCACCTTCTGCAACTGCTGGCCCTGACGGCCATGGAGGAACCCATCTCCTTCAATGCCGACGACCTGCGGGCCGAAAAGGAAAAGGTGCTCGCTGCCGTCAGGCTTCCCGAGGACCTGTCTACCCATTCTGCCCGCGGCCAGTTCACGGGTGGCTGGCAGGGCGGCGAGCTCGTCCAAGGCTACTTGGAGGAAGAAGGCATTCCGGCTGATTCCAAGACGGAGACCTATGCGGCCATCCGCCTGGACATCAACACCCGGCGCTGGGCCGGGGCGCCGTTCTACCTGCGGGCCGGCAAACGGCTTGGCCGCCGTGTCACGGAAATTGCCGTGGTCTTCAAGCGGGCACCCAACCTGCTCTTCCGCGGCCACGGCGAGGACGACTTCGGCCAGAACGCCGTGGTGATCCGGGTGCAGCCCGATGAGGGCGCCACCATCCGCTTCGGGTCCAAAGTTCCCGGTACGCAGATGGAGGTCCGCGACGTCACGATGGACTTCGGTTACGGACACTCGTTCACAGAGTCCAGTCCCGAGGCTTACGAACGCCTCATCCTGGACGTGCTCCTGGGCGAGCCCCCGTTGTTCCCCCGGCACCAGGAAGTCGAGGAGTCCTGGAAGATCCTGGACCCCTTCGAGGAATACTGGGCCGGGCTCGACGAACAGCCCGAGCCCTATGCTCCCGGCAGCTGGGGCCCGGCCTCGGCCGACGAACTGCTTGCCCGCGACGGACGAACCTGGAGAAGGCCATGATCGTAGATCTTCCCGATACCACTACCTCCAAGATCTCCAAGAAGCTCACCTCCCTGCGCGAGCAGGGAGGCGTGATCGCCCTCGGACGCGTCCTGACCCTTGTGGTGGTCACCAAGTCCGGTCTCGAGGAAGAAGCCATCGAGGCAGCCAACGAGGCCAGCCGCGAACACCCCTGCCGCATCATCGTCCTTGCGGACGCAGGCAGCGAAGCGCCGACCCGCCTCGACGGCCAGATCCGTGTGGGTGGCGACGCCGGAGCGTCAGAGGTCATCGTGCTGCGCGGCTACGGTGAGCTCGCCAAGGAAAGCGAATCACTCGTCGCTGCACTCCTGCTCCCGGACGCGCCGATCGTGGCCTGGTGGCCGCACGGCGCCCCCGAGAACGCCTGCGAGACTTCCATCGGCAGGATCGCGCACCGCCGCATCACGGACTCCGCCAACGAGCCGGACCCCGCGGCGGCGCTGGCACGAATCCGGGAAACGTACCGGGCCGGGGACACCGACCTCGCGTGGACACGCCTGACGAACTGGCGCCTCCAGCTCGCGGCAGCCCTGGACCAGGTGGACGAATCCCCCGTGACGGCTATCGAGGTCGAGGGTGCTTCTGACTCTCCCAGCACGCTGCTGCTGGCCTCGTGGCTCACGCTGTTCCTCGACGCACCGGTCGAGATCGTCGCGGATCCCGCAGGAACAGGCATCCGGAGGGTGCGCCTAAGCCGGGCTACGGGCGACGTCCAGCTGGTTCGTCCGGGCCTGACAGTGGCGGAACTGACCCAGCCGGGGCAGCCCGCCCAGCGGATCTCATTGCCTCGCCGAAGCCTGCGGGACTGCCTCGCCGAAGAATTGCGCCGCCTTGATCCGGACGATGTCTTCGGAGAAGTGATTACTATGGGACTGCCCCGAACCAACAGCAAGGAGTGACCGTCCCAGTGAGCGCTGACCCAAGAGTAAGCATCCATCCCGACTCCACCGTGCTGATGGCAGCTATAGCGGCGCGCCTCATCACCAAGCTGGTGGACGTCCAGGACAAGCACGGGGAAGCCACTGTGGTCCTCACCGGCGGAACAGTGGGCATCGGCACGCTGCGGGCAGTCGCGGACTCCCCCGCAGCTCCCGCTGTCGACTGGTCACGGGTGAACTTCTGGTGGGGTGACGAGCGTTTCGTCGGCAAGGACAGCGCGGACCGGAATACGGTGCAAGCGCGTGAGGCTCTGCTCTCCAGCCTGCCGGTGGATCCGGCCCGCGTCCACGAACCGGGCTCCTCCGATGAGTTCGCCACCGCGGACGACGCCGCCGCCGATTACGCGGCCCGGCTCAAGGCCGCCGCGCAAGCGGAGCATGCGGCGGATGCTTCGGACAATCGCCCGGAAGAGGCCGGCGAGCTGCCCCGCTTCGATATCCTGCTGCTCGGTGTCGGCCCGGATGCCCACATCGCCTCGCTTTTCCCGGAGCGGGCAGGTATCCGCGTGAAGGACCGCACGGTGGTGGGGGTGGAGAACTCCCCTAAGCCGCCGCCGTCGAGGATTTCGCTGACCTTGCCCGCCATCAACTCCGCCCAGGAAATCTGGATGGTTGTGGCAGGCGAGGACAAGGCCGGCGCCGTGGGACTGGCCCTTGCCGGGGCCAACCCGGTCCAGGTTCCCGCCGCGGGTCCGAGCGGCCGCTCGAGGACCCTATGGCTTATCGATGAGAATGCAGCCTCACGTGTCCCCCAGCAGCTCGTCCGAAAGGACCCTGCGGGCGCGTAGCCGCTCCAGCGCTCCAGTCAGGACAATCTCCGCGTCCTGGCTGGAGCGTCTTTCTTTAACGTAGTCCAAGTGGCTCTTGAAGACCTCGTCGTCCGGGCGTTCCAAGGTGGCTTCGCCCGGTTCCCGGACTGCAACCAGGCCGCATTTGGGGCAGTCCCATTGGCCCGGGATTTGGTCTTCGGCGAGCTTAACGAAAACAAGCCGCGTCTCATGTCCCTTGGCGCACCAATAGGGAACACGAATACGCGGCAGGCTTTCGCCGGCTGAGGAGTCAGTTTCGTTCCTTGGGGCGGATCCAGCGGTTACGCCGGCCCGTGTGCCCCGGAATCCAGAAGTAGCATGAACCATCGTCGATCCCCTTGAGAGTTCGGCTGCATGGCTGTGAAAGCCATGCAGCCTAGTCTAGTAAGAGCCCGCAGCCAGTGCGAGGATCCGACGGCGTCGGTGTTAGCCGGTGCTAGGAGTTTGCGCCGGCGGTGAAGCGCATGATGAGGCCGAGTCCAATGATCACGACACCCCAAGTGCAGCCCAAGACGATGGTGAAGCGGTTGAGGTTTCGCTCTGCGACACCTGAAGAGCTCAATCCAGAGCTCATGCCGCCACCGAACATATCGGACAACCCGCCGCCACGGCCCTTGTGGAGAAGGATGAGCAGCGTCAGCAGAAGGCTGGTGATGCCCAGCAGGATCTGCAGAATAACTTGAAGAACGTCCACGACGGCCTTTCAGAAGAACGGAAAACGGGAGCGGAACCTGAAACGGACTAAGCCGCGCTGAGGTGGCTCTCGAACCTGACAATGTTAGCAAACTCGGCGGGGTCCAGGCTCGCGCCGCCTACCAGCAGGCCGTCGACGTCGCTTTCGGCCATGATCGCTGCGGCATTGTTGGCCTTGACCGATCCGCCGTAGAGGAGGCGGGTCTTCGCAGCGACAGTTTCGTCGAACAGGGAGGCGAGCTCTGCACGGATCGCGGCGCACATCTCCTGTGCGTCTTCGGGACCTGCAACCTCGCCCGTTCCGATGGCCCAGACGGGCTCGTACGCGACAACCAGTTCGCCGGCTTGATCTGCCGTGAGGCCTTCGACGCCGGCGCGCAGCTGGGCCAGCGTGTGCTCCACGTGGGTGCCGGCCTGGCGGATCTCCAGGCCCTCGCCGACACACAGGACGGGGGTAAGGTCGTGGCGGAAGGCTGCCTTGACCTTCGCGTTGAGCAGTTGGTCGTCCTCGTGGTGGATGGTGCGGCGTTCACTGTGGCCTACCAGGACGTAGGCGCAGCCGAGCTTGTTCAGGAAATGGCCGGAGATATCGCCAGTGTACGCTCCGGAGTCGAACTGCGAGAGGTCCTGTCCACCGTAGACAATCTCCAACTCATCGCCTTGGACGAGGGTCTGCACACCGCGCAGGTCGGTAAACGGCGGGAACACCGAAACTTCCACCCGGCTGTAGTCGTGGTTGGCGTCGGACAGGGTCCAAGCAAGCTTCTGCAGCAGGGTGATGCCTTGGACATGGTCCATGTTCATCTTCCAGTTGCCGGCAATGAAGGGCTTGCGGATGAAGTTTCCGTTTGCAGAAGTGGTCACGTGTGCTCCAAAGATGGGTTGAGATAGGGAAAGCCGGCGGGGCGCTTGCCTTCAAGGAAGGGCGCCC
The DNA here is from genome assembly GCF_021483235.1 of Arthrobacter alkaliphilus. GTDB lineage: Bacteria > Actinomycetota > Actinomycetes > Actinomycetales > Micrococcaceae > Arthrobacter > Arthrobacter alkaliphilus. The sequence continues at coordinate 71,341 of NZ_JAKEEC010000005.1, read as the reverse complement.
CGCCGGCCGTTTAGCCTTAGCGGTCCAGAACGCTGAGGCCGGGAAGATCCTTGCCTTCAAGGTATTCCAGGCTGGCGCCGCCGCCGGTGGAAATATGGCCGAACTGGGAGTCCTCAAAGCCGAGGATCCGGACGGCTGCGGCGGAGTCGCCGCCGCCGACCACGGTGAATGCCGGCGTCTCGGTCAAAGCCTGGGCGATGGCCCGGGTGCCGCCGGAGAAGGCTTCGAATTCGAAGACGCCCATCGGCCCGTTCCAGAACACAGTCTGGGCGGACCGGATCTGCGCGGCGAACGCCTCGGCCGATACCGGTCCGATGTCCAGGCCAATGCCGGAAGTACCGAACGAGCTTTCCTCGATCGCGTCCGCGGCGACCACCTCGTGGTCGGCGTCGGCAGCGAAGCGGCTTGCAACCACGACGTCGGTTGGAATGACGAAGGTGGTGCCGGCGTCGGAGGCGCGTTTGAGGTATTCCTGGACCACGGGGATCTGGTCAGCCTCAAGCAAGCTGCCCGCGACCTTGTGACCGGCCGCCGCGAGGAAGGTGAAGAGCATTCCGCCACCCACGAGGATGGTGTCCGCCTTGCCCAGGAGGTTGTCGATCACCGCGAGCTTGTCAGAGACCTTGGAGCCGCCGAGAACCACGACGTACGGGCGCTGGGTGTCCGTGGTGAGCTTGCGCAGGACCTCTACCTCTGTGCGCACGAGGTCCCCCTGGTAGGAGGGAAGCCGGGTGGCGACGTCGTAGACGCTTGCGTGCTTGCGGTGGACAGCGCCAAAGGCGTCATCAACATAGGCACCGTTGGCACCGGTCAGCGCCACGAGTTCATCGGCGAAGGCGCCGCGCTCGGCGTCGTCCTTGCTGGTTTCGCGGGCGTCGAAACGCACGCTCTCCAGGACCAGGACGTCCCCGTCGTCCAGGGACCCGGCCAGCTCCTTGGCGGACTCACCAACGGTGTCTTCAGCGAGTTGGACCTTGAACGGAGCGAGTTCCGCAAGCCGCGCTACCGCCGGCTTGAGCGAATATTTGGCCTCGGGGGCGCCCTTGGGGCGTCCCAAGTGGGCCGTGACGAGCACGCGGGCACCGGCGTCCGAGAGCTTTTCGATGACCGGGAGGGAGGCCTTGATGCGGCCGTCGTCGGTCACTGTAGAGCCGTCGAGCGGCACATTCAGGTCACTTCTGACAAGAATGTACCGCCCGCGGACACCTTCAGCGATCAATTCGTTGAGGGTGTGAAATGTCATGTGTCTACCCTAGCCCAGCTTGGATGCGACGAGCTCCGTAAGGTCAACGAGGCGGTTGGAGTAGCCCCATTCGTTGTCATACCAGGAAACAACCTTGACCTGGTTGCCGATGACCTTGGTCAGGCCGGAGTCGAAGATCGAAGAGGCGGGGTCGCCAACGATGTCCGAAGAGACGATCGGGTCTGCCGTGTAGCTCAGGATGCCCTTGAACTGCTCGGTCTCCGACGCTGCCTTGAGAGCCGCGTTGACTTCCTCAACGGTCACTTCGCGGGACACCGTGACGGTCAGGTCCGTGGCGGAACCGGTCGGGACCGGGACCCGGATGGCGTAGCCGTCAAGCTTGCCCTTGAGTTCCGGGAGGACCAGGCCGATCGCCTTGGCGGCACCCGTGGAGGTGGGAACCATGTTGATCGCTGCGGCACGGGCACGGCGCAGGTCGCCGTGGGGACCGTCCTGCAGGTTCTGGTCTGCCGTGTAGGCGTGCACCGTGGTCATGAGGCCGCGCTCGATGCCGAACGCGTCGTTGACCACCTTGGCCAGCGGGCCGAGGCAGTTGGTGGTGCAGGAAGCGTTGGAGATGATGTGGTGCGCTTCGTTGTCGTAGAGCTCGTGGTTGACGCCCATGACGATGGTGATGTCTTCGTCCGAAGCGGGAGCGGAGATCAGGACCTTCTTGGCGCCCGCGTCGATGTGCTTCTTCGCAGCGGCAGCCTTGGTGAAGAAGCCGGTGGACTCGATGACGATGTCGACGCCGAGTTCGGCCCAAGGGAGGTTCGCGGGATCGCGCTCTGCGAGGACCTTGATGATGCTGCCGTCGACAATGAGGTTGCCCTCCTTGACTTCAACGGACTCGGTCAGGCGGCCGCCGACGGAGTCGTACTTCAAAAGGTGGGCAAGGGCCTCGGGACTCGTGAGGTCGTTGACCGCAACAATTTCAAGGTCTGCACCCTGGGCGAGTGCTGCGCGGAAGTAGTTGCGGCCGATTCGGCCAAAGCCGTTGATACCAATACGGGTGGTCACTTTTTCAGTCTCCTTGGTGCTCTTGCAAGCACACCTAGTGAGTCGGATCTTGATTCCAACTAACAATTCCCGCACATCATTGGGCAGAAGTGATTATCAGATCGGAGGGCGACCAGCCACGTTGCTGAAGGCTAACCGCCTTCCGTGACCCATCTTACGTTTAACTACGTCTGCCCCCGCAACTGCGGGGGCAGACAATCCGGGATTTGGTCGAAATGCACCTGAATGTGAAGTTTGTTACATCCCTGTGTATTCCGCCTCACTCACCGGTTCGGGACGGTGTTCCCTAGAGAACGATCAGGCCAGTGGCGTTCGCGCGGGCCGCTTCGAAGCGCCTGGCGACGTCGGCCCAGTTGACGATGTTCCAGAATGCCTTGACGTAGTCAGCCTTGACGTTGACGTAGTCGAGGTAGAAAGCGTGCTCCCACATGTCGAGCATGAGCAGGGGCGTGGTGCCGACTGCGACGTTGCCCTGCTGGTCGTAGAGCTGCTCGATGAGGAGGTTGCCGCCGATGGGTTCGTAGGCGAGGAAGCCCCAACCGGATCCCTGGAGGCCGAGCGCGGCCGCGGAGAACTGGGCACGGAAGGCATCGAAGGAGCCGAAGGCGTCATCGATGGCCGCAGCCAGTTCGCCTTCAGGCTTGTCGCCGCCGTCCGGGGAGATGTTGTTCCAGAACACGGAGTGGTTGATGTGGCCGCCCGTGTGGAAGGCGAGGTCCTTGGAGAGGCGGTTGATGTTGGCGAAGTCGCCCTTGTCGCGGGCTTCGGCCAACTGGGCCAAAGCGTTGTTGGCGCCTGCTACATAGGCGGCGTGGTGCTTGCTGTGGTGCAGCTCCATGATCTTCGCCGAAATGTGCGGCTCGAGTGCTGCGTAGTCGTAGCCGAGCTCGGGCAGTACGTACTCTGTCACGAAATCCTCCAATGTAGTGGACCGGAGTCCGGTTGGTAACTCTCGTTTTGTTCATCCGCCCGGGGAGCCCGGCCGGAAATCTACACCCTGACGATTCTAGGACGGGTGCCCTATTCGTCCATCATCTCCGGGGTCACATTTGCCTCGGTACCCGGGATCCCGAGGTCGCCGGCCCTTTTGTCCGCCATGGCCAGAAGCCGGCGGATCCTTCCCGCGATGGCGTCCTTGGTCATGGGCGGATCAGCGAGCCGGCCCAATTCATCGAGGCTGGCCTGTTTGTGGGCGACCCGGAGTTCGCCGGCGTACTTGAGGTGGTCCGGAACGTCGTCGCCAAGGATTTCCAGGGCCCTGTCCACGCGGGCGCCGGCTGCGACGGCGGCCTGGGCCGAGCGCCGCAGGTTGGCGTCGTCGAAGTTCGCGAGGCGGTTGGCCGTAGCGCGCACTTCCTTCCGCATGCGGCGTTCCTCCCACACCATGAGGGCGTCATGGGCGCCCATCCGGGTGAGCAACGCGGCGATGGTGTCGCCGTCGCGGATGACGACGCGGTCCACGCCGCGCACTTCGCGGGCCTTGGCCTGGATGCCGAGGCGACGGGCTGCACCCACCAGGGCAAGCGCGGATTCCGGTCCCGGGCACGTGACCTCGAGCGACGAGGACCGGCCGGGTTCGGTGAGGGATCCGTGAGCGAGGAACGCGCCGCGCCACACAGCTTCGGCGTCCGACGCCGAGCCGTTGACAACGGCGGACGGCAAGCCGCGGACTGGCCGTCCACGTCCGTCCAGGAGGCCGGTCTGGCGGGCGAGTGCCTCGCCGTCGCGCACCACGCGGACAACATAGCGGCTACCGCGACGCAGTCCCCCGCCTGAGACGACGATGATCTCGCTCTGGTGTCCGTAAACTTCGGCGATCGCGGCCCTCAGCCGCCGCGCCGTGGAGGCGAGGTCAACCTCTGCCTCAATCACGATGCGGCCCGAAATGATGTGCAATCCGCCGGCAAAACGCAGCATTGCCGAAACCTCGGCCTTGCGGACGGACGACTTCTTGATGTCCAGCCGGGAAAGTTCTTCCTTGACCGATGCGGTCAGTGCCATCGCATGTTCCTAACTATTCCCGAAAATATCGTGATACGCCGATGCCAGACGCAGCGGATCGTGGACTGGACGGCGGCTCGACGCCCCCACTTTACCCAAGACCACCTCCGCACCGATCATTCCGGCAGCGCGTTCGAATTCCTTGAGGTCCGATATCGAGCTGGGATCTGCCAGGACGACGTCCAGGCTGAACTCCGGAGCGTAGTGGCGCAAGGCATCGAGGTGGTCCGCGGCGGACATCCCGGACGTTTCCTTGGTGTCCATGGCGAGGTTCATGGTGAGGCAGCGTTTGGCAGGGGTATCGCACAAGGCCTGCCGCATTTCCGGCAGCAGAAGATGCGGCAACACGGACGTGTACCAGGAGCCGGGGCCCAGAATGATCCAGTCCGCAAGCTCGATGGCCGTCAATGCTTCGATGCAGGCGCGCGCGTCGTCGGGGAGGAGCCTGACGTTTTCAAGCGATCCGGCGACGGCGCACTTGGCCTGGCCTTTGACTGCCTGGAACTCGTAGCCGCCCCCGGGCAACGGTACCCGGACGTCGCCCTCGATGTTCAGGGGCTGGGTGGACATCGGGAGCACCTGGCCGCGGGCACCCAGAAGGGCGCCGGCCCATTTCAGTCCGGCCACGGCGTCGCCGAGCAGTTCCCAGAGCGTGACAATGAGCAGGTTCCCCATGGCGTGGTCATCCAAGGAGCCTTGGCGGCCGTTCGGAGTCTTGAAGCGATGCTGCATGACGTCCCGCCAGGTGCGGCCCCAATCGGTGTCGTCGCACAGTGCGCTCAGGGCCATTCGAAGGTCGCCCGGCGGAAGGACGCCGTACTCTTCGCGGAGCCGCCCGGAGGAGCCGCCGTCGTCGGCAACCGTGACGATCGCGGTGAGTTCGGAGGTCAGCAGCCGCAATGCCGACAACGACGCGGAAAGCCCGTGTCCGCCGCCGAGCGCCACAACCGAAGGGTCCTTGGCGGGCTGGCTGCCCGGGGTGCCCTTCGGTGGAACCAGCGGCAGGGGTCCTGTAAGGACCCCCATTATTCGCGACCCAGATCGCGGTGGCTGGTGGTGACGGTGACCCGGGGATATTGCGCGAGCCGTTTGGAAAGCTCGACGGCGACCGCGACTGAACGGTGCTTGCCGCCTGTGCAACCGACAGCAATGGTGGCGTAGTGCTTGTTTTCCGTCCGATAGCCGTCCAGGACGGGCTCCAAGGCAAGGACGTAGCGGTCAACGAAGTCCTTCACGCCCGCAGCCCCGAGGACGTAGTCGCTGACATCGGCGTCGAGCCCGGTGTGCGGACGCAACTTCGGAACCCAGTGCGGGTTGGGAATGAAGCGGGCGTCCGCTACGAAGTTGGCGTCCACCGGGAGCCCATACTTGAACCCGAAGCTCATGACGTTCAAACGCACCGCCACGGGACCCGTGTCCGTGAAAAGTTCGGTGATGGCAGTGGCCAGGCCGTGGACGTTGTAGGTACTCGTGTCCAGGACCAGGTCTGCCGATTCGCGGAGTTCCTTCAGTACATCGCGCTCCGCCGCGATACCGTCCAGGATCCTGCCGCCGCCCTGCAGCGGGTGCGGACGGCGGCCCTGCTCGAAGCGCCGCACCAGGACATCGTCGCTGGCATCGAGGAAGAGGACCCGAAAGGTGATTCCGCTGGCGCTGAGGGCGCCAAGTGCCGTCCGGATATCGGTGAAGAGGCCCTTGCTGCGTACGTCAACGACGACGGCGAGCTTCGGGATGGACTGCGGAGCGTGCGAGACGATTTCAGCCAGCGTGCCCAGCATCTGCGGCGGGAGGTTCTCGACGACGTACCAGCCATGGTCCTCCAGGGCGTCGGAGGCGGTGCTCCGTCCTGCCCCGGACATGCCAGTGACCACCAGCAGTTCCGCTTCGACAGGCTTGACGGCGATGAGGCCGTCCTGCTCCGCCTCAGATGCCGCTGTTGATTCTGACATCTAGTGTCCCCGTTTCTGAGAATGTCCAGATTCCGTGCCCGAAGGCAGACCGCCTGAAAGGGCGTCCCAATTATTACCCTAGCTAAATTTCAAGGATTTCGCCGGTGGTCATGTTCACGGCCGGGGCAGCCTCGCCCGAGGAGCTCGCTGCCAAGTGGCTGACCACCGCTTCCGCCAAAGCGGGGCCGATGCCCTTGGCGGCCGTCAACTCAATCGCTGTGGCCGCCTTGATCTTCTTCAATGAACCAAAGTGCGCCACGAGCGCCTTCCGTTTGGCCTCGCCCAGCCCCGGAACGCCGTCGAGGGCAGACACGGTCATGGCCTTTCCACGCTTCTGCCGGTGGAAAGTGATGGCGAACCGGTGGGCTTCGTCGCGGATGCGCTGGAGCAGATAGAGTCCCTGGGAAGTGCGGGGCAGAATCACCGGGAAGTCACTGTCCGGCAACCAGACTTCCTCGAGGCGCTTGGCAAGGCCGACGACGTAGACGTCGTCGATGCCGAGTTCGGCCAGGGCCCGGGCTGCGGCATTCACTTGGGGCTTCCCGCCGTCGACGACCACAAGGTTGGGCGGATAGGCGAATTTCGCCTTGGTTCCCGTGAGGGCAGCGTCATCCGACGCCGATTCCCCGGCAGCCGGGTTCGGAACCTCTCCGCTCTTGGGAACCTGGGCGGATTTGTCCTGCAGGTAGTGCCTGAAACGCCGGGTCAGGACATCGTGCATCGCGGCGGTATCATCGCTTGCCGCGGCGCCGGTGATGGAGAACTTCCTGTAGTCGGCCTTCTTGGGGAGGCCGTCTTCCACCACCACCATGGACGCAACAACGTTGGTGCCCTGCACATGGGAAATGTCGTAGCACTCGATCCGGAGCAGCGGCACGGGAAGCTCGAGCGCTTCCTGCAGTTCCTGGAGCGCTTGGGAGCGGACGGTGATGTCGCCCGCGCGACGGACTTTGTGGAGTTTCAGCGCCTGCTCGGCGTTTTCGCGGACGGTGGACATGAGGGCCGCCTTGTCACCGCGTTGCGGCACCCGGATGTCCACCTTGGCACCCCTGAGGCCGCCGAGCCATTCAAGGAGTTCGTGATGGTTGCTGGGGATCTCCGGTACCAGGACTTCGCGCGGAATACGGCCGTCGTTGTCGCTGTCCGCTCCGTACACCTGCTGCAGCAGGTGCTCGATAAGTTCCGGGGTGGTCGCGTCTTCGACCTTTTCCACAACCCAGCCCCGCTGGCCGCGAATCCGGCCGCCCCTGACGTGGAACACCTGCACGGAAGCCTCAAGGTCGTCGTCGTACAGGGCGAAGACATCGGCGTCGGTGTCTTCGGAAAGCACCACGGCGTTGCGTTCGAACACTTTGCGCAGTGCGATGATGTCGTCCCGGAGCCGCGCCGCCCGCTCGTAGTCCAGTTCGGCGACGGCGGCGGCCATGTCCTTTTCGAGGCGGGTGATGAAGCGCTTGGCTTCTCCGCCCATGAACGAGCAGAAGTCTTCAGCGATGGCCCGGTGCTCTTCGGCGCTGACACGGCCGACACACGGGGCCGAGCACTTGTCGATGTAGCCCAACAAACATGGCCGGCCGCTGGCCTGGGCGCGCTTCAACACGCCCGGACTGCAGCTACGGACCGGAAAGACCCGAAGCAGGGTGTCCATGGTTTCCCGGATGGCCCCGGCTGTGTATGGCCCGAAGTAGCGCGTGCCCTTGCGGCGCTCCCCGCGCATGACCTGCACACGCGGGAACTTCTCCCCCATGCTCACGGCAAGGTACGGATAGGTCTTGTCATCGCGGAAGACCACGTTGAAGCGGGGTTTGAATTCCTTGATCCAGGTGTATTCGAGCTGAAGGGACTCAAGCTCGCTGCCCACCACGGTCCACTCGACGCTGCTGGCAGCGTGCACCATCGCATGCGTCTTCGGCAGCAAACCCGCCGGGTTGGCGAAGTACGAGTTCAGCCGGGAGCGGAGGTTTTTCGCCTTGCCCACGTAGATGACACGGCCGTGCGGATCCCGGAACCGATAGACGCCGGGGGTGGTGGGGATTTCTCCGGTCTGGGGTCGATAACTAGCTGGATCTGCCACAGATCCAGTCTAGTAAGGGAATTACGCTCCCCCGTACGGATCGGACAGCCCGCCGATGCTACCCCGCGGACTTGCTCTGGTTGTAGCTCGTGGAACGTTCCTGGCCGCTCAATGCCGCAATGGCATCCATGATCTTGTCAGTGACTTCGCGCCTGGCCGGCAGGGAGTGGTCCGGACCGGTCTTTTCGAAGTACAGCGGCTCGCCGACCTTCATGGTGAAATGCTGCGGACGAACGGTGTTGCGGTCCACCGGTTGCAGCTTGTCCGTGCCGATCAGGCCAACCGGCACCACGGGCGCTCCCGTGGTCAAGGCAAGCCAACCGACGCCGGTGCGCCCGCGGTAGAGCAAACCGTCGCGCGAGCGGGTCCCCTCCGGATAGATGCCGATTCCCCTGCCGTTCTCCAGGATGTCCAAGAGGGTCTTGAGGGCCTGCACACTGGCGGCTTGTTCTCCGCGTTCCACCGGGATGGAGCCAACCGCCTGGAAGAATGCTTTCATCGCGCGGCCCTTGAGCCCTTTGGTGGTGAAGTACTCGGCCTTGGCGAAGAAGCCCACCGGGCGCGGCATCAGCGCTTGCACAATGACACTGTCCAGAAACGACAAATGGTTCGGGGCCACGATGAAGGGCCCTTCCTTGGGCACGTTCTCGAGCCCAATGACCGTGGGCCGGCACGTGCTGGAAATCAGTCCGCGGGTGGTCCAGCGGATGATGTCAAAGGCTTCCATCGTTCTGCACCTCGCTCAGGGCCGCCGCGCGGACAGCATCAAGTTCTTCGATCTTCTTCAGCAGCTCAGCCGCGGTGTCCACGACGGCGACGGCGCCTGCCTCCTGAAGCTCGCCGTCGGAAGCAAATCCCCAACTGACCCCGATGCAGTCCAGGCCATTGGCCATCGCACCGGCAACATCCTGGTGGCGGTCGCCGACCATCACCGCCGGCTGGGATTGCAACAACGCCAGGGCCGCACCAACGATTGCCGATTTGCCCGGACTGGTGGTGGCGGCGATTGATTCATCGTCCGGAGAGCCGCAGATGGCGGCAAAGAAACCGGCGATGCCGTGGTGCTCCAGCACGATGTGCGCCAAGCCCTGGGGTTTCTGGGTGGCTACGGCAACCGGCCGCCGCGATTCCGCGAACAACTCCAGGAGATCGCGGATGCCTGGATAGAGCCGGCTTTGGCCGATTCCCACCGAACGGTAGTAGCTGCGGTAAAGCCGGATGACGTCGTCGACCTTTTCCGCGGGAACTCCGGCAATGTGTTCGAGGGCATCGCCGAGCCTGGGCCCGACCATGGAGTCCAGCACGGCCTGGTCCGGGACACGGAGGCCCATTTCGCCCATGGCCGCGGCGATGCCGCCCGTTATGCCACCTGCAGGATCGACAAGGGTGCCGTCCAGATCAAAGATTACGGGCACCGTTGATTGAGTCACCGGGTTAGTTTCTCACGAGTTGAGGCATGCCTGAAACTCACATGCCGGCCAAGGAATACTTCGCCCAGCGCCGAAATATTCCCTGGCCGTTTACGCAGTGCTAGCCGAAAATCTCCGCCAGGAAGGTTGCGGTATGGCTTTCTGCGGATTTGGCAACCTGTTCGGGCGTGCCCGTTGCCACGATGCGCCCGCCGCCTGAACCGCCATTGGGGCCAAGGTCCACAATCCAGTCCGCGGACTTGATGACGTCAAGGTTGTGCTCGATGGTGATGACCGTATTGCCCTTGTCCACCAAGCCCTGCAGCACCATGAGCAACTTCCGGATGTCCTCGAAATGGAGGCCCGTAGTGGGCTCGTCCAGGACATAGACGCTGCGGCCATTCGAACGCTTCTGCAGCTCCGAGGCCAGCTTGACGCGCTGCGCCTCTCCGCCTGAAAGCGTGGTGGCGGGCTGGCCGAGCCGGACATAACCAAGGCCGACGTCGACGAGGGTGTTCAAGTGCCGGGCGATCGGAGTGAACGCGGCAAAGAATTCGGCCCCCTCCTCGATGGGCATGTTGAGGACGTCCGCGATGGTCTTGCCCTTGTAGTGGACCTCCAAGGTCTCGCGGTTGTACCGGGCACCATGGCACACCTCGCACGGAACATAGACATCAGGCAGGAAGTTCATCTCGATCTTCAGGGTGCCGTCGCCCGAGCACGCCTCGCAGCGGCCGCCTTTGACGTTGAACGAGAAGCGGCCGGGCTGGTATCCGCGGACTTTGGCTTCAGTAGTTTCCGCGAAGAGCTTCCGGATGTTGTCGAAGACTCCGGTGTAGGTGGCAGGGTTGGAGCGCGGGGTGCGCCCGATGGGGCTCTGGTCCACGTGGACCACCTTGTCGAGGTGCTCCAGTCCCGCCACGGAGCGATGCCGCCCGGCGACTTGCTTGGCGCCGTTGAGCTTGTTGGCGAGAACCTTGTAAAGGATCTCGTTCACCAAGGTGGACTTCCCCGAGCCACTGACGCCAGTGACGGCCGTGAAGAGGCCCAGCGGGAACGTTGCGTCAACGTTATTCAGGTTGTTTTCGCGTGCGCCGATGACCTTGAGCTCGCGCTTCTTGTCGTATTTGCGCCGCTTGGCCGGGACCTCGATCTTGCGCCGCCCGGACAAGTAGTCGCCGGTGAGCGAGTTCGTGTTCTCGAGGAGTTCCTTATAGGAACCGGAGTGCACCACCTGGCCGCCGTGCTCACCGGCGCCGGGTCCGATATCCACTACCCAGTCGGCCTCGTGAATCGTGTCTTCGTCGTGCTCCACCACAATCAGCGTGTTGCCGAGATCGCGCAACCGGGTGAGCGTTTCGATGAGCCGCCGGTTGTCCTTCTGGTGCAGCCCGATGGACGGCTCGTCCAGGACGTACAGGACGCCCACCAGGCCGGACCCGATCTGGGTGGCGAGCCGGATGCGCTGCGCTTCGCCGCCGGACAAGGTCCCGGACGGACGTTCGAGGTTCAGGTATTCGAGCCCGACGTCCAGCAGGAAGGTCAGGCGCGCCTGGATCTCCTTGAGGACCTGGTGGGCGATCTGGGCCTCGCGGTCGGTGAGCGTGAGGTTACCGAGGAAATCGGCACAATCGCGCATTGGAAGGGCCGCTACTTCGGCGATGGACTTGCCGTTGATCAGCACGGACAGCGACGCCGGGTTGAGCCGGGCGCCGTTGCATGCCGGGCAGGGAACCTGGCGCATGTACTCTTCGTAGCGGTCACGGGCCCAGTCGGAGTCCGTTTCGCCGTGCTTGCGGTGAACGTACTGGATGGCGCCTTCGAAGCCGGTGCTGTACTTCCGCTCCCGGCCGAACCTGTTGCGGTACTGGACCACCACTTTGTGGTCCTTGCCGTGCAGGACGGTCTGCCGGACTTCCTGCGGCAGCTTCTCCCACGGGGTCTCCATGGAGAAGTCGAGCTCCAGGGCAAGGCCTTCGAGGAGCCTGTTCCAGTATTCCGTGGTGGCGGTACCCAGGGACCAGGGCGCGATGGCACCCTGGCTCAGGGAAAGTTCCGGGTTGGGGACAACCAGCTCCTCATCGACTTCGAGCTTCGTCCCGATGCCGCTGCATGCCGAACATGCGCCGAAGGGGTTGTTGAAGGAAAAGGAACGCGGTTCGATTTCGTCGATGGCCAGCGGATGCTCGTTGGGGCAGGCCAGGTTCTCGGAGAAGGCCCGGATCCGTGCGGGGTCTTCGGCGCCGAGGTCCACGAACTCAACCAGTACACGGCCTTCCGCAAGCCGCAGCGCGGTTTCGATGGAGTCCGTCAGCCGTTGGCTGATCCCTTCCTTGACCACCAGCCGGTCCACAACCACTTCGATGGAGTGCTTGAATTGCTTGCCGAGCTTGGGCGGATCGCTCAGCTGGACGAGATCTCCGTCCACGCGGGCACGCGAGTAGCCCTTGGCAGTGAGCTCCTTGAAGAGTTCGATGAATTCGCCCTTGCGTCCGCGGACCACCGGGGCCAGGACCTGGAAGCGGGTGCCGGATTCAAGCTCGAGCAACTGGTCGACAATCTGCTGCGGGGTCTGCCGCGTGATCGGCTCGTGGCACACAGGGCAATGCGGCCGGCCGACGCGTGCCCAAAGCAGGCGCATGTAGTCGTAGATCTCGGTGATGGTGCCCACTGTGGAGCGCGGGTTCTTGCTCGTCGACTTCTGGTCGATGGAGACCGCCGGCGAAAGGCCCTCGATGAAATCCACATCCGGTTTGTCCACTTGGCCAAGGAACTGGCGGGCATAGGCCGACAAGGACTCCACGTACCGGCGCTGTCCCTCGGCGAAGATTGTGTCGAAGGCCAACGACGATTTGCCCGACCCCGACAAGCCCGTGAAAACGATCATGGCGTCGCGGGGAAGATCGAGATCGACGTTGCGGAGGTTGTGTTCACGCGCTCCCTTGACCACAAGCCTGGACAGATCATGTCGTACGGGCGTGGCAGCTTGCTGCTCGGAAATGCTTGCGAAGGATTCGACGGCGGGGACTTCAGCTACGGCTTTAGGCACCCACTAATGCTAATCGAAAACTTCTTCGAATTTCCATGTGGCCTCCCGTGGCCTACCGGCGGGTATCAATCGGCGTCGTAGGCGGCCGCCAGAAGCTGCACGGCCTCCGCGAAACTGGCGCCCTGCGCTTTGGCCGCCGCCGAGTAGCTCGCGGCCACGGCCGCCAAAGCGCTCCAACGGTCATCCCGGGCACACACAACTGTTCCGTTACGGCCGCGGGTCGCCACCACTCCGGCAGCTTCGAGTTCCTTGTATGCCCTGGCCACTGTGTGCGGGGCGACATCCAGTTGTTCGGCCAGGCTGCGCACCGCGGGGAGTTTGGTACCGGGAGCCAGGATGCCGCCGTCGGCCAACTCGATGACGCGGAGCCGAAGCTGTTCGTACAGGGCGACGGAACTGGACTGATTGGGGCGCCACGAACCGGGAAACTCAAGCGGGCTCATGATCCTCACTTCTCCCCTTGCTCGGCGCGGTGCTTCGCCGACCTCACCGGCATCGCGGCGAGTTCGCCGCCTCCAGCGGCAAATTGCGCTTCATGCAGGTGGGCGTAGTGCCCGCCAAGCTGCAACAGCGAATGGTGCGTGCCCTGTTCAACGATCCGTCCGTGGTCCATGACGAGAATTAGATCAGCGTCGCGGATGGTGGACAAGCGGTGGGCGATGACGAATGACGTCTTGTTGCTCCGAAGCCTGTGCATCGCCTGGCGGATGAGGACCTCCGTGCGCGTGTCCACCGAACTTGTCGCCTCGTCCAGGATCAGGATGGGGCGGCCCGAGAGCCGTGCCCGCGCTATGCTCAGCAGTTGCCTCTGGCCCTGGCTGAGGGGCTCACCGCCGTTGCTGAGCATGGTCGAGTACCCGTGGGGCAGCGAGCGGACAAAGTGGTCAACGTGGCTCGCCTCGGCTGCCGCCACGATCTCCGCATCACTGGCGCCCGGAAGTCCATATTCGATGTTCTCCCGGATGGTGCCGGTGAAGATCCACGGATCCTGCAGGACGACGCCGAAATTCCGGCGGAGCGCGTCGCGTCGCATGCCGGCGATGTCGACGCCGTCGATGGTGATGCGCCCGGAGCCGAGTTCGTGGAAGCGCATAAGGAGCCTGACCAGGGTGGTCTTTCCTGCTCCGGTATGCCCCACGATGGCCACTGTCTGTCCGGGTTCCACATGGAAGGACAGGTCCTCGATCAGGGGCGCCTCCGGCCTGTAGCTGAAGAAGATGTGCTCGAAGGCAACCCGTCCCGACGGTGTCTCGAACGGCTCCTCAAGGCCCAAACCGGCACCGGCACGCGCGCCTGCGCCCTGTTCCGCGGGTTCCTGTGGAAGCTCAGGGGTGTCCAGCAGCTCGAAGACCCTGCCGGCGGAAACGGCGCACGATTGCAGGATCTGGGCCATTCCGCCGATCTGGCCAAGCGGCTGGCTGAAGAGCCGGTTGAATTGGATAAAGGCTTGAATGCCGCCAATGCTCATTGCCCCCGCCAGGAACTGGAGGGCGCCGACAATGGCAACGCCCACGTAGCTGGCGTTCGACACGAAGGCCATGAGGGGTGCCAGCAGCCCTGAAGCGAACTGTCCCTTGGAGCTGGCAGCGTAAAGCCCGTCGTTGTGGTCGGCGAAACGGACCGCCATCGCCTGCTGGGCATTGAAAAGCTTGATGGTCTCGTGGCCCGTAGCCGTTTCCTCGACGAGGGAGTTCACGTCGGCAGTGGCTTCCCACTGCCGGACGAAGTATTTCTGCGTGCGTCGCGACACGATAATCGACGCCAGCGCCGAAACCGGAACGGCGAGCAAGGACACGGCGGCGAGGAGCGGCGACAGCAGCAGCATCATCGCGAGCGAACCCATGACCATCAGCGTTGAGGTCAGGAGCTGGGAAAGGATTTGGTTGAGTGTCTGCGACACGTTTTCGAGATCGTTCGTTGCGCGGCTCAGGACGTCGCCCCGGGGGCGGTCGTCGTAATAGACGAGGGGAATGCGATGCAGTTTCCCCTCAACGGCTTCGCGCAGGCCGTGTGCAAGGCGCTGGACGGCGAGGGCGTTGAGGCGGCCCTGCGCCCAGTTCAGCAGCGAGGTGACGCAATACATGCCCGCGGCCAAGAGCAGCAGGAAACCGAAGCGCGCGGAGTCGAACTGTGCCCCGAACACTGCGGCCGCGATGACATCGGTGGCGTCCCCGAGGATTTTGGGGGCGGCGACATTGAGCGCGACGAAGCCGCAGATGCACAGGATCGCGGCTGCCATGGTTCCGCGCGAGGGCTTCATCAGGGCCGCCAGGCGGAGGAGCGACTGCGCTGGCTTCGCCGGGACTGTGGGGTGTCCGCCCTCGCTGCTCACGCGGCGTCGTCCGTTTCCAGCTGGGAGGCAACGATTTCCCGGTAGGTCTCCGAGGACGCAAGAAGTTCGTCATGGGTGCCCTGGGCGACCAAGCGGCCCTCGTCGATCAGCAGTATCTGGTCCGCCGACACCACGGTGTTGACGCGCTGGGCGACAATGATGACGGCCGCCCCGCGGAGTTCCGGTTCCAGCGCGGCACGGAGCCTGCCTTCCGTCACGGTGTCCAACGCAGAGAAGCTGTCGTCAAACAGGTAGACGGATGCGGGGCGGAGAAGGGCACGGGCTATGCATAAACGCTGCCGCTGGCCGCCGGACAGGCCGGTCCCGCCTTGGGACAATGTGGTTTCCAGTCCTTCGGGCAGCTCGCTCACGAAATCCGCTGCCTGGGCCGTCTCAAGGGCGTGCCACAACTGCGAGTCCGTCGCGGACGGCAAGGAAATCCGCAGGTTTTCAGCGACGGTTCCGCGAAACAGCCAATTCTCCTGGGGCACGACGCTGAGCTGCTTGCGCAACGTGCCCAGGGGAACGTCGGCAATGTTCCAGCCGTCGATCGAGATGCTTCCGCTGCTTGCCTCAAGCAGCCTCGGCACGAGGCTGACGATGGTCGACTTGCCGCTTCCCGTGGAGCCGATGACCGCCGTCGTGCTTCCCGGAGCCGCGTGGAAAGTGATGCCTTCCACGACAGGTGTTTCGGCTCCCGGGTAGGCGAAAACGACATTGTCGAAGTACAGGCCTTCCGCCCGCGAGGGGTGCGCCGCCTCCCCGCCGGCAGTGTTTCCCGGCAGCGTCATTTCCGGTTCCGTCCGGAGCACCTCGGTGACGCGTTCAGCGCTGACAGCCGCCCGGGGAGCCGTGCTCAACACGTACATTGCCATCATGATCGCGAGGAGGATCTGCATGATGTAGGCGATGAATGCGGTGAGCGCACCCAACTGCATGTCTCCGGCGATGATGCGGCGCCCGCCGAGCCAGACCACGCCCGCGGACGAGAGATTGACCACCGTCATGACCAGCGGAAGCATCGCCGCGACGATCCTGGCCGAACGGAGATTGTTCTTTGTGAGTGCGTCGTTCGCGGCCTCGAACCGTTTCATCTCGAACGGCTGGCGCACGAACGCGCGGATAACGGCGGTCCCCAGGATCTGCTCCCTGAGCACGCCGTTGATCCGGTCCACCAGGCCTTGGCCTTCGCGGTAGAGCGGGACGAGCTTGCGGACAATCAGCAGCATGATGACGAGCAGCACGGGAAGGATGCCAAAAACGATCCAGGACAGGGCAACGTCCTGTTCGACAGCCAAGATCACCCCTCCGACACCCATGACGGGCGCTACCACGAGCATGCCGAAAACGAGCACTGTGATGTTCTGCAACTGCAGGACGTCATTCGTTGTCCTGACCACGAGGCTTGCCGGTCCGAAGGCCGCGATGTCCTGGTTGGGCATGGAGTGGATCTTGTCGAAGAGATCCTGCCGCAGCCCGCGGCCAACCTTCATGGCGACGACCGCCCCGAGGTAGCCGGCGAGTATCGCGGCGAGGACCTGCACCAGCGTCAGGAGCAGCATCCAGGCGCCCAGGCGCAGGACTACCTCGCTGTTCCCGGCAACAAGGCCGTCATCGACGATCTTGGCGTTGAAGGTGGGCAGGAGGAGTGTGGCGCCGGTCTGGACAAGCTGCAGGAGCACAATGGCCAGCACGTGCGGCTTGTAGGGGACGAGACGCTGCAACAGCAAGGATGCCAGCACACCGCCTCCAATCGTTGGCCTCCGGAGCAGCGGACCCCCGCGATGCCACCCCGGGATCGCGTTGCCATTGTAATTCACAACACAATGCGAAACTTGTCATCGCCGCACATCCGGCGTGCTTTGGACGCGGGACCGCTCATCCCCGCTTCCGCGCCACTGCAAATATCCTGCGGAAGGCAAACACGGTCCCGTGCCGGTCCCGTGGATAGGCCTCCCGGAGTGCGGCTGCGTACTGGTTTTCAAAGGCGCGCGCTTCGTCTTCCGGGAGGGCGGCGAGCACTGGACGCAACCCGGTCCCCCGCACCCATTCGAGGACGGGGTCGGCTCCGGGCAGAAGCTGTTGGTAGGTGGTTTCCCATACATCTGCGTCGCATCCGGCGTCGAGCATGATCCGCAGGTAGTCGGCAGGTTCACCAACGGCGTCGTCGTGGCGGAGCACGCCGGACAGCCTTCCGGACCATTCCGGCGAAGCGGCCAGCTCGCGCATGAGCACATGGGAGGGCGCACCGAAATTTCCGGGGACCTGGAGCGCAAACCAGGCGCCCGGTTTCAGCGCTTCGAGCCACCCGGCGAGCATCGCCAAGTGCCCCGGCACCCATTGCAGTGCGGCGTTGCTGACCACGACGTCGGTGTCCGCGTCCGGTGCCCAGCCGGCAATGTCTGCCTGGACGAACGCAAGGCCGGGATGCGCTGCAGCGAGGACCTGGGCTTTTGCCAGCATTTCGGCCGAGGAGTCCAGCCCGACGACGGCGGCACCCCGCCATCGCGTTGCGAGGGTGGCCGTGAGCTTGCCGGGGCCGCAGCCCAGATCGACGACGTGCCGGGGCTGCTCCGCGAGAATCCTCGTGGTCAGGTCAAAAAACGGCCGGTCGCGGTGGTTTCCGAACTCGATATACCTGGCTGGATCCCACTTCATCGCTACGTACATCCTCCATACTCCGTCTCCGCGGCCTGCTCCACCCACACTAAGCTGGAGGGCAATGAAACTTCTTGAGCAGCTCCCCGACGGCGGACGCGTTGACCCTGACGAAATCTACACACGATTCGTTGAATGGACCGAGAGCCGCGGACTCCACCTCTACCCCGCCCAGGACGAGGCCATCATGGAACTCGCGTCCGGTGCGAATGTCATCCTGGCAACCCCTACCGGCTCCGGAAAGTCCCTCGTGGCAATCGCCGCGCACTTCGAGGCAATGTCCCGCGGCCTGCGCAGCTACTACACCGCCCCCATCAAGGCCTTGGTCTCCGAGAAGTTCTTCGCGCTCTGCGATATTTTCGGAGCCGAAAACGTCGGCATGATCACCGGAGATTCCGGAGTCAACCAAGACGCGCCGATCATCTGCTGCACTGCTGAAATCCTCGCCAATATCGCTTTGCGCGAAGGCAAGGACGCGGAGCTCGGCACGGTCATCATGGACGAATTCCACTTCTACTCCGATCCCCAGCGCGGTTGGGCGTGGCAAGTTCCACTCTTGGAACTCCCCCAGGCCCAGTTCCTGCTGATGTCGGCCACACTGGGAGACGTCAGCCGCTTCGAAACCGGCATGAGCGCACTCACCGGACGGCCCACCACCACCGTCAGTTCCGCCGAACGGCCGATTCCGCTGCACTATTACTTCCAGGAAACGCCGGTCCACGAAACCCTCGAAGAACTGCTGAGCACGAAGCAGGTTCCCGTGTACGTGGTGCATTTCAGCCAGGTCGAGGCCATTGAGCGCGCCCAGAACCTCATGAGCGTCAACATGTGCACGCGCGAGGAAAAGGACAAGATCGCGGAGCTGATCGCCGGTTTCCGTTTCGCCGCCGGCTTCGGCAAGACCCTCAACCGCCTGGTCCGCCATGGCATCGGCGTCCACCACGCCGGCATGTTGCCCAAATACCGCCGCCTTGTGGAGCAATTGGCGCAAGCCGGGCTCCTGAAGGTCATTTGCGGCACCGACACGCTCGGCGTCGGAATCAACGTTCCCATCCGCACGGTCCTGCTGACCGCGCTCAGCAAGTACGACGGCGTCCGCACCCGGCTGCTGAACTCGCGGGAATTCCACCAGATCGCCGGCCGTGCGGGCCGCGCGGGCTACGACACGGCCGGCACGGTTGTGGTGCAGGCTCCCGAACATGTCGTGGAGAACGCGAAGGCGATGGCAAAGGCCACCGCAAAGTTCGGCGACGACCAGAAGAAACTGCGCCAAGTGGTGCGGAAGAAGCCGCCGGAAGGTTTCGTCTCCTGGGGGGAGCCCACGTTCAGGCGCTTGGTGGAATCCGTGCCGGAGCCGTTGACCTCGAGTTTCACGGTGACGCACGCAATGCTGCTCAACCTGATGGAGCGTCCAGGCGACCCGTTCGCTGCCGCCCGGCGTCTGCTCACCGAGAACCACGAAACACGGCCCGCCCAACTGCGCCTCATGAAGAAGGCCCTGGGCATCTACCGCGAGCTGTTGGCGGCCGGAGTGGTTGAACGCATTCCCGAGGCCGAGCAGGAAAAGGAAGGACGATCCGTCCGGCTGACCGTGCACCTGCAAGCCAACTTCGCCCTGAACCAGCCGCTTTCGCCGTTTGCGCTTGCCGCGTTGGAACTCCTGGACCCGGAGTCGCCGTCGTACGCCCTGGACGTCGTGTCCGTGATCGAAGCAACCCTCGAGAAGCCGCGGCAGATCCTCTCCGCGCAGCAGAAGAAGGCACGCGGGGAGGCCGTCGCGGCGATGAAGGCCGACGGCATCGATTACGACCAGCGCATGGCGATGCTCGAGGAGGTCAGCTACCCGCAGCCCCTCGCGGAGATCCTCGCAGAAGCGTTCGAGGTCTACCGCAAGGCCGCACCCTGGGTGGGCGACTTTGAGCTGGCTCCGAAGTCGGTGGTCCGCGATATGTATGAACGCGCCATGAATTTCGGCGAATTCGTACAGTTCTACGGGCTGGCCCGCTCCGAAGGAATCGTGCTGCGGTACTTGGCCGATGGATTCAAGGCCCTGCGTCAGACCGTGCCGCAGGATGCGCTCCGCGAAGACCTCGCGGACCTCATCGCCTGGCTGGGTGAACTGGTCCGCCAGGTCGACTCCAGCCTGCTCGACGAGTGGGAAGAGCTCACCTCCGGGGCGGCTCCGACGCCGCACGACGCTCCGCCTCCCCCGCCGCCGTCGCTCACGTCAAACATCCGTGCCTTCAGGGTCATGGTCCGAAACGAGATGTTCAGGCGTGTTGAGTTGTTCGCGGACGAGGACGCGGCCGCCTTGGGCGAGCTCGACGCCGGCAGCGGCTGGGACGTGGAGCGCTGGGAAGACGCCCTGGACGACTACTTCGACGAACACGAAGACATCGGAACCGGCCCCGACGCGCGGGGTCCGGGACTCCTCATGATCAAGGAGGAACCCGGCATCTGGCGGGTGCGGCAGATTTTCGACGACCCGGCCCGCAACCATGACTGGGGTATATCCGCCGAAGTGGATTTGGCAGCCTCGGACGAGAGCGGGACGGCCGTGGTGAGGGTGACGGCAGTCAACCGCCTCTAGGGCCGCCGAGTAAGCTCGGATCATGAGTGTTATCCGCCCAGCCAGAGTGTCCGACGTCCCCGCGATCCTGCAGATGATCCATGAACTTGCGGCCTACGAAAAAGAGCCCGACGCCGTTAAGAACACGCCCGAAAAGCTCACCGAAGCCCTGTTCGGCGAGAATCCCCGGGTGTACGCGCACATGGCCGAAAACGCGGCCGGAGACGTCCAGGGATTTGCTTTGTGGTTCGTGAATTACTCAACCTGGGAAGGCGTCCACGGCATCTACCTCGAGGACCTCTACGTCACGCCCGGCGCCCGGGGCGAGGGCCACGGGAAGGCGCTCCTGCAGCACTTGGCCGCGACCGCCGTGGAACGCGGTTATGCACGGGTGGAATGGAGTGTCCTGGACTGGAACGAGCCATCCATCAACTTCTACCGCAGCCTCGGCGCCATCCCCATGGACGGCTGGTCGACGTTCCGGCTGACCGGAGAAGCGCTGGGTGCCTTCGGCAGCGATGACAAGGTCATGGCTCGTGGCTGAGCGCGTGGTTGAGGACACGGCGCACACCATCCGCGCACGCCACGAATTCCGGGGTGTCCGCACCACCGAGCACTTCTTCACGGTCCCCCTCGACCATTGGGGCTCCGATGGTGCCGGGGCTGACGGGACCGCGGAAACGATCACCGTCTTCGCCCGCGAGTTTGTCTCCGCTGAGCACGCGGAAGAGGAAGCAGCCAAGTTGCCGTGGTTGCTCTACCTCCAGGGCGGGCCCGGCGGACGCGGAATCCGGACCACGTCCTTGTCCGGTTGGATGAAGGCTGCCGCGAGGAGTTTCCGCATCCTGATGCTGGATCAACGGGGCACGGGCTTGTCCACGCCGGCGGACCGCAACACCTTGCCGCTCCGGGGCGATGCCGCTGCACAGGCGCACTACCTCACGCATTTCCGGGCGGACTCGATCGTGGCCGACGCCGAACTCATCCGGAAGATCCTGGGTTCGGAACCGTGGACCGTCCTTGGCCAGAGCTTCGGCGGTTTCTGCGCCCTGACCTACCTCTCGTTCGCGCCGGAAGGCCTCAGGGAAGTACTCATCACCGGCGGCCTCGCACCGCTGGAAGGTCCGCCGGATCGCGTCTACCGGGCCACCTTCCAACGGGTCGCCGAACGTAATGCGGAATACTTCGAGTGGTACCCGGAGGACCGCGACATCGTCACCCGGATCGCGCGGCATCTGGAGGCCACGAAAGAGCGCCTGCCCAGCGGCGAACGGCTCACGCCGGAGCGCTTCCAGATGGTGGGATCGTTCCTCGGCGGGAACACCCGCGTTGATGCCTTGCACAGCCTCCTCGAGGACGCCTTCGTACCCTCCCCGGACGGGGCCCGTCTCTCCGACACCTTCCTCGAACAGGTCCACGGCCTTGTTTCCCGGGCCTCGAATCCCCTCTATGCCGTCCTGCATGAGGCCATCTACGGCCAAGGGCAGGCCACGGACTGGGCGGCGTGGCGCGTGCTCGCGGAGTTTCCGGAGTTCCAGCCCGAGGCGGCCGAGCCGCTCCTGACCGGCGAAATGGTCTATCCCTGGTATTTCGAACAGGATCCGGCGCTTGCGCCCCTGCAGGAAGTCGCGTCGCTCCTGGCCGGCAAGCCCGATTGGAAGCCGCTTTACGACGTGGCTCAACTGGCCGCGAACACGGTCCCGGTGGCGGCCGCCGTCTACCGTGACGACATCTACGTGGACTTCCAGCTCTCCATGGAAACCGCGGCCGCGGTGCGCGGACTGCAGGCCTGGACCACAGGGGACTTCCACCACGACGGAATCGGCGAAGACGGCGAAGGAATCTTCAACCGGCTCTTGGGGATGGCGCGCGGGACGAACTGAAGCCTGCGGCGGCGGCGACGGCCAGGACGGCAACTGCCAGAGCACCGGACGCCATGTTGAGTCCCTGATACCCCACCCAGCTCAGCACCACGCCGGACAGCCCGCCGCCGAGCGCCCCGGCCGCGCCCATGAGCGTGTCAGAGACGCCCTGGACCACAACCCGTTGCCGCTGGCCCACGCTTTCAGCCAGGAGGGTCGATCCCGAAATGGTCGCGGCCGACCACCCGAGGCCGAGAATGATGAGCCCGACCGTCACCAGCACGGGATCCTGCTGTCCAAAACCTGCGACGCCCACAGCCACCGTGAGCAGCACAAAGCCAAGCACGATCGTCTGGATCCTGCCCACCCGGTCCGTCAACCACCCCATCAGCGGGGACAGGGCATACATTCCGGCAATGTGGAGCGAGATGGTGAATCCAATGATCACCAAGGCGTCAGTACCCATGTCGTGGCCGGCGTGGCCCATTGGGTTGCCCGCCGCCCGAACGTTGGCAAGCTCCTGCAAATGCAGCGGCGTCATCGACATGACCGCCACCATGATTCCGTGCGCCGCGACCACCGCAACCAAGGCAAGCATCGCCCGCGGCGACGCCCTCACCGCGCGGAGGCCCTCGGTCAGGGACCGTCGCCGGGGTTCCGTAGCCGCGGGCCGTCCGCCGGCGTCGTCCGCCTCCTCGGCCAGCCGCCTCGCCAGCAGGAGCGGATCCGGGCGCAGTCCTGCCGTCAGCAACACGGCGGCCAGCAGCAGTCCGGCGACAGAGAACACAAATGGCCCGGCGATGGCGGGCAGGCCCAAGGCCGCCCCGACGACCGCGCCGGGCTGGATGAGGTTCGGACCCGCCACGGCGCCGATCGTGATCGCCCACACCACCGTCGCCAGGGAGCGCCCGCGGCTCTCCGGCGCCGCGAGGTCGACGGCGGCGAAACGGGCCTGAAGGTTCGACGCCGTGCCAAGACCCAGAAGGGCCCCGCCCAGCAAGAGCACGGCAAATACACCGCTTGCTGCCGACACGATGACGAGGATCGCACCCAGCATCGCCGCCACCAGGCCGGTAACGAGGCCGACCCTGCGCCCCCGGCGTTCGGCAAGGCCGGCAAGGGGAAGTGCCGAGACCGCTCCGGTGAGGGTGAGGATGGTGGTGACAGAGCCGGCCCACGCACTCGATCCGCTGAGCTGCACCGCAAGGAGCGATCCAATGGACAACGTGGCGCCGTTGCCTATTCCGCTGAGCAATTGGGCCGCAGCGAGCAATCGGACAGTGCGCCGCTGGATCGCCGCGGACTCAACGGTTGTTGGAGAAGACAACGCCATTTCACGAGCATATCCCCACCGCGGGAGGCAGCCCCGGGCACTCTTGTGAGCCGGTTCCCCTCCGCGGGGTGCCTCCTGTGCGGCCGCTAGTGCCCGGAAACCCTGTTCGTGCTCTTGCGGGAATCTTCTTCGAGCCGGGCGTCCAGCTTGGACTTGCTTGCCGCCGGGGTCAGGAGGCTCGCGACAACCGCCACCACGATGGTGCCGATGATCACGGCGAGGGACACATAGGTCGGGATCTCCGGAGCCCATTCAATATGGTGGCCGCCGTTGATGAAGGGCAGTTCGTTGACGTGCATGGCATGAAGGACCAGTTTCACGCCGATGAAGGCGAGAATGATCGACAAGGCGTGCTTGAGGTAGATCAGCCGGCTCATGAGGCCGCCGAGCAGGAAGTACAGCTGGCGCAGGCCCATGAGGGCGAAGATGTTGGCAGTGAAGACGATAAAGGCGCTCTGTGTCAGCCCGAAGATGGCCGGAATGGAGTCCACTGCGAACAAGAGGTCTGTCATGCCGATGGTCACGAAGACGATCAGCATGGGGGTGAACAGTTTCTTGCCGTCGACCGTGGTCCGTAGCTTACCGCCGTCGAACTTCTCCGTCATCGGGACAACCTTGCGGAGGCGGGCGATCAGGGGGCTTTCGGACCCGTCTTCCTCGTCTTCGCCCCTGTCCGTGGCTTGTTTCCAGGCCGTCCAGAGGAGGAACGCACCGAAGATGTAGAAGACCCAGCTGTATTGCTCGATCACCACGGAACCGAGGGCAATGAAAATGCCGCGCAGGACGAGGGCGATAATGATGCCCACCATGAGCACTTCCTGCTGGTACCTGCGGGGCACCGAGAACCGGGCCATGATGATGATGAAGACAAACAGGTTGTCGATACTCAGGCTGTACTCGGTCACCCAACCCGCGATGAACTGGCCGCCCAGCTCGGGGCCGGCAAAAGCGAACATCGCTCCGGCGAACACCAAGGCGAGGCTGACGTAGAAGGCGACCCAGAGGCCCGCTTCCTTCATGGAGGGTTCGTGCGGACGCTTGAGGACCAGGAGAAGATCGACAAGGAGGATGATTCCGAGAACGACCAATGAGCCGATCTCAAACCAAGCGGGGAGTTGCATCTAAAATGCCTTTCGCAGGTACGCCAAAACGGCGTAAGTCTCTCCGACCTGCCTGCGTCCCTGCCTGAGGCAACAACGTTAAAACGGCGATCCGCTGCGCCCGGCGAGGCATCGATGCCTTGCGTGTTGACGGACGTAGCGCTTGGGATACTCCCCTACGTAGGCCCAACTTTACCCTAGGCGTGCCCCGCGGACTGCATTTGGCGGAGTTCCCGCTTGAGGTCGCCCACCTCGTCGCGGATCCTCGCCGCGATCTCAAACTGGAGTTCGGCGGCAGCCGCGTGCATCTGCTCCGTCAGCTGTTCGATCAGGCCCACCAGGTCCTCGGCCGGAGCTGCTGCCAGGCCATCCTGGCGCACCTTCGACGCCCCCTTGCCCTTGCCGGTCCGGCCACCCTTTCCGGTTGCGGCCAGCAACTCGCGGGTGTCGGCGTCTTCGCGGGCGAGCTGATCGGTGATATCGGCGATCTTCTTGCGCAAAGGCTGCGGATCCACACCGTTGTCGGTGTTGTATTTGACCTGGATTTCCCGGCGGCGGTTGGTTTCTTCAATCGCCTGGGCCATCGAGTCCGTGATCCGGTCGGCGTACATGTGGACCTGGCCCGAGACGTTGCGGGCCGCACGCCCGATGGTCTGGATGAGGGAAGTGGCCGAGCGCAGGAAGCCTTCCTTGTCGGCGTCGAGGATGCTGACGAGTGACACTTCAGGCAGGTCGAGGCCCTCACGGAGCAGGTTGATGCCTACCAGGACGTCGAAGCTGCCCATCCGGAGTTCGCGGAGCAGTTCCACGCGCCGGAGGGTGTCGACGTCGGAGTGCAGGTATTGCACCTTGACCCCGTGGCCCAGGAGGTAGTCGGTGAGGTCCTCGGCCATACGCTTGGTCAGGGTGGTGACCAGCACGCGTTCGTCGCGCTCCACCCGCGTCCGGATCTCGCCAAGGAGATCGTCGATCTGGCCCTTGGTCGGCTTCACGATCACTTCGGGATCGATCAGGCCGGTGGGGCGGATAATCTGCTGGACGAACCCGTCAGCCTTGCCCAGCTCGTACTTGCCCGGGGTCGCGGAAAGATAGACGGTCTGGCCCACCCGCTCCAGGAATTCGTCCCATTTGAGCGGCCTGTTGTCCATGGCGGAAGGAAGCCGGAAGCCGTGGTCCACGAGGGTGCGCTTGCGCGACATATCACCCTCGTACATGGCACCGATCTGCGGAACCGTGACGTGGGATTCGTCGATGACCAGCAGGAAGTCGTCCGGGAAATAGTCCAGGAGGCAATGCGGTGCTGTGCCGGAGCCGCGGCCATCGATGTGGCGTGAATAGTTCTCGATCCCGTTGCAGAACCCCATTTGCTGCATCATCTCAAGGTCGTAGGTGGTGCGCATGCGCAGCCGCTGGGCTTCGACGAGCTTGTTCTGTCCCTCCAGGACCTTGAGCCGTTCCGCGAGTTCGTCTTCGATGGCGGTGATGGCCCGGGACATGCGTTCCGGCCCGGCGACGTAGTGCGACGCGGGGAAGATGTACATCTCCGTTTCCTCGCGGATGACCTCGCCCGTGACGGGATGCAGGGTGTAGATGTTCTCGATCTCGTCACCGAAGAACTCGATGCGCACGGCAAGTTCCTCGTACATGGGGATGATTTCCACGGTGTCTCCGCGGACACGGAAGGTGCCGCGGTGGAAGTCCATGTCATTGCGCGCATATTGCATCGAGACGAATTTGCGCAGGAGATGGTCGCGGTTCAGTTCGGCGCCCTTGGTGAGCGTGACCATCCCGGCGATGTATTCCTCCGGGGTGCCGAGGCCGTAGATGCAGGACACCGTGGCCACCACCACAACGTCCCGGCGGGTCAGCAGCGCGTTCGTGGCCGAGTGCCGCAGCCGTTCGACTTCCTCATTCACCGACGAGTCCTTCTCGATGAAGGTATCCGTCTGCGGCACGTAGGCTTCGGGCTGGTAGTAGTCGTAGTACGAAACGAAGTACTCCACCGCGTTGTTCGGCAGCAGTTCCCGGAACTCGTTGGCGAGCTGCGCGGCAAGGGTCTTGTTCTGGACCATCACCAAAGTGGGGCGCTGGACTTGTTCGATGAGCCAGGCGGTGGTGGCACTCTTGCCCGTACCCGTGGCGCCGAGCAGTACCACGTCCTTCTCGCCGTTGTTGATGCGTTCTGTCAGCTCCGCGATGGCGGCTGGCTGGTCGCCTGCCGGTTTGAATTCGCTGACGACCTCGAAGGGCGCGACCACACGGTTGATCTCCTGGGCAAGACTCATGAATCCAATGTACCCCCGTCCGCGGACAGCTACTGTCCGCGTTCGCGGGCTGACGCGGCGCCGTCGCCGGGCTTGGTCCAGCCATCGTCGAGCCGCCCCATGATGGAGCGGAACATCTTGACGGCGAACCACAGTCCGGACAGCAGCCAGGCAGCCCAGGCGAGCCAGAAAGACGTAGCGGGGACGAGGACGCGCCACGTCGGCGGCTGGGTCCCGGCGACGAACTCCTCGCGGCCGCCGGCCAGGAACCACAGCAGCGCCGCCGCGGCCATGAGGACGACGCCGGCCCATGCCAGCCATCGAACCGCGCCTAGCCGCTGTCCCTCGAGGTGTGGCGTGATTCTGCGTTTCCGGATCATGCTTGGCGCCTAGCCACGTGCCGCGGAGTACGACGGCGGCTGCCAACCGGTCCTGCCCGCCCAGGCATCCATGAGCGGCCAGGCGACCTCCGTGAACCAGGGCTCCTTGGCCTCCGCATACTCCAAGGTCCGGCCGGCGTCCGCGTGCAGCGCCGCGAGGTCCTGTTTCAGGGCCGCATACATCGCCCGCGCGTCGGCGTCGGCGCGGAGCCAATCCCGGAACAACAGCGCATAACGCCAGCCCGGACTCCCCAGTACCCGGACATGGACGTTGGCGGGCCGCCCGGGGTCCGCGTTGCAATGGAAGCGCTTTTGCCACACAGACGGGTCAAGGTCCGGCGGCTTGGGGGTGTCACGGGCGGAGGGGTCTTGCAGCGGGAAGCCGGCCTCACCCAGGACGCCTGCTATCCGGTCTGCGTCTTCCAGCGAGGACACATTCACCTGCAGGTCGATGATGTCCTTGGCGGGAAGGCCCGGTACTGCGGTCGAACCGATATGGTCGGCGCCCAATACCTCCGGTGCTGCCCGCCGGATCCGCGCGAGGAGCCGCCCGGCCTGGGCCGGCCAGTCGGGATTCGGCGGGGACAATACGGGGCCGCCCCCTCTTGGTGCCGCGCGCCCTGCTGCGAGATTGCGGGCAAACGGCGCCAAGCGTTTTTCCCATAGGGTGTCCACGAGCTCCGTAAGATCCTCAACACTTCCGGAGTTGTCCAGCACGACGTCGGCCGCCGCCAAGCGTTCATCCCGGCTGGCCTGCGCGGCCATGCGGGACACCGCATCCTCGACTGTCATGCCGCGGATCTCCGTCATGCGCCGGATCCGTTCCTCGTCCGAGGCATCAACCACCAGCACCAAGTGGAAACTGCTGCCCTGCCCGGTCTCGACCAGCAGCGGAATATCCTGGACGACGATGTCGCCGGGTTTCGCGGTTCCGAGCATCGCAGCCGCCCGCTCCCGCACGCGCGGATGGATAATCGCGTTGAGCGCTTCCCTGCGATCCGGCTGGGCGAACACAATCGAGCCGAGCCGTGCCCGGTCAAGGCGCCCGTCGCCGTCGAGGATTCCTTCACCGAACTCGGCGGCAACGGCCGCCAACCCTGGCGTGCCCGGCTCCACGACCTCGCGGGCCAGCGCATCGGCGTCGATCAAGACAGCGCCCAATTCCCTCAGGCGCGCGGACACAAGCGATTTGCCGGAGGCGATCCCGCCGGTCAGTCCAATCTTCAGCACCCCTCCACACTAGACTGGGTCGGTGGCAGAACAGGAAGAAAGCCGGGCGACCGCGTACACAACGTTGGCGCCCGGAAGCGATTTCCGCCACGAACTGGAGATCAGGCGTTCGCGCTTCATTACCGTGCTGCGCCGCGTTCCCGACGAAGACGCCGCCCGCGCCCTGGTTGCGGAGCTGCGCAAGGAATTCCACGATGCCCGGCACCATTGCTCGGCATTCGTCCTCGGCCCGGACCGGAGCATCCAGCGATCAAACGACGACGGCGAGCCTTCCGGAACTGCCGGCATCCCCATGCTTGAGGCGCTCATCAGACGCGAGACACAGCCCGGGGTGAGCGACCTCAGCGACGTGAGTGCCGTCGTCGTACGCTATTTCGGCGGGATCCTCCTGGGCGCGGGCGGACTGGTCCGTGCATACTCCGAGTCAGTCTCGGCGGCGTTGGACGCCGCTCCCCTGGTTCAGCGGCGACGCTTGCGGATTTGCGATATCGCCGTGGCCCACCACGCCGCCGGAAGGCTCGAAAACGAGCTGCGCACCGCGGGCTACGTCATGGGCGCCGCAAGCTACGAACCCGCAGAAACCATCCTGCGCTTGGCCTTGCCTGATGACCAGGCGTCAATCGACGACGCCGTCGAGCGCCTCGCGGCCATGACGGGCGGCACCTCGGAGCTCCACCTGCGCGGAACGGAGTGGGTGGACCTCCAGGGCTGACCTTTCCGCGGGGACATGCCCTCCTCTGGTCGCGAGCAGTGGACTTAATGGGCATATGTCCAGTCCAGGCTGGCAAGGAGGGGCATGTCCGTGGGTGTCACTGGTATCGGGCGCGCTGTGCGGGGTGGAACCCATGGTGGATTAGTCATTGAACCGGCAAACGGCCTATTTCAGATCGTGGTCATTCCGCGATGCGGTCATGCCGTCTGAGCCCGGCGGGAGCGCCCTGGATCCTGCCCTTCGGAACAACTTGATGACGTAGAACGTGATGATGGCCAGAGCTGCCAGCAAGAGGAAAGCCAGCGGAGCAAAAGAAAGTACTGCCTCAGGAAAAGTAGGAACCAAGGGGTTCATAAGTCTGATCACACCCATCCGCACGAGACCACTCCGGGGCCGTTGGTTACCAATCGGAGATTAGCGGATCTCGAATAACAGGTGGGACCTATCTGATAGATCGTTATCAGTTAGTTAGCTGCGCCGGGTTAAAGGCGGGGTCACTTACGGCCCATCCGAAGCACCGGAATGGGCCGTAAGTGACCCCGCGTTTGGAAAACAAAGCAGCCCCTGCGATTCGTGAATGAATCGCAGGGGCCGCTTCAATCAGGCCTGGAAAACCGGGCCAGTGGCAATTAGTTGCCGGTCAGCTTCTCGCGCAGAGCTGCGAGGGCCTCGTCGGATGCCAGGGTGCCCGCGTTGGACTCGGTGGCAGCCGGCTCGGAGGAGTAGCTGGTGGCGCCGGAGTCGCCCTCGCCGGAAGCGGCAGCAGCGGCGTCGTCAGCAGCGTGCTGGGAAACCTGCTTCTTGTGGGCTTCCCAACGAGCCTGGGCGTCAGCGTACTGCTGCTCCCAAGCGGCGCGCTGCGTCTCGTAGCCCTCGAGCCATTCGTTCGACTCGGGGTCGAAGCCCTCAGGGTACTTGTAGTTGCCCTCTTCGTCGTACTCAGCGGCCATGCCGTACAGAGCCGGGTCGAACTCGGTGCTGTCAGCGTCAACGCCCTCGTTAGCCTGCTTGAGGGAGAGGGAGATGCGGCGGCGCTCGAGGTCGATGTCGATGACCTTGACGAAGAGCTCGTCGCCAACGGAGACAACCTGCTCAGCAAGCTCAACGTGGCGCACAGCCAGCTCGGAGATGTGGACGAGGCCTTCGATGCCGTCTTCGACGCGAACGAACGCACCGAACGGAACCAGCTTGGTGACCTTACCCGGAACAACCTGGCCGAGGGCGTGGGTGCGGGCGAAGGTCTGCCACGGGTCTTCCTGCGTGGCCTTGAGGGACAGGGACACGCGCTCGCGGTCCAGATCCACTTCGAGAACCTCGACGGTGACTTCCTGGCCAACCTCGACAACCTCGGACGGGTGGTCGATGTGCTTCCAGGACAGCTCGGAAACGTGAACCAGGCCGTCTACGCCGCCAAGGTCCACGAATGCACCGAAGTTGACGATGGAGGAAACGACGCCGGGACGAACCTGGCCCTTTTCCAGCTTGTTGAGGAACGTGGAGCGAACCTCGGACTGGGTCTGCTCGAGCCATGCACGGCGGGAAAGAACAACGTTGTTGCGGTTCTTGTCCAGTTCGATGATCTTGGCTTCGATCTGCTGGCCGATGTACGGAGCAAGGTCGCGGACGCGGCGCATCTCGACGAGGGATGCGGGCAGGAAGCCACGCAGGCCGATGTCGAGGATAAGGCCACCCTTGACAACCTCGATGACGGTACCGGTGACAACACCGTCTTCTTCCTTGACCTTCTCGATGTCGCCCCAGGCACGCTCGTACTGAGCACGCTTCTTGGAGAGGATCAGTCGGCCTTCTTTGTCTTCCTTGGTGAGCACCAGGGCTTCGACCTGATCGCCGACGGAGACGACATCCCCGGGGTCAACGTCGTGCTTGATGGAAAGCTCGCGGGAAGGGATGACACCTTCGGTCTTGTAACCGATGTCGAGCAGAACTTCGTCGCGGTCGACCTTGACGACGGTACCTTCGACGAGGTCTCCGTCGTTGAAGTATTTGATGGTGGCGTCGACAGCTGCGAGGAAGTCCTCAGCGGTACCGATGTCGTTGATCGCGACTACGGGGGTACCGGGCTTCTCGGTGGAGGTGATGGTCATGTAGTAGGGGCTCCGTTGTGGATAGAGTATCGGTCAGGCAAACCGCCCGCTTTCCGTGCCCGGTCCGCAGGACACGGCAAATCGCCGGGTCATCCTGAATGGTGGATTGTAAATTTACGCGCACGCAGTACGCGCCCGTTCATTCTAGTCGTTTGCCTCAAGGAGGGTCAAAGCGGCAGCGTGTCACCAAGCCGGGCGAACGTTACGCCACGGTCCAGGAGGCCCGGAAGCGCACGGGCAAATCCATCTGCGGTGCCGCCGGCGGGCCGGTTGAAATGCGAGATCACAATCTGGCCGGCGCCGCGTCCCGCGGCAATTTTCCCCACTTCGGCCGCGACCGTCGCGGCGGGGAAGGTTGCCCCGCCGTCGCCGTTCACCGTGAAGCTGACGGGGACCAGCCCGACGGCGTTGGTGATCGCCGCGGCAACGTCGTCATAGTAGGCGGTTCCGGACCGGAAAAAGCGGGGGGCCTTGCCGGAGAGCCGCTCCAGGGCGTCCTGGTTGGCCATGATTTCGTCGTATACCTCGCCGGCGTTGGCCGTGCCGGGGATGCCGTATGCGGCGCGCCCGTTGACCGACAAGGGCTGGTGCCGAAAGCCGTGGTTTCCGAGCTCGAACAAAGGATCGGCCGCGAGTTCGGCCGCCAACCCGGGATTGGCCGAGATCCACCGGCCGTTGACGAAAAGGGTGGCCGGAACGTTGAGCTTGCGGAGCGTCTGGAGCAATCGTTGATCGCACTCCGACCCCTGCGGGCCACCGCAAGCATCGAAGGTCAAAACCGCGTGCGGAGAATCCGTTTTGGAGATCACGCCTTTGACATCAAGACCCCATTCGACGGGCTTGCGCGCCGAGAACTCAGCTACAACCTGGGATTTCGACGGCCGCGCGGGCCGCGTTTCGGGTGCCACCGCATTGTGGGGCGGGTCTTTCACTACGGGCGTTGAAGGCGCCGAGGGGCTTGGCACGGGGGCGGCTGCCGGTTCCTGGGCGCAAGCGGCCAGGCCGGTCATCGCGAGGCCGGCGGCGGCCGCCAGCAAGGACCGGCGGCGCAGCAGCCCTGATGGGCCGGCGGAGTGGCCCCCCGGCTGGAATTCCCCCATGGAATCCTCTTCTGTAGAACGTGTGCGTGGTTGGAGATGTGCCTAGAAGTGCGTCAGGCAGTGGGCTGGACGTTCGACGGCGAACATGTTCCGGGCAATCAGCGCAGCTCCTGGAGTGTGCTCGCGGATCCGGCCAGCCGAAACCAAGGTTACAGGATTGACGGCCCCCAAATAGACCGAACCCAGATCGGTGATGTCCATCCTCAAGTCAGGGTTCCCTCCTTCTGCCTCCTTGATGGTGGGAACGCCGCCTTCGGACGTCAATTCCCACCTACCGTCGGCGAAGCCGAGCGGGTCCCGGACCTCCAGGACCAACCGTCCATCGGCGCCAAAACGGCGGGCGGACAAGGCCGCGGGGACGTCCAGGACCCGCAACCACAGCATGTCGCGGTAGTCGGAGGACGCAATGCACCGCCCGTCTTCGAGCGCCCACGCAAGGGGGTCTTCCACGGGAGCGTCTGGCCACGAGACTTGTTCGACGAGATCGATGCTGCCCAGGAACTGCCACAGTTCCAGGTACGCGGAATCGCTCGCGGCCACGAGGTCCACGATTTCCACCGTGTACGGCTTCGTGTCCCAGCCCGCGAACTTGTATGAGACGTATCCGTCGATGGTGCCGTCCGGTGCGTAATGGAGCGCGCATTTGATGGCCTTGTCTTCGCTGCCGTCGCGCTTCATCGCGCCGGACACCTGGTGCCGGTAGGCGTCCTGCCGCACGATGGACCCCGGCGTACGGTGGTGGACACGTTCGAAAACCTCGGGCGCAAGGTGCAGGAGGACTCGGGGATCGGCGATCTCCACGCGGCCGACGGGCTCATGCCGCAGGCGGAACCTCGGACCGGTGTCCACCTTGATGCTCCGCTCGAACGTTGCGACGCCGAAACCGAAACGGCCGTAAATGGACGCTTCGGATGCGGTCAGGGCGGCCATGGCGAAGCCGTCGTCCTTGGCGTCGGCGAGGTCTGCGGTCATCATCCCCCGGAGGATTCCATTCCGCCGGTGCGTTCCCCGCACGGTGACCGCCGTGATCTGGCGCGTCCGCAGTTCCTGGCCGAAGCCAACATTGAGCTTGTTTTCCAAGGTGCCGAACGTCGCCACCGGAAATCCAGGGTTGAGCGCGTGCAACGGAGGTTCGTCGTTGACATAGACGCCAGTCAACTCGCGGTTGTCCGCCTGGTACATCGCGAGGATCTTATCGACAAGCTCATCGCTTCGCTGCTCATCGTGGAAGCCAAAGCCCACGGCGCGGAGCCAGTCACGCGCTTGTCCGTAGTCCGGGTTCTCCTTGCCTACCGAACGGAAGCGCTTGATCGTGTATTTTTCTTTCGTTTCCTTGGGATCAGCCACGTCCCGAGCCTAGCCAGACGGCCCGGGCCACGCCACCATCGCGGCGGCGTGGCCCGGCGCAGGGCCCCTGGCACGAGCTAGTGGCCAGCCTCGTACCAGCTTGATCCGACGCCGATCTGGACGTCGAGCGGCACCTTGAGGTCGGCGGCGCCACTCATCTGCGCGGCTACGAGCTTCTCCACGGCCTCCCGTTCTCCGTGTGCGACTTCCAGCACCAATTCGTCGTGGACTTGGAGGAGCATGCGGGACTTGAGCCCCTGGCTTGCCAGCTCCGCGGACACACCGAGCATGGCGCGCTTGATGAGGTCGGCGGCGGATCCCTGGATGGGCGAGTTCAAGGCAATGCGCTCGGCGGCTTCGCGCGCTTGCCGGTTGGTGCTGGTCAGGTCCGGCAGATACCGCCGGCGGCCTTCGATGGTGGCCGTGTAGCCGTCGATCCTGGCCTGGTCCACCACTCCGCGAAGGTAGTCGCGCACGGCGCCGAAGCGGTCGAAGTAATCCTTCATGAGCGTCCGCGCTTCGTCCACGGAGATTTCCAACTGCTTGGAGAGTCCGAAGGAGGTCAAACCGTAGGCGAGGCCGTATGACATTGCCTTGACCTTCGAGCGCATGGCGCTGCTGACCTCTTCAGGCGCCACATTGAAGATGCGCGAACCCACGTAGCGGTGCAGGTCCTCACCTTCCTTGTAGGCCTGGATGAGGCCCGCGTCGCCGGACAGGTGGGCCATGATGCGCATTTCGATCTGCGAGTAGTCGGCCGAGAGCAAGCATTCGAACCCTTCGCTGACCACGAAGATGCCGCGCACCCGGCGCCCTTCCTCGCTGCGCACGGGGATGTTCTGCAAGTTCGGATTGTTGGACGAGATGCGTCCCGTGGCCGCGATGTTTTGGGCATACGTGGTGTGGATACGCCCGTCCTCGGCAACCGACTTCTTGAGCGTCTCCACCATCTGGGCAAGCTTGGACGACTCCCTGTGCGCCATGAGCTGGACGAGGAACTCGTGGCCCGTCTTCTCCAGGAGTGCCTTCAACGAGGCGGCGTCGGTGGTGTAGCCGGACTTGATCTTCTTGGTCTTGGGCAGGCCCAATTCGTCGAAGAGGACCGTCTGAAGTTGCTTGGGCGAACCGAGGTTAACCTCGTGGCCGATGGCCGCGAAAGCCTGCTCCTGGGCGTTGTCGATGACCTTGGCGAGGTCTGCCAACTGCTCGTTCATCCGCTCCATCGAGACTCCGATGCCGGACATTTCCATGTGCGCCAGGACGCGGGCCACCGGAAGTTCGAGCGTGGTCAGGAGGGCGTCGGCTTTGCGCTCGACGAGTTCCTTTTCGAAGTGCTTGCTCAGCGCGTGCACGACGGCGGCGTGCTGGACAAGCGCGGTGGCTGTCTGGTCCGGAGTGCCTCCCAGTTCGAATTCAAGCTGACCCGTCTGCGCAACGGGAGTGGCAACAGAGATCCTCAGGTGGTGCTGGGCGAGCTCGGCGAGTTCGTAACTGCGGCGGTCCGGCTGGATCAGGTAGCCCGAGATGGCGGTGTCATCGACGACGCCTTCAAGCCCCAGCCCACGGTTGCGCAGAGCCTTGAGGGCGTCTTTGAACTCGTGCATGACCTTGGCTTCTTCGGGATCCTGCAGCCATTTGGCCAGCACGGACTCGGCCGCCGCGTCGAGGCCGGAAAGCTCGACGTAGCCGGCACTGTTGTTGCGCACGATGGCCAGGGCGCCGGCGTCGTCACCGATCCGGCCGGGGACCAGTTGCACGGCGAGGGCGGAGCGCATTCCGGCCCCTGCCGCGAAGAACGCCTCCAGGCCCTCGGCATCGGTGAGGGTGGCGAATGCCGGGGCCTCGATGGTGTCCGGGGCCGCTCCGGCGGTGTCGTCGCCGTACAGGTCGAAGAGGCGCGTCCGCAGGGTCCGGAATTCAAGCTCGTCGAACAGTGCCTCCACGGCCTGCCGGTCCGGGCGCGGTTCGTGGAGGTCCTCAAGGGTGACGGGGAGTTCGAGGTCCCGCAAGAGCTGGTTCAGCCGGCGGTTGCGCTTCACGTTCTCCAGGTTCTCCCGGAGCGCGCCGCCCACCTTCCCGCCGATGGCGTCAATGTTCTCCAGGATGCCGTCCAGACCGCCGTATAGGTTGATCCACTTGGCGGCGGTCTTGGGCCCCACTCCGGGTACGCCAGGGAGGTTGTCCGCAGACTCACCCACCAAAGCGGCGAGGTCCGAGTAGTAGGAAGGAGCCACGAAGTACTTCTCCTCGATGGCGGCTGCATCCAGCTTCGGGATGTTGCTGACGCCTTGCTTGGGGTAGAGCACAAAGACGTTGTCGTTAATGAGCTGGAACGAGTCCCGGTCCCCCGACACAAGCAGGACCTCATAGCCGGCGGCGTCGCCCTGGGCGGCCAGCGTGGCCAGGATGTCGTCGGCTTCATAGCCAGGGAGGGCGATAGTCCTGATGCCCCACGCTTCCATGACCCTGGCAATGAGGCCGATCTGGCCCTGGAACTCCGGCGGCGTGGCGTTCCGTCCGCCCTTGTACTCGCTGTACTCGGCCTTGCGGAACGTGGTGTCGTCAGAGACGTCGAATGCCACAGCCACGTGCGTGGGCTTTTGGTCCTTGATGAGGTTGATCAGCATGGACGTGAAGCCATGGACAGCGTTGGTGTGCTGGCCCCTGGCGGTGGAGAAGTTTTCCGCCGGGAGGGCGTAGAAGGCACGGAAAGCCATGGAGTGGCCGTCCAGGACCAGCAACCGGGGCCGGCCCTCCCCCGCTGTGCTTGGGTTGGCTGTTGCCGAGGGGGTGGCGGCCGTCGCGATGGCTGTTGTTGTTGCTGCCGCTGGCGTTGCCGCTGGAACCGGGTCCGGTTTGGTTGTTTCGCTCACAGGTGCCAGCCTAGTTGCCATGATGGACAATTTCACGCCGGGACCGTTCACCGACGAACTCAATGCCGCCGGGGTTCCGCAGGAGTTGCACGGCTGGCTTTCCCGCTACGGCGTGGGCTCCCTCGTAACGAAGATGGGCATCAAGTTCCTGGAACTGAGCCCTGAAAGGACCGTCGCCACCATGCCGGTCGAAGGCAATACCCAGGTTGCCGGGATCCTCCACGGCGGGGCGCATGTGGTCCTCGCCGAGACTCTTGGCTCCTTTGCTGCTGCCCTGCATGCCGGCGCCGGACGCCACGTGGTGGGAATCGAAGTGGGCGCCACCCACCACCGCTCCATAGCGAGCGGCCTGGTCACCGGCACCTGCACGGCCATCCACTTGGGCGGCACGCTCGCCACCCATGAGATCGTCATGACCGACGATCACGGCCGGCGGCTGTCAACTGCCCGTATTACCAACATGATCCGGGAGAACAGGACCCGCTGAACCGGCGCGGGCGGGGAACTTGTAGCGCATCTCGACTGCCGCGGCACCGAGGGTGCGGGACGAGATCAACTCAAGCGGCGCCGTCGGGCTCTCTACCGGAAGCAACCGCTTGCCGGAGCCCAACGCGACCGGGATCAACGTGACGATCATCTCGTCCAGCAGGCCGGCCTTGGCGAACTGGGCCACGAGGTTTCCGCCGCCAACCAGCCACACGTTCTTGTCGTCGGCGTCGGAGATCAGGTCCTGCGCGAACTCCGCAACCTCGCCACGGACGAACGTGACGTCCGCGCCGGCCGGTGCGGTGTACTCGCGGTGGGTGAAGATCCAGCATGGGACACCCGGGTAGGGCCACTTGCCAGGTTCATGTTCCATGAGCCAGCGATAGGTCTGGCCACCCATGACAATGCAGCCGATGCCGGCCATGAAGTCTTCGTAGCTTTCGGTGACGCCCTCGGCGTCTTCGAACTGGAGCAGCCAGCCGAGATCGTCCTCTTTCGTGGCGATGAACCCGTCGAGCGAGGACGCCACGTAATACTGGAAATCCACCATGGCCCCACCCTACTCATCAGGCAGCGGCGTTCACAGCTACTTCGAGAAGTACGGAACGATCAGGTAGATCCCGAAAAGCACCGCGATTCCGCAGGCCGCGAAACACGCGTAGGCAAGCGACCGGACCAAGACCGGCGACTTCTGCCGGGCGTCGCCCGCGACGGCCGTCAGCCGGACACCGAGGGAATACAGCACCACGAGGAGCAGCGCCGCCACGAGCGTCGCGCCGGCTACTTGCGCCAGATCCAACCACTTCATGCCTGGCCGTCCTTGCTCGCGCCTTTGCTTACGCCCTGTTTTTTGGCGTTCTTCTTGCGGAAGCGGACCGCGGTACCGGCTTCTTCGACTTCGACGGCGTTGTGGTGTCCCACGTGTGACTTCCTCGAGTAGATGAACATGTAGACGACGACGGCGGTGCCCACGATTGCGGCGATGACCGCGCCGACGGTGCCGGTGCCAATGAGGAAAGCGGTCAACGCGCCCACGACCGCGGCCGCGGGAAGGGTGAAGAGCCAGCCGGTGGCGATGCGCCCCACCGTACCCCAGCGGACCGAAGTGCCCTTGCGGCCAAGGCCAGAACCAATGACGGAACCGGAAGCGACTTGCGTGGTGGAGAGCGCGAAGCCGAGGTGGGAGGAAGCGAGGATGGCCGAAGCCGTGCTGGCCTCCGCGGAAAAGCCTTGCGCTGGCTTGACGTCCGTCAGCCCCGAGCCCATGGTCCGGATGATGCGCCAACCGCCGGCGTACGTTCCGATCGCAATGGCGAGTGCACACGCCCCGATGACCCAGACCTGCGGGCCGCTCCCTACCGGCTGGCTTCCGGCGGCAATCAGGACGAGGGTGATGATGCCCATGGTCTTTTGCGCGTCGTTGGTACCGTGGGCCAACGCGACCAGGCTCGAGGTGAAGATCTGGCCCGTGCGGAATCCGCCGCGTTTCGGGGCCAGCTTGTCGCCCGTCTCAGGGTCATGCCGGGACGTCAGGGCGTAGGCCAGCTTGGTGCATAGATACGCTACGGCACCCGCAAGCACTGGCGAGAAGACGGCCGGAAGAATGACCTTCTGGAGCACGGTGTCGAAGTTCACGGCGTGGAATCCGATGCCGACGATCGCGGCACCGATGAGGCCGCCGAAAAGCGCGTGCGATGAACTGGACGGCAGCCCTTTGAGCCACGTGAACATGTTCCAGAGGACCGCGCCCATCAATCCGGCAAAGATGATCTCCGGCGTGATGTGGATACCGTCCGCGCCCTCGCGGATAAGGCCTCCCGATATGGTCTTGGCCACTTCGGTGGACAGGAAGGCGCCCACGAGGTTGAGCACCGCCGCCAAGGCAACAGCCGTTTTGGGCTTGATGGCGCCTGTGGCGATCGGAGTGGCCATGGCGTTCGCGGTGTCGTGGAACCCGTTGGTGAAGTCAAAAAATAAGGCCAACGCTATGACAAGCGCGACCATGAAGGTGATTCCCACCTGGTGCCCAATCTGCAGAGACGACGATGCGCAGTTCCACTTTCCGGGGCCTGCCTGACGCAAACAGTTCAGAAACCGTTCATCTGAATGCACTGGCGGAATTAACGATGGCAGGCGTGAAACCTTAAGAATCCTACGTGCCATTGCGTGCGTGGCCAAACGTTGGCGTGGCCCGGGACCGGCCGGGGAACCGGCTCAGCCGAGGAATTGCCGGACTGTCGCGATCTCGCTCCTCGTCAGCCCCCTCCGCGGGTCCGGGGCGATCCAAAGCACGCGGTTGCCGAGGAATTCAGCCCAGGACCGGGCCGCGGCTTCATGGTTCAGCTGGTCGTCCATCCAAACGATGCGTTCGGCTCCGGATTCCTGGACGTCCTTCTGCAGGGCGTCCAGCTTCCACCAATCTGCGGTCCGGTCCCAGCCATCGCTGCTCAGGACGGGCCAATGCTCACCGCGGAGGCCGATGGCGGGGCAGAGGAACTCGGGCGCGAGCCGCTGCCACGTGGTCAGCCAAACAAACCTCGCCGCAGGGTGCGCGGCCAGGCCATTGAGCTCGTCGACCAGTTCCGCGGCGTACATCACGTCCAGGATTCCGGCGTCGGCCATTTTCCATTCAGTACCCCAATCGGTGAAGCCCATGGGACCGACGGGGCTCACCACCCCGTCCACATCGAGATACAGCGACACGGTGGCCATGCAGCCCCCTCCCGTAGGTGCCGACATAGCCAGCGTACGGCAGGCGCCGGACGGAGGGACCATGTTCAAATTCACTATCTTGACGCTCGTCGCAGAAATGATATTCTCAATGCATGGAAAACCGCACCGGCCACTCCGAAGGCACCATCAGGGCCCGGGGCATCAGGCCCATCGAGGAATCGGTCCGCACCGACTTCAGCCAGGCCATGTCCTACGGCGGGTATCTGGACCTTGACCGCCTCCTCAACGCCCAGCACCCGTTGAGCACTCCGGAACACCATGACGAGTTGCTGTTCATCATCCAGCACCAGACCAGCGAATTGTGGCTCAAGCTGATCCTGCATGAGCTCCTTGAAGCCCGCCGGCTCCTTGACGTGGACAACCTTGCCAAAGCCCTCAAGTGCATCGCCCGGGTCAAGGCGATCCAGCGGACCATGACCGAGCAGTGGTCCGTCCTGGGCACGCTCACGCCTCGCGAGTACTCCGAATTCCGGCGCTTCCTGGGCAGCTCGTCAGGCTTCCAGTCCTACCAGTACCGCGGGGTCGAGTTCCTGCTGGGCAACAAGAACCGCGGCATGCTCCGCGTCTTCGAGAGCGATCCGGCGGCACACAGCCAGCTCAGCACCCTCCTTGAAGAACCGACTCTGTATGACGCCTTCCTCGCGGTGCTGGCCCGGGCCGGGTATGCGGTTCCCGCCGAAATCCTGGAACGTGACACGAGCGAACCGTGGACGTTCCAGAAGGACCTGGTCCCGGTCTTCCGCGAGATTTACGAATCGGAAGCGACGCCCTGGGGCTTCTACGAGGCCTGCGAGGACCTCGTTGACATCGAGGACAATTTCCACGCATGGCGCTTCCGCCACTTGCGTACCGTGCAGCGGACCATCGGCTTCAAGGCGGGTACGGGCGGTTCCTCAGGCGTCGACTTCCTCAAGAGGGCCCTTGACCTGGCCTTCTTCCCGGAGCTCTACGCCGTGCGCACCGAAATCGGCAACTGAACCGCATTCCAAGAAACCCCATCGGTCATTTCAGGAGAGACATGAACAGCGCCCAGCAAACGCAATGGCCAACGTCGGCCGAACTCGACGCGGCGGATCCCCTCGCCGGGCAGCGCGAGGCCTTTTACGTCCCGTCCGACGGCCAGCTCACCGCCTACCTCGACGGAAACTCGCTCGGCAGGCCGCTCAAGGCAACGTCGGTCAAGCTCGCATCCTTCGTCGAGGACGCATGGGGCAGCCGCCTGATCCGCGGCTGGGACGAACAGTGGATGGACGAGCCCACCGCGGTGGGCGACCGGATCGGCGTCGTCACACTGGGCGCGGCCGCGGGCCAGGTGACGGTGGGCGATTCGACGTCCGTCCTGCTCTACAAGCTCATCCGGGCAGCGGTCGACGCCCAGGCGGGCCGCGATGAGATCGTTGTGGACCGGGACAACTTCCCCACGGACCGTTTCATCATCGAGGGCATCGCCGCCGAGAGGGGCGCCAGCATCAAATGGGTCGCTTCCAATCCGGCCAGCGGCGTCCGGACTACGGACCTTGAAGGGCTGCTCGGCGAGCGGACCGCCGTCGTCGTGCTCAGCCACGTCGCGTACCGTTCCGGTTTCCTGGCCGATGCCGCGGCGATCACCGCGATGGTCAAGGACTCCGGAGCGCTCATGCTCTGGGACCTGTGCCACTCGGTGGGTTCGGTGCCGCTGGAACTGGATGCCTGGGGTGTGGACCTTGCAGTCGGTTGCACGTACAAATACCTCAATGGCGGCCCGGGCTCCCCTGCGTTCGCGTACGTCAACGCTTCGCAGCAGGACCGCCTCCAGCAGCCGATCTGGGGCTGGATGGGTGCCGACAACCCCTTCGGAATGGCGGAAAGCTACACACCGGCACGCGGGATCCGCAGCTTCATCACCGGCACTCCCCCGGTGCTGGCCATGCAACCGCTCAAGGACATGGTGGAGCTGATCGCATCAGTGGGCATGGACGCCGTGCGGGAGAAGTCCATCAAGCTGACGGAGTACGCAGCCGCCTTGGCTGAGGACCTGCTGGTCCCCCTCGGCGTCGAAATCGTCAGCCCGCGCAACCCCGCAGAGCGGGGCTCGCACATCACAGTGGACCACCCCTTGTTCGGCGAGGTGACCAAGGCACTCTGGGAGCGGGGCGTCATACCGGACTTCCGTCCGCCGCATGGACTGCGGATCGGGCTCTCGCCCCTCAGCACCAGCTACGCGGAGGTTGAGCTGGGAGTGAGCGCCATCCGGGATGCCCTCAGCGAACTCCTGTGAGTGCCGTCCTCGACGACATGGACTCCCGGCCGGGGAGTACGACGTCGTTGCTTCGCACAGTGATCGGCCTGTACCTGCGCGATGCCGGCGGATGGATGGCCACGAGGCACATCATCGCCCTCATGGAGGCCCTCGGGGTGACCGCGGCTGTTACCCGCACGGCCTTGTCACGGTTGAAGAAAAAGGACATCGTCCTTCCGCAGCTGCGCCAGGGCGTTCCCGGTTTCGCCGTCACCGAGGGCGCGGCAGCAATGCTCGCCCGCGGCGACCGGCGGATCTTCACCCCCCGCCTGATGTCCCCCGCGGACCGCTGGTGCCTCGTGTCCTTTTCCATTCCG
Source organism: Arthrobacter alkaliphilus (assembly GCF_021483235.1). Classification (GTDB taxonomy): domain Bacteria; phylum Actinomycetota; class Actinomycetes; order Actinomycetales; family Micrococcaceae; genus Arthrobacter; species Arthrobacter alkaliphilus. The sequence continues at coordinate 28,917 of NZ_JAKEEC010000005.1, read as the reverse complement.
GAAACGGAACGGGAAAAGCGGCACCAGTTGCGGCGGCGGTTGCACTGGATTGGCTGCGGCACGGTGGCAGCAGGGCTGTGGATCTGCCCGGACCCGCTGCGGGAGGAAGTCGAGGAAATCCTTGAGGACCTGGAGTTGCGCGGCATGGCCACGGTGTTCGTGACGGACACCCCCATGGTGGGCGGCAGCCTCCGCGAGGCCGCATCCACCTGGTGGGACCTCGAGGCGGTGGCGGAACTGCATCGCGACTTCATCAGGCACCACGGCACGGCGTCCGACGACGGCGGCCGAGACGACGGCGGCAGGGGCAGCAGTGACGACGGCGGCAGAGGCAACAGTGCCGACGGGGGCGCGGGCCCGGCCGAGGCCTTCGCCCGTTATGTCCGGTGCATCGACCGCTGGCGGATCATTCCGTACCTTGATCCGGGGCTGCCGGCGGAATTCCTTCCCGTGGATTGGCCCGGCATGGCGGGAATCGCCCTGTTCGAGCGCCTCGTGGCCGCCTATTCAGGGCCGAGCGCGGACTTCGTGCGGAGGACGCTGGAAGCTTAGGGGCGATGGCAGGTGATCCCTTCAGGTACCAGGCGTACGCTGGAACCATGAGCTTCTCCGATGGTGGATGGTTCGCGAGGTTGCCATGACCCGCCCATGGTTCCGTTGGTTGCCGGCCGCGCTGGTTCCGGCAGCCCTGGCCGCGGCGGCCCTGGCTGGTTCCTACCAGGCAGGAGCCGCGACCAGCCTGCCGCACAAGACGGCTGAGGAAGTCATTGCGATGATCGGCCGGGCCGACGTCCATGCCCTGTCCGGGACACTTCAGCAAAGTTCCGATCTGGGGCTCCCCCAGCTTCCCTCCGCCGGACCAAAGGCAACCCAAGGCCCCGCTTCGGTCATGGAGCTCTTGAGCGGTTCGCACACGGTTCGTGTCTACCTGGACGGCCCTGCCAAGGCCAGGTTCCAGGTGATGGATATGCTCGCCGAGCGCGACCTCGTCCGCAACGGCAGCGATCTCTGGCTCTACAACTCGGCCGACAACACGGCGGCACACATGACGGCGCCCGCAGAGCCTGCGCGCACGGCGGCCCCGCACGCGACGCCGGCTCCGGGACTGACCACGCCTGACGCCGTCGCCCGGCACTTCCTCGCCGCCGTCGGGCCCACCACTGACGTGACCGTGGGCGATGGAACCACGGTGGCAGGCCGCACCGCCTACCAATTGGTAATCAAACCGCGCACTACCGGCACGCTCGTCGATTCCGTGACAGTCGCCGTCGACTCCGCCACGGGCCTGCCGCTCGGCGTCGACGTGCGGGCACGGGACCACGCCGCAGCGGCCTTTTCGATCGCATTCAGTGACGTGACCCTGTCGGCGCCAGACGCCGCCTTGTTCAATTTCACCCCGCCCCGGGGTGCCGCCGTCGAAGAGAAGGCAACACCGCAACTGCATGGCCTCCCGGGCAAGTCCGGCCAGCCGCCGCCGGTGAAGGCACCAGCCGTCCGGCCAACAGTCACGGGCACCGGTTGGGACGCAGTGGTCGCCCTGCCCCCGGGCACCGTGCCGGCAGACGTCCGTTCGGCGCCGATGTTGGCGCAGCTCACCCAGCCGGTAGCGGGTGGCCGCGCATTGACGACCAGCCTGGTGACTGTCTTGATGCTCGACGACGGCCGCGTCTTTGCGGGAATGGTGCCACTTGAGCGGTTGCAGGCCGTAGCCGCCGCAAGATGACGGAGGGATCGCCGCCAGCTGACCTGGCAATAGAGACGGATGGCCTCAGCAAACGCTTCGGGCACCGCACCGTCGTCGATGGCGTCGATCTGGCGGTGCCGCGCGGTTCAGTCTTTGGCTTCCTCGGCCCGAATGGCTCAGGCAAGACCACCACCATCCGTTTGCTGCTTGGTTTGGCATCCGCCAGCAGCGGCCACATCCGGGTCCTCGGCGGCGAGATGCCAAGCCAACTTGCAACCGTCCTGCCTCGTGTGGGGCCGCTCGTGGAAGGGCCGGCCTTCTACCCTTTCCTGTCCGGGGCGGCGAACCTTCGCCGCTTGGACAGCGCCGACCTCCACGCCTCCCCGCGGACAAGGGCCGCCCGCGTGGACGAAGCCCTCGAAAGGGTGGGCTTGTCCCATGCCGCCGCCAAGAAAGTCCGAGCCTATTCCCTCGGAATGAAGCAGCGGCTTGGCATTGCGCATGCCTTGCTGCGACCGAGGGAACTGCTCGTCCTGGACGAACCGACCAACGGCTTGGATCCGCAAGGGACCCGCGAGGTGCGCGGCTTGGTCCGCTCCCTGGCCGCCGGGGGTACCACCGTGTTCGTTTCCAGCCATCTCCTCGCGGAAGTGGAGCAGATGTGCACCCATGTGGGCGTCATGAGCGTCGGCAAGCTCGTAGCCCAAGGAACACTCCACGAACTGCGCGCGGCAGGAAAAGCCACGGTCCGGCTCCATACGCCCGATATCGAGGCCGCCGTCCGTGTCCTGACCAGGCTGGGCCTGCAATCGGAACTGTCGCCCCCGCAGCCGGGCTCCTATGCAAGCGACGGCCGGAGCCTCGTCACTACCGGCCCCGCAGGGCACGACGTGGCTCCGGAGGCGATCGTGGCTGCCCTGGTGTCCAACGGCGTACGGGTCCGGGGTTTCTGGGTGGAGAACGCCAGCCTGGAGGAACGTTTCGTCTCCCTGACCGGAGAGGGGTTCGACATTGCCGGCTGAACGTGGAACCGAAGTCATGACCGGCGCGCCGGACGCCCGGCCATCAAGTTCGTGGTCCCTCATGGCCTCCGAACTCTCGGTGCTGTTCAGGCGGCTGCGCACATGGGCCATGCTTCTGGCGCTCGCGGCGATCCCCCTCCTCATCGCCGCGGCAGTCAAGCTGAGTTCCCATCCCGTGGCACCGGGGCGTGGTCCGCCATTCCTGGACCGCATCACCCAAAACGGACTTTTCGTCGCCGTCACGGCAATGACCGTCTCCGTACCCTTGTTCCTTCCCCTCACGGTCGGAGTGGTTGCGGGCGACACGGTTGCCGGTGAAGCGAACCTGGGCACCCTCCGGTACCTTCTCGTCGCCCCGGCCGGACGCGTCCGCCTCTTGTTGATCAAGTACGTGTCCGCCGCGGCCTTCTGCCTGGCAGCGACCTTGACGGTGGCCGCCGCCGGCGCGCTGGCCGGCGTCGCACTTTTCCCGGTGGGTCCCGTCACACTGCTCTCCGGCGACACTGTCGGCGTCGGCGAATCCCTGGTGCGTTCCCTGCTGATCGCCGCGTATATCGCTGTGTCGCTGTTGGGCCTGTCCGCCATCGGGCTGGCCATTTCGACCTTTACGGACGTACCGGTCGGAGCCATGGCTGCGACCGTGGTGTTGTCAGTAGTGTCGCAGGTTGCGGACAACCTGCCGCAATTGGAGTGGCTGCACCCGTGGCTGTTCAGCCACTACTGGCTGGGCTTCGCGGATCTTTTGCGGCAACCAGTTTCGTGGACAAGTTTCGGCAACAATGCCCTCCTGCAGGCGGCCTACATTGTGGCGGCCGGCGCACTGGCTTACGGCAGGTTCACGAGCAAGGACGTCCTGTCCTGAACAACTGCCTGCCCGTAAGCTCATGGCATGGCAAGATTCTTCGACGTCCACCCGCAGGACCCCCAACCACGCGCAATCGCCCAGGTAGTGAACATCCTCCGGTCCGGCGGCCTCATCGCGTATCCCACCGATTCCTGTTACGCGCTCGGCGCGCAAATCGGCAACAGGGAAGCCCTTGACCGGATCCGCTCCATCCGGCACCTGGACAGCAAGCACCATTTCACGTTGGTGTGCAAGGACTTCGCGCAACTCGGACAGTTCGTCATGATCGACAACGATGTGTTCCGAACCATCAAGGCAGTCACGCCGGGTGCCTACACGTTCATCTTGCCCGCCACGAAGGAAGTGCCCCGCCGGCTCCTGCACCCCAAAAAGAAGACGGTGGGCGTTCGGATTCCCGACCATAGGTTTGTCCAGGCCCTGCTTGCCGAACTGGGCGAGCCGCTCCTGTCCAGCACCTTGCTGCTGCCCGACGAGGAGGAGCCGTTGACCCAAGGCTGGGAGATCAAGGAACGCTTGGACAACCTGGTGGAAGCCGTGATCGATTCCGGAGACACCGGCGCGGAGCCCACCACGGTGGTGGACTTCTCGAGCGGCACCGCGGAAGTGGTCAGGCGCGGCACCGGCGATCCCTCCCGATTCGAGTGAGCATGCGTACCGCCGAATCCCCTGTCACGATCGACGTCGACGGCACACCGATCTCCGGTATCTATGCCCGGCCGGACAAACCGGCCGCGACCGTCGTTCTCGCCCACGGAGCCGGGGCGGGCATGGAGCATCCGTTCCTGGCCGGCCTCGCGCACGCTTTGAATGACGACGGCGTCGCCACCTTGCGCTTCAACTTCCCCTACCGGGAAGCCGGCAAGAAGTTCCCCGACCGGCCGCCCGCGGCGATCGCAGCATGGCGGGCCGTCATGGCGGAAGCCGCGTCCCGATCAGACGGCGAACCGCTGTGGGCAGCAGGCAAGTCCTTTGGCGGCCGCATGGCATCGATGGCAGTAGCCGAGGGCATGCCCGCCGCGGGACTCGTCTATCTCGGCTACCCCCTGCACGCGCCGGGAAAACCGGAGAAACTCCGTGACGAGCACCTTTACGGGCTCACGCTTCCGATGCTCTTCCTGCAGGGCACCCGGGACACCTTCGCGACGCCCGACCTCCTCGAAAACGTGGTGGCCCGGATCGGACCCACCGCCACCATCGAGTGGTGGGAAGGCGGCGACCATTCCTTTGCACGCGCGGGAGTCAAAAAGAGCGCCGAGGACGTCGGGGCATCATTGGCGGCACCGGTATCGGCGTTTCTTCGCAAGAACGGCTGAGGCTCAGGCTTTGGCCGACGCAACGGCCAAGCCTGGGGGCAACGGTTCGTGCCGCAAGTACTCCCGGCGGAAACGGCCGCTGCCCGCCGTCAGTCCCCGCAGGACGATTGCGTACCGCAGCAATTCCTGTTCCGGAACTTCTGCGCTGATCTCGGTGCGCTCTCCGCCCACGGACGTCGTCCCGGTGACGCGTCCGCGGCGGGAGGACAGATCGCTCATGACCGCGCCTACGTGCTCGTCGGCCACCAAAACCGTCACGGCCGAAATCGGTTCAAGCAGTTGAATGCTGCCCGCCGCGGCGGCCTCCCGCAACGCCAACGCCCCGGCGGCCTGGAAAGCGGCGTCCGACGAATCGACGCTGTGTGTCTTGCCGCCCACCAGGACCACCCTGATGTCGACTACCGGGAAACCGGCCCGAACCCCTTTGCCCATCTGGGCGCGGACGCCCTTCTCGACCGAAACAACATACGTGGCGGGAATGACCCCGCCAACAATCCTGTCGACGAATTCGAAGCCTCCCCCGCGTTCAAGTGGTTCCACTTCGATATCGCAGATCGCGTACTGCCCGTGGCCGCCGGATTGCTTGACGTAGCGTCCGTGGCCGGCGGCCGGGGCAGCAAAGGTCTCCCGGAGCGGCGTGATGACGTCCACGGTCTGCAGCTTCACCCCCTGCTCGCGCAAGCGGTCCAGGACTGCCTCCGAGTGGGCCTCGCCCATGCACCACAGGACCAGCTGGTGCGTCTCCGAGTTGCGCTCCACCCTCAGGGTCGGATCTCCGGCCGCCACCTTGGCCAGGCTTTTTGACAACGCATCCTCATCGCCGTGCGAGGCCGCCTCGATCGCCACCGGCATCAGCGGCTCGGGCATGTCCCAGGTCTCCACAAGCAGCGGAGCCTCGCGTGCGGAAACCGTGTCTCCCGTTTCGGCGCTCGCCACCTTCGCCAGTGCGCAGATGTCCCCGGCCACGGCGAACTGTACCGGACGCAGGGTTGACCCCAACGGTGAGTAAAGGTGGGTGATGCGCTCGTCGCTGTCGTGGTCGGGGTGCCCTCGCTCGGCCTGGCCGTGGCCGCCCACATGCACGGCGGAGTCCTCGCGAAGCGTGCCTGAGAAGACCCGGACAAGGCACACCCGTCCCAGAAACGGGTCAACGGTGGTGCGCACCACTTCGCCAAGGAGCGGACCGTCCGGATCGCATTCCAAGGGTTCCAAGGGCGTCCCGCCCAGGTCGGTAACCGTGGGGAGGCTTCGCTCAGTCGGAGGCGGAAACGCGCGGGTCAGCACTTCAAGCAACTCGGCCGTGCCGACTCCCGTCATGGAAGAGCTGGCCAGCACCGGAAAGAACGTCCCCCGGACAATCGCGGTCTCCAAATCTTCCACGAGGGTATCGATCGGGACGTCCTCGCCGCCGAGGTACCGGTCCATCAAGGTCTCATCCTCGCTCTCGGAAATGATGCCCTCGATAAGTTCCCCGCGCAGACCTTCCGCGCCAGCCAGTTCAGCTGCTGTCGCAGCCCGGACAGCGGGCCGTGGTTCCCCGGCGGTGTACTCCGATACCGAGCCCGAAAGCAGCCCGAGCACTCCCGAAACGGCGTCGGCGTTGCGCACCGGTACATACAAAGGAAGGACGGAGTCGCCGAAGGCGGCCCGGCATTCAGCGAGTACGGCGTCATAGTTCGCCCGCGGATGGTCAAGCCGGCTGATGACCACTGCCCTTGGCATGCCAACGCGCTCGCATTCACCCCAGAGGGCAATGGTGCCGGCATCGACGCCGTCAACCGCCGACACCACGAACAGCGCCGCATCCGCGGCGCGGAGCCCCGCGCGCAGCTCTCCCATGAAATCGGCATAACCCGGGGTGTCGAGGAGATTCACTTTGATGTCGTCGAAGACCAGGGGCGCGGCGGACAGCCCGATGGATCGCTGCTGGTGGATGGCCGTCGCTTCCGAGTCGCCCACGGTGGTGCCATCCACGATCGAACCCATGCGGGTCACCACCCCGGCAGCGTAAAGGAGTGATTCGACGAGCATTGTCTTTCCCGCACCCGAGCGGCCGATCAAGACCACGTTCCGGATGTTTTCGGGCCGATCGGCAGGCGCCGAGGAAGCGTCCGCGCGTCGAAGATCGGGGTTTGTCCGGCTCGATCCCTTGGCCGCACTGCCCGGGCTTTTCACCGACATGAGCACCTCCTGGAGTAGAAGCCGGATCGGCCGCGTCCTTTGCTAACCGATTCCACACCCTGCACCGGCGCACGGCAAGAGCAATCGGCCCGCTCTGCGCCGAAACCACGGACTTAGGCGAGCATGCCCCACACCACGCGGATGGAAAAGAGCGCGCTTGCCCCGATGACAACGGCAAATGCCACCAACCACAGCAAGGACGGCACCCCCGTGGAACGGGCCAAGATATAGGCGTCCGACGACGCGAGCCGGTCCCGCCGACGCACGTGAACGGCAGCAACTTTGAACCAATCCCGCACAGCGCCCACCACGAGGGCTATCCCGAGTCCGAGCACCACATGGCTCACCGTCGAGTCGCTGGCGAACATGACAAGCAACTGTGCGGTCGCCGCGCTAACGAGCGCCACGAAGATTCCGGTGAAGTTCCGCAAAAAGATGAGTGCGATCAGCAGCACCAGCGCACCGATGGACATGGCCGCACCCGAGCGCCCTGCCGAGACGGACCAGATCAGCGCCACGCCTACCACCGCGGGACTCGGATACCCCCAGAAACCGGACCAGGCTGCGCCGAACTTGCCGCGCCCGCTGCTCAGGAGCTGTCCGGAGTGGTCGAGCCCGATACGGAGCCCGTGGACAAAGCGCCCCGTCATGAGCGCGGCGAAGGCATGGCCGAGTTCATGCACGAAGGTGACGTAGAGGCCGAACCACCGCCACGTGGCCCGCGGGATACTGAGGACGACGGCCGCGGCGATTATGCCCAGGACAACCGGGGTTGCGAGGGTCGGGACACCTTGCGTGGTGAATCCCCGGAGCACCGCCTGCCACCAGTCGTTGGCCAGGTCAGCAGGTCGCAATTCGATGTTCATCACCGTGGCATCCTAAAGAAGAAGCCTGTGAGCGCCTCACAGGCTGCTGTGATCACCAGAGGGTCACATTGTCCGCTTGGTTCGAGCCGTGGCGGGGGCCGTCCACGGATCCTCGGGCCAGGGATGCTTTGGATAGCGGCCGCGCATTTCCGCCCGGACCTGGGCATAGGCGCCGGACCAAAAGGAGGCCAGGTCATCGGTCACGGCCAGCGGTCGCCTGGCCGGAGAAAGAAGGTGGAACAGCACCGGCACGCGTCCGCCGACCAAACGCGGCGTCGCAGCCCAGCCGAAGCACTCCTGCAATTTCACCGCCACAACCGGCCGGCCGCCGTCGTCCGCCGCGTCCGGGTAGTCGATCCGCACCCGGGAACCGCTCGGCACCTCAAGCCATTCCGGCACCAGCTCAGCGAGGCGGGCTCCCTCGGGCCACGGCACAAGCCGGCGCAACGGCTCGGCCAGATCGATAGTGCTTGTCGAAGCGCCCCCGGCGATTGCTTCGAGCTCCGGCGAAAGCCAGGTATCCAGCCGGGCCAGCAGCGCCGGTTCGGAGACGTCCGGCCATGGATCGCCCACGGCTCTGTGCAGCAAAGCCAGCCGCCGGCGCAAGGCATCGGCTGCGTCCGACCATCCGATGGTCCCGAGACCTTCTTCCGCCAGGGCGCGGGCTACGGCGGCGCGCCCGTCGTCGACGGAGGGTCGCACGGGCGTCGTCGAAAGCAGAATCGCTCCTAGCCGCCGTTCCCGCCGGGCGGTGACCCGGCCCTGCTTGAATTCAGCTTGCACCGTGTCGCTCAGGAGGTGGCTCGCGGCAGCTTCCGCCGCATCCGCCGCCAAGGGCGCGGCTGAACGGATGACGGCGCCTGTGCCTGCCGCGTCCCGGCCCTCCGCACGGGACACCTCAGCCACGGCGAGCCAATCGTGCCCGGCGAGCGGACTGCCCGTGGGAAGTCCGGCGCGTGTTCCGGAAGTCAGCAGGTAGCGTTCAGGGCCGGTGCCTGGCACGCGGCGCGCCACTCGGTCCGGGAACGCGAGCGCGACGACGAACCCCAACGCTTCGGCTGGATCCGCGGGTGAAGGCAGGCCAGGCGCTGCGGTCCCGGAATGCCCGACGGCGGATCCCTCCCGGCGTGCGATCGCCTCCATCCGGCGGACATCCTCCGCCCAACGCCGGGCGGCCGGATCCTTGCCTGTCCGGAGGGCGGCCAGGAGGCGCGTCAGGTCTGCTCCCGGAGCCCGCTGGTCACCTGCTACGAGGGCGACCGCTTCGGCAGCCGCGGCGGTCCCGACGGCGGCGGCACCATCCAGCAACGCGCGGGCCAGTCGTGGATCGGCGGGGATTTTGGCCAGGGTCTTTCCCGTGTCCGTGGCTAGCCCGTCCGGTCCTATCGCGCCGAGTTCCCGAAGGACCTCGATCGCGTCATCCATTGCTGCCCGGGGCGGAACGTCCGGAAGTGCCAGCCCCCGGCCGCCCGGTGATCCCCAGCAGGCCAGGACGAGCGCGGCGCCGGTCAGGTCGGCAGCCGCGATTTCCGGTGTGGGGTGGGCGGGCGCGGCAGCATAAGCTTTGTGCTCGTAGCAGCGGACCACCCGTCCAGGGCCCTGGCGTGCAGCGCGTCCGGCGCGTTGTTCGGCGGAAGCCCGGGAGCAGGAGACCGTGACGAGGCCCGACATGCCGCGGTTGGCGTCGCGCCGCAGCTCACGTGACAGCCCCGAATCGATGACGAGCCGGACTCCGGGAACGGTCAAGGACGATTCCGCGAGGTCCGTGGAGACGACAATCCGGGGAGATCCGCCGGGCTCACGGCCGGAGACCGCACGGTCCTGTTCGGCGGGGCTTGCCTGCCCGTGAAGCTCCAGTACCTCCAGGTCCGCCATCCCCGAACTCAGGCGGGCACGCAGCCGGGAAGCAACATATGCGACCTCCCACGCACCCGGGACGAACACGAGGGCGTCGATGTCCGGATCGGCTGCGTGCGCATCTGTGTACGACGCCGCGGCCGTGTCCGCGACATGGTCCAGGAACGCGCGGGTCACCCCGCGCCCGTCCAATCGTGGAGCTGCTGCCGGGGCCCAGTTCACTTCCAAGGGGTGAAGCGCGGACGGGCAGTCGACGACGGGTGCTGCCGCGCCGCCGTCGGGCTTTCCTGCTCCGCCCCCGATCAGGGCGGCAAACCGCGGCGCGTCCAGGGTGGCAGACATCGCGACGAGGGTCAGGTCCTCCCGCAGCTCCCGGACTTCGATGAGCATTCCGAGCAACAGGTCTGTCTCCAGGCCGCGTTCGTGAACCTCGTCGAGGATCACGGCCCCGGCGGTCTCGAGCCCCGGGTCCGCGAGCAGTCGGCGGAGGAGAATTCCGGGCGTGACAAACTCGATGATGGTACCGGGACCTGCCTGGCTTTCGCCGCGGACGGTGTACCCGACGCGCTCGCCGAGCCGGCTGCCGTCGAGGGCGGCGAGTCGCCGTGCGGCTGAGCGTGCGGCGACCCGTCGTGGTTGGGTCACCATCACCCGGGGACGCTCCCCTCCGGTGCCGCCGCCGTTGGCGGGCACGCTGCTGGCGCCGTTGGCGCGCACGGTGCCGGCAAGCAGGGCGTTGGCAAGCAGGGGCGGAACGAGCGTCGTCTTTCCGGTCCCCGGGGGCGCTTGCACGACGGCGGTTCCCGCGCTTCCGCCGGCGTCAAGGGCTTCGGCGAGTTCCCGCAGTGATTCTCCGAAGACGAGTCCCGCGCCGATCGCATCCAGGTCGAAAGGGCGGTATGCGAGCGCGGCGTTCCGGGAAGCGATCGGGGATTTCACCCCTCCATTGTGCATAGATGCGGATGCGCCCCTGAAAGGTGGACTGCTCGCCGAATCAGGAGGACGATTAAAAGGCAGTTGCAAGAAGGAGGTCTGTGATGTGCTACGGCTACAACAAGGATTTCCGGCGGGACACCAGGAAAGATGCCTCACAGGAACCCAAGGAACGCCCTGAGCCGAAGGTGGACGCGAAGGATTTCACGTTCTGGGCCTTCCCACGCCGCCACCGTGAGTTCACGAACGATCCGGAGCCGGTTATCGACCGGACCCGCGAAAGGGTCTAAACCACGGAATTGAAAGGAACGTCCCCGTTGGGGACGTTCCTTTCATTTGTTTGGGGCACTCGGGTTTCCACTGGACTTGGCCCTCGTGGGCCGGCACCCGGACAGGCCCCTAGGCCCTATAACAAGGCGGGTCCAAGGTATTTACTGGAGATACAACACAAGCGGGCTCGCCTGCCTCGTTGCGGAAAGTGGGCTCCCTTTTCCCTCCACTGCAACCTAAGGATTTCCGCCATGAACGCGTCAGCACTATGCGAGGAAGCCGGTGTGCGGCCATGACAGCGGACGCCATCACCTGGCTGATTGTCTTGATAGTCCTGCTGGTCATCTGGTTCTCGATGGCCGTGCACATCGTCACCCAGTATGAGCGGGGTGTGTTGTTGCGGCTTGGGAAGATCCAGGGGCTGCGGACCCCCGGGCTTGTGATCATCATTCCGTTCATCGACAGGCTGCGGAAAGTCTCGCTGCGGATCGTCACCATGCCTATCCAGTCACAGGGCATCATCACGCGGGACAACGTCAGCCTGGACATTTCCGCCGTCGCCTATTTCCGGGTGGTGGACGCCATCAAGTCCGTCCTTGCCATCGAAAATGTCTACGCCGCTATCGACCAGATCGCACAAACCACGCTGCGCAAGGTGGTGGGCCAGCACACACTTGACGAAACGCTCGCGGAAACGGATGTCATCAATGCCAACATCCGCCAGATCCTGGATGGACTGACCTTGGAATGGGGTGTCGAGGTGACCCTCGTGGAACTCAAGGACATCCAGCTGCCGGACAGCATGGAGCGCGCCATGGCCCGCCAGGCCGAGGCCGAGCGTGAGAAGCGCGCCAAGATCATCGCCGCCGAAGGCGAGTCCCTGGCCGCCGCCGCACTTGGCATGGCCTCGGACACGATGATGGCCCACCCTTTGGCCCTGCAGCTGCGCAACCTGCAGTCCATGGTGGAGATCGGCGTGGACAAGAACACCACGGTCGTCTTCCCCGCGCCTTTGATGAGCACCATCGGCGAGCTCGGAGCCTTCCTCGCCCGCGAAACCGCCGCCGCGAAAGCCGCGCAACCGCCGAGGACCATGACAGGACGGACGATGGCAGGGTAAGGGATAAAGCTGGGCCCGCGCGGGCGCCTTCCTCCTCGGCGGGCGGCTTTCGGCGAGTCCTAGGAGGCGACGCCCGCAGAAGTTCCTTCTGATGCGAGCAGCGCCTCCGCCACATCCTCCCTGAGGTGGTATTCCCTGGCTTCGACCGGATAAAGGGAACCCTTGACCACGTAGTAACCGCGGCCCTCGCCCGGGCCGCCGGCTGCGGCATCGATAGCGGCGATCATCCCCGGCTCCAAGGGGTTTTCCGTGCCTGCCTCGCGCAATCGCGTGAGGTCTTCGGCTTCAAGACGAACGAGTAAACCCGGGATATCGCACATCTGGAACACACCGTCCTGTTCGGTACATGGGAAAGTTTTGCGCCGTCGCCCCAGACCTGGTGCATGCCAGAAACAGTAAGCCCGGGCATGGCTCGTGGCAAGGGCAAACGATGATGCGTCCACTGGATGGACTCCGCTTGCCGTAGCTCGGGCCTTCATGCTGCGTTTTCGGTTCCGTTGCCTACTGTTCAGTAACGAAGTGCAGTATCGAGCGAGTGACTTCACCATGCAAAGCCCATGAGGGCGACAATGTCTCCTTTTCCCCTTCCCGTCGCGGCTTCCTGGCCGCTGCACTGACCGGCGCGGCCCTGACCCTGGCCCCGGTTTCGTTCGCTGCAGCCGATACCGGCACCAGCAAGACCAAGACGATCACCGGACATCTCGATCCGGGCGCAGCCGACTTCGTCTACTTGCCGATCGAGGTCCCGGCGGGCGTCAACAAAATCAGCGTTTCATACTCCTACAACAAGCCCCAGGTGACCCCCGGCCTTCTCTCGAACGCCTGCGACATCGGAATCTTCGATGAGAAGGGCACCGATCTTGCCGGCAAGGGATTCCGCGGCTGGTCCGGCGGTTTCCGCACCGAATTCAGCATCACCGCCGGCGAAACGACGCCGGGCTACCTGCCAGGGCCGATCGGAAAGGGCACGTGGAACATTGTTCTCGGCCCGTACCAGGTGGCCGAGCAGGGCCTGGACTACACCGTGAACGTCACCCTTGAGTACGGACCCGACGCCGCCCCTTACAAGCCCCAGTACCCGCCGCAGCAGATCGCCGGCCGCGGCGCAGGCTGGTACCGCGGCGACGCGCACCTGCACACTGTCTACTCGGACGGAAAGCGCACCCCCGCCGAGGTGGCAGCCGGCGCCCGCGCCGCGCACCTCGACTTCATGATCTCCACGGACCACAACACCCCGGCATCGCACGGCGCCTGGGGCCCGCTCGCCGGCAATGATCTGCTGATCCTCACCGGTGAAGAAGTCACCACGCGAAACGGCCACTACCTCGCGCTCGGCCTGGAGCCGGGCGAATGGATCGACTGGCGCTACCGTGCCCGTGACAAGGGGTTCGAAGAGGAAGCCAAGCGCATCCACTCCTCGGGCGGCATTGTTGTTCCGGCCCACCCGTACTGCCCATATGTCGCCTGCCGCTGGAAGTTCGGATATGACGACGCCGACGCGGTCGAGGTATGGACGGGCCCTTGGACCCTGGACGACGAAACCTCCGTTAGCACCTGGGATTCGATGCTCGCCCAATCCGTACGCAAGGGTGAGCGGTGGCTCCCGGCCATGGGCAACAGCGACGCCCACAGCGTCCCGCAGGTCATCGGCTTCCCGCACAACGTGGTCAACGCCGCGGCACTGTCCCGCGATGCCATCCTCGACGGCATCCGCAAGGGCCGTAGCTGGATCGCCGAGTCGGCTGACGTCTCGGTGGACTTCCAGGTCACGTCCGGCGGCAAGAGCGCCACGGTTGGCGAGCGGCTCAACGTCGCCAAGGACGCCCGCGTCACCGTGACGGCGAAAGTCTCCGGCGTGCCGAACGGCGTCGTGCGCTTTATCACGGATGAAGGACAGACCCAGCAGATCACGCTTCCCGCCTCGGGCCAAGGAACGAGCACGTGGATTACCACCCCGCAGCTCGCGGCCTACGTGCGCACCGAGGTCCGGCACCCGAAGCTCGACGGCACATCCGGCAGCGGCACCGAAATGGGATCCGTCATCCCCCTCGGCCCCATGGCGGCGTTGACCAACCCGATCTTCCTCGGCGCCAGCTAGCCTGCAACGCATCCGATTCCCTTGAGGGGGTCCCTGCCGGAACACCTACCAGCAGGGACCCCCTCGACCCGGCATTCTCCTGTTGGATGGATAGTGCCAATCCTCGGTCCACCAACAGGAGAAAAATGCTCACCGTCAATGCATACGCTGCCCCGTCCGCTGGCGAAGCCCTCGTTCCGACCACCATCGAGCGCCGCGACGTCGGCGCCCACGACGTACTGATCGAGATCAAGAACGCGGGCATCTGCCATTCAGACATCCACACCGTCCGCGGCGACTGGGGACCGCAGTCCTACCCACTCGCACCGGGACACGAAATCGCCGGCATCGTGACCGGAATCGGTTCCGAAGTCACCCGCCACAAGGTCGGCGACCGGGTCGGCGTCGGCTGCATGGTCAATTCGTGCCGCGAATGCGAGAACTGCCGCAAGGGCGAAGAGCAGTACTGCCTGAAAGGCATGACCGGCACCTACGGCGCCGTTGACCGGGACGGGACCATCACGCAGGGCGGCTACTCCACGCATGTCGTGGTGACCGAGGACTTTGTGGTGCGGATCCCCGAAGGGATAGACCTCGACGCCGCCGCTCCCCTGCTGTGCGCAGGGATCACCACCTATTCGCCGCTCCGGCATTGGGGTGCCGGACCCGGAAAGAAGATCGCCGTCGTCGGGCTCGGCGGCCTGGGACACATGGCCGTCAAGCTCGCACACGCAATGGGCGCCGAAGTCACGGTCCTGTCCCAGTCGTTGAAGAAAATGGAAGACGGACTGCGCCTGGGCGCGGACCACTACTACGCCACGTCCGATCCGGCCACCTTCGAGGAACTGGCGGGCTCGTTCGACCTCATCATCAACACGGTCAGCGCCTCGCTCGAGATCAGCTCCTACCTTCAATTGCTGCGCCTCGACGGCGCCCTGGTGAACGTGGGCGCCCCGGCTGAACCGCTGCCGGTCAACGCGTTCGCGCTCATCGGCGGACGCCGGTCCTTCGCCGGTTCCATGATCGGCGGCATCCGGGAGACGCAGGAAATGCTCGACTTCTGCGCCGAGCATGGACTGGGAGCCGAAATCGAGGTCATTCCGGCCGGCAAGATCAACGATGCCTATGAGCGCGTCCTCGCCTCCGATGTGCGGTACCGCTTTGTCATTGACACGTCCACGCTGGGCTAGGTGCGAAGGGCTGGCTTAACGTCAGTTTGGCCATAGGCGTCCGCGCCGACGATGATGGCCCCATGAAGGCAATCCTGTGAACAAGAACCGGCTCGAGGCATTCAGCGACGGCGTCCTGGCCATCGTCATCACCATCATGGTGCTTGAGTTGCGGGTCCCCCCGGAGCCGAGCTGGAATGCCTTGCTCGGCGTATTTCCTACGTTCCTTAGCTACATGCTCAGCTTCGTCTACGTGGGGATCTACTGGAACAACCACCACCACATGATCCATCTGGCTGACCGCGTCAACGGCCGGATTCTATGGGCGAACCTGCACTTGTTGTTCTGGATCTCCCTCTTCCCGTTCAGCACGCGGTGGATGGATGACTCGGGCTTCGCCGAGGTCCCCGTACTGGCGTACGGTTTCAACCTGGTGTGCGCCGCCGTCGCCTATTTTGTCCTGCAACAGTCGTTGATCAGGCAACAGGGGCGGCGGGGTGCGCTCGCACGGGCGATCGGCCGGGACTGGAAAGGGAAGTCGTCGCCGTTTATCTACGTGACCGGCCTCGGTCTCTGCCTTGTCCATCCTTTGCTCGCTGTCGCGGCGTACACTGTGGTGGCCTTGATCTGGCTGGTCCCGGATCGGCGCGTTGAGCAGTTCGTCACCCGTGGGCACGAGGACGCGGCCGGATAGGTGGCGCCCGCGCTCCAACGATTATGCATCTGGAACGACGAGCCCTTGCTTGATCCACTTGACCTTGTTGCACTTGTCCCATGAGCAAAGAGCAGCTGATCATCATCGGATCCGGCCCCGCTGGCTACACAGCGGCAATCTATGCGGCCCGGGCGGGCCTGCACCCCCTTGTCCTTGCCGGAGCAGTCACCGCCGGCGGCGCGCTGATGAACACCACGGAGGTTGAGAACTTCCCGGGCTTCCCTTCCGGAATCCAGGGTCCCGAACTCATGGATGGCCTCCAGGAGCAGGCCGAGCGCTTCGGAGCCAAGATAGTGTTCGACGACGTCACTGAAGTTCAGCTGGCCGGGCACCTGAAGAACGTGGTCACCGGCTCCGGGGACAGCCACGAGGCACCGGCCGTGATCCTTGCGACAGGTTCCGCCTACAAGGAACTCGGTTTGCCCGAGGAGAAGAGACTGAGCGGGCATGGCGTTTCATGGTGCGCCACGTGCGATGGCTTCTTCTTCCGCGAGCAGGACATCATCGTGGTGGGCGGCGGTGATTCCGCCATGGAGGAAGCGATGTTCCTGACCCGGTTCGGAAAGTCCGTGACCGTCGTCGTCCGCAGGGAAGAACTCCGCGCCTCCCGGATCATGGCCCAACGGGCCAAGGACAATCCGAAAATCCGCTTCGCGTGGAATTCCGCCGTCACGGCAATCCACGGCGACACCAAAGTCACCGGGGTGACCCTCACAGACACGCGGTCGGGCGAATCACGTGAACATGCGGCTACGGGCATATTCGTGGCCATTGGACATGTCCCCCGCACGGACCTTGTGGCAGGCCAGGTGGATCTCGACGCCGAGGGATACATCAAGGTGGACTCCCCCACGACCGTTACCAACATCGCAGGGGTATTTGCTTGCGGCGATGCCGTGGATCACCGCTACCGGCAGGCCATTACTGCAGCCGGCACGGGTTGCGCGGCGGCGCTCGATGCCGAACGGTACCTCGCCGCGCTCGCGGACGCGGACAGCATTGCCACGGCCCTCGTGGAAGAACCCACCCACGCCTGAGCCCGGGCGGGGCCTTCGATGCAGCCAGGCCTAAATAGTACTTTTCGGTGCGCCTAACTTAACGGTATCCTCATCATGTCCGTATCCCCGCAGTGGAGGAAACCATGGCTGCCACGATGGTTGAGCGCCCGCTGGGAAAACCCCGGTGGAAGTCCCGGCTGTTGTTGCTGGGCCCGGCTTTTGTGGCTGCAATCGCCTACGTGGATCCGGGCAACGTCGCGGCAAACCTCACTGCGGGAGCGAATTACGGATACCTGCTCGTCTGGGTCCTCGTGGCGGCGAACATCATGGCGGTCCTGGTGCAATACCAGTCGGCGAAACTTGGCCTGGCCACCGGCCAAACCCTTCCGGAGCTACTCGGCAAACGCCTGGGAAACCACCACCGCAGGCTGTTCTGGGTCCAGGCGGAGGTGGTGGCCGCGGCTACCGACGTGGCCGAAGTCATTGGCGGCGCGGTAGCGCTCAACCTCCTCTTCGGACTGCCTCTTCTCATGGGCGGGGTCATCATCGGCGTGGCTTCCATGTTGCTCCTGGCGCTCCAATCGTCGCGGGGCCAGAAGTCCTTTGAGTACGCCATCATGATGCTCCTTGCAGTCATCGCCGTCGGTTTTGTTTCGGGTCTCTTCGTCAATCCCCCTGCGACCGGTGGAGTACTGGCTGGATTGGTGCCGCGGTTCGAGGGCACTGATACGGTCCTACTCGCCGCGAGCATGCTCGGCGCCACGGTCATGCCGCATGCGATCTACCTGCATTCTGCCCTGGCCCGCGACCGCCATGGATTCGCGGAGGACCCCGCTGAACGGACGAGGCTCATCAGGACGACCCGGATGGACGTCGCCGGCGCCTTGATCCTTGCCGGGGTGGTGAACATCGCCATGCTGCTTTTGGCCGCGTCCAGCCTCCGGGGAGTCGAAGGAACGGACACTATTGCCGGGGCCCATGCCGCCGTTACTTCGGCCCTTGGCCCTGTCATTGGAGTGGCTTTCGGCGTCGGTCTGCTTGCCTCGGGCCTGGCTTCAACGTCCGTTGGATGCTACGCGGGCGCGACCATCATGGGCGGGCTCCTCAAGATCCGCATACCGTTGCTGCTCCGCCGCGTGATGACGCTCATGCCGGCCTTGCTCGTTCTCGGCGCGGGCATTGAACCCACCCTGGCACTCGTGCTGAGCCAGGTCCTGCTGAGCTTCGGCATTCCCTTCGCCTTGATTCCCCTGATCCGCCTCACCGGCAAGCGCGAGGTCATGGGCATCCACACGGATTCCACCGCATTGAGGATTGCCGGGTGGACCAGCGCCGGCCTTATTGTGGGACTGAACTGCGTCCTGATCGTCCTGACAGTAACGGGGAAGTCCTAGGCACATGAGCAACCCCCAGGCCCTGGCCCGTCGGCTGGGTACCTTCGACGCGGTCGTAATTGGCCTGGGCTCGATGATCGGCGCCGGTGTGTTCGCCGCCTTCACTCCCGCCGCATCAGCCGCAGGATCAGGACTGCTCATCGGGCTCGTCGTCGCGGCTGCCGTGGCATTCTGCAACGCGACGTCCTCCGCCCAGCTTGCCGCCGCATACCCGACGTCGGGCGGCACCTACATTTACGGCCGTGAACGGCTGGGGCCCTGGGCCGGCTACATCGCCGGCTGGGGTTTCGTCATCGGCAAGACCGCCAGCGCGGCGGCCATGGCGATGACTTTCGCCGCTTACGCAGCCCCTCCGGGATGGGAACGTCCAGTAGCCATCGCCGCCGTCGCCGTCCTCGCCGTCGTCAACTATCACGGGGTGACCCGCACGGCCGGCCTGACCCGCCGCGCGATTCCGCGTGCCGTCGGAATCGCTTTGGGCATCACCGTCGTCGTCTACGCCATCATCGCCGTGACTCTCCTTGCCGCGCTCGGTCCGGACCGGGTGGCGGGCACCCCGACGCCGCTCGCCGCCGCGATCGGAGGCGGGACCTTCGCCTGGGCGGTGCCGGTGGTCCGCGGAGGAGCCGCGGTGGCTTCCCTCGGGGCGCTGTTGGCCCTCATCGCCGGTTTGGCCCGCACCACCCTGGCAATGGCCAGGCACCACGACCTGCCACACTGGCTTGCCGCCGTCCATCCGCGGTACCGGGTCCCGCACCGGGCCGAAGCCGCCCTGGCCGTGCTGATCTGCGTGATCGTGGCGGTTGCCGACTTGCGGGGCGCGATCGGCTTCTCCTCGTTCGGCGTGCTCATCTACTACCTGGTCGCAAACATTGCCGCGTTCACCCAACCGGCCCAGGACCGCCTATACCCCAAAGTGCTCCAGGTGTTTGGAGCCCTGGCCTGCGTGATCCTCGTGGCGACGCTTCCGCCCCTATCGGCAGGCCTGGGCGTCCTCATGTTCGCAGCGGGAATCGTCCTGCGCCTCCTGCGGCTCAGGCGATGGCGTCACGCGCGGGCGCGGGGCAAGGCCTGACAAAACGAGGATCAGGGGTGGACGGCGGAGGTCGCACAGAGCAGGATTGAGCCATGAGCAACCATGAGGCACTTCTGAAGCAGGCCAGCGTCACCGCCACGGAAGCCACGCTCGTGGCGAAGTTCGAGATCGAGGGAAGCATCCCTGGTTCCGGCGCCTTTGTTGTGGGCCTGGTCGCGGCTACTCCCGATTATTCCTCTCAACGAAGACTGGGTATCGAATTCATGAACGGGGAGGCGATCGCCTTCTTTTCCTTTAACCACGACCAAAGCGCCGAGGAGAACTACGACCTCAAGGGTGTCGAGCACTCGGGGAACGTCATTACAGGCCATTTCCCCATCTCGGCGATCAACGGCCTTGGCCAGGGACATGTGATGACGGCCTTCAGTGAGGCCGACGGCCGGGAGTTCCAGTCCGGCGTCGCCGTCGAGGAAGCGCTCTAGGACCGCGCGCCGAATATATGCATGATTAGCCCTTGCGTGTCATGTGACACATGCGCGCGAAGGAATAGCGCCTGCCGGGTTACCGTTGACGCGAGTAGTTCAAATCAACGACAGCAGGAGAATCCGTGGACTTCACCCCCGAATCCGGCACCATCACCATGTTCTCGACCACCTGGTGCGGTTATTGCAACCGTCTGAAGAAGCAGCTGGACGCCAAGGGCATCGGCTACAACGAGATCAACATCGAAGAGGTTGAGGGCACCGCCGAACTCGTGGAAAAACTGAACGGCGGCAACCAGACTGTACCCACGGTCCTTTTCCCGGACGGCACCGCGGCCACCAACCCGTCCGCAGCTGAAGTCGAAGCGCGCCTCGCCGCCTGATCCTCGGCAGCCGGGTCATCCGGGAGGGCTACGACGGCGAGCTGGTGCTCTCGAGAGGGAGCAGGCTCTGGAAATCGCCGTCGATGAGTTCGGCGTATTCCCCGTATGCGGCGAGGACGGCGTCCTGCACCATGGGTACGTCCAGTTGTGGCAAGAGGTCATTTGCCGCCCCGGCAGTGGCGGGATCCCAGTCGAGTCCGAGAGCGGCGTAGCTGGCCGTGAGGACTTCGCGGATGGGAGCCGAGTTCTCGACGACGATCACCGAGCTGAAGAGCCATCCCCCGGAGACCACCCTTTGGGCGGTGCCGACAAGCTTGATCTGGTGCGTCGGAAAATCGGGATCCAGGCCGTGGACGCTGAACTCGCCCGGGCAGTACTCGCGCGGGATCTCCCCGACGGCGGCCTGAACCCCGACGCGGCGGAGCGCCCCCGCGAGAAGCTCGCCAAAGAAGGAAAAGCGGGACTTCGCCCCGGCAATCGCATCGGCGTGCGGCTCCACATGGTCGACCACCAAGGTGCCCTCATGGTAGGCCGCTGCCCGGCCGCCCGCCTTGCGGATCAATGGTTCGAAACCCAAGTCCCGGCAAGCCTCGGACGCGGCTTGGAATCCCGGCAGCTTGGCATCGCGTTGCCCGAACGCCACCGTAGGCCGCGGCCGGTACAACCGCAGCGTTGGGCCGAGCAGTCCCCTGCGGGCACGGTTGAGGAGCTCGATTCCGAAGTCCAGGTCAGCGGCGGCGCCAAGCGATTCTTCCTGGCGCACTACCGTCAGCTTGCGCTGTGTGCGCGCAAGGTCCTCAGCCATCTGTCTTCCTCAGCGTGAGGATCTGCTCCGCCCGGCCGAAAGGGCCACTGATGTCGTGAAGGACCGTGGACGTGAGGCCGATGCCGTCAGTGCCGAAGGAGACGAGGTTGTCCAGGCCGAGCCATTGCCCCGCCGGTTCACGGTACATGTGGATCTGCAGGTCAAGGTTGGGGAAGATATAGCTGTTCTTGCCCGGTGAGACGCGCGCGGCAATTCCGTTGGCGGTGTCCACGAGTCCAACGAGCCTGGCAACATCGGGGCTGTCCGCCGCATCGGTGAGCGGATGCTCCGTGCGGATCCAGACCTTTCCCGAGCCGGCCCGGTGTCCTTCCGCTATCCGCATTTCGAGGGACCGGATGTAGCCGCCAGGCCACACGCTGGCACCGTCCCACGGCTTGCATTCGTCCGGGGCGGGCATTGCGGCGTCTTCTACGGCGGCGACCGCACTCGTGTCGCTCGTGGCCATGCGCCAGGCAGTGGCGCGGATTGCCACGCGCCCCGCCGCCGAGAGTTCCGCCTGCACCAACTCAATCGTCCTGCCCGGGCGGAGCGTGGTTGTGGTGATTTCGAATTCGCCGCCCGGGATCAATCCCAGGATTTCGTAGCTGAGCCGGGCCATCCGGACGTCGTCGCGCGGCTCATGCCGGAGCAGGGCGTCCGCCAGGATGCCCGATGCCGGCGCCATGTGCTGCTCGTGCGGATTCCACGCCCCCTGGGCATGGATGGTTGAGCGGAACCGCCCACCCCCAAGGGATTCGTAGTAGAAGTCGCCTTCCGCAAGGTCCGGAAGCTCAATACTCAACGCCTGCCCTTTCGCCGGTCCGGTAGTGGAACTCAGAACCACTGTATCTTCTGGTGCCACCGCCGCCCGATGCGGCAGGCGCCGCGCGCCCGGGCGGACCGCCAAACCGGCAAGGAAGAGGAACGGGCGCCTACCGCCCGCCGCTTGTGTGATCGATCGTGAAATCACCACCTGGATACAGGATGGTCTCGTGGCCGTCGTCAAAGCGCACGAAATACGGCGGCGCACCATTTGCACCGCGGACTTCGATGATCTCGCCGTGCCGGTCGGACGCGCCGACCGTTCTGCCATGAATGATGATCCGATCTCCCTGGGCTGCTTCCACAGGAACCACCTCCCAGGATTCAGATTACGAGCGTTGGGCCGTCGTGGGAACAGGCTGCGGACGGCCAACCGGGCGGCCTGGCGGTTCCGTGCCGATGTTCCTAAATTGTCTGCCCTCCCCCATACCTTTTTTCACGAAGCGCCTGACAAACCGTCGTCGGCGTAGAGCCACCACAAAAGAGGGATGCCAGTGCAAAGCCATGGACTGAAACCGGAAATGACCCCCACGGCACCCGCCGCGGGATTTACGGCTCCCCCTGCGCGAACTTCCATGCCGGACTGGTACCCGGAGCTGCTTGCCAGCGTCTCCCGGGAAGTAAGCACAGGACGCTCACGGGCCATTTCCGCAGCGAACAGAACGTTGCTCGCGTCCTACTGGTCCATCGGCCGGCAACTGGCACAGCGGGAATCGGAGCAAGGCTGGGGTTCCAAGGTGGTCACCCGCCTCTCGGCGGACATCCGAACGCGGTTCCCCGGTTCGAAGGGGTTCTCGCCGAGGAACCTCCGCTACATGAAGACCTTCGCCCAGGCTTGGCCGGAGTTCCCAATGTTGCAAGCGCCGCTTGCAACATTGCCTTGGTACCACCAGATCGCACTGCTTGAGAAGCTCGACGACGCCGCGACCCGCCTCTGGTACGCCGCGGCCGCCGTCGAACACGGATGGTCGCGCAACGTTCTTGCCCATCAGATCGAAACGCGCCTCCATGAGCGCTCCGGACAGGCTATTACCAACTTCAAGAACACCATGATGCCGGCGGACTCGGATCTTGCCCAACAAGCCACCAAGGACCCGTATGTATTCGACTTCGTGGCGATGACCGACCGCCGCGACGAGCGGGAACTGGAACTTCAACTTGTCCAGCATGTGGAAAAGTTCCTCCTGGAACTGGGCCAAGGCTTCGCCTTCGTCGGCGAGCAAGTCCGTTTGGAAATCAACGGTGATGAGTTCTTCGCGGATCTCCTCTTCTATCATTTGAAGCTCCGCTGCTACGTTGTGATCGAGCTCAAGGCCGTGAAGTTTGAGCCCGGATTTGTCGGCCAGCTAGGCATGTACATGGCCGCTGTTGACGATCTGTTGGCACACCCGGATGACAAGCCAACCATCGGCCTCCTGCTCTGCAAGGAGAAGAACAACGTGGTGGCCGAGTATGCGTTGCGGGGAATCAACCTGCCCATCGGCGTATCGGAATGGCAAAGCAAGATCATCGAATCGCTCCCTGAGGAACTCGCTTCGAGCTTGCCGAGTATCGAACTCCTCGAGGCGGAACTGGCTGACGAACCGGCCGAGGGGCGTGCGCCCGCCGTCGGCCGCGGTTCGATCTAGCTCCGGCGGTTCGATCTAGCGCCGGCCGGGCGGAGCGAGGGGGCCTGGATGGTGCCAAGTAATGAGACACTCGGTTCCATGCGTGAATTCGTGGTTCTCGGCACCGCCTCCCAGGTCCCCACCCGGACCCGCAACCACAACGGATACGTGCTGCATTGGGATGGCGAGGGCCTGCTCTTCGATCCTGGAGAAGGTACCCAGCGGCAGATGATCCAAGCCGGCGTCTCGGCCAGCCGGATCACGCGCATCTGCATCACCCACGTGCACGGCGACCATTGTTTCGGGCTCCCGGGGGTGATTTCGCGCATGGCCCTGGACGGGGTGGACCACCCGGTGCACCTGCACTTTCCCGCGTCCGGGGAGGACATGATCCGCGCGCTCGTGGCCGTGGCGTCTCCCGGCGTCGACCTCCGGCTTCATCCCCACGGTAGTGGCGGTGCCATCGCCGAGGGGGTGGAAGTGCGCCCACTGCTCCATCGAATCGAGACGTACGGCTACAGGGTTGTGGAGCCCGAGGGACGCAGCCTTCTGCCGGAGCGGCTCGCGGCGGCCGGAATTACCGGATCTGATATTGGCCGCCTGCAGCGGGACGGGAGCCTGGGCGGGGTGCGCTTGGAAGACGTGAGCGTCCCGAGGCCCGGGCAGAGCTTCGCATTCGTGATGGATACGGCGCCATGCGACGGTGCCGAGGAGCTCGCCACGGGTGCGGACCTTCTAGTGGCTGAGTCCACTTTCAGCGACGACGACGGCGGGCTCGCCGCGCAGTACCGTCACCTCACTGCCGGACAGGCCGGTGCGTTGGCTGCCACCGCCGAAGCGGGCATGCTCATCTTGACCCATTTCTCGTCGCGCTATCCCGACGTCGGAAGGCTGGCCGAGCAAGCCCGGGCGCGGTCCGGTGGTGCCGCCGTCATGGCCGCGAACGACTTGGACCGGGTTCCCTTCCCGAAACGGCAGCGGTGGTTGTAGGGGACGGAAGTAGCTGGCGGATATCTGATGCTTTCGAGTGCTTTCCCGGATAATCTGTCCATGGGAGGGCCACCCCGGCACACCCCACGCGTCCGCGGATGCGGCCGCGCTTGTCATCCGTTCAGCTCTGGGGGCCGAAATGACAAACGAAATGGGGCCGCTGGATCAGCCCGGCTTTTTGAGCGGACTGGTCGAGGCCGTGCCGGACGCGTTGCTCGTGATCGACGCGAACGGTGAGATCACGTTCAGTAATGCGTATTCGCAGCGGCTTTTTGGTTATTCGCGTGGCGAGCTGCTCGGCAATCATTATGAGATGCTGCTTCCGGCGCGGTTCGAGGGCCATCGTGTCGACATCCGGGGCCTCTTCGAGCGCCATCCAGAAGGACGCCGGGCCGGTTCTGACCTGAAACTATTCGGACGCCATCGGGACGGCGCCGAATTTCCCATTGAGGTCAGCTTCGCTCCCCTGGGCGCCGGTCCGGACCTGCAACTCGTAGCCTCCATCCGCGAAGTAAGTGACCGCGTCCGCGTTGATGCCGAGCTGCGCGATGCCCTCTCCCTTCTCCGTGCCACCCTTGAGTCCACGGCCGACGGCATTCTGGTTGTCGCCGCGGACGGCACAATCGCAGGGGCGAACGAACGCTTTGCCGAGTTGTGGGGCATCCCCGCCGAGCTTATGGAATCCCACGACGACGGCCGGTTGTTGGCTTTCGTCCTCGAACAGCTCAAGGATCCCGACGGCTTCATCGGCAAGGTCCAGGAACTGTACGCCGATCCGGGTGCGGAGAGCCTGGACATGCTGGAATTCCATGACGGACGGACGTTTGAGCGCTATTCACGGCCCCAGCAGGTCGGGGATGAGATCGTGGGACGGGTCTGGAGTTTCCGTGACGTCACTTTACGTCAGCGCGCACAGGACCAGGCGCGGGAGGCACTCGCCCAGGTGGAGGGCCTGGCGGCGATCGTCGAGTCGTCGGCTGACGCCATCATCGGCATGACGCCCACGGGGCTCATCACCAGCTGGAACCCCGCAGCGGAGAAGCTCTACGGCTACGCTGCTGCCGAAGCCACCGGGCAGAACGTCCGGCTCCTCATTCCGGAATACCTACAAGCTGACGATGAGATGCTGGCCGCTGTCCGGAATGGCGGCCAGGCCCGCAGCTTCGAAACAGACCGGATGCGCAAGGATGGGTCCATCGTTCCCGTGTCCCTCACGGTCTCTCCGATCCGCGGCGAAAAGGGGGTCATAGGAATTGCGAGCATCGAGCAGGACATAACCGCCCGGCGTGCCGCGGAAGCGGAGCTGTTGGCCGCCCGGGAGGCTGCCTTGGAATCGAGCAGGTTGAAATCCGAGTTCCTCGCCACGATGAGCCATGAGATCCGCACCCCCATGAATGGGGTCATCGGCCTGACAACACTGTTGTTGGACACCCCGCTCGATGAGACGCAGCGCAAGTACGCCGAAGGGGTCCAGACCGCTGCCGGAGCTCTATTGACCCTGATTAACGACATTTTGGACTTCTCGAAACTGGAAGCGGGCAAGATCGATCTCGACACCATGCCCTTCGATCCGCAGGACCTGATGGAGGAAGTCGCCTCGCTCCTTGCCGAAGCAGCCCAAGGCAAAGGACTGGAACTTATCGCGTACTGCCACCCCGATGTGCCCGCGCAATTGGTCGGTGATGCCGGCCGGATCCGCCAGGTGCTGTTGAACCTCGCTTCAAACGCCGTAAAGTTCACCGCGTCGGGTGAAGTTGCCATCCGGGTAACCCTCGAGGACCAGGACGCACGAACGGCGCTTGTGCGATTCGAGGTCAGCGATACCGGTATCGGCATCGACGCTGCGGATCATTCGCGCCTTTTCGACTCGTTCTCGCAAGCGGATGCCTCCACCACGCGTCGGTACGGTGGAACCGGGCTGGGGTTGGCCATCTGCCGGCGTCTGACCGAAGTGATGGGCGGAGACATCGGTTTGACCAGTACTCCCGGCGAGGGAAGCACGTTCTGGTTCTCCCTGCGATTGCCGATCGCCGAGGAACCCGCGTCGGTTCCCGGCCGCACGGTCCCTAGCCAGCTGGCAGGTCTGCGTGTGTTGGTCGTCGACGACAATGCCACCAACAGGTTCGTCTTGGAATCACAATTGAACACCTGGGGCCTGCGACCGGAACCGGTTGCCGACGCCCGCACGGCGCTCGACCGGTCACAGGAGGCGGCAGCCGAAGGGAAACCCTTCGACATTGCCGTGCTCGACATGTTCATGCCCGACATGGACGGCCTGGAGCTTGCCCAGAAGCTCTCGAGCGACTCCGAGCTGCAGGGCATCCGGCTGATGATGCTGACCTCCGGGTCCCAGCTGTCCAAGACCGAAATGACCAGCGCGGGAATCAGTGAATGGCTGACGAAGCCGGTCCGCGGCTCGGAACTCTTCGACCGCCTGACGCGGCTCGTAGCGGAAAACCCAAGATCGAGGCCTGCATCCGCACCTACGCAGCCTCCGACGCAGGACCGGCCCTCCAAAGGGAGGATCCTTGTGGTGGAGGACAATGCGGTGAACCAGCTCGTCGCCTGTGAAATGGTCGCCAAACTGGGCTACGTCGCCGAGGTCGCTTCGGATGGTGCTGAGGCAATCTCCGCCATCGCGGCCCGTACATATGCCGCTGTGCTCATGGATTGCCACATGCCCGTCATGGACGGCTTCGAGGCCACCAGAGCCGTTCGGGCACGGGAGATGGGCTCCGTCCGCCTGCCCATCATCGCCATGACGGCCGGCGCCCAGGACGGAGACCGCGAACGATGCCTCGCAGCCGGAATGGATGACTATCTCAGCAAACCGGTGGGCCTGGCAGCGCTCGGCGAGGCCCTGAATCGCTGGGTGCCCGGCGAGGAGACTCGAAAGGGCATTGGATGATGGGGTGCCCACGTAGGATTTCCGGCATGTCCGGCCGTCAGTGCATGGAAAACGAGTAGGCGGCACTCGTGCCTTAGGGCGCGGAAAGATGTTGAATTAATACATCAACACAACGGCTTGATGCAGACCAGCCGGCCCTCCGGGACCGGCGTTGGACGGGGCCGACGGCGGGAGGGCCCCTGGAGCCCGGGGCTCGGGACTCTCTACCCCAGACGCCGCCGGCCCCCCGTTGTGCCCTGGGTGTCACGGGGCTCACTACCCAATGGCTCGGAGGCCCGGGGCGATGACGGCGTGTGCACTCGGACCGGGAGCCAGTCAAGAGTTTCGAGGTCAGGATGCCGCCTCAGTTCCTCGATCAGTTTCTTGCTGCCAAAGACCTTAGAGCCGGACAGATCCCAATCAGTCCAGACAACCCACGCCCTGTCCTCCGGCCACCAGAACTCTGGCGTCACGGTTGGAGCGTCTGGTCTAAGCATGGTGGGCAGCAAGTCGTCGAGCTTGAAGGAGAAGACACGCCGATGCAGCACGCTGTCTATATCGAGGACACAACCCAAAGTGTGATCCTCGAACAGGCCCTCAGCGTGGAATATTGACTCCATCCGGTCCGCTGTTGTCGCAGCCCTTAGCAGCGGCAGGAGTGCCTCCAACTCCACGTGGCCGATGGTCGCATCCACCGGCTGATACACAAACTCAGCGCCCGGAATTATGAGTGATGCTTCACGCCAACTCAGGAAAGCGTCCCACCGGAAGCACGGAGGAACTTCAAGTCCATCCCAGAACGTCCCCCGTAGTGGAACACCCTTTATGTCCGCTACTTCCTCCCACCTCACCCGAACAAATTCGGGCGGAGGGGCGACAGGGTAGGGGTTGGGGTTATCCTCGTCAGCCAGCGCTCCGGGGTCGATGCCAGGTGGGCAAACGTACTGATTGTGAAGGATCCAGACACTGTCCTCGCAGCCCGGCGGAAGGACATCCGTTTCGGCATTGATAAGGACGTCCTCGCCAAGCCAGCAGAAATCATCCGCGAAGCCTTTAACTGACCACCCTGGCGGCATGGGAGGGCGCGAGCGGTCGGGCCAGGGCCAGTCCGTAACGTAACATTCAGGCGGCAGGGCAGCGTCCTCGTCGGTCATGAGCCGAACCTACCACCGGGTCATATCACAGAGGTTCCACTGAGCGACACAGATCACTACGTGCCGCTTATAGAAACATCCCATGGTTCCTTGGAACCTTGGTCGCGGTACCCGGCGGTGTTTTTTGGCGATTTTCCGGGCCGTTGACGCCTTGGACGCTAAATTGTCGGTGCCTCGTGTGAGGGTGGGGGTATGGATCGAAGGACAGTCTGGGGTGCGGAGAGCGCGGCGGCCGTGGAGGCCGTTGCCGCTTCCGTCACCGTGCTTGCCGGTCTTGCCGCCAGTGC
>NZ_JAKEEC010000049.1 GCF_021483235.1 Arthrobacter alkaliphilus | reverse complement strand
GGTTGTTGGTTGGGAACCACATAGTGGACGCGAGCAGTGATCGTGTTGGTGTGGTGTAAGTTATCGGCCTATTAGTACCGGTCAGCTTCAACAGTCTTTAGTCCTGTCTTCCACATCCGGCCTATCAACCCAGTGGTCTGGCTGGGGGCCTCTCACACACGAGGTGTATGGAAATCTCATCTTGAAGCGAGCTTCCCGCTTAGATGCTTTCAGCGGTTATCCCATCCGAACGTAGCTAATCAGCGGTGCACTTGGCAGTACAACTGACACACCAGAGGTTCGTCCGTCCCGGTCCTCTCGTACTAAGGACAGCCCTTCTCAAATTTCCTGCGCGCGCAGCGGATAGGGACCGAACTGTCTCACGACGTTCTAAACCCAGCTCGCGTACCGCTTTAATGGGCGAACAGCCCAACCCTTGGGACCTACTCCAGCCCCAGGATGCGACGAGCCGACATCGAGGTGCCAAACCATGCCGTCGATATGGACTCTTGGGCAAGATCAGCCTGTTATCCCCGAGGTACCTTTTATCCGTTGAGCGACGGCCATTCCACAATGTACCGCCGGATCACTAGTCCCGACTTTCGTCCCTGCTTGAGATGTCTCTCTCACAGTCAAGCTCCCTTGTGCACTTACACTCGACACCTGATTGCCAACCAGGCTGAGGGAACCTTTGGGCGCCTCCGTTACTTTTTAGGAGGCAACCGCCCCAGTTAAACTACCCATCAGGCACTGTCCCTGACCCGGATCACGGGCCGAAGTTAGATGTCCAAAGTGACCAGAGTGGTATTTCAACGATGACTCCACCCCCACTGGCGTGAGGGCTTCAACGTCTCCCACCTATCCTACACAAGCCACTCCGAACACCAATACCAAACTATAGTAAAGGTCTCGGGGTCTTTCCGTCCTGCTGCGCGTAACGAGCATCTTTACTCGTACTGCAATTTCGCCGAGTTTATGGTTGAGACAGCGGGGAAGTCGTTACTCCATTCGTGCAGGTCGGAACTTACCCGACAAGGAATTTCGCTACCTTAGGATGGTTATAGTTACCACCGCCGTTTACTGGGGCTTAAATTCTCAGCTTCGCCTTGCGGCTAACCGGTCCTCTTAACCTTCCAGCACCGGGCAGGAGTCAGTCCGTATACATCGTCTTGCGACTTCGCACGGACCTGTGTTTTTAGTAAACAGTCGCTTCCCCCTGGTCTCTGCGGCCCCTATCCCCTCCCACCAGCAAAGCGGTGTTCAAGGTCAGGGCCCCCCTTCTCCCGAAGTTACGGGGGCATTTTGCCGAGTTCCTTAACCATAATTCTCTCGATCGCCTTGGTATTCTCTACCTGATCACCTGTGTCGGTTTGGGGTACGGGCGGCTAAAACCTCGCGCCGATGCTTTTCTAGGCAGCATAGGATCACCGGATCCCCCCATGACGGGGGTCCCATCAGATCTCAGGCACGTCATCCAAGACACAGCGACGGATTTGCCTATCGCTGACCCTACATCCTTAGACCGGGGCAACCATCGCCCGGCCCGGCTACCTTCCTGCGTCACACCTGTTAATACGCTTACCTCCCGGGATCAGGTCCCGCGCTCGGCCAAAACCCGCACACCACAAGGGTGATTGGGCAGGCTCCGGGCGGTTAGTATCCCCCGCTTGGCATGGGCGGTTTTTCGCCGGTACGGGAATATCAACCCGTTGTCCATCGACTACGCCTGTCGGCCTCGCCTTAGGTCCCGACTTACCCAGGGCAGATTAGCTTGACCCTGGAACCCTTGATCATCCGGCGGACGGGTTTCTCACCCGTCTTTCGCTACTCATGCCTGCATTCTCACTCGTGTAGGCTCCACCGCTGGTTTCCACCGCGACTTCACCGCCCACACGACGCTCCCCTACCACTCCAGACGACTGAACCACGAAGGCTTGTCTACTATCTGAAATCCACAACTTCGGCGGTGTACTTGAGCCCCGCTACATTGTCGGCGCGGAATCACTTGACCAGTGAGCTATTACGCACTCTTTCAAGGATGGCTGCTTCTAAGCCAACCTCCTGGTTGTCTTCGCAACTCCACATCCTTTCCCACTTAGCACACGCTTAGGGGCCTTAGTTGGTGGTCTGGGCTGTTTCCCTCTCGACTATGAAGCTTATCCCCCACAGTCTCACTGCTGCGCTCTCACTTACCGGCATTCGGAGTTTGGCTGACGTCAGTAACCTTGTAGGGCCCATCGGCCATCCAGTAGCTCTACCTCCGGCAAGAAACACGCAACGCTGCACCTAAATGCATTTCGGGGAGAACCAGCTATCACGGAGTTTGATTGGCCTTTCACCCCTACCCACAGCTCATCCCCTCCATTTTCAACTGAAGTGGGTTCGGTCCTCCACGACGTCTTACCGTCGCTTCAACCTGGCCATGGGTAGATCACTCCGCTTCGGGTCTAGATCACGCCACTACACTCGCCCTGTTCAGACTCGCTTTCGCTACGGCTACCCCACACGGGTTAACCTCGCGACGTAACACTAACTCGCAGGCTCATTCTTCAAAAGGCACGCCGTCACAACTACAAGGCTGCTCCGACGGATTGTAAGCACACGGTTTCAGGTACTGTTTCACTCCCCTCCCGGGGTACTTTTCACCTTTCCCTCACGGTACTGGTCCGCTATCGGTCATTAGGAAGTATTTAGGCTTATCAGGTGGTCCTGACAGATTCACACGGGATTTCTCGGGCCCCGTGCTACTTGGGATCCTCTCCAGGCGGCACACAACATTACGGTTACGGGGCTAACACCCTCTCCGGCCGGCCTTTCAAGACCGTTCACCTATGCTCATGCTCTCACCCCACCGGTCCGGCAGAACCAGTACGGAAAGTCCCACAACCCCGCCCACGCAACGCCCGCCGGCTATCACACATGGGTCGGTTTAGCCTGATCCGCGTTCGCTCGCCACTACTAACGGAATCACCATTGTTTTCTCTTCCTGCGGGTACTGAGATGTTTCACTTCCCCGCGTTCCCCCCACGCACCCTATGTGTTCAGATGCGGGTCACCAGATCACCTAAAAAGCGTCTGGCGGGGTTTCCCCATTCGGACATCCTGGGATCACCGTTCGGTTATCAACTCCCCCAGGCTTATCGCAGATTCCTACGTCCTTCTTCGGCTCCTAATGCCAAGGCATCCACCGTGTGCCCTTAAAAACTTGACCACACAAGATCAAACAACTTTCGAGAGAACCAAACCCCCACAAGGAGGGCCGGGTTCAAAAAAGAAATTGCTAACAACACAAACAAACAAAAAGCCTGTCTGTGTCAGATGCTCGCGTCCACTATGTAGTTCTCAAACAACAACCCCGTACCACACACCCCCGCACCAACCACNAGGGCCGGGTTCAAAAAAGAAATTGCTAACAACACAAACAAACAAAAAGCCTGTCTGTGTCAGATGCTCGCGTCCACTATGTAGTTCTCAAACAACAACCCCGTACCACACACCCCCGCACCAACCACCCCCCGCCCACCAAAGGACAAAGGAACAGCCAAACACGCACGGGAACCATGCAGCCAGGAAACCAGAAACACCAAACCCGGAACACAGCACGCAACCCTTACAGGCCACGCACCACCCCGGCCCTGTTGCCTCAGGACCCAACAGTGTGCCAAACACGAAAACCAGCTTTCGCCCGCGCCGCAACCCTTTCCACAACACCCCCCACCAAAAGAGGAGGGCGTCCGTACTCGGACACGACACAAACCAACCGGCCGCTATCTGCTGATATTCCACCCATGAGCACCCACCGCAGAACATCCGCCTGCGCAATGGGCTTGCTTCCACACACCCACCCAACCCATCCATGCGGACAGACCCGGCGGGCAATAATGGTGCTCCTTAGAAAGGAGGTGATCCAGCCGCACCTTCCGGTACGGCTACCTTGTTACGACTTAGTCCCAATCGCCGGTCCCACCTTCGACGGCTCCCTCCACAAGGGTTAGGCCACCGGCTTCGGGTGTTACCAACTTTCGTGACTTGACGGGCGGTGTGTACAAGGCCCGGGAACGTATTCACCGCAGCGTTGCTGATCTGCGATTACTAGCGACTCCGACTTCATGGGGTCGAGTTGCAGACCCCAATCCGAACTGAGACCGGCTTTTTGGGATTAGCTCCACCTCACAGTATCGCAACCCTTTGTACCGGCCATTGTAGCATGCGTGAAGCCCAAGACATAAGGGGCATGATGATTTGACGTCGTCCCCACCTTCCTCCGAGTTGACCCCGGCAGTCTCCTATGAGTCCCCGGCCGAACCGCTGGCAACATAGAACGAGGGTTGCGCTCGTTGCGGGACTTAACCCAACATCTCACGACACGAGCTGACGACAACCATGCACCACCTGTAAACCAGCCTCAAAGAGGGGAACACATTTCTGCGTCTTACTAGTCCATGTCAAGCCTTGGTAAGGTTCTTCGCGTTGCATCGAATTAATCCGCATGCTCCGCCGCTTGTGCGGGCCCCCGTCAATTCCTTTGAGTTTTAGCCTTGCGGCCGTACTCCCCAGGCGGGGCACTTAATGCGTTAGCTACGGCGCGGAAAACGTGGAATGTCCCCCACACCTAGTGCCCAACGTTTACGGCATGGACTACCAGGGTATCTAATCCTGTTCGCTCCCCATGCTTTCGCTCCTCAGCGTCAGTTAATGCCCAGAGACCTGCCTTCGCCATCGGTGTTCCTCCTGATATCTGCGCATTTCACCGCTACACCAGGAATTCCAGTCTCCCCTACATCACTCTAGTCTGCCCGTACCCACTGCAGAACCGGAGTTGAGCCCCGGTCTTTCACAGCAGACGCGACAAACCGCCTACGAGCTCTTTACGCCCAATAATTCCGGATAACGCTTGCGCCCTACGTATTACCGCGGCTGCTGGCACGTAGTTAGCCGGCGCTTCTTCTGCAGGTACCGTCACCCGAAAGCTTCTTCCCTACTGAAAGAGGTTTACAACCCGAAGGCCGTCATCCCTCACGCGGCGTCGCTGCATCAGGCTTGCGCCCATTGTGCAATATTCCCCACTGCTGCCTCCCGTAGGAGTCTGGGCCGTGTCTCAGTCCCAGTGTGGCCGGTCACCCTCTCAGGCCGGCTACCCGTCGTCGCCTTGGTAGGCCATTACCCCACCAACAAGCTGATAGGCCGCGAGTCCATCCAAAACCGCAAAAGCTTTCCACCACCACCGCATGCGCGGAGCAGTCATATCCGGTATTAGACCCAGTTTCCCAGGCTTATCCCAGAGTCAAGGGCAGGTTACTCACGTGTTACTCACCCGTTCGCCACTAATCCACCCAGCAAGCTAGGCTTCATCGTTCGACTTGCATGTGTTAAGCACGCCGCCAGCGTTCATCCTGAGCCAGGATCAAACTCTCCGTTCAAAAAACAAAAACGAACACAACCATCCCCACCGGAAATAACGGCAAAAGACAGCTGCA
>NZ_JAKEEC010000048.1 GCF_021483235.1 Arthrobacter alkaliphilus | reverse complement strand
CGCCCAGGACCCGCCACACGTGACCGGGCGTCCGCCCAGGACGCGCCGCAGTGACCGGGCGTTGGGTTGGGACCGGCCGGATGTGACCAGGCGACCGCCCAGAACCCGCCATACGTGACCGGGCGTCCGCCAAAAACCCGCCATACGTGACCGGGCGTCGCCCAAAAACCCGCCATAGGTGACCGGGCGTCCGCCAAAAGGCCGCTAAACCTGAGTCCGCGCCTACCCGGAGAAGAAGTCGGAGAGCTCGGCGATGAGCTTGTCCGGTGCGCGGATCACGCCGTCGTGGCCGTGGCCAGGCAGGATGGTGTAGCTCGATCCGGACAGCACGTCGTGGATCTGGCCGCACGCTACGCCGAAGTAGGCGGGACTCTTTTCGCCGACCACAATGAGTGTCTCCAGCGGGAGTTCAAGGAAGGGCTCTGCGGGCATGTCCGCGGCGATGACTGCTTTGATCTCACGCACGCCGGCCCGCATGAGTTCACGCATTTGCTTGCCCATGGGGGTGCCCGAGGTCAGCTTGGTGACGAGTGTGAGCATCGATAATGGCATCCGCGCGAACGCGCCCTCTGTTTCGACACCCTTCACCAGCACAGCGAGCCCGCGGTCGAAGTCTCCAGCCGCCGTCGCGCGTTCGTATTCGCTGGTCCATTCGGCCTTCACGCTGTGGTTCACGGAGACGGCGGGGTCGTAGACCGCCAGGCGTTCCACCGGCAGCGTGCGCGCCGCGTGGAGGGCCACTGCGCCTCCGAAGCTGTGGCCGAAGACGTCGGTGCTGGCCGTGTGCCTCATGACTTCGGACAGATCCCGGATGTCGACGTCGAGAGTGTAGTCCTCGGGCTGTGGCGACGATTTCCCCCGGCCGCGGCGGTTGAAGGTGTGGACCGGTCGGCCCAGGGCGGCGCTGAGCTTCTGGGCGAACTTGGAGTAGTCTGCGGCGGTCACCATGGAGGCGGGCACGACGACGACGCCCGAGCCGCCGTTGGCACGCTCAGCGCCAGTCGTGAATAGCTCGAGGGTTCCGCCGTCGGCCGTTGTGATGTTCTCGCGCGTCATGCTTCGAGCCTAACGGAGCCGCGGGGTTCCGTCAGTCCTTGAAATAGCCGGAAATGTCCGTCACGAGTTCCTTGACCGCGGCGGGAATGGATCCGTGGAAGCCTTTTGGTGAGACCACCAGGCTGCTGCCGGGAACGGCTGCGTACAGCCGCTCTGCGGTGACCTTGTAGTATTCCGGGCTTTTGCTGCCGACGATGAATCGCGTGCTTCGGGGGAGCACGGAGAAGTCCCGGGGACGCGCGGCTTCGTCGTATGCGGCCTTGAGTTCGGCGACGGCCGTCGGCAGAAGTCCCCGGAGGGCCTTGTTGACCTTGGTGCGGGAGACGAGGGCCATGAGTCCTGCCAGGACGGGCTCCGGGATTCGCGCCAAAGCGCTGCGGGGCTGCAAGCCCTTCTTCATCTTGGCCATCGCACGCGCCAGGTTTCCGCTGTCAACGGATTGGGCAAAGCCGTCCAACCAGCCCATATCCACACTCCCGTCGATGTTCACGGCGGCGTCGTAGACAGCAAGTTTGGCCGGCTCGTAGCTTGTTCCGGCAAATTCCTGGACGGCATTCAATGCTACGGATCCGCCAAGACTGTGGCCCAGGATGTTCCTGGCGCCGGTGGCGTCCATGACGCTGCGGACGTCGGCAATTTCCGTGGCCATGGAGTAGTCCGCGGGTAGTTCCGTCGAATTGCCGCGGCCCCTGCGATCGTAGACGTCGACTGCCCAGTCCTCGCCGAGTCCCTTCGACAGCGCCATGGAAAACGGCCGGTAGATGAGGGCGGTCAGGAATGCGCCGCCAATGAGCACCACTCGGCGTTCTCCGGGCGCGTCCACCGTGCCGTAGCTATACAAGGCGAGTTTGCCGCCGTCGGGCGTCGGGACCTCACGTTCTTTCACCGATTCATCCTAGGGGGCCGGCGCCTTTGCCGTTCCTTGTTCCAGGTAGCGGGCAATTCTCACCGCGAGTTGCTTGCCGGGCCGCAGTGGGCCTTCGTGGAACTGCAGCGGGACCACCGCGAAGTCCACCGGCGGGATGGCAGCCGCTAGCTGCCGGCCGGTTGCGGCAAAGTAGGCCGGGCTCCACCCGCCGCTCAGCATCAGGGTCGGGGTCTTCAATGCCGCGTAGTCTTCGATGCGGGAGTCGGCGTCAAGGATCGCCCGCATCTCCAACACCGCCGTAGGCAACAAGTCCCTCATCTCGGCTCCCAACCTCGTCTTGGCGGAGAGGATGCTGAGCACGCGCAGTGCCCCGAGCGGCAAATAGGAGATCGGCCCGGCCGTGCCCAGCCCCTGGACCAAATGCGCCCACGCATTGTCGAGCTGTCCGGCAGTGACGGCCTCTTCCAATTGCGGCCGCCAACGTCCGGTCAGGTTGCCGGAGAGGGAAACCGCGGCGTCGTAGGTGACGAGGCGGGAAATGGGTGCCTGCAGCGCCGCCTGCAGCGCGACGAATCCGCCATAGCTGTGCCCGACCACCTCGGTTGATCCACTCGCCTCCATCACGGAAAGCAGATCGCTGGTCTCCGTTGCGGCGGAGTAGCCGGGCGGCTGCGGTGCCGAACGGCCGCGGCCGCGCCTGTTGTAGGAGTGGACCGGCCGGCCGAGCAGGACGCTCAGGTTCCGGGCAAATGGCCAGTAGAGGGAATCGGTCACCAAGGTGCCGTGAACAAGCACGACGCCGGGCCCCTCCCCGGGGCTCGACGCGCCAGGAATGGACGCCTCCGCCGCGGGCCGGAAGGAGTGCACCTCGAGGTGGCCGCCGTCGTCATCCGTTTCAACTGTCCATGTCTCCACAGCCCGAGTCTATGTTGCCGCGGGGGCGGGAGGGGAAGATAGGGAACTCTAAGGAATCCCCGGTAAACTTGTGGATTGTGACTTCCGCAAACACCCCATCCCCGCACAACGCCGAGCCTGCCGACGCCAGCGAGCAGATGCGCATCCGCATGGAGAAGCGCAGCAAACTGATTGAGCGCGGCACCGAGGCCTACCCGGTGGGTGTTGAGCGGACGCATTCCCTTGCCGAGATCCGCGAGAAATACGGCCATCTCCAGGCTGACGAAACCACCGGCGACGTCGTGGGCATCACCGGCCGCGTGGTGTTCGTGCGCAACACCGGCAAGCTCTGCTTTGCCACCCTCCAGGAGGGTGGCGTGGACGGGAAGGGCGTGCGCCTGCAGGCTATGCTCAGCCTGGCCGGCGTCGGCGAGGAAGCCCTCGCGGACTGGAAGGCGCTGGTGGACCTGGGAGACCACGTTTTCATCAAGGGCGAAGTCATTTCCTCCAGGCGCGGCGAGCTTTCCGTCATGGCCGATTCCTGGACCATGGCCTCCAAGGCCTTGCGCCCGTTGCCGGTGCTGCACGCCGAGCTGAATGAGGAAACCCGCGTCAGGCAGCGCTATGTGGACCTGATGGTGCGCGACGAAGCCCGGGAAATGGTCTACACCCGCGCGGCGATTACCCGCTCGATTCGCGACACGTTGGACCGCCGCGGCTATGTGGAGGTGGAGACCCCCATCCTGCAGCTCGTCCACGGTGGTGCCACGGCCCGCCCGTTCGAGACGCACATGAACGCCTTCGACCAGAAGATGACGCTGCGCATTGCCACGGAGCTGTTCCTCAAGCGTGCCGTGGTTGGCGGAATCGACCGCGTTTACGACATGGGCCGCGTGTTCCGCAACGAAGGCGTCGACTCCACGCACAGTCCCGAATTCACCACCCTGGAATGCTACGAGGCGTGGGCGGACCAGTTCGTCATGGCCGAACGCATGAAGGAAATCATCCTGAACGTCGCCGACGTCGTCGGCACCCGCACCATCCAGACTGACGCCGGCGAGATAGACCTCGACGGCGAATGGGCTTGGGTTGCGGTATACCCGGGGCTCTCCGAGGCGATCGGGGAAGAGATCACTCCGGACACCACGGTGGCGGAACTGCAGGCGATTGCCGCCAAGCACGAGGTCAAGGTGGATCCCAAGTGGGACGCCGAAAAGCTCGTGGTCGAACTGTTCGGCGAGATCGTGGAGCCCACGCTCCTCAACCCGACCTTTGTCTACAACTACCCGCCGTCGGCGCAGCCCCTGGCCCGTCCGCACCGCGAGGACGGCCGCCTGATCGAGGCCTGGGACCTCATCATTGGCGGCATGGAACGCGGAACGGCCTTCTCGGAGCTGATCGACCCCGTGATCCAGCGCGAACGCCTCACGGAGCAGTCGCGTCGTTCCGCTGCCGGCGATGTCGAGGCGATGCAGTTGGATGAAGACTTCCTCCGCGCCCTCGAGTACGGGGCTCCGCCCATGGGCGGCATCGGCCTGGGCATCGACCGCTTGGTCATGCTGTTCACCGGGGCCGGCATCCGCGAAACCATTCTGTTCCCCCTCCTCAAGCCCGAAGGTCACTGACCATGGAATACATTGCCGTTCTTGCACCATCCGTCGTCGTCGGACTTCTCTTTTGGTTTGCGATGAAGGCTATCTTCAACGCGGACAAATCGGAGCGCCAAGCGGAAGCCCGCGCCCAGGAAGAAGCCGGATTCGGAATTGCCAAGCCCACAGGCGACGGCTCGACCCCTGCCAAATAGCGCTTTCTCCGGCCTGCGCCGAAGTTTTAATAGCGTCTTTGAAGATGCCTTTGACTGAGCCTTTGACTAGGTGCCATGGGCTGGACGATAATCTTTAATTAGTAGTCTAGCTATTCGGCATATCCGTCCCCTCCAAAAGAGAGTCTTTTCATGGCACAGAAAGTCAAAATTATCCTCGTTGACGACCTGGATGAGGGCTCTGCGGACGAAACTGTCCGCTTTGGCCTTGATGGAGTCAGTTACGAAATGGACCTGTCCAGCGCCAACGCCGCGAAGCTGCGGGACGCTCTTGGGCCGTTTGTAGCCAAGGCACGCAAGACGTCGGCCGGTCGTGCAACTCGCAGTCGCGTTGCCGCCGGTAGAAATCAAGACTCGGCACAGATCCGTCAATGGGCGCGCGAGAACGGTTATACCGTAAACAGCCGGGGCCGCATTCAGGCCGAAATTCAGGAAGCTTACCAGAAGGCCAATTCCTGATACCCAAGTATCAATACCCCGGCCCTAGGGCCGGGGTATTGTCATTTAACCGCCGGGACCGGTCTGGAAAGCGGTGTTGTGCACCACTATTCACGGGAAGCCTTGGAACTGGCCGGAGTTAATCGGATGGCGTATTCGGCAGTCGGTCCGCCAACTTCGCGGAGAAGAACGACGGCGTCCGGCCGGCTCCCGGAGGGGTGCCGGCGGGAAGCGCCGCCTGGTGGTGGAGGCCTCCGATTTGGCCTCCGCAACGGTCGCTGCGCTCGAGAGGGGTTCGCGAGGGGGTCGCTCGTGGCCGGAGTGAACTTATTCCCGGGGGCGGCCCGGTTTCCCCTGTGGCGAACACGCCACAAAATTCCAGCGTTGCCACGTAGCATCAAAGTACGTCGTAGCTAGGAGTGTGGCGAAATGTTTGAGAGATTTACGGACCGTGCCCGTCGCGTTGTTGTGCTTGCCCAGGAAGAGGCACGCATGCTCAACCACAACTACATCGGTACCGAGCACATCCTCTTGGGACTGATCCACGAGGGTGAGGGCGTTGCCGCCAAGGCGCTGGAGTCCCTGAGCATTTCGCTCGATGGCGTCCGCGAACAGGTGCAGGAGATCATCGGCCAGGGCCAGCAAGCCCCGTCCGGCCACATCCCCTTCACCCCGCGCGCCAAGAAGGTGCTTGAGCTCTCGCTCCGGGAAGCCCTCCAGCTTGGCCACAACTACATCGGCACGGAGCACATCCTGCTCGGCCTCATCCGCGAGGGTGAAGGCGTTGCCGCCCAGGTCCTGGTCAAGCTCGGCGCCGACCTCAACCGCGTACGCCAGCAGGTCATCCAGCTGCTTTCCGGCTACCAGGGCAAAGAAACCGCGGGTGCCGGCTCAGGCCCCGGCCAGCAGGAAGGCACCCCCGCCGGTTCGGTGGTGCTGGACCAGTTCGGCCGCAACCTGACCCAGGCGGCGCGGGAAAACAAGCTTGATCCCGTGATCGGACGCGAGCTGGAGATGGAACGCGTCATGCAGGTCCTCTCCCGCCGCACCAAGAACAACCCCGTGCTGATCGGCGAGCCCGGCGTCGGCAAGACGGCCGTCGTCGAAGGCCTCGCCCAGGCGATTGTCCGTGGAGACGTGCCGGAGACCATCAGGGACAAGCAGCTCTACACGCTTGACCTCGGTTCGCTCGTCGCGGGTTCCCGTTACCGTGGTGACTTCGAAGAGCGACTGAAGAAGGTCCTGAAGGAAATCCGGACCCGCGGGGACATTATCCTCTTCATCGACGAAATCCACACGCTCGTGGGTGCCGGCGCCGCTGAAGGCGCCATCGACGCCGCGTCCATCCTCAAGCCGATGCTGGCCCGTGGTGAACTCCAGACCATCGGGGCCACCACCTTGGATGAGTACCGCAAGCACATTGAGAAGGATGCCGCGCTTGAGCGCCGTTTCCAGCCGATCCAGGTCAAGGAGCCTTCCGTTGCGCATGCGATCGAAATCCTCAAGGGCCTGCGTGACCGTTACGAGGCGCACCACCGGGTGACCATCACCGACGGTGCCCTCGCCTCTGCCGCAACGCTGGCCGAACGGTACATCTCGGACCGGTTCCTGCCGGACAAGGCGATCGACCTGATCGA
>NZ_JAKEEC010000047.1 GCF_021483235.1 Arthrobacter alkaliphilus | reverse complement strand
TCCCACCCTCCCAAACCAGCTTCGACGCCGCCTTCAGCCAGGACTAAGCGCTCGAATGCCCCTTAGGATCAGTCCTGAGGGGCATTCCGTCGCCCGATTGCCTGAGAGGACAGCATGAGCCAGATAATCCGTGAAGCAACAGCGGACGACGCCGGCCCGCTGGCGGAGCTTGCCGCCGTCACCTTTCCGCTCGCCTGCCCGCCGGACTCCTCGCCCGAGGACATCTCGACCCACCTGCGCAGGACGCTCAGCGCGGAGAGATTCACGGAATACCTTGCCGATCCGGACATCACCATCCTGGCCATCGACGCCGCCGGGGAACTGCGCGGCTACAGCATGCTCGTCGCCCGGCCTACGAGCGACGCCGACGTCGCGTCGGCCCTGACGCTCATCCCTGCAACGGAACTGAGCAAGTGCTATGTGCATCCGGAGCACCACGGCTTGGGCGCTGCCGCGGAACTCATGAAGGCCACCTTGGACCGCGCCGCGGGTTCAGGGGCTGCCGGGGTATGGCTCGGCGTCAACAGCCAGAACGCCAAGGCCATCCGTTTCTACGAAAAGAGTGGATTCAGGAAGGTCGGGACCAAGTCCTTCCGCCTGGGCGACGCCGTGGAGCACGATTTTGTGATGGAGCGGGCGGTCTAAGACGTTCCGCGACGCGCAAATGGACGGGCGACGCGCAAAGAGTTTCACGCGGCTGGAATACCGGTAGCGTCTGACCGTTTCTGCGTCGAAAACCGTTTTGCGTGTCGCTGTGACCAGTCCAACAGGCCGGTTCGGGAATGCCCGGGCCCGGCTTCCGGTTGTCGCCGTCATGAAGATTGAGATCTGGTCAGACGTTGCTTGCCCGTGGTGCTACATCGGAAAGCGCCGGTTCGAAAAGGCCCTCGGCGAATTCCCGTACCGCGATTCGGTCGAAGTCCAGTGGCGCAGCTACCAGTTGGATCCGAGCATCCCGGAGCACTACGACGGCACGGAACTCGATTACCTGAGCAAGCGCAAGGGCATGGACCCCGCACAAGTCAGCCAGATGTTCGAGCACGTGGCGCTGCAGGCGAAGCGCGAAGGCCTCAACTACCGCTTCGACAACGTGGTGGTGGCCAACAGCTTCACGGCGCACCGTCTCATCCATCTGGCCGCCGCCCACGGCAAGCAGGACGAAACCAAGGAACTGCTCCTGAGCGGCCACTTTGAACACGGGCAGGACATCGGCAACCCCGAATACCTGGCCAAGCTCGGCAGCGAGTTGGGCTTGCCGGAAGCCGAAATCGCCGAGTTGTTCAGCACTGACAAGTACGCAGAGGACGTCCGCAGCGACATCGCCGAAGCCCGGATGCTCGGCGTTACCGGCGTGCCGTTCTTCGTTATCGACCGAAAGTACGGACTCTCCGGTGCCCAGCCGTCCGAGGTCTTCACCCAGGCCCTGACGCAGGCATGGCAGGAAGCGAACCCGCTGGTCGCCGTCGGGAGTTCCGACGCCGAAGCCTGCGGCCCGGACGGCTGCGCGATCTAGGACGTGCGGACGCGAATGCGTCGGGAACAGCCCACCGTGGGGTATATAGAAGGGAGTCCCGGAGGGGCTCGATTTCCACCCACATGAGGAGCACCATGACAGAGCGCCCGATGGACCAATCACATCCTGCACCAGGCTGGTATCCGGACCCGGCCGGATCAGGCAGGTCCCTGTGGTGGGACGGCACCGCCTGGTCGGGGTATCTGCCGGCGGCGCAGCCTGTGGTTGCTCCCGGCAGGTGGCGCCCTTTGATCAGCCCGCAGACTCCCGTCTACAACGCCCTCATCTGGCTGATCGTCGCCTCCCCTCTCGTGGTTGTTGTGCTCCAGGCCGCCGTGTGGAACCCTGTTCCACGTTTTGTCTACGTGCGGGGCGTCAGGACACTTGACCCATCCTCGATCATTACGCCCGGGTACTTCGTGGTCGCGGCAGTGAGCATCCTCGCATACGCGGCGACGATCGTCGCGGCCTATTTCGACTGGAAAGGGCTCCGCCGGGCCGGCGTCGTGCGGCCGTTTCATTGGGCGTGGGCATTCCTCAACCTCGCGGTCTACGTGATCGGCAGGTCCGTGGTGGTGCGCAAGGTAGCGCCCGGCAGGGGCTTGGCGCCGATATGGGCCTTCATCGGCGTGTATGTGGTGAGCCTCGTGATCAGCCTCGCCCATGCCTCGTCCATGCTCCGTCTCTTCTCCAGCCCCAACGGGTACTAGTTTCGGCCAATTTTGCTGACACTTCCCTGTAAAGTGTCTGTATGCCTAGGATTACGGCCGCCAGCAATGCGGCGCAGCGCGCTGAAACCCGACGCCGGGTCCTGA
Source organism: Arthrobacter alkaliphilus (assembly GCF_021483235.1). Classification (GTDB taxonomy): domain Bacteria; phylum Actinomycetota; class Actinomycetes; order Actinomycetales; family Micrococcaceae; genus Arthrobacter; species Arthrobacter alkaliphilus. The sequence continues at coordinate 5,827 of NZ_JAKEEC010000047.1, read as the reverse complement.
CAGCTTTCGGGGAACTGCTCTTCACCCACGGCCTGCCCGGCTTGACCATGACCGACGTCGCCCGGCACGCCGGCGTTGGCCGCACAGCGGTATACAACTACTACGCCGACATGGAACAGCTCCTCATCGCCTACGCCTTGGATGAGACCGAGCGATTTTTGGGCGACTTGCGCGAATCCCTGGCCACGTTGCAGAACCCGGTGGACCGCTTGGCCCTTTACGTTCGCGCCCAGGTGGAAGACTTGAGCCGACGGCACCTCCCGCCAGGTCCCGCTATGGCGGCCGTCCTCTCCCCCGCTTCCTTCGCGAAATTGGCAGATCACGTCGGCGAACTCAACCTGCTTCTCCAGGACCTCCTGCGCGACGGAATCGCGGCCGGCTACCTTCCGCCCACCGACGTCGGTCAGCTCGCCAGGCTCATCCACGGAACTCTTTCCTCAAGCGCGGCGCGCGGAAATACCGGGAACGGAACCGAGCTGGACGCGCGGCTGGCCCAGACCGTGCGGTTCATCCAGTTGGGCGCAGGAGCAAGGTTCGACGACGACGGCCGGCCCGCGCGCTTGGCGTGACCCGGCCGCCGGGTTGGCTCAGTCCGCGGAAGGCAACGCTACGGAGTCGGCATCACCGGCAGCTTGGCGTTGTCCGCGATCCGCTGCTCCAGGCGGGGACAGCTGAGCTTGCCCGGGGTGTTGTCCACGAGCTCGGGTGCCACCAGTGCCGAGAAGCCGGGCGCGAGGATAAGGTCCACAGAGGCGTCCGTCCGCTGGTCCTGGACGTAGTCGGTGCCCGCGATGTTCCTCTGGATGTTGAAAGCGGCCGCTTGGCCGCCGGATCCTGAAACAACCACGGCAGGGCCGGTGTAGCTGGTGGTGGAGTTGTCCACGGTTCCGACGTTGTAGCCGCGGGCCTTCATCTGGTCCGCCACGTTCTTGGCGAGACCGGGCCTGCCGGCGGCGTTGAAGATATTCACGTTGACCTTGTTGTTGGGCGTGTAGTCGAAGACGGCGGAGGGACACACGGCCGCCGGCGCCGGGCTCGCAACTGCGGAGGGGAATCGGATGATGCCGTTGATGACTGCCCAAGCGCCAACAAGTCCTGCAACCACCAGTCCGACAAGCAGCGCCAGGACAATCCCATGCAGCAGGCGGCGGCTGAACCACCCTGGGTGGCTCTCAGGTCCGGGGGCATCGGCGAAAGTTGCCCGAAGTTCCGGTCCTGTCACAACGCGATGACCATGCAGCCTAGTCGGGTCTTTCTGGCGACCGGGACGCTTCCGGCGCGTCCGCGGATCCCCAGTTTCGGGCACTGCCACCTGTACCTCCGGGATTGTTTCGTTAACCATCTATCACCAGGACCCGGGCGTGGATGGCCGTGCGCTGGTGGAGCGCGGTACGGACAGCACGGTGGAGTCCGTCTTCGAGATACAGCAGGCCTTGATACTGCACCACATGCGGGAAGAGGTCGCCGAAGAAGGTTGAATCCTCAGCCAACAGCGCTTCCAGGTCAAGGGTGCGCTTGGTGGTGACAAGTTCGTCGAGCCGGACGGGCCGGGGCGGCAGCGAGGCCCAGTCCTTCGGCGTGGAAAAACCATGGTCGGGGTAGGGGCGTCCCTCGCCCACAGCTTTGAATATCACTTTGCAAGCGTAAAGAAGTCAGGCGCTCAAGGGAACTTCTGAGACGTGGGTCACCGCGGTTGTGGCCAAAAGGTAATCGTTGACGGACGGCGCGCACTTAAACGTTGCCGCCTTCGGCGCCGTCATCCGCCTTCGGCCCAAGACACGGGACTGACAGAATGGGATCATGACTGCTTCAATGCCAGCCACGCACCCGGCTGCTCCCGCCCTCGCACTCCTCCTCGACGTCGACGGCCCCGTCGCGAGTCCCCTAACGCGCGACGTGAAGCCGGAAATCATTGCCGACCTCGTGGGTTTGGCATCCGCAGGCATCCCCGTGATTTTCAACACCGGCCGCTCGGACGCTTTCATCCGGGAGCAGGTCATGGCACCCATGATCGCCGCCGGAATGCCCGCGGGAACGGTGGTCCACGCGATCTGCGAAAAAGGTGCTGTGTGGTTCAGCTTCACCTCCACCGGCCCGGGCCCCATCCATGTGGACCATGACCTCGCCGTTCCGAAGGCCTACGGCGACGACGTCCGGCGCATGGTCGCGGAGGACTATGCGAGCCACATGTTCTTCGATGAGACAAAGCGCGCAATGGTCTCGGTGGAACAGCATCTGGACGTCTCCAGTGACGAGTACCTGGCCGAGCAGAAGCTCTTCGACGCCGAGGCCCTGGACCTCATGGGCAAGCACGGGCTCTCCGCCACTCTCCTGGACCACCACGCCCCAGAGTCCGACGACGCCGCCGACTACCGCCTTGACCCCACCATCATCTCCACGGACATCGAGTCCATCCGGCTCGGCAAAGATCTCGGCGCGAGCCGCGCGGTGGAACTGCTCGCCGCCCAAGGCATCACCCCGCAGGCGTGGCGAACGGTAGGCGATTCCCGCACCGACTACGCCATGGCCGATTGGCTCCACCACAACGACCACAGCGTCAAGCACATCGACGTCCGGCCCGCCGACGGTGTGCCCAACAAGCCCTACGATGTTCTTACAGCCACGGACCTCGGCCTGGGTGCCGACGTCATTCACGACGACGCCGGGGGCGCATTCCTGCGCAGTTGGCGTGAAGCCTTGGCGGGCTAGGTTCACAAGCCCGCGCGAACCACAACCTTTCGGAGGAAAGCCATCACAGTCATGGACCAGCAAGCAATCTACTTCGGTAGCCCGGCCTCCGACGACGATGCGGTCGTTCCCGAACCGACATCGCCCGCAGTCGATGCGCGCCTCAAGCACCGCGCCGACGTCGTCCGGCATCGCGGCCGCTACAGCTTGCTGAACCAGAACCGTACGCCCCAGCAGGCGATGGTCGAGGACCTTCTCGTGATCCGTACCGCGCTGGATGCGGCCGGGCTGGACTTCATCCTGGTCCGCGGAAACGACCACCGGCCCGTGATCGCCGTCGACTGGAAGCTCCGGAAGAAGCTGCGCCAGGCATTGATCTCGGCTTTCCGTAACGAGCCGTTCTACTCCATGACCGTCGACGCGCGGAAGAAATCCACGTTGCTGGTGGCCGACGGGGAGCTCTCAAACAACCGCAAAGCCAGGATCTTCCGGCTCTTCCGGCCGCGCGTGGAGCCCGGAGGCGGACTGACCTACGGCCCGTCCTTGGGCGTTCAGCTGGAATTGTGGGAGTTCGACGGCGAGCAACTGGTGTTGCCGGTGGAGAACTCCCTGACCCGGCGAACCATGCTGCGCCAGGACGCTGTCAGGGGCACGGTGGAACGGCATGGGCTGAGCTGGCCGACCATCGAGAATATGTTCGCGGACCACGCGAGCGACATCGATTTCGACGTCGATATCGTCTTTTCGTGGGTGGATGGGAACGATCCGGCATACATCGCGGCCCGCCGGGAGCAAATGAAAGACGTGGTCCTGGGCGAGGGCGACGCCCACGAGGCCCGTTTCCGGCAGATCAACGAGCTCAAATATGCCCTGCGTTCCGTGTACATGTATGCGCCTTGGATTCGCCGCATCTACATCGCCACGGACTCCCCCGTTCCCGAGTGGCTGGCCGAGCACCCGAGCGTCAGGATCGTGCGAAGCGAGGAGTTCTTCAAGGACCCCACAGTGCTGCCCACCCACAATTCCCAGGCTGTGGAATCCCAGTTGCACCACATTGAGGGGCTCTCCGAGCACTTCCTGTATTCCAACGACGACATGTTTTTCGGCCGGCCCGTCGCGCCGGACATGTTCTTCACTCCCGGGGGAATCACCAAGTTCATCGAAGCCTCCACGCGGATCGGGCTGGGAGAGAACGACGCCGAACGCAGCGGCTTCGAGAATGCGGCCCGCGTCAACAGGAAGCTTCTCTGGGAACGGTTCGGACGCATCACCACACGCCACCTGGAACACACCGCCGCCCCTCTTCGACGCAGCGTGATCGCAGAAATGGAGCGCGAGTTTCCGATCGAGTTCGCCAAGACGGCGGCCAGCAAGTTCCGGGCGGCGGACAACATCTCGGTGACCAACTCGTTCTACCACTACTACTCGTTGCTCACCGGCCGGGCAGTAACGCAGACAGCGGCCAAGGTCAGGTATGTGGATACAACCCTGTGGTCCGGGCTGCATTACCTCCCGACTTTGCTCGCCAAACGCAATGTGGACTTCTTCTGCCTCAACGATGGCAGCTTCCCCGAGGTGGCTGCCGACGAAAGGGCCGCCCTCGTGACGGACTTCATGGAGAAGTACTTCCCGGTCAAGGCACCTTGGGAGAAATAGCCCTAGCGCCGGCTAAACTCCGGGCGTTTCGCGTCGGCCCTGGAACCGCGTTCGTCCGTGGGACTCTGGGGAATCCGGATGCCTGCTTCGGCGAGCCGCCGCTTGGTGGCTTCCGGGCTCACGTACTCGCCGACAGTCGGCGATTCGCCCACGGGCACCACTGAATGCACGATCGTTTGCTCGTAAACGTGGACCAGGTTGAACGCCTGTGCACCGTCACGGCCGCGGGTTCCGCCCTGGGGAACGTTAAGGTCCTGCGTGTAGCAGCTCGCGGATGCCACCGATACAGGGACGCCGGCGAACATGGCCGTGGTGGAGTAGTGCAGGTGGCCGCCCAGGATGGTGCGGATATCCGAATTCCGTACGACGTCGGCCAATGCCGCTTGGCCACGCAGCTCCACCAGGACGGACAGGTCGAGGACGCTCGGCACCGGAGGGTGGTGGAGGGCAAGGATCGTGCCGTCCGGAGCCGGCGTCGCGAGCTCCGATCGCAACCAGTCGAGCTGGCTCTCGCTTAGCTCGCCGTGATGGAAGCCGGGCACTGAGGTGTCGAGCGTGATGATCCGGAGCCCGTTGACGAAGTAGCTGTGATCCACCGGGTCGTCATTGTCGTTCTGGTCGAAGAGTCCCGCACGGAAATTCGCCCGGTCGTCGTGGTTTCCCATCGCCCAGATCACCCGTGCGCCCATTTCTCGACAGGCAGGCTCGACGATCGACCGGAGTTTGGCGTAGGCGCCCGGCTCGCCTTGGTCGGCGAGATCGCCGGTGAAGATCACGGCGTCGGGACGGACCTTTGACGCGTGCACTTCCGAAAAGAGCTGCCTGAGATGGGCTTCACTGTCAACCGCGCCGTAGAGAGGCTCCGACCCTCCCAACAGGTGGGAGTCGCTAAGGTGCAGAAGTACGTGTCCTGGCCGCGGATACTCGGCCTCGATGAGCTCCATTACTACCTTCGGGTCGGTGGGAGACGGCGCCTCCAGTGTCTGCCCCAATAGACCCCATCCAACCAGACAAAAGGCTAACGCAGGGTAACTTACTGTCGGAATGTTGGAAAATTACTCGCGCTCCCCTCTGATCCCCGGTCGGTTTTGGGGCAACTTTCGACGACGCCCGGTCACATCCAGGGCAACTTTCGACGACGCCCGGTCACATCCAGGGCAACGTTCGACGACGCCCGGTCACATCCAGGGCAACGTTCGACGACGCCCGGTCACATCCAGGGCAACGTTCGACGACGCCCGGTCACATCCAGGGCAACGTTCGACGACGCCCGGTCACATCCAGGGCAACGTTCGACGACGCCCGGTCACATCCAGGGCAACGTTCGACGACGCCCGGTCACATCCAGGGCAACGTTCGACGACGCCCGGTCACATCCAGGGCAACTTTCGACGACCCCCACTCACATCCAGCGCAACTTTCGACGACGCCCGGTCACATCCCCGGGCGTCGGCGTCCGAACCGCCATTAAGTGACCGAGCGT
>NZ_JAKEEC010000046.1 GCF_021483235.1 Arthrobacter alkaliphilus | reverse complement strand
CAAACAACAGACACACCCGGCACCACCCAACCACACGGCCAGACTCGCTCCGGAGCAACTTTCCAAACTTACCGGCTGCTTTCCTCCTAGTCAAATCAGCGTTCTTGACTTGAACTTCACGAGGAGCTCAGGTCAACATCACTGATCAGCACTGGGGAGCAGCGCGGGTATTAACTATACCGCCAGCCCTCCGGAGAGGCAAATCCTCTTCAAAGCGATTGGCCACCGCTCAGCAGGCGCCCAAAGGATCCAGAGCAAAGGGCCCGGAAGCTCAAAGCTTCCGGGCCCTTCCAGCCAGGCCAAGTGGCCAAGCAAATCAAGCTACCGCACGGGTGTGAACCAAGCGGCTCCGAGCGGCGGCAGGGTGACGGTCAATGCGGCTGGCATTCCTTCCGCCCCGGGTGCGGTGGCAAGAAGTTCAGCGCTGTTGATGACACCCGAGCCTCCGAAGACCTCGGCGTCCGTGTTGAGCACTTCCAGCCAAGCGCCGGCGAACGGGACGCCGAGCACATAGTCATGGTGCGGTCCTCCCGAGAAATTCACGGCGCTCACCAAGGGATTCCCCTCGTGGTCCCAGCGGATGAAGGTCAGTACGTTTCGATCCGCGTCCGCGCCGTTGATCCATTGGAAACCGCCGGGCTCGTTGTCCCGGACGTGGAGGGCCGGCGTCGAGCTGTACAGCGTGTTCAACTCGCGGGTCAGCAATTGCAGGCCGCGATGCGCCGGGATGTCGGCGAGGAACCAGTCGAGCCCGTGCTGTTCGGACCATTCGGCTTCTTGGCCGAATTCGGTGCCCATGAAGATGAGCTGCTTGCCCGGGTGGGCCCATTGGTATGCCATGAACGCCCGCAGGTTGGCGAGCTGCTGCCAGCGGTCACCGGGCATCTTGCGCAGCATCGAACCCTTGCCGTGCACTACTTCGTCGTGGCTGATGGGCAACAGGAAGTTCTCCGTAAAGGCATAGACCATGGAGAACGTCACCGTGCCGTGGTGCCAGCGGCGGTTCACCGGGTTTTCGGAGATGTACTTGAGGGAGTCATGCATCCAACCCATATTCCACTTGAGGCCGAAGCCCAAGCCCCCATGGTTGGTCGGAGCGGTGACACCGGGGAATGCCGTGGATTCCTCGGCAATGGTCACTGCGCCAGGGTGGGTCTTGTAGATCGTGGCGTTGACCTCTTGGAGGAAGGAAATGGCTTCCAGGTTCTCGCGTCCGCCGTGGACATTGGGGAACCACTCCCCCTCCTCGCGCGAATAGTCCCGGTAAAGCATGGAAGCCACGGCGTCCACCCGAAGCCCGTCGATGTGGAATTCCTCAAGCCAGTAAAGGGCGTTCGCGACGAGGAAGTTGCGGACCTCGCTCCGGCCGAAATCGAAGATGAGCGTGCCCCAGTCGGGGTGCTCGCCGAGGCGGGGGTCGGAGTGCTCGTACAGTGGTTCACCGTCAAAACGGGCGAGGGCCCAGCTGTCCTTCGGGAAGTGCGCGGGGACCCAGTCCAAGATGACGCCGATGCCCGCTTGGTGCAGCGAATCGACAAGGAACCTGAATTCATCCGGATGCCCGAACCGGGAGGTCGGCGCGAAGTAGGACGTGACTTGGTAGCCCCATGACCCGCCGAATGGGTGCTCGGCCACCGGCATGAACTCGACATGGGTAAACCCGAGCCACTTCACGTACTCCACGAGTTCGGTGGCCAGCTCCTTGTACCCGAGGCCAAGGCGCCAGGAACCGAGGTGGACTTCGTACACGCTCATGGGCGAGTTGTGCGGATCCTTGTTGGCGCGCGCCGTCATCCAGGCGTCGTCCTTGAAGCGGTAGCCGGAATCCACCACGCGTGACGCGGTCAAAGGCGGGACTTCGGTTCCAAAGGCGAGCGGGTCGGCCTTCTCCACCCAATGGCCGGCCTTGGTGAGCAGCTCGAATTTGTAACACGCCCCTGCTTCGACACCTGGGATGAAGACCTCCCAGACCCCGGAAGAGCCGAGTGAGCGCAAGGCGTGCTCACGCCCGTCCCAGGAATTGAAGTCACCCTTGACGCGGACTGCCTGAGCGTTGGGCGCCCAGACGGCGAAGGAGGTGCCGTCCACATCGCCGAGCGGGGAGCGGTAGTGCTGGATGTGGGCGCCGAGCGTGTCCCAAAGCCGTTCGTGCCGTCCTTCACCAATGAGGTGCAGGTCCAATTCCCCGACGGTTGGAAGGTAGTGGTAGGGATCGTTGATCGTCACAGGCGCCGAATCGCCGTACACGACTTCCAGGCGGTAGTCCGGTACGTGGCCTTGCTGCAGTGGTTCAAGGACAGCCACCCAGATCCCGTCGGTCTCGTGGGTCATCGGGGTGGTACCGGCTTCGGTGACGACAGATACCTCCGTAGCGAGGTGCTTGACCGTACGGATAGTGACGTGACCGTGGTCGTCAAGGTGGGCGCCCAGCACCGAGTGCGGGGCGTGGTGTGCACCAGCGGCCACCCGGCCCAGGGTGGCGGCGTCCACATACAGCGGGACTCGGGGCCGTTCGGTACGTGCTGTGCCAGTCATTTCCTTACCTTCCGATGTCGCCGCGGCATCGCTGCCGGGGCTCGTGTTTCCGAGGAGCTGCCGCGAAGCATTGACCGGAATGGGTAACCAGTCCGGCCTGTTCCGCAGCTCGTAGATCACCTCGTATAAGGCCTTGTCAAGCCACAATGCCACAAACAGCGGCGAGCGGCGGTCAATCGTTCCGGGGGTGATGTCGCTATAGCCGGCCAGGAAGGCCTCGGCGCAGTCGTCCACCCACGTGGCGGGTACCTGAGCCTCCGGGTTCTCACGGACGGCCGCACCGGCCGCGTAGTCGAAGGACCGCAGCATCCCGACGACGTCGCGCAGGGGAACGTCCGGAATGTTGCGGTGTTCGATCGGCCTCAGGGGTTCGCCCTCGAAGTCCAGGATCGCCCACCGGGCAGGTTCATCCACGGCGCCAGGCACCAGGAGGATCTGGCCCAGGTGAAGATCGCCGTGGATGCGCTGCAGGGTTCCGGCTTCCAGGCCCGGCAGTTGCGTCAAGAGGGCCTCGAGCTGCTGCTCGTGGGGCCCGACGGCGGTGCCGGCCTCAGCCCATGACTGGCGGACCCGCCGGGCTACTTCGGGCGCAATGTCCTGGCCCGGAACGCGTTCCGTGGCGGTTCCGAGGGTTTCGGCGAGCCGCAAATGCACTGTGGCAGTCGCCTGGCCCAGTTGCCGGGCTTCGACGGCGAAGTCCTTGCCCGCCGCAGCCGCGTCGACGGCGAGGCGCCAAGCGTCCTGCCCGCCGGCAAGGAACTCGTGGGCAACCGCGAAATCCGCCGTCGCCGTGCCGTGCCGGCCCTGGGGTGTCCACACCTCCCATGTGCCCGTGATCCATCCAAGGGTGGATGGCACTTCCTTCGTACCGGCCGAGGTCAGGGCCGCGCCGACCTCCACTTCGGGGTTCTTGCCGACCGACAGGACCCGGAAGATCTTCACGATCGCCGCGGAGACGCCGTCGTCGACAATCACCGAAGTATTGGACTGCTCGCCGGAGGACACCCGCACGGATCCCGAGGCGGTGGGCAGACGCAGGCTGCCCTGCACCGTGTGCCCGCTCGCGGTGCACTCCCCCTCTCCAGGCTCGGCAGAGGCCTGGCCGCGGATGAGATCCAGCCATGCCGTCACGAATTCAGGATCATGCGGGGCGTCGTAGACCCAGACAGGCGGGTCCTGCTCGCTCGTTCCACCGATCTGGCCCACCGAAGCCGTTGCCAAAGCGGCGGAGGGCGCGGCGTGGAAGCTGAGCGGCACTTGGATGATGTCGCTCTGCCTCGCGCCGTCGGCCGTGGCGTATGCGACGGAGATCAGATGGACCTCCAACCTAGTCCCCGGGGTGGGCGCCGGAAGGCCGAACGAACCGACGAAATCCAGTTCGAACTGCCCTGCCTTGACAGGAAACCAGCGCTGACGGGGCAGCCATTCCTTGAGGAGGGAGGCCAGGATCGTGGTGTGCGCTATGTGACTCATGTCAGCCTTCGATAGAGAGCACTGGGATGGCCTGGGTGTAGGGCGAGGAACCCGTGGAGCCCGCCGAACGTATCCGTAGCCAGAAGAAGTCGTGGCTACCCAGCGTTAGGGTCAGGGAGCCGTCGGTGCCGATCCCCGGGAACACCTGGCCGCCGAAGACGTCCCTCAGTCCCCTTCCTGCATATTGGGGGACATCCAGGGTGGTGGCCACCGGATGCTGGGACAAGTTGAAAACGCAAAGGATTGATTCGGCGTCCTCGCCTTCCGGATTGTCCTCCGGCAGCTCGCGCAAGTAGGCAAGAACCACCTCGTGGTCCGCCGCAATGTGTTTGAAGTCGCCCAGCCCGAAGGCCGGATGGTTCTTCCGGACGCTCAGGATCTGGCGGGTCCAGCGCAGGAGCGAGCCCGAGTGGGCTGCTTCGGCCTCGACGTTCGCCATGCTGTAGTTGTAGACCAGCGACTGGATGACGGGCAGGTACAGCTTTCCGGGATCGGCATTGGAGAACCCTGCGTTGCGGTCCGGGTTCCATTGCATGGGCGTGCGGACGGCGTCACGGTCATCAAGCCAGATGTTGTCTCCCATCCCGATTTCGTCCCCGTAGTACAAGAAGGGGCTGCCCGGCAGGGAGAGCAGCAGCGCATTGATCAACTCGATCTCGGAGCGGGAGTTGTCAAGCAGCGGGGCGAGCCTGCGCCGGATGCCGATGTTGGCCCGCATCCGGGGGTCGGGCGCATACCACCCCAGCATGGCCGCACGTTCGTCCGCGGTGACCATCTCCAGGGTGAGTTCGTCGTGGTTGCGCAGGAAGGTGCCCCATTGCGCGCCGGCCGGGATTCCCGGGGTGTCCCGAAGCGTCTCGATGATCGGGGCGGCCTTCTGGTCGCGGAGCGCGTAGTACAGGCGCGGCATGATGGGAAAGTGGAAGGCCATGTGGCACTCCGGCTCTTCCTCCGTGCCGAAGTACTCGACGACGTCGTGCGGCGGCTGGTTCGCTTCAGCGATGATCACACGGCCCGGGTAGTTCTCGTCCACCATCTTGCGGAGATCCCGCAGGAAACCGTGGGTGGCGGGCAGGTTCTCGCAGTTGGTGCCCTCTTCCTCGAAGAGGTACGGAATGGCGTCTGCCCGGAATCCGTCAATGCCTTGATCCAGCCAGAACCGAACGACATCGTGGACTGCTTCGATGACCTTGGGGTTTTCGAAGTTCAGGTCGGGCTGGTGGCTGAAGAAGCGGTGCCAGAAGAACTGCCGCCGGATGGGGTCGAACGTCCAGTTCGACTCTTCCGTATCCACGAAGATGATGCGTGCGTCCTGGTACTTCTCGTCGGTGTCGCTCCACACGTAGAAGTCCCCGAACGGGCCGTCCGGGTTCTTGCGTGATTCCTGGAACCACGGGTGTTGGTCCGAAGTGTGGTTCAGGGGGAGGTCAATGATGACCCTGACGCCCCTCGCGTGCGCTTCGGCGACGAGCCGCTTGAAGTCGCTGATGGTGCCGAATTCGTCCAAAACGGAGGTGTAATCGGAAATGTCGTAACCGCCGTCGCGCAATGGCGAATCGAAGAACGGCGGCAGCCACAAACAATCCACTCCGAGCCACTGCAGGTAATCCAACTTGTCGATCAAGCCGTGGAAGTCACCCGAACCATCGCCGTTCGCATCCGCGAAGGCCCTTACCAGCACTTCGTAGAAGACCGCCTTCCTGTACCAGTGGGGGTCGTGTTGTAGACCCGGGGCGTTCAGCTCGAAAGTGTTCTTCGGCGTGAAGTACTGACTTTGACCCTGTGGATTGAAGCTCACTAAGGCTACCTCCGGATGTTGAGAATGTGTGCCGGTTCTACATGGGGGTCCAGTCGGACGTAGTTGTACTCGCCCCACTCCCAACTTTCGCCGCTGACCAAGTCATCAACCCAGAATCGCCCATTGGCGGTGAAGTCGGACGGGTCCAGCGAAAGCGCGGAAAGGTCCAGGGTCACGGTGCTTTCCCTGGTGCCGTGGGGATCGAGGTTGACCACGATGATCAAGGTGTCCTTGCTGCCGTCAGGCAAGGTCTTGTGCTTGGAGTACACAATGGTTGCGTCATCCGTGCTGTGGTGCAGCGTCAGGTTCTGCAGGTCCCCCAGTGCCGGGTGGGCCTTCCGGATGGCGTTAAGCCGCGTGATGTACGGGGCGAGGGTGTGCCCGGAAGCCGCAGCTGCATCCCAGTTGCGGTCCTTGTACTCATATTTCTCGTTGTCTATGTACTCTTCAGCACCCGGCCGGGCCACATGTTCGTACAGCTCGAATCCGGCGTAGACGCCCCAGAGCGGGCTGGCCGTGGCTGCCAAAGCGGCGCGGATGCGGAACGCGGGCGGCCCACCGTATTGGAGGTATTCGGTAAGGATATCGGGAGTGTTGACGAAGAAATTCGGTCGGAAATAGGCGGGCGATTCGTGGCTGACCTCCTGGAAGTACGTTTCCAGCTCAGTTTTGGTGTTCCGCCACGTGAAGTATGTGTATGACTGTTGGAAACCTGCCCGGCCGAGTGCGTGCATCATCGCGGGCCGGGTGAATGCCTCGGCGAGGAAGACGACGTCGGGGTACTTTTTGTTGACCTTCGCGATCAGCCATTCCCAGAACCACACCGGTTTGGTATGCGGGTTGTCCACGCGGAAAATCTTCACGCCGTGGCTCACCCACAGGAAAACAATCCGCAGGATTTCCTTTGACAGGCCGGCGGGATCGTTGTCGAAATTCAGCGGATAGATGTCCTGGTACTTCTTCGGCGGGTTTTCGGCATAGGCGATGCTGCCGTCAACGCGCGTGGTGAACCATTCCGGGTTGGTCTTCACCCAGGGATGGTCAGGGGCGGCCTGCAAGGCCAGGTCCAGCGCGACCTCAAGTCCCAGCTCATTCGCGCGCGCCACGAAAGCGTCGAAATCCTCGAACGATCCCAAATCCGGGTGGATGGCGTCGTGGCCGCCGGCTTCGGATCCGATGGCCCACGGCGAGCCCGGATCCTGCGGACCCGGGGTCAAGGTGTTGTTGCGTCCCTTGCGGTGTTGGAAACCAATCGGGTGGATGGGCGGCAGGTAGATGACATCGAAGCCCATGTCCGCCACGGCGTCGAGCCTCTTGGCCGCCGTCGTGAAGTTGCCCGAAGTCCATGTTCCCGTGGTGGGATCAAAAACGGCGCCTTCGGAGCGGGGGAAGAATTCGTACCAGGCCCCGCGGCCGGCGAGGTCACGCTCCACGAGGAGAGGGTATGGTTCCGAGACGGTAACCAGCTCGCGGATCGGCTGGCGCTCGACGACGGCCGCGACCTCTGGGCTGAAGCCGGCGGCGAGGCGCTCCTCGGCCGTCTTCGAAGTGTCGGCCAGGCCTTCGGAGGCTGCGCGAAGGGTGAGTTTGTCTGCGGCATTGCGGGTGCTTTCGCCTGCGGCTTCCGCGAGCAGGGCCGCGCCTTCAGCGAGCATCAGCTCGACGTCAATGCCGGCCTCGACCTTCACTTCCGCGTTGTGGTGCCATGTTCCGTAGCGGTCGTGCCAGGCCTCGATCACGAAGGACCAGGCTCCGGTCCCCGTCGGGGTCAACAGCCCCTCCCAACGGTCGGTGCCCTTGCCACGCTCACCCGGGGCCGGAGCGAGCCGGATGCGTTGGCGTTCTTTGCCTTTGGGGTCCAGCAGGACGGCGCTCACCCCCAGCTGGTCGTGGCCCTCGCGAAAGACCGTGGCGCCAACCACCAGATCTTCACCAGGCAAGGCTTTGGCCGGGAAACGGCCTTCCTCGATCACAGGCTGCACGGCCGTGATGGGGAATCTGCCGAACCTAAGACCCTCGGTGATACCGGCTTTCTGCTTGGACTTGGATGCTGAGCTTGATCGAGTTGCTGCAGTAGTGGTCACAACCTCGACGTTAGCGAGAAAAGTCACATTTTGCTAAGAGGTAACCCAGACTCTTCCGCGCAATGTGTCATTTACCTAAAAGAAACCGAAAGCTGTTCCTGCAGTCCATCGAGTGGATTAGTCTGACGCTCGTGAAGGCAATCCGAAGGTTTACAGTCCGTACACTGCTTCCCGAGCCGATACGGCCGCTGGCTCGTCTCGCAACGAATCTGCGCTGGTCCTGGCACCGGCCTACCCGCGAGCTCTTTGCGAGTCTTGACCAGGAATTGTGGGAGGAGAGCAGTCACGATCCCATCAACCTTCTTGGGTCAATCAGCCGCGATCAGCTGGACCAACTTGCTTCCGATAATGAACTTGTCCAGCGTGTGCAGGAGGCGGCTGCGGATCTGGACCGGTACTTGAGCGAGCCGCGCTGGTACCAGGGCCTGGGTCCGGAGGCTCCGGCGTGCATTGCCTATNAGGGCCTGGGTCCGGAGGCTCCGGCGTGCATTGCCTATTTCTCGCCCGAGTTCGGTATCACCGAGGTCCTTCCGCAGTACTCGGGCGGTTTGGGGATCCTGGCCGGGGACCACCTGAAGGCCGCCTCGGATTTGGGTGTGCCGTTGATCGGGGTCGGGCTGCTCTACCAAGCGGGCTATTTCAAGCAGTCCCTGTCCCGGGACGCCTGGCAGCAGGAAACCTACCCGGTCCTTGACCCCGACGGGCTGCCCCTCACACTGCTGCGCGAACCGTCCGAGGACGGCACCGGCAAGCCGGTGACGATCTCTTTGCCGCTGCCCAACGGACGCAAGCTCAACGCGCGCATCTGGCGGGCCGACGTCGGGCGCGTGCCGCTGTTGCTGCTCGACTCGAACGTTCCGTCCAACGACGACGCCGCGCGCGGGATCAC
>NZ_JAKEEC010000045.1 GCF_021483235.1 Arthrobacter alkaliphilus | reverse complement strand
GGACGGAGTGATCGGCGTCGAACCACCCGGAATGCCGGCAGGGGCAGCCGGTGCGTAGGACAGGGTGCCGACATTGATCGTGGAACCGACTGTTGCGGCGATTGTGGTCGCCTTTGACGAGTCGGCCGTGCTACCCGAATACAACACACCAACCGCCGGAACGTTCCCGTCAGCATTCACTTCCAATTTGTACGACGCCGTCGTGAGACCTGCGATGTTGAAAAGCCCGTTCGCATCGGTGGTCGTGGAACGAGTCACCAGGGATCCGTCGGGTGCGGACGCGTCGACTTGAACTCCCTTCAACGGTGCGCCGTTTTGGTCCAGGACCTGACCAATGAACACGCCGCCCTGGACGAGTTGGGCATCGGCCAAGGTGGTCGTCTGGCCTGCCGTGACGGGGACTGTCGTTCCGGAGGCCAGCCCGGCGGATTCGTGAAGACCTTGGTAGAACTGGGCCTCGTCGGCGGAGTAGCCGCTCGAGCGGTTGAAGGCGACCCGGTAGGACCCCGCGCCGAGCCCACTGGCAGAGTAAGGGCTGCCGGCGGGAGAACCCGTTGCTGCCACTTTGTAACCGTTGGCATCCCACACGTCGACAGTTGTGTAAACGGTGTTGCCGTTGTTGGCGAGGGACGCGGAAGAAGGGACGATCTTACCCGAGACTGTCCCGCCTAGGGCCATTGATGCGTTGATACCGGGGACGGTTTGTCCTGCGTTTACTGTTACCTTTGTGGCGTTGCCGGGGCTCGTGGCGCCGCCGGACCATTGCGTTGCGAAATAGATGGGGTTTGTGTAATTCGGGGACACGTATCCGCTCCCGTAGAACTGAAGAATGTGATCGCCAGGCCAGAGCGGACCGATGGTGTAGGTGCCGTCGGGTGCCGTTGAAGATGACACTTCGTCGATCCCGCCGCTGTTGAACTGGTCCAGCGTTCCGGCATAGAGTGCGGAGACGCCCGTGTAGGTGTAGCCCCAGCTAACGCCTTGAGGCGGGGTGACGGTGCCGCTGATGTAAGCGCCGACCGGCAAAGTGACGTCGTTGAGCTGAGCGGTCTGCCCAGCCACCACCGTGACCTTCTGGGCTGTTGCTTTGGAGGGGGCACCGGGGTAGTACGTGGTCGGCACGTTGCCGGTGGCGTTGAAACTTACCTGTGTCTGCCCCGGAATCAGGCCGATGAGTTGGAAAGTGCCGTCGGCCTTGAGTTTGGTGGTTCGGTACTCGCGGGGGCTGATGGCATTCGCAGGGATCAGGCTCGGATCGACCCCCGCCGGAACGATTGCCCTCCCGGTGAGGATCGCCCCGAGGACCAGGTTCGCGTTGGCTGTCGTGGCTTGGCCATCAGTTAGGGAACCGCTCTGCCTCTGGGGCTGCACGTTCACGGCGTTGTTCCCGTTGAAGTACACGTTGTAGGTGCCTGCAGGCAGGGAACCAAACGAATAGGACCCGTTTGCCGCCGGGCTGGTCGATGGAGAAGTGCAGTATGTCCGCGTAGTGTCGCAAGCCGAGAGCCTGACCATAACTTTGGTCACGTCCTGGCCAGCCGGGACGGTGACGGTTCCGCTGATCGAGGCGGTGGTTGCCGCTGTTGCCGGGATGGCTGCGACGGGGCTGAACAGAGCGGCGATCAAGGTCGCAAGGATGGCTAATACTAGGGCGCGTGGCCGTGGGAAACTCACTGTTTGGGGACCTCCGTTGTTATGGGTGCGAATCCAATGGAAGGTCCAGCTTTTTTATTTGTGTCCCCCCATGGGGCAGATTCTATCCATTGAATGGATATTGGAACCGTTTGCACAGAAATGTGTCGATCGGTCCCGTTCCAGACCACCGCTGAGTGTTTCCTCGACGTTTGCCTGATCCCACGCTGAGGCCCGGTACGCTCATCCCATGGGAATTCGAACGCTGTCCGTGGGTCACATAGTTAAGGACACAACAGTCCACGAGGCGGATATTGAAGCTTTCCGCGTCCGGTGAGGCTGAGTAATCCCGACCAGGCCCGGGACCTTCTTGTCGGCGATTTCGCTCCTGATGCCCGCCCCCAATTAGTCCCCTCGGTGGCACCTGGGATCGACGAGTCCAGCCGTGAGCGGCCGAGGCGCAGTGTTCCGCAGTACTCTGACGCTCGCCGGACGGACCGAGTCATGACACCGCGGGGTAGTAGCGGGCCGGGGCGCCGGCGGCGTCTCGATGCGAGGAGTTTGGCCCGGGAAGGCGTAGCCGGCTGGGCTGCTCATCTCGGGTCGCCGGAAGCTGAACAGCCGCACCGGCGTCGGATGGCCCATGTGGGTGGCGTCACGTCCGCGGCCGCGCTTCTGGTGTACATAGTCTGGCGGATCGCCTACACAATGCCCTCGACGGGACCCGATGTGTTCGCGGCATGGGCCCTGGTTGTGTTCGAAGGACTTCCTTTGGGTGCCGCTGTGGTCAATGTGGTGACACTGTGGAATATCGACAGCCGCGCGCCTGACCCGCTGCCCAGATGGCAACAGGACCTGTCGGTGGCCGTCCTCATTCCGACCTACAATGAACCCGCCGAAGTGCTGGTGCCGACGGTGGCGGCTGCCTGCGCGCTTGAACCGGCTCATCAGACCTGGGTCCTTGACGACGGGGACCGGGAATGGGTCCGGGAGATGTGCGAGGCTTACGGGGCGCGGTATGTCAGGCGCGACCTCCATGATCATGCGAAAGCGGGGAACCTGAACCACGCCCTGGGGCTGATGGCGGACGAGGAAGCCGGCGGTGCGCCCGGCATCGACATCATTGCCGTCCTGGACTGCGACCACGTTCCGCTCCCGGCGTTCCTGACCGCGACCTTGGGATGGTTCGCGGACAAGGACATCGCCTTGGTCCAGGGCCTGCAGGCTTTCTACAATTCAGGGGCTTTCGACGACGACGGGATCACCGGCGAGCAGGGACTCTTTTTCAACGTGCAGCTCCGAGCCCGGAACACCCCCGAGGCCGGGCCGTTCTGGTGTGGGTCCACGTCGCTGCTCCGCCGGCACGCCCTGCAAGAGATCGGAGGCATTGCCACCGAAACCATCACCGAAGACATGCATACCACCCTCAAACTCATCCGCAGGGGATGGAAAACCGTGTACCACCACCAGACCCTGGCCCTGGGGCTGGCGCCGGCCACACCGGAACAGTATCTGCTCCAACGCCGCCGATGGGGACTGGGCTGCATGCAGATCCTCACCCGCGAACGGCTCTGGGCAGCGAAGCGGTGGCTCTCCTGGCGCAATTACCATGAGTACCTCAACGGCACTGTGTGGTGGCTTGAAGGCGTGGGCACCGTCGTCGCATTCCTGGTACCGATGGTTCTGCTGTTCTCCGGGGCGAGCACGACGACAGCCGACCCCGTGACCTTCTCCGCCGTCTTCACACTGACTTTCCTGACACGTCTGTGGGGAGCGAAACGATTGATGCGCAAGCAAGTCCATTGGCCAACAGCTTTCGCTCTGCGCATCTTCCGCATTCCCGTCGGGCTGGCATGCCTGTGGTGGCTTATGACGCGCCGGAGTCTCAATTTCGAGGTCACACCCAAAGGTGGTGCCGGCTCACGGGCCAAAGGCGCCACGCCCCGGATCCTGACAGTGTTGACGGTCGTCAACCTGGCTGCCATTGGCTACGCGGCGGCCGGGGCGATGGGCTTTACACCGTCCCGCGCCGGAACAGCTTCCATCCTTGCCGCGGGCGGGTGGCTATTTCTTGCAGCCGTTTTCCTTATCTTGGGAATGCGAAGGATCCGGGCCGAAGCGTTCGCGACCTCCCGACGCAACGCCCACCGCTTCCCGGTCACCGCTGCAATCGAAATCAACGGGGAAAAAGGGACGCTGCTGGACCTCTCAGTCGGGGGTGCGTCCATCCGGACGGCGGGCGGGCACCTCGGCGACGCAAAGACCGCACTGCTGAGTCTGCCTGGCTCCGCGCCGGTGGCACTCGACGTCGTTCGGGTCCAAGCCGCCGGCAACGATCAGCAGACCGCCTCGCTGCGGGTCCCGGAGGGTGATTGGCACGCCTACCGGATCCTGTCCCTCTGGCTGTTCCACACGCCCGACGGCGTTCTGCCGGGCCTCCCGGCCGGCGCACCCGCAGCCGCAACCACCAAGGCGGGTGCTCGATAAAATCGACCATGGGCAAGAAGAACTATCTGGTCGAAGGTGTCTCCGGTAGCGGAAAGACCTCCGTCTGCAACGAACTTCGGCGCCGCGGGTACCACGCCGTCAACGGGGATCGAGAGCTCGCCTATCAAGGTGACCCGGCAACTGGCGTGGCGGTCGACGGCGTGACGGGGCTCGCGGTGCACGCCCACCACATCTGGCGGGTGGATCTGGTCAAGGCCATCGTGGCCGACGACAGCGAACCGGTGACGTTCTTCTGCGGCGGCTCCAGAAACTTCGAGAGCTTTCTGGAGCTGTTCGATGAGGTGTTCGTGCTGACAATCGACGCTCCCACGCTCCGGCGGCGACTTGAGGAACGTCCCGGCGACGAGTGGGGAGGGCAGGGGAGGAACGACGAGCGGGCGCTGGTCGAACGTCTACACGCCACTGGTGCGGACACGCCTGCGGGTACGGCCATCGATGCCACCGCACCCGTGGCTGCAGTCGTCGACGAGATCCTTCAACGCGTCAGCCCAGACCGCCTGTGTTAGTTTCGAGCAGGCTCATGGTGCGTGACCATGCATGAGGGTCAGCTGAGACTGGACCGGGCTGAAGCTGTGCGGTTGGTGCAGGAGCTGTTTCCTTCGGTCTCGGAAAAGGAAGTGACCGCGGTGGCGAGTGCCGGAACGGTCAATTACCTGTACAGGATAGGAACGGCTTGCGCCGCCAGGTTCCCGATGCAAGGGGGCGACGCTGACGAAGTTCGCGCATTGCTACATGCCGAGCAGCTCGCAATGCGTGAGTTCGCCGCAGTGAGCACTGTTCCGTCCCCGTTGCCCGTTGCGATAGGTGAGCCAAGTGCCGGTTATCCGCTGCCTTGGTCTGTCCAGACGTGGATCGAGGGCAAAATTGCGACCCCGGACTCGGTCGCGTCGTCGACGTCGTTCGCTCTTGAGCTCGCCGCGCTCATCGCGGGCCTTCGCCAGGCAGACACTCAAGGTCGCTCATTCTCGGGCGAGGGCCGCGGAGGAGAACTGGGCGCGCACGATGCGTGGGTTGCGCATTGCCTCCGACAGAGCGAAGGACTCCTGCCGGTGGAGCGGCTCCGCCGGGCTTGGTCATCACTTAGGTCGTTGCCTCGTGATGGTGACGACGTGATGTCCCACAAGGATCTCATCCCTGGAAACGTGATCGTCGGGTCCGGCCGCCTCACAGGCATCCTCGACACGGGTGGCTTTGGCCCCGCAGACCCTGCGCTCGATCTCGTTGCCGCGTGGCACATGCTTGACTCCAGCAGACGGGACACCCTCCGTAACAGGCTCGCGATCGGGGACCTCGAATGGAGGCGGGGCGCCGCTTGGGCCTTTGAACAAGCGATAGGGCTCGTCTGGTACTACGAGAGCTCCAACCCCGCCATGAGCGCACTCGGGCGGAGCACACTCGCTCGCTTGCTCGCGGATCCGATATTGGGGCTCTAGGCGGGACGCAGCCCGGAGGGCTACGGGACGACCTGGATGTAGCCCATCATGCCGTGGTCCTCGTGGGCGGCGATGTGGCAGTGGAACATCCAGCGGCCCGGGTAGTCGGTAAAGGCCTGGCGGATGACCACTTGGCCGGGGACTCCGTTGACGGCGTGGGGGACCGTGATGGTGTCCTGGCGGTGTGCGGCGGCGGGGGCTGTTCCGTTGACGCTGAGGACTTGGAAGGCGTTGGTGTGCATGTGGAACGGGTGGTCTTCCCCGGCGGTGTTCTGAATGGTCCATTCTTCGACGGTGCCTAGCTTCGCGGCGGTGTCGAAGGTGGGGTGGTCCATGGAGAACTGGCGTCCGTTGACGTAGAAGGACGTGCCGCTGGAGTCTTCGGACAGGACAACGGTTCGGCGCTGGGCGACGGGGCCGGCGGCGAGGTCGCCGGGGGCACCTCCCAGAGCGGTTCCGGCCGCGAGCTGCGGGCCGGTCGCCGTCGAGGGTGTGCCGGCGATGGCGACCTTCATGAGTTCGGCGTCCGGGTATTGATCGCCCTGGGGGCCGTTGCTGTAGGCGAGCGTGCGCAGCGCGGTGGTGCCGGCCGTAGGCGCGGCGGTGACGAGGACGTCGTAGCGTTTGCCCGGTGGAAGGAGCAGCTCGGACGCGTCGGTTGCGGCCGGGTATTCGTTGCCGTCCTCGGCCAGGACCGTGAAGCGGTAGCCGTCGAGCTGGAGGCGGTAGAAGATGTCCGCGCCGACGTTGGCGAGGCGCCACAGCTGGGTCTCGCCCGGGCGCATGGACAGGGTTGGGCGGAGCTGACCGTCGACGAGCCGGACGGTGTCGGCGTTCGAATCAATCGAGGTCTTGGCGGTGCTCTGAACGATCTTCCCACTCGTGTCGATCTGGGCGTCCCTGAGCTCGATCGTGTGCTCGGGGACGTCCCTGAGCCCGGCAGGGAGGGAGGTCCGGCTGTCTCCGACCACCAGCGCACCGGAGAGGCCGGCGAAGATCTGGTTCTCGACGTCGCCGGGCATGGAGGACGCCGATGGCATGGAGTGGCTGTGGCCGCTGTTCGTCACGCCGGTCGCGGGGCAGCTGGTCTCCATGGCGTGGCTGTGGTACCAGAACGTGCCTTGCTGGTGGTCCGCGGGGAGGCGGAGCCGGTACGTGTAGGACGCCCCGGGCGGGATGCAGACGAACGGGTTGTCGGAGCTGCCCTCGGGCGACGTGTGCAGGCCGTGGAAATGAAGATTGGTTGCGACGTGGAGCCTGTTGTGGAGCGTGATCGAGGCTCCGCGTCCGGGCTGGAGGCGGAGGGTCGGGGCGAGGAGCGCGCCGTTGTATGCCTGGCCCCAGACCTCCTTCCCTGAGACGGTGAAGCGGACTTTGTCGGCGTCGAGGTTGATGTCCGTCCCGTCGGGGCCGGCATCGGCGACGGCGGGCTCAGCCAGCGGGGCGCCGGGGGTCATCCCCTGCTCCTGCTGGGCTGTGCTCGGGGCGCTCTGGGGGATCGCGACGGCGGCGATGGCCCCTGCGGCGATCAGGGCACCCGCCGTTAGCGCGGCCAGGGTGATTCGGACGCGGCGGCGCAGGGCGCGGGGAGAGTCGGAAGGGCGCATGGGCGTGCTCCAAGAAAGGCATGAACGGGGTGCGAGTGATGAGGTTAGGCTAACCATACCCAAAGGACTTGCGCAAACCGGAGTGCGCCCCCCATGCAGTGCTGGAGGGCTCCCCGGGCGGGTGGCGTCTTATTTCGCAACACTCGCTACCCGGCGGCGGCCTATGCTCCGTAACATTGGAGCAGATATCGTCTCGAAGTTGTCAAGTGAAGCAAAAAGGACTATAAAGTGCCGCTCGAAACGCTGCCAATACTGGATTTTTCCCGCTTGAATGCCGGGGCGGAGGAAGCGGCGCAATTCCGGGAGGATCTGCGCCGTGCCATGCACGAGGTTGGTTTCATTTACCTCTCTGGCCATGGCATCCCCCAGGAACTCACTGACTCGCTGCTCGATGTGTCCCGCAGGTTTTTTGCGCTTCCCGAGGAACAGAAGCTGGCGGTCGAAAACGTGCACAGCCCGCAGTTCCGCGGGTACACGCGTGTTGGCGGTGAACTGACCGCGGGTGCGATTGACTGGCGGGAACAGCTGGACTTCGCCGTCGAGAGGGAGGCCCGGGACCCACGCGCCGACGGCGCGGACTACTGGCGCCTCGAGGGTCCAAACCAGTGGCCGCAACAACTGCCGGAAATGCAGGACATCGTGACGCAGTGGATGGAGCAATTGAGCGAAATTTCACTGGCCCTCCTTCGCTCCCTCGCTCTGTCACTCGGGGCGCCTGAGGAAAGCTTTGACGAGGCATTCGCCACAAAGGCGTTTCCGGTCCTGAAGATCGTCCGGTACCCGGGCGAGTCCGATCCCGAACCCAAGCAAGGCGTCGGTGCACATCGCGACGGCGGCGTGTTGACGCTGCTGTTGGTCGAGCCCGGAAAAGGCGGCCTGCAGGTAGAACACGACGGGCAGTGGATCGACGCACCCCAGGTCCCCGGAACTTTTGTGGTCAATATCGGCGAGATGCTTGAGCTGGCCACCAACGGCTACCTGAAAGCGACCCTGCACCGGGTCATCTCCCCGCTGCGTGGAACCGACAGGATTTCCATCCCGTTCTTCTATAACCCCTCACTTGACGCACGGATGCCGCAAATAGCCCTCAAGCCGGAGTTTCAGGATGCTGCCCGTGGCCTCTCCGTCGATCCCACCAACAGCCCTATCCTCGACACATACGGCGACAATGCCCTTCGATACCGGCTCCGCGCGCATCCCAACGTCGCCGCCGCACACTACGCCGACTTGCTCGAACAAAACTGAGCGCAGAATCCGTTCCGCGGCCCGGCCTCCGGAGTCATTGGCAATTTCACTGACCGCCGATAGTATCTGGGCAATCGATTCGATTTATGTCCGGGTGGTGAGCAGGCAATAGAGACAACACCAGCGGGCGTTTCGACAGTGATCCGTCGGAACAACGTCACTGTGGCAGGACGGCCTGACGGTCCGGTGATGTTGTTTGCGCATGGTTTTGGCTGCGACCAGGATGTGTGGCGGCCGTTGCTCCCGTATTTCGCCCAGGACTACAAGCTGGTCCTGTTCGACCATGTGGGAGCCGGGAACTCCGACGTTGACGCATACAACCGTGAGAAATATGGCTCCTTGGACGGCTACGCTGCCGACCTTCTGGAGATATGTGATGCTCTTGGGCTGGAGAACGTGACGGTTATGGCGCATAGCGTCAGTGCCATGATCGCTGTGATCGCGGCCGGACAGGACCCAGGCCCGTTCTCGGATTTGATCATGATCGCCCCCTCGCCACGGTATACAGACGATCCTGCCGAGGGTTACGTGGGCGGTTTTTCGCGTGAAGATATTGAGGGGCTGCTGGCTTCCCTGGATAGTAACTACTTTGTTTGGGCGGCGAGCCTGGCTCCGATGGTGATGGGCAATCCACAGGATCCGGGGCTTTCAGACTCGCTCCGGGACAGTTTCTGTAGGACCAACCCGTCCGTCGCCCAGCACTTTGCCAGGGTCACCTTCTTCTCCGACACTCGGCAGGAACTTAAAAGGGTGCGCACCAGGAGCCTGATCCTGCAGTGCACTGATGATCTGCTCGCGCCTCCCGAGGTTGGAAAGTACCTGAACGACAACCTGACGCGAAGTACTCTGGTTCATTTGCAGGCGACTGGCCATTGTCCCCACATCAGTTCGCCCGCGGACACCGCCGCCGCGATTCGGCGCCACCTCGACGACCGCACGTGACATCTAGTGCCGGGCCCGGCCTGCCCGACTTCCAGGCGTGGTTCCAGCAGGCACCGTGCGGATATTTGATCGCGGACGACGCCGGTCGCATCGAGGCCGTCAACGACACCTTCCTGAGCTGGTCCGGTTACAGCCGCCCGGATCTGCGGGGCCTGCGGGTTCAGGACCTCATGCCTGTGGGGGACCAGATCCTCTACTCCACCCACTGCATTCCCCAACTGAACATTGCCGGGGCCGTTTCCGAACTGGCGGTGGAAATCATCGGTGCCGATCGGAAGCGAAGAGCGGCATTGCTGTCAGCTGCACGGTTTCCGGCTTCGGGGGAGCAACGCGGAAGCGTGGGCATCATCATTTTCAGTGCGCATGAACGCCGCCTCTATGAAAAGGAGCTGGTATCCGCACTCCGGGCCGCGGAGGTATCCGAGTCCCGCCGGGCCAGCGCTGAGAAGGAACTCCACCGGTTGGCCCTCCATGACCGGCTCACGGGGTTGCTGAACAGGGCCGGACTTGAGGCAAAGCTGGACCAACTCCTCGCAGCCCACGACGGACGCGGGCGCTCTCTGGCTGCGCTTTATATCGACCTCGACCACTTCAAAGCCGTTAACGACAGCCTGGGCCACGCCGCAGGGGACGAACTGTTGGTTGCGGTTGCGGGACGCATCAAATCAGCCGCCCTCGGGACAAGTACTATTGCCCGGCTTTCCGGGGACGAATTCATTGTTGTGGACTCTTTCCAAAGCACTCAGGCGGCGACAGCCCAAGCTGCCGGGCTGCTGGAGACCCTCAGGACGCCCGTACTCCTTGGGGGCCTCGAGGTGGTTATCTCGGCCAGTATCGGCGTGGCCGTGGTCGCCGAGGAGGCCGAAACCATCGAAGAACTGGTCCGACGCGCCGACATTGCGCTGTACAGGGCGAAAGCATCGGGCGGCAACCAATGGGAGCTGCACCGGCCCACCGAAGCCGATCCGACGGCGGACCGGCTCCGCACCGTCGGTGAACTTCGAAACGGAATCAGTGACGGAGCTTTGCGCGTGTATTACCAGCCGCGCGTTCACCTGCGTTCAGGGGCGGTGGACGGGGTGGAATCATTGGTCAGATGGCAGCACCCCACCCGTGGGCTCCTTGCGCCGTCGGAATTCATTGGCATAGCTGAGGATTCCGGCCTGGTGCGTCCCTTGGGAGCGTGGGTGCTGGACGAGACACTGAGGCAGGCCGAGCGATGGCGGAAACAGGATCCCGCCACCGGGGAGCTGCAATATGCCGTGAACCTGTCGGCACGGCAGCTCAACGACCCGGAGTTGGTCCGCATGGTTGAAAGGGCGCTCCAAGCGAGGCAAATGGACCCCGCGCGATTGCTCCTGGAAATTACCGAAACAGCCCTGATGACCGACCCCGAGGCGGCGCTTTCATCCCTCACGGACTTGAAGGACCTCGGGGTAGGCCTGGCAGTTGACGACTTCGGGACCGGTTATTCGAGCCTCACTTATTTGAAGAAATTTCCCGTCGATGAGTTGAAAATCGATCGGTCATTTATCGCGGGCCTGGGGTTGGAGGCCGGAGACGCGGCTATCGTGGCGAGCTGCATTGATCTTGCCCATGCGGTGGGAATCCGTGCCGTAGCAGAGGGTGTGGAAACCCCCGAACAGGCCGAGGCGCTCATTGCCATGGGCTGTGACCTAGCCCAAGGGTATTACTACGCCCAACCGCTCCCGGCCCCGCTTTTGAAGGCGTGGTTGGACGCCAACAGTAAGGACGGTCTGGTTGCAGAACCGTAGGCCTTGTGGTCAGGGCAGGACGGGGTAGGTGCTGAGTATGTAATCCGTCGCGGCGGGGCCGGTCATCCAGAAGCCCGAGTCCGAAGAGCGGATTCGATGCTGTTTCATGGCGGCGCGGAAGTCGGTTTCGGACGCTGGGACGTTATCGTGAAGACGGCACCAGCTCAGGTATAGGCCGAAGAGCTGCTCCTGCCCGAGGCGGCGCGTCGGGTCAAGATTAGGGATGGTGGCTTCGTCGAGGAAACGGCCAAAGTTGGAAACGGCCATGATGACTCTTTCAGTAAGGTTGTTGCGGCCGCCGGCCCGTGTGTCCGGGGTTGCGGTCCGGTCCGGCACGGGGGCGTGCTAGCCGGTATCGTTCGTGCCGGAGATGCGGCACTGGCCATGTGGTGCAGGAAACCGCTAATCGGCATTCCACAAAGGCTGTGCAAGTGATCTCCGACGCACTACACTGTAGACATCAGACGTAGAATTTTTGTCCTGACTACACTGTAGACCTACGGTCGATGGAACGCAAGGGGCTTTAGAGGAAGACCTCCCCGTATGGCCCGCCATTGGAACGCAGGAGACGATGATGGAACCTGCAGGCGCAACCGGGCAAGACGGCGCCG
>NZ_JAKEEC010000044.1 GCF_021483235.1 Arthrobacter alkaliphilus | reverse complement strand
TCAATCGCCCCTCTGGGGCCAAAAATACTTGACACAATCACCGGACAGGCCTTCCAGCAAGTCACCGAATCACAAGAGACACCCCGAGCCAGAACACCTGGTTTCCGACCCTCACGAATATGCCGGCACCGTTGAAAGGAACCGTATGAGGAACATTGTTGACTTCGAATTGAACGAACAGCAGGAAGCCAGAATGCATGATTTGTACCGGCGGCTGCATTCCAGTCCTGAACTGTCGATGCAGGAGAGCCGGACAGCGGAATTCCTGGAGCACGAACTGGAGGCCATGGGCCTGGAGGTGTTCCGGTGCGGCGGGACGGGCGTGGTAGGGACCCTCCGTAACGGTGAGGGCCCGGTGGTGGGGTACCGCGCGGACATGGACGCCCTGCCGATAAGGGAAGAAACCGGCCTTGATTACGCGAGCTCCGTTACCGGCACCCTGCCCGACGGGACACAGGTGCCGGTTATGCACGGCTGCGGACATGACACCCACATGAGCGTTGCCCTGATGGCCGCGGAGCTGCTCTCCGGCACGAAGACGGACTGGGCCGGGACCATAGTCTTTATTTTCCAGCCCGGTGAGGAAACCGCCGCAGGCGCCAAAGCGATGCTGAACGACGGATTATGGGAGAAAGCACCGAACCCGCAAGTGATTTACGGGCAGCACGTCTGGCCCATACTCTCTGGAACCGTCAACATCAGCACCGGAACCGCCATGGCAATGGCCGACTCCTGGAAAGTAACCGTCCACGGCCGGCAAGCACATGGTTCCCAGCCCGATCAATCCATCGACCCCATCGTCCTAGCAGCCCACATGGTCATCAGAATCCAGACAATCGTCGCCCGGGAAGTTCCCCCGATGAAACCGGCCGTAGTGACGATCGGGACGTTTCACGGCGGACTGAAGGAAAACATCATCCCGGCAAAGGTGGAATTCACACTGAACGTGAGAACGTTCGACGATGACGTCCGCGCCACGGTCCTTGATGCCCTGCGCCGCATCATCAGTGCCGAAGCAGCCGCATCAAAGGCCCCCGAGCCCATCATCGAAGAGATCTCCAATTTTCCCAGATGCTATAACGACCCTGCCGCAGCGAAAGCCCTGATCGAAGAATTCCAGCGCGTCATAGGGGACACCGCCGTTTTCGAAGTTCCGCCAGTCATGGGCAGTGAAGATTTCGGCGTCCTCGCAGAGGCGATCGGGGTCCCGTCCGTCTACTGGATGTTCGGCGCGTACACGCAGGACCGACTCGAAAGCCATGACCCGGTACCGGGGAACCACTCCCCATCTTTCGCCCCTGACATTGAACCAACCCTCACCACCGGACTCAAACTCGCCATGACCGCGATACTGTCAAAAACAGGCAAAAGCTCCGAGGCCGGGGCTGAACATGGCATATGAGAGCGCGGAGGCCGTCCCCGCAGCAGTGACCCGGGAGGACCCGGCCGCCGTGGGCCGGCAATTTTCGCGCGCAAGCGTTCTCTGGAGGAAGCCGTTGCCGGCCACTCCAGCATCTGAGCCTGCCACTTGCCGATGGAGGCCCCCCACTGCCGGAAACTCCGGCGTGACCGGAACTCACCGGTGAGGGGTCAGTGGCGGTGGCCGGTGCTGGCGATGTTCGCCGCAGGTTACGGGGCGAACCAGTTTGTTCCTCTGCTCGCGCTCTACCGCCGCACCCTGGCCCTATCGGACGCGGAAGCGACAGCCGTGTTCGGGGTCTATGCGCTCGGCCTGATCCCGGGACTGATCTTCGGCGGACGCGTCAGCGACAGACGCGGACGGCGCCCGGTCATGCTGGCCTTTACCGCGTTGTCGCTGCTCGCCACCGCCGTGCTGATCACTGGGCAGTGGGGTGTGGCCGGGCTCTACGCGGGGAGGCTGCTCACCGGCGTGGTCTCAGGAACGGTCTTCACGGCCGGTACGGCCTGGGTGAAGGAACTTTCCGACGAAGGCGGGTCCGGTAGCGGTGCGCGCCGTGCGGCTCTGTCACTGACGGCAGGGTTCGGTGTAGGTCCGCTCGTGGCCGGTCCCCTGGCCCAATGGGGTCCGGCACCGCAGGTGCTGCCCTACGTGGTGCACCTGGCCCTGGCCGGCGCTGCCTTGGTAATGCTCCCGCGCACCCGCGAGACACTACCGCCCGGCAGTGCCGGGCAACCCCGGGCGCCTGTTCTGCCCACGTCGGTTTCCTCGGCCCGGTTCCGCCGGGTGGTCGTGCCATTGGGACCGTGGGTGTTCGGCAGCGTCACACTGGCCTTCACCACCCTTCCGGGGCATGCGACGGGACCGACGGGCGCGCTCGGCGTAGCCTTCCCCGGACTGCTCGCCGCCGGCGCCCTTGCCGCGGGCATGCTCTCACAGCCTTTGGGCCGGCGCCTGCACGAGAACGGGGCGGCCCGCCGCGGCACCGCCGCCGCCATGACAGGGCTTGGCATCGTGGCCGCCGGCTGCGCGGCCGCAGCGTTCGCCACCGCCTTCCCCGGGATTGCCACCGCGATGATAGCGGCCCTGATCCTCGGCGCCGGTTACGGCATATGCCTCATCGTCGGGCTCCGGGAAGTCGAGCAAATCGCCGCACCCGAGGAGTTGGGCGCCGTCATCGCCCTTTTCTACAGCCTCGCGTACTCCGGCCTGGCAGTACCGTACCTGCTCGCCCTCATCTCCCCGGCCACCGGCTACCCCCAGGCACTGCTCTTCACCGCAGCCGCCGCAGCCCTGACACTGGCCGCCGTCTTCCTAACAGGACGACAGCGCTGCCGCCCCGGCCCGAACTGAACAACCCCGATTCCGCGTCGCTTCATGGGTTTTCGGCTTTCTCGATAGCCGCTGCCGGGGTCTGAACCGCGGCCAACTGTCAGATGTGAGCCTGAGACTGTCCAGCA
The DNA here is from genome assembly GCF_021483235.1 of Arthrobacter alkaliphilus. Taxonomy (GTDB): domain Bacteria; phylum Actinomycetota; class Actinomycetes; order Actinomycetales; family Micrococcaceae; genus Arthrobacter; species Arthrobacter alkaliphilus. Next base: position 10,728 of record NZ_JAKEEC010000044.1, on the reverse strand, counting down.
ACGAAGTATAGGAACCGACTTCTGGCCCGTGCGGGGTGGCAAGTCAAGATCGAGCAGGCAGAGGCCGAACGGAAGGCTCTGGCAGAAGAGATCGTGCAGATCGAGGTTGCGTGCGACCAGGCCAGGACTGAGGTGGCTGCTATGCGGGACCGGGCTTCGCAACTGATCAAGGCTCGGGGAACGAGACTGGACAACACCGGTGGATTACGGATCCGGGAAGTCTTTGCCCTCGCCGGATGTTAGTTATCCCTGTACATCATCGAAAGGAACGTACCCATGAGTAAGACCTGGTTCATCACTGGCGCGTCCAAGGGCTTTGGCCGCGAGTGGACCGAAGCTGCCTTGGAGCGCGGGGACAATGTCGCGGGCACCGCACGAAATCTCGAGACTCTCCACGACCTTGCTGAAAAGTATGCTGATACTTTCGTGCCGATCCAGCTTGATGTCACCGACCGGGATGGCGGCTTCGCGGCCGTCCGGAAAGCGGCAGAGCACTTCGGCCGGCTCGACGTGGTCATCAATAACGCCGGTTACGGGCATTTCGGCATGATTGAGGAACTCGCCGAAGACGAAGTACGGGCACAACTGGAGACGAACGTGTTCGGCGCACTGTGGATCACGCAGGCGGCACTTCCCATCATGCGTCAGCAGGGCTCGGGCCACATCATCCAGGTGTCGAGCATCGGTGGGATCAGCGCCTTCCCCACCGTGGGCGTCTACCATGCTTCGAAGTGGGCGCTGGAGGGCTTCTCCCAGTCACTCGCCCAGGAAGTGGCGGGCTTCAATATCAAGGTGACGCTGGTTGAACCTGGCGGGTTCTCGACCGACTGGTCCGGGCCGTCCGCCACACGCAGTGAGCAGATGGATGAATATGCCGAGGTCCGCAAGGCTGCGGCGAGCCGCCCCTCCGCGAACAACCCGGGCGACCCCACGGCCACCCGGGGCGCGATCCTCAAGGTGGTGGACGCCGAGACCCCGCCTCTGCGCATCTTCTTCGGCAAAGCACCCCTGGACATCGCAACCAAGGACTATGAATCACGCCTGGCAACCTGGAACGAATGGCAGCCAGTGTCAATCGAGGCCCACGGAAGCTAGAGCCGTTAAGTTAACGACCCAAAACAATGATGGGCGGCGCCCGGTTCTCCCCGGGCGCCGCTCATCGTTCCCGTATTCACGCCCCCGGCGCGTGCGTCGTATAGATATAGAGATGGGAACGACGGGGCTCCGGAGACCCGGGGCCGCCCTGACGTCGGGTTCGCTGACGGTGTCGCGAACGTAGCTGGAGGCCGCGGCGCCAACTACATCACCATTCCGGGGCTTTTGCTACAGCGGGCCGGGATCCGTGACGAGCTGCGCGCGGCCTTCTTCAAGCCGGTACGCGACGCCGATCACCGCGGTGGAGGAACCCTTCACGGCCGCGGAGATCACCTGGGAGCTCTCCAGTAGCCGGTCCACGGTCTGCCTGGCGTGTTCAACGACCATGTCATTGACTTCCGTTTGATCATTCCGCAGCGAGGTCAGCACTGACGGGGTGATCCGTTCGGCCAGGTCCCGGATGAAATGTGGAGGCATCTCCCCGGTCTCCACGGCAGCTTTCGTGGCGGTCACGGCTCCGCAGTTGTCGTGTCCCAGGACCACGATGAGCGGAACATTCAGGACCGAGACGCTGTACTCCAGTGAGCCGAGGACGGCGTCGTCGAGCACATGCCCGGCGGTCCGGACCACGAACGCGTCGCCGAGACCGAGGTCAAAGATGATCTCCGCGGCCAGACGGGAATCCGAGCAGCCAAAGATGACCGCAAAAGGGTCCTGGGTGTTTACCAGTTCACTGCGTCTCGAGGCGCTTTGGTTCGGGTGCTGGGCGTCTCCAGAGACGAAACGTTCGTTGCCTTCAAGCAGACGCTGCCATGCTTGAGCCGGGCTGATGCTGGTGCTCACCCTGCTTACTTTACGCGATCCTCCAGCCGGGCGGCCTGCCGGGTTGGTTCACCCCTCACCTTGCGCTTCTACACTCAGTTGTGACCCCGGATCGGAAGCTCGGAGAGGGCCGGGCCCCTTCATTGCAAGGAAACTCCTGGACGACGGACGGATGCTTCCTACCAGGCGGAAGCAATGGAGGCGGCCACAAGCAGATAACACTGCTCGGCAGCGGCCAGAACCCCGATATGCTCCGGGATGAGAGCAAAATCAATCCACCATGCACCGTTTTCGTCCAGACACATCCAGGACCAGCCACGACCGGTAAACCGTCCGGTTCTTCGATGGTCCAACTGACGGACGCGCCCTGCACTGACCGGTAGAGGAGTCCGTGGCAAGGGTGAGTCGATGAACGGCAGGGGCAGCTATCCGGGGCGGGTGCCAGGCGGTGATGGCGATCACCGCGATGGCGACTACCACCCCCGGCTGCTGCTGTCTCCTTTACGCAGTAATGTCAGTGATGAAAGCTACGCAGCCGGCCCGGATTATGGGTAGGCGAGCACCCAGCAGAACGCCGAGCGCAGGTACTACAGTCCCTCGCGTTGTATGGGTGTGGCCGTAGTGATGGTGCCGTCGTGCCACCAACCTTCCCAAGCACTGGATGTTAATTGGCCGCTGGGGAATTTGGTGTTGGCGGTGCCCACCTCAAATTGAGGATCGTCGTCCCGGTGAGCGTCCAGAAAGACGTTCAGCCTGCTCCAAGGCAACATCGGTGGTCCTTTCCGTGAATTGCCTGGACCACGGTGTCCAAGCAAGCAACAGCGTAGCTTCCAAATATTTCGCTGGTTCGACACTACGTTTCAGGTTTGAATCTGGAATCTATCCCGCTGACCAAAGGTCCGTGCGCGGTCGGCGGCATGTCAAAACGCAGAACGCCGCTGGGGAGAAACATGGGGCCTTCTGCTCTTCTGGCATGAATTCACCGGATACAACAAAGCCCGGCACGGGGGATGCCATTAAAACCACCATATCGACCCAGGACAACGGGTTCGGGTACGGCGGAGCATGTGGTCCAGGGATGTTTGTGCGGGAGGGAGACCCGGTCCAAGCTGCCCGATTGGTCAGCATGGCGTGTTCCTTACGGTGACGGTGCGGGGGGCCTGGAAGGACAGGAGCCGGATCCATTCGGGCTCGCGGTCCTGCAGTTGGAGGTGGGGGAGGGCCGCCGCGGTTTCCTGGACCATGACGGCGGCCTCGAGTTCTGCCAGTTTGGCCCCGATGCAGCGGTGGATGCCCGAGCCGAAGACCAGGCCGTAGGCGGTGGAGGGGGTGCGCGGCCCCGTCTGCAGGGGCATTCCCCCGGGGGCGGCCTGCATCGGCAATACTTCGGGCGTTTCGTGGTTGCCGGTCAGCTCGAGGAGGATTTCGGTGCCGGCGGGGATCAGTTTGCCGCCCAGCGCCGTGTCCTGCGCTGCCACGCGGCGCCAGGTGGGGACGGATGATTCGGTGGCAAGCACGTGCCGGACCGTGGCGCGGGCGCCTGCCGGGGAGGCCGCGTCCTCCCAGTCCACAGGCGCGGATCCCTGCAGGAGCCGGAACAGCGTGGTGCTGATCAGCTGGGTGGTGGTTTCCTGCCCGGCGATGAGCAGGAAGTAGCCCAGGGAGCACAGCTCGGGGGTGGACAGGCCGTGGTCGGCCAGGGATTTGAACAGGTTGCGTCCGGGGGCGGTCACGGAGTCGGCCACGAGCCGGCGCAGCCAGAGGTAGAAACCGGCGGCGCTGTGGGCGAGTTCGAGCTGGCGGGTTTCGTCCGGCCAGCCCCAGAACAGCTCCATCGAGTCCAGGCCCCACTGCTTGAGGGCGGCCAGGTCCCGGACGGGCAGCCCGAGGAGTTCGAGCATGATGACGGCCGGGGGAAACGCCGCGACCGTCTGCACCAGGTCCACGGCGGGGGAGCGGTCGAGCTGGGCAGCGGTGCGTGCTGCCGCTTCCCGTGCGAGCTGGCGGATCCGCGGCTCCAGGGCGGCGACGGTGGCGGGGGTGAAGTAGCCGGCGACCACCTTGCGGATCCCGGCGTGCGTGTCCGTGTCGTTGCTGGCCAGGACCGGGGGCAGGGCAAAGCGCACCCGCTGCAGCACCCGCAGGGCCGGCCCGGCCAGGGATGTCACCGCGACCAGGGCATTGGCCGGGCTGAACTCCGCCGGCCGGTGCAGGACGTCCCGGACGGCAGCCGGGTCCCGCACAACGAGGTACGGGCACCGGGCCGGTGCAGGGGTTTCCATCTGTCCGTGGCCTTCCGCCCACGTCTTCGTAGGTCCGGGCGTCGTTGGTGCCGCGTTCATGCGGGCAGGCCGTTCAGCCATGCAGTTGCTCCGGTACGGAAGGCGGCCGGGGACAGTTCTGCGGCCTGCTCCGTAAGGGCTCCGAGGAAGGGCACCCGCAACGATCCGAGCACCTGCCGGTTGCTGTGGTGCACGGCCTCGGGGTCCACGGGCCAGCTGCCGAGCACGACGCCCAGCACCCGTTGCCCGCGGTGTGCCAGCGCTTCGAGGGTCAGGGCGGTGTGGTTCAACGTGCCCAGGGCCGGATGGGCGACGAGCACGAACGCCGCGGCAGGGCCGAGAAGCGCTCCCAGGTCCGCCAGGGTGCCGCCGGCGGAATCTAGCTCCACCAGCAGCCCGCCGGCACCTTCGACCAGGACGTGATCGTGGGATGCGGCGAGTTCTCGGATCCTGTCCGCGTGCACCGAAAGCGGCGGGAGCGCCTTGCCGTCGAGGGCGGCGGCGGCCACGGGTGCCAGCGGCTCCTGCAGCACCACTCCGGTTTCGGCAGTAACGGCGCCGGTGAGCCGGATGATTTCAGCGGTGTCGGAGTCGCCGGCGGCGGCTCCTGACTGGCAGGGCTTGTACACGGCGACGCTGCGTCCCCGGCCCTGGAGGGCTGCGGTGAGGGCCGCCGTCGTGACGGTCTTGCCGACTCCGGTGTCGGTTCCGGTGACCAGGATGATGTCGGGCAGGTTCATGAAAGCTCCTCCAAAATGGTGCGCAGCACCGCGGTGCTGTGGTCAATGTCAGCAGGTGTCAGGGTGGCGCGGGCGGTGAGCCGGAGCCGGGAAATCCCGTCGGGGACCGACGGCGGCCGGAAGCATCCGATGCGCACGCCGGCCGCGCGGGCGGCCCGGGTTGCCGAGAGCGCCGCCTCGGCGGACGGCATGGCAACGGACTGGACGGCCCCCGCCGCCGGGTCGATACCGATCCCGCGGCTTTCCAGGACCGGCGCCAGGCCGGCGGCCAGGTCCGCGGCGTTGCTTTGGACGGAGCCGGCGCGCCACGGCTCGTGGCGGATGATGTCCGCGGCGGCGAGGGCCGCGGCAGCGGAGGCCGGGGCCAGGCCGGTGTCGAAGATGAAGCTGCGGGCCCGGTTGATCAGGTGGTCGCGCAGCAGGGCGGATCCCAGGACGGCTCCGCCCTGGGATCCCAGGGCCTTGGACAAGGTGGCCGTGACGACCACGTTCGGGTGCCCGGCCAGGGCTGTCCCGGCCACCGAGCCGCGGCCCTGGAAGTTGCCGGCGCCGGTGACGCCGAGGCTGTGGGCCTCGTCGATGAGCAGCACCGCGTCATGATGTTCGGCCAGGGCCAGGAGTTCGGCGAGCGGGGCTTCGTCGCCGAGCACGCTGTAGAGGGATTCGACGGCGATGAGGGCGCGCGGTTCGCTCCGGCCGGCGAGGGCCCGGCCGGCCAGGGCCCGGCCGGCGTCCTGGACGCTGTTGTGGGCGAAGGACTCGGTGCGGGAGCGGCTGAGCCGGAACCCGTCGATCATCGAGGCATGGCAGTGCTCGTCCGCGACGATCAGGGTCCCGGGCCCGCCCAGCGCCGTGATCACGCCGATGTTCGCCAGATAGCCGGAGGAGAACACCAGCGCGGTTTCCATTACGGCCAGGCGTGCCAGTGCATCCTCCAGGTCCAGATGCAGCGCGGTGGTCCCGGCCACCAGCCGCGAGGACGTGGCGCCGGCACCCCACCGCGACGCCGCCTTCGCGGCGGCCTCCACCACCCGCGGATCTGTCGACAGGCCCAGATAGTCGTTACTGGCCAGATCGATGAACTCTTCATCCAGGGCGCGGGGGAGGGGCCGGCGGACCAGGCCCCTTCGGTCCCGGACCGCGGCCTGCCGTTCCAGCCACCGGGCCATCGAGGCGCTCATGCCGCGTCCGGGCGGCGGGCCGCGTGATGTCCGTGGACTTCGGCGACGGCCGCCGTCATGCCTGCGGTGATCTGTTCGATGTCCGCGGCGGTGCTGATGTAGGGAGGCATGGTGTAGACGAGGTTCCGGAACGGGCGCACCCAGACGCCGTGCCGGATGGCCGCGGCCGTGACGGCAGCGACGTCGACCGCGTCGCGCAGTTCTATGACTCCGACGGCGCCGAGGGTGCGGACCTCCCGGACGGCCTCCAGTGCCAGGGCGGGGGCCAGCCCGGACGCCAGGCCTGCGCCGATCCGGGCGACGTCGGCCCGCCAGCCGCCGTCCTCGATGAGGCCCAGGCTGGCATTGGCCACCGCGCAGGCCAGCGGGTTGCCCATGAAGGTGGGGCCGTGGAGCAGCGCCCCGGCGCGGCCGCCGGACACCGTTGCCGCGATCTCACCGGTGCAGAGCATGGCGGCGAGGGTCAGGTACCCGCCGGTCAGGGCCTTGCCCACGCACATGATGTCGGGCACGACGCCGGCATGGCCGGCCGCGAACAGCTCGCCGGTGCGGCCAAAACCGGTGGCGATCTCGTCGAAAATGAGCAGCAGCCCGTGCCGGTCCGCCATACCCCGCAGCGCTGTGAGGCATTCGGGCGGGTAGGCGAACATGCCGCCGGCACCCTGGAGGACCGGTTCGACGATGATCGCGGCCAGCTCACCGGAGTGTGCGGCCGTGATATCCGCCAGTTCGGAGGCCCACCTCTTGACGGTTTCCGGGGTTGCGGAGGACGCTGCGGGCGGCCGGGGGACAAACACGTTGCCGGCCAGCAGTCCCGGGAAGGCCGAATGCATGCCGTCCACGGGATCGCAGACCCCCATCGCGGCGAAGGTGTCGCCGTGGTATCCGCCGCGGAGGCTCAGGAACCGCTGCCGGGACGGCTTGCCTGACGCGGTCTGGAACTGCACCGCCAGTTTCAGCGCGACCTCCACGGCGACCGAACCGGAGTCCGCGAGGAACACCCGCTCCAGGGCCGGCCGGCCGGGCGCGGTAGGGGCCAGGTCCACCAGGCGCTCGGCCAGTTCCACCGCCGGGGCGTGCGTGAGGCCGCCGAACATCACATGGCTGAAGCTGTCCAGCTGCCGCCTCGCGGCGGCGTCCAGCATGGGGTGGCGGTAGCCGTGGATCACCGACCACCACGAGGACATGGCATCCACGACGTGGTGCCGCGTGCCGTCCTCGCTCCGGAGCCGCAGCCGCGCGCCGCCGGCAGCCTCGACCTCCCACAGCGGAAGATCCGGCGAGGCTGCCGCGTACGGGTGCCACAGCCGGGCGCGGTCCCGCTGGATCAGGCTCCCCGGATCCTGCCTCACGGGACCAGCACCCCGTGGCGGGAACACTGAGCCGTCCAGCCCAGCGGCGTGACCTGGACCTTCATCCGCCGCCGGCACTGCGCACAGTAGCGCGGCGGTTCCAGCGCCAACTGCCCGTGGCAGTGACGGTGGGACTCCGGCGCCCGCAATCCGGCGCCGTCGAATGCGCCGCCGCAGTGTCCGCAGAACGGGCCGGCCGTTGATCCTGCCGGGCCCCCGGTGTTCCTGGTCCCGTTCACAGCGTCTTCTGGAATTCCTTGATGGGCATGTTCAGCTCCACGAGCAGGTTCAGGTCCGCGGTGGCGGGCCGGCCCAGGGTGGTGAGGTAGTTCCCGACGATGACGGCGTTGATCCCGCCGAGCAGGCCTTCCCGGGTGCCGAGGTCGCCCAGGGTCAGTTCCCGTCCGCCGGCGTAGCGCAGCACCGTCCTGGGCATGGCGAGGCGGAAGGCGGCGATGGCGCGGAGGGCGTCTTTGCCGTCCATGATCCCCTGGTTTTCCAACGGGGTGCCCGGCCGCGGGTTTAGGAAGTTCAGCGGAACCTCGTGGGGTTCCAGGGCTGCGAGCTGGGCGGCAAGTTCGGCACGCTGTTCCAGGGATTCGCCCATGCCGATCAACGCCCCGCAGCACAGCTCCATGCCGGCGGCCTTGACCATGCTGCAGGTTTCCAGGCGCTCCTCGTAGCTGTGCGTGGTGACCACCTCGGGAAAGTAGCTGCGGGCCGTTTCCAGGTTGTGGTTGTAGCGGTGCACGCCCCATTCGGCCAGCTGGTCGACCTGACGCTGGGTGAGCATGCCCAGGGAACAAGCGATGTTGATCTCTACCGCCTCGTTGATGCGGTCGATCGCGAACTTGATCTGGTTCATCAGCTTGATGTCCGGGCCCCGGACCGCGGCGACGATGCAGAACTCCGTGGCGCCGGTGGCGGCTGTTTCCTTAGCGGCCTTGACCAGTTCCGGGATATCCAGCCACACCCCGCGGACCGGGGAGTCGAACAGGCCCGACTGGCTGCAGAAGTGGCAATCCTCCGGGCAGCCGCCGGTCTTGATGGAGATAATGCCCTCCACCTCAACGTCCTCGCCGCAGTGCCGGAGCCGGACCTCGTGGGCCAGCTGGAGCGCCGCGGGAACGGCGTCGTCGGGAAGCCTGAGAACGTCCACCAGTTGGCTTTCGGTCAGCCCCACCCCGTCTTCAAGAACTTGTTTCCGGGCTGTGTCGAGGATGGCGTAGCTGGTAACAGGAGGGTCTGCCTGAATCGTCATTGATCGTCCTTTGCGCTTGGCTGGCTGCGGATATACCTCACGGCTCACGCTAGTTTCCTGCCGGCACCAGAATTTTGTGGGAAAGCTACAAGCGGGCGCTGGCCGCTTTGGTCTAACAATGCAAATCAGACCCGCTCCTAGAAAACGAACCCCCCGCGAGTCTGGGGGAGACTCAAGCGTGGGGTTCCGTGGCTGCTCCGCAAAATGGGGGGGAATGCGGAGACGCCGCCACCACCGTAGACATGCAACCGCTACAGCGGCGAATCGGGTCTCTTTCTCTTGCTAACGGAATGAGAATTCTCGATTGGATTGCCCCTGACGTGCCGAGGGTCCTTGTCGCGGGCTGAAACACTCGGGCCCTGAGGCCAGAGCCACTGGTTCTGCAACTGCGGGTGCCACGGGTGACCGGCATCCGTCGGTGATGTGGCCCATTCCGGCGTATTCGCGCATGTCCCGAATTCCTGCCACGGCAGACCCTTTGTCCGGGAAGGCACGTGAGGTGGTCACATGCTTGTTCGCCAAAGCTACGCTGCGCATCAGTTACTTGTCAGTAGAACTTTCTGCGACACAAGCGCCGGATGCTCAACGAAACACAAGAACCCTGTTCTGCAGTTTGGAATCCGGCCGAAAGTTGGAACAGGTGCCCGAGGTTGGTATTTGCTTAGGTCCCTAAGGGGTCAGGCGTCGATGGGTGACAGGTCGCCCGAGGTAAGGATCTTCATCAGCTGAGTGATAGCTGGGGCTGGGAGCAACTGGCGCTGAGGAGTGCCCTGCCCTACTCTTTACGCCATTTGAGGTTGAGGATTCCGAATGCTTCCTTGATCGCCGCAGCGTCAGGGTGGATGTCGAGCATTTGGGTCCGGCCAAGTTTAGGGCTCACTGGAGGGTCCCCGGGCCGCTCGAAGATCGCCCACAACCGGAGCTCGTCGCCATGCCGGGATGTAAAGGTGACACCGTCAACTGGCGTTGTCTCGTAGAGCCAGGCGGCGATGGCCTGGGTCAGTTGCCGGGGTCTGGCGTCCCTCAGGGCGGCGGCATCAAAGTCGGCCAGGCCTAGGCTCAGGGCCATGGCGACGAATTTCGGGTAAAGGGCAGCCAGGCTCTGGGAGGCGGTGACGGCGCAGTACTGCCCGGAGAGCTCGGCGCTGGTCGCGGCACGTGTTTCCAGCCATTCACGAGGAACTTCTCCTGGTGGAATGCTCGGGTGCAGCACCTGGTCTTCATCGTCCTCGACGATTTCGTTGAGTTCGGCGGCGAGCCTGGCGTCGCGACGGAAGGCCGCTAGGACTTCCAGGAGGCATGCCTTCAGGCTGGAGCCCGCGTAGACGGTTCGGAAGTTGCCGTGCAGGTCATCCCAGCGTCCGGGAAAGCGGCCGTCCGTGGCCCATTCCCAGCCGCTCCACGCCCATGGTTCGGGGCGGAACCCGATACGCCATACAGTTTCGGATGCTGGGATGATGGCTAGTTCGTTCTGCTCCATATTCAGCCGGCGGCCGCGAAGGCCCGGGCGGCGGCGAGGACGGATTGTGCGGCCTCGTCGACATGGCCTTCGCGCAAGAGCCTGGCCGGTGGGACATCGTCCAGCTGCGGGTTCATGCCTTGGAACCAGGCCTGGACCACGGCCCGGGAGTCGCGCTCGGCCAGTAAAGCTGCGACGTGGTAGGCGTGCCGCAGCCGGGTCATGACCTCGGCGGATGGTTTCCGTTCACCGTCTGCCCATTGGCGTACAGCGCGTGTTTCCTTCACTGAGCCGATATAGGCGACAAGTTTTGCACCCAGGATGTCCCTGAGGTCGCGGACCAGCTCGGCCTCTGGCAACCGGATGGAATCCTGATGGGCCTTCAGCCCTCCGCGGGCTCCTGCAACTGCTGTCATATCTCCATGCTGCCACGGATGACACATGGTTTCAACGGCTAGAACACTCACCTAATCACACCCGGAATCACAGGTATCAAACTGGCATGGACGGGTATTCGTAGGACGGGAGTAGCTGGG
>NZ_JAKEEC010000043.1 GCF_021483235.1 Arthrobacter alkaliphilus | reverse complement strand
TCCTTTTGGGTCCGGCCGGTCCTCACCGAGCAGCTTCGCCGTACGCTTGAGGATCTCCACCTCCGTTTCTAGCTGACGGATCCGCTTCCGTGCCTTGGCCAGCTCGGTGCTCTCCGGCGTCGTCAGTCCAAGGCGTTCGCCACGGTCGATCCGGTCCTGACGGACCCAGTTGTGAAGGCCGCCCTGGCTGATGCCCAGTTCGGCGGCCACACGGCTTATGGGTTTGCCGGCCCGGACCAGGGCGACTGCCCGTGCGCGGAACTCCGGTGGATAGGGTCTTGGCATGTCTGAAAGCCCTTTCAGCGAAAGCCCAGAACTCAAACCATTCCGGGTAATCAATCCCTGGGGCAGGTCAAGAAGTCAACAAAACCGGAGGCAGTCCCTTTTACCGATGGTCCCGGACACTTACGGGATAGTTAAGCGCGAGGTCTTTGTATTGATGGACACCCAATGCGATGAGGAAGCGCAGCGTTTCATCGCCGACGATCTGTTTGTCACCGAAGAACTCGCAGAACGGCGGGTCCGGGACTGGAAGCAAACCGGGCCGTGTGTGGGGGCTAGAGCCGCCCGTAGGCTGGGAGTATGAAGATCAACGCCTTCGCTGATGTGAGCCTGCGCGCGATGATGGTGCTCGCAGCCGCTCCCGACGGCAGGCTCCTGACCACCCGGAGTATCGCCGACGCCGTCGGCACGCCCTACAACCACGTCAGCAAAACGATGGCCAAGCTGCGCGAACTGGGCATGATCGACGTCGAACGAGGCCGCAACGGCGGTTCCCGCCTCAGCAGCGCCGGGCGCAATGCCACGGTCGGCCAGCTACTGCGCCGGCTCAATACCCGCCAGGACCCCGCCGACTGCGTCGGGACGGCCAGCACCTGCCCGCTCCTCACGGAGTGCCGGCTCCGGGCCGCGCTTGCCCGGGCCCGCGAGGCCTTCTATGCCGAAGTCGACGGGCTGATCATCGCCTCACTGCCCACGTCCCGGCAAATGGCTCCCGTCTTCCAGGCCATCAGCCTGGTGCCCCGGACTCTAGACGGGGGCACCAATACGAGCCTTTCTCCGTTCGGGCCGCTATGAATGATCGCTACGATCGTGCCATGGGACTAGAAGACGACTCTACGCACGTTTCGCTAGCGAAGGCAGGTCGCCTGCCTACGTTGCAGCTGGGCGTCTCGTTGGCGAAGCCCGCTCTATGTTCGCTGCCGCTGCTCGAATCTTCGTCACGCGTGGCGTCCTGGCCTCACCGATTCAGGGACATTCCACGGTCTGGCAGTCTGAGGAGCCAGTGTTTGCTGCCATCGAGGGCGGCGGTCATTGGAATTCGCCCGTGTGGCGTGGCGGGTTTTCTTAGTCGTGCATCGCGGATTGGTCCGGTGCCAGCCGGTAGCCGATGCCCCGGACTGTCTGGAGCCATCGGGGAGCCTTGGGGTCCTCCCCTAGTTTTTGGCGAAGGTTCCCGACGTGGACTTCGACGGATCGCTCCTCGGATTGTCGGATGGGAGCATCTTCTTCGTCGAGTTCGGTCCTGAGGACGCGGGCAAGGTCGGCTCTCGCGCAAACAGCGCCTTTTCTCCGTATGAGTTCATGCAGGATATCGAACTCCCTGCGGGACAGGCCCACGGCATCGCCTCCTACCGTAACTGAGCGTGTCTTTGGGTTGAGGGTCAACCCGTTGTGGTGCATCGATGCAGGGTCGGGAGTGCCCGGTTCGATCAGGGGCGGGTCAGGGTTGATCCGGTAGGCTCCTCCTCTGGGGCGTCGCAGCATGGCTGCGATCCTGACGCGAAGTTCTCGGGGCTTGAACGGTTTCGTCACGTAGTCGTCTGCCCCGACATGGAAGCTCGTCAGCACATCGGATTCGTCGGTCCTTCCCGTCAACACGACGACGTATGCCTGGCTGTACATCCGGATCCGCCGCAGCACTTCGAAACCGTCGATATCGGGCAGGGCTATGTCCAAGATGACAACCGAGGGGTCTTCTCGTCGAATAAGGCTGACGGCTTCGAGTCCGTTTGCGGCGCAATACACCTCGAATCCGGCCTGCTGAAGCACGGCCTCCAAAAGGTTGCGGATGTCTTCGTCATAGTCCACAACGACAGCCACCACAAGATCACCCATGTATAACCCTCGTCAACGCGGCCTCAGTTACCGGAGCAACGCCCACATCCATTGGTACTAGGCCGAACCTACAACACTTAGGGCCGAGGTTAATGGCGGACGCGCAGTATTCCAATCAGGTCTTCTCCTTGAATCGGCAGTGAGAACCGGTCGGTAATCCCTCCCGGCGGCGGGCCGGGTTTCCTTCGGTGCGGCGGCCTTCACAACCCAGCTGCTCCCGGGCCGTTAGCCGCTGGTGACTCAGCTCTGAGTCTCGTTGACGATATATGTTGATCTTAGTTCCTGTATTGTCCGGTTGCCGTAGTCGGCGACCACGGCCACGAGCGCTTGCCCGTCGCTGAATTCACCGTTGCGCAGGCTTTGTTCCATGTGCTCCGCGATGCGGGCCAGACGCAAACCGCCGACCATGGTCGATGAGACTTTGAGACTGAAGAGGACATCCAGGGCGGCGTCCCAGTCCCGGGCTTCGAAGGCGGCAGCCAGGCGCGCGTAGCGGCCCTCCCACAATTCAGCGTAGTCTCGGGCGAAACGCCGGGCTATGGCGGGATCATCCACATCTGCCTCCAAGGCTGCCAACACGGAGGGATCCACCAATGGCAGGTGACCTCCGAGGTAGGTGGGCGTGGTTTCCGCAGTTCTACGTGGTTCAGCGTCATCGGGCGGATCGACGCTACCGGGGAGGGTTGAAAGTGGATCGGACATGGGTTCAGACTACTTCCTGGTTGTGCCCTGAAAACCGGTGCTGGGCAGATCTTGGGCTGATCCTGAGGCAACCTTGCGGGAAGGAACCGGTTGCATGGGTTTATTTCCCTCCGCTTAGCACTGTAATGGCGTTGATGGCGGCGGGACCGAGTATGGCGATGAACAGGACCGGAAAGATGAAGAAGAGCAGGGGAAAGAGGATGGTGACGGGAAGTTTCATGGCTTTCTCTTCGGCGCGTTGGCGCCGCTTGACCCTCATGACTTTGGCCTGGACTCGTAGCACCCGGCTGATGGCGATGCCATAGGTGTCGGCTTGGACCACGGCTTGGACGAAACTTCGCAGCTCCGGTACGTTCGTTCGTTCTGCGAGGGCGAGGTAGGACTCCCGCCGGCTGCGGCCTACCTGCATGTCCTGCAGGGTGCGTACCAGCTCCTCGGCCAGCGGGCCTTTGCCGTTTTCGCCGGCCCGGGCCATGGCGCCCTCGAAGCCAAGTCCGGCTTCGACGGATATGAGCATCTGGTCCAGGGTGTTGGCGAGTTCGAGCTGCATGGCCTTCTGCCGTTCACGTCCCCGGCTGTAGAGCAACAGATCGGGTATGAAGTATCCCAGGACAGCGACAAACAAACCAACCAGCTTTATTAGCGGTGTGCTTGCCGCTCCGCCGATATAGAAGCCGAGCACGGCGCCGGCCAGGCCGAGCACGGGCTTGGCAGCCAGGACCCGGCCCAGCGGGAGGGAGGGAGGGCGCCCGGCCAGAGAGACGAGTTTGTCGAGTTTTCTGGCATAGGCCGGCGGGGTGAGCCGGTATCCGATCCGGGTCAGGACTCCCTCCGGTTTCTCCTCCGCGATCTCGGCTGTTTCGCGTCCCGCGCTCAGGAGGTCTTGGACGGCTGTGCGGGCTTTGCGGTCTGTTGAGAGCACGGACCACGAGAGATAACCGACGGGGACGGCTATCAGCAGGGAACTGAGCAGGACGCTTTCCATCTGTCCGCTCAGAATTTCAGGTCGATGATTTTGCGCATCCACAGCCCGCCGATGGTCATCATGACGGCTGAGGCGCCGATCATGGCCCAGCCCAGCGGTTGAGTGAACAAGGGATCCATGTATCCGGGGTTGGCGAAAGTAAGTATGAGTACGATGCCGAAGGGCATCGCCATCAGGATGTAGGCGGAGAATTTTCCTTCTGCTGCCAAAGCTCTGATGTGGCCCTTGATTTCGTTGCGTTCCCGGATGGTTTCGTTGACTTGGTCAAGGACTTCGGCCAGGTTGCCGCCGACCTCCCTGTTGATCTGGATAGCCTGCGTGATCCAGACGAAGTCCTCGCTTCGCATGCGTTCGGCGGTGTCGTTCAGCGATATGAGCAGGTCCCGGCCCAGGCTGGTCTCGGTAATCACCCGGCGCATCTCCTCTGATGTCGGGCTCAGGGATTCCGAGGAAGCCGCATCAATGGCGCGCAGGATGCTGTGCCCGGCACGGAGGCTGCCCGAAAGCAATTGAAGCGTGTCGCCGAGCTGGTCGGAGAATTTCGCGCGCCTTTTGCCTGCCAGGAAACCCAGAATGAAATGCGCGGCCACCGGCGCCAGTATCACCATCAGCACGGCTAGCAGCGGACCGCCGATCAATAGACCGATGAGTGCCCCGACGCTGGCGCCTGCCATGACCAGCACAAAGAAGTCCGCCTGGCTAAAACGCAGTCCTGCGTCTTCGAGGCTGTCTCGGTCAAAAAGCCTCACCTTCCGTCTGGACAGGAAACCTTCGACAACTCCGATGGCAGAACCGGCAACCCGGGTAAGTTGGGAATCGGACTTCTCAAGGTAGGGCCGGCGGCGCTCCAGGGAGATTTCCGGTGTTCGCGGAAGGAACGCCATCACGATAATCATTACGGCGGCGGCCAGCACTAATCCCATTCCAGCGGTAAACATCATGTATTCAGGCCTTCTGACTCTGTACCGGGGGCGTCGCGAAAACTGCCGGGGATACGTGTATCCCGAGGTCCTCGAAACGGTCGATGAAGCGCGGACGGATACCGGTGGCCACCGGCCGGCCCAGGAAGCGTCCGTGGGCATCTACCCCGGCTGAGTAATCGAACACAAACGCGTCTTGGAGCGTGACGATGTCCCCTTCCATCCCTTGGACTTCAGTGACGTGCGTGATGCGGCGGCTGCCATCACGGAGGCGGGAAATCTGCACGATCAGATTCACCGCCGAGGCTATCTGCTCGCGGATGGCCCTCAGCGGCAGGTCCATCCCGGCCATCAACACCAGCGTTTCCAGGCGGGCGATCGCGTCGCGCGGGGAGTTGGAGTGGACGGTGGACAGCGAACCGTCGTGGCCGGTGTTCATGGCCTGCAGCATGTCTAGTGATTCCCCTCCGCGGACCTCACCGACCACAATTCGGTCCGGGCGCATGCGCAAGGAGTTCCTCAGGAGCTCACGAATGGTCACGGCGCCTTTTCCCTCGGTGTTCGGGGGGCGGCTTTCCAGCCGAACCACGTGCTCCTGCTGGATCTGCAGTTCCACCGCATCCTCGATCGTGACGATCCGTTCGTTGGCCGGCAGGAAGGAGGACAGAACATTCAGCAGAGTTGTTTTGCCGGTACCCGTTCCCCCGGACACGATGATGTTCAGTTTGGCTCTGACACAGGCGTTCAGCAGCTCAGCCATTTCCGGAGTAAGGGTGCCGAAATCGATGAGGTTCCGCACCGTGAGGGGCACCTTGCTGAACTTACGGATAGTCAGTGAGGACCCGCCCACAGCCAACGGCGGAATCACTGCGTTCACGCGCGAACCGTCCTCCAGCCGGGCATCCACCAGCGGAGAGGACTCGTCGATACGTCGGCCTACTTTGGAGACGATGCGTTCAATGACCTTCCGCAGATGCTCCTCCGAGCTGAAACGGGAATCCGTCAGCATCAGTTGCCCCTTGCGTTCCACGTAAATCTGATCCATCCGGTTGACCATGATCTCGGTAACCGCAGGGTCCTCCAGAAGTCGCTGCAGCGGCCCGTAACCGAGGACGTCATCCGCGACGTCAGCGACGAGCCTTGTTCGTTCATCCGCAGAGAGCGGAACCTGCTCGGCATCGATGATGCGGGTCAGTTCATCCCGGGCGATGGAACGGAGCTCGGCTTCGGTTACCGTCGAATCGTTAAAGCGCGCACCCAGACGTTCAAAGAGCGAGGTCGCGGCCCGTTGCTTCATGGCCGCGAAAACATCTACCGGTTTTTGTTTTCTAGCCGGCGGGCCATCAGGGTGTTGGCCCGGCACCCCCCGGGGGGCCGGACTGACCGAACTTTGTGCCCGCGCGGCAGAGGTGGGGGCGTCTGAGCTGAAGGTGTTGGACTGGGTAGCCGGCGGGAAGCCCGGCTTTGGCCCCTGCTTTGGCTGGGGAGAAGTCGGGACGGCAGAGGGACCGTTGCCTGCAGTTCGGTCTTCTGAGGCACGAAGCCTTTCGGAAAGTTTCACCTAAACAACGACCCTTCGGTGTAGTTTGCGTTGGGTTTTTGCCCGCCAGACGGGATTGAACCGTTCGACAAGCCGCTGGAGTCCCTTGACCGCGGGATCGCGCCGGCCCGCCTGAAGAACTGGCACTCCGCGGTTGGTTGATTGCCCGACTGCGCGGGAACGGGGGATACTGACATCCACCGGTGACCCGATCGTGGACTCGACGTCCTGGACCGAGAGACCGGATTTGGCATCGGCCATGTTCAGCACCACGTGCCGGGACTCCGGAAGCATGTCCAGCCGACGCAGGATGTCCAGACCGGACCGAAGCCCCCGGACGCTGGGGATGTCCATGGCGCTGACCCAAACGACGTCGGTGCATTGCTCCATCGCTGCCAGACCGATCTCCGGCAACCCGGGCGCCGTATCCACGACGACATATTGGAACTCCTCAGCCAGTTGCTCCAGAAGACGGCTGATCTGCTCCGGGGTGATCTCGTCCGCGTCTTCCGGGCTCTTGGGAGCGCACAGGGCGTAGATGTTGCCCGGATGGACCGTCAGGAAGGCCTTCAGGACCAGCGAGTCCTGGCTGGCCGAAGGGGTGACCGCGTCGGTCACCGTGTGCTCGGGATCCAGGTAAAGCCCCGAAGCGACATCACCGAACTGCAGATCCAAGTCCACAATCACCACATCCATCGGAGCGATCTTGCCCAAACCGATCGCGATATTCGTGGCGATGGTGGTTTTTCCGACCCCGCCTTTGGGAGAGAACACTCCTATCACCAGACCCTTTTTGGTATGTGACTCGGTGGAGTCCTGGCTCCGGTGGCGGCTGGCATAGGACTGACACGCCCGTTCGAGCAGGACCCGGATCTGGTCGGCATCGGCAGTCGGGCTCAAAAGGTCCCGGATTCCTGCACGCATCGCCTGAAGCACGAACGCCGGGTCCGGATCGCTGACCAGGACAACGCTCAGTTCAGGGGACTGTACGTCCAGGACCCTTGCAAGGCGGAGCGCGTCCTCGACCGGCACCTCCGGGCCCAGGATAAGGACTTCAGGCTCTTCCGGGTCCAGCATGGCAAAAAGCTCGCCGGGGTCAGCAGGCAGAACGTTGGAAAAGAAGGTGTGGACATTTCCAGGCAGGCCCCCGGCGACCGCGCGGCGCAGGCGCTGGTCGAAATCCGTGCTCGGCGTGATGAGGACGAACCTGCTCATTGGTATACCCCGGGCCGCTGAATGATCCGGGGCGGGTTTTCCTTCGCGTCAAGTGGTTCCCGGGTGAGCCAGATCTTCGCGAATTCGGCGGCGAAAATGACCTTCGAGGCGTCGACGTCGGTGACCGCAATGGTCACTATGAGGGATCCGGTGGGCAGCACAGAATCCTGGGGGTTGGCTGTCGCCCCGGCCGTCGGCGTAGGCGCGGGCGAAGCTGCCCCTCCGGACGCCGGCTGGGGAGCACGCTGGACGGCTGTAACCACGGCCTTATGAATGACGACCTGGGTGGTCTCCTTGTCGGGCTTGGAATCCGAACCGCCCTTGTCCATCGAAATATAGACTCCGACATGGTCACCCGGGGACAGTCGTCCGCCGACCATCCGCTGCGGTTCGACCTGAAAAGAGACCTCCTGCAACCCGGCAGGCACTTTGGGGTCACCGGCACTCTTAAGCGCCGCCGGCGCGACCAGACGCTCGCTGAGGAGCTGCTCGCCGGGCACCAGATCCACCGCCGCGACTTTCCCGGCTGAGTCCGCCAGGGTGTGCAAGGCCGTCTTTGCCGCAGCACTGCCGGGGATCTTCTCCGTAGTCAAAGACGCCTGGAGCGCCTCGACGGGAGTGCCGGCCGGGACGGCTTGCTTCACCACGAGAACCTCCACCGGGTCCAACCCTTTCACGGCGCGTTCGTCCGCTCCCTGGGCGTAGTTAAAGACGAGTACCACTCCGATGATGGCGAGCAATACCGCGACGGCTCCGGGCAACAAGCGTGACTTCACGAACTGCTCCTGTGCATGGCTGGTCTACTGGGTCAGACGGACGATTGTAGCCCCGTAAGCGTCAACGGGCCCTAGGGTGTAGCCGTTGGCGAGGGACACGTATTTGACGAAACTGCCAAGGATTCCCCGGCAGTTTCCGGTACAGGTCAAACCGGCAGGGGCATACGGGGAGTCGTTGTGGAACGTGTTCGGGAGGGTGGAGTCACCACTGAACTTCCAGCCCGTGACGTTGAAGGCGGCGAAAGCCACCAGATGGAAGACAGCGCTGGATCCTGCTCCAGTCACTGAATCATAGACAGGAAGCAGTACGGTGACATTTTTCCCCGCGGCGATCTGGTTGGCCCAATTTTGCAGTGTGACGTTGCAACTGGTGGGTGCGCTGTTGCCGGGCGCGCTTCCGCCTTCACTGGTAGCTAGATTGATGGTCGACCCGCAGGCGCCGGCGTCCTGGACCAGCCAGCCGAATCCGCCGTCGACCGCGGCGCCTGAAGGCCCGTAGTTGCATCCCGGGTTGGCTCCGCTGCCATGGTCCTGAAGGAGTTGGAGACTTCCGCCGATGTAACCGGTGACCTGGCAGGTCGAGAAAGCGATCGGGAACGCTGCCTGTCCCGCCACCGGGCTTCCCCAATTCACCTTCGAACTGGCGTACACCTCCGCGTTCGGAATTCCCCAGATGCGGGCAAAAAAGAGCGAGACGCTGTTGGGGGACCCGCCTGATTCCTGGGCCCCGGCCGAGACAGTCACCATCCGGTTCGGCAGATCAAGGACAATGGACCTGACGTTGTTAAGTCCGTTGTTGGCGTTCCTGTTCGCCACGTCGGCGGCCAAAGAGGAGGTAGTGGAGCAGTCCGGGTCCGAGGTGTTCGCGGCGCACTTCTGGGCAACCGCCAGGGCGGCAGCATCGGAGCCGTTCTGAACCTGGGCCTTTTTCGTGTATAGCGTCCCGACATCAATGGCCAGAGCGGCAAAGCCCAGCAACGCCACGAGGGCCAGAGCCACGATGACCGCGATTGCTCCGGTTTCGCCTTCAGCGTTTCTCATCCGCCGCATAGCATGGTCCCTACGCCTTGCAGGGGGAAAGGTCCTGCGATGCCGGTCAGGGTGTTCAGTGTGTAGTTTATGGTGACGGTCATTTGGGATCCGGTGGTGCAGCTCGGAGAGCTGAACGTGAAATTCGCGTCCGTGAGACCCGGGCTGAGGGAGACGGCCGCGTTTTCGGCCGCTGTCTTCGCTGCAGTCTGATCATTGGAAATTGCCATGACGCGGGCACCTTCGCGGCCCGCGTTGGACAACGACACCTGGACATTGTAGGCCCGGCCGAATTCCATGATGCCAAGCAGGAGTGAAATCAGGACCGGGGCCAAGAGCGCGAATTCAACAGCCACTGCACCTCGTTCGGAGGCCCTCCGCATGAGATGGCCCTTTCGACTAGGCAGGGAGGTTGTTGAGCACACAGTTAGCTGCCGGTGAGCAATGGCGGCAACATCTGCCGCCACCATTGCTCACCGGCACATCGCCGCAACTGGGTGCTCAGAGCGATCGTTTTACTTCGAACACGTCGCGCTGCCGCTGGTACCGGCGGCACTGGCGGTGAAGGTGCCGTTGACCATCGAACACCTCGTTTGAGTAAAGGTGTCTTTAACGGACCCGCCCAAAATGGTGACGGCCACGATGATCACAACAGCAATGAGGGCCACCATGATGCCGTATTCAACGGCCGTGGCACCCTTCTCATCATGGCGGAAACGGTCAGCGAAGCGAGGGAAAAAGTCAAGCATCTTGAAACTCCTGAGCGAGTGGAACGCTGGCCCAGCACCAGCTATTGAAAAGTTAGCAAACGAACTCCCGCGTTATCTGTCCACATTGGCTATCTTGCGCAAAGCCTCCGGTCAAACTGCGCTTTCCCTGCGGAAAAACTGCGTTAACGGAAAACTGCAGTGTAGCCGGTGAGTGGAAGTTCCCGATTCTTCCGTCGGATTCGAAGTTCGCGGCCCGCGTGCGCCACTCCCCGGCCGCGCAAACGCGGTAGTTGATCTCGTCCAGAGGCCAGAGGAAGTTCAGGAATTCGGGCTGGCCGTCAGCGCCCTTGCCGAGACGGTTCTCGAGGGAGTCAAGCACCCCGGACAGGCGCACGGTTCGCCGGAAAGCAGCGAACCAGGTGCGGTCGGCGCCGACAGGTCCCGGTCCGGTGCTGGTCAAGGCGATCGCCGTATCCGTTGTGATGGACGCGCAGTTCCCGACGGCGCAGAGACCGGCACGGGCGTGCGTTCGAGAGATTCAGCTAGCGGTGACGACGCCGGGGCCGCGGAAGCCTCTCAGCGAGAGCCCAAAACTCAAATCATTTCGGGTAACCAATCCCTGGGGCAGGTCAAGGAGTCACCGGCGGCAGTCCCCTTCGTGATTTACGGATGTTCAGCTGATCGGGTGTTGCGACACCTGAAATTCGGCGACGATGGGCATTCTCGGTTTAAAACGCCGCGGCCGCCCTCATCAGCGTCAATGGATCAAGGCTAAGCGCAGTGTCAGCCATTGACGCCCGCCGGCGCGTCGCCGTAGCCGGGTGCTCAGGCCGATCGTCTTACTTGGAGCAGGTCCCACCCCCGCTGGCGGCACCCGCGGTATAGACCCCGCTGACCATCGAACATCTCGTTTGGGTAAATGTGTCCTGGATGGTTCCGCCCAACGAGGTGACGGCAATGATGATCACCACGGCGATAAGGGCCACCATGATGCCGTATTCGACAGCCGTGGCACCCTTCTCATCATGGAGGAAGCGGCCAGCAAGGCGAGGGAAAAAGTTAAGCATGTCGAGACTCCTGAGCGAGTAGATGGCTGGCCCAGCACCAGCCAACCAAAAAAACTAGCAAACCAGTCCTCGTCTCAGCCCTTCAACTAGACATTTGCGCAAAGACTCCCGCCAAACTGCGCTTTTGCTGCGGAAAAACTGCGTTAAAGGGAAACAATCGTTGGGCCAGGGCCAAGGGCTGCTCTCCTAAGCCGCGGCCGTGCAGAGTATGCATCTGCGGCGCACGGCTCTGGCAGGGCCTCGTTGAAAACAGCCTGGTCTCTGCCCGGGCACAGGCCGATGCCGCCGACGTAGTCCTCGTCGCCGACGTCCCGGCGCCCCTCTGGGCCGAAGTTGATCGTTGAGGCCGGGACAGGCCTTGGACAATCTGGTTTCCAATGCAAGCGTGGGGACGCATACATAAACCTAGCTCAATGCAACTGAACCGCCTGACGTCCCGGTCGGATCTTGGGAGATTCTTTTACGCGGTGGTTCACTCAGATCTCTGTTGGTTTGCGGAAGTCCGGGCTTCCTGGTCGGTTCGGGGTTCGTTTAGCCATTGTGCCCAGTCCCCGGGGCGCACCGAAGGCCGCCCCAAGAGGTATCCCTGCCCCAAGGGCGCGCCCAGTCCGGTGAGAGCGTCACGTTCGGCTTCGGTTTCGATACCCTCCGCCACCAGGACAGCATCGATCTCAGAGGCGAAGGTCACCAAGGCGGCCACCAGTGCCCGCTGGGCGTTGTTAGTGTCGATTCCCGAGATGATCTCCCGGTCCAGTTTGATCAGGTCCGGGCTGAGCTGGAGGATGTGGCGCATCGAAGCGAAACCGGCGCCCGCATCATCTATGGCAATCCGCAGGCCGGAGTTCCGCAAGGGAGCCAGAGCTGCAGCCAGCGGCTCGTAGTCTTTCACTTGGTGGCGTTCGGTCACTTCCAGGACGATGCGTGCGGCGGGGATCCCCGAGGCGGTGAGCAGACCGGGGAGCCTGGGGTCCAGGCACGCGAGCGGGGAAAGGTTCAACGCCACAAACAGCGGGTCCGGAAGCCCGGCCGCTGCCGCCAACGCGGTTTCAAGGGCCAGGATTTCCAGATCGACCCCCAGCCCGACCGAAGCGGCCTCAAGAAACCATGCCTCAGGGGATACGCCTGGGGAGCCGACGAAGCGGGTCAACCCTTCAGCACCGAGGATCGAACCGGTGTGCAGAGACCGGATCGGCTGAAAAGCGGTCTGCAGTGTCCGCTCGCTGAGCATTGCCTCGATCCTGGCCTTGACCTCCCGGGAGCCGGGAACGTGAGACGTTTTGGGTTCCAGGGGCCGGCTGGTCCCGGCGAAACCCGTCGGCCGGTCCGAGGCGTCTTTCAGGGCTTTGCCGGTGACTTCGACCAGGACCCGGCTCCCGTCCCGGTGGCGGCAAACGGTGATCAGGCCCTCCCAGCTGGCATCCTGTTTGTCCACGGCCTTCCTGGCCTCCAGGGCTGCGGCCAGGTCCTCAGGATCGATCACCACGCTGAAATGCCGGCCAAGAAGTTCGGAGGGCCTGTATCCGGTCAGACCCAGACTCGCAGGACCGCAAAAACTGAAATGCCCGTTCACATCGGTGGACCACAGCCATTCCCGGCTCGTGCCCAGCACCGTACGGATCAGCTCGGAGGCCCGGGACTCTTCCAGGTTCTCCCGGCGCCGTTGCCGGTCCCACCGCCACATCGCCCAGAGAACCGCAGGCACCACGAGCAACGCGAGGATATCCACAAACCACGTGGGTCCGTCCGAGACAACCAGCGTGTCAAGTCCGAAAAGCGGGGGAACACGAACGGCCAGGGCAACCCCGATTTCGATAAGGACCAGCACCCACAGGACCGTCCTGGACGTCAGGGCCGCCCGGCTGCCGTGCCGCTCCCGCGTCCTGACCGGACCATCCAGATCCAGCTCATCATTGCTATCCCGCCGCCAAAACCAAGGCAACTTGTCTCGCTCCATACCTTGACACCCCCAATATCAATGACCAGGGCGCCGACAACTGCGTCACGCGCCCCTCCAACGAGCACCGAATGAACGGCGAAGGTGTTCTTCCCTGGGCCGCCGCCCGGTTGTGCCCAATCTAACACCAGCCAGCACCAGGCGCTCCGGTCAGGACGCGGGCTATTGCACACTGAAACCTCAACGGACCTTGCCAAGTTCAATTCCTCTTCGCCGATGAACTCCGCGCCCGGGGTGCGGGCCTGCGCGCGTATTGAACCTCGGCGGCGGTGACGTGGACGCCGCAACCCCCATGGGGCTGATGTTGTTCACGATCATGGCCGCCCTCGCGCAAATAGAACACGAGTTCAAACGCGAACGCGTCACCGATTCGATCAGCAAACGCCGCGAAGCCGGGAAGGACCTCGCCGGGCGTCTCCGCCGGATCGCCGACAGCCAGATCCGA
Source organism: Arthrobacter alkaliphilus (assembly GCF_021483235.1). GTDB lineage: Bacteria > Actinomycetota > Actinomycetes > Actinomycetales > Micrococcaceae > Arthrobacter > Arthrobacter alkaliphilus. The sequence continues at coordinate 4,893 of NZ_JAKEEC010000043.1, read as the reverse complement.
AGCGCTCTCCGGCTCGTCGAAGCAGGCGAGCCCGCCGAGCGGCTCGCCCCGCGACCTCGGAATGTCCCGTGCAATCATTTATCGACGGTCCCGGGCACTCACGGCCTCGTTCCAACGCAGCATCCCCTGCATCTTTCCCGCGTGCGTGTCCTTGGAACCGACCCCGGCTGGTCGTGTCTACGGTTCAAGCATGGAAAAGGATACGTCTGGGGAACTGGAGGGGCGGAACTCGATCAACGAGCTGCCCGACGCACCCGTCGGCAACGCCCCCGTCCAGCTGGTGTTGCCCATACTGGTCCAAGTGAAGCCAGGCCACTTCCGGCGCGTGTCCTGACCCGCACCGGCCGCCGGGCCGTGAAGTCCTCGCAACGCCGATTCGGCGGCCTCGCCGACGGCCGGGTACACCGGTATTTCAACAAGCCCGGAACCGTCCCCAGGCCCCGGGTCCTCCCGCGGTGGCGTGCATGTGAAGCGGATCTTGTCTTATTTGTCATCGTGCCCGCGGTTGCGTCCGCGAGGCAAGGAAGGGTGGTGGGTTTTCCGCCGGCCCGGCCGGTGCAGTGTCAGGGCGGTGGCGGCCAGGAGGACGGCCGCTGTCTGGGCAATAGCGGTCAGGGTTTTGTCGAAGAACCAGATGGGTTCGTACATGGCCGGGAAAGGACCGACGGCGGGGATGTCGATGTAGCGGTAGAGGAGCAGGACGGCCAGGCCGCCTCCGGCGATGATCAGGGTAAAGACCCAGGCGGGCCGGCTTCCGCGGATCAGGACGTAGAGCCCGGTAACCCCGGCGGCTGCGGCTTCGACGAGGAAAAGGTTGCCTTCCCCAAGGCCTTCGGGTGCGGCGGACTGGTAGCCCGGGGCGAACCGGACGTGAACGACGGCATCCACGGCCAGGGCGGCCGCTGCCAAGACCCGCAGGACGAAGGCCGTTGCGCGTCCATGGTTTCCGGGCGGTCCTGATGGTTCCATGAGGGGGTCCTGGCCGGAGTTGACCGCGGTGTTCATTTGACGCTCAGGGTTCCGTGCATGTTGGAGTGGTAGGTGCAGTGGTAGGCGTAGGCGCCTGGTTTCACCGGGGCGGTGAACGTGACGCTGGTACCGGCTTTGACGACGACGTCGAAGGAGCCGTCGTCGGCCGTTACGGTGTGGGCTTCGGTGTCCATGTTCATCACGGTCACCATCGCCCCGGCCGGGACGCTGTCCGGGCCTGTGTAGGCGAAGGATTTGATGTGGATGGTCGCCGCGGCCAGGCTTCCCATCGATCCCATGGAGGATGCCATCGGGGACGCGCCCATGCCGGGATCCATGGTGGTGGAACCTGGAGTCGCAGCCGCCGGCTGCGATGCCGTGCCTGATGACGGAGCGGCCGAGGGACTGTTCCCGCCGCATGCGCTTGCACCTAGGAGGGTGATGGTGCAGAACATGACAAGAACGAGGCGTTGCGGGGTTTTGGTCGTCTTCATGGTGCTGGCCTTTCACGGATCGGACAAAAATGCTGGGGGTCCCCTTGGTGCCGCGCCCCGACCGAAGTTCTAAGCGGGGTGGCTGGAAGTCAGGTGGGCGTACACGACGGTGTTGTCCAGGTACTCCCTGGTGGCCGGGTTGTAGCCGCCGCAGGTGATCAGACGGACCTCGGGACGGTCCGCGTTCTGGTAGACCTCCACGGTCGGGAAGGCCGCTTTATGGTAGAGATCGACTTTGTCGACGGTGAATACCGCTGCGGTGTGGTCCGCCCGGGTGACGGTGATGCTCTGGCCCGGGGTGAGTTCGTGGAGGCGGTAGAACAGTCCGATATCGCTGCTGGTGGTGTTGACGTGGCCGAGGATGACCGCGGACCCGGTCTGGCCTGGGGTGGGTGAGTCCTTGTACCAGCCACCGGGTGCGCCGGGCTCCCCCGGCGGTGTCTGAATTTCGCCGTTCGCCTCTTTGCCCAGCGGCAGCAGGGCGGCGTTCACACCGATGGACGGGACCTGCACATTGACCGGCACGGACGCGGGCAGCACGCCGTCCGGGGCCGGCGCAGGGGACACAGGACGTGCACCGGCAGGGTCTGGCAGCGGCGCGCTGGCCGTGGGGACGGCAAGCGCGGCGGGAGCGCTGGCGGACGACGCCGGGCTGTTTCCCCAGGACGCCGGGGATTCTGCGTGGAGCCCGAGACCGACGGCAGTGATGCCGCCGGACAGGAGCAGGGCCCCCGCCGCGGACGCGATAAGGCGTCCGCGGCGGTTGCTGTTGTTCTCAGGTCGCATCAGGTTCGAGCCTCTTCTCAGGCCTTGACGCTCATCCGGCGACGGACCGCGTACGCTCCGCCGGCTGCCAGAACGAGACCGCCACCGGCAGCGAGCAGACCCATGTCAGGTCCGGCCGGGGCCGGAGTGGTGATGCCGGTGCCGGGGGCGCCGGCGGGCATCGCGGTCAATGTTCCGCACAGGGCCGGAGACGTCGCGGCCAGGGGCAGCGACGGGACGAGGTCGCTGGGTTCCTTCTGCGCAGCTGCCGACAAGGTGGCCGGGTCCAGACCGTGAACGACCACGACGGCGGTGCCGGCCTTGAGGGAATCAGCAGTCTTCGCGTCCAAGGTGATGGTCCGCTGGTACGTGTACGCGGCGCCCATCCCGGCCACCTTCAGGTCCGTTCCGGCTGCCGGGCTGGTGTCACCGCTGGTGGACAGGGTGGCACCGATGCCCCCGTAGAACGGGGCTCCTTCGGTGGTGCTGATCACGCCGTCCTTGTTGGTGTCAGCAGACATGTCCGGGCAGGTGCCCTTCGCGCCGATGTGGATGTGCTGAACGTGCGGGTAGGGATTGCCGCCGAACGTGGCGGCAAGGCCCGAGACCTTCTCCGTGACCGTGGCTTGATCGCCGTTGACGGTGATCATGACCGTGCCCGAGGCGTTGCTGCCGTTGATCGCGGCAAGATTGGCCTGGTAGGTGCTGGAGTCCGCGGCCAGGGCCGGGCTGGTCGAGAGTGCGAGGGCGCCCAAGGCAAGGGCCGGGGCGATCAGGAAAGCAGATTTCTTCATGGCGAATTTTCCTCCGATAATGATGAGCATTCCCCTGCCGGGCACGCCCAGGTGGTGATACACATGGGGTTCGTTGTAAGCGAGGTCATGGATGGGACGGTGCCGGGAAAATTTTCATCGACCACGCCGAAGACGCCCGGATACCCCTAAGACCGGCCGGCTCCCGGGGCACTGTCCGGTGCGGTGCAGGGGCGCTAGTCGGACCAGCAGGCCAGGACCGCGGTGGCCACCTCATAAGCGAAAGCGCTGCGGGTAACATCATGCGGGCCAACGGTAGCGGGCAACCCCGTCGCGTCGACCGTCAGAACGAAATTGTCCTTCACGAAAACCACGGTCCCGTCCGGTGTCTGAAACGCCGGAAAACCAAGATTCGCCATCCCCTCGATCGGCTGGGCCGAGACCGCGACATGCTGCAGGCCGTCGAAGTGCGCGCGTGCCGCACCCGCGTCCGGTGCCTGCTTCACGGACAAAACGAGTGATCCGGAGGGCAAAGCATAGGTGCAGGTATAAAGGCTGTCTGCCCAGGCGTCGGTGGTCCGCGGAGGGGCAGGCAGAGACAGGATCCGGAGAATGTTGGTCCGGGTTTCGTCCTGGCAGATCATCCTGGCCGACGCCGACGGGGAACGATTCCCGGCCTCGGCGGATGCAGTCGCTGCTCCTGACGGATTCCTTGAGGGGCTACCTGCAGCGGGCGCCGTGCCGGTTCCCGGGCCGGCGGCACATCCGGCCAGCAGCATCGCGGATACGCCCGCAGCACCAAGCCAGCCCATCCGGGCGTTGTGGGCGCGAATCCTGCTTTTCATGATTGAACCTTCCCAGACATTACCGGGCCGACGGATTCCCAAAGACCCTCCCACACATTATTCGTTGACGCACGGTCCACGGACGGGTCTCACCGCGCGACTGCCCGCGGGTGGCCGATGCAACACGGGTAAAGCCGACGGCACCGGCACCCCAGCACCGGTGCCAGGCGGCACGTTCCTCACTGAACCGGGCAAGCTAGACCAGAGCCGCGTCTAACGCGCTGCCGTAAGTGATCGAGAGTTTTCAGACTCTCCCCTATTGCCGCCAACTCGATCTCCCCTTATCCGTCCAGACCGGGATGACCCGGTTCGCCCGTCTCAATGCCAGCATCCTCTTGTCCGACAACGCACGGTCGCCCAGCGGGCGAAGATCCCGAAAAACCCTCACAGACCCTTTTCGCTACACCACCACGACTAACCCCACCTGGAATTTGATGGTCCCGTCGCCGACCCTAACGCGGTGACCGGCTGCTAGGGCGCTACCCGCCCGGTTATGGCGGTTACAACCACAGGCTGCAGGGCGTCGACTAACCGCTACCTCAAACCAAATTTCGGTGCTACGTAGTTCCCCACTCGCTTTTCGGAACGGATCACCATAGTGTTAAACATTAGAAGTCCGCCTGTCCCCCCGGCGGGCTTCTCTTGGGTCTGCTGCACGGATACGTGACAGTGGTTATTCACGTNACGTTGCCAGTGTGGCCTGCGTGTTCATGATGGACTCGTATTCGATTAAGGTCAAACGGCCGAGCGTGGCTTGGCGTCTGCGGCGGTGGTAGGTGCGTTCGATCCAGGCCACGATCACAATCCTGTTGGAGTAAACATCCTTGACCGACACAGGTAGAGCTTGCCTTCGGCGGTGGCGTGTTCGGTGATGTCCGAGAGCCACAACTGGTTGGGACCCTCGGCGGTGAATTCGTGCCGGATCCGGCCTTTGCTGTCGGTCACCGCGCACAGGTCATCGTGGACCGGAGGGCCAGCCTTCTTGGACTTGCCGCGTTTCTTCCCAAAGACCGACCACCAGCCGTTATCCGCGCAGATCCGCCACGCGGTCCGCTCAGACATCGGCTC
>NZ_JAKEEC010000042.1 GCF_021483235.1 Arthrobacter alkaliphilus | reverse complement strand
CTTCGGGGCGACATAGGTGACCGGGCGTCGGCGTCCGAACCACTATAGGTGACCGGGCGTCGGTCTAGCGCTTAGGGGACGCCGTTTGGGTAGGTGAAGTCGCCGACGGCGTGGGACTCGAAGGAGCCGACGGCGTGGGCTTGGCGGGTGTCGGAGTGGCGGGTGGCGGGGGCGGGGCTGACTGGGTGTGGGTCGCGCTTGGCAGCTGGGCGGGCGGGCTCGACGGCGGCGCGACCGTCGGCGGGACTGTCGCCGTCGGTGGGACTGTCGCCGTCGGCGGGATTGCCGCCGTCGGTGGGACTGTCTCCGTCGGTGGGACTGTCGCCGTGGGCGCCTGGGTCACAGTGGGGCTCGAGGTGACGCTCGGCGTCCTGGTCGGCGAGGGCGTCGCACTCGGGGTGCTACTGGGGGTCCTGGTCGGCGAAGGTGTCGCACTCGGGGTGCCACTCGGCGTCGTAGTCGGCTTACCCGTCGGGCCAGGTGTCCCGGTCCCGCTGGGTGACGCCGTCGGACTGCCCGGGGACGCAGCCGTCGGCGTTTGCGAGCCCGTGACGGACGGGCTCGGCGGCACAACTTTGGCCTCTTGCACCCCACCGGTAACTGTTTGCTCGGGGGGTGTGCCCGGGACGGACCAATCAGACCCTGCCGGGGCTGCGGCGGCGGAACCCGGCTGGTAGCTGACCATCGAGATGTTGCCGAGGGGATCCACCTGCTTGGTGGGCAGGAACGTCCACTTCATCGGGTCGGTGTAGACGCCGTTGAGAATGGTCTCGAAATGCAGGTGGCAACCGGTCGAGGCACCCGTGGTTCCCACCCTTGCAATGACTTCGCCTACCCGAATCGATTGCCCCTTGGCCACTGCTATTCCCTGCAGGTGGTTGTAGGTAGTGACCAGCCCGTTGCCGTGATCAATTTCCACGCGATTGCCGCCGCCCCAAGGGTGCCAGCCCACGGCCCGGACCACGCCGGAATCGGCCGCGTACACGAGCGTGCCGCACGCCGCGGCGAAATCCTGGCCCCAGTGGAACTCGCCCGGCAATCCAGTGAAAGGATCGATCCTCAACCCGAAGGGAGAGCTCGGAACCAGCACTTCGAGCGGAGCGTAGAGTTTCCCGGCAGGCGGCCTGTCGAGCGAACTCGAGGCAACGTTGAGGGCCCCCACGCCGTTCCTGTCGAGAGTTTGGACCGGGGAACGTTCAAAGGACACCGTGGCTCTGTCGCCGGCCTGGACCGGCGCGGCTGACGAGCTTTGAGGAACGGCCTCCTGGCCACTGGACACGGGACCATCGGTGGGCAGCATGCCGGGCCCGACCTGGCCGGTGGCCAAGGATCCATCGCTTACCGGTCCCCCCAAACCCGGGCCTTGGAAACCAAATGCGAGGATCACCATGACAGCCAGGAAGCAGGCCGACAGGAGCCGGCCAAATTTTCTTGTGAAGACCAGGTTGACGACCTGGCCAGACTCATGATGCTTTCCCACAGCGGCTCCTGAGACAGGCGCTCATCCCCAAGTTCGGGCGCGCTTGTCCCATTGTGGCCGCTATGAAATCGAATGGGAACACTCGACTTCATACTCGGCCGGTCCGCGAAACACTCGCCGGACCGTGGCGGGCTACTCGCCGAGGTTCTCTTTCAGCAAGGCGCGGTGCTCGACGGCGGCCTCCGAATGCAGGGTGCGCCCGGCGTCGGTCAGTTGGAGGTACAGCGAGCGACGGTCATCCGCGCAGGTTGCGCGGGTGACGAGTCCGGCTTTCTCCAGGCGGTCAACAACCTTGGAGACGGCGCTCTGGGTCATGGGCGTCCGCTCCCCGAGTGCCTTCATGCGGCAGGCGGAGTCAACGCTTTCGGCAACGAGATCGAGGATTTCGAATTCGTTCAGCCCGATGTCGAACTTGGCTTCGAGGGCGCGGTCTATCGCGGCCGCGGTGCGGAAGTACGAGTTCTGGATGCTGCGCCATTGCTCAACCAGCTGGCGATCCTGCGTTGTTGCCACCCCCAGATTCTAACCGAGACGGTAAATAAAGTCCACGTCATAAGATTCCGAATCATATTCCTTGTCATTGAATGACGTGTCATATAGATTGATTTCCATGACTTCACCAAGCACCCTCGCTAGATCTGCCGAGCAGCTTCATGCACCCGTCAGCTGGACCCGGGCCCAGTGGCTGCTGCTCATGGTCGTGTGCACGGTCCTGGCCCTCGACGGCTTGGACGTTTCCATGGTGGGCGTAGCCCTTCCCTCCGTCGGCCACGAACTCCACCTCGGCACCGACTCCCTGCAGTGGATCGTCTCGGCCTACGTCCTGGGTTACGGGAGCCTGTTGCTCCTGGGCGGCCGCCTCGCCGACCTGCTGGGCCGGCGTCGGATCTTCCTAATCGCCTTGACGGTGTTTGCCTCGGCATCGCTCCTCGGCGGACTCGTGAACGATCCCACCCTCTTGATCGCCACACGCTTCATCAAAGGACTGGCGGCGGCGTTCACTGCCCCTACCGGGTTCTCCATCATCACCACCAACTTCGCCGAAGGCCGCGAGCGCAACAAGGCCCTGTCCATCTTCACTACATTCGGCGCGAGCGGGTTCTCGCTCGGGCTCGTGGTCGGCGGCCTCATGACAAGCTTGAGCTGGCGCTGGACCTTCCTGGCGTCGGTACCGATCGCCGTCGCGGTGGTGGTTCTTGGCATACTGTTCATTCCCCGGGACAAGCCGTCCACGGAAGAAAGCGGCCACGACGTCTGGGGCGCGGTCACACTCGCGCTCGGCATGCTCGGCCTCGTGTACACCTTGGTTTCAGCTCCGGAGAAGGGCTGGGGATCTGTGGCAACAATCGCCGGATTCGCCATCTCCGCAGCGGTGTTGGCAACCTTTGCGGTCATCGAAAACCGCGTCAAGCACCCGCTTATCCGCTTCGGAATCCTTCGTGAAGGCTGGGTGGCCCGCGCCAACCTGAGTGCAATCGGACTGTTCGGCTCCTACCTCAGCTTCCAGTTCATCCTCACCATGTATCTGCAGTCGGTACTCGGCTGGTCCCCTCTGGGCATGGCTCTTGCCTTGCTTCCCACCGGGCTCCTGGTGGCAACGAGCGCACCCTTCGCGGACAGGTTCATTGAGAAATTCGGAGCACCCAAGCTCATCCTCACCGGCCTGACCGCCATGGGACTGGGCTACGTCTTGTTCCTCCGCGTCGGAACCTCACCCAACTACGTCCTGGACATCCTTCCCTCGGTTATCCTGCTGGGCATCGGTTTTGCTCTTGCTTTCCCGTCCATCAACGTTCAAGCGACCGCCGGAATCCGGGACTCAGAGCAGGGGCTGGCCGCCGGCCTCATCCAGACCAGCACGCAAGTTGGCGCGGCCCTCGTCCTGGCCGTGACCACCGCCCTCGTCAGCGGGCACGACGCCGGCTCGGGCACCAATAGCGCGGCAGCCATGCTCGATCAGTACCGGCCCGGTTTGGTCCTGAGCGCTGCGGTGGCAATCGCGGCCCTGTTGGTGGCAGCGTCCCCGGCGCGCCGGCGTCGGTCACTTGCCGGGCAAACCGCAGGCTAAGCGGATTCGCGTGAAAGGTGCCGGCCCGCTGTTCCGCAGCGGACCGGCACCTGAGTAAGCAGGGCCGCGGCTTGCGCCAACCAAAAGCTGCGCAACAATGGACCATGGCCAACTTCAGGAAGAAGTTGCAAGCGGAACTGCGGATGACTTTTACGGGTCACCCGCAGTCCACGCCTGACTGGGTGCTGCGGCTTGCCGAGGGAAGCGACCCCGGGTACCACCTTCCCGGATCCGCCGTCTGGGCCGTCCATGGTTCCATGTCGACGATCGTCGCCGGAATCCGGGTCCTGCTCATGCAATCCCTGCATCCCGGCGCCTTGGCGGGAGTGTACGACCATTCAGGCTTCAGGACGGATCCCCTCGGCCGATTGGCAAACACGATCCGGTGGATATTCACCGTAAGTTACGGCTCCATGGAAGCGGCCCATTCGGCGACCCACTTTGTGCGACGGGTTCACGACTCCGTCAAGGGCAGCTACGTTGACGCCCAAGGCCGAACCCGGGAGTACTCAGCCAACGATCCCGAGCTTCTCAGCTGGGTCCATGTTGCCTACGCGGATTCCTTCGTTGCGGCCCACCGGATCTGGGGCGGAACGGTCCCCGGCGGCGCCGACGCCTACGTCCGGGAGTGGGCCCAAGCGGGACGCCTGATGGGAGTCGAGGACCCTCCGCTGAGCCTCGCGGAAGTGAGGGCGGAAATGGACCGTTGGTACGCCTCCGGAGACCTCCGCGCGGACGAACGGCTCAGGGAAACCATCGATTTCATCAGGTACCCGCCGTTGAAAGCGTCCCTGCAACCCGGCTACCGGATTTTGTTCGCCGCGGCTGTCGCCAGCCTGGAGCCCCGGTACCGGGAACTGTTGGGGTTGGAAAAGGCCCGTTTCGGGCCAATCCCGCTGCCGTCGATCCTCGCCGCACGGGTTGTCCTCGCCGTCGTGCGCTTGATGCTGGGCCGCAGCGGCCCCAGCGAGCAAGCCGCCCGGAAACGATTGCGGCGCTTGGGGTACGAGGCCTGAACGCGAAGAAGCCCGGCGGAGCGGCTTGTGGCCGTCCCGCCGGGCTTCTAGGCAGTTTGCTGGATCCGGTCGATTGCTAGATCAGCGCGTCCGAGAGGTGGTTCGGGGTGCCGAAGCGGTGTGCCGTGATGCTTACGGCCTGCTCGTGCACGAACGGCAGCATCTCGATGCGTCCGGCCGGAGTCACCGTGCCGTGGTAAATCGCGACGTCGGGACGGCCGCCGGTCGCTGCGCACAGCGCGCTGCTGTCGCCGCCGATCAGGCGGATGCGGCCACCGCTGATGCCTTCCGCGGAAGCCAGCCATTCGGCGTCGTTCTGGATGCGCGTGCTCACGCCGAGCCCGGCGAATGCTGCGATGACAGCCTCGGGAAGCTCGACGGCGGAGGACACCGTGAGAGCCGAACCCGCCACTGCCCCGGCAGCCACAACGCGAAGCAGGTCCACGAGCTTGCTGCCCTCGGACAAGCGGATGGTCACGGGAATGGCCCGGTACCGGAAGACGTTGCGCTCGGCGCTCAGGCCTGAGACGTCCTTGCAGGTGCCGAATTCCGTGGCCCACGCTTCGGCGTCGCTGAAGAGCGCCTTCTGCAGTGCCTCCGCGTCGCTGGAGTCAACTCCGGAAGCTTTCGCTGCCGCGAGTATCGAAGCGGCAGCGCCCTTGAGGGTCGCTCCGGGCTTGGCGGCAGGCTCGGCCGGGACCCAGCTCCCCAGGCCCACGAGGTAGTTGGGGCCGCCGGCTTTGGTGCCCGCGCCCACCGCGGATTTCTTCCAGCCGCCGAACGGCTGGCGCTGGACGATCGCGCCAGTGATGCCACGGTTCACGTACAGGTTGCCTGCCTGGATGGTGTCCAGCCAGAGGCCCATCTCATCGGAATCGAGCGAGTGCAGCCCTGCCGTGAGGCCGTATTCGATCTCGTTCTGGATGGCGATTGCTTCTTCCAGGGTGGACGCCGTCATGACGCCCAGGACCGGACCGAAGAACTCGGTCAGGTGGAAGTAGGAGCCGCGCTTGACGCCAAAGCGGATGCCCGGGGACCACAGACGGCCGGACTCGTCGAGTTTCTCCGGCTTCACCGCCCAGGTCTCACCGTCGCCGAGGGTGGTCAGCGCGTTGAGGAGCTTGCCGTTGGCAGGCTCGATGATCGGTCCCATCTGGGTGGTGGCATCCTCCGGGTACCCCACCTTGAGCGAGCGGGCGGCGTCCACGAGTTGGTTGTGGAAGCGCTCGGACGTCGCAACGGAACCCACCAGGATCACCAGTGAAGCAGCGGAGCACTTCTGTCCTGCATGCCCGAAAGCCGAGTACACGACGTCCTTGGCGGCCAGGTCAAGGTCCGCGTGCGGGGTGACGATGATGGCGTTCTTGCCCGAGGTCTCGGCGAGCAGCGGGAGGTCCTGCCGGAACGAGCGGAAGAGCTCGGCAGTCTCGTAGCCGCCGGTGAGGATCACGCGGTCAACGCTGGGGTGCGAGACCAGCTGGGTGCCCAGCTCGCGTTCCTCAAGCTGTACGAGCGCCAGCACTTCGCGCGGCACACCGGCCTCCCACAGCGCGTCCACCATGACGGAGCCGGAGCGGCGGGCCTGTTTTGCGGGTTTGATCACGACGGCGGATCCCGCCGCGAGTGCCGCGAGCGTGGAGCCCGCGGGAATCGCCACCGGGAAGTTCCACGGCGGGGTCACGACGGTGAGGTTCGCCGGGACGAACGTTGCGCCGTCGACCGTTTCCAGGTCCTTGGCGCGCTCGGCGTAGTAGTGCGCGAAGTCGACTGCCTCGCTGACCTCGGGGTCGCCCTGTTCAATCGTCTTGCCCGTCTCCGAGGCCATGACCTCGAGAAGTTCGGCGCGGCGGGATTCCAGGATGTCTCCTGCGCGGTGCAGGATCGCTGCGCGCTCGGCGGCCGGCATGGCGCCCCAAGCTTTGCCGTGTTCCACGGCGGCGGCGATGATGCGTTCCAGTTCCTGCGGGTCGCTGACCTTGCTGGCGTCAACAATCGCGTCGCCGGCGGTGGAGCCCGGAATACGGTCCAGGATGGCGCGGCCCCAGGCACGGTTGGCCGGAAGGGCAGGATCGGTGTCCGGAGTGTTGGCGAAATGGTCCGTCGGCGCCGGCGCCTCGGGCTTGTTGCGGTCCTGGCTCCGGTTGGGTGCCGGTACGGCGTCGTCCAGCTCCGCGAGGGAGGCGAGGAAGCGCTGCTTCTCGCGTTCGAAGAGGGACTCGTTCTCACTGAGCTCGAACACCGCGGACATGAAGTTGTCTTGGCTGGCGCCTTCTTCGAGGCGGCGGATCAGGTAGGCGATGGCGACGTCGAACTCGCCCGGGTGCACAACCGGCGTGTACAGCAGCAGGCTGCCGACATCCTTGCGGACGGCAGTGGCCTGGCCCGTGGCCATGCCGAGGAGCATCTCGAATTCAATGGCCTGCGTCACGCCGCGCTCCTTCGCGAGCAGCCACGCAAACGCAACGTCAAAGAGGTTGTGGCCTGCGACGCCGATGCGGACCGCATCGATGTGCTCAGCTGTGAAGGCGTAGTTGAGGACGCGCTTGTAGTTGGTGTCGGATTCCTGCTTGGTGCCCCACGTTGCAAGCGGCCAGCCTTGGATGGACGCCTGGACCTGTTCCATGGGAAGGTTGGCGCCCTTGACCACGCGGACCTTGATGGGAGCGCCGCCGTTTGCCCGGCGGGCCGTGGCCCATTCCTGCAGGTCCTGCATGGCCGCGAGGGCGTCGGGGAGGTAGGCCTGCAGCACGATGCCGGCCTCGAGGTTCTTGAATTCCGGCTTGTCCAGGATGCGCTTGAACACGGCCATGGTGAGGCTGAGGTCCTTGTATTCCTCCATGTCCAGGTTGATGAACTTGGGTTTGGGGAACGACGCGGCCAGTTCGTAGAGCGGGGTGAGCTTTTCCACCACGTGGTCCACGGCTTCGTCGAAGGCCCACAGTGAGTGCGGGGCCACCGTGGAGGACTCCTTGATGGAGACGTAGTCGACGTCGTCGCGAGCGAGGAGCTTGAGGGTGCCCTCGAGCCTGCGGCCGGCTTCGCGTTCGCCCAGGACGGCCTCGCCCAGCAGGTTCACGTTCAGGTGGACACCGTCCTGCTTGATCTTGGCGATGGCAGGGCCGAGCTTGGCATCCGTGGCGTCCACGATCAGGTGGCCCACCATGTCACGGAGGACTTTGCGGGCAATCGGGATGACCACCTGAGGCAGGACCGGCGCCATGACACCACCGGTGCGCACAGCGGCGCGCATGTACCAAGGCAGGAAGGCCGGAACCTTCGGAGCAAGCTTGGCAAGGTTGCGGCCGGCGACGGACAGGTCCTCGGGGCGGATGACGCCGTCGACGAATCCCACCGTGAAGTCCAGGCCGTTCGGGTCCTTCAGGACACCCGCGAGGCGCTGTGCGGAAACGTCGACGGGCACCTTGGAGGCTTCGGTGAGCCAGTGCCGAACCAGTCGGATGGCTTCGTGGGCCAGCTCTTCGTGGGGAAGCTCCTGGTGTTCGGAGTCCGGGGTGGACGGTGTCCTGGCGTCGATGCTCAGATCCCGGGTTGGTGTGCTCATGCGCTTCGTTCCTTTAGTGCGGAGAGTGCTTTGTTTCCATCAGTATGGATCTACAATCAGATTAGGAAAAGCGATCTTTTCTGAAGAATATTCATTAGATTTCTCGACCCTTCTGGAGAGCTGAATGCTGGATGTCCGCAGGCTCCGCCTGCTGCATGAATTGAAGATCCGTGGAACGCTCGCAGAAGTGGCCGACGCCATGAAGTACAGCCCTTCCTCGGTCTCCCAGCAGCTGACCTTATTGGAGAAGGAAGCCGGCGTGAAGCTGCTGCGGAAATCCGGCCGGCGGGTCCAACTGACCCCGCAGGCTGAGATCCTCGTGGAACATGCGTCGGCTTTGCTGGCCACCCTCGAGCGGGCAGAGACAGACCTCGCCGCTTCTCTCTCCACGGTCACGGGCACGGTCCGGCTGGCCGTGTTCCAGACCGCAGCCCTGGCCCTTATGCCGGACTTCCTCACCATCATGAAGAGCGAATATCCCGAAGTGCGCGTGGAGATGATCCAACGCGAGCCGGAGACCGCGCTCTATGAAACGTGGGCCCGCGACTTCGACATCGTGGTGGCCGAGCAATACCCAGGTCACGCGGCACCACACCACCCTGGCCTGGACCGGGCCACGCTGACCAGCGATGCCATCAGGCTGGCCACTCCCCCGGTTGGCCTCGGCGGCGAATCGATCTCCTCGCTCGCGGACACGGCCGCACTGCCCTGGGTGATGGAACCGCATGGCGCGGCATCCCGGCATTGGGCGGAGCAAGCGTGCCGCTCCGCCGGGTTCGAGCCCGACGTCCGCTACGAAACCGCCGACCTCCAAGCCCAGATCCGGCTCATCGAATCCGGGAATGCCGTGGCCCTCATGCCCGACCTCGTCTGGACGGGGCGGACCACGCCTGTCCAGCTCCTTGATCTTCCGGGCCTCCCCAAGCGAACAGTCTTCACCTCAACCCGCACGGCCGGCCGGATCCACCCGGCCATCCTCGCGTGCCGGGAAGTCCTGGAACGGGTGGCCGCGGAACGGGTGTAGCTCGCCCGCATCGCCGAGGTTCAGCCCACAATCCGGGAACGCAAAAAGGCCCCGGTCCGAGGACCGGGGCCAAACGCGGAGAATGGGGGATTTGAACCCCCGAGGGCGTTAACCCAACACGCGTTCCAGGCGTGCGCCATAGGCCGCTAGGCGAATTCTCCATGCTTCTGAATCAAAAGCAGACTCTACTGTACCCGAGAATTTCAGCATCGCCCAATCGGGAGGTTAAGGCCCGGCCGGTCTTCACTGCACTTAGGTCCGCATTGCGCTTAAACGTAAAAATGGACGCCCCCAATGCGTCCATTCCTCCGGCACTCCGTTGAGCTGCTGGGTCCAGCCCCTGAAACCAGGCCCTGCGGCTCACAATCTTGAGATTGCCCCAATCGGTGTACATACCCATGGTCCGCTGGGTTTGGCGGTTTGGCAATGGAATTAAAAACCATCCTTTGACCTGTTTCTGCCGGGCACTGGGAGGATGGTGCCATGAGCCACTTGCACGCCCTCGTTGTCTACGTCCCGGCATCCCACAGTGAAAGCCTGCTGGCCGCGATCGGCGACGCAGGAGCTGGCCGGATCGGCGACTATTCGCACTGTTCATTCACCACACCAGGCACCGGACGCTTCACCCCAAGGCCAGGAGCGCAACCGTTCATCGGTACCGTCGGGCAGGGCGAAACGGTGCCGGAAATCCGCGTCGAGTGCGTGGTTGAAGAAGATTTGCTCGACGCCGTAGTGCAGGCTTTGCGCTCAGCCCACCCTTATGAGGAGCCCGCATTCATGACGTGGCCGGTCAACGGCTGGCGTTAGCCGGAACATGCCCTCCCCTGCGCACGAGCACTGGACATAATCCTGATATGTCCAGCCCTTGGCCCTCACAGGGGACATGTCCCTTGGAACGCTGTGCCCTGGGAGGGACATGTCCATTTCTTGGCTCTCGCAAGGCGCATGTCCGCAAATTCGGAGGGCTCGAAAACTTCGGGTAAGCTTGTCGACGGCCCCTCATGTGGCGTCATCCTGTTGAACTCCCCCAGGACCGGAAGGTAGCAAGGGTAGATGGGCTCTGGCGGGTGCATGAGGGGTCTCTTATTTAAATGTCAGTCCCTATAGGTAGGTTTCCCCTGTGACTGTTACTACTGCTCTTTATCGCAGATATCGTCCCGATTCTTTCGCGGACGTTATCGGGCAGGAACACGTCACCGAGCCGCTCATGACGGCCCTGCGCAAGGACCGGGTCAACCACGCCTACCTGTTCTCCGGTCCCCGCGGCTGCGGAAAGACCACCTCGGCCCGCATCCTGGCCCGTTGCCTCAATTGCGCCGAAGGCCCCACGGATACCCCTTGCGGCAAATGCAACAGTTGCATTGAACTGGCCCGCGGCGGCTCCGGCTCCCTCGATGTCATCGAGATCGACGCCGCCAGTCACGGTGGCGTGGACGACGCCCGCGATCTCCGCGAACGCGCCACCTTCGCCCCGGTCCGGGACCGCTACAAGATCTTCATCATCGACGAAGCCCACATGGTCACCTCCGCCGGCTTCAATGCGCTCCTGAAGATCGTCGAAGAGCCGCCGGAACACATCAAATTCATTTTCGCCACCACGGAACCGGACAAGGTCATCGGCACCATCCGCTCCCGCACGCACCACTATCCCTTCCGGCTGGTGCCGCCGGAGCCTTTGATGCAGTACCTCGAGCTTCTCTGCCAACAGGAAAACGTGCCGGTAGCTCCGGGCGTCCTGTCCCTCGTAATCCGGGCCGGCGGCGGTTCCGTGCGCGATTCCCTGTCCGTGCTGGACCAGCTCATGGCTGGCGCCGGGCCCAACGGCCTGGACTA
Organism: Arthrobacter alkaliphilus; assembly: GCF_021483235.1. Lineage (GTDB taxonomy): Bacteria > Actinomycetota > Actinomycetes > Actinomycetales > Micrococcaceae > Arthrobacter > Arthrobacter alkaliphilus. The sequence continues at coordinate 8,026 of NZ_JAKEEC010000042.1, read as the reverse complement.
CGAACTCGCCGTCGCACTGCTTGGCTACACTCACGCTTCCCTGCTTGACGACGTCGTGGAAGCAATCGCGGCGTCCGACTCCGCCACAGTTTTCCGCGCTGTGGACCGCGTCATCCAAACGGGGCACGATCCCCGCCGCTTCGTCGAAGACTTGCTGGAGCGGTTCCGCGACCTCATCATCGTCCAGGCCATGCCGGAAAGCGCCCAGGCCATTCTCCGCGGCATGCCCGAGGACCAGATCGCCCGCATGCGCACCCAGGCCAACAACCTTGGTGCCGCCGAGCTCTCCCGGGCCGCTGACGTCACCAATACCGCGCTCACTGAAATGACCGGCGCCACGTCACCCCGCCTGCACCTCGAGCTTCTCTGCGCCCGTATCCTGCTGCCGAGCTCCGAACAGACCGAACGTGGCATCGCGGCCCGCATCGACCGCGTCGAACGCCGGCTCAATTACGCCGGGGCACTTCCTCCCGTGGAAGCCCAGGCCGCACACGAGGCCGTTGCGGTCCCTTCCACCTCCGCCGCGCCGGCCTCCCGCCCGGCAGAACAAACAACTGAACGCCCGACGGCGGCCGCCGGTCCCGCTCCTGCCTCGCCAGCGCTCGGCTCACCCGCGTCCGGGCCAGCCGCGCCCCCGTCCGTGCCAAGCCGTGCGCCTGAGGCTTCGGCGCCGGGCCGTCCGCATGCCTCCGGGGAACAGTCCAGGGAACAGCTGACGCCGCCGCGGGTGTCCACTGCTGACTGGCCCGTGGACGAATCCAGGCAGCAGGCTGCGCGCCCCGCTTCCGAACAAACTGCGCACGCACCGGCTCAGACGGCGTCGCCGGCCCAAGCACCGGCGTCGGCTCCCGTGCAACCGCCAGTGCCCGCAGAGGCGCCGGCCCCGCAGCCAGCACCGGCACAGGTTACCCGCCCGGCAGCCGGTGGCGCCGACGTAGAGGTGATCCGGCGGGCTTGGCCGGAAATCCTCCAGACGCTGACCAAGATCAAGCGCAGCAGCTGGGCGTTGGTCGGAGCGAACGCGCAGGTGGCACAGTTCGACGGCCAACTGCTGACTCTTGCATTCACCACCGATGGACTTGCGAGCGCGTTCAGCCGCGCAGACCATGCGGAGAACCTTCGCCAGGCAATCCACAAGACCATCGGCATCGATTGCCAAATCACTTCGGTCGTCGGAGGCAACAGCTCAGGTAGCTCTGAACCAAACCCAAAAGCACCGGCTGACCCGACGCCCCCTGCCGAAGGAGGCGCCTCTCCTTCTGTGTCATCCGCCGTGGATAGCGCATGGGGACTTGCCCCTGCGGCACAAGGTGCTGCCGCCCCGAAAGCAGGCAACCCGTCCGGCACACCAACGGTAGCCCCAACGTCGGCACAGGCATCTCCGGCGCGTGCACAGGCGTCGGCCTCGGCGGGCACCGCGGCACCGGCAGCAGCAGCGTCGTCCCCGACCGCACCGACGGTCCCGGCGCCTTCGTCCGCCGCACCGACGGTCCCGGCGCCGTCGTCCCCGACCGCATCGACGTCCCCGGCCCCAACGTCCCCGGCAAAGGCAGACTCACCGGCGGACTACTCCTATTCGGACGATGATTGGGGACCCCCGCGCGACGAAGATGCCCCTCCGCTGGACGAAGAGCCGCCCATTGATTGGGTGCCGTCGGGGCCGTCGGGCTTCGCCGCCCCGCCCACGCCGGGTCCCGGCGCACCGGCAGCTGCGCCACGCGATGACTCCCCTGCCCCCACGGTCAAGCGCTCCAACCAAGCACCTTCGGAGACGAAGTCCAAGGCCTCGGACGATCCATGGTCCAGGGCCGTAGAGCAAGCGCCGGGCTCGTGGGTGGTCGGCACCGAGTCCAACGTTGGTGCCGCATTGTCAGGCATCTCTGCCGGCTCGGGCGGCCCGGCTCCGTCATCCGCGGCGACGGCGTCCAGTCCCGTCTATGAACCCGCCGCCGCGCAGATTCCCAGCCAGCCCCCGGCTTCACCAGCGACAGCGGCAGCGACAGCAACGGCGCCTGGATCCGATACCGCGCGTTCCACCGCACTGGCACAAGCGACCCCACCGGCTCCGGCGCCGGCCGGTACCCCGGCCGCCGCAACGGCGTCAGCGCCTTCCGCAACAGTGTCGGCGCCTTCGGTGACGGGGAAGCAGAGCCTCTACCAACGGCTTTCGAACAGCCCTGAAGCCATGGCAGGCCGCGAGAAAGCACCGGCGCGGGCCGCCGTCGCTCCCGGAAACGTGATCGAAGACATCCCGAGCGCCGACGATGAAACCATCGAGGAGTCGGGAGTGTTTGGACGGGCCGCCGTCGAGCGTATTCTGGGCGGGAAGCTACTGGAAGAACGGTCGCTGGACAGCATGCGCCGCTAACCGGACGCCGACACAACACCCTGCGCGGGCCCGCACAGCGTTCGGCGGGGAACCCAAGGACCGCGCGAGAGCCCCAGCGCCAAAAGACGCTGCAACCAAACCGCGACGCCCGCCGAACAGCAAGGCGTCCACACTAAACAAACGAGGACATTGTGTACGAAGGCGCAGTACAAGAGCTGATCGACGAACTCGGGCGGCTCCCCGGCGTCGGGCCCAAGTCGGCGCAGCGCCTGGCCTTCCACATCCTTGAGGCCGATCCCGAGGACATGAAGCGGCTGGTCGCGGCCATCACTACAGTCAAGGAGCGTGTGAAGTTCTGCGCTGTCTGCGGCAACGTCACCGAGCAGGAGCTGTGCAACATCTGCCGCGACCCGCGGCGCGACCCCTCCGTGATCTGCGTGGTCGAAGAATCCAAGGATGTCCTGGCGGTGGAACGCACGCGGTCCTTCCGTGGCCGCTACCACGTCCTCGGCGGCGCCATCAATCCGATCGCAGGTGTCGGGCCTGAGCAGCTCCGGATCCGGGAGCTCCTGACCCGGCTCAACGACGGCGCGATCCAGGAAATCATCATCGCCACCGACCCCAACCTCGAAGGCGAAGCGACAGCCACATATCTGGCCCGCATGCTGAAATCGATCGGCATCACCGTCACCAGGCTTGCCTCCGGTCTCCCGGTGGGCGGAGACCTGGAGTACGCGGACGAGGTCACCCTCGGAAGGGCCTTCGAGGGCCGCCGCAACGCCCTCATGTAGGCGAGCTCCGGCGGGCCGGCCGGCCGTGTATACGCCGTCCGGCATGCATCGAAGGCCGCGGAAATGGTCACAATTCCTCCGCCTGCCGCGCCCGGCGATAAACTGGCCACATAAGCCACGTAGCCGTGCCGTTACCGGGCCACGCAACGTATGATCCCCAATGAGCAGTGAGGGTGCACGCATGAGTTTGCCCACTACCGATGTGAAAACCGAAGACCTGACCGCGCAGCCTGCCAAGACCAAGCAGCTGATCGTGCAGAAGTTCGGTGGCTCCTCGGTGTCCGATGCAGAAGGCATCAAGCGTGTTGCCCGCCGCGTGGTTGACGCACAACGCGCCGGCAACGAGGTTGTCGTGGTGGTTTCCGCCATGGGAGACACCACGGACGAACTCCTGGATCTCGCCGCCCAAGTCACCGATTCTGCTCCCGCGCGTGAGATGGACATGCTCCTCTCCGCAGGCGAGCGCATCTCCATGGCCTTGCTCGCCATGGCCATCAACAAGTTCGGCGCCTCCGCCCAGTCGTTCACGGGCTCGCAGGCCGGCATGATCACGGACGGCATCCACGGCAAGGCGCGCATCATCGACGTCGACCCCCACCGCATCCGCACCGCTTTGGATAAGGGACACATTGCCATCGTGGCCGGCTTCCAGGGCATGACCCGGAGCACCCGGGAAATCACCACGCTTGGCCGCGGCGGATCCGATACCACTGCGGTGGCCCTCGCCGCTGCGCTCGAAGCAGACGTCTGCGAAATCTACACGGACGTCGACGGCATCTACACTGCGGACCCGCGCGTCGTCTCCACGGCCACCAAGATCGATCGCATATCCAGCGAGGAAATGTTGGAACTGGCGGCTTCCGGTGCCAAGATCCTGCACTTGCGTTGCGTGGAATACGCGCGCCGGTTCGGCGTGCCCCTGCACGTCCGGTCCTCATTCAGCCAGAACGAAGGCACCTGGGTCCTGCCCAGCGCCGATGACAAGATCACGATTCAAGAGGGAGTTGCCTTGGAGCAGCCAATCATCTCCGGTGTTGCACACGACCGTTCAGAAGCCAAGGTCACCGTGGTCGGCGTCCCGGACATTCCCGGCAAGGCCGCCGCAATTTTCCAGGTTATCGCCAAGGCGCATTCGAACATCGACATGATCGTCCAGAACGTGTCCACGCACGGTACCGGCCGCACGGACATTTCCTTCACCCTGCCCATCGTGGAAGGTGCCGACGCCCTCGTTGCCCTCCGCGCGGCGCAGCCTGAAATCGGCTTCGAAAGCATCGAATACAACGAGAACGTCGGCAAGCTTTCGCTGATCGGCGCCGGCATGCGTTCGCACCCGGGCGTCTCCGCCACCTTCTTCAAGGCGCTCTCCGACGCCGGTATCAACATCAACATGATTTCCACCTCGGAGATCCGCATCTCCGTGGTCACCCACGCCGATCTGCTTGATGACGCCGTGCGCGCCATCCACAAGGCGTTCGAGCTCGACGGCGACTCCGAAGCAACCGTCTACGGCGGCACCGGCCGCTAGACGGCCTGCGGGACGGCCGGCCGCCGTCGGGCACCCGCCGTCGTCGAGCACCCGCCGTCGCAATCTGAAGTACTTGACGTGAAGGAACCGGAGCTTCAGCTCCGGTTCCTTTGCTTTCTGCGGCTTGCGAGCCGTCAGCGCCTCAGGCGTCTTCCTTCCGGACTCCGTAGTGGTGGCCTTGGTCGTCTGTTTCGACGACGAAGTGGCCCAAGTCTTCTTCCGACGCCGCTTCGAAGTCGTCGTGCTTGTGGACTACTGGCGCATCAATGTCACCACGGGCTGCCGGGCCGAACCAGAAGCGCAGCCGATCGGTGACCTTCATGAAACTGTCGAGTGCATGTCCCACACTGCCCACCTCCTTCCCTGCTGCGGGGTCCAGCCATACGGTTGGAGCTGAGTGGTTCCGGTGAGGCCAATTTTACGCCCCGAATGTTCAAAAGGCCCGGGGCCGGCGTCGGGCAAGGAGAGGCAGGAACCCCTAGCGAAGGGACTTGTCGTCCGGGTTCTTGGGGACCACGTAAGTGCTGCCGTCCGGCCGGCGAATGGTCTCCCATTGCTGTGCTTCAGCCTGGCGCCGCGCGAGGAGGTGCTTGTTCTCCTCGGTCATTTCATGATCCAGGGAACTGCTGTGCGCCGGTCCGAAAATGATCCGAAGCTTTCCGGTTACACGCATGAATCTCTGGGTCATGGTCTCTTTGGCCACCGGGTCTACCCTCTCTCAAAAAGGATGATGTGGTTTAAGAGTACACTAACAATTAGTGCACTAATTATTGGCTGGCCCAGTCCGGTCATCAACATCGAACGGAGCGAATCATGGCCGCGCCCACTGCCCCAGAAACCGCCGCCCCGCCTGAAGACGACCTTTTGCTCGAGCGCCAATTGTGCTTCGCCCTAACTGTGGCATCACGGAGCGTGGTGGGCGTCTACAAACCGGTGCTGGAAAGGATGGGACTGACCCATCCGCAGTACCTCGTGATGCTCGCCCTGTGGGAGCGCAGCCCGCGCACGCTGAAGGACATCAGCGAGGCACTCCTGCACGAGCCAGCCACGCTTTCACCCATCCTGCGGCGGCTCGAAGAAGCAGGATTCGTGACCCGGAACCGCATTCACGGCAACGAACGGGCGCTTGCCATCACCTTGACCGAAGCCGGCGCCGCCCTCCGGGAACAAGCGACGTCCGTGCCGGAAACCATCATGAAGCGGCTCCACCTCACGCGCGCCGAGGTCGCGGAGCTGCACCGGGCAATGACGGGCCTCATTGCGGCTACGCAACACCCGGTTGCCGATACGGGCGATAAACTGGCATAAATCAAGGAGAAACCCCATGCGCCTGCGAATCGCCCGGTCGGTGTTGGCCGTCGTCGCCGTCGCTGGCCTTGCCGCCTGCACACCCGGCCCCGGGGGCGGTTCGGCCAGCAGTTCGGCGACCGGCAGCAGCACGCCGTCCTCGCCGTCGGGCAGCAGCACGCCGTCGGGCAGCAGCACGCCGTCCCCCAGCGCCAAAGGGACTCCTTCGCTCTCCCCCACCGCGCCCGTCTCTCCGGGCTCCGGTGCGGCCGAACTTTCAATCATCGTCAAAACCTCCCCCACCGCAGCCCCTGAGAGCTACACGCTCGTCTGCAGCGGCGGCGTCCCCTCCGCGGAAAGCCACCACCCCACCGCAGCCGCGGCGTGCGACGCGCTGAAAAAGAACCCCGCCCTCCTCACGCGCAGGCCGAGCCCCAGTGACCAGGTCTGCGACCAGCGTTACGGCGGACCCCAGACTGCGACAGTCACGGGAACGGTTGACGGCGTGCACGTCGAGTCCTCCTACAAGCTCACCGACGGCTGCGAAATCGCCGCATGGGCAGCCGTCGCCGACATCCTTGGTTCGAGCGGTGCCGGAGCCTAGCTACAAGCACCTCCCGCAAGAGAAATGGCTCGCGCTGGAGGCTGCCCACCACGCCCGCGTCGAACGCTACGCCAAGCCATACTTGGCCCGGCGTTCCGCAGGCAAGAAGCATCCCGTCGAGGACTTCCTCTTCACCTACTACACCCAGAAGCCCGGCCAGCTGCTGCGCTGGCACCCGGGCGACGGCGTCGTCCTCTCGGGTCCTAAAGCCGCTGAGCGGGCAGGGTGGAAGTACTATCGAATGCTCGACGACGGCGCGCTGGCGGACGCGGGCCTGCCCGCCGGTACCGTTGCGGTCACCTTCGATCGCAGCCGGTTCGCGGCCGACCGCGCCGAAGCCATCCGCTTTGCCGGGATCATCCTCGCCGGCACCGCAGCGCGGCCCGCCCAGTTTGGCTGCTTCGGACTCCACGAGTGGGCCATGGTGTACCGGCAGGACAAGTTCGATCTTCGCCACGAATACCTCAAGCTGCGCCTCGGTTCCGAAGGGACAGACGCCGTGGTTGAAGACAACCGGATCCGCTGCTCGCACTTCGACGCCTTCCGCTTCTACACCCCCGACGCCATCCCACTCAACGAACTCAGCCCAACACGGGACAACCAGCGCACCATGGAGCAACCCGGCTGCCTGCATGCCAACATGGACCTCTACAAATGGGCGTACAAACTGACTCCGGCCCTGCCGAGCGAGTTGGTAATGGACTGCTTCGAACTGTCCTGGCGGATCCGGGCCATGGACATGCAGGCCTCCCCGTACGACCTTGAAGAGTGGGGATATCCGGCCATCAGGATCGAGACACCGCAGGGCAAGGCCGAGTACGTTGAGTATCAGAGGGCATTTGCCGCCGAGGCCCAAGCGCTCCGCGCGCGGGTCCTCGACCATGTGCAGCCACTCTTGGACCTCCTGGTACAAACACCGTCTCACGAAGGACAGTAATGACTTCAAGCTCAGGAAAGTACGACGTCGAACTCGCCATCACGCTGACGGAGGCGCCGGGCGCCGCGGAGCATCAATTCGTCTTGCTCGGCTCGGGCGGCGAGGTAGCCGAAGGCTCTACCCTTCCGGACCCGCACACGGCACTTGCCGCCGTCGAGCAATTCGGCGAGGAGACCTTCTTTCCGGTTCCCCGGCCGGACCGCATTTGCACCCAGCAATACGGCGGCCCGCAAGTGGCCTTGGTGACCGGTCGGTTCCGCGGGCGCGAAGTGCACAGCCGCTTCAGCCGGACAGACGGCTGCGAGATCGCCCGCTGGCGCACCATGGCCGCACTACTCGGCGGAGCGGCCGGATCCACGGGAAACATCTAACCGCGCCCGACGCCCGCTCACATCTGACCCTTCCCGGCCCGACGCCCGCTCACATCATGTGCAAGAGGGTTCCACTGTTTTCGCCCAAAGGTGACCGGGTGTCCGCCCAAAAGAACCCAAAGGTGACCGGGCGTCCGCGGCGGGTTCAGGGGGTCGTTGCAACGCCTGAGTGCTGGGTG
>NZ_JAKEEC010000041.1 GCF_021483235.1 Arthrobacter alkaliphilus | reverse complement strand
TGAACAGGGTAAACGGGCGGGGCATGGGTTCTCCTTGCGGGTTCTAGTAATTGACGACGGTGAGGGTGCTCTTGTTGTTGGCTGATTCTTCGATCGCAGCCAGCACCTTCTGGACGGCGAGGCCTTCCTCGAACGACGGCGACGGCGGGGTTCCGGCGTCGATGGCCAACAGGAAATCGCGGACCTCGTGGGTGAAGGTGTGCTCCCAACCGATCACGTGGCCCTGCGGCCACCAGGCGCCCATGTACGGGTGTTCGGGCTCGTTGACCAGGATCCTGCGGAAACCCTGCTCCCGGACGGGCAGGGTTGCGTCCATGAAACCGAGTTCGTTGATGGATTCCAGGTCGAACAGGAGCGAGCCCTTGTCGCCGTAGATTTCCATCGTGAGGGAGTTCTTCTTGCCCGCGGCCACGCGCGAAACCTCCACCGAGGCGACCGCCCCGGAGGCGAGGGCCAGCGTGGCCCACGCGGCGTCGTCGACGGTTACTTGTTCCGGACCGTCCGCTCCGGGCCGGCGGTCCACGAAAGTGTGCAGCCGGCCGGAGACCTCGGTGACAGTGTCCCCGAGGAGGAAGAGGACCTGGTCGATCGCGTGGGAGGCGATGTCGCCCAGCGCCCCGGACCCGGCGGTCTCCTTCTTCAGCCGCCAGGTCATTGGGGAGTCGGCGTCCACGAGCCAGTCCTGCAAGTAGGCTGCGCGGACGTGCCGAACTGTGCCGAGCCGGCCTTCCGCGATGAGCTCCTTCGCGACGGCGAGGGCCGGGACCCGGCGGTAGTTGAAGCCGATCATGGACTGCACCCCGCGGGACCGGGCCACGGCAGCGGCTTGCGCCATGGCTTCCGCCTCGGCCAAGGTATTCGCGAGCGGCTTCTCCACGAGCACATGCTTGCCGGCTTCCAGCGCCGCGATGGCGATTTCGGCGTGCATCCAGCCGGGGGCGCAGATATCCACGATGTGGATGTCATCGCGTTCCAGGACCGAACGCCAGTCGGTGGCGGACTCGCTCCACCCGTACTTGGCCGCCGCCTCGGCGACCAGTTCGGGGTCCCGGCCTACGAGCACTTTCTGCTCGAAGGCCGGAACGTCGAAGAAGCTGGCCACGTTCCGCCACGCGTTGGAATGGGCTTTGCCCATGAACGCATAGCCGATTGCGGCAACACCCAAGCTCGTGGGTTTTTTGGCGGTGCGGTCGGAGCTAGTCATGAGCGATTCCTACAGGGTGGCGGCCATCGGGTCCCAGTCCTCGGGGAGGGCAGGGGACGCCGCGGCTGAGCTGTCGACGCCCACGAAGGTGCCGGTTTCAGCGGACTCGGAAATGGAAACCAGGGTATCGACCACATGGTAGGCGAGGGTTCCTTGGGCGCGGTGGGGGACACCTGCGCGCAGGGATCGGGCCATGTCCAGTGCACCCATGCCGCGGCCGTTGGCCGGCCCCGTCGCGGGGATGATTTCCGGTTCTTCGGCTCCGGCACGCCAGAGCCTGAGGTCGCCGTCGAAGTAGTTCGGATCCGGCAGTTCGAGGGTACCTTCGGTGCCGGCGATCTCCACGAAACCCATCCGCACGCGCGGGGATTCGAAGCTGAAAACGCTGTGCGAGGACGCGCCACCCTCGAACTGCAGCATCGCGGAGACGTGCGTGGGGACCTCGACGGGGAACTCCTCGCCGGCCTTGGGCCCCGAACCGACCACGCGGACTTCCTTCGCCTTGGATCCGACGGCGGCCACTTTGCGGACCGAACCGAACGTCTGGACGAGGGCGGTGATGTAGTACGGGCCCATGTCAAACAGCGGACCCGCACCGTGGGCGAAGAGGAAGGCCGGGTTCGGATGCCAGGACTCCGGGCCGGGGGTCTGGAACATCGTCAATGCGGTCAGCGGCGTGCCGATCCCGCCACGTTCGATGACCCGGCGGGCGGTCTGCAGGCCCGCGCCCAAGAAGGTATCCGGAGCGCAGCCGAGGCGGATGCCCGCGGCGTCGGCCGTCTTCAACAGCGCCATTCCGGATTCGCGGTCCAGGGAGAAGGGCTTCTCGGTCCAGACGTGCTTGCCCGCGTTCACGGCCGCGGTGGCCACCTCGACGTGCGCGGCCGGGATGGTCAGGTTCACGATGATCTCGACGTCGGGATGATTCAGTGCCGCGTCAACGCCACCCCAGGCGGGGATACCGTATTCCTTGGCCCGCGCCTCGGCCGCTTCCTCGAACAGGTCCGCGATGACATGGACCTTCAGGTCCGGAAAGGCTGTCAGGTTGTCCAGGTATGCCTTGCTGATGTTGCCCGCGCCGATGACGCCGACGCCCACCGGCCCCTTGCGGGTGGACGGGGTGTTTTGGTGCGTTGCGTTGCTCATGCGTTCACGTCCTGTGCTGTTGTAGCGGAGCCCTGCAGGAAGGCGAGGCTTTCGGCGATGCCTTCGAAGATGTCTCCGGCGTAGTCGTCGAACTCGACGACGCCCACTTCGAGGGACTTGGCGGCAGCAACGACGTCGAGCACCGGGATGGTGCCCTGGCCCGCCGGCTGTTGGGCCTTGGTGTCGGTGGTGCCGGGGCCGTCCTTGATGTGGATGAACTTCACGCGCTCGCCGAGGCGGGCGAGCAGATCCACCGGGTTCTGGCCACCGACGTATGCCCAGTAGGTGTCCACTTCCAGGACGAGCTCGGGGTCCAGGAGGGATTCGAAGTATTCCAGGGCGGTGGTGCCTTCGATGGTGGATTCAAGTTCCCAGGCGTGGTTGTGGTAGCCCACCCGGATGCCGTATTCGGCGCCCTTCTTGGCCGCGGCGTTCAGCTTGGCGGCAGTGGCTTGGATGTCTTCGGCTTTCTGCCAGTGCTCGGCCGGCAGGTACGGGTCGATGACCGTGGAGATGCCAAGTTCCTTGGCGGCTGCGAAGATTTCGTCCTGGTCCTGGCTCAGCAGGGGTGCGTGGCCGGACGGGGCCCTGAGGCCGTTCTCCTTCAGGGCGGTGCCGAGTTCCTTGGCGGTGGCCACGAAGTTGTAGGGCTCGACCTGCGTGTAGCCGATCTCGGCAACCTTTTTGATGGTGCCCGGCAGATCCTCCTGCATCGCATTGCGCAGGGTGTACAGCTGGATGGAGTACGACATGGTTTTCCTTTGCGTTGTCGGTTTTGCGAGAAAGGCTAGTGGGCTAGCGGCCTGCAAGAGAGCCCCCGATGCCGCCGACGCTGAAGTATTTGTTCAAGGTGGCGAAGACGATGATGGGCGGCAGCATCATGACGACGGCCAGGGCCATGACGGCTGACCAGTCGGTGACGTTCTGCTGGAAGAAGGACTGCACGCCGACGGGCAGGGTGAAGATTTCGTTGGAGCGCAGGAACACGATGGCCACGAGGTAGTCGTTCCAGGCCAGGAGGAAGGCGAAGATCGCAGTAGAGAGCACACCCGGCAGTGAGTTGCGGAGCACCACCTTGGTGAAGGATCCGAAGACCGAGCAACCGTCGATCCAGGAGGCTTCCTCGAGGCTGATCGGGATGGAGTCGAAGTAGGCGGCCATCATCCACGTGGCCACGGTCATGGTGGAGCCGACGTAGATGATGGTCAGGCCCAGGAGGTTGTCCACCAGTCCCATGCCCGCGAACAGGATAAACAAGGGCACCACCGAGGTGATGATCGGCAGGGACTGCATGACAAAGAGCAGGAGGGAGTAACCGGAGACGGCCTTGGAGCGGCCGCGGGAGAGGACGTAGCCGGCGGGAGCGGCGACGGCGACAGATACCGCCACGGTGGAGAGGGTGGTGACGAGGCTGTTCTGGAGCCAGGTGGCGGCGAGGGTCCTGGAGAACACGCCGGTGATGTTTTCCAGGGTCAGCCCTATGGCGGTGCTGTTCGGTCCCGGGGTGAGGGCCAGGATGACGGTGACCATGATCGGTACAAGGACCAGCGCGGTGATGGCCAGGATGAGGGCGAAGCGCCACCAGCGTCCGCGCATGCCGGCTTCGGAGAGGACCCGGCGGGCCCTGTCGGGACCGTCGACGCCGAGCGACGGGCCCGATTCGGGGTGGGCGTGGAGGACTGCGCTCATTATTCGACGCTCGACTTTCGGATCTGGCGGTAAAGGAAGACCGACACGACGACGAGTGTGAGGGTCATGAGGAAGGCGATGGCGACGCCGGGTCCGGTCTGGAAGTCCTGGAAGACCTTGCGGTAGGCCAGGACCACGAGGGATGTGGTGGCGTCCACGGGTCCTCCGCCGTTGAGCAGGTAGATCGTGGGGAAATCGTTGACGCAGAAGATCGTCATGAGGATCCAGCTGATGTAGGTGGACCGGGCGATCATCGGCAGGGTGATCTGGGTGAACTGCTGCCATTTGGTGGCGCCGTCCATGCTCGCCGCTTCGTAGACGGTGGTATCCACGGAGGCGAGGGCGGCGGAGGTCATCATCATCATGAAGGGAAAGGACACCCAGACCTTGAAGACCATCACCAGGACTGCGGCCAGGTTCGGGTCCGCCAGGAACAGGGGCGTGCCCAGTCCGAGGTTGCGGAAAAGCGCAGGAATGAGGCTGTCCGGGGTGGCCACGAGCCAGTTCCACGCCGTGGAGGACACCACGATCGGCACCACCCACGGCAGGAGGAGCAGGACCTTGAATGTGCTCCCGGCCGGGATCTTGGTGCGAAGCAGCAGGGCCAGGCCGAGACCAACAGCCCAGGATCCGAAGACCCCGACGATGGTGAACCACAGCGTGAACTGAGCTGCCTTCCAGAAGGCAGGTGAAGACAGCACAGTGGCGAAGTTGTCGACGCCGACGAAGTTGCCGGTGTCGATCAGCGAGCCGTCATGGGTGGCTTGGACTCCGGCGTAGACCAAAGGGTACCCATGGATCAGGACAAGGAGAACTACGGACGGGAGCAGGAGCCAGAAGAAGGTCCTGCTGGTCTGGCCCGAGAGCTTGCTCTTGCGGTTCAGGCCCTCGTTCAGCTTGCGGGGACCGCCCCCGGACCCGCCGGGGGCAAGTCCCCGACGGGCCCGGGCCAAGCCCGACGGTGCAGTAGTTGATGACATGGCAGGTGTGCCCTACTTCTTGAGGACTGACTGGAGACCGGACTGGAAGGTGGTGAGCGCCGTCTTCGCGTCGGCCTTGCCGGTCAGGATTGTCTGCGTGAACTGGTTCAGTGCCTGGCCGCCGTCGAGGGCCGCGAGGTTTGCGTTGAGCGTGCTTCCTTGGGATGCGAAGGTCTTCGCGATGGGTTGCCATTCTTTGACGATCTTCACGTTGTTCGCGTTGCTCGCGAACTCGGGAAGCTCCGTGATGGACTTGAAGACGGGAAGGGCGGCCATGAGTTTCTGCTGCCACAGCTGCTTGAGCTGGCCCATATAGTACACGAGGAACGCCTCCGAGCTGTCCTGTGAAGGAGTGTTCTTGTACATCATGATGTTGTTCGGGAACACGAGCGTGGCTTTGTCCCCGTGCGGTCCGGCGATGGGACTTGCCACGGCAAAGTCACCCGAGGTGTCGCCGATCCGTTCCGCAGCACCTGCCTGGAAGACCCCGTAGCCGATCTTTTTGTCTTTCCACTGGGCGGACATGTTGTCCGTGGTGTAGCCGACTGCGGCGGGGTCGATGATCCCGTTCGATTGGAGTTCGAGGAGGAACTCCACTGCTTCGACGTTCCGGTCGTTCAGGAGGTCCAGCTGGCCGTCCTTGGTGAACACGCCGCCGCCGTTGTTGACCATCATCATGATCATTGAGTGGTTGCCGAAGTTGTTTCCGGCACCGGAGCCCGTACCGAAACCAACGGCGCCGATCTTCTTCAGGGCCTTTCCTGCCTCCAGCAGGGAAGCCCAGTCAGTAGGCAATGCGGCTCCGGCTTTGTCGAAGAGGGACTTCCGGTACCAGAAGACGCGCATGTCCAGCTGCCATGGAACGGCGACGTAGCCTTTGTCCGACTTGAAGGGTTCCAGGACGCCCGGCAGGAAGTCGTCGTACTGGCCGTTCTTCTTCAGTGCTTCGATGACCTTGTCCGCGTACGCAATCTGGCCTTGCTGTTCGAACTGGAAGGCCTGGAATCCGCCACCGGTGGACACCGCAGGACCGGTCTTGGACGCGATCGCCGAGGAGAAGGTCTGATAGAAGTTGTTCCACTGGATGATCTGGTAGCTGGCCTTGGCGTTGCTTCCGGTGGGTGCGTAGGACTCGGTGATTTTCTTCGCGGCGTCGTTGTACGCAGTGGTGGCCCACGGCATGTCCCAGAATTTGATTACGTCTCCGCCGCTGCTCTTCGAGGCGGAGCCGCCGCCACAGGCCGCGAGGGCGGGCACGGCCGCAGCGGCTGCTGCGAGGCCGAGGAAGCCGCGACGGGAAAAATTGCGGCTGGCTTCGGACTGGACATTCATGGTGGTTCCTTTCGGGACCGCTGCGATGTTTCGCGTTCAGGGCGGTCCGGCTCGTCGTCGAGAAGGTGAATGACTGTTTTGGTGCTTGTTTATTGCGGGTCGATGTTTCAGGAAGTGGTTCAGGAGAGAATCGCGATCGATTCCGTCAGCCGCGCAAACCGGGCCAGATCGGACGGATGCGTGCCGGCGTCGAGGTGTTCCTTGAGCCGCCGCCACGTGGTGCGGTGGGCAGATTCATAAAGTGTGGGCAAAAGGAGTTCTCCTTGCGGTCCGGTTGCCCTGACTTCCGCCGGCCAGGCGGCAAACGGTTCGGGGACCGCAATGCTGACGCCGCCGTCGTCGGTATAGAGCCGGAAGTCGACGCCGGGGCGCCGGGCATCGCTTAGTACGCCCTGGAGCGAAACGGGCGCACCATTCGCGAGCCGCGCGCACACCGTGTACCCGTGCGCTCCGCGGCGCACCACGCGAATGGCGTTCAGTTCTCCGGTGACGCGGACGACGGCGGCGAGGTGGTCGGTGAGCAACCTTTGCGGATCCGTGCCTGCCGCGGCCGTCGCGACGGTGTCCAGCATGGTGGCACGGCCGGCTACCGTGCGGACGGCTTCTTCCGCGCCGGCAAGTCCAGGGTTCGAAGCCCAGCGCCGGTCGAGGACCACTGCGGTGCCGGACGCTTCCGCGGCGTCGCGCAAAGCGGCGGTGTTTTCCGGCACCGGGTTGACGACGACGATGCCTGACGCTCCCGCGTCGATCGCCTTGATTGCCTCCGCGGCCCAGCCCGGAGCGCCGTCGAGTGCCGAGATTCGTGCGGCCTCCCCGGCTGCTACCGGTCCGAAGGTCGCCGGAAGGGAGGCAACCGCGAGTGCCACGGAGCCGCTTGATTCAGCCTGCGGGGTGGCGGTGACCGTGTACTGGTTGCTCATTGGCGGGCTCCTGCAAACTCTGCGGCGGCCTCATCCACCGTGGCGTCCGCAATGGCTATCGCGAAGGTGAGATCGTTGATGAGGCTTTCGGTGGGTGGAGGTTGCTTGGTTCCGAGGGCCAGTTGGGCGAGTTCGCGCCATTCACCCTCGTAACCGTTGTGTTCGAACGGTCCAAAGGTGGTGCTCTTTGTATCGCGGGTGCCCGTGCCGCTGGTGATGGTTGCGACGGCGGATCCTGCCTGAACGTACGACGGCGTGAAGTCGATGCGAAGGGTGGCATCGTCGGAAATCGCTTCGAACACCCATTCCGGCTTCCAGGTCTTGTTCATGGCCGCCCGCAGTTCGATGGTGCGGTCTCCGGCGCGAAGGGAGATCACATATCCAAAGGGCCGGACGTGACGGGCCTGCAGGACTTCGATGTCTTCGAAATCCGGGGCAAAGCGCCGGACGAGCGGGAGGTCGTGGATGGCGAGTCCCATGATCCCGCCGCGGAGGGCGCCCTTGATGACCTCGACGTCGCTGTAATCCGGTGTGCCGCCTGCGGGCCGGGTGATGATCTCGGTCGCGAAGTCTTCGAAGCGCGCGTTGGGCGGCAGGATGATGGATGAACGGATGGTGTGGACGTTTTCGGGCAGGTCGCCCCAGTTGGCTTCGGCCGCGAGCCAACCTGGATCGAAGGTATGCATCGCGCCCACGATGATAGGCACTCCGGTCTCTTCGCTTACTGCGGAGATGCGGGCAGCCTCGTCGCCGCTCATGGCGAAGGGCTTTTCGCAAAGTACGGCCTTCTTACCTGCGCGGCAGGCTGCGATGACTTGGTCTGCGTGGAACTGGTGGGGACTGCAGATCGCCACGATGTCGACGCCAGGATCGCCCAAGAGCGCGTCCATGCTGGTGCCGTGCGTGGCGCCGACCCGGGCTGCTACGGCTTCGGCAACCGCGGCGTCGACGTCCATGATGTGACGGACTTCCAGGATGTTCCGGAGCCGGGCGAGGGAGGGGAGATGGATCGCTTGGGTGACCGGGCCGGCGCCGAGGATGCCGACACCCAGCGGCTCCGGTGAGCTTAGCGGTGTTGCCTGTGAGTGGCTGGACAAGATCAGTTACCTCTTCGTAAACGGAATCTCCGAGTTTCAGCGCGGCTTCGTGGGCTACGTGATTCTTCTCACACACAAGCTACGACTACTTTTGTCGATGAGCAAGCAAAAGTTGAAAATTACCCGACGTGCTTTTTGTTGCGTGACAGCAATAACCAATCGTGCTATCACTAATCCATGACTTCAGCACCCGAAAAATCCCCGGGAAAGGAAGGCTCCTTACAGGACGCCGGAAGCCTTTCGCGTGCAGGAGATCTGTTCCAGCTTCTTCGCGACGGCCAGGCGCGGACCCGCGCCGAACTCGCGCTCACCACGGGGCTTGCCCGTTCCACCGTCGCCTCGCGCATCGACGCCCTCATGAACTCAGGGCTCGTCGGCCCTGCCGGGGAGGCGAGTTCCAGTGGCGGCCGGCCGCCGTCGCGCTTTGCCTTCAACCCCGCCGCGCGCGTTGTCCTGGCTGTCGACGTCGGAGCGACGCACGTGATCGTAGCGGTCACCGATCTCGGTGGAACAGTCCTGGCCGAGCACCGCCTCGCGCAGGAAGTCGCCGACGGCCCCGAGGTGGTGCTGGGCAGGGTGGTGGCGGAAGGACGGGAGCTCCTCAACGAAGCCGGCCGGAGCCTCGAGGACCTTGCCGGGATCGGCATCGGGTTGCCCGGCCCGGTGGAACACGACACGGGCAGGCCGATCAAACCGCCGATCATGCCCGGCTGGGACGGATTCGACGTGGTCCGTTACATGCAACGCTCGCTGCCGGTTCCGGTCCTGGTGGACAACGACGTCAACATCATGGCCCTGGGCGAACGCACAGCGTATTGGCCGGACCACGACAACTTGCTCTTCATCAAAATCGCCACGGGCATCGGGGCCGGGATCATCAGCAGCGGCGAGCTGCAGCGCGGCGCCAACGGCACGGCCGGGGACCTTGGCCACGTCCGGGTTCCCCGCGGCGACGACGTCCTCTGCCGCTGCGGGAACTACGGTTGCCTGGAGGCACTCGCCTCGGGACCCGCCGTCGCGCGCCAACTGCACGCCCAAGGGCTCGCTGCCAGCAATGGCGGGGACGTGTTGCGGCTCGTGGCCGAGGGAGACCTCCAGGCCATCCAGGCACTCCGGCAGGCTGGACGCGACGTTGGCGATGTCCTGGCAATGGTGGTCAATCTGCTCAACCCCTCGATGATCGTGATCGGGGGCAGCATGGGGGAGGCCGGCGAGCACCTCGTGGCCGGCATCCGGGAGGTTGTCTACCGGCGTTCGCTTCCGCTGGCCACCTCGCATCTGCGCATCGGCATCTCGATGGCGGGCGCCCGGGCCGCGATCCTCGGGGCGAGCCAGATGGTCACCCAGCACGTTTTGTCGCCGGCAGTGATTGAAGCCACGCTCCAGGCAACCGGCTGACGGGCGACACATGGCGTTCCGCCGCGGCATGCCGTGATAGCAATGAAGGTGATGCCTACTTTCCCCGCCTTTCTGTGCGCCCCATGACCAGCCCATTCCTCGCCAAGGTCCCGAGGGGCTGGCTCATCCTCGCGTGCATCGGCCTCATTGCCCTCAACATGCGGGGACCCTTCGTCGCGGTGGCGCCCGTGGTGGATTCCTTGAAAAGGGATCTTGGATTTTCACCCGAACAACTCGGGCTGCTGACGGGCATTCCCGTGCTTTGCTTCTCGCTCGCCGCGCCGCTGGCCTCAATGGCAGGACGCAGGCTCGGCGCGGAATTCGCCGTGATGCTAACTCTGGTGGGTGTGCTGGCCGGCGTCGTAATCCGCTCCGGCGGCGGGGGTGTTCCGGTCATGGCCGGCACCGTCCTCATCGGACTCGCCATCACCATCGGAAACATCGCAGTGCCGCTCATCATCCGCCGCGACTTCGCACCGCGACGCCAGGCAACCGCGATGGGTGTGTACACGGCGGCCCTCAACATCGGGTCCTTCCTGACCTCCGTGGCCACCGCTCCGCTCGCCGACCTTGTGGGTTGGCGGCTCGCGCTCGCGGCGAGTGCCGTCCTGGCGCTGGTGGCCATCCTGTTCTGGATCCCCACCGTGGGTGCCCGGCGGGCTTTCGTTCCCGCTGCGGTGCCACTCGCCGAGCGGTCGCGGGACGGCAAGGCGTCCGGCGTCGCGTGGCTGACCGTTGGCCTTACGCTCGGTTTCGCCGGCCAGGCATTCTCGTACTACGGCGTCACCGCGTGGCTTCCGAGCTTCCTGGCCGACGAACTGGGCATGGGCAATGCGCAAGCCGGCGCGGGATCGTCGCTCTTCCAGATTCTCGCGATTGTCGGTGGCCTCGGTGTGCCGCTGCTCGCCCGTTTCGCCAGTACGACGGCGGTGGCGTCCACCTTGGGTGCCCTGTGGCTCTCCGTACCTTTGGGCTTGTTGCTGGCGCCAGGATGGTGGTGGCTTTGGTCCTCGCTCGGAGGGATCGCGCAGGGCGGGGGCATCACGATCATCTTCATCGCCATCATCAGGTTCGCCCGCGACCAAGCCTCGGCAGGCAAGATGTCCGCCGTCGTACAGGGGGTTGGCTACTGCTTCGCCGCCCTGGCGCCGACCATCATCGGCTACGTGCACGGACTGACGGGCGGCTGGACCGTGCCGCTCCTGGTGATCCTGGGCTCTGTTCTGGCTTTCTGCGTCTGCACTACCCTCTCGGTGCGCTGGGTGGCCCGGCAGCGGTAAGTCCCTCTAAACAGCGGCGCGAACTGGCAGCAGATGCCCATTCCGCAGCTGTTTGCGGTCATCTGCTGCCAGTTCGCGTTCAAGAACTCCGTCGCTGGGCTGCCTCCCCGGCCTTCGGGGTCACTTGTTGCGAAGAGTGCAGGCAGCCCAGCGAACGGGGGCTTTTCCGGTCGGGCTTACGCGGCGACGAGTTCTTCCTTCGTGGCTTCCTCGCGGGCTTCCGTGAGGTAGCGGGCGTAGGCAGGGATGGTCAGGAAGGTGGGGAATTCGTCGGCGAGGGTGACTTCCTCGAAGATGCTGCGCGCATCGTTGAAGCGATCGTCGTCGAAGCGTTCCAGCCGTGCGAATTCCTCGTCCAGCAGGTCGTTGATCCACTCGCGGCTGATGATGTCGCCGCGATCGGTGATGGCGTGGGCGTTGATCCATTGCCAGAGCTGCGATCGGGAGATCTCCGCCGTCGCCGCGTCCTCCATCAGGTTGTGGATGGCCACGGCGCCGTTGCCCCGCAACCAGGACTCGATGTAGCGGATGCCTACCTCGATGTTGTTCCGGATGCCGGCTTCGGTGATGGTGCCCTCGGTGGAAGCGATATCGATCAGCGCCCTGTCGTCGGGGATGACGTCTTCCCGCGAGCGGTCCAGCTGGTTCGGACGATCGCCGAGTACGCCGTCGAACACTTCGCGGCACACCGGAACGAGGTCCGGGTGGGCAACCCAGGAACCGTCGAAACCGTCGCCGGCCTCGCGGGTCTTGTCCGCACGGACCTTCTCGAAGGCCGCGGTGTTGGCGGCCTCGTCCTTGCGGTTCGGAACAGCCGCAGCCATGCCGCCGATCGCCATGGCACCGCGGCGGTGGCACGCCCGGACCAGTTGCTCGGTGTAGGAGCGCATGAACGGCTGGGTCATGGACACCTGGCCGCGGTCCGGCAAGACGAAGCGGGGGCCGCGGGTGCGGAAGTTCTTGATCACGGAGAAGATGTAGTCCCAGCGCCCGGCGTTCAGGCCCGAAGCATGGTCCCTAAGCTCGAACAGAATTTCCTCCATCTCGAACGCTGCCGTGATGGTTTCAATCAGTACTGTGGCGCGGATCGTGCCCTGAGGAATGCCCAGCAAGTCCTGGGCCAGGATGAAGATGTCATTCCAGAGGCGGGCCTCAAGGTGGTTCTCGATCTTGGGCAGGTAGAAGTACGGGCCCTTGCCCTGCGCCAGCAAGCGGCGTGCGTTGTGGAAGAAGAAAAGGCCAAAGTCGACGACGCCGCCGGCAACAGGCTTGCCATCGATGAGCATGTGCTTCTCCGGCAGGTGCCACCCACGGGGCCGCACCACGATGGTGGGCAGGTCCTCGGCGGCGCGGAGCTTGTATTCCTTGCCCTCGGGCGAAACGAAGTCGATGCGCCGCTCCAGGGCATCCGTCAGGTTCAACTGGCCCTGGATCACGTTGCGCCACGTGGGCGTCGAGGAATCTTCCATGTCTGCCAGCCACACCTTGGCGCCCGAGTTCAGCGCGTTGATGGTCATCTTGCGGTCGACCGGTCCCGTGATCTCAACCCGTCGGTCTTCTAGCCCCGGCGCCGGGGGAGCGACGCGCCAGTTCGGGTCGTTGCGGATTTCGGCGGTCTCCGGAAGGAATCGGGGATCCTGGCCACTCGCAATCTGGTTGCGGCGGGCGTGCCGCGCCTGCATCAGCTCCTGGCGGCGCTCCGCCGTCGCGCGGTGCAGCTTAGCCACGAACTCCAGCGCGTCCGGAGTGAGGACCTCGTTCTGCCGGTGAATGGGCTGGGCGGTCAGCGTGATGCCGTTGATCGTGTAATTATCGGTGAAGCTGTTCATTTCAATCTCTCCTCGGAGAAGCAAAAGTTTGACGGTGGCCGGGCTGGTCGGTTGGGCCGCTGTGGCTCGGTTCGGCCGCTGTGGTTGGGTTCGGCCTTCGGACCGGCATCGCTCTGCCTGCTATTCCCCACGTCCCGGTTTCGACCTCGCTGAGCGAGGACGGACCGGGACGCAGGGCCCCTTTTACGCAGGCTGCCGCGGCACCGGCTCCTTCGGCCTTGTGCCCAAGGTGCCGGAAGGCAGCCGGTCAAGGTGATCCGGAAGCGTGCGTAAAGGGGCCCTGTCCCCGTCCTCGGCCGAGCCCTGCGAGGCCCTTGGGCGGGGATGGGGATAGCACGCGGAGGATTGCCTTGGCTGGCACCCAACCAGCGCGGTGCACTGCCGGGCCGCAGGCCGGTGGTCAGGCGGGACCGCCGTCGGGAATGCGGGTTAGTGGAACTGGCCTTCTTCGGTGGATCCCACCAGGGCCAGGGTGGACGCGTTCGGGTTGAGCGCGGTTGCGATGTCGTCGAAGTAGCCGGTGCCGACTTCGCGCTGGTGCTTGGTTGCGGTGTAGCCGCGGGACTCGGAGGCGAACTCCTTTTCCTGGAGTTCGACGTAGGCGCTCATGCCTTCGCGGGCGTAGCCGTGGGCGAGGTCGAACATCGAGTAGTTCAGGGCGTGGAAGCCGGCCAGGGTGATGAACTGGAAGGTGAAGCCCATGGCGCCGAGTTCGCGCTGGAACTTCGCGATGGTGGCGTCGTCCAGGTGCTTCTTCCAGTTGAACGACGGCGAGCAGTTGTAGGAAAGCATCTGGTCCGGGAACTCGGCCTTGACGGACTCGGCGAATTTGCGGGCCAGTTCGAGGTCCGGGGTGCCCGTTTCCATCCAGATCAGGTCGGAGTACGGGGCGTAGGCCTTGGCGCGGGCGATGCAGGGTTCGATGCCGTTGCGGACCTTGTAGAAGCCCTCGGCGGTACGAACCGGCTGTCCGCCTTCGCGGAGGATGAATTCCTGGTCGCGCTCGTCGACGTCGGAGGTGATCAGGGTTGCTGCCTCGGCGTCGGTGCGGGCTATGACGACCGTCGGGGTGCCGGCGACGTCGGCCGCGAGGCGGGCGGCGTTCAGGGTGCGGATGTGCTGCTGGGTGGGGATGAGCACCTTGCCGCCGAGGTGGCCGCACTTCTTTTCCGAGGCGAGCTGGTCTTCCCAGTGCACGCCCGCGGCGCCGGCCTGGATCATGGATTTCATGAGTTCGTAGGCGTTCAGCGGGCCGCCGAAACCGGCTTCGGCGTCGGCGACGATCGGGACCAGCCAGTCTTCAACCGTCTGGACGCCCTCGGAGAATTCGATCTGGTCCGCGCGGAGCAGGGCGTTGTTGATGCGGCGGACCACCGTGGGAACCGAGTTGGCCGGGTACAGCGACTGGTCCGGGTAGGTGTGGCCGGAATTGTTGGCATCGGCCGCCACCTGCCAGCCCGAAAGATAGATGGCCCGCAGCCCGGCCTTGACCTGCTGGACGGCCTGGTTGCCGGTCAGTGCCCCGAGGGCGTTGGTGTAACCGCCCGTGGTCGCTTCTTCGGTGAGTTGCTTCCACAGCTTCTCGGAACCGCGCTTGGCCAGGGTGTGTTCTTCGGAGACGCGGCCGCGGAGGCGGACGACGTCGGTGGCCGAGTAATCGCGGGTGACGCCTTCCCATCGCGGGTTGGCAGCCCATTCGAGCTCCAGTGCGGCGGCCTGCTGCTGAGCGGAGGTGGGCTGCCCTGGTTCAAATGCTGCGGTCATTGTTCTGTCTCCTTTGACGCTACTTTGGCGTGTTGCTGAATATGTCGCCCCGGCCGACCTTTGCTGCGCCATTGCAACTTCAGATCGACCGGGACTTCGTGGTTATTACTTTTCAGCACTTCCAAACGGCTTTCTAGATAAAAACCATGGAAAGAAATGCAGTTCTTCGCGTATCCTCAAAAAATGTCACCTGTGAGCTGGAACCGCGAAGTACCGCCGCCGTCGTCATCCGCTTCCACCGCGGAACTGGACGTCATCAGCCTGGGGCGCCGGGTGCGGCATCTGCGCAAACAAGCTGGGCTGACCCTCGACGACCTGAGTTCCGCCGTCGGGACCGC
Organism: Arthrobacter alkaliphilus; assembly: GCF_021483235.1. Lineage (GTDB taxonomy): Bacteria > Actinomycetota > Actinomycetes > Actinomycetales > Micrococcaceae > Arthrobacter > Arthrobacter alkaliphilus. The sequence continues at coordinate 4,837 of NZ_JAKEEC010000041.1, read as the reverse complement.
CCCCAGCCAGCTGAGCCTGATCGAGAACGGTAAGCGCGAACCGAAGCTCGGCCTGCTGAGGCAGCTGGCGGCGGCACTGAATGTGGGCATCGAACAGCTGCTCGGAGCGCAACCGCCCAGCCGCCGCGCGGCCTTGGAAATCGAGCTCGAACGGTACCAGCGCGGGCCGCTGTACGAGTCGCTGAACCTGCCGAAAATCCGTGTCAGCTCACGGCTGCCGCTCGACGTCCTCGAGTCGCAAGTGGGCCTCCTCCAGGAGCTTGAACGCAAGCTCAACGAGCAGGTCGCGACGCCGGAAGAGGCCCGCCGGGCGAACGGTGAACTGCGTGCCATGATGCGTGAGCGCGGCAACTACTTCCCCGAGTACGAGGCCGAAGCGCAGAAGGTCCTCAAAGGCGTTGGCTACACCACCGGGCCCTTGAGCCAGCACGTCATTGCCGACATCGCCAACCACCTTGGTTTCACGCTGCACCACGTGAGCGACCTGCCCCATTCCACCCGTTCCGTGACCGATCTGAAGAATCACCGAATTTATCTGACGCAGAGCCAGCGGCAGGACCACGATCCGCGTTCGGTCCTCCTGCAGGCCTTGGGGCACTACGTCCTGGGCCACGAGACACCCAAAAGCTACGGAGACTTCCTGGCGCAGCGCGTCGCGACGAACTACTTCGCCGCGGCGCTCCTGCTGCCGGAGCACGCAACCGTGGAGTTCCTGCAGAAGGCGAAGGCCGCCAAGGAAATCGCGGTGGAGGACATCCGGGACGCCTTTGCTGTCTCCTACGAAACCGCCGCACACCGCTTCACCAACCTCGCGACGAAGCACCTGGGCATCACCACCCACTTCCAGAAAACCCACCAGAGCGGCATCATCTACAAGGCCTATGAGAACGACGGCGTGACCTTCCCGCAGGACCACACCGGCGCCATCGAGGGCCAACCGTCGTGCAAAGCCTGGACCTCGCGGGCAGTGTTCGGCGTGCCGGACAAGTTCAGCGCCTACAGCCAATACACCGACACGCCATCCGGCACATATTGGTGCACGGCGCGTACCGAGCGCTCGGCAGCGGGAGAGTTCTCGCTCAGCATCGGTGTGCCCTACCAGCACGTGAAATGGTTCCGCGGGAGGGAGACGACGGCGCGGGCTACTTCGACGTGTCCGGACCCGAACTGCTGCAAGCGCCCGCCGGCGTCGTTGGCCTCATCCTGGGCAGGCAATGCTTGGCCGTCCGCCCGCGCCCACTCGCACCTGCTGGCCGCCATGCCGCCGGGCGCGTTCCCCGGCGTCGACGAGACCGAGGTGTACGCGTTCCTCGAGGCGCACTCGCGGTAGTTAGTGTGGCGGCGTGATGCGGCGGAAGGACTAGCCCTTGGGGACCGGGTAGCTCAAGTGCGTGACGCCGACCCCCTCGACGACGGTCGGGTTGCCCAGGGTGAGCGGCGCGTTCTCAACGCGATCAAAGAGCCGGACACCGGACCCGAGCAGCAACGGAACCAGGTCGACGCGGATTTCGTCAAGCAGGCCGGCGTCGAGGCACTGCCGAATGGTGTCTGGCCCGTGCATGCCGACGATCTTGTCTCCGGCCGCGGCCTTCGCCTGCGCGACGGCGCTTTCCAGCCCGTCGGTGATGAGATGCACCGCGGAGTCGGAACGCGGCCAACCCTCCGGCATCTGATGCGTCACCACAAACGCGGGCACGCCGAACGGGTGTTGGCCGCCCCAGGCCTCGGCGCGGTCGGAAGTGCGCCGCCCGGTGAGCATCGCCCCCACCTCGCCCATCAAAGCCCGAAGGTATTCGGCGCTCGCTTCGGAAACATGGAACGTGAAGCCCGGGTTGGACGTGGGGACGTCGACATCGCCAGCGAAGTACCAGTCGAAGACCTCGCTGACACCGTCTTCAACATCCGCCACGTAGCCGTCGAGGGACATGGACATGAACGCGACTACCTTGGTCATTGCTTCGCTCCTGTGGGATCGGACGGTTTGGCCGGCAGGGGCCGGGTCAGACGGACATGGCCCAGGACAATGCCGCATCGCGCCGAGGCTCGGATGGGTCTATGAGCCTGATTCTGTCAACGAGCTTCACGCGGTCGATGAGCGATGACTGGATGAGAGCCAGAACGAATGCGTGGTCCTTGGGGCGTGCCGCGATGAGCTTCGCGGCGCACAGATCGTAGGGATCGAGGCAAAGCCCGGTGCTGTTCCGGGTCCGCTCATTGCGGACGCCGACGAGCCGGTATTCCCAGTCCTCCGGGAGCACCGCAGTCTCCCTTTCGGCCGCCTGGATGTAGAATCCGAACTCCTTGTGGAAAGGCGACCACTCACCCAGCGCGGAGTCGATGTTGTCCGCGAGAGTGCCGGCGTCGTCGTCGGAAAACGGCGCGATGTCGACGGCGTCGGACATGATGATCGCGGCAGGTAGTTCGTCCTCCGTGAAGGAGCCCAGAATCGACTGACTGCCGATCACGATCACCCGGTCGCCGTGGATGACATCCGCAGCGGCCCGTATGGCGTGTTCCAGCTCGTCGCGGCGCATGGCTGTACCGTACCCCGGCCCGGGCCGATTGTCAGTAGCCGCCCCGCTGCCGCTCGCGTTCAGCCAGCACCGTCGCGACCTTTTCAATGAGCTCGTAGGGTATCGGCTTCGCCAGCGGGAATTTCAGGGTGCCTTTTGCCGCACGGTACGGGGCTATTTCCTGTTCGAATTCGGCGTCACCGCCGGGCACGGGATAGACCGAAATGTGGTGCTTCCAAGCCGCGAAATACAGGACGTAGTGCCCATTGACAGTGATGGTCGGGATTCCGTAACTGATCCTCTCGCCGGCGCCGGGCACGGCAGAAAGAGCCCGGCGGCGGAGCTCCCGCAGGATCTCCTGCACATCGCCGGGTTGCGCCGCGATGTAGTCATCCACAGTGTCGAAGTTCCCTGCCATGCGCCCGCCCCTTCCTGACTCGCCGGCACCGTGTTGATCTTCGAAAGCTGCCCGCCGTCGCCGTGCTCTTGGACCAAGCTTCCCTTAGCGCGCGCCGCCCTGCCAGAGGGCATCGAACGGGGCATGCCACTGCGCCCACTTTGGGGGCTGCAAACACTTCGAGAGTCTCGCCGTGCACGAATGACCAATATGACCAAAACCTCCTGGTGGAAGTTACCCGGCGGTAGGGTGGCGGCGGCGCGGCCGGTGGCGGCGTCGTCCAGGAAGGTTCATAGATGAGCACCCAAGAAGCAGCGCCCCGGAGCGAGTCCGCGCAGACCCGCAAGGCAGTGGGCAATATCCTGAAAGGCTCCGCGGGCAACCTCGTGGAGTGGTACGACGTGTACATCTACACGGCGTTCTCGGCCTACTTCGCATCCCATTTCTTCAGTTCCAAGGACCCGCTGCAAAGCAACCTTGAGGCCATGGCGGTCTTCGCCGTGACATTCCTGATGCGCCCGATTGGCAGCTGGTTCTTCGGCCGTTTTGCTGACCGCAAGGGCCGCAAAGCAGCATTGACCCTGAGCGTGACCATGATGTCCGCCGGTTCCTTCGCCATCGCGATCCTGCCCACCAAAGAGATCATCGGGGTATGGGCGCTGTTGCTGCTGATCCTGATCCGGCTGATCCAGGGGTTCTCCGTTGGCGGCGAGTACGGAACAAGCGCCACCTACATGTCCGAGGCAGCGACGTCCAAGCGGCGCGGCTTCTTCTCCTCCTTCCAGTACGTGACGCTGATCGGCGGACAGATGCTGGCGCTGCTGGTCCTGGTCATCCTTGAGCAACTGCTTGGCAAGACGGCACTGGGGGAATGGGGTTGGCGCATCCCGTTCCTCATTGGTGGTGTGGCCGCGCTGGTGGTCCTGTGGCTTCGCCGCTCCATGGAAGAGACCATCTCCGCCGAACAGACCGCCGCAGCCGCGCATGCTCCCGCGGCGGGCGAAGCCCAGCCGGGCACACTGAAACTACTGCTCACCAAGCATTGGCGTGCGCTGCTCATCTGTATCGGTGTAACCCTCGGCGGGACCGTGGCGTTCTACACGTACACCAACTTCATCCTGTCCTTCATGCAGAACACCAGCGGCATCGCGAAGGAAAGCAGCAGCCAGATCAACTTCTGGGCTCTGCTGATCTTCATGTGCCTGCAGCCGGTCTATGGCATGGTTTCGGACCGTGTAGGCCGCAAGCCCTTGCTCCTGTGGTTCGGGATTCTGGGTGTGCTCTGCACCTGGCCGCTGCTGTCCGCGTTGAGCGCGACCAAGGATCCGTTCATGGCCTTCCTGCTCATGATGGGCGGGCTCCTGATCGTGGGCGGATACACGTCCATCAATGCCCTGGTGAAGGCCGAGCTCTTCCCCTCGTCCATCCGGGCGCTCGGCGTCGGCCTGGGCTATGCGGTGGCCAACTCGCTGTTCGGTGGCACCGTTCCGCTGGTGGGTGCCGCGCTCCAGAAGGCCGGGCAGGTGGAGGTCTTCTTCACCTACGTGAGCGTGGCCATCGGGATCTCGCTCTTGGTGTACATCTTCGCCCTGAAGAACAAGAAGCCCACCCATCTCGACGACGAGCAAGGCAGCGCCTTCGGCTCTCCGATTGCCGACAAGGACTCCGTGAGCGCCTAAACCCGGGGTGCCCGACGGCGGGTGCGCGACGGCGGGTAGCTGGCCTTCGAAAGCCGCCGCCCGCCGTCGTGGTGCTGCCGGACGCCCGGTCAGAAGTTGCGGGTTTCCACCGGACGCCCGGTCAGAAGTTGCGGGGTTTCCCGTGACGCCCGGTCAGGTGTTGCGGGTTTCCCCGGACGCCCGGTCAGAAGTTGCGGGGTTTCCCGTGGCGGATTCCAGTGGTGGTTGCAACACGTCCTTTTATGCTG
>NZ_JAKEEC010000040.1 GCF_021483235.1 Arthrobacter alkaliphilus | reverse complement strand
ACCCGCCCAGGACCCGCCACACGTGACCGGGCGTCCGCCCATGACTCGCGATACGTGACCGGGCGTCCGCCAAAAACCCGCCAGACGTGACCGGGCGTCCGCCAAAAACCCGCCAGACGTGACCGGGCGTCCGCCAAAAACCCGCCAGACGTGACCGGGCGTCCGACCAAAACCCGCCATACGTGACCGGGCGTCCGCCAAGGGCGCGCCGTGGGTGACCGGGCGTCGGGCAGGGAGTGACCGGATCTGAGCGGGCGTCGGCCAAAAACCCGCCGTAGGTGACCGGGCGTCTGTCAATGACCCTCGGTCACGTATGAGCCTGTTTTCCCANGCAGGGAGTGACCGGATCTGAGCGGGCGTCGGCCAAAAACCCGCCGTAGGTGACCGGGCGTCTGTCAATGACCCTCGGTCACGTATGAGCCTGTTTTCCCAGACCGTCGGTCAGATAAAGGCTTGTTTTCCTGGACCGTCGGTCACATAAGGGCCTGTTTCCCCGGACCCCGGCGCACCTATTACCGGTCCGGGCCCAACGCCGGCTCACATATCACCGGTCACAACCCAACCCCGGCGCACCCATGTGCCCACGGCTGCCACCCCGGATGTGACCGGGCGTCGGGTTGGGAGCGGCTGGATGTGACCGGGCGTCGGGTTGGGGGCGCCCTGATGTGACCGGGCGTCGGTTGGGGAAGGGATTTAGTCCGGGGCAGAGGCGTCGCCGGGCGGTAAAGTTGGTGCACATGGAAAGCCTCTTTAGTCACCCCGCGCCTGACTCCGAACCGCAGCCTGAGGCATCCGGTGAGCTGGAACCCGTGGTGTGCACCGTCGTCGTGCCTTCGCCTGTGGCGCATGCGTTCATGGGCTTCACCGACCACCCGCATCTCTGGTGGCCGATGGAGGAGCACAGCGTGTATGGGGAGGGGTCGCACGTTGAGTTCGAGGAGAATTTGATCCTCGAGACCGCGGACGACGGTCGTACCTCGATATGGGGGACCATCGACGACTGGCAGCCGCCAATGTCCTTCCACGCGAGCTGGTATCCGGGCAGCACAGCGATGTGGTCCACCGAACTCCGCGTGGCCTTCCGCCCGGTTGACGGAGGTACGGAAGTTCGCCTGGTGCACGACGGCTGGGAGGGCTCAGAACACCCCGCTCAGGCCCGTGCGGATTACGCTGCGGACTGGCCCGGAGTTCTCGAGCGCTATGTCCGGTTCATGGGTGGCGGACGTGAATAGAATCCGCCGCCTCCGCCGGACTGACTGGCAATTGCTTCGCGACGTCCGGTTGGAGATGCTGTCGGACACGCCAATGGCCTACCTGGAGAGCCTTGCGGCCGCCCGGCGGCAGACCGACGGCCAGTGGCAGGAGCGCGCAGCCGCGATGTCGGGTGACTCGAGCATCACCCTTGTAGCCGACGACGGGACGGACGGCAGCCCGATCCATGGGCTCATGCGCGTAGTCGTCAAGCAGCCGCAGGATCCTGACCTGCCGCTGCAAGCCATGCTGATCAGCGTGTACGTCGCACCCGGGCATCGGGGCCTGGGCTTGGCTGACCAGTTGCTTGATGAGGCTTGCGCCGTAGCAGCCGCCGAGCTCGGAGCCGGCCTGATCGAACTGGGCGTCCACGAGGACAACGCCCGCGCCAAGGCGTTCTACGAGCGGCACGGCTTTGAATATACCGGTGCCAGCCGGCCGTTTCCGCAGGACAAAGACAGGCTCGAGGTGGTCATGGCCCGACGCCTTTCCCCCGCGGATCCAACCCAGCAAAGCAAAAGCCCGGCCGGGTTCATCGATGAACTGCTCGCTGGCCTCGCGTCGGGGCAGGTCGCCCTCGACGAGCAGACACGGACGAGCCATTCGGCAGACCGAGGGCCCGTCCTGGACTTGCAGCTGCCTTTGGCTGTGGTGTTCGCAGAATCAGTTGAAGACGTGCAGCATGTGGTGCGCACGTGCGCCAAGCATGCTGTTCCGATCGTTGCCCGCGGCGCCGGCACCGGGGTTTCCGGTGGCGCCCACGCCAGCGAAGGATGCATCGTGCTCAGCCTGGTGCGCATGAACCGCATCCTGCAGCTCAACCCCGACGACGAGACCGCCGTCGTCGAACCCGGCGTGGTGAACGCCGACCTGAATGCCGCCGCGGCTGAACACGGCTTGATGTACGCACCGGACCCCGCAAGCTACAAAATGTCCACGATCGGCGGCAATGTGGCAACGAACGCCGGCGGATTGCGCTGCGCCAAATACGGCGTGACAAGGGATTCGGTGCTGGCGCTCGACGTTGTCCTGGCCGACGGTTCGCTCATCCGCACGGGCCACCAGACCTTCAAGGGCGTGGCCGGATACGATCTCACAGCGCTGTTTGTGGGTTCGGAAGGCACGCTGGGTATCGTGGTGGGCGCGACGGTGCGCCTGCGCTACCTGCCCCGCGAGGTGCAGACCGTGGCAGCGTTCTATCCGGACTTCCGTAGTGCCGCGGCGGGCGTCCTGGGGGTCGGCAGGGCCCGGGTTCAGCCCGCCATCATGGAAATGCTCGACGCCGGAACGCTGGCCCAGCTCGACGAACACTACGGTTCGGATCTCGCAAACCGCGGGCAGGCTCTGCTGCTGATCCAGACAGACGGCTTTGGAGCTGAAGCGGAAGCAGCTTTGGTACGGGACGTGCTCGCGGCCGGCGGCGCCACGGTGACGGCGGAATCCAGCGCGGAAGCCGAGCGCCTCATAGAAATGCGGCGCTCGAGCCGGGGTGACGAAGTGGACAACGAATACCGCGTTGGCGAGGACGTTGCCGTTCCGAGGTCGCGGCTTGTGGACTACGTCGCAGCACTCGAGGCCATGTCCGTCACCCACGAGGTCCGGCTCAAGGTGGTGGCCCATGCGGGCGACGGCAACCTGCACCCCACTTTCTGGGTGGACCGCGTGGACGGAGAAGTGGACGCAGATGCCATGTCCCGCCTCAACAAGGCCCTCGACGACTCCATTGATGCCGCGCTGGCGATGGGCGGAACCATCACCGGCGAGCATGGGGTGGGACAGTACAAGCTGCGTTGGCTCGGCCTTGAGCAACCCGGGCCCGTCCGGGCGCTCCAGCACCGCGTCAAGGAGCTTTTCGACCCCACCGGAATTCTCAACCCCGGCAAAGCTATCTAACCTCCTTGGTATTCCAAGCCTGATCGACAAGATCCGGCCGGACGTCCCTTTGCCCTAAATAGCCGCAGTTTACTTTCTCCAACAATCCCTCTAACCTTATTTGGTATACCAAAATGGATTCCGGAGGGTGATCAATGGGACAAGCACAGCCGCGCCGCGGTACGTCCGCTGGGACAGGCCGAAGGACTGCCTGGTTACTCGTTGCTTTGGCGCTTGTCTCCATCAATCTCCGTCCGGCCATCACGACGATCGCCGGCACCATGGGTCAGTTGCAGGCGGGTTTCGGAGTCGACGGGCATCTGCTGCCGCTGCTTGGGGCCTTGCCCGTGCTTGCCTTCGGTGTCTCGGCTCCCTGTGGTCCGTGGCTGGCCCGTCGCCTGGGGACCGGAAAGGCCGTGGCGCTGGCGCTTCTGGTACTCGCCGCGGCGCTGATCGCCCGCGTGACCCTGCCCGGACTGTTGCTGCCCGGGACGTTCCTGGCAGGGGCAGCCATCATGACCGCCAGCGTGCTGGTGCCACAGATCGTCAAGGCCCACCGCGGAACCGGCTGGTGGACGGGGCTATGCACCATGGGCTTCGGGCTGGGCGCGGCATTAGGCGCAGGGCTCGTGCAGCCACTTCAGCATGCCCTCGGTGGGAGCCTTGCATGGGCGCTGGCCGTTTGGGCCGTTCCGGCCTTCCTGGCGGCAGCGCTGATCCACCGTTCCGGTCAAACGGCAGGGCGGGCCGGCGGAACCGACGGAGCCGGCGGAACGGCGTCGGCGGCTGGACTGCGGGACGGCACGACGACGGCGGCCCGCGCCGCGGGGAACGGCGGCACCGTCCCGCTACGGAAGCAGCGGACGGCCTGGGCTGTGACCGCCTTCTTCGGACTGCAAGCCATGCTCTATTTCGCCATTACCTCGTGGCTCGCTGTGTTCCTGGTGTCGAAGGGCCAGTCTCCGGCAGACGCGGCTGGTCTCCTGGCCTGGTTCAGCGTCGCGGGATTGCCCGCGAGCCTGCTGGCCCCCGTCCTCGCGGGCCGTACTGCGGTTTTGAGGTTCATGGCTCCGGGGTTGGGGCTGCTCGTGGCGGCAGCCCTGCTGGGAGTCCTGACCGCACCTGCCGCTATGCAGTTCGTGCTGGTCGGCCTGCTCGGGATTGTCCAGAGCGCAGGTTTCGGGCTCGGAATGGCATTGGTGGTCATTCGTTCAGCGGGACCCGGGAGTGCGGGCAGCCTGTCCGCGATGAGCCAAGGGCTCGGCTTCGCCATCGCCTCCCTGGGGCCCTTGGCGACGGGATTCCTGCATGAGTGGTCCGGCGGTTGGGACGTTCCGTTCTGGGCCCTGGCCACTGAGGCGATGCTGCTCGCCGGGGCCGGCTTCCTCGCGGTGCGCGGGCCGGCTGTGTCCATCGCAGAAGCCGAGTCCGAGCGCGTGACCGAGCCCGCCGCCGTCGGGCGCTAGCCAGAAAGAAAAGCGGCCGGTCCCTGGCAAGGGACCGGCCGCTTTGTTCCAGCGCGGCCCTAGGCGAGTTCGAGCTGGTCCGCCACGACCTTGCCGCGGTGGATCACGGTTCGATCGGTGCCGCGGTCCATGATGGCGGAGGCGACCGTTTCGCCGTCGAGCAGCAGGAGTTCGGCGGGGTCTCCTGCCTCCAGGCCGGGGCGGTGGGCCGTGCCCTTCAAGCGCGTGGCGGAGGGATCCAGGATGCTCGCGCCACCGATGGTGGCGATCGCGAGGCAGTGCTCGATGAGTTCGTCCCGGCGGAAGCCGTGGGTGAAGGCGAGCTGCCACGTGCGGTCGAGCATGTCCGTGTTGCCGTAAGGGGACCAGTAGTCGCGCTGGCCGTCCTCGCCCAAGCCCAGACGGACGCCGGCTTCGGCGAGCAGCGGGATGGGCAGCTGGCTCGCCACGCCCACTGAGCCCGGGGCCACCGACGCCATGGAGATGTCCAGTTCGGCGAACTCGTCGATGAGGCGGCGCGTGGTGGCCTCGTTGACGCTGCCCAGTTGGTAGGCGTGGGACATGGTGACCTTGCCCTGCATTCCCAGGGCCCGCGTCCGCTCAATCACCAGGTCCGTGCTGAAGACGCCCAGCTCGCCCGGCTCATGGAGGTGGATGTCGATGGGCACCTGGTACTTCTCGGCCAGGCCGAACACGATGTCCAGGTGGCGGGCCGGGTCGCGGTCCAGGCTGCACGGATCGATGCCGCCCATCACATTGGCGCCGGCCCTCAGTGCGTCTTCCATGAGCGGGACGGTGCCTTCCTCGAGGAGGAGGCCCGCCTGCGGGAAGGCGATGATGTCGACGTCGGCCTGGTCCTTGAACCGTTCTTTCGCGGCCACGACTGCCTCGAAGCGCTCAAGGCGGCAATCGACGTCGATCTGCGCGTACGATCGCACGCGGGTGGTGCCGCGGGCGATCATCCGTCCGAGGGTGTTGTTGACCCGTTCCTGCAGCGGAACCTCAGCATTGCGCCAGTTCCGCCGGTCGTTGATCATCATGGTCCACACGCCGGGTCCGCCGGTGTGTTCGCGGAACGGCAGGCCGATGCGGGTGGAGTCCAGGTGGACATGGACGTCCGAGAACGACGGCACCAAGAGGCGCCCGCGGCCTTCGACGACGGCGGCGTCGCCTCGCGCGTTAGCGCCTGCGGTGCCGGTAGGGGCTGCGCGCGCAGGGTCGTGCGGTTCGACGCCGGCGATCTTGCCGTCCGCGATAAGGACGTCGCTCAGCGCTTGTCCCCACGGTCGGACGGCGCGGATCAAGGTGTTCAATGTATTGCTCCTTTTGGTATTGGGACTATTGCACATCAGCAAGGGCCGCCGCTGCCATACCCGAATGGTGGCAGGCCGGGGCAGCCGTGCTGGCTGGGGCGGGAATTTCAGTGATGCAACGCTGCTGCTGTTCTTCGCCCAGGGTGCTGAACAACGGGCAACGGGTGCGGAACACGCAGCCGCTGGGCGGATTTGCCGGCGACGGGAGGTCTCCCCGCAGCCGGATCTTTTGCTGCAGGCGGGCGGCGTTGGGATCCGGCAATGGCACGGCGGACAACAGCGCCTTCGTGTAGGGGTGCTTCGGATCGTGGAACAGTTCATCCCTTGGCCCCCGTTCCACGATCTTGCCGAGGTACATGACCGCCACATCGTGCGAAATGTGCCGGACCACGGAAAGATCGTGGGCGATGAAGATGTACGCAACCCCGGTGTCACGCTGAATTTCCTGAAGCAGGTTGACTACTTGGGCCTGCACCGAGACATCGAGGGCGGAAACGGGCTCGTCGCATACGATCACGGAGGGGTTCAGCGAGATGGCTCGGGCGATGCCCACGCGCTGGCGCTGGCCCCCGGAGAACTCGTGCGGGAAGCGGTTGTAGTGCTCGGGCTTGAGGCCTACCTGTTCCAGGAGTTCCTTGACCCGGTTCTTCATGCCGCCTGAGGGGTTGATCTTCTGCGCCAGCATCGGTGCCGCGATGGCCGTGCCCACCGTTTGCCGTGGGTTGAGCGAGGCGAAGGGGTCCTGGAAGATCATTTGGACTTTGCGGCGGAAGTTGTACAGCTCGCGGCCTCCGAGCTGGCTGATGTCGACGCCGTCGATCACGATCCGTCCGCCGGTAGGGTCCATCAGCCGCGCAACCATGCGTCCCGTGGTCGACTTTCCGCACCCCGACTCACCCACGAGCCCCAAAGTCTGGCCGCGCGCGAGGCTGAACGAGACGCCGTCGACCGCCTTGACTCTCTTTGACCCTTTCGGGGAGAAGAGCCCGCCCTTGATGGGGAAGTGCTTTTGGAGGTTCTGCACGTGGAGAATTGCCTGCGTGTCCATGGCGGGTCCTAACGCGTATTCCGAAGGGTAAGGATCTGACGGCGGTCCAGGTGGCAGCGCGTGCCGTGACCGCCCTCGACGACGAGCCCCGGCCGAGTGCTTGCGCATACGCCGTCGCCGGCGAGGGCCGCGTAGTCGCACCGAGCGCTGAAAATGCAGCCCTTCGGAAGGTCGAGGAGCGACGGCGGTTGGCCCGGAATGGGGTTGAGCCTGCGTGCTGAACTGTTGAGGGTTGGCATCGATTTGAGGAGGCCGAGCGTGTAGGGATGCTGCGTGTCGTAGAAGATTTCGTCCACTGGCCCGGATTCGACGCACTGGCCGCCGTACATGACCAGCACGGAATCGCAGACTTCGGCCACCACGCCAAGATCGTGCGTGATGAGTATGAGCGCTGAGTTGGTTTCCTGCTGGAGTTCGGACATGAGATCCAGGATCTGTGCTTGCACGGTAACGTCCAGCGCCGTGGTTGGTTCGTCTGCGATGAGCAGCTCCGGCTCGCAAATCAAAGCCATCGCGATCATGGCCCGTTGGCGCATCCCTCCGGAGAAGTGGTGCGGGTATTCGTCGTAGCGCTGTTCGGGACTGGGAATGCCCACCCGGCCAAGCATGTCGACGGCGGCCGCCCGCGCCTGCTTCTTGCTCGCCGTGTTGTGGACGAGGTATGCCTCGGCGATCTGCTCGCCCACCGTGAAGAAGGGGTGCAGGGCAGAGAGGGGATCCTGGAAGATCATCCCGATGTTCCGGCCACGCAGTTGGCGCATCCGGGACTCGGGCAGAGTGACCAAGTCCTTGCCTTGGAACAACGCCTGGCCTGTGACCTGCGCAGATGTTCCCTTGAGCAGTCCCATGAGGGCTTGGCTCGTGACCGATTTGCCCGAGCCGGACTCACCGACGATGCCGAGGGTTTGTCCGCGTTCCAGGGAGAAGTCCATGCCGTTCACCGCCGAGACCAGGCCATCGTCGGTGGGGAACTTCACGGACAGGTTCCGGACCTCCAGGAAGGCGCCGGTTTCGTTGGCCGAAGCGGGCGAACTGGGTTGGAGCTGGGTCATTGGAGCCTCACTCGGGGATCGATGGCGGCGTAGGCGAGGTCGACGGCGACATTCGCGACGATGACAAAGAATGCGGCCAGCATGGTGATGGCCATGGTGACCGGAAGGTCGCCTGAAATGGCGGCGCGGACGGCCGTGAATCCGAGACCCGGGACGGAGAAGATCTGCTCGGTGAGGACGGCGCCGCCGAGAAGGAGCCCGATGTCCATGCCGAGCATGGTGACCACTGGAGTGATACCGGCCCGGACCCCGTGCTTGAACGTCACTATCCGGGGAGCAAGCCCCTTCGCTCGGGCTGTCCGGATGAAGTCTTCGCTGAAAGTCTCGATCATGTTGGTCCGGGTGACCCTAATGTAGGCCGCGCTGAAAAGCACCGCGAGGGCAACCCAAGGCAGGAAGTAGTTGAGCACCCACGCCCACGGGCCATGCGGACCGAAGGCACCGTTGATCTCGTTCGTCGTGAACGGAAGGAGGTGCAATTGGTTGACGAAGACCAACAGCAGGAAGAGGCCGGTAACCGGGATCGGCAAGGAGACGCCGACGGACGCCGCGCCGACGATGAACTTGTCCGTCGCGGATCCCTTCCTGAGGGCGGCCAGCAAACCGAGTCCGACGCCGGAAATGGTCCAGAGCACGAGGGCGCCGACGGCGATGGAGAGCGTGTACGGCAGGGAGCGGGCGATGATGTCCGAGACGTTTTCATTGGTTTGGAACGATTTGCCCAGGCACGGCCATTGGCAGATCGATTCGGCTCCGGGGGCACCGATCATGCGCGGAGAGACCAATCCCCGCATGTAGTCGAGGTACTGGATGAGGAAAGGATGGTCCATGCCGAGGGCCACACGGGCTTCGGTAATGCGTTCGGGGGTGCATTCCTGGCCGCAGGCGGCCGACGCGGGATCGGCCGGTCCAAGCTGGAAAAGGGTGAAGGTGATGAAGCTGACGGTGACGAGAAGCAGGATCAGCGATCCTGCCCGGCGAAAGATGAATCTGGTCATGGTGGTGGTTGCGGGCCGTCCGGCGCTCGCCGGACGGCCCGCCTCCCTTCTGTGCTGGCCCGGTTAGTGCTCGACGCCGACGATCGAGAGATCGATTCCGCCGAAGAAGTAGCCCACTTGGGCGTTGCGGATGTTCGACCCCACAACGCTGTTGGTGTGGCTGCGGATGAGCGGGATGATCGGGTAGGTCTTGAGGGCCTTGCCGAACGCTTCGGACCACTGCTTGCCTAGTTCCTCCGAGGTTCCGGCCGTGTTCCGCAGCTCGTACATGGCCTTGGAAACGTGCGGGTCGAAGTAGCGCGAGGTGTTGGAGAAGCCGTAGCTGGTGCCGTCGTTGTTCGGGCCCAGGATCGGATCGGCAGACGTCCGCACGGACGCGGGGTCGGCACCGCCGCACCAGCCCGAGCGCGCAATATCCGGCAGTTGGTCGCTGGCCAGGACGGAGTAGTAGTTCGGGGCCGGGATCGGAACGAGCTGCACGTCGATGCCCAAGGCCTTGAGGTTCTGCTGGATCACAGTGCCGGTGTTCTTGTAAGCGTCCCGGTTGTTGGCGTACCCGTAGGTGAGGCTCTTTGGATAGGTTTTGCCCTCAAGGAGCTTCTTGGCTTCCTCCAGTTTGGGCTTCCCGGCGGGGTCGATCTCCAGATCTTGGGGAACGTAGCCGTGCATCTTGGCGTTGAGCGGGGACTGGGTGAGTTCTCCAAACCGGCGGCCGCCGTACTGGACCAGGATGGACTGACGATCCAACGCGAGGGCGATGGCCTTTCGGACGTCAGGATCGGTGATCTTCTCGGTGTTGAGGCTCAGGACGTCGTTGCAGCCCAAGAGTCCCGAAGCTACCCGGTCCTTGACGCTGGCATCAGTGAGCTTGGCTGCGTCGGACGTCTGGAGTGCGCCGTTGGAGTCCAGGGTCAGGGCATTGGGATCGGAGTTGGCCAGGAGCTGCTGGCTGATGGTGGCCTGGGAGGTGGAGAGCGAGAAGCTGAAGGTGTCCGGAAGCGCCGTCCGGTTAGGGTCAGTGGACGGGTCCCAATTCGGGTTGCGCACCAGCTTGAGCGACTTGCCCCGGCTGTAGGAATCAACCATGTAGGGTCCGGAAGACACCGGGTGGTTGGTGTAGTCCAGCTTCGTGTCCTTGTCCTTGGGGACCGGGGAAGTGTTCGAACGGGAGGCCAAGGCAGGGAATTCGGCGAACGGCTTCTTGAAATGGAAAACGATGGTGCGTTCGTCGGGCGTTTCAACGGCCTTGAGGTCAGCGGAAGGGTCCTTGTACGGACCCTTGTAGCCACCGGCGTCGAGGGCTGCGTTGAGCTCTTGCGGTGCTTGGGTGTAGACGTCCTGGGCGAAGGTCCGTTCGATTCCATACTTGACGTCGGCGGAGGTAATGGGACGGCCGTCCTCGAACTTGACGCCCTTTTGAAGGGTAAAGGTCCAGGTGAGTCCGTCTTTGGACACCTGGCCCGTGTCCGTGGCGAGGTCCGGGACGATGGTGGGCGGCTGGCCGGCCGTCTCCTTCGCCATGGTGAGGTTCCTGTAGTACAGCTGGCCGACGTTGGCTGTTTGGACGTAGTTGCTGTTGCCCGGGTCCAAGGTTTGGAAATCGGAGGACATCAGGACGTTGATGTTGCCGCCCCTGGTGGTGAAACCGGGCTTGACCACCTCGGGGGCCTGCTCGTTGCTCGAAGCGCCGGAGGCGGTGGCGCCGGGCTGGTTTTGGCCGGCCGCGCAGCCTGAGGCGGCAGTGGTAATCACTACGGCAAGCGCCAGCGCTCTGGTGGGGGTATTCATTGTGCTCCTCATGGGGTGGGTTATATGGAGGTTGATGGGGATCAGTGGCGTGAGGCCTTGGGGTCCAGGGCATCGCGCACGGCGTCGCCGAGGAGGTTGAACGCAAGGACGGTGAGGATGAGCATGGCGCCGGGCACGGCCAGGAACCACGGATCGCTGAGGTACCAGTTGCCGGATTGGGCTGCGTTGAGCATTTGGCCCCACGACGGAGTGGGGTCCTTGACGCCGACGCCGAGGAAGGACAGCGCTGCCTCCGCGGAGATGTTCGTAGGGATGAGCATGGCGGCATAGACGAGGACAACTCCCATGACATTCGGAATGATCTGCCGGAACAACACGCTCAGGTGCGAGGCGCCGAAGGACCGGGCTGCCTCGACGAACTCGCGCTCGCGGAGGCTCAGGACTTGGCCGCGGACGATCCGGGCGAGGTATGCCCACCCGAAGAAGCCCAGGATGATCACGAGGGATGCCATCGGGAGGAAGCTGCCTTGGCCCAGCGGGGTATCGCGGAGCCGTGACTGCAGGATGGGGGTCAGGGAGAGGACCAGCAGGAGGTGCGGGAAGGCGAGGAAGAGATCCATGATCCGGCTGATGACGGCGTCCGTCTTCCCGCCGAAATAGCCCGCGGCTGCGCCGATGACGGTTCCCAGGGCCACTGAGACCGCGGTGGACAGCAAAGCAATGGTGAGGGAGACCTGGGCACCCGAGGCGAGGCGGGCAAAGAGGTCGCGCCCCAAGCCGGGTTCCACGCCCAGCCAATGGCTCGCCGAAGGGTACATGTATCCGGGGAGCGGCAATCCGGGGGTCTGGAGGTCATCCAGTACGTCCGGGCTGGTGTTGGAGGTGAAGGGATCGTTGCCGGACATTGTGCTGAGCAGCGGACCGAGGATGGCGAACAGGATGATCGCGGTCACCACGCCCAGGCTCAACAATGCGATTTTGCTCCGGCGGATCCGCAGCCAAGCCGTGGCCAGGAGCGACCGTGCCTCTGCGGTTGAGGCGCGCGGGGAAGTACTCGACGATGTGGCTGGGGACGTGGGGGAGGACGGACTCGCAGCAGTAGGTTCGGCGCTGGACTGTAGCTGGGTCAACGGGGTGCTCGTTTCATGGTCCAAGGAGCAAGCTCCGGAACTTTTTGTATACCAAAAAAAGACTAGAGCACGTTTCTTGCGATGTAAATCACAAAATGCGGCAATCTGGGATACCAAACACGGAACGAGGGCTAGTTCGTGTCTTCACTTCGCAACGCCTTTCCCAAGGCAGCGAAAGAGCTGTTTCCTGCCGTGTATGCTCGGGTGGAATGCAGGACGAGGGGAATCGAAAGGAGGCCGAAGCCGATGCCGGAAACGTTGACAGCCCGCGACGACGAAGCCTTGGCCGAACAGGTCTACCAGCTGGTTCTTGAGGCAATCGTGGCGGGGAAATACGAACAGGGTGCGCGTCTGCGCGAACGGGAGCTCTCCGAGCTTTACAACGTTTCGCGAATCCCGGTACGGGAGGCCATCCAACGCCTTGAGCAGGACGGCTTCGTGGAAACCTTCCCCCGCCGGGGCGCCGTGGTGCGCCAATTGACGCTCACCGATGTCAACGAACTCTTCGACGTGCGGCTGTGCCTGGAAACGTTCGCGGCCCGGATGGCCGCCGCCCGCGTCGCGGCAGGCGAACCGGGCGGCCGCCTGCGGGAACTCCTCGACGATGCGAGGCAAGCGATCGACGACGGCCGGAGTGACGACGTTGTACGCCTCAGCGCGGCCTTCCACGCCGAAATCGTCCGGCTGTCCGGAAACCGGCTGCTGATCGAATCGGTCAAGCCGTTGTTCGGCCGCATGCGCTGGATCTTCGGGCTGGCCCACAACCGCAGCAACGAACTGCAGCGCGACGAGCACATGGAATTGTGCAACGCCATCCTCGGCGGCAAGGCGGACCTCGCCTACACGCTGGCCTACTCCCACATCGAGCTCGGACGTGAGCCCGTGCTCAAGGGGCTCGCGCAGACGTTGGAGCCCTAAAGCCCCGCGCTAGTCGTCGGAGTCCGGATATTCGTCCTCGTCGTACCGGGATTCCTCGGCTTCAGCGTCGAGGATCTTGAGCATCGCGGTGTCCGGATTGAGCATGATGGCTGCCTCGTCACGCCGATGGCGCAGGATGGTGTCCAGGTAGGACTGCACGGCTTCAGCCAAGGGGATGTAGCTGTCCTGCTTCTCGCTCATGTACCAGCGGTGCTCGAGGACTTCGTGGACTACTTCCGCGGGCTCAAGCTTGCCTGCGAGGTCGCGCGGGATGGATCGGACGATCGGCTCGAAGATCTGGCTGACCCACGTGTGGGCGCTGATTTCCTCATCCATGTCCGGGTTGTTGTCCGCCCGGAACTGGTCCATGTCGTTGAGCAGCCGCCGGGCCTGGTTCTCCTGCGCATCCAAACCCGTGAGGCGGAGAAGACGCCTCTGGTGATGCCCGGCGTCGACCACCTTGGGCTGGAGCTGAATGGTTGAGCCGTCCGGAGTGGTCTTGATCGCGTATTCCTCGACGTCGAAGCCGAGTTCGTTGAGGCGGCGGATGCGGGCGCCCACGCGCCACCGTTCGTCGAGCTCGAACGATTCCTTTTCGGTGAGTTCCGCCCACAGCCGGCGGTAGGAGTCCATGATGAGCTCCGACGTCGCCACCGGATCCACCTTCTCCTCGATCAGCCCGCCTTCGAGCAGGTCCATGAGTTCCCCGGCGATGTTGACGCGGGCGATCTCCAAATCGTATTCCCGTTGGCCCATCGACAGATCGGGATACAGCTCGCCGGTCTCGGCATCCACCAGGTACGCGGCGAACGCGCCGGCGTCGCGGCGGAACAAAGTGTTGGACAGGGAAACGTCGCCCCAATAGAAACCGATCAAGTGCAGGCGGACCAAGAGCAGCGCTTGGGCGTCGATAAGCCTGGTCAGGGTGTCCCGGCGCAGCATCTGGGAGAAGAGTGCGCGGTACGGCATGGAGAACTTGAGGTGCCGGGTGACCAGCACCGGGTTCAGGGGCTTGCCGTCAACAGTCGTGCGGCCAGTGATGACCGCGACCGGCTCGACGCAAGGCACATCCATCCGTGCCAGCTTGCGGAGCATGTGGTATTCGTGCCGGGCAACGTGCTCGGACGTTTCTTTGATGGCGATGACGGAGCCGCCCAAATGTGCGAAACGCACGATGTGCCGGGAGATACCGCGGGGCAGCGCGGCGAGGTACGCGGCGGGCCAGTCCTCGAGTGCGATGTGCCATGGCAGGTCCAGGAGCTCGGGATCGGCCGCCGCGGCGGTGATGTTGAGGGATCCGATGACACCCGCCGGCGGCGCCGCGTCATTGGCGCTCGCAGCCTCGGTACGCGGAAGTTTGCCGATCTGCGCGTAGTCTGTGGGTTCGTCATGCCACTTGGCACCGCTTTGCTCGGTCATGGGGTCAATTCTTCCCTATGGAGGCTGTTGTTAACGACGACGGCGGCCCGTCCAGTGGAGGGGCCGCCGTGCGACTTATCTGGGCCCACGCCGGCAGGGTTCCCTAGCCGAAGCGGAGCGAGGTTAGGGGGGTGGTGGGGATTAGTCGCCCAGGCGAAGGCCGGACTTGGTGTCGAACAGGTGCACGTGGCCCTGCTGCGGACGTACCCAGATGGACTCGCCCTTCATCGGAGGACGGCGGCCGTCGACGCGCGCCACGATGTCGTGGTCCTTGCCGTCCAGCGTGGTGTGGCCGTAGACGTAAGCGTCGGCACCGAGCTCTTCGACGACGTCGACCTCGACCTGGAGGCCTTCGCCCGAGGGAGCGGATTCCAGGTCCTCGGGACGGGTACCGAGGGTGACCGTGCGGCCGTGTGCTTCTTCGAGGACGTCGTGCTGCACAGGGTAAACCGTGCCGCCGAACTGGACGCCGCCGTCGACGACGGGCAGTTCCAGCAGGTTCATGGCAGGGGAGCCGATGAAGCCGGCCACGAAGACGTTCTGCGGGCGGTCGTACAGGTTGCGCGGGGTGTCTACCTGCTGCAGCAGACCGTCCTTGAGAACGGCAACGCGGTCACCCATGGTCATGGCCTCGACCTGGTCGTGCGTGACGTAGACGGTAGTGACACCGAGCCGGCGGGTCAGGGATGCGATCTGCGTACGGGTCTGGACGCGGAGCTTGGCGTCGAGGTTCGAGAGCGGCTCGTCCATGAGGAAGACCTGCGGGTTACGGACGATTGCACGGCCCATGGCAACACGCTGGCGCTGGCCACCGGAGAGCGCCTTCGGCTTGCGGTCCAGGTACTGCTCAAGGTCAAGAAGCTTGGCTGCTTCGCGGACACGCTCGGCGCGCTCTTCCTTGGAAACGCCGGCGATCTTGAGTGCGAAGCCCATGTTGTCCGCAACCGTCATGTGCGGGTACAGCGCGTAGTTCTGGAAGACCATTGCGATGTCGCGGTCCTTCGGCGGAACGTCGGTGACATCGCGGTCACCGATCAGAATGCGCCCGGAGTTCACGTCTTCGAGGCCTGCGAGCATGCGCAGGGAGGTGGACTTACCGCAACCGGAGGGTCCGACGAGGACCAGGAATTCGCCATCGGCGATGTCGATGTTGAGCTTATCGACGGCGGGCTTATCTGTGCCCGGGTACAGACGCGTAGCGTTATCAAAAGTAACTGTTGCCACAGTTATCAATCCCTTCACCGGCAGGTACGTGCCGGACGATCCGTTGTGAATGGTTCATGTTTATTTAATTGGACTCCCCGCCACGGGCTTGGCCCGGGCAGGGGAGGCTGAGCGACGCCGCACGGTTCTTGTGCGCCACATCACAACCAAGAGTATGGCAGCAACCCGGGTTATTCGCCCATATGTTACGAACGTCACATATGAGGTGTGTCTCGCAAGACCTCGCGGCGCCGTTCGCGAAGTACGGTCTCCAAAAGCTCAGCGACGTGGACGGGAGCCTCGACACGGAACTCGGCCTGGGTGAAATCCAGACCAACCTTCACCCCGACGTCCCCGGCGCGGAGCCTGGCGATTGCGTCCTCATCCGTCACATCGTCGCCGGCGAAAAGGATCCCGGTTGCCGAGGTCGCCTGGCGCAGGAACTCGACAGCCTCGCCTTTGGAGGCATGCACCACCGAGGTTTCGAGAACCCGTTTGCCGTTCTTGAGGAAAACCCCCGGACGGGCCTCGAGTGCCGCACGGGCAGCGGTAACGGCGTCCTCGGCCACGTCATCGGCGGCCTGACGGGTATGGAGCACGACGCCGGCAGGCTTGTCTTCGAGGACCGTTCCCGGAGCTTCCTGCGAGATTCCGGCCAAGACCTCGCGGACTTCGGCAAGGAGTTCCCTTTGGTCGTCGTCGAGCCGGAGTTCCGCCGAGCCGGGGCCCATCCAGGCTTCTGCTCCATGGCTGCCGATCAGCAGCGTGGCCTCAGGGGGCGAGGCGACCGCCCGCAAACTCGCCAGTGCGCGCCCCGAGATGAGCGCCGTCGTCGTCCTCGGGAGTTTGGCGAGTTCGACGAGAGCGGCGGCTGAGCGGGCGAGCGGCCGTGCGGCGTCGGCGTGGTCCACGATCGGGGAGATGGTGCCGTCAAAGTCCATCGCCACCAAAAGGTGTTCGGTGCCCGCGATCCTGCGAACGGCGTCGAGCAGCTCGGGGGGCAGGCTCAATGGGGGAGTGGCCTGTGTCTCAGAAGTCATCGCGCACCGCGGTTTCCGCCAGGGCCGAGAGGAATTCGGCTGACCAATGATCGACGTTGTGGTCGAGGATTTGCTTGCGCATCGACTTCATCCGACGGCGGGATTCGTTCGGGGACATGTTCACGGCCCTCATGATCGTGTTCTTGAGGCCATCGATGTCATGCGGATTTATGAGGAGCGCTTGTTTGAGTTGATCGGCCGCGCCGGTGAATTCACTGAGGACCAAGGCGCCGGTGGTGTTGGTCCGTGCTGTGACATATTCCTTGGCCACGAGGTTCATGCCGTCCCGCAACGCGGTGACCAGCATGACATCGGCCGCTAGGTAGAGGGCGACCATTTCCTCCACCGGGTAGCTGTGGTGGAGGTAGCGGACGGCGGTGTTCTGCATGGTGTCATAGGTGCCGTTGATGTGGCCTACGGTGCCTTCAATTTCTTCGCGCAAGAGCCTGTATTGCCGCACGCGCTCGCGGCTGGGGCTCGCAACCTGGATCAGCGTGGCGTCCTCCACGGTGAGCCGGCCTTCCTTGAGGAGTTCCTCAAAGGCCTTCAAGCGGTGGGGGATGCCCTTGGTGTAGTCGAGGCGGTCCACGCCCAGGAGGATCGTCTTGGGGTTGCCGAGGTCCTCGCGGATCTGCCGGGAACGCTCGATGATGTCCGGACGCTCCGCGAGCTCGCTGATCTGGTCCACCGCAATGGAGATCGGGAAGGCCTGTGCGCGGGCAATGTGGCTGGTCTGCCCATCCGGCCCCTTGACCAGGACCTGCTGCTGCTTGACACTCGCGCCAACGAAGCGGCGTGCCGAGCGAAGGAAGTTTGCCGCGTCGCTGGAGCGCTGGAATCCCACCAGGTCGGCGCCGAGCAGTCCTTCGATGATGGCCTGGCGCCACGGCAATTGGGCGAAGATCTCCGGGGCCGGGAACGGGATGTGGTTGAAGAAGCCGATGCGCAGGTCCGGGCGGGCTTGGCGGAGCATGCTCGGCACGAGCTGGAGTTGGTAGTCCTGCACCCACACGGTGGCTCCGCGGTCCGCGTACTGGATGACGGCGTCGGCGAAGCGGCGGTTGACGCGGCGGTAGCTGTCCCACCATGTCCGGTGAAACTCCGGTGGAGCAATGACGTCGTGGTAGAGCGGCCACAGGGTCGCGTTGGAGAACCCTTCGTAATAGTGCTCAACATCGTCCGTGCTCAGTGCCACGGGAATCAGATCCATGCCACTGTGGCTGAAGGGCTCCAACACCTCGTCCGGGGCGCCGTGCCAGCCCACCCATGAGCCCTCGGCCTTGGTCATCATCGGCGCGAGGGCAGTCACCAGGCCGCCCGGGGAGCGCCGCCAGCCTTCCTCGCCGTTTTCCCCGTCGTCGCTGGAGTACCGGTCTACTGGAAGGCGGTTGGAGACCACGATGAAATCGTGCTTCCGGGCGTTTGGAGCCTGGTTTCCTTCGGGCGCGTTGTCAGTTTTTTCGCTTACCTTTTCTTGCATTGCTGCTCCCTGGGGTTGCTCGTGACTCACTTCCACCCTACCGGCGGGAATCATCAAGGACGCTTGCTCGTTCGTCAGACGGGAGTCGAAGAGCCCAGCAATGCTTCCAGTCGCCTCCCGTAAACTGGCACCGTTGCGATTGCCAACACCAACGCCGTCGATCAATCACGAGGAACTGATGAGCCCCGCAAACGAACCACGCCTGTCCAAGGCAGAGCGCACCGCCCAGGCACGAGAAAAGGCCCGCGCCATCCGCGAAGCTCAGCTGAAGAAAGACAAGCGCAACAAGTTGCTCATCGGATGGGGAATCGTGGTTGCCGTCGTGGCGATCCTCGCGGTCATCGGCCTCGTGACCGCCCAGACCATCGCCAACAACGCGCCGATCGCCGATCAGGGCCCGACGCCGGCGAACGCCAACGTGCACGGCGGCGTGACGCTGCTCAAGGGCACCGATGTGGCCAAGGTGCCTGCAGGCAGCGTAAGCTTGGCGTCCCTGCCGGCTGCCCCGGCCACCCCGCCTGCCACAGTCACCGCACCCGGTGCCGAGGCCGAAGCTGGAAAGCCCGTCAAGGTTGTGGCGTACATCGACTTCATCTGCCCCATTTGCAAGAACTTCGAGAGCACCTACAGCCAGCAGCTGACCCAATTGCGCAACGACGGCAAGATCACTCTTGAGTACCGTCCGTTCGGCTTCCTGGACGCCAGCTCCAGCACCAACTACTCCTCCCGCGCAGCCAACGCCGCAGCGTGCGTGGCGAACACCTCGCCGGACAAGTACTCGGCCCTCGTCGACCTGCTCTACGCGCAGCAGCCAGCCGAAGGCAGCCCGGGCATTTCGGACAACGACCTCAAGAAGTTGGCCACCCAGGCCGGATCGGCCAACATCGACTCCTGCATCGACAACAAGACCTACCGGCCTTTCGTCAAGGTAGTCACGCAAGAGGCCAAGAACATCGGGATCGCCGGCACGCCCACGGTCTTCATCGACGGCCAGCAATGGGACAACAAGGCGGACTTCATGACGGTACTGAACGCGGCCATCACCGCTAAGAAGTAGTACCCCGGCCTTCGGCCTCCCGTCCGCTGGAATTTCCGTGGGCGGGAGGTCTTGGGCTACCCTTATCTAGCGCTCGCGCGCACCAGCTCCGGCTCGCCGGGGCGTCATCCCGGTCCGCCGGGTATCAGTCCCGATTCGCCGGGGCGCGCCTCCTTAGCTCAGTTGGCCAGAGCACCGCTCTTGTAAAGCGGGGGTCGTCGGTTCGAATCCGACAGGGGGCTCCACGAACGCCGAGGCGGATCTGGCCGCCGTCGGCCTTGACGTCTTCGCCGAGCGACCGGGTCAGTCCGGGGTAATCGATGATGGCGGTATGCGGAGAGTGCAGCGCGGCGATCCCTCCGGTGCACCCCGGTTCCAGCTCACGCAGCCGCTCGCGGTCGATGATGGCGACGTCGGGGACGCCGTTAGCCTTGGCCCGTTCGAAGATGCTGTGCAGCCGCTCGAGCTCGAGGTTGGTCCGGGCTACTACAACCTTTCCGCATTCGTCGTAGGCGATGTTGTTCTTGGCGGCGTATTCGGCCAGCAGATCGACTGCGCGGCGGCAGAGCCGGGCCTTGGGCGAGCCGGGTTCGTAGTAGAGCCCGGCGTGGACGACGCCGGAGTTGTGGCCGGTCTGGTGTCCTGGAAAAGTCGCAAGGCATGAGCGTTCTGAGCAGCGGAATATACTCCGTGATTCCTTGGCTTGTGGCGGTTATCGCCGAGCTCGCCATTGCTGGGTGGTTGGTGGATCGGCTCATCCGGCGTGGATTTGACCCGACGAAGACCCGGCGGGCCTTCCTGGTCTTCAGCTTGGTTGGTGCGCTGGGCGTCGCGGGAACCGTGACGACCCACGACATCGTTGCCGTGATGGTCTATCTCTCGATCGGCGCTGCCGGGCTGGCTGTCAACGCTCCGACGGGTCAGAGCATCATTACCCTCATCGCGCCCCGGGGATCGGTGGCTTCTTTGGGCGGTATTGTCAACGGAGCGGCAAACCTTCTGGGATTGGCCGCCCCGATCGTAACCGGATTCGTCGTGGAGGCCACCGGAAGTTTTGCGGGCGCCTTCGTCATCGCCGGGATCGTGACCGCGATAGGAATAATCTCGTACGTCGTGGTGCTGGGCCGGATCGAACAGATTCCCGAACCGTCCCGTGCGGTTGCGCCTGCGTAACCCGGCTCAGGCTCGGCAATGAAGAAGGTCCCGTCTGATGGCATCAGACGGGACCTTCTTCTGCCCTTAGGGGCTTGGTGGTTATTTGAGTTGGTATCCGGAGACGTCGGCGATGAT
>NZ_JAKEEC010000004.1 GCF_021483235.1 Arthrobacter alkaliphilus | reverse complement strand
TCCATGAGCAACTGCAGCGAGTGCGGGCTGCGCACATTCAGCGAATTACCCGTGCCCGTGTAATCCATGTAGTGCTTCTCATCGCCCTCCACCAACCGGTAGTACGCGGAGTTGTCAATGCCCTTGAACGACAGCGTGGGACCCAGATGATTGCCCTCGGCCGTGTGGTTGTACACCACATCGAGAATGACCTCGATCCCCGCCGTATGCAACGCCCGGACCATGGCCTTGAAGTCCTGGACCTGCTGGCCCTGATCGCCCTTGGAACTGTAGCTGTTGTGCGGGGCGAAGAACCCGATCGTGTTGTAACCCCAGTAATTGCTCAGCCCCTTGTCCTGCAGGATGCCGTCATTCACGAACTGGTGCACCGGCATGAGCTCAATGGCCGTCACCCCAAGCTTTTGCAAGTGCGAAATCACCGCAGGATGGGCCACCCCGGCATACGTGCCGCGCTGCTCCTCCGGAACTTCGGGGTGAAGCTGGGTCAGGCCCTTGACGTGGGCCTCGTAAATCACCGAACGGTGGTACGGGATGCGCAGTTGCTGGTCACCCGCCCAGTCGAAGAACGGATTGATGACCACGCCCATCATCATGTGCGGCGCGGAATCCTTGTCGTTCCGGGAATCCGGATCCCCCAGGTTGTAGGAGAAGAGCGCCGGATCCCAATCGATCTCGCCGTGCACCGCCTTGGCGTACGGGTCCAGGAGCAGCTTGTTGGGGTTGAAGCGCTGCCCGTTGGCCGGATCATACGGGCCATGCACCCGGTAGCCGTACTTCTGCCCCGGCTGGACATGCGGAAGGTAGCAATGCCACACATAGCCGTCCACCTCGCTGAGGGTATAGGAAGTCTCCTCCCCGTCGTCGTCGAAGAGACACAACTCCACCCTTTCCGCCTTCTCGCTGAAGAGCGCGAAGTTGGTTCCGGTTCCGTCGAAGGTGGCCCCCAACGGATATGCGGATCCTGGCCAAACGTCCATGTGTTCTCCTTCATGTGCCGGATAACTCTCTGCCAGCCTAGCGAGATGATGCGACTTTCACGGAACATCCGGGATCATCCGGCGCGATGTTCCCCTAGAAGTCGGAAGACATCGGGGACCGCCCGGGCAATGCCGGAAGCGGTCAGGGGCCCGCCCCTTGAAGCCGCGCTGCCGGCCATTCCGTGGATGCTCGCGCCGACGGCGGCCACCGCGGCCCAGCGTTCGTCAGGGGCAATTCCCAGCGCAGCGAAAGGTCCGTCGTCGTCCAGCCCGGATTCCGCGTACGCCGCAGCCAAGGCGCCGAGGATCCCGCCAAGGACGTCCCCGCTGCCCGCCGTCGACATCCACGGGCTTCCGTCCGACTGGCTGAAGACAGCCCCGGAAGGCGAAGCAACTGCCGTTGTGGCACCTTTAAGCAGGACAACCGCACCGGTGTGCTCGGCCGCAAGCCGGGCGAAATGCAGGGTCCGCGATTCCACGTCCTCCCGCGTGACACGCACTTCGCCCCGGGCAAGAAGGGCAGCGAGCTCGCCGGCGTGCGGGGTGAGAATCCAGTTCGGCGGACAGCGTTCGGGCAGGAGCTCAAGGGCTCCGGCGTCGACGACGGCGGGCCGGCCGGCGTCGGACGCGGCGGCCAGCACGTCGCGGGCTGGCTCGAGTTGTTCTGATCCGTCCAGGCCGGGACCGAGCAGCCACGCCTGGACACGGCCGGGCTCGCCCGGCTCCCAGATAGCCTCCGGGGTTCGTGCCAGGACCTGCCGCGCCACGACTTCCGGGCCGAGGTACCGAACCATTCCCGCGCCGGACGCCGAGGCGGACTCGACACAGAGGGCAGCGGCTCCGGTGTAGCGCTCGGAACCTGCCACGATGCCCAACACTCCCCTGGTGTACTTCTGGGCCCGACGCTCCGGGCCCGGAAGCACGGCCGCAAGGTCCGGGGCCGAGAAGCGGCGCAGGGCGGGTGCCGGAAGATATTCTTCGATACCGATGGGCACAAGGACCACGCGGCCGGCACAGCCCTCTCCCGGATCGGCCATCAGTCCGGCTTTGATTCCACCGAAGGCAACGGTGAGCCGCGCCGTCAGGACAGGCCAGTGGACCTCGCCTGTGTCGGCGTCCACGCCGCTGGGGACATCACAGGCCACCACGAGGCCGGGGCCCAGTTCCTCCAAGGCGGCAATCAATTCCGCAGCCGCACCACGGAGGCCGCCCTTCGCACCCGTACCCAGGACCGCGTCGATGACTACGTCATCGGCGGCAATCAGCACGGCCAGCTCTTCGGCGTTGTCCTCGTCCAGGACGTGCACGCGTCCGCCCGCCGCGCGGAACGCCGCGAAGGCTTCAGGATGGGCCGAACCGGCGGTGAGTACCGCCGTCGTGCGCATGCCACGCCGCGCGAGGTTTGCCGCGGCGAAGAGACCGTCCCCGCCGTTGTTGCCTTTGCCGGCCAGCACGGTGACGCTGGAGCCGTAGGTACGGCGACCTTCCGCACGCAGTTCCCGCACGACGGCGTTCGCCAGTCCGTATGCTGCCCGCTGCATGAGAACAGCCCCTTCGCCGGTATCAAGAAGCGGTTGTTCCGCTGCCCTGATCTGTGTTCCGGTGAAGGCGCTGATCATGTTTGCTTGCGCCGCTAGGCTTCGGCGATGACCATGGCGGTGGCGATTCCGCCATCGTGGCTCATGGAGACGTGCCAGCGCTTCACGCCAAGCGAATCCGCGACAGCCAGGACGGTGCCTTTGACTTGGATGGTGGGTCCGTTCTGGTCCAAGCCGATCCAGCAGTCCTGCCAGTTCATGCCCGCGGGAGCTCCCAAGACTTTGGCTACCGCTTCCTTGGCCGCAAAACGCGCGGCCAAGGACCGGGTGTTGAGCTCGCGTTCCGCGGGAACGAACAAACGGTCACGAAGGCCCGGGGTCCGCTCAAGTTGGCGCCCGAAGCGCTCAATGTCTACGACGTCTACGCCTATCCCGACAATCATGCGGCTATTCTACGGTCACGCTCTTGGCGAGGTTACGCGGCTGGTCCACGTCGTACCCCTTGGCCTTGGCCAGCTCGGCCGCAAAAATCTGCAGCGGAACCGTGGTCAGAAGCGGCATCAGCAAGGTAGGCGTCTGGGGGACGTAGAAAACGTGCTCGGCGTAAGCCTGCACGGCTTCGTCGCCTTCCTCGGCGATCACGAGTGTGCGGGCACCGCGGGCGCGGATTTCCTGGATGTTGCTGACAACCTTGGAGTGAAGGGAATCCCGGCCACGCGGCGAAGGGACCACCACGAAGACGGGCTGACCTTCGTCGATCAGGGCGATCGGACCGTGCTTGAGCTCACCGGCTGCGAAACCTTCGGCGTGGATGTAGGCAATTTCCTTGAGCTTCAACGCGCCCTCGAGGGCTACCGGGTAGCCAACGTGGCGGCCCAGGAAGAGCACCGACTTCTCGTCCTTCATGCTGCGGGCGAGTTCGCGGAGGGGACCTGCGTTGTCGAGGATCTTCTGGATGTGGGCAGGTATCTTGCCCAGGTCCGCCAGGACGTCCTTGATCTGTCCGGAGAAGATATTTCCACGCAACTGGGCGAGGTAGAGGCCAAGGAGATAGGCGGCAGTGATCTGGGCCAGGAATGCCTTGGTGGAGGCGACGGCGATCTCGGGACCGGCGTGGGTGTAGAGAACGGCGTCGGATTCGCGCGGGATGGTGGATCCGTTGGTGTTGCAGATGGAGATCGTCTTGGCGCCCTGTTCGCGGGCGTAACGGACGGCCATCAGTGTGTCCATGGTCTCGCCGGACTGGCTGATCGACACCACCAGGGTGTTGGCGTCAACGATCGGATCGCGGTAGCGGAATTCGTGCGCGAGCTCCACCTCGGTGGGGATGCGGCACCAGTTCTCGATGGCGTACTTGGCCACCATTCCGGCGTATGCGGCCGTTCCACATGCCAGGACGATGATCTTGTTGACCTGCTTCAGCAGTTCAGGGTCGATCCGGAGCTCGCTCAAGGTCAGCTGGTCGTTAAGGTCCGAGCGTCCGAGGAGGGTCTGGGTGACTGCGTCCGGCTGGTCATGGATTTCCTTTTCCATGAAGGAGCTGAAGCCGCCCTTTTCCGCAGAAGCCGGGTCCCAGTCAACGTGGTATTCCTTGCCCTGGGCCGGGGCGCCGAAGAAGTCGGTGATCTCGACGCTGTCGGCCGTGATGGTGACGATCTGGTCCTGGCCAAGCTCGACTGCGCGGCGCGTGTGGTCGATGAAGCCGGAAACGTCGGAGCCAAGGAAGTTCTCGCCTTCTCCCAGGCCCACAACAAGGGGGGAATTGCGGCGGGCGGCGACGACGACGTCGGGCCGGTCGGCGTGCACGGCAAGGAGGGTAAATGCACCTTCGAGGCGCTGGCACGCGAGCTGCATCGCCTTGGTGAGCTTGCCATCGGACGCGTCGCCGTTGAGCTGGTTGCGGAAGATATCGCCAAGCAGTGCGGCCGCCACCTCGGTGTCCGTCTCTGATGCGAAAGTGACGCCCTTGGCAAGGAGCTCCTGCTTGAGCTCGGCGAAGTTTTCAATGATCCCGTTGTGGATCATTGCCAGGCGGCCGCCGTCGGCCAGATGCGGGTGGGCGTTCTGGTCGGTAGGTCCGCCGTGGGTGGCCCAGCGGGTGTGGCCGATGCCGGTCAGCGAGTCCGGGAGCGGATTCTCGTCGAGCTCGTTCAACAGATTGCTCAGTTTTCCGGACTTCTTCCGGGCTGTGATCGTTCCATCAGCCACCACTGCGACTCCGGCTGAGTCATAGCCCCGGTACTCAAGCCTCCGGAGTCCTTCAAGCACGACGTCGAGGGCCGAGTGCCCGGCATCTGCCCGGCGGGATGAGTTGCCAACGTAACCTACGATTCCACACATGCCTACAAGCGTAGCGGGTGCCCCGCGAACCGGACGTAGGACATCCGGGCCCGGACCCGGGCCAGACCGCGGAACATATCGGTTTCTGCGCCTCTTCCGGGAGAGCATGCTCACACAAAATCTGCCCGCTGTTCATCCTGTATTTCCGGATCAGCCAGCGGAGGGGCAGAATCTCTAGGGTGACTTTGCAACGCAATGAAGCGAACGGCGACAGCTCCTCTCCGTTCGTGGAGCTGGACCGGCAGACGTGGTCCCGCCTGGGTGCGCAGATGGAGCAGCCGCTTAACGAAGAGGATATTATCCGGCTCCGCGGCCTCGGCGATCCCCTGGACATGAAGGAAATCCGCGAGGTCTACCTGCCGCTCTCCCGCTTGTTGCACCTTTATGTCCAGGCCTCACAACAGCTTCATGCAGCCACCACCACCTTCCTTGGCGAGCAGACCCAGCGCACGCCCTTCGTAATCGGCGTCGCCGGTTCGGTGGCGGTGGGCAAGTCCACGATCGCCCGCGTGCTGCGCGAAATGCTCCGCCGTTGGCCTGGTACTCCGAACGTCGAACTCATCACCACCGATGGGTTCCTCTACCCGCTTGCCGAGTTGAAGCGCCGGCATCTGCTTGAACGGAAGGGCTTTCCGGAGTCCTACGACCGGCGTGCCCTGCTTCGATTCGTGAGTGCAATCAAGGGGGGCGCCGAAGAAGTCCGCGCTCCTTGGTATTCGCACGTCACCTACGACATCGTCCCGGACAAGGAAGTGGTGGTCCGGCGGCCTGACGTCCTTATCGTCGAGGGCCTCAACGTGTTGGCCCCCGCGCGCCCCAGGCAGGACGGCCGGCAAGGATTGGCCCTGAGCGACTTCTTTGATTTCTCCATCTACGTTGACGCCAAGACCTCATACATCGAAGACTGGTACGTGGACCGTTTCCGTAAGCTTCGGAGCACGGCGTTCGCCCAGCCCGAATCCTACTTCCATCGTTACGCGACGCTCTCCGACGCCGAGGCGGAAGCCACTGCACGCGGCATTTGGAAGCGCATCAACGAACCAAACCTGGAGGAGAACGTGCTTCCTACCCGCGGCCGGGCGCAGCTCGTGCTCACCAAGGATGCCGACCATTCCATCCGCCGCATGCTGCTCCGCAAGGTCTAGCACGGATGTGCTATAACTGCGGCCCCAGCCGAAGGTCCTTCACTACGCTGCTTGCGGCGGGCGTGGGAATGGCCGCCTTGGCGGCGTGCAGCCCGGACGGCCGGGTCGCGTCGACCGCGGGGTCGCCGTCGTCCTCCCTTCCGCAAACGGCAACCGCGACGCCGCCATCCGGAACCACGACGGCGGCTCCTCCCGCCGCGGCGACCGAGCCGCCGTCGAGCGCACCGGCGTCGAAGGCTCCGCCGTCGGGTGTGCTGTCCCAACAGTTTTCCCTGAGCGACCCTGCGAGCCAGTGGGTCATCGTTAACAAGCACCGGCCGCTGACACCCTTGCAGTTTGTTCCCCCCGACTTGGCACAGCCACGCGTGCAACTCGCAACCAGCGGAGAGGCGTCCCTCCTCAACGCCACCACGGCCGCAGCGGCCGAAAAGCTCTTCGCGGCAGCCTCCTCGGAAGGCGTCACCATGACCTTGGCGTCCGGCTACCGTTCATTCCAGACCCAGACCGCAACATACGGCGGCTACGTGAACGCGCGCGGCCAGGCCTCGGCGGACACCGCCTCCGCCCGTCCCGGCTTCTCGGAACACCAGACCGGCTGGGCGTTCGACATTGGCGACGGCGGCGGGGCGTGCAGCTTCGCGCCTTGCTTCGCTGATCAGCCAGCAGCCGTCTGGGCCAAGGCCAATTCCTACAAGTACGGATTTGTTGTCCGGTATCCATGGATGCTCAACGGGATCACGGGCTATTACTACGAGCCATGGCATTTGCGATTCATCGGAGTTGAGGCTGCGACGGATATGGCCAAACGGGGCATCGGCACCCTCGAAGAGTATTTTGGCCTCGAATCCGCTCCGGGCTACCCATAATGGTTGATTAACGGGAGAGTGTTTCGGACCCTCCAGTGAATTACGACGGCTGCTCGCTTGGATCCGCGAAAATGCACTAGTTTGGTGCCATGTTGAGTGGATTTAGGAATTTCATTCTGAAAGGCAACGTCGTAGACCTTGCCGTAGCCGTCGTCATGGGTGCCGCCTTCGGCGCAGTGGTTGATGCACTCGTCAAGAACGTCCTCATGCCGCTGATTGCTGCCTTGGTTGGGTCGCCCAACTTTGACAGTTTCGCGAAGGTGACCCTCAATGGAAATGACCTGCGGTTTGGCGTTTTGCTGACCGCGATCGTCAACTTCGTCCTGGTAGCCGCCGCAATCTATTTCGTCGTCGTCGCCCCCATGAACCACATGATCGAGCGCCGCAACGCCAAGTTGGGCATTTCCGAGGAAGAACCCGCCGCCGATCCGGCGGTGACTCTCCTCACCGAAATCCGCGACAGCTTGGCTCAAAGGTAAGCGCGAAATAACTGTGGCCCGCCTCCTTACGGAGACGGGCCACAGTTATTTGCCACGCTCAGCCCTAGAGGGCCAGCTCGCGCGGAATAGCGAGGCGGTCTGCGACGACGCCGGCAAGTTCGGTGCATATGCGGGTGGCGGTTTCCATGTCCGCTGCCTCTACCATCACGCGCACCAGCGCTTCGGTGCCCGATGGCCGCAGGAGCACGCGGCCGGTATCACCAAGCTCGAGCTCCGCGGCCGCCACTGCGGCAGCGACGCCTTCGTCCGTGGAGGCGCGCGATTTGTCCACGCCCTTCACGTTGATCATCAGCTGCGGCAGCTTGGTCATGACCCGCGCAAGCTCTTGAAGGGTCTTGCCCGTGCCGGCCACCTGGGCAGCAAGCTGCAGACCGGTCAGGACCCCGTCACCCGTGGTGGCGTAATCGGAGAAGATCACGTGGCCCGACTGCTCCCCGCCGAGGCTGAAGCCGCCGTCGCGCATTGCCTCCAGGACGTACCGGTCGCCCACCGCGGTCTCGCGGATGGTGATTCCGGCCTCGCGCAAGGCGATCTTGAGTCCGAGGTTGCTCATCACGGTGGCTACCAGGACATCGTCCTTCAGTTTTCCGGACCTCTTCAGCGCGAGGGCCAGGATCGCCATGATCTGGTCACCGTCAACCTCGTTGCCCTCGTGATCCACGGCCAGGCAGCGGTCGGCGTCGCCGTCGTGGGCGATGCCGAAGTCCGCACCGTGCTTGACGACGGCTTCCTTGAGCTGCCCGAGGTGGGTGGAACCGACGCCGTCGTTGATGTTCAGGCCGTCGGGTTCAGCGCCGATCACCACAACTTCGGCGCCGGCGCTTGCGAAGACCTCCGGCGAGCAGCCACTCGCCGCGCCGTGGGCACAGTCCAGGACAACCTTGAGGCCTTCAAGGCGGTGCGGCAGGGTGCCGAGCAAGTGGACGATGTAACGGTCCTCGGCGTCCGAGAAGCGTTGGATGCGGCCGACGTCGCCGGCGATGGGGCGTGCGGGCTCCTTGCCGAGCTGGGCCTCGATCGCGTCCTCGATCTCGTCCGGCAGCTTCTGGCCGCCCCGCGCAAAGAACTTGATGCCGTTGTCCGGGGCAGGGTTGTGCGAAGCCGAGATCATGACGCCGAAATCGGCGTTGAGGTCGGCGATGAGGTAAGCCGCGGCGGGCGTGGGCAGCACGCCCGCGTCGTACACGTCCACCCCGGAGCTCGAAAGTCCGGCTTCCACGGCTGCAGCGATGAACTCCCCGCTGGCGCGCGGATCCCGGGCGACCACGGCGCGGGGCCGCGTTCCGTTGGCACCACGCTCGGGTCCAAGGACCACCGCGGCGGCCTGGGCCAACTGAAGAGCAAGCTCCGCGGTGAGCAATCCATTGGCGAGACCACGCACGCCATCTGTTCCAAATAATCTAGCCATCGCGTCCCAGTCTAGACGACCGGTACAGGGGCAGAGGGAACGCGACTCTGGACGGCCTTGTACCACTTCAGCCGCGCGACGGCTAGAGTGCCACTACTTGACTTGCGCTTTTTGCGTCACTCTAGTAATGCCCCTTAACAAGAATTTACGATTACGGCATGACACCTAGCTCTGGGGGCTTGGCGCTCGAGATAATTGTCCCCGTATTCAACGAGTCCGCCATACTCGAAAGAAGCATCCACCGGCTCGCCGACTATTTGTCGCGCGAATTGTTGTATAGCTGGAAAATCACGATTGCCGACAACGCGAGCACGGATGCGACCGGTTCAATTGCGCGGAAGCTCGCCGACGAGGTTCCCAATGTCGGTTATCGGCGCCTTGAGACAAAAGGGCGGGGTTTCGCGCTCCGGGACGCCTGGACGTCGTCCGAAGCCAAAGTTCTCGCGTATGTGGACGTAGATCTCTCGACCGATTTGGCGGCTTTGCCACCGCTTATCGCTCCCCTGCTTTCCGGGCACTCGGATATCAGCATCGGCACCCGCCTTGGCCGGAGTTCAAGGGTGGTGAGGGGCCCGAAACGGGAATTCATCTCCCGGAGCTACAACCTGATTCTTAAACGGACCATGCAGGTTCAGTTTTCCGACGCCCAGTGCGGCTTCAAAGCTGTCAGGGCAGAAGTCGCGCACCGGCTCCTGCCCTATGTGAAGGACAACTGCTGGTTCTTCGATACCGAGCTTTTGATCTTGGCGGAGCGGGCAGGGCTTCGTATCCACGAGATTCCCGTCGACTGGATTGACGATCCAGACAGCAGGGTGGATATCCGCCAGACCGCAGTGGACGACCTCAAGGGCCTCGTGCGGGTCGCTGGTTCCATGGTGAAGGGGAAGATCCCCCTGCAGGCGATCTACGCTGAATTGGGACGTGGACCCATTGCGACGCCGACGCGTCCGAGCTTCTTCGGGCAAGTGCTACGTTTCGGAATCGTCGGCGCGTTCTCGACGCTCGCTTTTGCTTTGCTATATCTGCTTTTCCAGGGGCCCTTCGGCGCACAGCAAGGGAATTTCCTCGCCCTGCTCCTCACTGCCATCGCAAACACCGCCGCCAACCGTCGCTTTACGTTCAGGATCCACGGGCCGGAGCGGCTCTTCACGCAGCAGATACAAGGACTCATTGTTTTCTTGGTGGCTTGGGGCATCACCTCATCTTCCCTTCTGCTGTTGCATTCAATGCAAGCGGACGCGTCTCCCCGGACCGAGCTGATCGTTCTGACCTCCGCTAACGTCTTAGCCACTCTCGTCCGCTTCGTTCTGCTCCGGATCTGGGTCTTCCGGGTGCGTCGTTCGGAGGAACGGCGCGGGGTGGCCACCATTAAGCAGCTGGCAATTTGAGCAACAAGACCAGCCCCCTTCCCGGACAAGCAGTCCCGGGTACCGTCATCAAGGACCCGTCGCGGGTCATCCGTGAGTGGCTCCGCGGGAATCCCGCCAACCAGGCGTGGGTGCGACCCGCCATTTTTGCTCTCATGGTTCTAACGGCAGTCCTTTACATGTGGGGACTCGACCAGAACGGCTGGGCGAACTCTTACTACTCGGCTGCCGCCATGGCCGGCTCGGAAGATTGGACGGCATTCTTCTACGGCTCCTCGGACCCGGGCAATGCGATAACCGTTGACAAGCCTCCACTTTCTTTGTGGATTATGGCCCTCTCCGTGCGGATTTTCGGGCTCAACTCATGGAGCATGCTCCTGCCGCAAGCTTTGATGGGAGTAGTCAGCGTCTATTTGCTCTACCGGATGGTGGCGAAACCAACCGACCCCGCAACCGGCCTGCTTGCGGGGCTTTTCTTCGCGGTTACCCCGGTGGCCACCGTCATGTTCAGGTACAACAACCCTGATGCACTGCTGACTCTGCTCATGATCGGGACCGCCTATGCGACGCTCGAGGCAATCGACCGGGGGAAGCTTCGCTGGCTGCTCGTGGCGGGAGCACTGGTCGGTGCCGGGTTCCTGACGAAGCAGCTACAGATTCTGCTCATTCTGCCGGCCCTGGGAGTGAGCTACCTCGTCTTTTCGCGAGTCCCAATCATGAGGAGGTTCATCCATTTCGGTGCGGCCGTCTCGGTAGCCGGGCTTATGGGCGGCTGGTGGTTCATGCTCGTGCAGCTAGCAGATCCGGCCTCTCGGCCGTTTATTGGAGGCACAAGGAACAACAGCGTCATAGAACTCACCGTGGGGTACAACGGCCTTGATCGCCTGACCGGCGAAGCCGCCGTCCGAACCATGACTCCCGGAAATTCGGACGACCTCAAAACGGGGTTCCAGCGATTTCTCGAGCCACAATTCACCGGTCAATTCGGCTGGTTGCTGCCCCTTGCGCTGGCCGGGATCTGCGTCACTGGATGGTTGTTGTGGAAACGTACCGACGGAACGCCCAAGCGGGCTTTTCTGCTTCTGTGCGCAGCCTGGTTTGCTACCTCGGCTACTGTCCTCGCTTTCATGTCCGGGATCGTCCACCCCTACTACTCACTCGTGGCCGTGCCACCGTTGAGTTGCCTGGCCGCCGTTGGGTTCCTTCACCTCGTGCGGTTGAGGAGACACTGGAAACCGCGCCTCGGGCTCGGAATGGCCGTGCTCGCTTGCATGATATTTGCATATGTCTCAGCGGCACGCTCAACCAGCGATTTTCCCTGGTTTCCGCAGGCGCTTCTCATCCTGGGGTCCATATCGACCGCACTCGTAGTGATCCCCGCGCCGGACCTTCGCGTCCGGTGGGTCTCCGTTGCGGTGCCGCTGGTGACCCTTTTGGCGGGACCCATGCTCTGGTCGGCCAATACCACCTTGAGCCCGCACGTCGGGGCAGGAGTGATAGCCGGCCCGAGCATCCTGCACGTCCGAACAGACAGCCCGGACAGGCAGCAGTTACCGGCGAACATCCCGCCGACGCTCCTCATACTTTCTTACGGAGACATCCCCGTGGCCGGCGTCATCGATCGGCTGCAGCAGGAACCCCAAAGTGTCACGTGGCCCACCGCCATGATTGGTTCTGAATCTGCCGCCAACTACCAGCTCGCGAGTGGGAGGGCGGTGATGCCCGTGGGGGGCTTCGACGGAACCGACCCGTATCCAACGCTTGAACAGTTCCAAGACTTTGTTCACGCTGGCCGCATCGGGTCCATGGTCATCCAGAAGCTGCCACCAACCACCTTGGACGGCCATGGCGAAGCCGCGAAAATAGTCGCCTGGGTGAGCAACCATTACAAGGCACAAACGATCGGTGGAGCGCAGTATTACGCCCTCCGGCCCTAACATCTGACCTGGCGTCGCAGACAAACGACAGAGGCCCGCCCCGCCAAATGGCGGAACGGGCCTCGTCGAAGCGGATTAGCGCTCGTGTAGGCGCATTTTTAGCGCTTGTGGATCCGAGCGCTAAAAAGCGCCGAGGGCCCCGTTGTGATGTCGCGCCAGCGGCACCACAACGGGTAGGCGCATTTTTAGCGCTTGGAGTACTGCTGAGCCTTGCGTGCCTTCTTGAGACCAGCCTTCTTACGCTCGATGACGCGTGCGTCACGGGTCAGGTAGCCGGCCTTCTTGAGGGTGGCGCGGTTGTTCTCGACGTCGATCTCGTTCAGCGAGCGAGCAACACCGAGGCGCAGTGCACCGGCCTGGCCGGAGGGGCCACCGCCGTGGATGCGGGCGATGACGTCGTAGGCGCCTTCAAGGTCAAGGATCTTGAAGGGCTCGTTGACGTCCTGCTGGTGCAGCTTGTTCGGGAAGTAGTTCGACAGCTCGCGGCCGTTGATGGTCCACTTGCCAGAGCCGGGCACAACGCGAACGCGTGCAACGGCTTCCTTGCGGCGGCCAACAGCAGCACCGGAAACGGTCAGTGCCGGGCGCTCCTTCTTCGGCGCGGCTTCGGCAGCCGAGCTTTCAGAGGTGTAGCTGGTGAGGTTTTCTTCGGCCTCGACGGCCTCAGCGGTCAGTTCTTCGTTCTGAGCCACGATTCTCCTTGTGTTAAAAGTTGTTTGGTGGCCAGGACTACTGGGCGACCTGGGTGATTTCGAAAGTCTTGGGCTGCTGGGCTGCGTGGGGGTGTTCTGCACCACGGTAGACCTTGAGCTTGCTCAGCTGCTGTGCAGCGAGGGAGTTCTTCGGGAGCATGCCCTTGATGGCCTTCTCCACGGCGCGGACCGGGTTGGATTCCAGCAGCTCCGCGTAGTTGACGGAGGTCAGGCCGCCCGGGTAGCCGGAGTGGCGGTATGCGCGCTTCTGCTCCAGCTTGGCGCCGGTCAGGGCAACCTTTTCAGCGTTGATGATGATGACGAAGTCGCCCATGTCCATGTGGGACGCATAGGTCGGCTTGTGCTTTCCGCGCAGCAGTGTTGCGGTCTGGCTGGCAAGACGACCAAGGACAACATCGGTGGCGTCAATGACGTGCCACTGGCGGTTGATATCGCCGGGCTTCGGGGTGTACGTACGCACGGTTTTGCCTCGTTCTTGTTCTGGCGTTCATGTTTTAGGCGGCACGCTTGAAGCGTGCGCCTACTAGGTATGCGCTACCGGAGCAGAGGTGAGGACTCTATGTACCAGTCATCCCGAGGTCTCGATATGCCTGTCGAGTTAATGATCCTGCAACTGGATCCCCAAGCGGGCATGTGTCATCGAGATAGGACACGCACAACGACTATCAACAATAGCGCTAAGAGGCAGCAGGGTCAAAATAGGCTGGCAGTCAGCCCGAACATCCGAAACTGTTCCTGAGCCCCCGGGAGACGCCATGACAGCAACCGCCGCCCAGCCCTTGTTTATGGGCGCCATGGGCCTTGCAGGGCTTCTGCTGAGTCCCCTGGCCGAGTTGTTGATATCGCGGTTCCTTCCGAGGCTTGGCGGGCTCCCCTCCCCCGCTGTGAGGATCACGACGGCGGTGGTTACCGGCGCGTTGTTTGTCCTCCTGACCCTGCGCTTTGGTTTCTCGCCGGAGCTCCCGGCGTACTTGCTCCTGGGGATGATGGCGGTGCAGCTGTCACGTATAGATGTTGAACACCATTTGCTGCCGAACCCGCTAGTCCTCCTGCTACTTGCTGCCGGCTTCTGCCTGTTAACCATGTCGGCCGTGCTCGCTCCGGACTGGTCGGCACTGCTGCGCGCGGCTGCCGGCGGCGTCATTTTGTTCCTCGGCTACTTAATTCTTGGATTAATTTCTCCCGGCGGCCTCGGAATGGGCGATGTGAAGCTCTCAGCACCACTCGGAATGTACTTGGGCTACTTGGGCTGGACCCACTTGTTCTATGGGGGCCTGCTGGGGTTCGTGGTGGGCGGGGTCATGACGGTGCTGATGTTGCGGCTGAACCGCGGAAACAAGCCCTCCGAGGTGGCCCATGGGCCAGCCATGTTCGCAGCGGCAATTGGAGTGGCGCTGCTCCTGGCCTGAGCCCACGCCGAACCGACCAGGTCCACTCAGTCACCGCCAGTCCCACGTGTACCAGTACTTGGATGGTACATAGGCAGAAAAACCGAGTACCGCAGGGCGCCGCGTCGAGTAGGCCGCGCCACCGGTACCGGAAAAGACGAGTACCACTACGCATTGTTTGTTAACCCTCCCAGGGGCAATTCTTGTCCTATCGAAATCCGGACCCGCTAAACGGGATATGTAAGCGGCGGGAATTCGTAAACAAATTCACTTATCTGGGAAGGGTTTTCCAATGTCATCTCTCATGGTTTCTGTCATTGCTTTCGTCGCCGGCGTCAAAGACCGCCTCACTTCCGAAAAGGGAGCGACGGCCGTTGAATACGGTTTGCTCGTAGCCCTCATCGCCGCCGTCATCGTCGTTATCGTCGGCACCCTTGGCGGGCAGATCAACACCGCCTTCACGACCATCTCAAACAAGCTCTAGCAAGCCGATGATGTCTCGGGGGATGCAAGCGCTGCTTCTTCTTAGGTGGCATGCGCAGCAGCTATTCAAATCCGAAGCCGGTGCAACAGCAGTTGAATACGGTTTGCTCGTGGCCCTCATCGCCGCCGTCATCGTCGTGATCGTCGGCACTCTTGGCGGGCAGGTCAATACCGCATTCACTTCGATCTCGAACCAGCTTTAGCAAATAACAACAAAGCAACCAGCCCAGGGGCGGGCGGAACAGTTCGGGCTTCTGCTCCACTGGTAACCGCTTCGCCCCTGGGCTCTTCGTTTGATAATCACTCTCGCCAAGGAGGGGTTGTGCAAGGTCTCAAGTCTCAGATAAACACTCTCTCGCTGCGTCTGAGGGAAACTCTCCGGACCAAGGGTGGCTCCGAGGCCGGCGTCAGCGCCGTCGAGTACAGCCTCCTCGTTGCGTTCATCGCTACGGTTATTTTCGCCATCGTCGCCACCCTGGGCGCCCAACTCGTTCCAGGGTTCGAACATGTTGTGGCAGGTCTGTGATGAAAATCCGTAACCTCTCAACCGCGAAGCCGGGTGCTAACCGGGAATCCGGAGCAGTAGCGGTCGAATTCGCCCTCATCTTCCCCCTGTTGATAGTCCTCGTTCTGGGGATCGCGGAATTCGGCAGGGCATTCAACATCCAGGTTTCGCTCGCCGAAGCCGGCCGGGAAGCATCGCGCTACGCGGCCATTCACTGTTCAGATTCCGGCTACAGCGCATCCAGCGCCCAAAGTGCAGGGGTTGCTGCGGCGCCCTCCGTCGCGTTGAGCGCCGCAAACATCACGATGAGCTATTCAGGCACCGGCGCATGCGCGTCGGGCAATAACGCGATAGCGAACGTAAGTTACACAACCTCCTGGATGACCGGATTCCCGGCGCTGATTCCAGGAATGCCGGCCAGCCTCACAGTCAAAGGGACAGGGGTAATGCGATGCGGCGGATAAGGATCGGCCGATCGGAGCGTGGCGTGGCTGCTCCCATGACGGCATTTCTCATGGTGTTCCTGCTTGGCATGGCGGCCTTCGCGGTAGACGTGGGCTCGATGTATTCCGAGCACGCACAACTCCAGAACGGGGCCGATGCCGCCGCTATAGCAATTGCCCAAAAGTGTTCAAAATTGGCGGCCGGGACTTGTCCCGCTGACCAGACGGCATATGCCGCGCAGTTTGCCAACGGCAATACCCTGGACAGCCACGGACAAGCGATCATAGCTACAGTCAGCGGCAACACGGTGAACGTGACTGTCCAGGCCCAGGATCCGTCAGCGAGCAACCACTTCTCTCTCGTCTTCGCACGCGCCCTCGGGATTCAGACGGCGGATATCCGAGCCTCGGCCCAGGCAAAATGGGGGCCGCTCAGCTCGGGCGGCGCCTTCCCGCTGGCAATTTCGGACAGCTGCTTCAACTTGTCGTCCGGTAGTCAAACCGCTCAGGTTCAAAGGATCTCGTACAAGCCAGGCGGAACATGCACTGGCCCCTCCGGTACGCAAATACCTGGCGGTTGGGGTTGGCTGCAGCAGAGTTCTCCGTGTTACGCAGCCACCCAGCTCGGAAACAACACCATCGGCTCGGATCCGGGAAACAACCCTCCGACCCTTTGCAAGAACACGCTTCAGGGCTGGGAAGACACCATTCTTGGCGGCGGCCAAGCCAAGGTGACTTTTCCGGTGTTCGACGATGCTACCAATCAGGGCAAAAACGGGACATTCCACATCATCGGCTACGCAACGTTCAATATCTGGGGTTGGAAATTTGGAAACAGCAATCCCTACGAATTCCGGAACAAGGCATCGGACCCCAACATGACTAGTTCGCTGGCATGTTCCAGCGGAAATGATCGCTGCATTATCGGACAGTTCATCAAATATCAGACCATCGACGCAGCTGGCAGTGGTGGCGGTGGATCCGACCTCGGAACCGAAAACATCGGTCTCAGTAATTAGGTACAGATTAAGGGGAAGAAAGTGAAAACACGCCTACTGGGAGGCATCGTTGCACTAGTGCTCGCAATTGCCGGCACACTGCTATTGGTCTCATACGTACAAGGATCTGAAGCCCGGGCCCAGAAGGACCTGCAACCTGTTGATGTGTTGGTAGTCCAGGCCCAGATCCCTTCAGGCGCGAGCCTCGACACGGTTAGGTCGTCAGTCAAGCTGACGTCATTGCCCACAGCGTCCGTCCCCAACGGTGCGCTAAAGAGCCTGGACGGCATTCAAGGGAAAGTGGCAGCAACCGACCTGATGCCAGGTGAGGCGCTGCTGGGGACGCGGCTAGTCGATCCCAGCAGCTTGGCGGCCCCTGGCTCTGTTCCCGTCCCGGCCGGCATGCAGGAAGTCTCGGTACAGCTGGAGGCACAGCGGGTGGTGGGAGGACGAATCGCGGCCGGCGACACTGTAGGTATCGTTGTCCTCCTCCCTCCTGGATCCGGCGGCGACTCCG
Source organism: Arthrobacter alkaliphilus (assembly GCF_021483235.1). Classification (GTDB taxonomy): domain Bacteria; phylum Actinomycetota; class Actinomycetes; order Actinomycetales; family Micrococcaceae; genus Arthrobacter; species Arthrobacter alkaliphilus. The sequence continues at coordinate 188,447 of NZ_JAKEEC010000004.1, read as the reverse complement.
CCAGTCCAGCAACGTCCCAGGAGCTGTTCCACAAGGTTCTGGTCACGAGCGTGCAGCGTTCCCAAGCCAAGGCCACTAACTCAACTTCGAACTCGCAGGAGCAAGCGAACACTGAACTGCCAACCGGCCAGTTGCTCGTGACATTCGCCCGCAGCGACGTTGATTCAGCCAAATTGGCATTCGCGGCTGAGTTCGGAAAGTTGTGGCTCACCAAGGAACCCGCCTCCGCGACTGAGAACGCACCAATTGTCATCAAGAAGACGGAGTTGTACCGATGAGCCGGTTCGTAGTGATCACGTCCGATGCGGACTTTGAGCGCAGGGCGCGGCATGCCGCTACAGGCCTGCGCGGCACCCTCCACGTGATCACAGCTGACTACCTTCCACCAAGCCCAGAGGACATACTGCGCGTATTGACGGGAGAGATTGCCGAGGTCATCCTCCTCGGTCCTGGCCTCCCGCTGGAGGATTCAATCCGGCTTGCCAGTCTTTTCGACCTTCAGTTTCCGGAAATCAGCGTCGTTGTTGTCACGGAAAGCCGGTCCGAAATAGCCCTGCCCGCAATGCGCGCCGGGGTCCGCGATCTACTCTCACCCAGCGCGGACGCCGAGGAAATCCGGACCATGCTGGAACGCGCTAGCCTAGCCGCCGCCGGGAGGCGCCGTGGCCTCGGAAGCTCAGTTGAAAGTCAGCCCACCGGCGGTCGCGTCATCGCGGTCATGTCTCCTAAAGGGGGCGTTGGCAAGACGACTGTCACCACCAACCTTGCGGTCGGCTTGGCCAAGGTGGCACCGATGAGCGTCGTCGTTCTGGACTTGGATCTCCAATTTGGAGATGTTGCTTCGGGTCTCAACCTTGATCCTGAGCGAACTCTTACGGACGCTGTGGATGGCGCTGCCGTTCAGGACAGCATGGTGCTCAAGTCCTATCTGACGATGCATAAGGCCGGCCTTTACGCACTCTGTGCGCCGCTCAATCCAGCGGACGCTGACCAGATATCAGGTGACCAAGTGGGACACCTCATTAAACAGCTGGCAAATGAGTTTCAGTTTGTTGTTGTAGACACCGCCCCTGGTCTCGGTGAGCATGTGCTCGCAACTTTGGAGGTTGCCACGGATGTCGTGTGGGTCTGCGGGATGGATATTCCGAGCATCCGCGGGCTCCGGACGGGACTCAGCGTTCTCAATGAGGTGGGCCTTCTCCCGGAGAGGCGCCATATCGTCCTGAACTTCGCGGACCGCCGCAGCGGCCTCACCCTTCAGGACATAGAGTCCACGATCGGTTCGCCCGTCGACGTCGTCCTTCGCCGCTCCACGGCAGTCCCATTTTCAACCAACAAGGGAGTGCCCTTGTTGCAGGACGGATCCAGGGATTCCGCCGCCAAGGGACTGTCCGAACTGGTCAACCGGTTCAAGCCGTCTTGGGAAGAACGGCCACATAAGAAACTTCACAGAAGGGTAGTAGTCCAATGAGTCTCGGCAAAAGGCTGGAAGAAGCCCGCAATTTCGATAAGGCGGCCGCATCGGCTTCGGAGGTAACTTCCCAAGCGGCTCCGTGGGGCAACGGAGGGGTCGACCCCATGGGTCACCCCGCGTCTACACCGGTCGAACAACGTCATTCCTCCGATACGAATGAAGCGCTCAATGCAATCAAGGACCGTGCCGGGACCGCTCTCTACGAGCGGATGGGAAGCCGAATCACCGATGCGTCCATGGAGGAAGCGGAGTTGCACCAGTACGTCAAGGACGAGCTTCGCGCGATCATCGACGAGGACGAAATCCCGCTTTCCATGCTTGAGCGGCAACGACTCGTCAAAGAAATCATCGATGACGTCCTGGGCCTCGGTCCGCTGCAAAGGTTCCTCGATGAGACGGCCGTTACGGAGATCATGGTCAATGGCCCCGACAAGGTCTATGTGGAACGGGCCGGAAAGCTCTACCTGACCGGCGCACGATTCAGCGATGAAGAACATCTTCGGCGGATCATTGAGCGCATCGTCACGAAGGTCGGGAGACGGATCGACGAATCCTCGCCCCTCGTCGACGCACGGCTTGCAGATGGATCACGCGTCAACGCGATCATCCCGCCGCTGGCTGTTGGTGGCTCGACACTCACCATTCGAAAATTTGGCCATGTGCCCCTCACGGTGGCCAATTTGATCTCCTATGGCACCATAACGCCGGAGATCGCCGAGCTCCTGCACGCTTGCGTGCAAGGCCGGCTCAACATCATCGTTTCCGGCGGTACAGGCACCGGAAAGACCACATTGCTCAACGTCCTGTCGTCGTTCCTGCCAGCCGACGAGCGCATCATCACCATCGAGGATGCAATCGAACTCCAGCTTCAGCAGGAGCATGTGGTTCGGTTGGAAAGCCGGCCGCGAAACATCGAAGGAAAGGGCGAAGTTAGCATCCGGGAACTGGTTCGGAACTCGCTGCGCATGCGCCCGGACAGAATCGTGATCGGCGAGGTCCGCGGGGGTGAATCCCTCGACATGCTCCAGGCGATGAATACCGGCCACGACGGCTCCATCTCAACCGTTCACGCCAACTCTCCCCGCGACGCAATTGCCCGACTTGAAACTCTGGTCTTGATGGCGGGAATGGACTTGCCACTCCGTGCCATACGCGAACAGATCGCATCCGCGGTCAATCTGATCGTGCATGTTTCCCGTCTCCGTGACGGCACCCGTCGGGTCACCCACGTTACGGAGGTCCAGGGGATGGAAGGTGACATCATCACTCTCCAGGACGCCTTCGTTTTTGACTATGGTGCCGGTGTGGACGCCAACGGCAGGTTCCTGGGACGCCCTGTTCCGACCGGCGTGCGGCCGAGGTTCGTCGATCACTTCGCGGATCTTGGTATCGGGCTTTCGCCGGCTGTCTTTGGGACCATGCCTATTGGGGGTGCTTTCCGATGACCGGCGCTGAACCTGCCTTTTTCGCGATTGGCCTCGGGTTCTGGCTCGTAGCCTTGGCCACGCTGTACTTCACTACTATCGGATCGGCACGGAACCAGATCTCACTGGCCCGACGCCGGCCCGGCGCGCCGCAGCAACCCTCGCTTCTTGCCCGCGCCTCCGGGCGGGCGACAACCTTCCTTGATCACAACGTCAGTCGGAACGCCAAATTCGGCAACCGGGACTCGCTTGAACAAGCGGGGTTGAAAATGCGGCAATCCGATTTCATCCTGCTGGTTGCCTGCACCGCTGTTACAGTCGGCGGCGTCGGTTTCGTTTTGTCAGGTTTGTTCCTTGGAATTCTGGGGCTGTTGATAACCCCCTTCCTCGCGGTGCTCTTCTTGAAATTCAAAACCAGCCGACGGCGGCGGAAATTCGAGGAACAGCTTGGCGATACCCTGTTGATGCTCTCAGGTGGCCTCAGGGCGGGCCACAGCCTGCTGCGGGCCGTTGACGCAGTAGCAAAAGAGGCTGAAGCACCTACCTCGGAAGAATTCGCCAGGCTCGTCAACGAGTCCGCCTTGGGGCGCGATTTGAAGGACTCGATGCTCGACGCCGCGCGCAGATTGCGCAGCGAGGACTTCGATTGGACCGCCCAGGCAATTGAAATCCATCGGGAAGTCGGCGGTGATCTAGCCGAAGTATTGGACCACGTCGGAGAAACGGTGCGGGAAAGGGCCCAGATCAAGGGCCAGGTGCAGTCGCTCAGCGCCGAAGGCAAACTTTCTGCCTACATCCTGGTCGCCCTCCCCATCGGTATGTTCCTTTACCTGACCGTGGCCAGCCCCAATTATGTCGGCACGCTTTACACCAGCCCGTTGGGTTGGCTGATGGTGGTCGCGGGCGTCGTGCTTCTGGTTGCGGGCAGTTTCTGGCTCAGCCGTGTCGTCAAGATCAAGTTCTAGGAGGGCATCGTGACTACCCTGGTCTGGTTGATGGTGGGGCTTGTTGTCCTGCCTTGCACATACATCGTGTGGTCGTTTATTTCGGTTGACCGAAGCGGGATGGCGGCAGTTCGCAGCAACCTTAGGCGCAGCGGAAATGCTGGCCCTGTCGCCTCGACCGGGGGCGTTGTGGTTGGCTCCACATCGGAGGCAAAACGGGTCGCTCTGGGGCTTCGCCTGACGCCGGCCGGTTATGCCGGTTGGCTTGACAAGCTCCTTGCAAGGGCCGGCAGGCCGGCCGGCATGCCTTTGGAGCGCCTCCTGATAGCCAAGCCGGCGATCGCTTTGGTTGTGAGCATCTTGGGCTTCCTCTGGGTTTCCAGAACGCCAAGCACCGGCGCCGTGCTTTTCACCATTTTCCTGGTGGCGTTGAGCTACTTCGTTCCCGACATTCTCATCCATGGCCGCGGGGCGAAAAGGCAGGAGGCGATCGCGTTGGAACTACCCAATACGCTTGACCAGATGCTCATTTCCGTCGAAGCGGGCCTCGGATTCGAATCTGCGATGGCGAGGGCAGCCCAAAACGGAAACGGGCCGCTGGCTACAGAACTAGCCCGAACGCTCCAGGACATGCAGGTGGGCCGAAGCCGAAAGGAAGCCTACCTGGCGATGGCTGAAAGGGCATCGGTCCCGGACCTTCGGAGCTTCGTCCGGGCTGTAGTCCAGGCGGACACGTACGGGATTGCAATCGCGAACGTGCTCCGGACGCAGGCAAAGCAGATGCGGATCAAGCGGCGCCAAAGGGCCGAAGAAAAGGCCATGAAGTTGCCTATCAAAGTTCTGTTCCCGCTCATGTTCTGCATCTTGCCAGCGCTCTTCATCGTGATCATCGGTCCGGCTGTCATCAACGTCATGAAGAATTTCGTCGGAGCGTTCTAGCGGGCCTGACGCAGAAAGCGTCCGTTAGACCCCAAAGACCGGTCCTCCTCGATGCCCAGAGTCGAGGAGGACCTGCTCGCGGCGCACCTGCCCCAACTACTCCCGGCGCGCCCGGGTCAGCTCGGCCCGCGCGAACAGCTCCGCGTCAGAGGGATAGGCCACTTCCTCAAGGATCAAGGGGTGCGGCGCAGCCAGCACCGACTTCGCGTCGCGTACCCCGGCGAGCAAACGTTCATGCAGCCACTCCGGCCTCTCCAAGCCCTCCCCCACCCGCAATGCGGACCCAACGAGTGCACGCACCATGTTGTGGCAAAACGCATCGGCTTGGACGTTGGCGACCAGTACGCCGTCGCTGCCGCGCACGAACTCCAGCCGCTGCAGCTCGCGAATCGTGGTGGCGCCTTCACGGGGCTTGCAGTATGCCCGGAAGTCCTGGAGCCCCAACAATGCCGCCGACCCGGAATTCATCGCCCGTTCGTCCAGCGCGGCCTTGTGCCACAAGGTCACCCCGCGCAGGACCGGGTCCCAGCGTTCCTGGCCGTCGGCAATCCGGTAGCTGTAGCGGCGCCACAACGCTGAGAAGCGAGCGTCAAATCCCTCAGGGGCCAAACCGGCGTCGTGCACTTCGATAGCGCCGGCCTCATCCCGCAGGACCCGGCTCAGGGCTCCGCGAAGCCTCCGCAGCAACGCGGCGGCGGGGTCGATCTCGTGGCCCCTCGTGAGCCCGGTCCACTCTGCCTCGGACAAGTCGATGTGCGCCACTTGACCACGGGCATGGACACCGGCGTCGGTCCGCCCCGCTACCGTGACCCGCACAGGGCGCCGCACAATCAGCGCCAATCCTTCTTCCAACGATCCCTGCACCGTGCGCAGACCGGGCTGCAGCGCCCATCCGTTGAACGGACCGCCGTCGTACGAAAGATCCAGCCTGACACGCAAAAACCCGCCGCCCCCCAAAACGGGGGCAGCGGGTTTTCGTTCGTTCATAGACTTAAGTCTACTGTGAAGAATTCAGTGAATTACTTCTTTTCCTCAGCGGCCGGAGCCTCTTCGGTTTCAGCAGCTTCGGCTTCGGGAGCGTCGGCTTCAACGGCCTCAGCCTCAGGGGCTTCAGCCACAGCTTCGGTCTCGACGACCTCTTCATCAGCAACCGGAGCGGCTTCTTCGGCAGCCGGAGCAGCCTTCTCAGCGTCCTTCTTGGCAGCAGCAGTTGCCTCGGCAACTACAGCCTGCTTCGGGGAAACCGGCTCAAGAACCAGCTCGATGACAGCCATGGGAGCGTTGTCGCCCTTGCGGTTGCCGATCTTGGTGATGCGGGTGTAGCCACCATCGCGGTTGGCGACGGCGCCGGCGATGTCGGTGAACAGCTCGTGGACGATGCCCTTGTCGCTGATCAGGCCGAGCACGCGACGGCGGGAGGACAGGTCGCCGCGCTTGGCGAAGGTCACGAGGCGCTCGGCGTACGGCTTCAGGCGCTTGGCCTTGGTGACCGTGGTGGTGATGCGCTTGTGCTCGAACAGCGATGCTGCCAGGTTCGCGAGCATCAAACGCTCGTGAGCCGGACCGCCTCCGAGGCGCGGACCCTTAGTGGGGGTAGGCATAGTAATTTCTCCTGTAATGAAGGCCGTCCGGGTCCGAACGTGGACTCAGTGGCCAAGATCTGCTTGTTAGAGCTCGTCGTCGCTGAACGCGGCGTCGTCCTCTTCGATGGCTGCGGCGCGGGCTGCAAGATCGAAACCGGGAGGGGAATCCTTGAGGGACAGACCCAGTTCAACCAGCTTTGCCTTGACCTCGTCGATGGACTTGGCACCGAAGTTACGGATGTCCATCAGGTCAGCCTCGGAGCGGGCAACGAGTTCACCCACGGTGTGGATGCCCTCACGCTTGAGGCAGTTGTAGGAACGGACGGTGAGGTCCAGATCCTCGATCGGCAGTGCCATGTCGGCTGCCAGGGCAGCGTCGGTCGGCGACGGGCCAATCTCGATACCTTCAGCTGCGGTGTTCAGCTCACGTGCAAGACCGAACAGTTCCACCAGGGTGGTGCCTGCCGAAGCAACGGCGTCGCGCGGGGCGATAGCCGGCTTGGTCTCGACGTCGACAATGAGCTTGTCGAAGTCGGTGCGCTGCTCAACACGGGTAGCTTCCACGCGGAAGGTAACCTTCAAGACCGGCGAGTAGATCGAGTCGACCGGGATACGGCCGATCTCGGAGTCGCCGGACTTGTTCTGAGCTGCCGAAACGTAGCCGCGGCCGCGTTCGATGGTCAGTTCGAGTTCGAACTTGCCCTTCGAGTTCAGCGTGGCAATGTGCAGATCCGGGTTGTGGAATTCGACGCCGGCCGGCGGGGCGATGTCCGCGGCCGTGACGACTCCGGGGCCCTGCTTGCGCAGGTATGCAACAACCGGCTCATCGTGCTCGGAGGACACGGAGAGGTTCTTGATGTTCAGGATGATCTCAGTGACATCTTCCTTGACACCCGGAACCGTGGTGAACTCGTGCAGCACGCCATCGATCCGGATGCTGGTTACAGCAGCACCGGGGATGGAGGAGAGCAGGGTACGGCGGAGGGAGTTTCCGAGGGTGTAACCGAAGCCCGGTTCCAGCGGTTCAATGATGAAACGCGAGCGGTTCTCGGAGACTACTTCTTCAGACAGAGTGGGGCGCTGTGCAATAAGCACTTAGGTTTCCTTTCGGCGAGCATCCGCTATATGACGCAACACAGGTGGTGGAAATCGGCTTGGTTCCGGCTTTGCCGGCCGGGCACCGCGGAACAGGCAGGCTGCTCCGTGCGGACCCGGCCGGCAAGGCCAAAATCCAATTAGACGCGGCGGCGCTTCGGCGGGCGGCAACCGTTGTGGGCGCTGGGGGTGACGTCCTGGATGGAGCCGACCTCGAGGCCAGCGGCCTGCAGCGAACGGATTGCGGTCTCGCGTCCGGATCCCGGTCCCTTGACGAACACGTCAACCTTGCGCAGACCGTGCTCCTGGGCGCGCTTTGCAGCGGCCTCGGCAGCCATCTGGGCGGCGAACGGGGTGGACTTACGGGAGCCCTTGAAGCCAACCTCACCGGCGGAAGCCCAGGAGATGACAGCACCGCTCGGGTCCGTGATGGACACGATGGTGTTGTTAAAGGTGCTCTTGATGTGCGCTTGTCCAAGCGCGATATTCTTCTTGTCCTTCTTACGCGGCTTGCGAACCGCGCCACGAGTCTTCGGGGGCATTATTTCTCCTACAGAAAGTTATCGGGGGAAGACAACCGCTATTTCTAGCGGCCGGCCTTCTTCTTGCCGGCGACGGTGCGCTTCGGGCCCTTGCGGGTACGAGCGTTGGTCTTCGTACGCTGACCGCGTACGGGCAGGCCCTTGCGGTGGCGCAGGCCTTCGTAGCTGCCGATTTCAACCTTGCGGCGGATATCTGCTGCTACTTCGCGGCGAAGGTCACCCTCAACCTTGTAGTTGCCTTCAATGTAGTCACGCAGCTGGACCAGCTCGGCGTCAGTCAGGTCCTTGACGCGAACGTCAGCGCTGATGCCGGTGGCAGCCAGGGTTTCGTGTGCACGGGTCTTGCCCACGCCGTAGATGTAAGTAAGCGCAATTTCCAACCGCTTTTCGCGGGGAATGTCTACGCCAGCGAGACGAGCCATAGTGGCGGTACTCCTTGAATAAACCGGAGGTCGTAGGCAGTACACCCGCACTTTCAGTGCGGCCCCAGCCTCCGACCGGGGGTTAGCTGTCCGGGCTCCATACGTCCCAGTTCAGCTTGTGCTGCCTTTTATTTACTTGCGTGGGCACAGCCCAGGTTTGCCCTTGCGGGCGCTAGTTCCCTTGCGGGGAATTAGCCCTGGCGCTGCTTGTGGCGCGGGTTCTCGCAGATCACCATGACCCGGCCATTACGGCGGATCACTTTGCACTTGTCGCAGATCTGCTTGACGCTCGGCTTGACCTTCATGGCGTTCCTTTGCGTGTTGCAGTTGGTCGGCTGAGGCGGCACTACTTGGGATGTAGTTTCCCCAGGGCTGCCGCCCAGCAATTACTTGTAGCGGTAGACGATCCGACCACGTGTGAGGTCGTAAGGGCTCAGCTCCACCACTACGCGGTCCTCAGGGAGAATCCTGATGTAGTGCTGGCGCATCTTCCCCGAGATGTGTGCAAGAACGATGTGCTTGTTGGTGAGCTCAACACGAAACATCGCGTTGGGCAGCGCCTCAGTCACAACGCCCTCGATCTCAATGACCCCGTCCTTCTTGGCCATATCCTCCGCTAACTGTTGTTTGCCGCAGCCCTCCGATAGGCACCGGAAATCCTGCGGACGTTTTTGTTTGTTTGACAGTCCAGCTCCTGCCACTCCACGAAGCAGGACTCGCGACCTGTTAAATGGGCGTGGCTGTGCAGACAACCAACAGACAACTCTACGCCAAGTCGGCTCGAAAGTTAAATCCGCCCATGCTAGCGCAGACAACTGCACGGTGTCATCCTTCCCGGTGCCGGCGAAGCCCCGGGGATACCGCTAAACCGCGACGTAGGCAGGAAAGGTACCTGCCGGCGTCGTGATGGATTCCGCGGCCGCTACGCCGTCGAGGACAGCCAGGCGGACGGCGTCGGCCGCCGCGCTTTGCAAGGTGATGAGCGAAACCTGCCGCGCTTGTTCCGAACTGCGGTCGAGCCCGACGGCGCCGGTCGCCAGCGCGAACACCGTGTCGCCGTCGGCGAGGGTATGGGAAGGACTTAGCGCCCGGGCGAGGCCGGCGTGCGCGGCACTTGCGGTGCGTTTGCATTCGGCGGGGTTGAGGACCGCGTTGGTGGCGACGACGGCGAGGGTGGTGTTCAGCATGGGAGGCCCCGCCGGTTCGGAGGTGCCGGAGTCCGGCCGCCGGGACGGTGAGCCAAGAGGCATCCCGAGCGCGTTGACCACAGCGAGCGCGCCCACCACCACGCCGTTGTCGAGGGTGATCGACGCGGTGCCCACTCCCCCTTTGAACGCGCCGCGGCCGATCAACGCACCGGTCCCGGCGCCCACGTTTCCGCGCCCGACGGCGGCGTGCTCGCTCGAAGCCGCAGCCGCCCCGGCCGCTTCGTATCCCATGGCCTCGTCGGGACGGGCGGCGAAGTCACCGCCGCGACCCAAGTCGAAAATGGCAGCGGCCGGAACGATCGGCACCACTCCCCCCGGCACTGCGAAACCGCGTCCTTGTTCTTCGCACCAGCGTTGGGCGCCGTGGGCCGTCACCAAACCGAAGGCGCTGCCGCCGGTCAGCACCACCGCGTCGACCGTGGGCACCAGGGTGGTGGGGTCGAGCGCATCTGTCTCATGCGTGCCCGGGCCGCCGCCGCGTACGTCCACTGAACCGACCGTTCCCGGTGGCGGAAGGACAACGGTTACTCCGCTCAACCAGCCCTCGCCGGTCCGCTGGACGTGTCCCACCCGAACCCCTGGCACATCAGTGATCTTCGAAGTCATGTGCCTATTGTGCTCCACCCGTCCGGCCGGGAGTTGCTGGCCCCAAGGGGGCCGCCTAAACAGCACACCGGCCTCCCGCCGAACACAAAACGATAGTCGCGCCTCGAATGTGAACACGGAACCACCCGACACGAAACATCGAGTGAACGGGCGCAAAAGGCTCGTCCAACAATCCCGCGAACGGGCCCTTTTTTGACTTGACAAGAGTTCGCGTGTGGTGAGCTAAAAGAAGCCGCCCCTTGGCCTATCGGTCCGAGCCGGGCGCGCCCCGATATCTGCGAACCGTTAGAGACCTCCCATGACAAGACAACTGACTGGCAGCCCTGCGGCCCCCGCGAAGACTGTCCCGTCCGCCCAGCGCCGGGGACGCTGGTCCGGCCGTACCCGCCGCGACTTCTTCGTATTCCTGGCGCTGGCCTTGCCGAACCTCGCGCTGATCGCCGTGTTCACCTATCTGCCCCTCATCAATAACATGTACTACTCGACCCTCGACTGGACCTTGGGCTCCGCCTCGGCCACGGTTGTGGGCCTCGACAACTACGTCAGCTTCTTCACAAGCTCCGACGCGCCGCATGTACTCGGCACCACCCTCATCTTCACCGTGGTCACTGTGGGCGGGTCCATGGTTCTGGGCCTCTTGGTGGCCCTCGCGTTGAACGCGAAGGTCCGGGGCACCACCTTCGCGCGTTCCGCCGTCTTCGCCCCCTACGTCCTCAGCGGCGTGGGCGTGGGCCTCGTCTGGCTGTTCATTTTCGACCCCGGGTACGGCGTGCTGTCCTGGCTGCTCCGGGGCATCGGCCAGCAGAGCCCCCAGTGGATCAACGATCCACAGCTCGCCCTCGTGATGGTCATCATCGTCTATATCTGGAAGAACCTGGGCTACTGCGCGGTCGTCTACCTCGCCGGGCTGCAGGGCCTCCCGAAGGACGTCATGGAGGCAGCTTCCCTGGATGGCGCCAACGGCTTCCGCCGCTTCATGAGCATGTCCGTTCCCTTGCTTTCGCCCACCACGTTCTTCCTGCTCATCACCACGATGATCAGCTCGCTCCAGGCCTTCGACCTGATCCGGATCATGACGCCGCTGGGCAACGGCACCAACACCCTGATCTATGAGGCCTACCTGCAGGCCTTCGGCGCTTACAACCGAGCCGGCTACTCCGCCACTATCTCGGTGGTGCTTTTCGCCATCCTGCTCATCATTACCGTGCTCCAGTTGCGGTTCGTCGAACGGAAGGTGCACTACTCATGAGCACGCTGTCCCCCGTCAGCCCCAACCCCGCGAGCGGCGCCGGCAGCGTGAAAGCCGCCGACGGCGGCCCTGAGCTCCCGGTGCGGCGCGACAAGCCTTTCTCCCGCGCAAATCTCGTCCAGACAGTGGCCGGAGGCTACATCCCGCTGATCGTGGCCACCCTCGTCGTGGTCCTGCCACTGTTGTGGATGCTGCTGAGCTCGTTCAAGCAGCCCGGCGAGATCGTCACCACGGATCTCAAGATCCTCCCGCAGAGCTTGAACCTGGAGAACTACCAGGCGGCCATGACCACAGTGCCGTTCGCGCGGTTCTTCCTCAACAGCCTGATCGTCACGACGGTCGGCTCAACCGTCAAGGTGATCCTGGCGATCCTGACTGCGTACGCCCTGGTTTTCGTCCGTTTCCCGTTCAAGAACGTCATCTTCGTCGTGATCCTCGTGGCCCTGATGGTGCCGCCGCAGGTCTCGATCCTCCCCAACTACATCCTGATCGCGGGAATTGGCGGGAAGAACACCCTGTGGGGAATCATTCTTCCGGGACTCGGCACGGCCTTCGGAACCTTCCTCCTCCGCCAGCATTTCAAGACCCTTCCCGGATCCATCCTCGAAGCCGCGGAAATCGACGGCGCGGGCCATTGGCGCAGGCTGTGGCAGGTCGTTGTCCCTGTGTCGCTGCCCTCGATCGCCACGGTTGCCCTCGTCACCGTGGTCAGCGAATGGAACGACTACATCTGGCCCCTGATCATCACGGACCGGCCGGAAACGATGACCCTCCCGGTTGGCCTGACCCTCCTTCAAAACTCCGAGGGCAACGGCGCGGGCTGGGGCATCCTGATGGCCGGAGCCGTCCTCGTGATCCTCCCCATCCTCCTGGTCTTCGCCGCGTTGCAACGCTACATCGTTGCCGGCCTCACCCAGGGCAGCGTCACCGGCTAGCAACACCCCGTTTTCACTCCACCCCATCACCGCTTTTCCCATCCTCGAGAGGACCAAACATGACAATGAACCTTGATCGTAGAAACTTCCTGGGGCTCGCCGGACTCGGAATCGGCGCCGCCGCCCTGGCAGCATGCGGCGGTCCGTCGACCGGCGGCAGCGCAGCGAGCAGCGCCCCGGCGGACATCGACTTCTCGGGAGTCAAGCCTGCCGGCTCGTTCGACTTCTGGACCAGCCACCCCGGCCAGTCGCAGGCCGTCGAGCAATCCATCATCGAAAAGTTCCAGGCGAAGTTCCCGGACATCAAGGTGAACCTCGTGACGGCAGGCGCCAACTACGAGGAAATCGCCCAGAAGTTCCAGACGTCGCAGGCTGCGAAGTCTGCCCTGCCCGGCCTCGTGGTGCTCTCCGACGTCTGGTGGTTCCGCTACTACACCAACGGCAACATCATCCCGCTGGACGGTCTCGTCAAGCAGCTGGACATCAAGATCGACGACTTCCAGAAGTCCCTCGTAGCGGACTACCAGTACGCCAACAAGCAGTGGGCACTCCCGTACGGCCGCTCCACCCCGCTCTTCTACTACAACAAGGACCACTTCAAGGCCGCCGGCCTGCCGGACCGCGCTCCCAAGACGTGGCAGGAGTTCGCCGAGTGGGCCCCCAAGCTCCAGGCCAGCTCCGGCGCGAAGTACGCATACATGTACCCGGCCCTGGCCGGATATGCCGGCTGGACCCTGCAGAACATGCTGTGGGGCTGGGGCGGCAGCTGGTCCAACGGCTGGAACCTCAACTGCGACTCCACCGAGTCCGTCACTGCCCTGCAGTGGGCCCAGGACTCCATCTACAAGGACAAGTGGGCCGGCGTCTCCTCCAAGAACGCTGCTGACGACTTCTCCGCGGGCATCGCGTCCACCACGATCTCCTCCACCGGCGACCTCCTGGGCGTACTGAAGTCCGCCAAGTTCAACGTGGGCGTCGGCTTCCTGCCGGGCGGCCCGAAGGCCGAGACCAACGTCTGCCCCACCGGCGGCGCGGGACTCGGGATTCCCAGCGGCGTCAGCAAGGAAGTCCAGCTCGCCGCTGCCACCTTCCTGAAGTTCATGACCGAGCCGGAGAACACCGCTGCATTCTCCGCTGCGACCGGCTACATGCCGTCGCGCGTCTCCGCGGACATGACCGCAGTCCTTGCCAAGACCCCGCAGATCAAAACCGCCATGGACCAGCTCAAAGTGACCAGGGTGCAGGACAACGCCCGCGTATTCCTGCCCGGCGCCGACCAGGAGATGGCCAAGTCCGCTGCCAAGATCCTCACCCAGCAGGGCGACGTGAAGGCCACTATGACGGACCTCAAGGCAACGCTCGATGGCATCTACACCAAGGACGTGAAGCCCAAGCTCAAGAGCTAGGATCACCTCCGACACGTAAAATCCCTGGCGACTCCGGAATTCCGGTGTCGCCAGGGATTTTTTGTGTCGAAGAAAGGTCAGGGAATCGGAACAGGTACGACGCCGAGCGGCACCAGCTGCTCTGCACCGCCGTCGGGCGCGGACAGCACCCAGATGCCCTTTTCGTGGACGGCGACCGAGTGCTCCCACTGGCACGAACGCTTGCCGTCGGTGGTCACCACAGTCCAGTCGTCGTCGAGTGTTGCGGTTTCAATGCTGCCGCGGACGAGCATGGGCTCGATCGCTAGGCACAGTCCCGGCCGGATCTTCGGGCCGCGGTGCGTGGTGCGGTAGTTCAACACATCTGGCGCCATGTGCATCTCGGAACCGATGCCATGCCCAACGTAGTCTTCAAGGATGCCGAGAGGCTTTCCTGGCACCGAGGAGACGTAGTCGTCCACGGCATTGCCGATATCGCCGACAAACTTGCCCTTCGCCAAAGCGGCAATTCCACGCCACATGGCGGCCTGGGTGACATCCGAGAGCCGCTGGTCTTCAGGATCCGCTGTACCGACTATCACAGTGCGCGCCGAGTCGGAGTGCCAACCGTCAACGATCGCCCCGCCATCGATGGAAATAATGTCCCCGTCCTGGAGGACACGGTCACCGGGGATGCCGTGGACCACTTCCTCGTTGACCGACGTGCAGATGGTGGCCGGGAAGCCGTGGTACCCGAGGAAGTTCGACTTTGCACCAGCGTCGATGAGGACCGCGGCAAACACGGCGTCGATCTCGCGCGTGGTCACGCCTGGTTTCGCAGCTTCAACGGCCGCGTCGAGCGCTCTGCTGAGGACCAATCCGGCCTCGTGCATCTTGCGCATTTGCTCATTGGTCTTGTATTCGATGCGGGGCTGGCCGAACGCCATGGTCTCCTCTTGTGGTGTGCTGCTTGTGGCTGGCCGCGGAAGCAGCCACCTCTGGTCTCCTATTTTCCCGCATCAGCGGCCCTGCCCGAAACCGGAGCCGCGGACGCCCTGGTTTCCCGAGGTCTGGGTCCTGCGGAAGGGGAACGGAAAGGGCGTGCCCCGCGTGGAAGCTTCAGCTCCGGCGCGGGACACACCCTTTTCAACGGTGGTGCGGCAACTAGACTGCCTTGGCCGCCTCGATGGCCAGCAGCACACGGTCCGTAACCTCGTCGATGCCGCCAATGCCATCGACTTGGGTCAGGATGCCGCGTTCTGCATACTTGGCGACGACGGCCTCGGTCTGCTCGTGGTAGAGGTCCAGGCGGTGGCGGATGACAGCTTCGTTGTCATCCGAGCGCCCGGTCTCCTTGGCACGGCCCAGCAAACGCTTCACCAGTTCCTCGTCGTCGGCGGTCAGCTGAAGCACGACGTCGAGCTTCTCTTCCCGTTCCGCGAGGATCTGGTCCAGGTATTCCACCTGGGCGGTGGTGCGCGGGTACCCGTCGAGCAGGAAGCCGTTCTCGACGTCGCTCTCGCTCAGGCGGTCGCGGACCATCTTGTTGGTGACGCTGTCCGGAACGAAGTCGCCGTTGTCCATGTATTTCTTGGCTTCGATACCCAGCGGGGTTTCGCCCTTGACGTTTGCACGGAAGATGTCGCCGGTGGAAATGGCGACTACGCCCAAGCGCTCGGAAATCCGCTCAGCCTGGGTTCCCTTGCCCGAACCCGGGGGTCCAATGATCAGCATTCTCGTCATCGCAAAAGCCCTTCGTAGTGACGTTGTTGTAGCTGCGCATCAATCTGCTTGACGGTCTCCAGGCCCACACCCACCATGATCAGAATTGACGTGCCACCAAACGGGAAGTTCTGGTTGGCGTTGATCAGGACGAGTGCGACCAACGGAATCAACGCCACGAAGCCCAAGTAGAAGGCGCCGGGGAGGGTGATCCTGGAAAGCACGTACTGCAGGTAGTCCGCGGTCGGTTTACCCGCCCGGATGCCCGGAATGAACCCGCCGTACTTCTTCATGTTGTCCGAGACCTCTTCAGGGTTGAAGGTGATCGCGACGTAGAAGTAGGTGAAGAACACAATCATGACGAAGTACAGCGTCATGTAGATGGGGTGGTCGCCCTTGGTGAGGTTGTTGTTGATCCACTCAACCCACGGGGCGATGGACTCTCCGGCCTTCGGCTGGTTGAACTGGGCAACCAGGCCTGGCAGGTAAAGCATCGAGGAGGCAAAGATGACGGGCACGACGCCGGCCATGTTCACCTTGATGGGGATGTAGGTGCTGGTGCCCCCCACGGTGCGCCGGCCGATCATACGCTTGGCGTACTGGACCGGAATCCGCCGCTGGGACTGCTCCACGAAGACCACGAGGGCAACGGTGACGAGGCCGATCGCCAAGACCGTGAAGAAGGTGCCCGGCCCCTTGGAGTTCCAGATGGCACCAAGCGAGGTCGGGAAGCCTGCAGCGATGGAGGTGAAGATGAGCAGGGACATACCGTTGCCCACGCCCTTCTCGGTAACCAGTTCGCCCATCCACATGATGAGGCCCGTGCCGGCCGTCAAGGTGATAACCACGAGGATCGTGGCGATGATGCTCGTGTCGGGAATGATCGGCAGCTGGCAGTTCGGCAGCAGCTGCCCGGACCGTGCCAGGGACACCAAGGTGGTGGCGTTCAGCAAGCCCAGAGCGATGGTCAGGTAACGCGTGTATTGCGTCAGCTTCGACTGGCCCGAGGCGCCTTCGTCATACAGCTGCTGGAACCGCGGAATGACCACGCGGAGCAACTGCACGATGATGCTGGCCGTGATGTACGGCATGATCCCCAAGGCAAAGATCGAAACCTGCAGCAGTGCACCACCGCTGAACAGGTTGACGAGCTGGTAGAGGCTGCCCTGGTCCTGATTGCTTGACAAACATTGCTGAACATTTTGGTAGCTCACACCAGGCGAGGGGATAAAAGCTCCCAAGCGGAAGATTGTGATGATTCCCAGCGTGAACAACAACTTGCGTCGCAGATCAGGCGTCCGAAATGCCCGGCCGAATGCGCTTAGCAAGCGTCCTCCTGAGTTAAAAGTCCAAGGGTGTCGAAAGGGGTCAATGAAACCCAACACCCGAGTCTAACGGTTTGATGCGCCATGCGAACAATCGAGGCGTGTGAGCAATATGGAAAGACTCCCGGAGCGGGGGCCGAAACCCTCCGCTCCGGGAGTCTTTTCACAGCGGGCGATCGCCCCCAGAGCCCTTAGAGGGCAGTGGTGGTTCCGCCTGCTGCTGCGATCTTTTCAGCCGCGCTGGAGGAGAAAGCGTGGGCGGTGACGTCAACCTTGACGGTGATGTCGCCGGTGCCCAGCACCTTGACGGGCTGGTTCTTGCGAACGGCACCCTTCTCGACCAGGGACTCGACGGTGACAGCGCCACCTTCCGGGAACAGCTCGTTGAGCTTGTCCAGGTTTACAACCTGGAACTCAACCCGGAACGGGTTCTTGAAGCCGCGAAGCTTCGGCAGGCGCATGTGCAGCGGCAGCTGGCCGCCGGCAAAGCCAGCCTTGACCTGGTAGCGGGCCTTCGTACCCTTGGTACCACGGCCTGCGGTCTTACCCTTGGAGCCTTCACCACGACCAACACGGGTCTTGGCAGTCTTGGCACCGGGGGCGGGACGCAGGTGGTGAACCTTCAGAGCGTTCTGCTTGTCAGCAGCCTCGTTCTGTGCCTTTTCGGCAGTCTTGTTCTCAGCCATTACTTCGCCTCCTCAACATTCACGAGGTGCGGAACCGTGTTGAGCATTCCGACGGTGACGGCGTCAGCGGTACGGACAACAGTGTGTCCGATGCGCTTGAGGCCGAGGGACCGCAGGGTCTCACGCTGGTTCTGCTTGGCGCCGATGACGCCCTTGATCTGGGTGATCTCCAACTGGGCGTCGGAGGGAGTCAGGTTCTTAGCCATGACTAAACACCTGCCTTCTGGTTCTGGAGTGAGCGCACCAAGGCAACGGGAGCAACCTCGTCCAGCGGCAGGCCACGGCGGGCTGCCACCGAAGCGGGCTCTTCCAGTCCCTTCAAGGCCTCAACAGTCGCGTGAACGATGTTGATGGCGTTGGAGGAACCGAGCGACTTGGAGAGAACGTCGTGGATACCGACGCACTCCAGTACCGCGCGGACCGGACCACCGGCGATAACACCGGTACCCGGGGAAGCCGGACGCAGCATGACAACGCCTGCTGCGGCCTCACCCTGCACGCGGTGCGGGATGGTGTTGCCAACGCGGGGAACGCGGAAGAAGGACTTCTTGGCCTCTTCAACGCCCTTTGCGATAGCCGCCGGAACTTCCTTCGCCTTGCCGTAGCCAACGCCGACCATGCCGTTGCCGTCACCGACGACGACGAGAGCGGTGAAGCTAAAGCGACGACCACCCTTGACGACCTTGGCAACGCGGTTGATGGTTACAACGCGCTCTACGAACTGGCTCTTCTCGGCCTCGCGACCGCCGTCGCGGCCACCACGGCCACCACGGTCGCCGCGGCCCTGGCCACGGTCACCACGCTCGCCACGACGGCCGCCGCGGCGGTCATCGGTGGCAGCAGCAGTCTCAGTTGCCTCAGCAGCTGCAGCTTCAGTCACATTCTGTTCAGCAGACACAGCGTCCTTTTCCTTATTTACTTCGGTCACAGTGCCAGCCCACCTTCACGTGCGCCGTCAGCGACGGCGGCGATCCGGCCGTGGTACTTGTTACCACCGCGGTCGAAGACAACGGCTTCGATGCCTGCAGCCTTGGCACGCTCGGCAACGAGCTCGCCGACGCGCTTGGCCTTGGCAGTCTTGTCGCCGTCGAATGCCCGAAGGTCGGCTTCCAGGGTGGAAGCGTAGGCCACGGTTACACCCTTGCTGTCATCGACAACCTGGACGAAGATGTGGCGTGCGGAACGGTTGACGACCAGACGAGGACGAACAGCCGTGCCGGTGATGCGCTTGCGGATACGAAGCTGGCGACGGCTGCGCGAAGCAGACTTGCTCTTGTTCGACCGCTTCTTGTTAATTGCGATGGCCATGGTTTACTTACCAGCCTTTCCGACCTTGCGGCGGATAACTTCGCCGGCGTAACGGACGCCCTTGCCCTTGTAGGGGTCAGGCTTGCGCAGCTTGCGAATGTTGGCAGCAACCTCGCCGACCTGCTGCTTGGAGATACCAGCGACGGAGAGCTTGGTCGGCCCCTCCACCGTGAAGGTGATGCCTTCCGGAGCGGAGACATTGACCGGGTGGCTGAAGCCGAGAGCGAACTCAAGGTCAGCACCCTTGGCCTGAACGCGGTAACCGGTACCAACGATTTCAAGCTTCTTTTCGTAACCCTTGGTGACGCCCTCGATCATGTTGGCGATCAAGGTGCGGGTCAGGCCGTGCAGGGAACGCGAAGCGCGCTCGTCGTTCGGGCGGGTGACGGTCAAGGTGTTTTCGTCCAGGGTGACCTCGATCGGGCTGGCTACAGTGTGGCTCAGCTCGCCCTTGGTGCCCTTGACGTTGATGACGGAGCCATCAACCTTGACTTCGACGCCGGCGGGAACGGTGATGGGGAGACGTCCAATACGTGACATTATTCTCTTCCTTTCCCGTTACCAGACGTACGCGAGGACTTCGCCGCCCACGCCCTTCTTGCCGGCCTGCTTGTCAGTCAGGAGGCCGGAAGAGGTGGACAGGATTGCGATACCCAGGCCACCCAGCACGTGAGGCAGGTTGGTGGACTTCGCGTAAACACGGAGACCGGGCTTGGAAATGCGGCGGACACCAGCGATCGAACGCTCGCGGTTCGGACCGAACTTGAGGTCGATGGTCAGCTTCTTGCCGACTTCGGCTTCCTCTTCCTTCCAGCCAGCGATGTAACCCTCTGCCTTCAGGATGTCGGCAACGCGTGCCTTGAGCTTGCTGTACGGCATGCTCACGGTGTCGTGGTAAGCCGAGTTGGCGTTGCGCAGACGCGTAAGCATGTCTGCGACAGGATCTGTCATAGTCATTGTGGGCTCTTGCCCTTCCTCGTAATGGTTTCCGCGTTGGCTAAAAAACAGCCGCGGCCGGACCTACTACGTAGTTATTAGTCTTCGGATTTGAACGGGAAGCCAAGTGCCTTGAGCAGCGCACGGCCTTCGTCATCGGTCTTGGCAGTGGTGACAACCGTGATGTCCATACCGCGAACGCGGTCGATGGAGTCCTGGTCGATTTCGTGGAACATAACCTGCTCGGTCAGACCGAAGGTGTAGTTGCCGTTGCCGTCGAACTGCTTGCCGTTGAGGCCGCGGAAGTCGCGGATACGGGGCAGGGCGAGGGTCACGAGGCGGTCCACGAATTCCCACATACGGTCCCCACGCAGAGTTGCGTGTGCACCGATGGGCATGCCTTCGCGCAGCTTGAACTGGGCGATCGACTTGCGGGCCTTGGTTACCTGCGGCTTCTGGCCGGTGATCAGGGTGAGATCGCGGACAGCGCCGTCGATCAGCTTGGAGTCCTTGGCGGCATCTCCAACACCCATGTTCACAACAACCTTCACCAGGCGGGGAACCTGGTTCACGTTCTCGTACTTGAATTCCTCAACCAGGGTCTGCTTGATGGAATCGGCGTACTTCGTCTTCAGACGCGGAACGATCTTGCTCACTGCGGCGGTCTCAGACAGTGTCTCGCTCATTAGATGTCCTTCCCGGATGCCTTGGACACGCGGATACGGACGGTCTTGGAGACGCCGTCCTTCTCAACGGTCTCGAGACGGAAACCAACGCGGGTCGGCTTCTTGGTCGAGGGGTCAACAAGAGCAACGTTGGAGACGTGGATCGGGGCCTCGACGACCTCGATGCCACCGGTCTTGGTGCCGCGCTGCGACTGACCGACCTTGGTGTGCTTGGTGACTCGGTTGATGCCTTCTACCAGAACGCGGTTGGCCTCCGGGTAAACGCGCAAAACCTTACCCTGCTTGCCGCGGTCGCCGCCGCGCTCCTGCTTGGCTCCGGTGATGACCTGAACGAGGTCACCCTTCTTGATCTTAGCCATGGACTAAAGCACCTCCGGGGCCAGGGAGACGATCTTCATGAACTTCTTGTCACGGAGTTCACGACCAACCGGGCCGAAGATACGGGTACCGCGGGGGTCGCCGTCGTTCTTCAGAATCACAGCTGCGTTCTCGTCAAACTTGATGTAGGAACCATCCGCACGGCGGCGTTCCTTCTTGGTACGAACGATGACAGCCTTGACGACGTCACCCTTCTTTACGTTGCCGCCCGGGATAGCGTCCTTGACGGTTGCGACGATGACGTCGCCAATGCCTGCGTAGCGACGGCCGGATCCACCGAGAACGCGAATGGTAAGGATTTCCTTAGCACCCGTGTTGTCGGCGACCTTCAGTCGCGACTCCTGCTGAATCAATTTTTACTCCTTGCGTCGCGCCGGTTCTCAGACCGAAATGGTGCATACGGAATGAGCCTTGCGGAACGGTTGATCGGGGTGTCTCTTGACCTGCCTGGATTTTGCCAGTGCAGGCCTAAACTCCCGTGCCGCCAGCATCAGCTTCCCTTGCGGAAATAACTGCTCGGGGCAGTATGCCGCGGCACGATTGTTTACGAGGTTGGTTGTCGACGCACAACTGGCGCCATACAAACTCAATATCCTAGCACGTTTTATGCTAGGGACCGAAATGCGGAAAGGCCCGCATCCCTTACGGAATACGGGCCTTCCAGCCAATCCATATCGCTGCCGGACAAAGCCCGGCGCGGGATTACTTAGCCTTCTCGAGGATCTCCACGAGCCGCCAGTTCTTGGTGGCGGACAGCGGACGGGTCTCGGCGATCAGAACGAGGTCGCCGATGCCGGCAGTGTTCTGTTCGTCGTGAGCCTTGACCTTCGAAGTGCGGCGAATAACCTTGCCGTACAGAGCGTGCTTCACGCGGTCTTCAACCTGGACAACGATGGTCTTTTCCATCTTGTCCGAGACAACGTAGCCGCGACGCGTCTTACGGTAACCGCGCTGTCCAGCGCTGGCTGCTGTTTCCGTCACAGTTTCCTTCTGTTCGCTCACTTGGCGTCCTCTCCAGCCTCGGCTTCGGCCTTCTCAGCCTTGGCTGCTGCCTTCTTGGACTTCTTTTCTTCCTTGGCTTCCACAACCGGTGCGGCAACCTCGGCACGAATGCCCAGTTCGCGCTCACGGAGAACGGTGTAGATGCGTGCGATGTCCTTCTTTACCGCGCGCAGACGACCGTGGTTCTCCAGCTGTCCGGTGGCGGACTGGAAACGCAGGTTGAACAGCTCTTCCTTGGACTTGCGGAGTTCTTCAACGAGACGCTCGTTGTCGAAACCGTCCAGCTGTGCGGGTGCGAGATCCTTCGACCCTACTGCCATTTCTATTCACCACCTTCGCGACGCACAATGCGTGCCTTCAACGGCAGCTTGTGGATTGCCAGGCGCAGTGCCTCGCGAGCTACCTCTTCATTGACACCGGCGAGTTCGAAGAGAACGCGGCCCGGCTTGACGTTTGCGACCCACCATTCCGGAGAACCCTTACCGGAACCCATACGGGTTTCGGCCGGCTTCTTCGTCAGCGGACGGTCCGGGTAAATGTTGATCCAGACCTTGCCGCCACGCTTGATGTGGCGGGTCATCGCGATACGGGCAGACTCGATCTGACGGTTCGTGACGTAGGCCGGGCTCAGAGCCTGGATGCCGTACTCACCGAAGGTGACCTTGGTGCCGCCCGTTGCAGCGCCGGAACGACCCGGGTGGTGCTGCTTACGGTGCTTGACTCGACGTGGGATAAGCATTTAAGCCTGTCCTCCTTCTGCTGCGGGAGCAGCAGCTTCAGCTGCCGGAGCCTCTGCAGCAACGGGTGCTGCGTCAGCTGCCGGACGGTCGGTACGACGACGGCGGTCACCACGGTCGGCGCCACCCGGGCGGCCCGGGCGGTCGCTGGGGCCGCGGCCGCGGGACGGAGCAGCAGCTGCCTGCTGAGCCAGTTCCTTGGCGGTGACGTCGCCCTTGTAGATCCAGACCTTCACGCCGATGCGGCCGAAGGTGGTCTTGGCCTCGTAGAAGCCGTAGTCGATGTTCGCACGCAGGGTGTGCAGGGGCACACGGCCTTCGCGGTAGAACTCCGAGCGGGACATTTCTGCGCCACCCAGTCGGCCGGAGCAGGCAATACGGATACCCTTGGCACCCGCACGCTGTGCGGACTGCATTGCCTTCTTCATCGCACGGCGGAAAGCCACGCGGGAAGTCAGCTGCTCAGCAACGCCCTGGGCAACAAGCTGTGCTTCCATCTCGGGGTTCTTGACCTCGAGAATGTTCAGCTGGACCTGCTTGCCGGTGAGCTTTTCGAGCTCGCCGCGAATGCGGTCTGCCTCTGCGCCGCGGCGGCCGATGACGATACCCGGGCGAGCCGTGTGGATGTCCACGCGGACACGGTCACGGGTGCGCTCGATTTCGACCTTGGCGATGCCGGCGCGCTCCATGCCCGTGGACATGAGCTGGCGGATGCGGATGTCTTCGCGAACGAAGTCCTTGTACCGCTGCCCGGCCTTGGTGCTGTCAGCAAACCAGTGCGATACGTGATCGGTGGTGATGCCGAGTCGGAACCCGTGCGGGTTTACTTTCTGTCCCACTTAGCGAGCCTCCTCTTTCTCCGGGGTAGCGACTACCACGGTGATGTGGCTCGTGCGCTTCTTGATCTGAAATGCGCGACCCTGTGCACGCGGCTGGAACCGCTTCATGGTCGGGCCTTCATCAACAAACGCTTCGCTGATGTAGAGGTCTCCGTCGTCAAAGGCAACGCCGTCGCGGTCCGCGAGGACCCGTGCGTTTGCCATTGCCGACTGAACTACCTTGAATACCGGCTCCGAAGCTGCCTGCTCGGCGAACTTCAGAATTGCCAGAGCCTCATTCGCTTGCTTACCACGAACAAGGTTGACGACGCGCCGGGCCTTCATAGGCGTTACGCGGATGTGACGCGCAATAGCCTTGGCTTCCATTGCTTTCCTTCTCTCGTCTTAGCCGAAGAACCAGCGCCTTAGCGGCGCTTGCCCTTGCGGTCGTCCTTGACATGGCCGCGGAATGTCCGCGTGGGAGCGAATTCGCCGAGCTTGTGCCCGACCATCGACTCAGTGACAAACACCGGGATGTGCTTGCGTCCGTCGTGTACGGCGATCGTGTGACCCAGCATGTCGGGGATGATCATCGAACGGCGGGACCAGGTCTTGATGACGTTCTTGGTGCCCTTTTCGTTTTCCCTGGCGACCTTCACAAAGAGGTGCTGGTCAACGAAAGGACCTTTTTTCAGGCTGCGTGGCATGTGTCCAGGCTCCTATCGCTTGTTCTTGCCAGTACGACGGCGACGAACAATAAGCTTGTCGCTCTCTTTGTTGGGGCGGCGGGTACGGCCCTCGGGCTTGCCGTTCGGGTTGACCGGGTGACGTCCACCGGAAGTCTTGCCTTCACCACCACCGTGCGGGTGGTCGACCGGGTTCATGGCGACACCACGCACGGTCGGGCGGACGCCCTTCCAGCGCATGCGGCCGGCCTTGCCCCAGTTGATGTTGGACTGCTCGGCGTTGCCGACCTCGCCGACGGTTGCGCGGCAGCGCACGTCAACGTTGCGGATTTCACCGGAGGGCAGACGCAGCTGGGCGAAACGGCCTTCCTTGGCGACGAGCTGTACCGAAGCACCTGCGGAACGGGCCATCTTGGCGCCGCCACCCGGACGCAGTTCGACTGCGTGGATAACGGTACCGACCGGGATGTTGCGCAGCGGCAGGTTGTTGCCCGGCTTGATGTCAGCGTCGGGACCAGCCTCGACGAAGTCACCCTGGGACAGCTTGTTCGGGGCGATGATGTAACGCTTGGTGCCATCAACGTAGTGCAGGAGGGCGATGCGAGCCGTGCGGTTCGGATCGTACTCGATTTCGGCAACGCGGGCGTTGACGCCGTCCTTGTCGTGGCGACGGAAGTCGATCAGACGGTACTGGCGCTTGTGGCCACCACCCTTGTGACGGGTAGTGATCTTACCGGTGTTGTTACGGCCGCCGGTCTTGTGCAGCGGACGCAGCAACGACTTTTCCGGAGTCGATCGCGTGATTTCGGAGAAGTCGGCTACGCTCGAGCCACGACGGCCCGGGGTAGTCGGCTTGTATTTACGGATTCCCATAATTCATTTCCTCGTTAAAGTGGTCTCCGCTACGCGAGCGGACCGCCGAAGATGTCGATTGTGCCTTCTTTGAGGGTGACAATCGCACGCTTGGTGCTCTTGCGCTGTCCCCAGCCGAATTTGGTCCGCTTGCGCTTACCGGCACGGTTGATGGTGTTGATCGATTCGACCTTGACGGAGAAAATCTTCTCCACGGCCAGCTTGATCTCGGTCTTGTTCGAGCGAGGGTCCACCAGGAAGGTGTACTTGCCCTCGTCGATCAGGCCGTAGCTCTTTTCCGAGACGACGGGTGCAATGATGACGTCGCGCGGGTCTTTGATGGTGGCTGCACTCACTTGGCATCCTCCTCGTTCTTTGCCTTATCAGCGATGAAAGCCTCGAACGCAGCCTTGGTGAAGACAACGTCGTCGGAAACCAACACGTCGTAGGTGTTCAGCTGGTCTGCGTACAGAACGTGAACCTCTGCGAGGTTGCGCACGGACAGTGCGGCAACATCGTTGGCGCGCTCGATGACAACGAGCAGGTTCCGGCGATCGGAGACTGCACGCAACGCGGCCAGTGCTTCCTTGGAGGACGGCTTGGTGCCGGCGACCAGTTCGGAAACGACGTGGATGCGGCCGTTACGGGCGCGGTCGGACAGGGCGCCACGCAGTGCGGCAGCCTTCATCTTCTTGGGGGTCCGCTGGCTGTAGTCACGCGGCGTCGGGCCGTGGACGATGCCACCACCGGTCATGTGCGGAGCACGGATGGAACCCTGACGGGCGCGGCCGGTGCCCTTCTGCTTGAACGGCTTGCGGCCTGCACCGGAAACTTCGGCGCGGGTCTTGGTCTTGTGGGTACCCTGGCGAGCAGCAGCGAGCTGTGCGACGACGACCTGGTGCAGCAGCGGCACGTTGGTCTGGACGTCGAAGATCTCTGCAGGCAGGTCTACCTTGACAGTGCTAGTCATCTAACTAGGCTCCCTTCACGGCGGTGCGTACGAGGACGACCTGGCCGCGGGCGCCGGGGACGGCACCCTTGATAAGGAGCAGCGACTTCTCGGCGTCGACGGCGTGAACGGTGAGGTTCAGCGTGGTGTGACGTACTGCGCCCATGCGACCGGCCATTTTCAGACCCTTGAAGACGCGGCTCGGGGTGGATGCGCCACCGATGGAACCGGGCTTGCGGTGGTTCTTGTGCGCACCGTGGGAGGCTCCAACACCGGAGAAGCCGTGACGCTTCATAACACCGGCGAAGCCCTTGCCCTTGCTGGTACCGACGACGTCGATCTTCTGGCCGGCTTCGAAGAGCTCAACAGAAAGCTCCTGGCCCAGTTCGTAAGATGCGGCGTCTGCAGTGCGCAGTTCGACGACGTGGCGGCGAGGAGTTACGCCAGCCTTTTCAAAGTGACCAGCCAGCGGCTTGGTGACCTTGCGGGGATCGATCTGGCCGTAGCCGATCTGAACGGCGACATAGCCATCAGTCTCTGCGTTGCGCAGCTGGGTGATGACGTTGGAGTCAGCCTGGACGACAGTTACCGGGATGAGCTTGTTGTTCTCGTCCCAGACCTGGGTCATGCCGAGCTTCGTGCCCAGCAGGCCCTTTACGTTACGGGTTGCGGTCATAGTTTTCTCAGCACCTCCCTACAGCTTGATTTCGATGTTCACGTCGGCCGGCAGGTCGAGACGCATGAGCGAGTCAACAGCCTTGGGCGTGGGGTCGATGATGTCGATCAGACGCTTGTGAGTACGCATTTCAAAGTGCTCGCGGCTGTCCTTGTACTTGTGGGGAGAGCGGATAACGCAGTACACGTTCTTCTCCGTCGGCAGCGGCACGGGGCCCACTACCGTTGCGCCTGCGCGCGTGACCGTCTCAACGATCTTCCGCGCTGAAACATCAATGACCTCGTGGTCATATGACTTCAGCCGGATGCGGATTTTTTGTCCCGCCATGTCGCCTGACTCTCTTTCAGTCCTTGCTGCCCTCGGATAAAGGCTGCCCTGTTCACTTACGTGTTGTATGTGGCTGCCGAAGCATTTGAAGCAGTACTACCACCCGCCGCACAAGCTGAATCCGGAAAGATCCGGGTTCCTCAACCTGCCGGCGTAACCGACCCCCGCGGTCGGGCGTGTCGCAACTTCTGAGCGGACGCGACCGTGTTCCTTTGGGGATCTGGGTTATGTTTGGGCTTCAGCTTGGACCCTGACACCCGGCATTATCCGGATCGGGACGCGAAGAAGCGCTTGAACAACTCATCTAGTATGCCGGAATTCCCCGGCAGAAGCCAATCGGGCCTCAACGGACCATTGCCATCGGCTCCAGCCGTCGGGATGATTGGGGCATGACCGTCCAAGATACTGCCACGGTGGAGGATCTTGCAAGCCGGATCCGCCGGCACTTCACCTTGGGAGTCGCTGCGGCGGCCTTCCAGATCGAGGGCTCACTCACGGCGGACGGACGCGGACCGTCGAGCTGGGACGCATTTGCCGAGAAGCCCGGGACGATCGTTGACGGGCACTCCCCCGCAGTCGCCTGCGACCACTACAACCGTACGGACGAGGACATCGCCCTCATGCAGGACCTGGGTGTTGATTCCTACCGGTTCTCCCTCTCCTGGCCGCGGATCCAGCCCGGAGGCAAGGGACCCATCAACCAACCGGGCCTGGACTTCTACGACCGCCTGATCGACAAACTCCTCAAGGCCGGGGTCTCCCCCATGGTGACCCTGTTCCATTGGGATACTCCCCTGCAGTTGGAGCACGACGGCGGCTGGCTGAACAGGGCGACGGCGGAACGGTTTGCCGAGTACGCCGCTGCGGCGGCGCACCGCCTCGGTGACCGCGTGGCCCAATGGGTCACCCTCAACGAACCCGTCTCGGTCGCGTTGCAGGGTTATGCGCTCGGCGTCCACGCTCCCGGCAGGCGGCTGCTATTCGACGCGCTGCCGGCTGCCCACCACCAGTTGCTGGGCCACGGCCTGGCCGTCCAAGCGCTGCGCGCCGCGGGCGTGGCCGGCGCTGTCGGCGTCGCCAATGTCCATTCCCCGGTCCGGCCCGCAAGCAAACGGTTGGCCGACGGGCTCATGGCGAAGGCCTTCGACCTCATCTTCAACAGGGTGTATGCCGATCCCATCCTGCTGGGGAGGTATCCGAAGCCGCCACTGCAGGTGAAGCCTTGGTTCCGGGCCTTGAGCAAGGTCCCCGACGAAGACCTCAAGACGATCCACCAGCCGTTGGATTTCTACGGGTTGAATTACTATTACCCCATCAAGGTGGCCTCGGGACGCGGCGACGGAACCGCGCACTGGAACACCCCGGACATGATGGCCAAGCTGCCGTTCCACCTTGCAGCCTTCCCCGAATACGAAACCACGGGATTCGGTTGGCCTGTAGCTCCGGAACACCTCGGGATCCTGCTGCGGGAGTTGAAAGACCGCTACGGCGCGGCGCTGCCTCCGCTCTTCATCACTGAGAGCGGCGCAAGCTTTCCGGAGCCGGACCACACCCAGGGCCCGGTTCACGACACCGACCGCATCAACTACCTGGCTTCGCACCTTGAACAGGCCTTGAGCGCCACCGCCCCCGGCGGGATCGCGGACGACGTCGAACTCCTGGGCTACTACGTCTGGACGCTGCTGGACAACTTCGAATGGGCCGCCGGCTATTCGCAGCGGTTCGGCCTGGTGCACGTGGATTTCGAGACCCTCGAGAGAACGCCGAAGGACTCGTACTACTGGTACCAGTCCTTGAGCAAGGCACGCCGGAATCATGCCGTCGATACTTAGACGACGGCAAAGAAGAACCCCGCCACCATAAGGTGACGGGGCTCTTTTTTGGTTTGCTACCGGACGCCCGGCGTCCGGTCCTCCACCGATCTACAAGTAGGAACTACTTGAGGATCTTGGTGACACGTCCCGAACCAACGGTGCGGCCACCTTCACGGATTGCGAAGCCGAGGCCCTCTTCCATTGCGATCGGCTGGATGAGCTCAACGGTCATCTCAGTGTTGTCGCCAGGCATAACCATTTCCGTGCCTTCCGGCAGGGTGATAACGCCGGTTACGTCCGTGGTACGGAAGTAGAACTGCGGGCGGTAGTTCGAGTAGAACGGGTTGTGGCGTCCGCCTTCGTCCTTGGAAAGGATGTAGACGTTGGCCTCGAAGTCGGTGTGCGGGGTGATGGAACCCGGCTTGACGACAACCTGGCCACGCTCGACGTCGTCGCGCTTCAGACCGCGGAGCAGGAGGCCACAGTTCTCGCCGGCCCATGCTTCGTCGAGCTGCTTGTGGAACATCTCGATACCGGTAACGGTGGTCTTCTGGACCGGACGGATACCAACGATTTCAACTTCGGAGTTGATCGCGAGGGTACCACGCTCGGCGCGGCCCGTAACGACGGTGCCACGACCGGTGATCGTGAAGACGTCTTCGATCGGCATCAGGAACGGCTTGTCGCGGTCACGAACGGGGTCCGGAACCGAGTTGTCGACAGCTTCCATGAGGTCTTCGATGGACTTGACCCACTCAGCGTCGCCTTCGAGGGCCTTCAGGCCGGAAACGCGGATGACCGGAGCGTCGTCGCCGTCGAAGCCCTGCGAGCTCAGGAGCTCACGAACTTCCATTTCGACGAGGTCGAGGAGTTCCTCGTCCTCAACCATGTCAGCCTTGTTCAACGCGACCAGCAGGTAGGGAACACCAACCTGGCGGGCGAGCAGGACGTGCTCGCGGGTCTGGGCCATCGGACCGTCGGTAGCGGCAACCACGAGGATTGCGCCGTCCATCTGGGCAGCACCGGTGATCATGTTCTTGATGTAGTCAGCGTGACCCGGAGCGTCCACGTGTGCGTAGTGGCGCTTTTCGGTCTGGTACTCAACGTGCGAGATGTTGATGGTAATACCGCGCTGACGCTCTTCCGGAGCAGAGTCGATCGACGCGAAGTCACGCTTCTCGTTGAGAGTGGGGTACTTGTCGTACAGCACCTTGGAAATGGCGGCAGTCAGCGTCGTCTTACCGTGGTCAACGTGACCGATGGTGCCGATGTTGACGTGCGGCTTAGTCCGCTCGAACTTTGCCTTTGCCACAGGTTCCTCCTAGAACGATTTCAAGTGAGTTGCTCCTCGGCCGCGCTTTTCGCGGCAGAAACTCCAGCAAGTCTACTTGGGGGCTTTGGTTTTGGTGAAATTGCAGATTCAGGAACCAATGCTAGTACCTGGAGTCTGTTCGCGCAGGAGCCGGACCGCGGCCGGGGCTACAGCCCGGCGCCTGCACTGAATGCTTTCCCGGAACGGGCCAGCATCCTGGATTTTCCGTCGGTGATTACTCGCCGCGGGTCTTCTGGATGATCTCGTCGGCAACTGCCTTCGGGACCTCGGCGTAGCTGTTGAACGTCATGGAGTACACAGCACGGCCCTGGGTCTTCGAACGCAGGTCACCGATGTAGCCGAACATTCCGGACAGCGGAACGTGCGCACGGATCACCTTGACGCCGGCAGCATCTTCCATGGACTGCATCTGGCCACGGCGGGAGTTCAGGTCACCAATAACGTCACCCATGTATTCCTCAGGGGTGCGGACCTCAACTTCCATCATCGGTTCGAGCAGGACCGGGTTCGCCTTGCGCGCAGCTTCCTTGAATGCCATGCGCCCGGCGATCTTGAAGGCCATTTCCGAAGAGTCGACGTCGTGGTACGCGCCGTCAATCAGGGTGGCCTTGATGCCGACAACCGGGTAACCGGCCAGAACGCCGTCGGTGAGTGCATCCTGGATGCCCGCGTCGACGGACGGGATGTACTCGCGGGGCACGCGGCCACCGGTGACCTTGTTCTCGAATGCGTAGAGCTCGCCGTCGGTGGTGTCCATCGGCTCGATGGCGATCTGGACCTTTGCGAACTGGCCCGAACCACCGGTCTGCTTCTTGTGCGTGTAGTCGTGACGCTCTACAGCGCGCTTGATGGTTTCGCGGTACGCAACCTGCGGCTTGCCGACGTTTGCCTCGACCTTGAATTCGCGGCGCATGCGGTCCACCAGGATGTCCAGGTGGAGCTCGCCCATGCCGGCGATGATGGTCTGGCCGGTGTCTTCGTTGAGGGAGACCTGGAAGGTCGGGTCCTCAGCGGAGAGCTTCTGGATAGCCGTGGAGAGCTTCTCCTGGTCACCCTTGGTGTTCGGCTCGATCGCGACCGAGATCACGGGCTCCGGGAAGCTCATGGATTCCAGGACGATCTGCTCGGACGCGTCGCACAGGGTGTCACCCGTGGTGGTGTCCTTGAGGCCGATAGCTGCGTAGATGTGGCCGGCGGTAGCGCCTTCAACAGGCATTTCCTTGTTGGCGTGCATCTGGAACAGCTTGCCGATGCGCTCCTTCTTGCCCTTGGTGGAGTTGACCACCTGGGCGCCTGCTTCCACGTGACCGGAGTACACGCGGATGAAGGTGAGCTGGCCGAAGAACGGGTGCGCAGCGATCTTGAACGCCAGGGCCGAGAACGGCTCTTCGGCAGAAGGCTTGCGGGTCAGTTCCTTGGACTCGTCGCGCGGGTCGTGGCCGACCATGGGCGGGACGTCGAGGGGGTTCGGCAGGAAGTCGACAACAGCATCGAGCATCGGCTGTACGCCGCGGTTCTTGAAGGCAGAACCACAGAGAACCGGGTAGAGCTCGGAGTTGATGGTCATCTTGCGGATGCCGGCCTTGAGCTCCTCGAGGGTGAGTTCTTCACCCTCAAGGTACTTCTCCATGAGCTCTTCGGAAGACTCGGCGACAGTCTCAACGAGCTGCGCGCGGTATTCCTCAGCCTTGGCCTGGAGATCGGCGGGGATCTCCTGGACCTCGTACTTGGCACCCATGGTGACGTCACCCTTGGCATCGCCCGGCCAAACCAGGGCGCGCATCTGGAGGAGGTCCACGACGCCGACGAAGTCGTTCTCGGAACCGATGGGCAGCTGGAGGACCAGCGGCTTGGCACCGAGGCGGCTGATGATCGTGTCTACGGTGAAGTAGAAGTCGGCACCGAGCTTGTCCATCTTGTTGACGAAGCAAATACGCGGCACGTTGTACTTGTCGGCCTGGCGCCACACAGTCTCGGACTGCGGCTCGACGCCTTCCTTGCCATCGAAGACAGCAACGGCGCCGTCGAGGACGCGCAGGGAGCGCTCAACCTCGACCGTGAAGTCCACGTGGCCCGGGGTGTCGATGATGTTGATCTGGTTCTTGTCCCAGAAGCAAGTCACGGCGGCAGACGTGATGGTGATGCCGCGTTCCTTTTCCTGTTCCATCCAGTCAGTCGTCGAAGCACCGTCGTGCGTTTCGCCGATCTTGTGGTTCACACCTGTGTAGAACAGGATGCGCTCGGTGGTGGTGGTCTTGCCGGCATCGATGTGGGCCATGATGCCGATGTTGCGGACCTTGTTAAGGTCGGTAAGCACGTCCTGTGCCACGGGGTCTCCCTTTCGGATGGACTACACGTTCGCCGCCAGCTCGTCGGAGCCGGCGGCGAACGGGAAGTTTTACCAGCGGTAGTGTGCGAAGGCCTTGTTCGACTCGGCCATCTTGTGGGTGTCTTCGCGACGCTTCACAGCGGCACCGAGACCGTTGGACGCATCCAGGATTTCGTTCTGGAGGCGCTCGGTCATCGTCTTCTCGCGGCGGGCCTTGGAGTAGCCGACCAGCCAGCGGAGGGCCAGGGCGGTGGAACGGCCCGGCTTGACCTCAACGGGAACCTGGTAGGTTGCGCCACCGACACGGCGGGAGCGGACCTCGAGGGAAGGCTTGACGTTGTCCATGGCCTTCTTGAGGGCGGCGACGGGGTCGCCGCCGGACTTGGCGCGTGCACCTTCAAGTGCGCCGTAAACGATGCGCTCTGCGGTGGACTTCTTGCCGTCAATCAGAACCTTGTTGATCAGCTGGGTGACCAACGGGGAACCGTAAACGGGATCGGAAACGAGCGGCCGCTTCGGGGCCGGACCCTTGCGAGGCATATTACTTCTTCTCCATCTTTGCGCCGTAGCGGCTGCGGGCCTGCTTGCGGTTCTTGACACCCTGGGTATCGAGGGCACCACGGACGATCTTGTAACGGACACCCGGAAGGTCCTTCACACGACCACCACGGACCAGCACGATGGAGTGCTCCTGGAGGTTGTGGCCAACACCGGGGATGTAGGCGGTAACTTCAACGCCACCGTTGAGGCGGACACGAGCAACCTTACGGAGAGCCGAGTTCGGCTTCTTCGGGGTGGTCGTGTAAACGCGGGTGCAAACACCGCGGCGCATCGGGCTGCCCTTAAGCGCGGGAGCCTTGGTCTTGGAGACCTTCGGCGTGCGGCCCTTGCGGACCAGCTGGTTAATCGTAGGCACTTTCGTGTTCTCCGTTGGTTGATCTCTGCTCCGCGCCCAGGCATTGGCCTGTGTTTGCGTGAGAGCTTTGGCGTTGTCCATGCGACCCTGGCCCGAAGACCGTGGGCGTGCAAAAGTGCGGCATTCGTTGCGCACGTTGCCCGCAACCCGGAAACAGGCTCCACCCAAACATCATGAGAACAAAACCAAAATGATGCTGCGGCGGCCTTCATCCACTGCCACACAGAACAATTACCAAAATTCTAGCATGGCTTGATCTGAGGCCTTAATCGGGTGTAGAGGGCAGAACCACGACGGCGGGTGCCGGCCGCCGTCGTCGGGCACCTTCACGGGCACGCGGGCAAGGGCGCCCCGCAACGGGAAGGACCCCGCACTCACCGAGTGCGGGGTCCTTCCTTTGAGTTACGGACTCGTCAGCGGAAATCGTTGCCGAGGTCGTAGTCGTCCAGCGGGATGGCGTGGAACTCGGGAGCTCCGTCGCCGCCCAGGGCGTCGTACGAGAAGTCGGTGAAAGCGCTGGGGCCCGTGAACAGGCTTGCCTTTGCTTCCTCAGTCGGCTCCACTGTGACCTCGGTGTAACGGGGCAGGCCCGTACCGGCCGGGATGAGCTTACCGATGATGACGTTCTCCTTGAGGCCGAGCAGCGGGTCGCTCTTGCCTTCCATGGCCGCCTGCGTCAGGACGCGGGTGGTCTCCTGGAAGGAAGCGGCCGACAGCCAGGACTCGGTTGCCAGGGATGCCTTGGTGATACCCATCAGTTCCGGACGGCCGGAAGCCGGGGTACGGCCCTCGGACACCACGCGGCGGTTCTCGTCCTCGAAGCGGCTGCGCTCAGCGAGCTCGCCCGGAAGCAGCTCGGAGTCGCCGGATTCGATGACGGTCACGCGGCGCAGCATCTGGCGGACGATGACTTCCACGTGCTTGTCGTGGATGCCAATGCCCTGGCTGCGGTAAACGCCCTGGACCTCGTCCACCAGGAACTTCTGGGCGGCACGCGGACCCATGATGCGCAGAACCTGCTTCGGGTCCACAGGACCGTTGATCAGCTTCTGGCCGACGCTGACGTGCTCGCCATCCTCGATGAGGAGGCGGGAACGGCGCAGCACCGGGTAGGCGATCTCCTCGGAACCATCGTCCGGGGTGATGATGAGGCGCATCTGGCGCTCGGACTCTTCGATGGTGATGCGGCCGGCTGCTTCAGCAATCGGTGCCACACCCTTCGGAGTACGGGCTTCGAAGAGCTCCTGGATACGGGGCAGACCCTGCGTGATGTCGTCGCCACCGCTGGCCGAAACGGCACCACCGGTGTGGAACGTACGCATGGTCAGCTGGGTACCGGGTTCACCGATGGACTGTGCCGCGATGATGCCGACAGCCTCTCCGATGTCCACGGTCTTGCCCGTAGCCAGCGAACGGCCGTAGCAGAGCGCACAGGTACCGACCTTGGACTCACACGTGAGCACGGAACGGACCTTGACCTCGGTGATGCCGGCTGCGAGCAGCTCGGCAATGACGACGTCGCCGCAGTCGGTGCCGGCAGCAGCCAGCACAGCACCCTTGGAGTCGACGACGTCGACGGCGAGGGTACGTGCGTAGGCGCTGTTCTCGACGTTCTCGTCCAGGGTCAGCTCACCGTTGGAGTCCGGCACGGCGATTGCGGTCATGAGACCGCGCTCGGTGCCACAGTCCTCTTCGCGGACGATGACGTCCTGCGAAACGTCCACCAGACGACGGGTCAGGTAACCCGAGTTGGCGGTACGCAGTGCGGTGTCGGCCAGACCCTTACGGGCACCGTGCGTGGCGATGAAGTATTCCAGCACCGACAGGCCCTCGCGGTAGGAGGACTTGATCGGACGCGGGATGATCTCACCCTTCGGGTTGGCCACAAGACCACGGATACCCGCGATCTGGCGGACCTGCATCCAGTTACCACGTGCACCGGAGGACACCATGCGGTTGATGGTGTTCATCGGGGACAGGCTGTCACGCATCGCCTGGGCGATTTCGTTGGTGGCCTTGTTCCAGATCTCGATCAGTTCCTGGCGACGCTCGTCGTCGTCGATCAGGCCCTTGTCGTACTGGCCCTGGATCTTGGCAGCCATGGTCTCGTAACCGGCCAGGATCTCCGGCTTGGAGGTGGGCACCTCGATGTCGGAGATTGCCACGGTGACGCCCGAGCGGGTCGCCCAGTAGAAACCGGCGTCCTTCAGGTTGTCCAGCGTTGCGGCCGTGACCACCTTCGGGTAGCGCTCCGCGAGGTCGTTGACGATCCGGGAAAGCTCGCCCTTGTCGGCAACAGCCTCAACCCACGGGTAGTCCTCCGGCAGGGTCTCGTTGAAGAGGACCTGGCCGAGGGAGGTCTCGACCAGCGCGGTCTGACCCGGTTCCCAACCTTCCGGAGCTTCCCAGCCGGCGTAAGGAACAAAGCCCTCGAGGCGGATCTTGATCTGGGAGTTCAGGTGCAGCTCGCGGGCGTCGTAGGCCATGATGGCTTCGGCTACCGAACCGAACACGCGGCCTTCGCCTGCCGAACCAACACGCTTGGTGGTCAGGTGGTACAGGCCGATGATCATGTCCTGCGAAGGCAGGGTCACCGGACGGCCATCCGACGGCTTCAAGATGTTGTTGGAGGACAGCATCAGGATGCGGGCTTCAGCCTGGGCTTCGGGGCTCAGCGGCAGGTGGACTGCCATCTGGTCGCCGTCGAAGTCGGCGTTGAAGGCGCCACAAACCAGCGGGTGAAGCTGGATGGCCTTGCCTTCCACGAGCTGCGGCTCGAATGCCTGGATGCCGAGACGGTGCAGGGTAGGTGCACGGTTGAGCAGCACCGGGTGTTCGGTGATGATCTCTTCCAGCACGTCCCAGACCTGCGGGCGGTAACGCTCGACCATGCGCTTTGCCGACTTGATGTTCTGCGCGTGGTTGAGGTCAACCAGGCGCTTCATCACGAACGGCTTGAAGAGCTCCAGGGCCATCTGCTTGGGCAGACCACACTGGTGCAGCTTCAGCTGCGGGCCGACGACGATGACCGAACGGCCCGAGTAGTCAACGCGCTTGCCGAGCAGGTTCTGGCGGAACCGGCCCTGCTTGCCCTTGAGCATGTCGCTCAGGGACTTCAGCGGACGGTTGCCCGGACCGGTGACCGGACGGCCGCGGCGGCCGTTGTCGAAGAGGCTGTCAACAGCTTCCTGAAGCATGCGCTTCTCGTTGTTGACGATGATCTCCGGCGCGCCGAGGTCAAGCAGTCGCTTGAGGCGGTTGTTGCGGTTGATCACACGGCGGTAGAGGTCGTTGAGGTCGGAGGTCGCGAAGCGGCCACCGTCCAGCTGGACCATCGGGCGCAGTTCCGGCGGGATCACCGGGACGGCGTCCAGAACCATGCCGAGCGGGCTGTTGTTGGTGGTCAGGAATGCGTTGACAACCTTCAGTCGCTTGAGGGCACGGGTCTTGCGCTGGCCCTTGCCGTTCTGGATGGTGTCGCGCAGCGCCTCGGACTCTGCCTGCATGTCGAAGTTCTCAAGACGCTTCTTGATGGCTTCGGCACCCATGGAGCCTTCGAAGTACATGCCGTAGCGGTCGCGCAGTTCGCGGTACAGGCCTTCGTCACCTTCGAGGTCTGCGACCTTCAGGTTCTTGAAACGGTCCCAGACCTGCTCGAGGCGCTCGATCTCAGCGTCCGCGCGCTTGCGGACGTTGGCCATTTGGCGGTCCGCGGAATCGCGGGCCTTCTTCTTGTCCGCAGCCTTGGCGCCTTCACCTTCGAGGCGGGCAAGCTCGTCCTCAAGGTCCCGGGCGATCGTGGCAATGTCGCTGTCGCGGTTGTCGATGAGCTGCTTCTTCTCGAGGTCGTGCTCCACCTGCAGGTTCGGCAGTTCCGCGTGACGGCTCTCGGTGTCGACGCTCGTGATCATGTAGGCGGCGAAGTAGATGACCTTCTCGAGGTCCTTCGGTGCCAGGTCAAGGAGGTAGCCCAAACGGGAGGGAACACCCTTGAAGTACCAGATGTGCGTGACGGGAGCGGCCAGCTCAATGTGGCCCATGCGCTCACGGCGCACCTTGGCGCGGGTGACTTCAACGCCGCAACGCTCGCAGATGATGCCCTTGAAGCGCACACGCTTGTACTTGCCGCAGTAGCATTCCCAGTCCCGGGACGGGCCGAAGATCTTCTCGCAGAAGAGGCCGTCCTTCTCAGGCTTGAGCGTGCGGTAGTTGATGGTTTCCGGCTTCTTGACCTCACCGTACGACCAGCCGCGGATGTCTTCCGCGGTGGCGAGGCCGATCTGCATGAGGCCGAAGGAGGATTCGCTGGACATATGGTCCCTGTTCTCTCTTGTTCTCTAAATTCTGAAGTCTTGTGTTTACGGAAAGAGGCAGCTGCCTTGGCTGGCGGATCGCGCCGCCAGCCAAGGGCGGCTGTTTAGACCTCTTCTACGGAGCTGGGCTCTGCGCGAGACAGATCGATGCCCAGTTCTTCCGCAGCCGTAAAGACTGCGTCATCAGAGTCACGCATTTCGATCGTTGTACCGTCCGTGGAAAGAACTTCCACGTTCAGGCACAGCGACTGCATTTCCTTGATCAAGACCTTGAAGGATTCCGGAACGCCAGGCTCGGGGATGTTCTCGCCCTTGACGATGGCTTCGTAGACCTTCACGCGGCCGTGGATGTCGTCCGACTTGATCGTCAGCAGTTCCTGGAGGGTGTAGGCGGCGCCGTATGCTTCGAGCGCCCACACTTCCATTTCACCGAAGCGCTGGCCACCGAACTGAGCCTTACCACCCAGCGGCTGCTGCGTGATCATGGAGTACGGGCCGGTGGAGCGTGCGTGGATCTTGTCGTCCACCAAGTGGTGGAGCTTCAGGATGTACATGTAGCCCACGGAGATCGGGTCCGGGAACGGCTCGCCGGAACGGCCGTCGAACAGACGGGTCTTTCCGGAGGAGTCGATCAGGCGGTCGCCGTCGCGGGTCACGTTGGTGGAATCCAGCAGACCTGTGATTTCCTCTTCGCGTGCACCGTCGAACACCGGGGTGGCAACGGTGGTCTGGCCGGTTTCACGAGGCAGGTTCGGGAGGTTCTTGACCCACTCCGGCTCGCCTTCGATCTTCCAACCGGTCTTCGCTACCCAGCCGAGGTGCGTTTCAAGCACCTGGCCGACGTTCATGCGGCCCGGAACACCCAAGGGGTTCAGGACGATGTCCACCGGCGTACCGTCTGCGAGGAACGGCATGTCTTCAACAGGCAGGATCTTCGAGATGACGCCCTTGTTACCGTGGCGGCCGGCGAGCTTGTCGCCGTCGGTGATCTTGCGCTTGGCAGCAACGTAGACGCGGACCAGCTGGTTGACGCCCGGGGGCAGCTCGTCGTCGTTGTCGCGGTCGAAGACGCGCACGCCGATAACCGTGCCGGACTCACCGTGCGGAACCTTCAGGGAGGTGTCACGCACTTCGCGGGACTTCTCGCCGAAGATGGCACGGAGGAGGCGCTCTTCCGGAGTCAGTTCGGTTTCACCCTTCGGGGTGACCTTTCCGACCAGGATGTCGCCGGCTTCAACCTCGGCACCGATGTGGATGATGCCGCGCTCGTCCAGGCCGGCAAGGACTTCCTCGGACACGTTGGGGATGTCACGGGTGATTTCCTCGGCACCAAGCTTGGTGTCGCGGGCATCGATCTCGTGCTCCTCGATGTGGATGGAGGAAAGAACGTCCTCAGCGACAATGCGCTGCGACAGGATGATGGCGTCCTCGAAGTTGTGGCCTTCCCAGGACATGAATGCCACGAGGAGGTTCTTGCCGAGGGCCAGTTCACCCTGGTCCGTTGCCGGGCCGTCAGCGATGATGCCGCCGACTTCGAGGCGCTGGCCTTCGTTGACCAGGACACGGTGGTTGTAGCAGTTGCCCTGGTTGGAACGGGCGAACTTGTTGATCCGGTAGCTGGTTTCCGTGCCGTCGTCGTTGAGCATGGTGACGAGATCCGCGGAAACTTCGTTGACCACGCCGGCCTTCTTCGCGATGACAACGTCACCGGCGTCGACGGCGGCAGCGCGCTCCATGCCGGTGCCCACGAACGGAGCCTCGGAACGGACCAGCGGCACGGCCTGGCGCTGCATGTTGGCACCCATGAGTGCACGGTTTGCGTCGTCATGCTCGAGGAACGGAATCAGGGCCGTAGCCACGGACACCATCTGGCGCGGGGAAACATCCATGAACTGGACGTCTTCGGCCGGAACCAGGACGGGCTCGCCTCCACCACCACGGGCACGGACCAGGACGGTCTCTTCGGCGAACCGCTTGTTCTCGTCGAGCGGAGCGTTGGCCTGTGCGATCAGGACTTCGGCTTCGTCGTCGGCGGTCAGGTACTGGACCTCGTCCGAAACGATGCCGTCCTTGACGAGGCGGTACGGAGTCTCGATGAAACCGAACGGGTTGATGCGGCCGTAGGAAGCCAACGAACCGATGAGGCCGATGTTCGGACCTTCAGGGGTTTCGATGGGGCACATACGTCCGTAGTGGGACGGGTGCACGTCACGGACTTCCATGCCTGCGCGGTCACGGGACAGACCACCCGGGCCAAGAGCCGACAAGCGGCGCTTGTGGGTCAGGCCAGACAGCGGGTTGTTCTGGTCCATGAACTGGGACAGCTGGGACGTTCCGAAGAACTCCTTGATCGCTGCCACAACAGGGCGGATGTTGATCAGGGTCTGCGGCGTGATCGCTTCGACGTCCTGCGTGGTCATGCGTTCGCGAACGACGCGCTCCATGCGGGACAGGCCGGTGCGGACCTGGTTTTCGATCAGTTCGCCGACCGCGCGGATGCGGCGGTTGCCGAAGTGGTCGATGTCATCGATCTCGACGCGGAGCTCGTGGTCCTCGCCGTCGCGCTTGCCCATGATGGTCTTCTCGCCGGCGTGCAGCGCGACGAGGAACTTGATCATGGCGACGATGTCTTCAACGTGCAGGACCGAAGCTTCCTTGTCGCCAAGGGAGCGGTCGATGCCGAGCTTGCG
Source organism: Arthrobacter alkaliphilus (assembly GCF_021483235.1). Taxonomy (GTDB): domain Bacteria; phylum Actinomycetota; class Actinomycetes; order Actinomycetales; family Micrococcaceae; genus Arthrobacter; species Arthrobacter alkaliphilus. The sequence goes on along the minus strand of NZ_JAKEEC010000004.1, from coordinate 148,179 downwards.
GTTGATCTTGTAACGGCCGACCTTGGCCAGATCGTAGCGCTTGGCGTTGAAGTACAGGTTGTCCAGCAGGGACTGGGCAGCCTCGACGGTGGGCGGCTCGCCCGGGCGCAGCTTGCGGTAGATGTCCAGGAGGGCGTCTTCCTGGGTTTCGGTGGCATCCTTCTCCAGCGTCGCACGCATGGAGTCGTACTGGCCGAACTCTTCCAGGATCTGGCCTTCGGTCCAGCCAAGGGCCTTCAGCAGAACGGTGACCGACTGCTTGCGCTTGCGGTCGAGGCGGACGCCGACCTGGTCGCGCTTGTCGATTTCGAGCTCGAACCAGGCACCGCGGGACGGGATGATCTTCGCGGTGAAGATGTCCTTGTCGCTGGTCTTGTCGGCGGTGCGCTCAAAGTAGGCGCCCGGCGAACGGACCAGCTGCGAGACGACGACACGCTCGGTGCCGTTGACGACGAACGTTCCCTTCTCGGTCATGAGGGGGAAGTCGCCCATGAACACGGTCTGCTGCTTGATTTCACCCGTGTTGTTGTTCATGAACTCGGCCTTGACATACAGCGGTGCCGAGTAGGTGGCGTCACGGTCTTTGCATTCGGCCATGGTGTACTTCGGATCAGCGAACTCCGGCTCGGAGAAGCTCAGGGACATGGTGCCCTGGAAGTCCTCGATGGGGGAGATCTCTTCGAAGATGTCGGCGAGTCCGGAGGTGGTGGCGACGCTCAGGTCGCCTTCCTCGACAGCCTTCGCTACACGCGCCTGCCAGCGTTCGTTTCCGACCAGCCAGTCAAAGCTGTCTGTCTGCAGTGCGAGCAGATTCGGAACGTCCAGCGGTTCGTGAATCTTTGCGAATGAGAGCCGGCGAGTTGCACCGTCGGTGCTGCTGGCATTGATAGCGGTTCCTGCATTGTTTTCATTTGAGGTGCTCGAGGCGACCAAGAGGGATCCTTCCACAGACCTTCAGGCGTTTTCAGATCTCCCCCGCTTGCACCCCGCAGATCGAATCCGCAAGGTACCTTTCCGGTTCCGCTATATGACCCGGGACCCCCGCTGGCAAAGGCCGTACCGTTCTAAATGGCACGTCGATGGCGCAGCTGAGAGGTAAAGCCCACCGCTATATGAAGGCTGAAGGTTAACAGGGAAGACGCAAATATCCACAATACGGCAAATCAACCCACCTGTCTACCCCACATCCCGCCTGAATGCAAGCACGGTTGCTGCGGGCACCGATGCGCCCCGGCCTTTGCCGGCGCAGGTGGAATGTTGATCCCGGGCCCATTGTTGAATGGAGAGGTGATCTACCCCACGGTAGCCTAGGCTCACCACCCTTGATCGGAAGAGAGAAAATGAGCACCCCCTCATACACGACGGACAACAACAACGACGTTGTCATCCTTTCCGCCAGCCGCACCCCACAGGGACGGTTGAACGGGCAACTGGCCGGGCTCACCGCCGTCGAACTCGGCGCCCACGCCATTTCAGGCGCGATTGCGGCGAGCGGGATCACCGCCGACAAAGTGGACGCAGTGATTATGGGACAGGTGCTGCAAGCAGGCGCCGGCCAGAACCCGGCCCGCCAAAGCGCCATCGCCGCCGGCATCGGCTGGAATATCCCGGCGGTCACCATCAACAAGGTCTGTCTCTCCGGCCTGACTGCCGTGATCGATGCCGCCCGGATGATCCGCAGCGGCGACGCCGCCGTCGTCGTCGCCGGCGGCCAGGAATCGATGAGCCGGGCTCCCCACCTGCTGCCCGGTTCACGGCAAGGGTGGAGCTACGGTGCCATCCAGGCCCTCGACGTAGCCGCCCACGACGGCCTCACCGATGCCTTCGATGGCCAGTCAATGGGCCTGTCCACCGAAATAAAGAACCTCTCGCTCGGCATCGACCGCAAGTCCCAGGACGAAGTGGCCGCCGCGTCGCACCAGCGTGCGGCCGCCGCCGCCGAGCAAGGCGTGTTCGACGGCGAGATCGCACCCATCAGCGTCAAGCAGCGCAAGGGAGAACCCCTGGTGCTGACGAGCGACGAAGGGGTCCGGCCCCAGACCACGCTCGAAACCTTGGCCCCGCTCAAGAGCGCTTTCGCCACCGACGGAACCATCACCGCAGGCAACTCCTCTCCCCTGTCCGACGGCGCTTCCGCACTCGTGCTCACAAGCCGTGCCTTCGCCGAGGCGAACGGCCTTGACTACCTTGCCGTCGTCGGCAAGCCGGGACAGGTGGCGGGGCCCGACAACAGCCTGCATTCCCAGCCTTCGAACGCGATACGGAACGCCTTGGACCGCGCGGGGTGGACCACGGCCGATCTGGACTTCATCGAGATCAACGAAGCCTTCGGTTCGGTTGCAGTGCAATCGTTGAAGGACCTGGATTATCCCTTGGAGAAGTGCAATGTCCACGGCGGAGCAATCGCGCTCGGACACCCGATCGGTGCTTCGGGGGCCCGGCTTGCCCTGCACGCTGCCCATGAGCTGAAGCGCCGCGGCAGGGGCAAAGCGGCGGTCGCGCTCTGTGGTGGCGGAGGCCAGGGTGAAGCACTGCTGCTCTACCGCGACTAGGGCCTCGGCGGTTCGGCGGTTGGGGCGGCATTCGGCGGGTTGGGCGGTATGAACGGAAAGGGAGCATGAATGCGGGGCACTGAGCGGTTCCTGGCTGACGCGGCCGCACGCGGACTCGACGTCCAGCTCGTGGAGCGGGCGGCCGCAAGCAGCCTTGAGGAAGCGGCCCGCAACATGGGGATCACGCCGGCGGACATCGTCAAGTCCCTTGTGGTCAAGCACCGGGACGGCACGTTCCTGTTCGCGTTGGTCCCGGGTGACCGGCAGATCTCCTGGCCCAAGCTGCGCGCCCTCCTCGGCGTCAACAAGCTGTCCATGCCTTCCGCCGACGTCGCCTTCGAAGCCACCGGCTATGAGCGCGGCACCATCACCCCGCTGGGAAGTTCGAAGCCGTGGCCTGTCTATGCGGATGCCAGCATCGCCGGACGCAGGATCTCCATGGGCGCAGGCGAGCACGGATTCAGCGCCTTCGTGAACGCCGACGCCCTCACTGCAGCCCTGGGTGCGATGGTGGCCGACATCAGCGACCCCCTCTAAGCAACGCGGGGTCACTTACGGCCCATCCGGAAGCACCTCATGGGCCGTAAGTGACCCGCGTTGCTTCGTTAAAACGCAAGGAAGCCCCGCCCGGACGAATCCGGACGGGGCTTCCTAGCCGAAAAAGCGAGTTACTTGACAGTAACCGTGGCGCCGGCAGCCTCGAGCTGCTCCTTGGCCTTCTCAGCGGCTTCCTTGGTGGCGCCTTCGAGAACAGCCTTCGGTGCACCGTCAACCAGGTCCTTGGCTTCCTTGAGGCCGAGGGAGGTGATGGCGCGAACTTCCTTGATCACTGCGATCTTCTTGTCACCGGCAGCTTCGAGAACGACGTCGAATTCGGTCTTCTCTTCGGCTTCTTCAGCGGCAGCGCCACCGGCAGGGCCGGCGACTGCAACAGCAGCAGCGGTAACTTCGAAGGTCTCTTCGAAGAGCTTGACGAACTCAGAGAGTTCGATGATGGTCAGTTCCTTGAAAGCTTCAATGAGCTCTTCGTTGCTGAGCTTCGCCATGATTGGCGTCCTTCCTTTAGGTGGTGCCGCCACGGACGTTATCCGTTACTGCACCGCAGTTTGAATGGGGAGAACTTAGTTCTCTTCGGTTGCTGCTTCAGCGGCTTCAGCCGGAGCGGCAGCCTCTTCTGCAGCAGCCTCGGCGGGAGCCTCTTCGGCAGCCGGTGCTTCTTCAGCGGCCGGTGCTACAGCGCCGCCCTCTTCTTCAAGCTTGAGGCGCAGAGCGTCAATGATGCGTGCAGCGGCGGCAGCAGGTGCCTTGAGGACGCCTGCAACCTTGGCGAGCTGCAGCTCACGGGACTCGAGGGCTGCCAGTGCGGCAACCTCTTCTGCGTTCAGTGCCTTGCCCTCGAAGTAACCGGTCTTGATGACCAGCTGCTTGTTGACCTTGGCAAAGTCCGTCAGGCTCTTGGCGGCAGCAACCGCGTCACCCTTGATGAATGCGATTGCAGTGGGGCCGGCAAGCTGACCGTCGAATGCTTCGACACCAGCTTCCTTGGCTGCAATGGCGGTCAGGGTGTTCTTGACGACCGCGAACTTGGTGTCCAGGCCGAGAGAAACACGCAGCTGCTTGAGCTGTGCAACAGAGAGCCCGCGGTATTCGGTCAGGACAGCGGCGTTCGATTCCTTGAAATCGTTGGTGATCTCAGCTACTGCGGAGACCTTGCTAGGCGTTGCCATAACCCTCCTTCCGGGGAATAAAGCCGGTTTTCCGGGTCCCCGCTCAAAAGAGCTGCAACTAAAAACGCCCCGCGCAGATGCACGGGGCTTGGCTCAACACGATTCAAATGATCATGGAGACTTGCTTCGTTCACCTGCGCCGGCCGCCCTTTGTCAGGGTCCTTCGTCTAGGAAACCACTTGGTTCTTCCGCACGCAGCTGCAGAGTTGAGCTGTGCCCGGAGGAGTGGATTCCCATCAACCGACGGTCTTTGGTAGTTCAAGCTTACGGGACGGGCAAGTGCATCACCAAATCGTGCCGCTACTCGGAGGACGTGACCCTCCGCCCCATGTTCGGCAGTTCCTTCTGCCAGAGCCCCGTGACACCGGCCGTCGTGAATCCCAATTGCTTGTTCACCGTCAACAAGTACCGGTTCTCCGGAGCATTCCAGGAGTAGATCACGCGGGCGTCGGGGAACTGTTCGCTGAGTCGCTGCATGTTGGCGACCTTGATGAGGAGCCCGAGCTTGTTCCCGCGGTGCTCCTGCAGCACGATCGTGTCGTCTTGGAAGACGACGTCCTGGCGTTGCGCCAGGACCCCGATCGTGGTGAGTCCGACGATCCGCCCGCTGGCGATGTGCTCGACGGCGGTGACCACCGTTCGGCGTCCCTGCGCGACGGCGGCGTCCTCCGCCTGGCGCAACACCCCGGCGTCGAACACTAATTGCGGCTGAGCGGCTTCCGCTGCCTCCTGCCCTTCGGAGACCACCTCCCCCGCTGCGTTCTCCAAGGCGGCCACAGCTTCCAGCCACTGCTGGGGGCAGTGGTCCGTCCAGTGGTGAACCTGGTAGCGGCCTGCGTTCGCAGCTTCCGCTTCGGCCTCGAGTTCGGCTACGAGCTTTGAATCCAGCGGCAGCGCGCAGGAACTGAACTGTTCGATGTGCTGCAGGGTGTAGCCGGAACGCCGGGCAAAATCGACCTCGCGGCTGGACAGCGGAACAAAGCCCAGGCCGCTGCCAGGCACGAGCTGCCCTTCGGCACCGCCGCGGAGTGACTCGGCAGGATGGTTGGTGTCAACCATGATCATCGTGCGGCCCTCGCTTCGGGCAAACTGCTCGGCAGCTTCCAGGAGTTGCCGGCCAACGCCCCGTCGCTGGAATTCAGGGAGGATGTCCAGGGTGAACTCGGCGAGGTCCATGTTGTCGGCGAGGGGCAGCGCTATGTCCACGGTACCGACAATGCGGCCGTCGACGCGGGCCACGAGAATAACCTGGCGTTCGTATGGATCGCTGAGTTCGAGCAGTTTTTCCAGCGGTGTGTAGGCGAGATCGTCGGTGCCCCAGATCTGCATCCGGACCCGCCGGCTGACTTCGACGGCGGCCAGAAAATCCTTTGCGTCGTCATCGCCGAGGGAATCAGGGATCCAAAGTTGGCCGATCTCCACCGTGCTCGTCATATGATCCTCTTTTGCCATTCGCCGTCATATCCCGCCGGTTTGAAGCCGAGCTGTACGTTGATGGACAGCATATGTTCGTTTTCCTCGGCGTTAGAAGTCATGACGAGCCCGACAGCTGGATATTCGGCCTGCAGCCTGCGCAGATTTGCCAGTTTCACGAGCATTCCCAACCCATGGCCCCGATGCGGCTTAGCCACCAAGGTGTCGTCCTGCTCGGCAATTCCAGGCTTCGCGGGATCAAGGTAGACCACGGTGTACGCGACGAGCGCCCCCGTCCGGCGGTCCTGTGCAGCAGCCACAAGGGCAGTCTGGCCTTCGGCAAGCGCGGTGTCTTCGAGCTGCCTGACGCGGGCAGCGTCCCAGTCCTCAGCCTCGATCTCAAGGCCTCCAGCCGGGGTGTCCGTGCTCATCCGGCCCATCAGCACGGCCATATTATCCACGTATTGGGGAGGGCAACGGTCCGTCCAGGCAAGGACCCGGTAATCCGCGTCGGCCTTGGTATGCGCCGCCTGCTCAAGCCTCGCCCATTCCGCGTTGTGGTCCATGTCCAGCGTGCTGAATCTGGTGGCCTGTTCGAGGGTGTAGCCGTTCTTGAGGCAGAACGCTGCTCCCGGCCCGTCTTCCGGGACTCCCGCGGGTGGGGCGCCTGTGGGGTGTTCGGTGCGCGCCTGCAGGACGCGCCTCCCCTGGGCCCTCGCGACGTCTTCGACGGTGCCGAGCAACGCGCTTCCGATCCCGCGCCCGCGGTACCGCTCCAGCACCTCTACCTGAAGCCACGCGGTATGGACATTGTCCTTGAGCGGAACCTGGCAGGAAGCGTGGCCAACAATGTTCCCGCCAACCCGGGCGAAGAAGTTCGTTGATACCACGTACGGGGTATCCCGCCACCCGGCGAGCCGGGCCTGCGCCGAGGACGCGCGCGCCAGGTTGCCCCAGGTTTCCAGCACCATGGAGTCCATAACCGATGAGAGCTCACGGAAAACCTTGCCGTCCGGACCATCCAGGGACTCCGGCAGATGGAGCTCGTGGATGCTGAAATCCGGAACCTGGCCTGTCATGCCCTCAGCCTAATCAGCGGTCGCCAGACGCGATAGGTACCGGTTCGCATACGGCAAAAGGACCGCCCGGCGAATGCCGGACGGTCCTTTTAGAGTTGATGCTCCCGGTGCTTACGCCTCGGTGAGAACCTTGGTGACGTTCGGGTCGACGGTGATGCCCGGACCGAACGTGGTGGCAACGGTGGCCTTCTGGATGTAGCGGCCCTTCGAAGCGGACGGCTTCAAACGGAGGACTTCTTCCAGGGCGGCTGCGTAGTTCTCAGCCAGCTTGACGGCGTCGAAGGAAACCTTGCCGATGATGAAGTGCAGGTTCGAGTGCTTGTCGACGCGGAAGTCGATCTTGCCACCCTTGATGTCGTTGACAGCCTTGGTGACATCGGGGGTCACGGTACCGGTCTTCGGGTTCGGCATGAGATTACGCGGACCGAGGACCTTACCGAGGCGGCCAACCTTGCCCATGAGGTCAGGGGTTGCCACTGCGGCGTCGAAGTCGGTCCAGCCGCCGGCGATCTTTTCGATCAGGTCATCGGAACCAACGAAGTCGGCGCCCGCAGCGATTGCTGCTTCGGCCTTGTCGCCCGTCGCGAAAACGAGGACGCGGGCAGTCTTACCCGTGCCGTGCGGCAGGTTGACAGTGCCACGGACCATCTGGTCGGCCTTACGCGGGTCAACGCCCAAACGGAAAGCTACCTCAACGGTGGCGTCGAACTTGGACGGGTTGGTGTCCTTGGCGAGCTTGATGGCCTCGAACGGGGCGTAGAACTTGTCCGCCTCGATCTTGGCTGCGGCTGCCTCATATGCTTTGCTGCGCTTTGCCATGCTGCTTATTCTCCTTGTGCAGTTGTGGTCTGCGGACCGCGCTTGGGCCCTGCCACAAGTTGGAAATCCGGTTGGTTATCCGTGCCGGGTTTCCAACATTTTCAATATTTCAATGGTGCCGGTTTCCCGGCGGGTGAGGGTTTTAGCCCTCGACGGTGATACCCATGGAGCGTGCGGTGCCAGCGATGATCTTGGCAGCGCCCTCAAGGCTGGTGGCGTTGAGGTCTTCCATCTTGGTGGTGGCGATCTCGTTCACCTGTGCCTGGGTCAGCTTGGCAACCTTGACGGTGTGCGGCGTGGCCGAACCCTTTGCAACGCCTGCAGCCTTCTTGATGAGCTCTGCAGCCGGCGGGGTCTTGGTGATGAAGGTGAAGGAGCGGTCTTCGTAGACCGTGATTTCAACCGGGATAACGTTTCCGCGCTGGGCTTCCGTTGCGGCGTTGTACGCCTTGCAGAATTCCATGATGTTGACACCGTGCTGGCCAAGCGCAGGACCGATCGGCGGGGCCGGGTTGGCGGCACCTGCCTGGATCTGCAGCTTGATGAGGCCGGTGACCTTCTTCTTGGGAGCCAATGTAGGTCCTTCTCTCAATAACTTCCTAGGACACAGGAGCGTGCCTCAGGTTTGTGGCCGCCATGGCAAGGCGACCGGCCGCTCCGTAGTTGCTAAGCGGGCAACTGCGGGGCGAAATTCTTGGATCAACTAGATCTTGGTGACCTGGTTGAATGCGAGCGTAACCGGGGTTTCGCGTTCGAAGATCGACACCAGCACCACAAGGGTCTGGGAATCCATCTTGATCTCGGAGATCGTGGCGGGAAGGGTCTCGAACGGGCCTTCCTTGACGATGACGGACTCTCCGACCTCGAAGTCGATGTCGACGGGCGCCTGGTGCTGCTTGTTGACCGGCTTGCCCTTTTCGGCCTGCTGCTCCTCGAAGACCGGAGCCAACATTGAGAAGACCTCGTCGAGGCGAAGCGGGACCGGGTTGTGCGCGTTGCCAACGAACCCGGTGACGCCGGGAGTGTGGCGTACGGCGCCCCAGGAGGCGTCGGTCAGGTCCATGCGGACGAGGACATAACCGGGAATGCGCACGCGGTTGATGATCTTGCGCTGGGCGTTCTTGATCTCGACGACTTCCTCCATGGGCACCTGGATCTCGAAGATGTAATCTTCCATGTCCAGGGTCTGGATGCGTGTCTCAAGGTTGGCCTTGACGCGGTTTTCGTAACCGGCGTAGGAGTGGATGACGTACCAGTCACCCTCTTGGCGGCGAAGCTTGGCCTTGAACTCCTCAGCGGGGTCGGCGGGAGCTGCAGCCGCAGCGGCGGCCAGGGCGTCGGCGTCGTCGGACCCGTCCTGGTCGGCGTCGTCGACGTCGGCAGTTTCGGGCGCAGCAGAATCGACCTCGGATCCTTCCACGGCGTCAGCCGTGGCGTGGGCCGTGCTTTCAGCGGGCCCATCCAGCTCAGTCTCAGTTACCTCGAGCTCCTGCTCAGACACTTGGTCTCCTGCTTCCTCATTGCCTAACATGCCTATTTAAATGGCTCAATTCCGCAAACCCACTGAAATCTCCCGATCTTCCGGGGATTCCACGCGGTTTGCGGAGCGATCCGCTTAGTGGTTCGTGGTGCCGGTAGCACCGAAAACCCATTTGATTCCGATACCGAAAGCCAGGTCCAGGATGGTGACAACCAACATCATGATGGCCACGAACACCAGCACCACGACTGTGTAGTTGACCAGTTCCTTGCGGGTGGGGGCAACTACCTTCTTGAGCTCACCAATTACCTGGCGGACAAAAAGCGCAATTCGAGCGAAGATGCCGGAATCGGACTTCTTGGCAGGGCGGCCCTTCGAGCTGCTCGCAGCTGTTTCGGTCACCTGATCCTCACTCATCTATGCAAACGTCGTTGACCCGACTCTGATCAGAGTCATGGTTGCTGCGCTTGCTCCGGGGAAACCCCGGAACAGCCTGCGCAGGGCAGACAGGACTCGAACCTGCAACCTGCGGTTTTGGAGACCGCTGCGCTACCAATTGCGCCACTACCCTATGGATCGAATCCATGTTTTGCCCACGCTCCAAACATGCCAAGGAACCCAAGAACACGGGATTCCGAGCCAATCTGGGGCGCGAACCATTGTGATGTTTTTCAACACCGGTGAACCAGTCTACGCAACAACGCCGCGATAGTCGAACCGGGCCATTTCCGAAGCGTCCAGGCCTTCCCGCCCGTGTGATCAGCCTCGCTTGTCCAGCCTCTGTCACTTTCGCGACGTTCCGATAGCTCCGCAGAACAGCATAAAGTAGATTCCGTCGAATCCCACCATCCAGCTCATGAGCTGCCCGCGAAGAACGGTGCTTTAATGTCTGCCGGAATACCTGCCGCCCGCATTTCACAGCGAATTTCCGCCATTGCCGAGTCCGCGACCCTTGCCGTTGACGCCAAGGCCAAGGCGCTCAAGGCGGCGGGTCGCCCCGTGATCGGCTTTGGTGCCGGGGAGCCGGACTTCCCGACGCCCGACTACATCGTCAAGGCCGCCGTTGAGGCCGCCGCTCAACCGAAGTACCACCGCTACTCCCCCGCCGCCGGCCTCCCCGAACTCAAGCAAGCCATCGCGGACAAGACCTTCCGCGACTCGGGCTACAAGGTCGAGGCCTCGCAGGTCCTGGTGACGAACGGCGGCAAGCAAGCGGTCTACAACACCTTCGCCACGCTCGTCGACCCGGGTGATGAGGTCATCATCCCCACGCCTTTCTGGACCACCTACCCGGAAGCCATCCGCCTTGCCGGCGGCGTTCCCGTGGAGGTTTTCGCGGGTCCGGAGCAGGGCTACCTCGTGAACGTTGAGCAACTTGAAGCAGCCGTCACGGAGAAGACGAAGATCCTGCTGTTCGTCTCGCCGTCGAACCCGACCGGCGCCGTCTACAGCCCGGAACAGGTTGCCGAGATCGGGAAATGGGCAGCGGCCAAGGGCCTCTGGGTTGTCACTGACGAAATCTACGAGCACCTCACCTACGACGGCGTCCCCTTCACCTCGATTGCCACTGCCGCCCCGGAACTCGGCGACAAGGTGGTCATCCTCAACGGTGTCGCCAAAACCTATGCCATGACCGGATGGCGCGTCGGATGGATGATCGGACCGGCTGACGTCATCAAGGCCGCCACCAACCTCCAGTCCCACGCGACGTCGAACGTTTCCAACATCATGCAGATCGCAGCCCTCGCTGCCGTATCCGGTCCGCTGACCGCCGTCGACGAGATGAAGGTCGCCTTCGACCGCCGCCGCAAGGCGATCGTCGCCGGACTGAACGCGATCGAGGGTGTGGAATGCCCGACGCCGACCGGCGCCTTCTACGTCTACGCCGATGTCCGCGGGCTGCTGGGCAAGGAATTCCCGACGTCGGACGGTCCGGTCCGTCCGTCGACGTCCGCTGAGCTCGCCTCGCTGATCCTCGACGAAGTTGAGGTGGCGATTGTTCCGGGCGAGGCGTTCGGCCCCTCCGGCTTCGTGCGCCTCTCCTACGCCCTGGGCGACGACGACCTCGCCGAAGGGGTCCGACGCCTCCAGGAGTTCCTCGGCCAGGCCAAGTAGCTCTGCACACGCACGAACGCCCGCTCACCTTGGGAAAGAGGTGAGCGGGCGTTCGGGTTTAAGCCGCCAGATGTGAGCTGGCGTTCGGGAAATGAGGCGAATATCTGACCGGGCGTCCGGGGAGGTTGCCGCACGGCCGACGCCCGGTCACCTAAACCGCGAACGCCCGCTTACCTTGGGATACAGGTGAGCGGGCGTTCGGGTTTAAGCCGCCAGATGTGAGCAGGCGTACGGGAAATGAGGCGAATATCTGACCGGGCGTCCGGGGAGGTTGCCGCACGGCCGACGCCCGGTCACCTAAACCGCCCTTCCCCCCAACGCCCGGTCACATAAACCGCCCCCGCCGCCAACGCCCGGTCACATAAACCGCCCCCGCCGCCGACGCCCGGTCAGATAAAGGGCCCGCGCCGCTGACGCCCGGTCACATAAACCGCCCCCGCCGCCAACGCCCGGTCACATAAACCGCGAACGCCCGCTTACCTTGGGATACAGGTGAGCAGGCGTTTGGGTTTAAGCCGCCAGAGGTGAGCAGGCGTCCGGCAATTGAGGTGAATATCTGACCGGGCGTCCGGGGAGGTTGCCGCGCGGCCAACGCCAGGTCACATCAACCGCCCCCGCCGCCACCGCCCGGTCACCTAAACCGCCCCCGCCGCCTACGCCCGGTCACCTACACCGCGAACGCCCGCTTACCTTGGGATACAGGTGAGCGGGCGTTCGGGCTTGAGCCACCAGCGGTGAGCAGGCGTTTCGGTTAAGGCCGCCAGAGGTGAGCAGGCGTTCGGGAATTGAGGTGAAGATCTGAGCGGGGGTCAGAGGAGGCGGCGCTCGGCGGCCCACTTGGTCAGTTCGTGGCGGCTGGAGAGCTGCAGCTTGCGGAGTACCGCGGAGACATGGGTTTCCACGGTCTTGATGGAAATGAACAGCTCTTTGGCCACCTCCTTGTAGCTGTACCCCCGGGCAATGAGGCGCATGACTTCAAGTTCCCTCGCGGACAGACGATCGAGCTCGTCGTCGGCGATCTCGGCCGGCGCGGTTCCAAACGCGTCCAGGACAAAACCGGCCAGCCTCGGCGAGAAGACGGCGTCGCCGTCGGCCACGCGAATTACGGCGTCGGAGATCTCGGGGCCGGAAATGGTCTTGGTGACATAGCCACGGGCACCGGCCCGAATGACCGCCACGACATCTTCCGCGGCGTCCGAGACGCTCAAGGCCAGGAAGCTCGTGCCTGGGCGGAATGCCGAGGATGCGCTGATCACCTCCCTGCCGCCACCGCCACGGCCGCCGGGCAAATGGACGTCGAGCAACACCACCTCGGGATGCACCTCGGCAATCACGGCAATGGCTTGTTCCACTGTTCCGGCTTCGCCCACGACGTCGATCCTCGAATCGAGGTCGGCCTTGAGCCCGGACCGGAAAATAGCGTGATCGTCCACGATCACCACGCGGACCTTCCGCGCCACTTGCTCTGACAGGGCGTTCATCATCTGGCCTCTCCGTTTCGGTTCTCCGCTTTATCGACGTTCTCGACAGGCAGCCTCAGTCGCACCTCCGTGCCCTCGGAACTGCTGTTGATGACCGCAGTGCCGCCGTGGCGTTTCATCCGTCCGACGATCGATTCCCTGACTCCGAGCCGGTCTTCAGGGACCGTATCGGGGTCAAAGCCGGGTCCGCGGTCCCTCACGAAAACCTCGCTGCCCGTGTCCGAGCTCTCGAGGTAGACGGACACAGCTCCGCCGCCATGCCGGGCAGCATTGTGCATGGCCTCGCGGGCGGCCAGGACGAGGGCCTCGTGCCTGTCCGTCATCTCGGTGTCTCCGACGCTGACGACGTCGACAGCGTGTCCGTGGGCGTCCTCCACTTCGGCTGCCGCAGCGGAAATCCGCTCCGCCAGGAGCCCTGAATCCTTTGCGGCGTCCCGATACAGCCAGGTGCGCAGCTCCCGCTCCTGGGCACGGGCAAGCCGGACCACATCCTGCTCGGAACCGGCCCGGCGTTGGATCAAGGCGAGCGTCTGCAGCACTGAATCGTGCAGGTGCGCGGCGATCTCGGCCCGCTCAGTCTCCCGGACCCGCGCTGCCCGCTCGCTTTCAAGGTCCTTCCAGAACTTCAGGCCCCACGGCAGCAGCACGAGGGCCACACCGCCGAGCACCGCGATCGAAGCCAACAGCGCGAGCCAGGTCTGCTCCCACGAGCCGGAACCGGACACCATGACCAACACCCCGGCAACCACCAAGGCCAGGCCCGCGGCGAGGCGGACCCACCCACCGGCCTGGTCTGCTTTGGTCTTGTCCACCAGCCCGGCCCGGCGCGTCTCGTCCAACTGCATCCACGCGATCGCCGCTCCACCGAGTATGGCCGCCGCGGGGATCAGCGTGCCGAGCGGGACATCCACCCCGATCTGCCGGGCGATGAGGATTGCAGCCACCAGGAGCAGGCCGGCTCCGAGGAGGATCTCTTTTCCGTACTGGATGGGCCGCGTCCTGAACCAGGAGGCGAAAGCGGGGGCCGGGGCGGACAGCGGCAGCGGCCGCTCGCCGCCGTCGGGCGTTGTTACCTCCGGAGGCATGCTCACCGAAGGAGCAATGGGCGACGCCGGCCGGCGGCTATTGCGGCGGGCGCTTTCGTCGGCGGTGGGCACCATGACCCACAGCCACGCGTAGAAGGCCAGGCCCGCCCCGCCGGCGAACGAGGCAAGGACCATACCGAGCCGGACGTACTTCACAGGCCAGCCAAGGTGGTCCGCCAGGCCACTGCACACACCGGCAATCATCCGGTCGCTGCTCCGGACCAGCGGCGGACGTTGCATGGCGGTTGTCATGAATCCATCCAAACACGTATCAGGGCCTGCGGCGCCGGAAGCCCGGGCATCTCAGGGGGCCACTCAGGGAACGTTCAGGGTATCCCCCAATAGAGGGCGACGCTGCCGGGACGGCAAGATCGAAGCATGAACGCGAACAGCATGAATCCGGAGGACTCCGGACAAGCAGCGGAGCCCGGACAACCCGCAGAATCCAGCCAACCGGCCGGGACCGCCTCACCCGAGGAACCCGTCGCGCCGAACACCGGCGGCAACGGCGGTACGACGCCGAACTATGCCACTCCCGCTCCCCCGCAGAACTTCTTCAACTGGGTCCGCAGCCAGGGCATCATCCGTGGCCGGGACCGGTGGATGGGCGGCGTGGCCAGCGGCGTCGCGCACCGCTTCGGCATCGATCCTTTGATCGTCCGCGGCATCTTCATCATCCTCACCCTTTTCGCGGGGATCGGCATCCTGCTCTACGGCGTCGCCTGGGCCCTCCTGCCGGAACCCGATGGGCGCATCCACACGCAGGAGGCCGGGGCGGGCCGCTGGTCCGCAGGCATGACGGGCGCAGTCATCACCACCATCATCGGGTTGCCAAGCCTCGGCCATGGCTTCTGGGGCTGGGGCTGGAATGGCGTTCCCGGGATCCTGTGGACGCTGTTCTGGGTAGGCGGCATCGTTTACCTGGTCTACTTCCTGGTCCAGCGCAGCAGGGCGCGTAACGGCCGGCAGCCCACGGGCACATACGCCTACAGCGCGGGGGCCTACAGCGCGGGCCCCTACGGAACGGGTGCCTACGGAGCCGGCGCCCCGGCCGCGCCTTCGGGGCCCGCCAATACGGCGGGTCCCGTCAGTCCCGCACCGCCGCCCCCACCTGCGGGGCCGGCCAATCCCGCAGGCCCCTACACACCGGGCGGCATTCCCGCCCGCCCCGAGCGCCCTGAGCGCCCCGAGCGTCCGAGGCGGCAAGGACCTAGCGCGGCCATCGTAGCGGTCTCGGCAGGCGCTGCACTTCTGGCCGGCGGAACCCTCAAGCTGCTCGACGCCGGCAGCGTCATTCACTTGGGGGACGCCGCCAACGCGGTGGTCTGGGCTACGGGCGCCGGAGTCCTCGGCCTCGGGATCCTTGTTGCGGGCCTTCGTGGCCGCACGTCGGGACTGCTCGGCTTCCTGGCCGTGGCGACACTGGTGATCGGGGGTATCTTCAATGTGGCGCCCAACGCGGACCGCTTCCGTCTCCAGAATGCCCAATGGAATCCCGCGAGTATCGACGATGCACGGAACGGCTTCGACATCACCGGCGCGAACGGAACAGTCGACCTTACCAACTTGAACCTGCGCGCGCCGCTGGGCTCCGACGTCGTGGTTCCCATGGACGTAACCGCCAGCAACATCAAACTCGTCATCCCGGCGACCGTGCCGGTGGAGGTCCAGGCAGACATGACTTTCGCGAACCTCAAACAGGACGCGAGCGCTGTCGCCCAAAGCAACGGCAGTACGCGGGACAGCTTCAACGCGGACAAGCCCGGCGCCAAGCTGGTGGTCAAACTCCACGGCACCTTCAGCAACGTCACAGTCCAGGAAGGAAACTGACATGAGCACGCACGAACCCCCGCGGGCATTTGAACCAGCACCGGCCCCGGCTCCTGGAACCGCTGCGAATACCGCCCGCGCCAGGGTAGGCACCGTGGTCTTCGGGCTGATTGTCCTGGCGCTCGCAACGTTGATCATCATTTCCAAGCTGGGCCTCGTGGCCCTCAACGGCAACTACGTGCTGATCGGGCTCATGATCGGGGCCGGCGCGGCGCTCGTGGTCGGCGGCCTGGTGTCGGCCCGCTCCCGCAAAGGCGGCGGGTCAGGCCCGGGTTCCGGGGCCAACGCCGCCGATTCCGCGCACCGCTAGCAAGCAGCACGTGACAAAGCAGCCACAACAGGGAAGGCTCTAGCCATGAACAAGTTCTTCAGCATCGTACGGGGCATCGGCCTGCGGCGCGGCCCGCAGCGGTTGGTCGGAGGGGTTTGCGGCGGCATTGCCGCCAAACTGAATGTGGACGTGGCCTACGTCCGCATTGGCTACCTGCTCTTCTGCTTGCTTCCCGGGCCAGCCCTGTTGATCTACGTGGTGGCATGGCTGCTGCTTCCCGACCAAACCGGCACCATTGCGCTGGAATCCTACCTCGCCAGGCGTCCGCAGGGCAGGAAATAGCACAACCAAGCTTTCTCCGGCTGTTTCCCGGTTGTTTCGAAAGCCTCAACCGGGACGGTCACGGTTTGTGTCCTACCCCACATTGCCCCATAGAATCATGGTGAGCTCAGCGTGGCGCTCTGCACGTGTACCTCCTAGCCAGGATTTGAGCCCTCATGAAAATTGGAATCCTTACCAGCGGTGGCGACTGCCCCGGACTTAACGCCGTCATCCGCGGCGCCGTCCTCAAGGGCATCGCCATCCACGGCCAGGAATTCGTCGGTTTCCGGGACGGTTGGCGAGGCGTCGTGGAGGGCGACGTCATCGACATTCCCCGCACCATGGTCCGCGGTATTGCCAAGCAGGGTGGAACCATCCTTGGCACGTCCCGCACCAACCCATTCGAGAACGGCGGCGGGCCGGACGTCATCAAGGCCCACATGGACCGCCTCGGCATCGACGCCATCATCGCGATCGGCGGCGAAGGCACCTTGGCCGCCGCGAAGCGCCTCACCGACGCCGGTTTGAAGATCGTGGGCGTCCCCAAGACCGTGGACAACGATCTCGACGCCACCGACTACACCTTCGGTTTCGACACCGCGGTCCAGATCGCCACCGAGGCCATCGACCGGCTGCGCACCACCGGAGAATCCCACCACCGCTGCATGATCGCCGAAGTCATGGGCCGCCATGTCGGCTGGATCGCCCTGCACGCGGGCATGGCTGCCGGCGCCCACGCCATCCTGATCCCGGAGCAGAAGGTCAGCATCGAGCAGATCACCGAGTGGGTCAAGGAAGCCCACGACCGCGGCCGTGCACCGCTGATTGTCGTCGCTGAGGGCTTTGTTCCCGAGCACATGGAAGCCCCGCACTCCGAACGCGGACTCGACACCTTCGGCCGGCCCCGCCTAGGTGGCATCGCGGACCAACTCGCCCCCGAGGTCGAAGCCCGCACCGGCATCGAGACCCGCGCCACGATCCTCGGCCACATCCAGCGCGGCGGCGTTCCCTCGGCCTTTGACCGGGTGCTGGCCACCCGCCTGGGAATGGCCGCCATCGATTCGGTCGTGGAAGGACGCTGGGGAACCATGGTGGCCCTCAAGGGCACGGACATCGAGCACGTGGGCTTCGAAGCCGCCCTGGGCAAGCTCAAGACCGTCCCGCAGCACCGCTACGACGAAGCCGCTGTGCTGTTCGGCTGAGCGGGCTCTTCACAGGACAGGTTCATCAAAGGAGCAGGCAGGCACCACCGGGTGCCTGCCTGCTCCTTCCTTTTCCAGGACTGCATAGACTCAATGTCATGGAATTTGATGCTGGATCGGCCGAAATTGTGCTGCTGGCTTGGGCCCGACATTTAGGGTTCGACGACGAAGCGTTCAGTTTCGTCTCCGGCTCACCTGCCGCACGCCACGGCGAGCGGCTCGTAAGGGAAGACGAAGACGCCCAGTCCATCACGTTCGTCAGGCTCTTTGGCCGCTCCGCGTTGGTGGCTCCCCCATGGGCGGTGGCCGCCGCCGTCGAACTCTCGGACGATCAACTCAGTGAGCATTCCGAACTGCTGCGGATCAGCCGTGAACACGGCGGGCACGGACTCGGAACGTCGGCGCTGCTGTTCGCCGACGACCTTCCCCTCTTCCAGCCGGGAGCCGAAGTCACGGTCTCGCATGGACATCCGGAGGCAATCGAATTGGAGGGCCTATGCCCGCCGGACGACGTCAACGAAGTCCATCTCTCGAGGATGGACCACCATTTCACTGTGATGGACGGCAATGAAGCGGACCGCAAGCCGGTGGCCTGCGGCGCCTATGCGGAATGGCAAGGAATCCTCGCCGACATGGGCGTCCTGGTGCCGCCGGAATTGCGCCGCCAAGGACTCGGAACCCTGGCTGCCTCGATTGCCGCCCACGAGGCACTCGCTTCAGGCCTGACGCTGCAATGGCGCACGGCACTGGACAACCGGGGCTCCATGGCCCTTGCCCGAAAGCTGGGCTTCGTCGACGGCGGCATCCACACCTCCGTCCTACTCCGCTGACGCCAACTCCCGGCCGCGAGTTGGCAGCAGATGCCCGCAAAACCGAGGTTTTGGGGCATCTGCTGCCAGTTCGCGCGGGCTACTGGCTCCGCTGGCTGCTGTCCACCGGTACCTCCGCGGCCGGGGAACCCCAGCCCTGGACGGCTTTGGGCTTCGCGTAGAACAAAGCCGCTGCGGCGCCCAGCAAAATCGCAAAGGCCGGGAGCAGGACTGACTGGCTCATCGCCGTCGAGAAAGCCTCATGCAGGAATTCAGGCAACTTCCCGGTGAATCCGCCTTCGCCGGCCGGCGCAGCACCTGGCGGCGCCGCGGGCAGTTCGGCAGCGAGCCGGGACTGGATGAGGGCCGCAATCGCGGCCGATCCCAGCACCGCGCCGATCTGGCGGGTCGTGTTGAAGACGCCAGAACCGGCGCCGGCCGAGCGCGGCGGGAGGTTGCGGGTGGCCGCGTTCGAGACCGGGCCCCAGATGAAACCGTTGGCCACGCCCTGGAGGGCGCTGGGAAGCAGGAACATCCAGATGGGGGTATCCGGCTTCAGGAGGGACCCGGTCCAGAACAGGGCACCGGACAAGCAGAGGAGCCCGAAGGCGGCGAACCAGCGCGGGTTGATCCGGTCGATCAGCTTGCCGACGACAGGTGCCAGCCCGCCGGAAATCACGGCCATGGGGATCATGAGCAACGCGGACTGCGTGGGGGTCAACCCACGCACTACCTGGTAGTAGAAAATGGTGGGCAGGGGGAACGCCGTTATGGTGAAGCCCACCGCCATGATCGTGGTGTTGCCCAAGGAAAAGTTGCGGTCTTTGAACAGGCCAAGGGGCAGCAAGGGCTCACCGCCGCGGCGTTCCAGGAGCCACTGCCAGAAGATGAACACGGCGAGCACAACGAGCCCCGCGATGATGAGTCCCCACACAGTGATCGGCCCGGTGACGGTGCCCCACTTGTAGCTTTGGCCTTCCTGGATGCCGAACACCAGCAGGAACATGCCGGCCGCGGACAGGAGGACGCCCACGACGTCGAACTTGTGGCTGTGCGTGGTCAGCTTCGGTACCAGCCGGGTCACCAGGACGAACGCGACGATGCCGATCGGAACGTTGACGAAGAAGATCCACTGCCAGCCGAGGCCGTCAACCAACACGCCGCCGAGGATCGGGCCGACGAGGATGGCCATGCCGGCCGTCGCTCCCCAGAGGCCCATTGCCGCGCCCCGGCGGTCCGGCGGGAAGATCCGGGTGATGACGGCCATGGTTTGGGGCGTCATCATGGCCGCGCCGACGCCCTGGACCACCCGGGCCGCGATCAGGGTGCCGATGTCGCCGGAGAGCCCGCACCAGAGCGAAGCCAGTGTAAAGACCACCAGGCCGATCAGGTAGAGGTTCTTCGGTCCGAAGCGGTCACCAAGCCTGCCGGTGATCAGCAGAGGCACGGCGTAAGCGAGGAGGTAACCGCTCGTCACCCAGATGACGGCGTTGATGTCGGTATGCAGGCCCTCCATGATCCGTGGGTTCGCCACAGAGACAATGGTGGTGTCGATCAGGATCATGAAGAACCCGACCACGAGGGACCACAGTGCGGGCCACGGTTTAGCTACGTTTTCCATGGGTTTCCTTTGGCTGCTTTCTTGCACGTTGGCGCTTGGGATGGGCGGCTACCACGGCAACTGCCCGCTGCGGAGATCGTCCTGGAAGCCGCGGATCCAATCAATTTCAGACCGCAGCATGGTTTGTTGGTACTTGACGTCGATCCAGAACTTCCGTTCGACACCTTTCGCGGAGACCGCCTCTTCACCGCGGACCAAGACGTCCAGTTGGCCTTCCAGGTTCGCCACGCGGCGGTCCAGGAGTTCCAGTACGACGCCGGACGGCAGGTTGTGCGCCTCGGCGATCGCGTGGGGGAAGACCGGGTATTCGTTCACGGGTTCGGCGAGCATGTCCTGGAGGCGCTCGGTCAGCGCTTCCCGGCCGGTTTCGGTGATGCGGTAGGTGGTCCGCTCCGGCCGGTTGCCGGCCCGGTCAATCCCGGTCGCTTCGACCCACCCCGCCTCTTCCAAGCGGCCGACGGCGTGGTACAGCGTACCGGGCCGGACTTTGACCAAGCGGTCCTCGTGGCGGGCCATCAGGAGCTGGTACATCTCATACGGATG
Source organism: Arthrobacter alkaliphilus (assembly GCF_021483235.1). GTDB lineage: Bacteria > Actinomycetota > Actinomycetes > Actinomycetales > Micrococcaceae > Arthrobacter > Arthrobacter alkaliphilus. Next base: position 127,831 of record NZ_JAKEEC010000004.1, on the reverse strand, counting down.
CATCGGCGCCTCGACAAGGAGGGCCAGTGCGGCGACACCCAACGGAGTCAGTGCGGCCCGTGCCATATTGCTACCTCCGTGCGAACTATTCCACCACAACTATTCCACATGGGATATATGGTTGCAACCTTGCCCGGTTCGACGGTTCCCTGCGCACTAGATGCATGCGGGCGTCGAGTGCGCGGGGAACCGTCGAAATGGAGTGAGCCCGGAAGCCTAGCCGAGCAGTTCGAGAATCTCCGTGCGGCCAAACATCCGGGCGGCGTCGCGCGCTGTGGGCGCCCCGGCGTCGGGATCTGCTCCGGCGTCAATCAGAACCCGGGCCACGTCGCCGTAGCCCTTGAAGACGGCTCCCGCCAACGGCGTCTGGCCTCGATCGTTGGCTGCGTTCGCGTCCGCGCCGTGGTGCAGCAGGAGCTGGACGGTTTCAGCATGGCCATGGTAAGCGGCGAGCATCAGCAGGGAGTCGCCCGCGGCAGTTCGCATTCCAGCCGGCGCACCGGCCTTGAGGTAGCTTCGCAGGAGCTCCGAATTGCCTTCCCTGGCGGCGTCAAACAAGGTGTGCGCCAAGGCAATGGCCTCCTCGTCGGCGCCCGTCGCTTGGGCTTCAGCGCCCGTCGTTTCACTCATCGATGGGGTCCCTTCAGGAATCCGGTCTGACGCCCCACCACTTGTCCGGCGTCGGGCGCAACGATTACTTCCTGGGCGGCCGGATAGGGCTCCTCGCCGTCCAGCACGGTCAGCACTTCGTGCGGGTCTACGGACCGCTTGATCAGGGCCAGGCCTACCGGTCCCATCTCGAAGTGCTGGGCCACAGATGTCAGCGTACCCACCTTGCGTTCCCCGGCAAATATGACGCTCCCCGGCGCCGGAAGGGTGTGCTGCGAGCCGTCCAATTGCAGGAAAACGAGCCGCCGCGGCGGGTGTCCCAGGTTGTGGACGCGGGCGATGGTTTCCTGGCCCTTGTAGCAGCCCTTGGCCAAGTGGACCGAGGTCCGGAGGAGATCGAGCTCATGCGGAATGGTCTTCTCATCGGTCTCCGCGCCGAGCCGTGGACGCCAGGCGGCTATGCGGAGCGCCTCCGCGGCCAACGAACCGGCCAGGGCCATACCCTCGACGGCCGTTTCAAGCTCGGCGGCGGGAATGAGGTATTCGAACCAAGGACGGTCAAGGCCGGGATGGGAGCCTTCCTCGACCACACTGTACGAATAGCCGCCGACGCCGACGTGCGGCCACGGATCCTCCCAAACGAGCCGCCCGGACCAGTCGTCAACAGGTTTCGTCGAGCCGACGACGGCCCAATCGGAAGACACGTCGGCCACCTCGACGCGCAGCATGAACCGCATTTTGTTGAGCCACTCCGCCAGCGGGGCAGCCTCCGCGGCCTCGACCAGCAGCCAGGTGGTCCCGCCGTCGTCCACCACGCGGGCATCGAACTCGATGCGGCCCTGGATGGTCAGGAGCAGCAGTTCGCTCGAGACGCCCGGCTGGAGGTTGGTCAGGTGCTGCGAGGAAAGAGTATTGAGCCAGCTCAGGCGATCCGGTCCGGTGACCGTAACAACGCCCCGATAGGAAAGATCGACGACGGCGGTGCCCGCGGCGAGTGCGCGCTGCTCAGGCAAGGGCTGGCCGTAGTGCGCCGCGACGCCGGAGTCCTCGCCGCCGCCTTCTACAGCTCCTGGGCGCGACAATAGGGGGCTCTTGTAAGTCATATGTAGTAGAAGTCCTCGGGGCTCAGCGGTATTCCGGGTTTTCAAAATCGAAGCGCGTGCCGGCTTTCCATTCGTCTGGAAGGTTGCCGTACGCAGGAATGCCGCCTGCGTCCTTGAGCATCCGGGCGCAGTGGAGCAGGTTCCAGGTCATGAAGGTGGTGTTCCTGTTGGTGAAATCGCTCTCGGGTCCGCCGGATCCTTCGTCGAGGTAGCTCGGCCCCGGGCCGACCGGGCCAATCCAGCCGGCGTCGGCCTGGGGCGGAATGGTGAAGCCGACGTGCTGGAGGCTGTACAAAACATTCATGGCACAGTGCTTGATGCCGTCTTCGTTGCCCGTGATCAGGCAGCCGCCGACCTTGGGGTAGTACGCCCACTGGCCCTTGCTGTTGAGCTGGCCCGAATGGGCGTAGAGCCGCTCGATGAGCTTCTTGGTCTGGGAGGAATTGTCGCCAAGCCAGATGGGACCCGCAACCACCACGATGTCGGCCTCAAGCACTGCCGGATACAGCTCCGGCCATTCATCCGTGGCCCAGCCGTGTTCGCGCATGTCCGGGTACACCCCGGCGGCAATATCGTGGTCCACCGTCCGGATCACGCGCGTGCTGACGCCCTGCTTTTCCATGATGCGCCGGCTGATCGCGATCAGTCCGTCAGTGTTGCTCACTTGCGGCGATGGCTTGAGGGTCCCGTTGAAAAAGACGGCCTTGAGATCGTCATAGCTGGCAGGCTTTGTTGCTTCGTTCACTTGCTGCTCCCCTTTGGTTCGAACGGCGAAACGGGACGTTCAGTGAGACCTCTTCGGTGAGACCGTGAAGCTAATGGACAAGCACTCCTAGGAGAGCTTGTTCAGGAAAGCCGAAGCATGGGCCTCGAGCGACTTACCCGGAGTGGCCACATCCCAGCGCCACAGCAGATTGCCGTCCACGAGGCCGAAGATGCGTGTGGCCGCAGTGTATTCCTTGGAGTGCCCGCCGCGCATCACCATATCGGTGCTCATCTGGATCTGCGGGCCCTTGATTTGGCCGTAGTACAGCTCACTGATGCCCCCGGGATGGGCGATGGTCACAGTGATGTCGAACCCGCCGTCGGCGTTCCGGTGCGCCTCGACGTCGTCGGCGGTTTTCAAGACCGGGACCATCTCCGCGGGAATCAGCCCGGGACCGCCGTCGGCGTCGAGCATTTTCCGCTCCAGCGCCCAGAAACCTGTTTCCACGGTGAGAGGGCGCAACTTGGTGCCGTCCTCGTCGCTAAGCCAGCTTTCCGCCCGGTACTCCAGGTAGGGCAGGCCGTGGTGCGTGAAGGAGACGTGCTGGATGAAGTGCTCCGAGTCTTCGTCACCGCTTCCAAGCCGCCCCCGGCCTTCCCACTCGCCAATGAGCCAGGAAAGGGGTACCAATTCGGGTGTCAGGTCGGTAGGGATTTCGATGGGCACAGCATTTACCTCAGTGGACCGGAGGGCACAAGTGGAACAGAAGCTGCCGGAGTTCTACTTCTGGCCTTTGAAGAGACGGTAGACGACAAAACCAGCGAACCAGGCCATCGAGAGGCTGGCCAGGCCGAGGAGGACGAGGAAGAAGATTTCAAATGCAAGTACGGACATGATGCCATCCTAACCGCTAGAAGATGAGTAGTTTGTCGATGAAGTAAGACAGGGCTCCAACCGCCCAGACGGGGGCTACGCCCATTCCCAGGACAGCCGGGAAGTTCAGGCGGCCGAGCCGAAGCGTCACCATCCGGCGGAAACTGACCAGGACCGATCCGATGACGACGCCCACCACGATGGCAGCCATAATCGCGATATTGGAGAACACCAGGCCTGCCATCGGCGCAACCAGCCCGGCGGCCACGATGCCCAAGGGTGCCACGACCCGGTCTGGCCAGCGCAACAAGCCGGCGAGGAGGGCCACAGCGGCGCTGAGGGCGGCAACCAACACCATTTCCTTGATCCCGTTGAACCTCTCCCCCGCAATCCAGCCGGCGCCAACGCAACTCAGGAGGACGCCGACGCAGCTGCCAAGCGTCGATTCGAGCCGCTGGGCCTGGCCGGTTCCGCGGATCAGCTGCACGACGAACACCGCGATCACGCCGGCGGCGATAAAGGCCGGGGTTGCATCGAGAAACCCGGGGGCCGGGAGGAACCCGGCCCCCAGGGCCGAACCGGCACCGCTCAGCCCGATGACGGCGGCGAGCGTCTTTTTCGCGGGCACAGCCAGAAAATGGGGCCAGCCGACGCCAACCGCGGCCGACGCCAGAATGCCGACGGCGACCAGCCCCTCCGTGGGGCCGTAAGAGCCGGCGACAAAAACCGCGAGCGCCACGAGGCCGACCACCCCGATGCTCCAAGACTTCACTGCGCCCCTGACCTCACTGTGTCCCTCACCTCGCCGTGCCTTTGCAGGATCCCCGATGGGCCCATCCTGTTCCAAGCCCGGGCAACCTCTTGCCAATCCTGCCCTATACGGCACAAATATGTCGCAAACATGGCCTGAAGGTGACACGAATCCCTGCCGTTGCAGGGGCATTTGGGTATACTCGGTTGTCAACAGCGCTTCTTGTGGCAGCGCTTCCGTTACAACGGAACAAAGCCGCATGGAGCAGCTACCGGCCGGTGGAAGCCCGGTTCAGACGCCCGATGATGCGCGGACCGCCCATTGGAGGAACTATGTCGCACATCCTGCTCCTGACGAACAGCACCGGCTCGTCGGTTGACATCCTGCCCGCCTTGGAGCTGCTGAACCACCGGGTCCACATCCTGCCGGCAGAGCCAACGGCATTGCTCGAAACCGACCCCACCGACGTCGTGTTCCTTGATGCCCGCAAGGACCTCGTGGGGGCCCGGTCCCTGACCCAGTTGCTCAAAGCCACAGGCTTGAGCGCTCCCCTCATCCTGATCCTCACGGAAGGCGGCATGGCTGCCGTATCTTCCGCATGGTCCGTCGATGACATTGTCCTGGACTCGGCCGGGCCGGCCGAAGTCGAAGCCCGGATCCGCCTGGCCGTGGCCCGCGCAATCCCCGGCGAAGAGGAAACCAACACCGAAATCCGGGCGGCCGGCGTCGTGATCGACGAGGCAAGCTACACGGCCCGCGTGAACGGGCAGCCGCTCAACCTGACCTTCAAGGAGTTCGAACTCCTGAAGTATCTGGCCCAGCACCCCGGTCGGGTATTCACTCGTCAACAGCTTCTCACCGAAGTATGGGGCTACGACTACTACGGCGGCACCCGCACCGTGGACGTTCACGTCCGGCGCCTGCGTGCCAAGTTGGGCGCGGACCACGAGAACCTCATCAGCACGGTCCGCAACGTTGGTTACCGGCTCACGCTGGTCCGCTTGCCGGAAGACGAGTTCACGGAGGCCTAGGCTTACGGACCGCAGGCTTCGGAACGCACGGGAAACAGCGAAGGCCCGGACTCAGTGAGTCCGGGCCTTCGCTTGCTCGGGTGGAGGACATACGGGTCGAACGTATCGAAGCCACCCCACTGGTGGATCCCCCTCGCATCCTGCTTCGCAAAGCCGGACGAGATATAGACCTTACACGGCCAAGACGGCAGCCGCAAAATCCATCCCGCCAAACCGGCCGGAGACGTATAGCCTTGCAGCATGAGCGTTGCGCACCCGGAGAACTGGCCTGTCCTCGTCGTCAAAGGCGCGTCCGATGCCGAGCTGTTGAACGACATCAAGACGCTTGCCGCGGCGGCGGAGAAGTCGGACGGCAATCCCCCGCTGTCGGAACAGACCCGCGTCATGCTGCGCGGTGCCGATGCCGGTGACCATTCCCTGCTCACACTGGCCCTCTACGCCCCGGACGAGCGGTCCGATCCAGCAAGCGGACAGGACCTGGCGGGGATCGCCGTCGTGGTTGAGGCGGACGACGGGACCGGAGTCCTGGAGATGGCAGTGCACCCCAGCTACCGCAACCAGGGCGTGGCGGTGCGGTTGCTGGACTCGCTCCGGGACAGCCGCGGGCTCGGGGGCCTGAGCGCCTGGTCCCACGGGAATCACGAGGCCGCCGCTGAGCTTGCGGCACGCTACGGCTACGGACCGGTACGCGAATTGTGGAAGATGCGGCTCATGTCTTCCACAGCGGAACTGCCCGACGCCGGCCTGCCCGAGGGAGTCTCGCTGCGCCCCTTCGTGCCGGGTCAGGATGAGTCCGCCTGGCTGACCGCCAACAGGATGGCATTTGCCCACCATCCCGAGCAAGGGTCCTTGACCAGGGCCGACCTTGAAGCCCGAATGGCCGAGGACTGGTTCGATCCCGCAGGGTTCCTGCTCGCCGTGAATGAGGACGGGGAGCTGCTCGGATTCCATTGGACCAAGGTGCACCCGCGGCAAGGATCCCATCCGGCCATCGGGGAGGTCTACGTCGTCGGCGTGACGCCCGCGGCGCAAGGCATGGGACTTGGCAAGGCGCTCACTGTCGCCGGAATCAGGTATCTCCAGAGCCACGATCTGCACTCTGTGATGTTGTACGTGGACGCCGACAACGCCGCGGCCGTTGCCCTCTACCAGAAGCTGGGCTTCGTTCGCTGGGACGTCGATGTCATGTATGCGCCGCTATCCGGAAACAACCCGGAACCACGGCGTCATTGAAAGGCTAGGACATCTAGGATTCCGGCACGTGGAATCCTTGTAGGGTTGAATCAAACCCTGCGCTGAACGAAGGAGAGCCCGATGAACCCGGACCCGGTCGGAAACACCAAAACCGAGGTCAAGGGCGCAACCTTGCCTCCCCGCTTCGGGTCATCCGAGGTCCCGGCGGCGCGGGCCACCCAGGACCGCATCGACATTCCCGAATTTGCGCCCTCCCTGGAGCCGGACGGCGACATCAGTCCGGACCGCTTCCTGGACCGCGAGCTGAGCTGGCTCGCCTTCAACGCCCGCGTCCTTGAGCTCGCGGAGGATCCGGACCTTTTCCTCCTGGAGCGGGTCAATTTCCTCTCCATCTTCGCCTCGAACCTGGATGAATTCTTCATGGTGCGCGTTGCCGGCTTGAAGCGCCGCATCGCCACCGGCCTCGCAGTGCCCTCCCCCGCCGGTCTGAGCCCTATCGAAGTCCTGGAGCAGATCGGCGAAGCGGCCCGCAAGCTGCAGGAACGCCACGCGCGGGTGTTTGCCGAGCAGATCCGCCCCGCCTTGGCCTATGAGCACATCCACCTCATGCGCTGGGACGAACTCGACGACGAGGCCAAGCACCGCCTCAGCCTGATGTTCGGCGAGAAGGTCTTCCCGATCCTCACTCCCCTCGCCGTCGATCCGGCCCACCCCTTCCCCTATATCTCCGGCCTGTCCCTCAACCTGGCCGTGATTGTCCGCAACCCCGTAAGCGACAAGGAACTGTTCGCCCGCGTCAAGGTTCCGGACCAGCTGCCGCGCCTCATCTCGATCGACGGACCCCGGGCCGGCGCGGTTCCGGGCCGCGTGGCACGGTTCATTGCCCTCGAAGAGGTCATCGCGGTGCACTTGGACAAGCTGTTCCCCGGAATGGAAGTCATGGAGCACCACACCTTCCGCGTCACCCGCAACGAGGACGTGGAAGTTGAAGAGGACGACGCCGAGAACCTCCTGCAAGCGCTCGAAAAAGAACTGCTGCGCCGCCGCTTCGGTCCGCCCGTCCGGCTTGAGGTCACCACGGACATCAACCCGAACATCCGCGCGCTCCTGGTGCGGGAACTCGGCGTCGACGAATCCGAGGTGTATTCAGTTCCGGCGCCGCTGGACCTCCGTGGCCTGTCGGTCATCGGCGGAATCGACCGCGCCGATCTCCATTACCCGAAGCATGTGCCCCACACCTCGCGGTACTTGAACGAATCCGAGACGTCCAAAGCCGCCAACGTCTTCGCTGCGATGCGCCGCCGGGACATCCTGCTTCACCACCCTTACGACTCGTTCTCGACGTCGGTCCAGGCCTTCCTGGAGCAGGCGGCCGCGGACCCCAAGGTCCAGGCCATCAAGCAGACCCTGTACCGCACCTCCGGCGATTCCCCCATCGTCGACGCGCTCATCGACGCGGCCGAGGCCGGCAAGCAGGTCCTGGCCCTTGTGGAGATCAAGGCCCGCTTCGACGAGCAGGCCAACATCTCCTGGGCCCGCAAACTGGAGCAGGCCGGCGTGCACGTCGTGTACGGCATCGTGGGACTGAAGACGCACTGCAAGTTGTCCCTCGTGGTCCGCCAGGAAGTGGACGGCCTCCGCAGGTATTGCCACATCGGCACGGGCAACTACCACCCGCGGACGGCCCGCTACTACGAAGACCTTGGCCTGTTGACCTCCAACGAGCAGGTGGGCGAGGACCTGTCCAAGCTCTTCAACCAGCTCTCCGGATATGCCCCGAAATCGACCTTCAAGCGGCTCCTCGTGGCGCCGCGCTCGGTACGGTCAGGATTGATCGAAAGGATCGAGGCCGAGATCCGCAACGCCCGCGCGGGAATCCCGGCCAAGGTCCAGATCAAGGTCAACTCCATGGTTGACGAAGCCACCATCGACGCCCTTTACCGGGCCTCGCAGGCCGGCGTAAAGGTTGACGTCATTGTCCGTGGCATCTGCTCGCTGCGTCCGGGAGTTCCTGGACTGAGCGAAAACATCACGGTCCGTTCCATCCTCGGGCGTTTCCTGGAGCACTCCCGTGTGTTCGCCTTCGCCAACGGCAACGATCCCGTGGTGTACATCGGCTCCGCGGACATGATGCACCGCAACCTCGACCGCCGGGTCGAGGCGCTGGTGCAACTCTCCAGCAAGGAGGACATCGCCGAGGTCCTGGACCTGCTGCGGCGATACATGGACCCCGGCACTGCCAGCTGGCACCTCGACAACGAAGGCCACTGGACCAGGTTCCACAAGGCCGAAGACGGCACGCCGCTGCTGGACATCCAGTCATGGCTGCTTGCCTCCCGGTCCCGCCAACGCGCAGTTGCCCGGCGGTAGGCAGCGAAAAGTTGAAAAGCGACACACCTATTGCGGACCAGACGGACCATCCCGGGGAGCCGGTCGCCGTCACGGCGGCCGGTGCCATCCCTTGGCGCGTCACCAAGGGTGCCCTTGAGGTCCTGCTGATCCATCGACCCAAGTACGACGACTGGTCCTGGCCCAAGGGCAAGCTTGACGCCGGGGAGACGATCCCGGAGTGCGCTGTCCGCGAGATCGAGGAAGAGATCGGCCTGACGGCTGCCCTGGGGATCCCCCTTCCACCGACGCACTACCATGTGGCGGCCGGTCTGAAGGTGGTGCACTACTGGGCGACGCAAGTCAACGGGTCCCCCATCAAGCCGGACGGCGAGGAAGTGGACGCCTACATGTGGGCCGCGCCGGACAAGGCGGCACGTTTCCTGAGCAACCCGACGGATGTTGCCCCTCTCCAGGCTCTGGCGAAGGCCCACCTCAATGATGAGCTGGAGACGTGGCCCCTGATCCTGGTACGCCATGCCAAGGCCAAGCCGCGATCCTCCTGGACCAAGGCCGAAGGCAGCCGGCCGCTTGCGGTGACGGGCCTGCGCCAGGCGCTGGCCGTGGAACGGCTCCTTGGCGTGTGGAAGCCGATGCGCATTGTAAGCAGTCCCTGGGCCAGATGCGTGTCCACCATCGCACCGTATGCCAAGTCGGCCGGAGCCAAGGTGAAGCTGGTGGATGCCCTGACGGAGCACAACCACCAGCGGAGTCCGAAGAAGACGGCCGCCATCGTCGAGGGCCTGTTCGAAAAGCAGCGCGCGGTTGCCCTCTGCACCCACAGGCCGGCACTGCCCACCATCCTAAAAACGCTCGGCGGCCGGATGGGACCCGAGCTTCGCCAGATGCTGCCGGCCCACGATCCGTACCTGGCACCTGGCGAGATGCTCGTGTGCCACGTGGCCCGCGGAAACGGCCAACGCGTAGTGGCAGTGGAACAGATCAAGCCCTTCGACGACTGACTCCAGTAAGCTGGGGGCGTGAGCATCCCAACCCCATATGAAGACCTCCTGCGCGACGTCATGGCCAATGGCACGCACAAGTCGGACCGAACGGGCACCGGCACCCGGAGCGTTTTCGGCCGCCAGCTGCGCTTCGATCTGAGCCAGGGTTTCCCGCTCATCACCACCAAGCGGGTCCACTTCAAATCCCTCGCGCTGGAGCTGTTGTGGTTCCTCCGCGGCGAGTCCAACGTGAAGTGGCTCCAGGAGCAGGGTGTCACCATCTGGGATGAGTGGGCGGACGCCGACGGCGAACTCGGCCCGGTGTACGGCGTGCAGTGGCGAAGCTGGCCGACTCCCGACGGCGGGCACATTGACCAGATCGCCGAGCTCATGAGGGGTCTCGCGGCCAACCCGGATTCGCGACGGCACATCGTTTCGGCGTGGAACGTCTCCGAGATCAAGGACATGGCGCTGCCGCCGTGCCACGCGTTCTTCCAGTTCTATGTCGCCGACGGCAAGCTGTCCTGCCAGCTGTACCAGCGTTCGGCAGACATGTTCCTTGGCGTCCCGTTCAACATCGCTTCCTACGCGTTGCTGACGTACATGGTGGCACAACAGCTGGGCCTTGAGCCGGGCGATTTCGTCTGGACCGGCGGGGACGTCCACGTTTACGACAACCATGTGGAGCAAGTCACCGAGCAGCTCTCCCGGGAACCGTACGAGTACCCCCGGCTTCAGTTCAAGCGGAAGCCGGACTCGATTTTCGACTACACCTTCGAGGACTTCGAAGTAATCGGCTACCGCCACCATCCTTCCATCAAGGCTCCCGTGGCAGTATGAGCAGCCGCGAGACCCCTGCTACGGAATCGCCGTCCTCCGGAGAGGCCCGGGAAACGCCCAACGGAATCGGGCTGGTGTGGGCACAGACCACCAGCGGGGTAATTGGCAAAGGCGGGACGATGCCTTGGCACCTCCCTGAAGACTTGAAGCACTTCAGCACCCTGACAACCGGCCATCCTGTGATCATGGGGCGGAAGACCTGGGAGTCTTTCCCCGCAAAGTACCGTCCCTTGCCCGGCCGCACCAACATCGTGGTGACCCGGCAGCCCGGCTGGGCGGACTCGCCCGACGCACGCGGCGCCGTCGTCGTCTCTTCGCTTGATGCAGCGCTTCTGGAGTCGCAGTTCGCACCGGGCGGCCAGACCGTCTGGATCATTGGCGGCGGCGAGATTTACCGGCAGTCCATGGACATTGCGAATGTCGCCGTGGTCACGGTCATCGACTCCGACACCGACGGCGACACTTTCGCGCCGGAGTTCGGCGAGGCATGGAGCCTTGAGTCGACGGATCCGGCTGATGGCTGGCTCACCTCCAAGAACGGCACCAACTACCGGATTGCCACGTGGCGCCGGACGGAAGACTGAGAATGCTGAAGAAACCTGAGACCCTGTTCGTCCTCGGCTACATGTTGTTGCCGCTCTTCGCGCTCCTGTCCGCGATTGTTGGGCTCACCATGATCCTGGGTGGGAACAAGATCCTGGGGATCATCGTCCTGGTGGTGGTGACCCAGGTCTTCGCTTTTGGCGCCTTCTACGCCCTGCGCGCACGGAAGGCAGCCCTGCTGGAAGGGCCCGACGCCGGCAAGTAGCGCTCCGTGACGTAACCGACAGCGGCCGGGAGCCGCAAAAGTCTAAACTGGTCAAATGACTACAGCAGCTAATCCGTCCGTTGGACTGGTCGGTTGGCGTGGCATGGTCGGTTCCGTCCTGATGCAGCGCATGCAGGAAGAGGGCGACTTCGCCAACATCAACCCGGTATTTTTCTCCACCTCGAACGCAGGAGGTGCCGCGCCGTCACTTGCTGGTACAGCAGAAGGCAGCGCAGGCAAGCTCGAGAACGCATTCGACATTGAGACTCTTGCCAAGCTGCCGATTATTGTCACTGCCCAGGGCGGCGACTACACCAAGCAAGTCCACGGCGAACTCCGCAGCCGTGGCTGGGACGGCCTCTGGATCGATGCCGCGTCCACGCTGCGCATGAACGATGATTCCATCATCGTGCTGGACCCCATCAACCGCGATGTCATCGACGCCGGACTCGCCAATGGCGTGAAGGACTACATCGGCGGCAACTGTACCGTCTCGTGCATGCTCATGGGCCTTGGCGGCCTGTTCAAGAACAACCTGGTCGAGTGGGGCACCTCCATGACGTACCAGGCGGCCTCGGGCGGCGGTGCCCGCCACATGCGTGAACTGCTCAACCAGTTCGGCACCCTCAACAACGAGGTCAGCAGCGAACTGGACGATCCCGCCTCCGCGATCCTGGAAATCGACCGCAAGGTCCTGGCAACCCAGCGCTCCGGAGTCGACGCCACCCAGTTCGGCGTGCCGCTGGCCGGCTCCCTGATCCCTTGGATCGACGCCGACCTCGGCAACGGCCAGTCGAAGGAAGAGTGGAAGGCCGGGGTGGAGACCAACAAGATCCTCGGCACGGGCAACGGAAAGCCGGGCCGCGAGCACATCGCCATGGACGGCCTCTGCGTCCGTATCGGCGCAATGCGCTCCCACTCCCAGGCACTGACGCTCAAGCTGCGCGAGGACCTGTCCGTCGCCGAGATCGAGAAGCTCCTGGACACCGACAACGAGTGGGCCAAGGTTGTGCCCAACACCAAGGAAGCGTCCATGGCGGACCTCACCCCCGTGGCTGCCTCAGGCACCTTGGACATTCCGGTGGGCCGTATCCGCAAGCTCGAGATGGGCCCTGAATACATCAGCGCCTTCACAGTGGGCGACCAACTCCTCTGGGGGGCTGCCGAGCCGCTGCGCCGCATGCTGAAGATCGCTACCGGCACCCTCTAGGCGCCCTGCCTCAACTCTCCATGAACCGCAGGTATTTGGCGGCCTGGAGTTCGAAGGACCGTCTGGCCGCCGGAGTCAGGCCTTCCGTGCTAAACGGTTCAGGCTCGACGACGGCGGTCCGGCCGGTGCCGCTGCGGGACCACGTGCCCACCACTTCGCCGCCGGACACAATCATGCGTTTGAAGACGCCGTTGCCACCCGGGACGACCTTCTGGAAATGCTCGGGCGGCAGGACAAGGTTCCGGTCCTGGTATCCGAGCAGGAATTCATCGAATCCCGGCAAGGCGAGCACAGTCCTGGAGCCGGGGACGCCGTCGTCGAGCAGTGCGGCAATCTCGGGCGACAGCCAGTAGGACGTCCCGCCAAAGTCGAGTTCAACGAGTTGGCTGCGCAGAGCCTCGTGGGCTGCCTTGACCTCGGCTTTGGGGATTTGGGTCCACCACGCGAAGTCGTTCAGCGTGGCCGGGCCGTGGCTGCGTATATACCTGAGGAGGAATTCGGCAATCCCTTCTTCGCGGCCCAGGACCTTGGATTCCGGAATCCACTCGTCAAAGGCCACGAACAGTTGCTGGCCGAGGGCTTTGCCGGCCGTACCCGCCGGTGGTCCTTGGACCAGCCAGCCGTTTTGGCACAGAATCCAGAGCAGGTGGATGCCGCGTTGGGCGGCTGTGGCTTGGCCCGCGGATTCGAAGATCTTGAAAAGCTCCTCGCGCGTGGCGCCCGGGCTGGACGTGACACGTTCGAGGGCAAGATCCCGGCACATCGCGACGTCAGCCGCGTCGATGCCAAGTTCCCTGTGCCGCGCGGCCACCGACCGCATGGACCGCTCTGTGGTGATGCCCAGTATCCAGCGCAGGTCCTGGGGCGGAACCAAATGAAGTGTGCCCCGCATGGGCCAGGACCGGACCACCTTGCCGTTCTCCAGCGCTTCCAGCACCGTCGAGAGGCCGGAGCCCGGTACCCGCTGCCCCACCGCCCAGAAGGCCGAGCCAAGGTCCTGGGCCTGCATGGCACCCATCGTCGTGACGCATTCCTCCGGGCTGCTGAAGCCCCCAAGTAATCCCTGGCTGGCGAGGCGCAGCCTGCCCATGACTCTGGGAGTGACGCGGATCTTCGGCGAACCTGCCATAGCCCCCATGATAGGACGTCAGGCGGACGGCTTCGGTCCTCATTGGTCGCGCCTTGGCAGCACCTGAGGGAACTCCCATACCGCTCACAGGGGCCTTCCAGCGGGCCCTCCTACGCTGGGGGAATGCTGTTTGGTGAGTTGGGTCCGCTGCTTCGGCCGCTCAGCCGGCGGCTGGCGGCCGCTGGTTGGTGCGCCGCCGCCGTCGGGCTTGTGTGCGGCCTGGCGATAGCTGTTGGTGCGGGGGTTCGTTTGTCCCCTTCGATGCAGTCTGTCCAAGAGGTGGGACTTGCCGCCACGGGCGCCGCGGCCCTCCTTCTGGGCCTTGCCGCCGCGAGCCAGCCGCCGTCCGAGCGGCAGGTTGACGATTCCGAAGCAGGGTTCCAGGCAAGCGCCAGCGATCAAGTGCGCAGCTTCCTGCTCGCCGCCATCGTCATGCTCCTGGGGGTGGCAGGCTTCGCGGCGGCCGGCTGGGCTTCGCCGGGAGGTCCTTCGCCGCAAAGCATCGCGTTCAGCCAGATCTTCCTCTTGGGGGCCGCCAGCTGCGGCCTGACGTTCCTGCTGCTCAACAAGGTGCTCCCGCCCGGAAAACGCTGACGCGCACCTTTCTTCTCGCTCCCTACAGAGAGACGCCTATCAGCAGCGGTTCCGGGTGCAGCTCAATGCCGAAGCGCTCGACGACGCCGCGGCGCACCTCGCGCGCGATCGCCACCATGTCCTCCGCGCTGGCGCCGCCCCTGTTGGTGATGGCCAGGGTGTGTTTGGTGGACAGCGAAGCGCGGCCGCCCGAAACGCCTGCTGGATCGAGTCCGAAACCCTTTCCGAAGCCGGCCTGGTCAATCAGCCAAGCCGCCGACAGCTTGACGAGGCCATCGTTTCCAGCCGGGTAACGCGGTGCTCCGTCTGGCAGCGATGCCGCCACCGAGGCCGGAACAATCGGGTTGGTGAAGAAGGAGCCCGTGGAATACGTGTCCCTGTCCGAAGCGTCCACCACCATGCCCTTGGAAGCCCTCAGCCGCAGGACTTCCCGCCGGACGCCGTTGGAATATGCGCGTTTCCCGGCCTCGACCCCCAGGGACCGGGCCAGCTCCGCGTACCGGACGGGCGCGCTCATTCGTCCGAGCGGCAACTGGAATTCAACGGTCAACACCACGTACCGGGGTGAGCCCTCGGTGGTGGTCTGTTTGAGGATGGAGTCCCGGTAGCCGAACTTGAGCTCGGAGTTGGTGAAGGTTTGCACTGCGTTGCGTTCCCGGTCCCAGGTACGGACCGCCGCGATGGTCTGGGAGACGTCGGCACCGTAGGCACCGACATTCTGCACGGGAGTGGCGCCTGTGGCGCCGGGGATGCCCGAGAGTGCTTCCAGCCCGGACCACGCATGCAGCACGGAGTGCTCCACGAGCGCGTCCCAGTTGTGCCCGGCCTGGACCACCACAGAAACGCCCCCGCAACTGTCTTCCGAGTTGACGGTGAAGCCTTGCGACGCGATCTTGAGCACCGTGCCCGGGTATCCGGCGTCGGAAACCAGGAGGTTGGATCCGCCGCCGATGATCAGCAGTTTCTCCCCCGAGGCGTCCGCCGAGCGGACGGCGTCGATGATCTCCCGTTCGGTGCGGGCCTCCACGAAGGTGCCGGCAGGGCCACCCACGGCGGCCGTGGTCAGTTCGGAAAGCATCGTCTGGGTCACCGAACAAGCCTAGCGGGGATTGCCTGCCGCGGCCGACCTAGGGGCGTGCCGGCTCAGGGGCGCGCCGGCTCGGGGGCGCGCTTCCGCGAGACAGGCGCCAGGAAGAAGCTCGCGACGAGCAGGACCAGGACGGCGAGCAAGGAATGCAGGATGCCGAAGTGCTCCGCCAGCAAGCCCAAAAGCGGCGGCCCGCACAGGAAAGCCCCGTAACCGATCGTGGAGACAACCGAAACGCGGGCCGCTGCGTGCGCCGGATCGTCCGCGGCGGCGGACATGCCCACCGGGAACCCCAAAGAAGCACCCAGTCCCCAGAGGGCCAAGGCGGCGAACGCGAGCCATGGCACCGGAGCGAAGACAAAGAGGGCCAGCCCCACCACGGCCGTGGCCGAGCACCAACGCATCACGGGCACCCTGCCGAAACGATCCAGGACAAACGTGCCGGCAAAGCGGCCCACGGTCATGAACGTCACAAAGATCCCATAGCCGATCGCTCCTGCGGCGGCCGATTGGCCGTGGCCATCGGCCAACGCCAAGGCCACCCAGTCCCCTGCCGCGCCCTCAGCCAAGGCCAGCCCCAGGACAAGCAGTCCCAGCAGGAGGGTCCGGCGTTCGCGCCATGCCCGGGCCACCATGCGCTTACTGTCCAACGGTTCGGCAGGTCCTTGCTGTCCGGGCTGGATGACGGGCACGGGACCGGTCGAAGGATCTTCGAAAGTGTCCGGCTTTTCTGGCCTGAAGGCCTTTGCGGAACCTCGGCGGCTGATGTCCGCACGTAACCAGGCTGCACCGGTCACCACGGAGCCGGCGACCATGAGCCCGGCCGCAGCCAAGTGCCAGAAGACCGGCAGTCCCACGCCGGCGGCCCACGCGCCGAGCCCCGCTCCCGCAACGGTGCCAAGGCTGAAGGATCCATGGAGACGCGGCATGATGTGCCGTCCAAGGGCGCGTTCCAGTGCCGCTCCCTCTACATTCGAGGCCGTATTCCAGCTGGCCGTGCCTAGGCCGATCACCATGAGCCCAAGCGCCACGACCACCGGGTTGGCCAGCACGGACGTGCCAAACCCAGCGAGCGCGAGGCCGAAGCCCACCATCGCGCCGCCGATCCGTATGGTCAACCGTGATCCGAGCCGGATCACGATCACCCCGGATGCCGAAACGGAGAGGAATGATGCCACGGTCATGCACATCAGCAGGAGCCCCACGGCGCCGGGCGTCAGGTTCAGGCCGTCACGGATCGCGGGCAAGCGGGAGACCCACGACGCGAAAGCCAGGCCGCTGGCGCCGTACGCGACCACCACAGCAATGCGCCACCGCGACAAGTCCGCCGCGGTGGCGCGAGGTTCGGTTTGTTGCAGGCGGCTCAAGTGAGCTTCACAACGGCCTGGGACTTCATGAGCACCTTCTGGCCGGCAAAGGTGACGGTCAGGTCGATGCGCGCGGTGCGGGATTCGACGTCGAGCGCTCCCACCACTCCGGCAACTTCGATCACGGCACCGGGCTCGCTGGTACCGGTGGTGTCGGCGACCAGCACCGGTTTGGTGAAGCGCGTCTGGTAGTCGACGACGGCGGCGGGGTCGCCGGCCCAGTCGCTGACCAGCTGAACGGCCGAGCCCATGGTGAACATACCGTGGGCGATTACCCCGGGAAGTTCGACGCTGGTGGCGAAGGATTCGTTCCAGTGGATGGGGTTGAAGTCGCCGGACGCCCCCGCGTACTTGACCAGGTCCTGGCGGGTGACCTCGATGCTGCGGGTGCCGATTTCCTGACCGACGGTGAGTTCTTCAAGTTTCAAGCTCATGGCTACTGTCCCTCTCCGCGGACCAGGATGGACGAGGTGGTGGTGGCGACACTTTCGCGCTGGTTGTCCTCACGGACGGCGAATATTTCCGCCCGGGTGGTGATCATGGCCCCGCCGCCCATGGCGCGGACGCCGTCGACGTGCAGTTCGGCGCGCAACTGATCCCCGGCTACGATCGGGCGGTGGTGCGTGAAGCGCTGCTCGGCGTGCACCACGCGGCTGAAGTCGATCCCGGATTCCGGGTCCGCGATCAGCTGTGCATCCGCCCGCTGGGCAACGATGATCGCGAAGGTCGGCGGGGCGACAAGGTCGCTGTGGCCAAGGGCCCTGGCGGCTTCGATGTCGAAGTGGGCGGGATGGGTGGCCTTCACGGCCCGGGCGAACTCCCGGATCTTTTCGCGGCCGACGTCGTACACCTCTGCGGCAGGGTAGCTGCGGCCCTGCAAGTCGGGGTTAATTGTCATGCTCCAACCCTATCGGCCCGCGGGCCGCGAAGAAGCGCGAGCGCGCTACGCGGCGGCAGGTGCTCCGAACCATCTGGTGAGCGCGTCGGCGAGTCCCGACTGCGCCGCGTCGGCGACCCAGGCCACGTGTCCGTCGGGCCGGATCAACACGGCTGCTGGAGGCGTGACCTCGCCGAGCGCCGGAAGCTCCCAGGTGCCATGGTATTTGGCGTCTGTCAGCCGGACACGGCCTGCCCACGGTGTGATGTCGATGCTGCCGGGGTCGCCAAGGTTGAGGAGCACCGGCCGGGCATCGTGCAGCAGGCTGAAGACGCGCACCGGCCCGTCCGCGGCGACGAGATCGAGGTCGGGCATGCGCCGCCCGAGCAACGGGTGCCCCTCGCCGACGTCGTAATGTACATCGAGGCCGGATTGCATCGCTGCGAAGCGCTTGCGCGGTTCCTCCATGCCGAGAAGCTCGGCCATGACCTCCCCCACGGCCTTCGTCCGGTCGTCGGGGCGGCGAAGCGCGACACTCGCCATCGTGTTTCGCAGCACGCGGGCGGCGACCGGGTGGCGCTCGGCGTGGTAGCTGTCGAGGAGGCTTTCCGGCGATGTCCGTTTGACCACTTGGGCCAGCTTCCAACCCAGGTTCACGGCATCCTGCACACCGATGTTGAGGCCTTGTCCGCCGTCGGGCGCGTGGATGTGCGCGGCGTCGCCCGCCAGCAGGACCCGTCCGTCGCGATAGTTTGCGGCCTGGCGGGTGGCATCGGTGAATCTGGAGATCCAGATGGGACTGTGGACCCCGTAGTCCGTCCCGCATGCGGCGATGAGGGCCTCGCTCAGGTCTTGGAGGGTCGGTTCGCCCGCGGCTCCGACGTGCTGCTCCGTCACCATGACCCCCACCGGGCCGCCCTCCCCGTAAACCACCTTGCCGTCGACGATCTTGTATTCCAGCTTGCCGAAGGAATGGATGCCGAATGCATTGGTGTGGACGCCCAGCGGCGGCTGTTCGGCCATCTCGACCTGGCCGATCAAGGCACTGGTGGTCGGGTCCCAGCCGGGGAACTCGATGCCGGCCGCCTTGCGGACGAGGCTGCGGCCCCCGTCGCACCCGACCAGGTATTCACCGCGCAACCCCTCGCCGTCGGACAAGGCGACCTCAACGCCCGTACTGTCCTGGGCGAAACCGGTCACCTCACGTCCGTAATGGATCGGGACGTCCAGCTCGGCGACCCAGCCGGCCAGGATGCGCTCGATATGGTTCTGCCACAGCCCGAGGCCGTAGTTGTGCCGGGTGGGAAAGTCGCTGATGTCGAAACGGACGCCGCCGAACCCGGCCACCTGGGCTATTTGCCCCTCGGACAGGAACCGATCAGCGATTCCGCGCTGATCGAGGACCTCGATGGTGCGTGAGTGCAAGCCGCCTGCGCGGGACCCGGCGAGCTCCTGGTTGGGACGTCGCTCGACGATCGCGACGTCGACGCCGGCCAACGCCAGTTCGCCCGCCAGCATCAGCCCTGTGGGACCTCCCCCGGCGATTACTACCGCGTGCTCGGTCCTCGCCATGCTCTGGCGGCTACTTCTTCAAGCCCTTGCGGACCTGCTGGCCGCGCACCACCATGCCCACGACGTGCAGGACCAGGCCGAGCCCGATCACGAACAATGACGTGATCGCCATGCCTTGGTCATGGGAAGTGTTGCCGATGATCGTCAGGATGATCCCGACGGCGATAAGCCCCATCGCGCTGAAAACCAGCGTCTTGTATGCAATAGAGGCGGTGGCCCAGAATTCGTTCAACACCCCCCAAGCTTAGGCCACGCAAGCGGCCAAAGCAGAGCGGGCGCCCCATCACGGCCGCCCCCATCCGGACGCCCGGTCACCTATCGCCGGTTGTGCCCCGACGCCCGGTCACCTATCACCGGTTCTGGACGAACCCCCACTCACCTATCGCCGGTTGTGCCCCGACGCCCGGTCACCTATCGCCGGTTGTGCCCCGACGCCCGGTCACCTATCACCGGTTCTGGACGAACCCCCGGTCACCTATGTCCTGTTGTGCCCAGACGCCCACTCACATATAGCCGATTGTGGACGAACGCCCGGTCACATCGTCCGCAGGACGAAACCGGCACTTGGGGTCGTTTGTGACCGAGCGTCCCGGAAATGCCGGACATACGTGACCGAGCGTCCTACGAAAGCCGGACATGCGTGGCCGAGCGTCCTACGAAAGCCGGACATGCGAGGCCGAGCGTCCTACGAAAGCCGGACATGCGAGGCCGAGCGTCCTACGAAAGCCGGACATGCGAGGCCGAGCGTCCTACGAAAGCCGGACATGCGTGGCCGAGCGTCCTTAGAAGGCCGGACATGCGTGGCCGGGCGTCCCGGAAAAGCCGGACATACGTGACCGAGCATCTTGGAAAAGCCGGACATAGGCGACCGGGCGTCCCGGAAAAGCCCGACACACGTGAGTGGGCGTTGGTGGGTGTCCCTAGAGGGAGGGCTGGACCCCGAAGGCCACGGCCAGCTTCATGATCTTTTCGGCGCGGCCGAGGCGCGGGAGGTCGGAGCCGTCGCGGATGACCCTGCCGTTGGCTTCAAAATCGTTCATGAAGTCGGTTGCCCAGGCGACGTCGGACGGCGTCGGGCTGATGACCTCGTTGATGACTGTGGTCTGGTCGATGGCCAGGCAGAGCTTGCCGGTCATGCCCATGGTCACCGTGATTCCGGTCTGCTCGCGCAGGATCGGGTGGTTGGTGCCCACGGTGGGGCCGTCGATCGGTCCCGGCAGGTTGCCGACGCGGCTCGCGACGACGAGCTTGGCACGCGGGTAAGCCATTGCTTCGGGCGTGGCGGCCATGCCCGTGTCCCGGCGGAAGTCGCCCGAACCAAAGGCCAAGCGGAAGGCACCTTGTGCGCGGGCGATGTGGTTGGCTTCCTCGATGCCGAGGGCAGATTCCACGAGGGCGATAACCGGGACCTTGCCGTCCATTCGGTGGAAGGATTCCGTGACCTGGTCCGCGGACTCGGTCTTGGCGAGCATGACGCCCAACAGGCCCGGAGTGCCACGCAGACCAGCGAGGTCATCGGCCCAGAACGGGCTGATGGCGTCGTTGATACGGACCCAGGCCTCGCCACCCGCGGTCAGCCAGTTGATGACGTTGTCGCGGGCTATGTCCTTCTGGGACGGGTCCACGGCGTCTTCGATGTCAAGGATGATGGCGTCCGCGCGCGATGAAGCCGACTGGTCGAAAAGCTCCGTCTTCATGGCGTTCACGAGGAGCCAGGAGCGGGCAATGTCTGCGGGAATTTTGCGGGTGGACCGAATGGACTCGGCGGCGGTGCTTGACGTCATATACCTACCGTATCCGGCCAGCCGCCAGGAACGCTAAGAATCGGGCGCCAGCGTGGGTATCAATACGAACAAAACGATTGTGACAGTCAGCCCTGCTCCGACCGTCTCGCATTAGGTCCGGTTATGCGCCATCCCGACGACACCCAACGACGCCGGACGACGCCGGGCGAAATATGTCACTGCATTGCCCGGAGTTGCGCTGGGATTTCGCCGGATTTCCCCCGGTTTCCCGGCGTTTCCGGGCGTTACTGCCGGGCTTCCCTTGCCCAGCGGACATGCGCTTACATCGTTCCCACCGGCAGTTCGGTCGCCTCCAGGCCAGGTCCGGGCCCACGAATTCCACTCCCCCAGAAAGTAGCTCCCATGAAACTGCACCAGTCCCTGCTAAGCGTCGCGGCCGCCGTCGTACTTGCGCTGACGGTGAGCGGATGCGGCGGCAATGCCCAGGCCGGAGACCCAGCCGGAAGCCAGACGGAAGTCAAGGAGCTCCGCTACCAAGGCTCGGCCAACAACGTCGTCCTCCCGGAGCTTGCGGCTGACCTTGGCTACCTGGGCGACATCAAACTCAACTGGGTGGGCAACACGATCAGCGGTCCCCAGGACATCCAGTCGGCCGCCACCAACCAGACCGATTTCGGCGGAGCGTTCGCCGGGGCTGTGGTGAAGCTGATTGAGGCAGGCGCTCCCGTGACCGCCGTCGTGAACTATTACGGCGAGGATGCGAAGACCTTCAACGGCTTCTACGTCAAGGCGGACAGCCCCATCAAGACCGCCAGGGACCTCATCGGCAAGAAGATCGCCGTCAACACCCTGGGCGCCCATTCCGAAGCCGTCATCAACACCTACCTCAGCAAGAACGGCCTCAGCCAGGACGAAATCAAGCAAGTCCAACTGGTGGTGCTGGCCCCCAACGACACCGAGGAAGCCGTGCGCCGCGGCCAGGTGGATGTCGGAACGCTGGGCGGGGTCCTGCAGGACCATGCCGTTGCCGCGGGCGGACTGCGCTCGCTCTTCAACGACTACGAACTCTTCGGCACCTTCGCCGGCGGCCAGTACGTGCTCCGCAACGACTTCATCGAGAAGAACCCCAACACTGCCCGGACCTTCGCCACGGGCGTGGCCAAGGCCATCAAGTGGGAGACCGAGACGCCACGGGAGGAAGTGATCGCCCGATTCAAGAAGATCATCGACGCCCGCGGACGCAATGAGAGCACAACGAACCTGCAGTACTGGAAGAGCCCCGGGGTGCCGGACAACGGCGTAGTCAAGGACGAGGACTTCAGCCGCTGGTCGGAGTGGCTGAAGAGCTCGGGGATCGTCAAGGGCGACCTCACACCGTCGAAGTACTACACCAACAAATTCAACGACCTCGCGGCAGCGAAGAAGGGATAGCGATGACCGCCAAGATCAGCCTCCGCAATGTCACCAAGCAATTCACCGTCCGCGCCGGCAAGGGCTCCAGGCCCTCCCAGCCTGCCGCGACCGGTCAGCGCGGCCCGAAAGAGCCCACCACGCTGACCGCCCTCGACTCCTTGAGCCTGGACGTGCGCGACGGCGAATTCCTCACCTTGGTGGGGCCGAGCGGTTCCGGCAAGACCACCTTGCTGGACCTCCTGGCTGGCCTGTCCACGCCCACCTCAGGCGAGGTATTGGTGGACGGCCAGCCGGTGACGGGACCCGGGAAGGACCGCGCCGTGGTGTTCCAGCAATACGCACTTTTCCCGTGGCGTACAGCGTCGGCCAACGTGTCGATCGGGCTCGAAGGAAGGGGACCCGACGGCCGCAAGCTCAACCGCCGCGAACGTGCCGCCAAAGCAAGCGAATACCTCGAACTGGTTGGCTTGGCCGGATTCGAGGACCGTTTCCCGCATGAGCTCTCAGGCGGGATGAAACAACGGGTGGCCATTGCCCGAAGCCTCGCCTACGAGCCCGACGTGCTCCTCATGGATGAACCTTTCGCCGCGCTAGACGCCCAAACGCGTGAACAACTCCAGGACGAACTCCTGCGGATCTGGCGGGCCACCGGCAAGACCATCGTCTTCATCACGCACGGCATCGACGAGGCCGTGTACCTGGGGCAGCGCGTCGCGGTCCTCAGCGCCCGACCCGGCCGCCTCAAGGCAATCGTGGATGTCGACATCCCGGACCGCGACGGCGAGGACGACATTCGCTCGCATCCCGCCTTCGTCGAACAACGGCACAAGGTCTGGACCCTGTTGCACGACGAAGTCCGCCTGGCCCAGGACGCCGGACACCGCAAAATCCTGCCGGACGGTACAGCCCCGGATGAAGTCCCGGGAACAACTCTCGAAAGGAGCGCAGCCTGATGACCACAACACTCGCGCAACAGCCGGCGGCGAGCGCCGCACCCAAGCAAGGTGCCGCCGTCGGGGACTCCGGCCCGGTCGAGACGGGGCGTCGGAGCACGACGGCGGCGCTCGCCCTTGCGCGAACCGCGGCCGCCCGCGCCGGTTCCGGCCTGTGGAAGGCCGCGGGGATCCTTGCCTTCCTGGCTCTCTGGGAACTCGGGCCGAGCTATCTGGCCAGCGCCTCAACCCGGGTATTCCTGCCGCCGTTGCACGTAGTCCTGGCGGCATGGGGGAAGCTGTTCGAATCAGGCACCATCCAGGCGCACTTGGCCGCGAGCCTCACCCGTTCGGTGTCCGGATTCGGCGCAGCCCTCGTGGCCGGCATAACGCTCGGTCTGCTGATCGCCTGGTATGGAAAGCTCAATTCCGTCCTGAACCCGCTCCTGGAACTGTTCCGCAACACTGCCGCGCTTGCCTTGCTGCCCGTCTTCACGCTGCTGCTCGGGATCGGCGAGGAGTCCAAGATCAGCATCGTGGCGTATGCGGCGTTCTTTCCGGTCCTGCTGAACACGATCGCAGGCGTCAAGACCGTGGATCCGCTGCTGATCCGGGCCGCGAAATCGCTCGGACTCTCGAGCCTCGCCCTGTTCCGCAAAGTGATCCTGCCTTCCGCAGTGCCCACCATTTTCACCGGAATCCGAATGGCCGGAACAGCCTCGATCCTGGTGCTGATTGCGGCAGAGATGGTGGGAGCGAAGGCCGGGCTGGGCTACCTGATCGTGAATGCCCAGAGCAGTTTCCTCATCCCGGACATGTACGCCGGCATCCTCACGGTGTCCCTTTTGGGTTTGGCCGTGAATTTCCTCCTTGTAGGGCTGGAACGGCATTTCTCCCGCTGGCGGACCGCAGTCGGGTCCGGGTCCTGACCTACAGTCAACCCACTTACAACCAAGTCACCACCAACTCACAACAGAAAAGGAATAAAAAAATGTCCGTCATTACCGAAAGAAAGCTGGAATTCGCCAAGCTTGGATCCCGGATCGGCGCCGAAATCCGCGGCTTCGACCTCAGCGGCGATCTCTCCCCGGAAACCGTGGGACAAATCCGGGCCGCGCTCAACGAACACAAGGCCCTCGTCTTCCGGGAGGCCAACATTCTCAGCGACGAGGCCCAGGTGAAATTCGCCAGCCATTTCGGTCCGCTCACCACAGCGCATCCGACCGTGGCCTCCGTGGAGGGCGAAGAGAACGTCCTGCCCGTAGATAGCGAGAACGGTTCCGCCAACAATTGGCACACCGACGTCACGTTCGTGGTCAACCCGCCGCAGGCTTCCACCCTACGCAGCATCGATCTTCCGTCCTATGGGGGCGAAACCCTGATTGCATCTTCGGCGGGAGCCTATGCGGACCTGCCGGACGAGCTCCGGAACTTCGCGGACACCCTCTGGGCGATCCACACTAACGACTACGACTACTCGGTGCCGAAGAACCTGGAACATGAAAATGCCGATGAGCGCCGCAAGGAATTCACCCGCATCAAGTTCGAAACAGCCCACCCCGTGGTGCGCGTCCATCCCCTGACCGGCGAGCGCGGATTGTTCATTGGGGGCTTCGCGCAGCGCCTTCGGATCGTGGGATTGTCCAACACCGAATCGAAGGACATCATCCGCTTGCTCCAGGCATACGTCACCCGTCCGGAGAACGTGGTGCGGGTGAACTGGGAGCCGAACCAACTGGTGCTCTTCGACAACCGCATCACCCAGCACTACGCCCCCGACAACTACGACGGCCAGCAGCGCAAGCTCAACCGCGTGACCATCGCCGGCGACATCCCTGTGGGCGTGGACGGCAAGCAGAGCCAGTCCATCGAAGGCGACTCGTCGACGTACTCCGTTGTCGCGCCGCTGTAGTAGCACACATGTGTTGTCATAGCTGCCGCCAAAGAGCAGCGGACCAGGGAATCATTCCCTGGTCCGCTGCTTTTTCAGTTCCTAGGGGAGCTTGCTGCCCCGCGCGGTCACCCAGAGGCCATACCACTCGGCGCGGGTCATGGCCGCGGCAACGGCGGGCGCATCCGCGCAGGCTGCGATCCGCGCAGGGTTCGAGCTGCCCAGGACCGGAGAAATCCGCGCCGGATGCTTCATGAGCCATCCCAGCAACACGGCTTCAGGCGTGACGCCCTTTTCCTCAGCGAGTTGGGCGAGCAGCGCGGCAGTTGCCGTGTCCGCGGGACTCGGGGACTCCGGCGTCGAGCCCGTGTACCGGCCTTTGGCGAGGGAACCGTAGGCTTGCAGCTCGATCCCCTGGCTGACGCAGTGTTCCACCGTGCCGTGCGGGAAGCTGTAGCCGAGCGCGTCGTCGTGGTTGACCAGGACGGTGCTCTCGAGCCAGGCGCGCCGGTGCAGGCTCATTTCCAGCTGGTTGGCCACGATCGGCACCTCGAACCGGTCCTGCAAGAAGGCGATCTGCGCGCCGGACATGTTGGAAACGCCCAATTGCCGCACCTTGCCTTCCGCCATGAGCTGCCCGACGGCGGACGCCACCTCGGCGGGTTCCATCAGGGGGTCCGGGCGGTGGAGCAGCAGCACGTCGACATAGTCGGTGCGCAACCGTTCCAGGCTTCCATTGACCCGTTCCAGGATCGCGTCCTTGCTGAGGTCGTAATGTCCGTCGACGCCGGGCCGGCTGAGCCGGATTCCGCACTTGGTCTGGAGCTGGATCTTGTCCCGAAGCCCCGGCGTGCCAGCCAGGACTTCACCGAAGACGGACTCAGACTTGCCGCTGCGGTAGATGTCGGCGTGGTCGAACAAGGTAACGCCGATGCCCATGGCCGCTTCGATCGCGGCTGCGGCCTGCTCGACTTCGGCAGCTCCGTATTCGCTGCCCTCCCAAGGGCCTCCGAGACCCATGCAGCCGTAGATGAGCCGGCCCGTGGCGGTTTCACTCTTTGTAGTCATTTTTCCAACTCTTTCACAACGCGGGGTCACTTACGGCCCATCCCGAGGGACTTTATGGGCCGTAAGTGACCCCGCGTTGGATGGAGGGACTAGACGAGCCAGGCGGTCGTGTTCGCCGGCAGCTTGCCGCCGTCGAGCGGGCCGCTGCTTACGACGACGGTGCCTTCCGGCAGTGCCACGGGCTCGGTTCCGAAGTTGGTCACGGACTGCCAGCCGTTGGGCCGCCTAAAGTGCAGCACCGACTCGTTGCTGGAAGGGATCCATTCAAGTTCCTCGGCCGCCCGAAGTTCGGAACGCAGTGCCAGCGCCTTGCGGTACAGCTCCAGGGTGGATCCCGGAACGTTTTCCTGCGCCTCCACCGAGTAGTTTGCGAACCACTCGGGCTGCGGCAAGTGGGCATGTCCCTCACCGAAACCGAACGATGCACCTTCGCTGGTCCACGGCAGCGGGACGCGGCAGCCGTCACGGCCGACGTCCACTCCGGGGTTCCGGAAGAACGCGGGATCCTGGCGTTGGCCGTCCGCTATGTCGCCGACTTCCTGCAGGCCAAGTTCCTCGCCCTGGTACAAGTACGCGGAGCCCGGCAGCGCGAGCATGAGCAGAGTCGCGGCGCGGGCACGGCGCAAGCCGAGCTCGGCGTCGACGTCGGCGGCAGAACCGCCGTCGAGCAGCCATTGCTTGCCGTCTTGGCCCGCGCCGTCCCGGCCGCCGCCCGCGGGCAGCCCGTAACGGGTGGCGTGGCGGACGACGTCGTGGTTGGAGAAGACCCACGTCGACGAAGCGCCGGAGGCCGCGGCCTCGCTGAGGTTCTTGGTGATGATCGTGCGGAATTGGCCGGCGTCGAAATCTGCCTTGAGGAGGTCGAAGTTGAACGCCTGGCCCAGTCCTTCGGGGCTGGCGTAGCGGGCGCGGCGGTCCGCGTGGACCCACGCTTCTGCGACGGCGGTCCTCGGCGGGTTGTACTCGTTGAAGAGCTTGCGCCACTCGGCGTAGATCTCGTGCACCTCGTCGCGGTCCCAGAACGGGTGTTCGCCCAACGCGTTTTCGCCTTCCTTGGGCAGCTCGTGCTTGGAGGGCAGAACCTCCGGCAGGTGCTTGGTGAGGGCATGGGCGACGTCGATGCGGAAGCCGTCCACGCCACGGTCGGACCAGAAGCGCAGGGTTTTCAGGAAGTCTTCACGCACCTCGGGGTTGTCCCAGTTGAAGTCCGGCTGCTCCTTGGTGAAGATGTGCATGTACCACTGTCCCGGGGTGCCGTCCGGTTCGGTGATGCGCTCCCAGGCCGGGCCCCCGAAAACCGAGTCCCAGTCCGCCGGGGGCAGCTCGCCGTTCTCGCCCAGTCCGTCGCGGAAGATGTAGCGGTCGCGGGCGGCGGAGCCCTTCGGGGAGGCCAACGCTTCCTTGAACCATTCGTGCTGGTCCGAGGAGTGGTTCGGGACGATGTCCGCGATCAGCTTGATGCCCGCAGCGTGCAGTGCGGCCGCCATCTCATCGAAGTCTGCAAGGGTGCCCAGCTTGGGGTCCACGTTGCGGTAGTCATCGACGTCGTAACCACCGTCGGCCAGCGCCGAGGGGTAGAACGGGCTCAACCAGACGGCGTCGATGCCGAGGGATTTCAGGTACGGAACCTTGGCGGTAATGCCCTTGATGTCGCCCAAGCCGTCGCCGTTCGCATCGGCAAAGCTGCGCGGGTAGATCTGGTAGACAGCCGCTTGGCGCCACCAGTTCGGATCGGCCATGCGGTCGGATTGTTCGGATCGCTTTGAGGTCGAGTGGGATGCCGTGACGGTGGAGGACAAGGGAAATCCTGTTCTTTGTCGATGTTGGGGGGACGGACGTTTATTTAGAATCTAAATTTAGTGCCTCTAGTATTATGTGACCCCTATCTACAGGAGGTCAACAGCCATGCCTGAAATCGCGACTGCCACTCCGCAGATGCTCCGCCGATTGAACGCGGCCACCGTGCTCGAAGCCATCCGTTCCTCCAACGCAGTGACCGTCTCCGAGTTGATGGACGCCACCGGCCTGACCCGCGCAACCACCCTTTCCGTCTGCGAAGACCTCATGGCCCGGGGCTGGATCCGCGAGCTGGAAAACCAGCGGGATTTCGGCGCCTACCAGAAGGGCCGCCCGGCGCGTCGCTTCGAGCTCGACGAAAGTGCCGGCTGTGTCCTGGGGATCGACGTCGGCGTCCTCAAAACCACCGTCATCGTGGCCAATTTGCGTGGAAAAACGGTCGGACGGGCAAGCAAGCCGTTTGCCGCCAGGGAGATCGAAGCCCAGGAGCGTATCCGCGTCATCAGCGAGACCGCCCTGCTGGCCCTCGAAACAGCGGGAGTGGCACCGGACAGCGTCCTTGCGGTGACGGTCGGACTCGCCGCGCCGGTGGGCCGCGACGGAAACATCCTCGTCAGCCAACCGTTCTGGAGACTGTTCGACGTCGGGCTGAAGAAGGCCCTGCACGATCTGCACGGATGGGCGGTAGTGCTGGAGAACGATGCCAACTTGGCAGCACTGGGCGAATCTTGGCGTGGCGCCGGCAGGGGCGTCCAGGACCTGGCCGTACTCCTGGCCGGTGAGCGTTTCGGTGCGGGCCTGCTGGAATCCGGCCGTTTGCTGCACGGCACTGCCGGGGGCGCAGGTGAAATGGCCTATCTGGACATGGTGGAGGGCGTGGGCTCTGCCGACGGCCTCGCTGCACTCGCCAGGGCGTGGGGAGCTGAGGCGTTAGCGGGAAAGTCGGCAACGACGCTGCGGACCGCGGCGGCGCCGGGCCGCGACGTCAGCGCCCAAGACGTCTTCACCGCTGCCGCCCGAGGCAACAGGGTTGCGCTGGACATCCTGGACCGGCTCTCGGACCGGCTGGCCCGGGTGGTCTCCACGGTGGCCATTTTGCTCAACCCCCAGCTCGTGGTGATCGGCGGCGCAGTGGCAGATTCGGCGTCGGCCCTTCTGGAGCCTGCCGCCCGGAAGCTGGCCGGCTACACCGCCACTCCCCCGCGGTTGGCAGCCTCCCCTCTGGGCGACGCGATTGTGGGTATCGGCGCAGTGCGCCACGCCCTGGACCGGGTTGAGGAGAACTCCTTGGACCTGGTGTTGCGGCGGGCGTAGGCCCATTGGTGTCCGGGAAGTCGTCGGGGCCCTTGGCTATTCCGGCATCGCCATAGTCCGGAGGTCCAGTTGGCGCAGGACTCGGTCCGCCACTTCCGGATCGGTGCCGGGTTCGCTCCGCGCGGTGACCACTTCCTGGCGCGCGGCGTCGAGGGCGATCGTCTGGACCGCGATCACCAGTTCCCTGCCGCGCTGTCGTTTTTCGGCGTCCGACCCGTTCTTCAATGTCCCGTCAAGCAACTCGGCATGCAGCCGGGTCATTTTCTCCTTGACGAGGGCTACCTTGTCCGCCGGCAGCTCCTTCATCAGATCGTGTTCCTTGAGCGCGGAGATGGCGGCAGCCTGGGCGCGCTTGGCCAGGACCCGTGCGGCATCCTTTTCGTGCGAACCGTCTTCGGATGCCTTAAGCACCCGCATGAGCCACGGCAAGGTCAGCCCCGGAAGCACCAAGGTGGCGAGCAGCACCGCGCAGGCGATGACCAGGATTTCGTGACGGGCGGGGAAATCACTGCCATCGGCAATGGTGAGCGGAAGGGCCAAGGCGAGGGCGAGCGTTGCGAGGCCCCGCATGCCGCACCAAGTCAGGATCAGGACCTCCTTGGCAGAGGTCGGCTGCGGCAGGTTTTTCCGCTTGCGCGCTGCGATCGCCAAAAGCCCGAGCCAAGCGAACCGGACAAGGAACACCAGCGCGCACACCGCCGCGGCCGGGCCGATCATGCCGTATATGGCCGCGCCTTCGTCCCGGATGACATGCCGGATCTCGAGTCCCAGAAGGCCGAACGCCAGGCCCGTGGCGAGGAGTTCCACCACATCCCAGAAAGCGGTGCGTGTCACGCGCTCGGCGGCGTCCTGGGACCGGGCGTGCCGCTGCGTCTCGAGGGCAGTGACGACGACGGCGATCACCCCCGAGGCGTGCAGCTCTTCCGCCAGGATGTAGGCGGCGAAAGGAACCACCAGGGTGACGGCACTTCGGGCCACCATGGAGGTGACCAGTCTGGTGATGAGCCTCGTCAACCAGCCCATCGCCATGCCGACAAGGACGGCGAGGGCGGCACCGATGACGAATTGGAGCACGACGCCGGCGCCCAGCTTGGTGCCGGACAGGGTGGCCGCCACCGCGGCCTGGAAGATCACGATCGCGGCGGCGTCGTTGAACAAGCCTTCGCTCTGCAGCACGGTGATGAGCCTGCGCGGCATGTGGACGCGCCCGGCCACGGATTCGACGGCGACGGGGTCCGGCGGAGCCACCATGGCACCGAGGGCGATCGCCGCGGGAATGCCGATCCCTGGAATCATGAGCCATGCTGCTCCGGCAACCGCCGCCGTCGAAACCACGACGAGTGCCACAGCCATCAGCAGAAGGGTCCGCCACCGGACACGGAAGACCGCCCAGGAACTTTTCTGGGCCGTCGCGAAGAGCAGCGGGGGAAGGAAGATCGGCAGGATCAGTTCAGGCGCAAGCTCAAAGTCCGGGAAGCCCGGAATGAAGGTCAGTGCCGCAGCCAGCAACAGCATCAGCACCGGGTAAGGGAGGCGCAAGCGGTCCCCCAGGCCCACGGCCACGACCGTCGCAAGCAGCAATCCAACAATGAGTGCCAACTGGTCCATGTATCCGATTTCCCCATACTCGCGATGTCCAGCACCTGCCGCGTTCCGGGCACATGCTGAGGCCTAGCCCTACCAACATATCCCGGCGGGGCGAGCTACAACGCCGTGAGGGCCTCCACCACAGGCACGGAACCATCCCTGAACTCGATGGTTCGGCGGACCGTCTCCGGCAGTTCCAAGGCCGCAGCGGCCACCAGGGCAACATTGGCCCGCGAAGTTTCCCTGCCCGTGCCCGGGTCCTTGGGGCTGACCTCAATGAGCCCGGACCCCGGGTTGCCGGTCAGTGTGCCTGGGCCGAGGATCGTCCACTCGAGATCGGTTGCGCGAAGGTACTGGTCCGCCGCGGCTTTGGCTTCTGCGTAGGCGTAGAAGCTGTTGTCCGCGGGAACGCCATGGCCGGGCCCGGCGCCGAGATAGGACACCATCACATAGCGGGCCACGCCGGTTTGCGCCGCGGCGTCCATTGATCGGATCGCGGCGTCCCTGTCTACGGCGTACGTACGTTCCGGGTTGCCCCCGCCTGCCCCGGCAGACCAGACCATGGCTTCGTGGCCGTCAAGCGCAGCGGCGATCTCCGCCGTCGTCGAATTCTCGACGTCGAGTACTACCGGAAGGGCGCCCGTCGCTTCAACATCGGGGGCGTGTGCCGGATTCCGGATGAAGGAAGTGACGGCGTGACCTTCGCTGCTCAGGATGCGGGACAGTTGCAAGGCCACCTTGCCGTGGCCGCCGATGATTGCGATCCGACTCATGGACCCATTCTGTCGCAGTGGTCAAGTGCGGGGTCAAGTGCGTGGTCAGGTCGGCCCGACACATGGATAAACGCGCGGAAAATAACCTTTTCGCATCTTCGGAACTAATTGCTGAATTTGTCGCGTCCGGGAAAAAATATGACTACTAATTCCTAAGCAGCCTTGGTTAAACAAAACCGGCAACACGACCCGGAACGCCGCGATACCAAGCCTTCCGGACACCCCCACTCGGACCGAAAGGCTTGCGAGTGTTTGGCGGGCGGCCGGAAATAAAAGCAAGTGGCACCCACTCGTGTGGAGTAAATTTCCCATTCCTACACTCAAATCACCTGCAGCAGGAAAAAGGAATATCTCATTTCGTAAATCTCATTGATGGACTTATCCAAATAGCTGGCTTACATCCGGTGAAGGACCTGTTCGAAATGGTCGGAAATGAGAGCTTCCTCGGTGCTGCGCATTTAAGCAAACGGGTCTCAACCAGCGCCTGCGTATCACTTCCCGGGCCGGCCAACCGGCCGGCCCCAAAAACGAAGAGCTACGGGGAACTGACATGTTTCAGCAGGAGTATGGACACGGCGGGACCACCTTCCTCGCCCTGATATCCGCGGGACTAAGAACTGCCGCCAGGTACAAGGCAGCACTAGCCACTTGGGCAATCGTGGTACTGGTCGCCGTTGCGGCCGTGACGATGCAGAACTATGCACATGTCCATCCGACAGGCACGAGCGCCGCAGTCGCACCACACGTCGTTTCGGAGGCCGGGATTGCCGCGCCGTCGCCGGCCGTCGCCAGTCCGACACCCGCCGGCGGTCCCACACCGACAATCACGCAGGCGCCGGTACAAAAACAGGCCCCGGCCGCCGTCGCGCCCTCAGGGCCCGCACCGGCGCCGGCAGCAGCCGCCGCTCCACCCGCGCCTGCGCCTGCTCCTGAGCCCGCTCCAGCGCCTGCTCCTGTTCCTGCTCCCGCTCCCGATCCTTCGCCCGACACGAACGCCTACACCGTGGTCAGCGGCGACACGGTTGGCTCGATAGCCGCCCGGTTCGGCGTCGACGTCGATGCGATGCTGGCTGCCAATGGGCTCGGCGCGTATTCCGTGATTGTGCCGGGCCAGGTGCTGAAGCTGACGGGACCTCCGGTGGCTGCGGCTCCGGCACCCGCGGCACCGGCCGCCCCTGCTCCGGGGCCTGTTCCTGCTCCTGCTCCCGCTCCTGCCCCCGCTCCTGCCCGCGCGGTGCGGACCATCTATGTTGCGGGTTCAGGCGGCCAGGCCGCTGTGGATAGCTGCATCGGCCCGATCCATTTCACCCCCACGGACGCGTACTCGCTGTTCATCACGGAGCATGATTTCTGCGGTGGGTGGGCGCGATTCTCAGGCATCGGCGTCGGCGAGACGGTGAGCATCCCCGGTTACGGCACGTACACCGTGACAGCCCGCGGCCAGGTGCCTCAGGGCGGGACAACCAACAACGTCGCCGCGGTATTCGGGGGCTTTCCCCGCGCCATACTCCAGACATGCATCCCGGGCACCAACCAGATGCTGGTCATCGCACTGAACTAGGAGCGGATCCTCCGGCGAGCTTGATGGTTGCAGGTCGATCTCAAATACGTGCGGGGTCCGGACGGGCTCCCGCATCGCGTCCCGGCAGCGCCCGGGAGTCGGGGCGCGACAGCTTCGAGTACTTCTGCTTCTTGTGCCACAGCACGAACAGGTGGAAGGAACACATCAGCACCCCTGTGATGCCGACGAAGACTACAAGGTCCAGGAAATAGCGGCCAAAATCCACGAGCAGGGGTGCCCTTTCGATGGGAACAACCCCCTGATCGTAACTGGAGATAGCCGACATACGAAACGGGCCCTGTATAGGGCGAACCTCAGGGAAGCATTAAGAAGAGATCAAGATTCCTCTAAGAACGCAGAGCCGGTTGCCTGAGGCCCTGCTCTGAGGCGCAGGCTCTGGAGGCCGGACTTCGGAGGCGCCGCCACCTGGGGATTGGGGGAAACCCAAGTGGCGGCGTCTCTAAACCCTATCGGCAGACCTCTGAGCTCCCAGCTGTTCAGCAGGATCTTTACGATATCTTTACGGCTAGCATCCAGCAGACTTCCGGGATAAAATTCCGGACCCGCATCAAAAAACAGTAGGCCAGAAGCGAAACGCTTCTGGCCTACTGAAATGGTAGCGGTGGGGAGGCTCGATCTCCCGACCTCACGATTATGAGTCGTGCGCTCTAACCAACTGAGCTACACCGCCACGAATGAGAAAAACCTGTGTCAAGCCGGTCAAAACCGCCTTGACACAGGCCCTCATTCAGAGCCCCCCACCGGAATCGATCCGGTGACCTCGTTCTTACCAAGAACGCGCTCTACCACTGAGCTAGGGGGGCAACGAGTAAATACTCTACCCGACGATTTCTCAGGCCACAAATCGGCGGCAGGACGGGGAAAAACGGCACCGACATAAGTTGCTTCCGTCCCGGATTCTTGGGCATTAAACCGACTGAGTCAGGCACGTCCGGAGCATCCGCGTCGCCGCGATTAGAGGACCGGCGTCGCCGTGCCCTGACGGGCCGTCGTCGTGCCCGGACGGTCCTCCCCAGGTTTGGGTTGGAAAGGGGCTTGCGACACGGCGCGTGGGGCATTTTTGGACCTCTGGGCCGGCAAAACCGGGGAATACGCTGCGGCCAGGAATGCCCGAACCCGCCCGGCCCCAATAACAGCTTTAAACAGCCAGGGGCCGGCTCGAAAGCCGGCCCCTGGCGGGAAAACCCAGGAACTAGTCCTGCTTACCACTTGCCCTTGCGGTTGAAATCGCGGTCGCCGCCGGTGCGCGGCTTGCGTCCGCCACGGTCGCCGTAGCTGCCCGCGCTGGCGCTGTTGCGTTCGCTGTAGGAACGGCCGCCGCGGTCGGCGGAGGAACGCTCGCCACCGGAGTAGCCGCCGCGGTCGCCATCAGACTTACGGAACTCCTTCTTGAAGCCGCCGTTGCCCTTGAAGTTTCCACCGCGTCCACCGCCGGAGTAACCACCACGCTCAGAGGCCGGCTTGCGGCCGCTGTCGAGCTCGAGGTGGATCAGTTCGCCGCCGATCCGGGTGCGGGACAGTGCACGCAGTTGCTCGGGGCTCAGGTCCGCAGGGAGCTCCACCAGGGAGTGGTCCGAGCGGATGTCGATGCCGCCGATTTGAGACGAGGAGATGCCTCCTTCGTTGGCAATGGCGCCAACGATCGAACCCGGCAGGACGCGCTGACGGCGTCCGACGGCGATCCGGTAGGTGGCGTTGCCCTCGGT
Source organism: Arthrobacter alkaliphilus (assembly GCF_021483235.1). Taxonomy (GTDB): domain Bacteria; phylum Actinomycetota; class Actinomycetes; order Actinomycetales; family Micrococcaceae; genus Arthrobacter; species Arthrobacter alkaliphilus. The sequence continues at coordinate 92,940 of NZ_JAKEEC010000004.1, read as the reverse complement.
CAGGGCACGGCTGGGTCCACGGGATCCGAAGCCGTCCTTGGAGCGTTCGCGCTTCTGGAATTCCGGTGCGGCCGGCAGTTCCTTGACCAGGAGCGGCTGGCCTCCCTGTGCCATGACGGCCAGCGCGGCGGCGATCTCCGAAGCCGGAACGTTGTGCTCCTCTTCGTAGGAAGCGATCAAGTCGCGGAACGCCGCAACGTCTTCGGATTCGAGGGTCTCCGTGATCTTGTCCGCGAACTTGCCGAGGCGCAAGGTGTTGACCGTCTCGGCCGTGGGCAGGTGCATCTGCTCGACCGGCTGGCGGGTGGCCCGCTCGATCGAACGCAGCAGGTACTTCTCCCGCGGGGTCATGAACAGGATGGCATCGCCGCTACGCCCGGCGCGGCCGGTACGGCCGATGCGGTGGACGTAAGACTCGGTGTCGTGCGGGATGTCGTAGTTGATGACGTGGCTGATGCGGTCAACGTCAAGGCCACGGGCCGCGACGTCGGTGGCCACCAGGATGTCGATGCGGCCTTCCTTCAGCGCGTCAACAGTCCGCTCGCGCTGCTGCTGCGGGATGTCACCGTTGATGGCGGCAGCCTGGAAGCCGCGGGACTTCAGCTTGTCAGCCAGGTCCTCGGTAGCCATCTTGGTCCGCACGAAGGCGATAACGCCGTCGAACTCTTCCACCTCGAGGATGCGGGTCAGGGCATCGAGCTTGTGCGGGCCCATGATCTGCAGGTACCGCTGGCGGGTGTTGGCGCCCGTGGTGGTCTTGGACTTGACCGAGATCTCGGCGGGGTCGTTCAGGTACTGCTTGGACATGCGGCGGATCTGGCCCGGCATCGTGGCAGAGAAGAGCGCAACCTGGCGGTCCTCCGGGGTCTGCTGGAAGATCTGCTCAACGTCCTCGGCGAAGCCCATGCGGAGCATCTCGTCGGCTTCGTCCAAGACGAGGTACTGCAGCTCGGACAGGTCCAGGGAGCCCTTGGCAATGTGGTCGATGACGCGGCCAGGGGTACCGACAACAACCTGTGCACCGCGGCGCAGGCCTGCAAGCTGCGGGCCGTAGGCGGAGCCACCGTAGACCGGGAGAACCGTGAAGTCATCGATGTGCTTGGCGTAGGAGGTGAAGGCCTCGGCAACCTGGAGCGCAAGCTCGCGCGTCGGAGCGAGGACCAGGGCCTGGGTCTTGCGGGACGGGCCGTTGAGGTCGTGGAGTTCGGCCAGGCGGGACAGTGCCGGTACTGCGAATGCCGCAGTCTTACCGGTACCGGTCTGGGCGAGGCCGACCACGTCGCGGCCTTCGAGGAGCAGCGGAATGGTTGCTGCCTGGATCGGAGACGGCTTCTCGTAACCGACGTCCTGCAGCGCGGCCAGGACACGGGGGTCGATTCCGAGGTCGACGAAGCGGATGCCCTCTTCCTCGTCGTCGACAGGTGATTCGGCCTTGGCGGAGGCCGGAGCCTCAGCGGGCGCCGCAGCCTCGATGAACTCGGCGGGTGCGGTTTCGGTGCCCTCGACGGCGGTCTCTGCTGCTTCGGCAGACTCGGCGGCGAACGGGTCGTTAAGGTTTTCGGGCATGTGGGAAGGGTTCCTCATCCATAGGGGGCCAGTCGGCGCGGCCCGGTTGGGCTTGGCCGCAGTACACGTTGCGGGCAAAAGAACCAGGAGGCTCTGGTGCTCGCAAGAAGTCCGGCGCTGTCGCAATCCCATGGCAGGACTTCCCGCTGCATCTCTTGGCTGCTATCTCAGCAGTCTGTACAGCGTTTTCTTCGCCCGGCTCTCCCTATGAAACTGCCCACACACATTTTGCGGGCCCCAACACTGACCAGTCCTGCCTCAAAAATTGGGCAGGAAAAAGGGATTTCCGGAGTGGGGGATACATCTAGTGTAGGGCACAGACCGGCCCCGCGGCGACTTAACGGCCGACGGCGGCGGTGAGCTTGCGCACAAAGCCCGGTTTCAGGCGTCCACGCCGTTGCGCCGCATGAGCTTCTCGAAAGTCTCATGGTAGTCGGACTGCAGCAGGACTTCGCCATCAGCCTCGGCGTCGAGGAGCAATTGCATGTCATCGAGGTTGGGGTTGCTGAACCACTGCCCCACCGTGATGCCGTGCTTCGGCACAAACAGTTTGTGTATGTAGTCCCCGGCCGAAATAGAGCCGGTCTTCACGACTCGCAGGTAGGTACCCACCCGCCCTGCGTCGGTGAATCGCTTGACCCACTGCGGTTCATTCATGCGGCGCTGGAACGTTGCGCACGGCACGCGCGGGGAGGTGACCTCGACTTCGACGTCCAGGCCGATCTTCCATCGTTCGCCGATCACGGCGCCGCTGGTCTCGATCCCGGCAACGCGGAGGTTCTCCCCGAAGATCCCGGCGGGCATGTCCCGCTGCAGTTCCTTCGCCCAGTAGTCGGCATCGGCCTGCGAGTAGGCGTAAAGTGCCTGGTCCTCGCCGCCGTGGTGAATCCGGCTGGCCTGGATGTCCCCGTGGATTCCCAGCTTGTGGACCTTCACCGGACCGTCAACGGGGCGCTTGTCAATGGCCGTCACTCCTACCGACCCCTCGGGATCGGGGAGGAGCTCGTGTACCCGGCAGACAGCAAGCAACGATGCGGTTTCCATGACAACAGTCTACGTACGCAACTACGGATCGAAGCGATATCCCATGCCGGCCTCGGTGTGGAGATGGCGCGGCTGTGCCGGGTCACGTTCGAGCTTGCGCCGGAGCTGGGCAATGTAGACCCGCAGGTACTGGGTCTCTTTGGCGTAGGCCTGTCCCCAGACTTGGGTAAGGAGCTGCTGCTGGCTGACCAACCGTCCCGCATTGCGCACCAGTAATTCCAGGATGTTCCATTCCGTGGGCGTCAAACGGACTTCGGCGCCGTCTTTGGTGATCCTCTTTCCGGCCAGGTCAACCAGGAAATCGGCGGTCTCGAGCGTCGGCGCTTCATGCCGGGGCGCTGCCCGCCTCGAGGCCGCGCGGAGCCTGGCCAGGAGTTCGTCCAGGCCGAAGGGCTTGGTCATGTAGTCATCGGCCCCGGCGTCGAGGGCCTCCACTTTGTCTTCCGAGCCGTGCCGGGCGGACAACACGATAATGGGCATGGTGCTCCAACCGCGGATGCCTTTGATCACGTCCACGCCGTCCATGTCGGGCAGGCCAAGATCGAGCACCACGATGTCCACGGGCTGCTGGGCCGCCGCCTTGAGCGCGTCTGCGCCGTTGCCGACGCTGATGGCCCGGTAGCCGTGGGCGTGGAGATTGATTTGCATTGCCCGGGCAATCTGGGCCTCATCCTCGACGATCAGCACGAGGCTCATGGCCGTTCTCCCGTCCACAAAGGGAGGGTGACCACCATGGTCAGCCCGCCTCCCGGCGTCGCCTCCGCCATGAGCGTACCGCCCATGGCCTCGGTGAATCCCTTGGCGACAGCGAGTCCCAGGCCGATTCCGCTGCGGCCGTCCCGGCTGGATGGAGAATCGTCAAGCCGCTGGAAAGGCTGGAAAAGCTCCATCACGGACGCGGGGGCGATCCCCAAGCCATGGTCCATCACCCGCAGTTCGCTTGCCGGCCGGCCACCCGCCATGATGCCCCCGCCGGTCCGCGCCACCAGGACAACATCGGAATCAGGCGCGTATTTCACCGCGTTCTCCACGAGGTTCGCCACGACGCGTTCCAGCATCCCGGCGTCGGCCTCTATATAGGGAAGGTTGGCCGGCAGCTCGTTGCGGATGCGCTCCTCGGGCACCCCGCGCAAAGCCTCCGGCAGGATCTGGTGCCAGCCCAGTCCACGCAGCAGCGGGTTCACGGCATCCGCGGTGATACGGGACATGTCCAGCAAATTGTCCACCAAGTGGTCCAAGCGGTCCGCGTAGTCCTCGATGGTGGCCAAGAGTTCGCGCTCTTCCTCGGGGGCAAAGGTCACGTTTTCCTGGCGCAGGCTGCTGACGGCAAGCTTGATGCCCGCCAGAGGAGTTCGGAGATCATGGGAGACGGCGCGGAGGATGGAAGTCCGCATTTTGTTGCCTTCCGCCAGGCGCGCGTTGTCCTGCCTGCTCTTGACCAACTGCTGGCGCTCACGCACCGCCACCACGAAGGCGCCGAAGGCGGCGAGCATGCGGCGGTGCTGCTCGGAGAGGGGTCCGCCGCGCAGCAGGAGGGTGTAGTTGCGATCGACGACGGCGGCGTGGTCGGCGGCCGCACGGTTCACCGGCGGCTGGATCCCGGAGCTTGCAACGACCTTCCACGCCGGGCCTGGGGCGTCCGGCGAGTCAAACGTGGAGAGCAGCGTCACCGCTTCCATGCCGAGGTTCACGCGGATCTTGTCCAGGAATGACTCGAGGCTGCCGTCCGAACTCAGGATACGGAGGGCCAATTCGCTCAGGGCCCTCGCCTCGGCCCCGGAGTGCGCGGCTTCCTGGGCTCGCCGCGTCGCCAAACCGACGGCGAGCGCCACGCCGCAGGCCACCGCAAGGAAGATGACCAGGGTGAGAAGCGTGGCGGGGTCGGCGATGGAGAGGGAGCCCACGGGTTCGGCCGAGAAGTAGTTCAACAGCATGCTGCCCAGGACGGCGGACACCACGGCCGGCCACAATCCCCCGATTGCGGCAACGGCGGCGGAGACGGCCAGTTGGAAGAGCATGATCATCGCGAAGTTCCGGTAATCCAGCGCGAAGACCATGGCTTCGATCGCGGAGGGCAGCAGCAGGGCCAGGACCAGCCCCGCCAGAATCCGGGGTCGCCCGATTCCCTTGACTGCCGGTAGCGGCAGTCCTATTGCGTTCACGTCCGCCGCGGCCATGGCTCAATTCTGGCACGGCCCGGGTGCCGCGCCGGCGCCGGCGGTCCCCGGGTCCGCTCCGGGGGAACATGTCCGGCCTTAGGATGCTGGCATGAGCCTTTCAACGACGAATACCTCCGACGTCCTTGCCCTCGATTCCCTCCTGGGTTCCGAGGAACTGGAGCTTCGCGAGAAGGTGCGGGATTTCACGGACCAGCGGATCCGGCCAAACATTGCCCGCTGGTACGAGGACGCCGTGTTCCCGCGGGACCTGCCGGCAGAACTGGGTGAACTCGGCGTCCTTGGAATGCACCTGGAGGGCTACGGCTGTCCAGGCCGCACCGCCGTCGAATACGGCCTTGCCGCCATGGAACTCGAGGCCGGCGATTCCGGCATCCGGACCTTCGTGTCGGTCCAGGGTTCACTGGCCATGACTGCGATCCACACGTGGGGCAGCGAAGACCAAAAGGAACAATGGCTCCCCCGCATGGCTGCCGGCGAACTGATCGGCTGCTTTGCCTTGACGGAGCCGACGGCGGGTTCGGACCCGTCGTCCATGGCCAGCTTTGCGCACCGCGACGGGACAGGCGACCACGCCGGCTGGGTCCTGAACGGTTCGAAACGCTGGATCGGGATGGCATCGATCGCCGACGTCATGGTGGTGTGGGCAAGCACCGACGACGGCATCCGGGGTTTCCTGGTTCCGGCCGGAACTCCGGGGGTCACCGTCTCCCCCATCGACTCGAAGCTCTCCATGCGGGCCTCGATCCAGTGCGATATAGAGTTCGACGCCGTTCGGCTGGGTCCCGAGGCCCTCCTCCCGGGTGCATTGGGCCTCCGCGGACCGTTCTCGTGCCTTAACGAGGCGCGGTACGGCATTGCGTGGGGTGCCATGGGCGCTGCCCGCGACTCCTACGAGACCGCACTCGAATATGCCGGCAGCCGCATGCAATTCGGCAAACCCTTGGCCAGCTACCAGTTGACCCAGGAGAAGCTCGTCAACATGGTGCTGGAGATCCAGAAGGGCACCCTGCTCGCGCTGCATCTTGGACGACTCAAAGATGCGGGCAAGCTGCGCCCGGAGCAGATCTCGGTGGGCAAGCTCAACAATGTGCGTGAGGCAATCAGGATCGCCCGCGAGGCCCGCACCATTTTGGGCGGCAACGGGATCACGCTGGATTACCCGCCGCTACGCCATGCCAACAACCTGGAATCGGTGCGGACCTACGAGGGGACGGACGAAGTGCACACGCTGATCCTGGGCCAGCACATCACGGGCCTTCCGGCGTTCCGCTAAGCGGTTCCGCGCCGGCGTCCCGCCTCAGGCACCGACCGGCACGGGGTCCTTCTTTCCGGCGTCCTTGCGGATCGATGCGCTGATCACAGCTGCCACCGTGCACATCGCCGCGGCGCCGATCCAGGCATAGGTGTAGTGCCCGGTGGTGTCGCGGATGTATCCCGCCAGGAGGGCTGCTCCGGCGGCGCCAAGCTGGTGCGCGGCGAAAACCCATCCGAACACGACGGATCCGTCCGCACCGAAAACCTTCCGGCAGATGGCCGCCGTCGGGGGAACGGTGGCCACCCAGTCCAGGCCGTACACCACGACGAACAGGATCATGCTGGGTTGCACCGTCGAGCCCAGGAGCACGGGCAGCACCAGCAGCCCGACCCCGCGGAACTGGTAGTACACGGCCAGCAGCACCTTGGGGTTGAAGCGGTCCGTCAACCAACCGGAAGCGATGGTGCCCACGATGTCGAAGATCCCGACGACGGCCAGCAAGCCCGCCGCTGTGGTTTCCGGCATGCCGTGGTCGTGCGCCGAAGGAATGAAGTGCGTGCCGATCAGGCCGTTAGTGGTGGCACCGCAGATGGCGAAGCCCGCAACAAGGGCCCAGAAGGTGCGCACTTTGCTGGCGCGCTTGAGGACCTGCAGTGCCCGCACCGCCGCATTGGGCGCCCTGGTGCCGTCAGCATCGGCGACATCCGGGACAGCGGCGGGCTCCGCCGTCGTCGGCTGCACTTCGGCACTGTATTCTTCGGCACCGTAAGGCTGGACCCCGACGTCGGCGGGCGAGTTCTTGAGCCAGCGCAGCACGAGCGGCACGACCGCAAGCGCTCCGGCCGCGATGAGCAGGGAGGCGCCGCGCCAGCCAGGGCTCTGGGCAAGCACCGCGATGAAGGGCAGGAACACGAGCTGCCCGGCTGCGCTGCCCGCCGTCAGGATGCCGATCACGAGTCCGCGGTTCTTGGAGAACCAGGTGTTGGCGATGGTGGCCGCGAAGACCAAGGCCATCGAACCGGTACCGAGACCGATCAGCACGCCCCAGGTCAGCAGGATCTGCCAGGACTGGTTCACGAACACGGTCAATGCCGAACCGAGCCCGATCAGGCAGAGGGCAACAGAGGTGACGGCGCGGATCCCGAACCGTTCCATGAGTGCGGCGGCGAAGGGCGCCGTGAGGCCGAACAAGACCAAGTTGATGCTGACAGCCAGCGACAGGACCGTTGTGGACCAGCCGAATTCCTGTTGCAGCGGCACCATGAGCACGCCGGGCGCTGCCCGGAAACCGGCTGCCCCGACAAGTGCCAGGAACGCGACGGCGGCAACCATCCAGGCGGGGTGGAGGCGGCGCTTCCGGGGCGCATTGCCGGTTGATCTGCCGGCGGAAACTTTGGTGGGGTTGGGTGCGGTCATGCGAAGGGCTCCGATTCGTTCGGGAGGTCGCTTGGGGCGGGAGCTGTGGCCAAGGCCATCGGGCGTTCGGACCGCGTGAAGCTATGCCAGCTGGTGTTGGCCGCGGTCAGGCGGGTCCCGCAGTGGGTGCATGTGTCGGCCGAGTCCGTCGGCAGCCCGCAATCCTTGTGGATCACCCGCATGTGGGCGTTCTCCGCCGGCGCGTCGAGATGTTTCTCGGACCAGAGGATGATGGCGTTCAGGACGGGCAAGGCATCTTCGCCCTTGGGGGTGAGGACGTACTCTTGGCGGGTGCGGGCGCCGTCGAGGTAGGGCTTTTGGGCAAGCAGTCCCGCCTCGAGCAGCCATGCAAGCCTTTTGCTGAGGACGTTGTCCGCGATGTGGAGACGGGTCTTGATGGCATCGAAACGGCCGTTGCCGAAGAAGACTTCCCGTAGCACCAGGCTGCCCCAGGGGTCGCCGAGGATATCGAGGCCACGCGCGAGGCTGCACGTCCGCTCGGACCAATCGGATCGTAATGGCATGGTCCGAGATTAGCTGGCTTTTCTAAAGAAAGCTAGACCTTTTACGTCCTGGTTCGTCCCCTGGGAGCGCCGTTCCTGACCTCTTTTGAACACAAAACGGCCGGGACACGCCGCTGTGTTGGCGTGTCCCGGCCGTTCCGTTGATCAAGGAAGGTCAGGAAGGCGCGGGCACTCAGCCAGGAATGTTGCTGATCGCCTGCTCGAGGTCGGCGATCAGGTCCTCGACGTCCTCAATGCCGCAGGAAAGCCGGATCAAGTTGACCGGCACGGCCAGCTCAGTGCCCTTGACCGAAGCGTGCGTCATCTCCGAGGGGTAGTTCATGAGCGACTCGATGCCACCCAGGGACTCCGCCAGCGTGAAGACCCGGGTGGACTCCGCCACCTTGCGGGCCGCGGCCTCGCCGCCCTTGAACTGCACGGAAATCATGCCGCCGAACTTCTTCATCTGCTTCGCCGCGAGCTCGTGGCCCGGGTGGGACGGCAGTCCCGGATACAGCACGGCTTCAACCTCCGGGCGCTCAAGCAGCCACTCGGCCACGGCCTGGGCGTTCTCACTGTGCCGGTCCATCCGCACGCCGAGCGTCTTGAGGCCACGGGTAGTGAGGAACGCATCCATGGGTCCGGACACGGCACCGACAGCGAACTGCACAAAACCGATCTTCTCCGCCAGCTCGGAGTCCTTGACCACGATTGCGCCGCCCACCACATCAGAGTGGCCGCCGATGTACTTGGTGGTCGAGTGGACCACAACGTCGGCACCCAAGGCGAGCGGGGTCTGCAAGTAGGGGGAGGCGAAGGTGTTGTCGACCACCAGGAGGGCACCGGCGTCGTGCGCTACCTTGGCGAGCGCTTCGATATCGGTGATTTTCATCATCGGGTTGGACGGGGTTTCCACCCACACGATGCGGGTTTTGTTCGCTGCGACGGCGGCGGCTACGGCGTCAAGGTTGGACATGTCCACCGGTGTGTTGCCGATGCCCCAGCCGCCGAGGACGCGGTTGATGAGCCGATAGGTTCCACCGTAGGCATCGTTGCCGAGCACGATGTGGTCGCCGGGGCGGGCAACTGCACGGATCAGGGAGTCCTCGGCGGCGAGGCCCGAGCTGAAGCTGTAGGCGTGGGAGCCTCCCTCGAGCGCTGCGAGCTGTTCCTGCAGCGCGTCGCGGGTGGGATTGCCGCCACGGCCATATTCATAGCCGTCGCGCAATCCGCCTATGCCGTCCTGGGCATATGTCGAGCTGAAGTGCAGCGGCGGTACCACGGCGCCGGTGCGCGGTTCGAAATCCTGGCCGGAGTGGACGGCACGCGTGTTGAATCCTGCTTCGTTTGCAGACATGTGAACTCCTAGGGTCAGTTGCTCAGGTAGGCGAGAAGGTCGTGGCGGGTCAGGATGCCCACGGGCGCGCCCACGAACGTCACCATGACGGTGTCGACGTCGGACAGCAGCTCGCGTGCGTGGGAGATGGTCTCCAGGGAGCCGATCACCGGCAGGCGCTCCCCCATGTGCTCGGAGATCTTGTCGGTCAATTTCGCCTCGCCACGGAACAGCTTGGTGGTCAGCGAGCGTTCATCGACGGCGCCGAGGACCTCGCCCATGACCACAGGCGGTTCCTGCGAGAGGACCGGGATGTGCGAGACCCCGAATTCGTTCATGATGTTGATGACGTCGCGGACCGTCTCGTTGGGGTGGATGTGGACGAGGTCCGGCATTTCGCCTGTCTTGGACTTCAAGACCTCGCCCACCGAGGCTTCCTCACCACCGGACAGGAAGCCGTACGAGCGCATCCATTTGTCGTTGAAGATCTTCGCAAGGTAGCCGCGGCCGGAGTCCGGCAGGATAACGACGACGACGGCTTCCTCGCCAAGGTCCTTGGCCACCTGCAACGCGGCGACCACCGCCATGCCGGAGGAGCCACCCACCAGGAGGCCTTCCTCGCGGGCCAGGCGCCGGGTCATTTCGAAGGAGTCGGCGTCGCTCACGGCAATGACACTGTCCGGCACAGTCTTGTCGTAGTTGGCCGGCCACATGTCCTCGCCGACACCTTCCACGAAGTACGGCCGTCCGGTCCCGCCCGAGTAGACCGAACCTTCCGGGTCAGCGCCGATGACCTTGACCCGGCCGCCGTCAGACTCCGGCCGTTGGGCCGACACCTCCTTGAGGTACCGTCCGGTGCCCGTGATCGTGCCGCCCGTGCCCGCGCCGATGACAACGTGGGTGATCTTCCCATCGGTGTCACGCCAGATTTCGGGCCCGGTGGTTTCGTAGTGGCTGCCAGGTGCGGCGGGGTTGGAGAACTGGTCGGGCTTGTAGGCTCCGGGGATTTCCGAGACGAGCCGGTCGGAGACGCTGTAGTAGCTTTGCGGGCTGTCCGGGGCCACGGAGGTGGGAGTGACCACCACTTCGGCGCCGTACGCCTGGAGCACGGCACGCTTGTCCTCTCCCACCTTGTCCGGGACAACGAAGATGCACTTGTATCCCTTTTGCTGTGCCACCAAGGCAAGTCCGACGCCGGTGTTTCCCGAGGTGGGTTCAACGATGGTGCCGCCCGGCTTGAGCTTGCCGTCCCGCTCGGCTTCCTCGATCATCTTCACCGCGATGCGGTCCTTGATGGAGCCGCCGGGATTCACGTATTCGAGCTTCACCAGAACGGTGGCTTTGATATCCCCGGTTACGTGGTTGAGCTTGATGAGCGGTGTATGGCCAATGAGGTCCAGGACGGACTGGGCGTACTTCATAGGTACCAAGTTACCGCTTGGTCGGGAGTGCTCCGGTCCAAGCCGATGGCAGGCTGCGTCTGACGTACGTCTAGCCACGGGACGGCCACGCAGGGCAAGCTAGCCCTGACAACCGCCAAGGAAAGGACATGCACCATGGATTGGACTCTCGAAGTGGTGGTGCTCCCCGTGAGCGACATCGACCGGGCCATCGAGTTCTACCGCGACAAAGTAGGCTTCAACCTCGATCACAACACCACCAACGAGCACATGCACGTAGCGCAGCTGACCCCGCCGGGCTCAGGGTGCTCGATCGTCGTCGGAGACTTGCCGGCGCAGAGCGAGATGGCCCCGGGCTCCATGCGGGGACTCCAGCTTGTTGTCGCCGATGCGCGTGCGGCGCGCGAGGAACTGCTCAGCCGCGGGGTCGAGGCCAGCGAAATCACCGTTTTCGACGAGCGCGACGGCGGCACGTTCTTCGGCTTCAGCGATCCGGACGGAAACACCTGGGCGGTGCAGGAACTCAAGGTGCGCGCCGAGAAGCCGTTGATTCCGGCGGAGGCGCGCGGACGATTCGGGGAATAGTCCCGGGGCCCGCTCACTCGGCCGCTGCAGGCGCTCCTGCCGAAGAGTCGGTCTGCCAGAGACCCAGGATGTTGCCTTCGGTGTCCTTGAAGTACGCGTAGTAGCCCATGCCCGGAATAGCCTCCTTGCCCTTGACCACTGAACCGCCCGCGCTCTCGATCTGGCCAAGCGTTGCGTCAACGTCGTCGACGTCTACCGTGATAATGGGCGTCCTCAACTCCTCCGAGCGCGGGAACAGTGCACCGTTGATGGCGCCGGGTGCGCTCGGCATGCCTGTCTGGGGGTCCGAGGGCGTGGTGATGGCGATCGTGTAATCCATCTCCTGCATGGGGTTGAGCATCCAGCCGAAGGCACCTTGGTAGAAAGTATTGGCCCGCTCCTTGTCATCCGCGGGGATCTCGAAATGCACTACACCGGCCATTGCGTCCTCCTGAGATTGTCATGGAAAGCGCGGACGCCCCGCGCCACACGTGGAGTCTAGTCTTGTGGGTTTCGCGGCGTAAGGGCTGGGGCGCCGCTCTTTTCGAGGGTTGTCGCACCGGCATGGGACGATGAATGAATGACCATCGTCGATGCCCCACCCACCGCCGCGGCAGCAGCGGACGCATCCGTTCGATGGCACCCCGGTGGTCCTTTCGATCTCCTCCAGACGCTCGGGATCCTCATGCGCGGAAAGGGTGATCCCTCCTTCGCGGCACGTCCGGACGGCTTGTGGATGGCCTTCACGACGCCGGACGGCCCCGCCACGCTGCGCCTTTCCGCTGCAGGCATCGACGCCGACAGCCACGTGGATGCCCAGGCTTGGGGTCCCGGCGCGGGCTCCGCCATCGCCGCCGTGCCTGCGCTGTTGGGCAGCGGAGACGACTGGTCCGGCTTTGACGAACCTGCCTTCCATGCCACCCTTCCCCGCCTGGTCAGGGAAGCCCGACGGCGGAACCTCGCTGTCCGTCTGCCTACCACCGGCCGGGTCGTGGACTCCCTTGTGCCCACGATTCTTGAGCAAAAGGTCACCACTGTCGAAGCACGCCGGGGCTACCGCTATCTGATGTACAGGTACGGCACCGCAGCGCCGGGGACCGGCCGCCTCACGCCGACGGGATTGCTCGTCGCGCCGACTGCAGGCCAATGGTTGGCCATCCCGTCATGGGAATGGCACAAGGCGGGCGTGGGTCCCCAGCGCTCGGCGACCGTCATGCGGGCGCTGCGATCCGCCGTCGGGCTTGAACGGCTCGCCTCACTCAGCGCGGCCGAAGCCGGAGCGAAGATGCAGACCATCCCGGGCATCGGCGTCTGGACGGCTGCCGAGGTTGTCCAACGGACCCACGGCTGCCCGGACTCGATCGCGGTGGGCGACTACCACCTCGCCTCGTACGTTGGTTACGCGCTGACGGGCAGGAAGACGGACGACGCCGGAATGATCGCCCTTCTGGAGCCGTGGCGCGGGCACCGGCAGCGGGTGGTCCGGATGCTTGGACTAAGCGGCTTCCGCAAGCCTACCTTCGGACCCCGGATGACCATCCAGGACCACCGTCGCCACTAGTCCCCTAAGCAACGCGGGGTCACTTACGGCCCATGTTGCTGCCCGGCATGGGCCGTAAGTGACCCCTCGTTGGCCGGGAGCGCTTGATCCGGGCGATGAGGCCAGCAAATCCTTCGGCCAGGTCGTCGGCGTTGACCTTGAAGTAGGACCAACCGGCACTCGTGAACGCCTCGTCCCTCCGGTTGTCGCGTGTCTGCTGTTCGCGCGTGAGATGCGGGGCGCCGTCGTACTGCACGGCGATCCGGAACCGCCGGTACCCCAGGTCCGCGGACGGCGACCACGGGTCATCCGGGTCGAGGCGGAGCTGCAACTCCGGTTCAGGCAACCGCGCATCCAACATCGCCAGCCGCAAGAAGGTCTCCGGAAAAGAATCTGCTCCGACCCGCATGTCTTCGAGGGCGAGCCGGGCCTTCTCGACGCCCTTCATGTTCGGATGCTGCCGGATCAGGAGCCGCAACCTCTCCTTGGTGGCGTAGGGCTCGTTCCTTCCTTCAAAGACCGGTCGGGGCATGCGGATCAACTGATCACCCATGGCAATCAGGTACTGGAGCGGCAATTGATGCGCCAGATCAAGCCACGTCCGCGGCGGGGAGGACACGGGAATTCCATCAATCTCGGCAACTTCGCCCGGGAGGACCCGCACCCGGTGCCCTGTCACCCCGGTCCTGGGGACCCGGGGAAGCTCGTGCGGCTTGCTGAGGTGGACCGATACGCCGTCGCCAAGCCATGGAGGAAGTCCGAGCCGGGTCAACATCGCTGCGCTCTCGTGGGAGACCCACGCCCCGGGTGTTGCCGCGGCGAGGACCCGCGCGCGTTCGGCAAACTCAAAGTCGCGGCCCGCAGGCAAATGGATGAGCCGGCCGCCGTCGGACACGTCCTTGGCCCGGAGCCGCTTCGGAGGGACGCCAAGCACCCGGGACTCATAGACCGTGAAAGGACGGTCATTGAGTTCCTCCGGCAGCGGCACGATGCGGACCATGGAATCCAGTGTGTCCGCAAATGGAGGCCCCCAAGGAGTTATCACAGGGAGATTTCCAACCATGGCAACGCGGGGTCACTTACGGCCGATGTTGGGCTGCAACACGGGCCGTAAGTGACCCCGCGTTGGCTTTAAAGTCCGAGGCGGGCGATCGCTTCCTCGCGCATGTCGACTTTGCGCACCTTGCCGGACACCGTCATGGGGAAGGTCTCCCTGATGTCCACGTAGCGCGGGATCTTGTAGTGGGCCAATTTGCCGCGGCAGAACTCCTGTACGTCGTCCAAGTCCAACGCCGCTCCAGGTTTGAGGATGATGCACGCCATCAGTTCCTCGCCGTACTTGGCATCAGGCACCCCGATGACCTGGACGTCCTGGATGGCGGGATGCCGGTACAGGAACTCCTCGATTTCCCGCGGGTAGATGTTCTCGCCGCCGCGGATGACCATGTCCTTCATGCGGCCTTCGATGACGATAAAGCCGTCCGGGTCCATCCGGGCGAGGTCCCCGGTGTGCATCCAGCCTTCATCGTCGATGGCCTCGGCCGTCTTCTCCGGTTGGCCCCAATAGCCGTCCATCACGGCGTAGCCTCGCGTGCACAGCTCGCCGATCCCTCCGCGTTCGATGGTTTCGCCGGTGCCTGGATCCACGATCTTGGACTCGAGCCGGGGCATGGTGCGCCCTACGGTCGTGGTCCTTTGCTCAAGCGTGTCGGTGGCGAGGGTCATGGTGGACACGGGCGAGGTCTCGGTCATTCCGTAGCAGATGGCCACATCCCGCATGTTCATCTCGCCGATGACCCGCTCCATGACCTCGATGGGACACAGCGAGCCGGCCATGACTCCGGTACGCAGCGTGGAGAGGTCATAGGAGGCGAAGTCGGGCAAAGCCAACTCGGCGATGAACATAGTGGGCACGCCGTACAGTGAGGTTCCGCCGCAATCCTGCACCGCTTCCAAGGCGGCGGACGGAGTGAATCCTCGGCCCGGAATGACGGTGGCCGCGCCGTAGCTCAAGGCGTTCAGGTTGCCGATGACCATTCCAAAACAGTGGTAGAACGGCACCGGAAGGACCACCCGGTCGTGTTCCGTGTATCCCAACAGCCTGCCGATCTGGTTGCCGTTGTTCAGGATGTTGTGGTGGGTCAGCGTTGCGCCCTTGGGGAAGCCCGTGGTCCCGGAGGTGTATTGCAGGTTGATGGGATCGTGCGGGTCCAGTTCGGCCATGCGGGCCTTAAGCGCTGAGGGCGCGACGCCGTCCGCCCGCTTGAGCAGCTCGGCGAAAGTCCACTCTGCGTCGCTTTGGGGGACGCCGGCGTCGAGCATGTCCAGTCCCAGGTCGGGAAGGAAGACCAGCTCCCGAAGCTCCGGACAGCCGGCCAAGGCATCCCGTGCCATGGAAACGTAGTCGCTGTTCTTGTCCGATGGCGCGACCACCAGCATCCGCATGCCGTTCTGACGGACGACGAATTCGAGCTCATGGCTGCGGTATGCCGGATTGACGTTGACCAGGATGGCCCCGACCTTGGCCGTAGCGTACTGCAGGATGGTCCATTCAGCGCAGTTCGGACTCCAGATGCCAACCCTGTCGCCCTTCGCGACACCCATCGCCAGCAGCGCACGCGCGAGCCGGTCGACGTCGTCGTTCAGTTTTTCGTAGCTCCAGCGCCGGGCCTCACCGCCGGGCACGAGAGCGGCTTCGATGAGCGCGTCCCGCAAGGGATACCGGGCCGCGACCCGTTCGAAGTTGGCGCCGATGGTCTCTTCAAGCAGCGGGACGTCGGTGTCCCCGGCTGTGTAGGAAAGCATGAACGCACGCTACCAACTCCGCCGGTCCAAGAGAAGACTTTTGCTTGGAAGTCCTACAAAATATTTCAGGTCTCCCGCGGGCTTGCCGGTAAGGTGAATCACATGAGTGCACCCATCGACCTGCAGGCCACGTTCATTCCCAACGACGGCGAATTCTTCCGCGTGAAACTCGCATTGGAAATCGCGATCGAGGAAGTAGTGAACGAACCCGGCTGCATCCGCTACGAGCTCACCGAAGCGAACGAAGACAAGCTGGTCCTGACCGAGCAGTGGGCCTCCGAGGAACACCTCGATTTCCACTCCAAGGGCATCGCGGTCCAGGACCTCAACGAATCCCTCAGCGCACTGTTGGCGGAGCCGGTCAAGCTCGAGCGCCTCTAACGGCCCTTTAAGCAGAATCGGCTGTCCCCGCCAGCGGGGACAGCCGATTTCGTTTAGTTTGTGGAACTCCCCTAGGAGTTTTCTGCGCGCTGCTTTGCGATATGCGCGTGGACCTCATCCATGTCGAGCCCCTTGACGGCCTCGATGACCTGCTCCAACTGGGGGCCGTTAAGCGCGCCCGGCTGGGAGAACACGAGGACCTTGTCACGGAAGGCCATGAGCGTGGGGATCGAGGAGATGCCGGCCTCGGCTGCGAGTTGCTGCTCGGCCTCGGTGTCCACCTTGGCGAAGAAGACGTCGCCGTGCTTCTCGGATGCGGCTTGATAGGTAGGAGCAAACTGCCTACAAGGGCCGCACCACGCAGCCCAAAAATCCACCAGGACAATGTCATTGCCCTCGATGGTCGATGCGAACTGCTCGCCGGTGATGTCAACTGTAGCCATGCTTCCACGGTACGCGACCGCGCCGCCTAAGTCGCCCTTGTTCGCTACACGGCAAACCGGGAATAAAGCACGACGCCGGGCAGCCGGCTTTGTGCCTCCCCGGCGCTGCCGCTAGTGCCAGAGGTGCGGGGCGGCCCTGCGGGCACCGGGAAGGGCGTTGTTCTCGCGCCATTCGTGGATCCATTCCGGAAGCTCAAGGTCTGCCGGGGGGTCGCCGAACTCGGCCAGGATTTCCTCCTGGCTCACGGGCCGTCCCTTGGCGACAAGCCGGGTGGCGATGTGCGCTCGGGCGTAGATCTCCCCGTCCACCACCATTCGCTGCTCAAAGTAGATCGCTTTGGAATCGAGCCCAATGATCTTCGACTCGATGGTGTACCTCTGCCACAGCTGCAACGATTTCCGGAATGCGATGGTCTCCCCAGCTGCCACCGGGCTCCAGCGGCGGCGGCGCATCTTTTGCCAGATCCCGGCGCGCACCATGAGGTCGAAGCGTCCAAGGTCCATGAGCGAAAAATACATGCCGTTGTTGACATGCATTGCGATGTCGATGTCCGTAGGCAGCACTCGCATGGGCAAGGAGGACGTGCCCCAAACGCTGAGCGGGCTCCGCCTGGACGAGGTGAACAACAGCAAGAGGGTTCGGAGAAGCAAATGCATAACGGCCATGTTACTCCGGAGTAACATTCCGTGACAGCCTCGTTTTGTGTGTCGCTACATGGCATGTCGTTTACCGCCGGTTCACGTGCCACGGGAAGAATGTCTGAAACAAATTGCAGAAAGCACCAAGGGGGATCCCATGAGCACCATCCAAACATCCGAGTCGCACGCAGATGTGTGGCCGGAACTGCCGCTCCACCAGGAGTTGGTGTTGCAGGACACCCGCGGCAACAGGATCGTAGGCACCTTGGACGGCATGACCGATGATCGCAGCACGCTCTGGATCCAGCTGTCCGGAGGCCTGGGCCGGCAACTCGTGCACCACCAGGACGGGTACTGGCTGGAGCCGGGCAGCGCGAGCTAAAGCTGGCGGCGCGGACCGTCGGTGACCACGCGCCGTCGGGCGCTCGGGGCGGCAGGGGCGACGCGGCGACGCGGAAATTCGCTGGCGACACGGGAAATTCCTGGCGCTACCGGAATTCCGGTAGCGACAGGTATTTTGCGGATCCCCAGGAAATTTGCGCGGCGCGAAGCAGCTTGCCGCAAGCAACATGACCACACAAAAAATCCCCGGAACCATAAGGTTCCGGGGATCCAATGTTGTGGCAGATGAGGGATTCGAACCCCCGTAGGCGTTGCCAGCTGATTTACAGTCAGCCCCCTTTGGCCGCTCGGGTAATCTGCCGAACTTCAAAGAAGCCACTCCCGATCATCGTTTCGTTTCCGATCCGGTAAGCGCGAGCAAGACAACCTTACAGAACTTCCGCCGAAGAATCGAATCGGGCCTTCAAGGCCGCGAAGTCAGCGCAAATCTTAGGCATCCCCGAGAATCCGGCCAGCCAGCTTGGCCTCAAAACTGGCCGCCTGCTCAGGCGTGATCTGGTTGAGCTGCACGGCCCGCAACAAGTCCGCGTGAACGCCATCCATCCGCGATGCCGCGTCCGCGACCGGGCTCAGTACCACGGAAGCGGCGAGCGCTGCGGCCGCGACAGCGCTTGCGGCCGAGGCAGCAGCGACTCCGATTGAACCGGCGGCGGCAGCGGCTGACTTGGTGACGTATCGGACGGCCTGCTTGCTCATGGTGCTCCTTATTCAGGACGGGTTCCTCAAACTGATACAACTCTGTCGGGGCAGTCTCAGTTCCCGCCCTGCGCACACTGTGAGCGAACTGTGAACGTTCAGCCCACGCCCGGCGCTTCCGTATTAGGCTGGTTGGCAGACAAAGCTGCCCGTTTCCGGGCCGCACGGCATCCAACGCAACGCACCAATCTAAGGAGAGTCATGGCAGGCGAATCCACATTCGACGTCGTCAGCAAGGTAGACAAGCAGGAAGTCGCCAACGCGCTCAACCAGTCCCAGAAGGAAATCGCGCAGCGCTACGACTTCAAAGGGGTGGGCGCTGAAATCGACTTCAGCGGCGAGAAGATCCTCATGAAGGCCAACTCCGAAGACCGCGTCCTTGCCGTCCTGGACGTGTTCCAGTCCAAGCTCATCAAGCGCGGCATCTCCCTGAAGTCCCTCGACCAGGGCGAGCCGTACCCCTCCGGCAAGGAATTCCGGCTGGAATGCTCCATCAAGGAGGGCATCGCCCAGGACATCGCGAAGAAGATCAACAAGATCATCCGCGACGAAGCACCGAAGTCCGTCAAATCCCAGATCCAGGGCGACGAACTCCGCGTCACCTCGAAGTCCCGCGATGACCTGCAGGAAACCATGAACATCCTCAAGAAGTTCGAAGAGGCCGATCTCCAGTTCGTAAACTTCCGCAGCTAAGGCCTGTTCTGCGGCGTGATTACCGGGACGTTGTTCCCCTAGTCCGAAGAGAGTCCGCAGAATCCCCGAGGACCGCAGCGATCAGTTTTGATCCTGCGGTCCTCGGTTGTCTGAATATAGGCTGGTTCAGGCTGTGACGTCCGATGGGGGACCCGAATCATGAATGAAGTGCGAGCACTGTATGACACTGACAGACCAGTACATCGAGGCCTCTGAACGAGACCGTTTGGAGGACCTGTCCAGGACCCGGCTCTTGGACACGCCTCCGGAGGAACGGTTCGACCGGATCACCCGGCTCGCCCAGGCCCTCTTCGGCGTGAGCGCCGCCAGCATCGCGTTGATCGACGAGAAGCGTCAGTTCCTTAAGTCATTCGTGGGTCCGCTATCCCGCGAGTCCGAACGGCGCCACACCTTCTGCACCGAGACCATCAAGTCCGCCGATACCCTGGTGGTGGAAAACGCGATCACCGACGAACGTTTCCGGAACAGCCCGCTGGTCACCGGCAACCCCCACATCAAGTTCTATGCCGGACGCCCGCTCAGGGGTCCCGGCGGCACACACGTCGGGACGTTCTGCATCATCGACCAGTCGCCCCGCACCTTCTCGGATGACGAGCGGAAGGTCCTTGCAGACCTCACGGCCATCATCCAGCGGGAAATGAACCTGTCCTGGGACATCGACAACGGCGCCCGCATGCAGCGGGCGCTCCGGCCCGCCGATCCCCCGGCCCCGGCCGGCTACGAACTGGGAACCTGCTTCTACCCGGCGTTCGGAGTCAGCGGGGATTTCTATGACCTGGGCACCACCACGGATGGCAACTTCCGATTGACCGTCGGCGACGCCATGGGCAAGGGCGTGGGCCCGGGCCTCGTGGCGGGGACGGTGCATTCGGCATTTGCCGCCACCGGCTGGCCGGAAGGACCGGCGGCCACCCTCCGCTCCGCCAGCGACAGCGTGGAGGAGAAGCTCGCGCGGGCCGGCTCCTATGCGACGGTCTTTCACGCCGTCATCAACCCGGCCACCGGCCAAGGCCATTACGCCGACGCCGGGCAGGGCCTCAGCCACATCCTGCGGGCGGACGGAACACTCGAACGCCTCCCCACGACGGGTCCTCCCATGGGCTTGATGCCCGGCCAGGACTGGGACACGCTGCCCCTCAGTTTGGAACCCGGCGACGGACTTCTGATCGCGACCGACGGACTCCTGGACCTCGATGGCAGCGACCTGGACCAGCTGGCCGCCGTCATCGCAGCGCGTGAACCGGGTACCAGTCCCGACGCGGCCGTGAAGACCTGGTGCGACCGCCGTGGAAAGACAGGCGTCCTGGACGACATCACCGCGGTCCTGCTGCAACGCAACGCTTCGGGCGCCTGACACAGGCGCCGGCCCCGCTCACGGTCCCGCACCTTCCCGAAAGGAATTCCGCGTGCACCAAACGCCACCGCCATCGGACCCCGACGCTGACACCCGCCGTCGTTCCGGGCACCTCGAAGTGGTCGCCGTCCGCCTGTTGGTGATACTTACGCTGGTCACCGGAGTCAATTACATCCTCTGGCGGTGGTTGGCTTCGCTCAACTGGGACGCTTGGTGGATTGCGGTGCCGCTGGTCGCCGCCGAAACCTACAGCCTGATCGACGTTCTGCTTTTTGGAATGACCGTGTGGCGGATCAAGCACCGCACACCGCCAGCCGCCGCGCCGCCGGATGCCACCGTGGACGTTTTCATCACCACCTATAACGAGCCGCTGGACCTGGTGATGGGGACTGCTCTGGCAGCGCAACGGATCCGGCACCCGCACAGCACCTGGATCCTGGACGACGGCAACCGCGCCGAACTCCGTCAGCTGGCGGCCCGACACGGCCTTGGCTACGTCACCCGGTCGACGGATTGGGAAGGCATGCCACGGCACGCCAAGGCCGGCAATCTCAACAACGCCTTGATGATGACCTCCGGCGAGTTTCTCCTCATTCTGGACGCGGACCAGGTACCCAGCCCGGACATCCTGGACAAGACACTGGGTTACTTCAACCACCGCAAGGTGGCCTTGGTCCAGACACCGCAATACTTCATCAACGTTCCCGAGAGCGATCCGCTCGGCAGCCAAGCCCCCTTGTTTTACGGGCCGATCCAGCAGGGAAAGGACGGTTGGAACGCGGCATTTTTCTGCGGCTCCAATGCTGTGCTCCGCCGGGAAGCGCTCATGCAGCTCGGCTTGGTGGGGTACGTCCGGGAAACCGAAAGAAGTGTCCGCCGCGCCTTGGATGCCTCCCGCTCCGCGATCCGCAAGGCACGGCGGACCGCCGCCGGCGCACCGGAACTCCTGCAACAGACCCTCGACGAGGTGGAAGCGGCAACCCTTGACGCCCGACGGCGGCTCGACGACGGCGAATCGCTCAGCGAGATCACTTACCGGGTACGCCGGCGGGTGGACCTTGCCGTGCAAACGGTAGTGCAGGCCGACGTCTCCACACTTCAATCCGACTTGGCGGAGATCGCCGCAATGTCGGCGGTCGAGGTCGGTGAGGCAGGCGTCCCGGTCGTTACCGATGACGCAATTCAGCGCCTCTCCGCACATGACTGGTCACCGCTGGGCGCCATCGAATCCGTCCAAGCGGTACTTGACGCCCTATCGGTGGAGCGTACCGGTGAGGCCCAGCCGGTGATGCCGTTGGCCACCATATCCGTCACCGAGGACATGGCCACCGCCATGCGGATGCACGCCATGGGCTGGCACAGCGTGTACCACCACGAGATCCTGGCCCGCGGCCTCGCCCCCGAGGACCTGGGCACCATGTTGACGCAACGCCTGCGCTGGGCCCAGGGAACCATCCAGGTCTTCCTGCGGGAGAATCCGTTGGTACAGCGCGGGCTCAGCGTGGGACAGCGGCTGATGTATTTCGCAACGATGTGGACCTATTTCAGCGGCTTCGCCGCCGTCGTCTACTTCGCCGCGCCGGTGGTCTACCTTCTGTTCGGAGTCCTTCCCGTCTCGAGCCTCAGCGCGGACTTCTTCTGGCGGTTCATCCCCTTCATGGTGGTCAACCAGATCCTTTTCGCCGTCGCCGGCCGGGGCATCCCCACCTGGCGCGGCCAGCAGTACAGCCTGTCGCTATTTCCGACCTGGATAAAGGCGTGCACGACGGCGGCACGCAACGTCTGGTTCGGGCGGCCCCTTGACTTCGCCGTGACGCCCAAGGACCGGCAGGACGGCGGTCCGCGGTGGGCCCTGATCCGGCCCCAGATTGTCGTATCGGCGCTGCTGGTGCTTGCTGCGATCACTGGCATCGGCCGGCTTGTCGCCGGAATGTCCGAGCCGATCGGAACCGTTGTCAACGTACTATGGATGCTGTTTGACTTGCTCGTCATGAGCATCCTGGTACGTGCCGTCCGCTACCGCGGTTTCCAGGCCGACGATTCCGGGGAGCCAGACGCCGGAAGCATCGAAGCCCCTATTGAAAGGACCGCCCGTGGACCTGAGCTATGAAGTCAAAGACCACTACGCTGAGATCACCGCTGAGGGTCGGCTGAACATGGTGTCCGCGCCGAAGCTTCGGGACATGGTTGCCGAAGTAGTCGCCGCGGGAACCAACCGGATTGTGGTCAACCTCCAGGAGACGTCCTTCATGGATTCCTCTGGCCTCGGGGCCCTGATCGGTTGCCTGAAGGCCGCCCGCCAGGCCGGCGGCGACCTGCGGATTGCCCAGGTGCAGCCCCAGGTCCAGATGGTCCTCGGCCTGACCAGCATCGACAAGGTCCTGATGTCTTATCCCACCGCCGCCGAAGCCTTCGCGAATGACTGAGATCCTGGCCCGGCGGACGCTCCGCCAGCCGGCCCTCCCGGAGGCAATCGAGGTTGTGCACAGCGAACTCGACGCCGTCTGGGAGGACGCTCCGTTCGTGCCGGAGCTGGACCGGATGACATTCGCCACGGCCGTGATTGAGGCAGCCAGCAATGTCATCCAGCACTCCGTCCCGGAGACCGCCAGGCCCGTCGAAATCGAGGTGGACATCGTCGTGACCGCCGGCAGCCTGGAGGCCCGGGTCAGCGCTTTCGGGGCAGCGAACCCCGGAGCACTCGAGGCCAGCTCAGCGATGCCGGATGCAGGCGCCGAGTCCGGCCGCGGGCTTGCGCTCATCGACGCGCTCGTCACCACGGTGTCCTTCCGGCGCGAGAACGGAACGAACACCTGGACCCTCACCAAATCCCGGCTGGAGGACTAGGAAGGCAACCCCTGCGGCCAAGGCTGCGGGAAGTACGACGGCGGGGCGCGTCACGCCAGGCAACTTTTTGGAGTCGAGGCCTGCCGAAAACCCCGGGATTCCGCCACCGCGCCTATTCGCCCTATCCGAAAGGTTGCAGCACGTGACAGCCGGAACGGCCAAGGCTAGGAAAGCGGTCGGCCGGCCATCCGCTCAAGGCGTTCGATGCGCTCACGCATGGGCGGGTGGGTAGCGAACAGCTTGGTCATGGCACCGCCGCGGAACGGGTTGGCAATCATGAGGTGCGAAGTATTCACGAGACGCTGATCCTGTGGCAGCGGCACCTGCTTCACGCCGGCTTCGATCCTGCGGAGGGCTGAGGCGAGCGCCAGCGGATCGCCGGTGAGCTCCGCGCCGTCGTGGTCGGCGTCGTACTCCCTGGTGCGGGAAATGGCGAGCTGGATCAGCGACGCGGCAAACGGCGCGAGGAGCGCCATGGCGATCATGGCAACCGGGTTGGCGTTCCGCCGGTCCCCGCCGCCGAAGAACAGCAGCATCTGGCCCACCGAAGTAATGACGCCGGCGACGGCGGCCGCGACGGACGAGGTGAGGATGTCGCGGTTGTAGACGTGCATGAGTTCGTGCCCGAGGACGCCGCGGAGCTCGCGCGCGTCGAGCAAGTTCAAGATGCCTACCGTGCAGCACACAGCGGCGTTCTTCGGATTGCGTCCCGTGGCGAAGGCGTTCGGGGTCATGGTGGGCGAGATGTAGATCCGCGGCATGGGCTGGTTCGCCCGCACGGAGAGCTCCCGGACGATTTGGTAGAGCTGCGGAGCTTCCGCTTCCGAAACCGAGTACGCGCCCATGGAACGGATGGCAATCTTGTCGCTGTTCCAATATCCATAAGCCGTTGTGCCGACGCCGATCAGCGCCATGATCCAGATGGGCGACGCACTGCGGGTGCCAACACCGATCACGGCACCGAGTCCCAGCAGCACCGCCCAGAGCACACCGAACAGCGCTGCGGTCTTCAGGCCATTGTGATGATTATGCACTTCACTACTTTCTTGCGGTCCGGTTTTGGTTCTGTTCCGATTAACGCCGACGGCGGCCCGGACGTTCCTGCCCGGCTAACCTGCGTCTACGGCACGGGATGGAGCGAATCGTAGCTGAGGAAACCGCGCTGCGCCCGCGCCACGAGCCACGCAAGCACCGCGCACAGCACGCCGCCGAGGAGCAGGACCCAGCCTTCGCTGAGGACCTTGGTGACGCCACCGGCGAGCATGTCCCCTACGCGCGGACCGCCCGCGACCACCACGATGAACACGCCTTGCAACCGTCCCCGCATGTGGTCCGGAGTGGCGGATTGCAGGATGGTGGTGCGGAAAACGGCGCTGACGGAATCGGAAATCCCGGCAAGCGCACAACACATCGCCGCGGGGATGATCCAGGGCGTGACGCCGCCGCGCCCTGCGTCTCCGGCCAGGACCACCACAAGCCCGAAGGCCCCTATGGAGAAGCCCCACCCGGCCACGGACCACACCACCGCAGTGCCTTGGCGCCGCACCCGCCCAAGAGGCCCGGAGAACAGTCCGGCCAGGAAGGCGCCGACGGCCACGGCGGCTAGCAGCACACCCACGGTGGTGTCACCGCCCCCGATCATCGTGGCTCCGATTGCCGGCATGAGGGCGCGCGGCTGGGCACAGATCATCGCGATGAGGTCGATGATGAACGTCATGCGGAGGTTCGGCCGGGTGCCGAGGAAGCGGAAGCCCTCGACGACGGAGCGGAGCCCGGGTGCCGACGCATTCTCGGCCGCGGGAAGGGCAGGGAGCGTGAACAGGCTCCACAGTGCGAATGCGAAGCTGACGGCATCGATCGTGTAGGTCCAGCCGAAGCCGCTCGACGCAACCAGCACGCCGGCCAGCAGGGGGCCTGCCGTCATCGAAATGCCCATGTTGAGCATGCTCAACGCATTGGCGGCAGGCAGCAGTTCTTTCCGGACCAGCAAGGGAATGATGGCGCTCCGCGCCGGTCCGTTGATGCCCTGCGCGCCGCTCTGGATCGCGACGAGGATGAACAGGATCCAAACGTTGTTCAGCTGGAACCATGCTTGGAGCGCCAGTCCCACGCTGCATGCCCACAGGACCAGGGAGGCGAAAATTGCGACTTTCCGCCGGTCGTAGGCGTCCGAAAGGGCTCCGCCGAACAACCCCGCAATCACCAGCGGAACCAGGGCAAAGATGCTGAGCAGGCCCACGTAGAGGCTCTGTTGGGTGATGCTGTAGACCTCAAGGCTCACGGCAACAACGGTCAGCTGGGATCCCACCATCGACACCGAAGACCCGAGCCACAGGCGACGGAATGCGGGGCTTTCGCGAAGCGGGGTCAGGTCAGCCAGGAGTTTTGCCACCGTCCAACCCTACCCACCAACCCGCCTGCGCTCCGGATGCGCCGCGGGCCCGCCGTCGCGCCCGGGGGGGGTCCGCCGTCGCGACCGGGTCCGGGGCGCCGTCGCGACCGGGTCCGGGGCGCCGTCGCGACCGGGTCCGGGGCGCCGTCGCGACCGGGTCCGGGGCGCCGTCGCGACCGGGTCCGGGGCGCCGTCGCGACCGGGTCCGGGGCGCCGTCGCTCACCGAGCCGGCCCGCCGTCGGCGCGTTCATCCGAAGTTAGCCTCACCTTATTGTGAAGTACTCATAATAAGTGCTTCAATGGGCGTATGGCAGATCACATGGCAGAGCAGGAAGCGTGGGCTTCCGCCCTGCATTCCCACGGACGCCGCGTGACCAAGCAGCGCCTTGCGGTCCTCGCGGCCGTTCAGCACAATCCACATTCCCCGGCCGAAGGCATCCTGGCCGCCGCCCGCAAGGATCTTCCGGAACTGACTGCGCAGTCTGTTTACGTGGTGCTGAGCGACCTCACGGACCTGCAGATGCTGCGACGGTTCGAGCCGCCCCACTCTCCCGCGCTGTACGAGACCCGGGTGGGCGACAACCACCACCACGCAGTCTGCATCAGTTGCGGCCGGGTGGAGGATGTCGACTGCGCCGTAGGCCATGCGCCGTGCCTCACCCCGCACTGGGATGAGGACTCCAAACCCATGACCATCCAGATCGCAGACGTCCTGTATCAAGGCATCTGCCAGGACTGCCAGGCCAAACAACAGCTTCCTACTCAAACGCAAGTAACCACGAAATAGGAGAACGATGACCGCGAACATCTCGACCACCCAGTCGGGCGCCCCAGTCACCTCGGACGCGCATTCCAAGTCCGTCGGTGCCGATGGTGCCATCATCCTGACCGACCACTACCTGGTGGAAAAGCTCGCCCAGTTCAACCGCGAGCGCGTCCCGGAGCGTGTTGTCCACGCCAAGGGCGGCGGCGCGTTCGGTACCTTCAAGACGTCCTCGGACGTTTCCAAGTACACGAAGGCTGCCCTGTTCCAGCCCGGTGTTGAGACGGACATGCTCATCCGCTTCTCCTCCGTCGCTGGCGAGAACGGCTCCCCTGACACATGGCGCGACCCGCGCGGTTTCGCAGTCAAGTTCTACACTTCCGAGGGCAACTACGACCTCGTCGGCAACAACACCCCGGTGTTCTTCATCCGCGACGGCATCAAGTTCCCTGACTTCATCCACTCCCAGAAGCGCCTCCCAGGCACCCACCTGCGCGACGCCGACATGCAGTGGGACTTCTGGACCCTCTCCCCCGAGTCCGCGCACCAGGTCACCTGGCTCATGGGCGACCGTGGCCTGCCGGCTTCCTGGCGTGAAATGCAGGGCTACGGCTCGCACACTTACCAGTGGATCAACGCCGAGGGCGAGCGCTTCTGGGTCAAGTACCACTTCAAGTCCAACCAGGGCGTCAAGTCGATCACCGCTGACCGGGCTGAAGAACTGGCCGGCTCCGACGCTGACTTCTACATCCGCGACCTCCAGGAAAACATTGCCGCCGGCAACTTCCCGTCCTGGGAACTGCACGTCCAGGTCATGCCCTACGAGGACGCCAAGACGTACCGCTTCAACCCGTTCGACCTCACCAAGGTGTGGCCGCACGCGGACTACCCGCTGATCCACGTGGGAACCATGGAGCTGAACAAGAACCCGGAGAACTACTTCGCGCAGATCGAGCAGGCCACCTTCGCGCCGTCGAACTTCGTGCCGGGCATCGCCGCCTCCCCGGACAAGATGCTGCAGGCCCGCATCTTCTCCTACGCTGACGCACACCGCTACCGTGTGGGCACCAACCACGCCCAGATCCCGGTGAACCAGCCGAAGAACCAGGTCAACAACTACAGCCAGGACGGCGCCGGACGCTACCTGTTCAACGCCCCGTCGGTTCCGGTGTACGCGCCGAACTCGGTGGGCGGCCCGGCTGCCGTTGAGCCGCAGAACCCGGCCGGTGGCTGGGAGAACGACGGCGAGCTGACGCTCTCCGCACACTCCCTGCACGCCGAGGACAGCGACTTCGTCCAGGCCGGTGCGCTGTACCGCGAGGTTTACGACGACGCCGCCAAGGCCCGCTTCCTGGACACCATCACCGGTGCTGTGGGTGGCGTCAAGAGCCCGGGCATCAGGGAACGCGCGATCCAGTACTGGACCAACGTCGACGCCGAACTCGGCGCGAAGCTCCGCGCCAACCTCGGTGCAGGCGAAGGCGAGCCGGCTGCAGAGGCAGCCAACAAGCTGTAATAGCGTCCACCAACAAAGCGACCCCGCTGCGGAATCTCCGCGGCGGGGTCGTTTTTAACGCGCATTCGGATTCAACGGGTTTGCGGAGGTTTTCCGGAGTGGGTTTGCCGGAGGGTTTTCCACATAGCCGACTTTGGCTCTGGCTAGCCCGGCATCGCGGTTCATAGGATCCTTACATGAGCACATTTACCGGGATCCCCGCGGCCGCTATCGCCTTCTATGCCGAACTCGAAGAGAACAACAACCGCGAATGGTGGCAGGAGCACAAGGACATCTACGACTCCGCCGTGAAGCAGCCATTGACTCTCTTGCTGAAGGAGCTTGAGCCACGATTCGGCCCGGGCAAGGTGTTCCGTCCGAACAGGGATATCCGGTTCTCCCAGGACAAGTCCCCCTACAAGACGGCACAGGGAGCCTTTGCGGCGGACAAGGAGGGCGTGGGCTACTACGTCCAGCTCAGTGCCGACGGCCTGTTGGTCGGCGGTGGATGCCACTCGCGCACGCCTGAACAGATTGCCCGGTTCCGTGCCGCCACCGATTCACCCGCGAGCGGGGAGGAACTGCAGCAGATCGTCGACTCCATCGCCGCGGCAGGTTTCGCGGTGGAGGGCGAGAAGCTCAAGACCGTGCCCCGCGGTTTCGACAAAGACCACCCCCGCGCCGAGCTCCTGAAGCACAAGTCTTTGTCCGCCGGTATGACCTTGGGCGAACCCGATTGGATGTCCCAGCCCTCAGCCAAGGAAGAAATTGCCAAGCGTTGGGAGGTGTTGCGCCCGCTCGTGGAGTGGGTAAACGAACATGCGGCGCCGTGAGGATACAGGCGCTCTAAAGGATAGATGCGCCGTAAAGGGTCACATGGGACGGAAAAGCCCCCTCGAGCCGGGAAGTGGCGTTCCGGAGGAACGTCGTCCCAGCCCAAGGGGGCCATGAACCAGCCCAAGGGGGCCATGAACCAGCAGGGGACCGTGAACCAGCCCAAGAGGGCCGTGAACCAGCCGCAGCGTTAGCCCGCTGCGCCCGGGATCAAACCTTGCTGAGGCTCTCTTCGTCGTCGCCGCTCTTGGCGGGGATATTGTCGTTCCCGGCTACCGCAGCCTTCGCCGACGCGAACTTCTCGTTCAGGCGGGAGTGGCGTTGCCCGTAGGCAAAGTAGATGGCAAGTCCGATTGCCAGCCAGATGGCAAAGAAGATCCAGGTCTCCACAGCCAGGTTGGTCATCAGGTAGAGGCACAGGACGGCCGAGGCCACGGGAAGCACCTTGCCGAACGGAACCCGGAAAGCCGGCTTCAGGTCCGGGCGCTTCTTGCGGAGGACCAGGATGCCCAGGCTCACCATGACGAAGGCCGAGAGGGTGCCGATGTTGATCATTTCCTCAAGAAGATCCACATTGGTCAGGCCGGCCACGAGGGCCACGGCAGCACCGCAGATGACCTGAAGGCGGACCGGCGTCGAACGCTTGTCACTGGTCTTGGACAGCGAACGCGGAAGCAATCCGTCTCGGCTCATGGCGAGGACCACGCGGGCCAGGCCCATGAGGAGCACCATGATGACGGTGGTCAAACCGATCAGGGAACCAAAGGCAATCACCTTGGCCGCGTCGGTGTTTCCCACCGCTTCGAAAGCCGTGGTCAGGGTGGGGTTCTTGGCCTGGGCCAGTTGCGTGTAGGACACCATGCCGGTCAACGCCAGGGAGACCAGGATGTACAGCAGCGTCACGAGCGCCAGGCCGCCGAAGATGCCCCGGGGCAGCGTCTTCTGGGGGTTCTTGACCTCTTCCGCGGAAGTGGCAACCACATCGAAGCCGATGAAGGCAAAGAACACCAAGGCTGCGCCGGCAAAGATGCCCAGCGTTCCGTACTGGGCCGGAACCGCACCAGTGAGGAAGCCGAAGAAGGACTGCTTCATGACATCGGCTCCGTCGTTGCCGCCGGTAGGCTGCGATGACGGCACGAAAGGCGTGTAGTTGGAGAACTTGACGTAGGTGAACCCGACGACAATCACGAAGAGCACCACGGCGATCTTGATCAGCGTGAAGATGTTGCCCACGCGTGCAGAGAGCTTGGTGCCGAGCACCAGGAGCACGGTGAAGATCGCGACGATCAGGAAAGCGCCCCAATAGAGATCCACGCCGCCGATGTTCAACGCCGGCGGCATGTCCACGCCCATGAGCGCGAACACTTTGCTGAGGTAGATTCCCCAGTACTTGGCGATGACTGCCGCCGCGGTAAAGAGTTCAAGAATGAGGTTCCACCCAATGATCCAGGCTAGGACCTCACCCATGGTGGCGTAGGTGAAGACGTAGGCGGACCCGGCGACGGGTATCGCGGTGGCGAATTCGGCGTAGCACATGATGGCCAAGGCACAGGTGACGGCTGCGACGGCGAAGGAGATGGTCACGGCGGGGCCGGCAAAGTTCGCAGCGGCCTTGGCGCCCACAGAGAATATGCCCGCGCCGACGGCCACGGCGACACCCATGATCATCAGATCCCAGGTGCTGAGGGAGCGCTTGAGCTTGCGTCCGGGCTCATCGGCGTCCGCAATGGACTGCTCGATCGATTTGGTCCGGAAGAGGTTCATAGAAGAGTCCACAATCTTGATGAGGTGGTAGAAACAGACTCATCAAGAGTAGTGTCCAGCCCGTGGACTCCCACATTTGTCCCAGATCGTGAGACAAAAGCGGGAGCGGTCTTCAGAGCTTGGGGACGTTCCAATCCATCAGGGTGGAACGGATCAGGAAGCGTTTTCCCTCAGGAGACTCCACCGAGAAGCCACTCCCCCGGCCCTCCACCACGTCCACCGTGAGATGCGTGTGTGACCAGTAGTTGAACTGTTCCCGGGACATCCAGAACTCCAAAGGCTGCGGCCGTGCGGGTTCGCCAATGTCGAAAAGCCCGAGCAGAACGTCCGAATCCCCGGTGATGAACTCGCCGGCCGGA
This sequence comes from Arthrobacter alkaliphilus, assembly GCF_021483235.1. Classification (GTDB taxonomy): domain Bacteria; phylum Actinomycetota; class Actinomycetes; order Actinomycetales; family Micrococcaceae; genus Arthrobacter; species Arthrobacter alkaliphilus. The sequence continues at coordinate 62,247 of NZ_JAKEEC010000004.1, read as the reverse complement.
TAGCACATGGGGGAAGAACCGTCGCAGCACCCACCGGACTGGTGGAACATGAGCGGACCGTGCTGCTCCCATAACTTCCGGAGCAGTTCGATGGAGGCGGCGGTGAGCGCCACCCGGGAGAAGTCCTCCCCGGGCAGCGTCACCGCGGCGTCGAGCTGGTCAGTTGACACGGCCTAGAAGAAACCGAGCTTGTTTTCGTTGTAGCTGACCAGCAGGTTCTTTGTCTGCTGGTAGTGGTCCAGCATCATGGCGTGGTTCTCACGTCCGATGCCCGAGGACTTGTAGCCGCCGAACGCGGCGCCTGCCGGGTAGGCGTGGTAGTTGTTGACCCAGACGCGGCCGGCTTGGATTTCCCGGCCAGCCCGGTAAGCGACGTTGCCGTTGCGGGACCAGACGCCGGCACCGAGTCCGTAAAGAGTGTCGTTGGCGATGCCGATGGCGTCGTTGTAGTCGCTGAACTTCGTCACGGACACCACGGGGCCGAAGATCTCTTCCTGGAAGATCCGCATCCGGTTGTGGCCTTCAAAGATGGTCGGCTGCACGTAGTAGCCGTCGGCGAGATCGCCGTCGAGCTGGGCGCGGGCGCCGCCGGTGAGGACCTTGGCGCCTTCCTGCTTTCCGATGTCGATGTAGGAGAGGATCTTCTCGAGTTGGTCGTTGGACGCCTGGGCACCGAGCTGGGTGTCGGTGTCGAGCGGGTTGCCCTGGATGATCTTGTTGGTGCGGGCCACGGCGTCGGCCATGAAGGAGTCGTAGATGCCTTCCTGGACCAGGGCTCGGGACGGGCAGGTGCAGACTTCGCCCTGGTTGAAGGCGAAGAGCGTGAAGCCTTCCTGGGCCTTGTCGTAGAACGCGTCATTCTGCGCCGCAACGTCGTCGAAGAAGATGTTCGGGCTCTTGCCGCCCAGTTCCAGGGTCACGGGGATCAGGTTCTGGGACGCGTACTGGCTGATCAGCCGCCCCGTGGTGGTCTCGCCGGTGAAGGCGATCTTGCGGATCCGCGGGCTGGACGCCAAGGGTTTGCCGGCCTCGACGCCGAATCCGTTGACGACGTTCACAACGCCGGCAGGCAGCAGGTCGGAGACCAGTTCCATCAGGACCATGATCGAAGACGGAGTCTGCTCCGCGGGCTTGAGGACGACGGCGTTGCCCGCGGCCAAGGCCGGGGCGAGCTTCCACACGGCCATGAGGATGGGGAAGTTCCACGGGATGATCTGGCCCACGACGCCCAGTGGCTCGTGGAAGTGGTAGGCCGTGGTGTCCTCGTCCAGCTGGGACAGGTGGCCTTCCTGGGCGCGGATCGCGGAGGCGAAGTAGCGGAAGTGGTCCGCAGCGAGCGGAATGTCCGCGTTCAGGGTTTCCCGGATCGGCTTGCCGTTGTCCCAGGTTTCGGCGACGGCCAGCAGTTCGACGTTTTCGTCGATCCGGTCTGCGATCTTGTTCAGGATCGCCGCGCGCTCGGCCGCGGAGGTCTTGCCCCACGACGGCGCCGCCTTGTGGGCGGCGTCCAGCGCCAGCTCGATGTCCTCGGACGTGCCCCGCGCCACCTCGCAGAAGGCTTTTCCGGTCACAGGGGTGATGTTCTCGAAGTACTGGCCCTTGACCGGGGCAACCCACTCCCCGCCGATCCAGTTCTCGTAACGGTCCTTGAACGTGACCTTCGAACCCTCGGCACCCGGCTGTGCATAAACAGTCATCTGTAGCTCCTTCGCTGCGCATGATGGTGGCTTTGCTGTGGCATCAGCGTAGGAGCGGGAAGGTTGCAAGCAGGTTGCGACCGGGAAAAGCCCGCGAAGCTACGGGATCTAGAGGCCCGCAGGGAAGTTGTAGGAGCTCGGAACCGGCGAAGGCGCGGCGCCGTAGGAGAGGACCACCTCGTCGTGTGCCTTCAGTACCACCTCGGTCACCGGAGTGCCCTGCTTCGTACCGTTCACATAGGCGGTCCAGCCGCCGGTTCCGCCGTGCGGCGCCCCGGTGGCATCCGTGCCGTCCAGGACTCCCCATTCCTTGAGGACTTGGCCCAGCGTGTACTTCTGGCCGGCCGTCGGCGCTTCGATGTGCAGGATCCCGGTGGTGTCGTGGGTGTGGAGCGCTGAGATTCCGTTTGGCCGCCCGTCGGCGCCGAAGCTGAAGCCGATTTCGGCCGGAACCGTGACGGCTTTGCCATCCACCAGGACGTCCAGATGGGCGTGATAATGCTCGGCTGTTCCTTCGGCGGTGAGGATATCCAGGCCTGCGGCTTTGATTCGCTGTGCCCCGCCGGCTGGATCGAGTCCCCAAGCGGCAGCCGTCGTAGCCGAAGGCGAAGGCGAAGGCACCGGGGCGGGCGCTGTCTGGGCGGATGTCCCGCAGGCTGTGACTCCGGCAAGGAGTGCGGACACGGTCAGGGCAACGGCGAGGCGTTTGTTCAACACGGAGGATGCTTCTTTCGTTCGGCTCGCTACTACCATACGGGCCGAAACTCGGGATTGCCCGGGAGCCACACGAGGGCCTTCCTCAGCCCGACAGTTCGCTTTCCAGGCGCTCAAGCTCCGCGACGACGGCCGCACGCTTCGGTGACCGCGGCGGCAGGAGCCTGAGGGCGGCAAGCCGGACGTCGACGTCGTTCTTCGCCTCGGGCAGCCCGGCATACTTGAGCAGCGCCTCGGCACTGCCGTCGGTGAGGACCGCCTCGCGCAAGAGCGACGAGACCTTTTCGCGGAGCTCCACAATGCCGGGCGCTTCCGAATGCGGAAGGACGGCACCTTTGTAGGTCTCCAACGCGATGCGGTGCGCGCCCCGCTGCAGGCAGGAGAGGACTTGGGCGGCATCCAGGCCGAGGTCGATCGGGAGCCGGTACGGCCGGGATTCCGGAACCGCGGCGGGCTCGAGCTCGTGCAGAACCTTCCGCAGGCGCACCATTTCTGCCCGCAAAGTCACGCTCGAGCCTTCTCCCGGATAGAGGGCCAAGGCCAACTCTTCGGCGCTAAGCCCCTCGGGACGGGTTCCCAACAGCGCCAGAATCTCGCTGTGCCTCGCGGAAAGCGGAACGCTGCGACCGCCGATGCTCAGCACGGCCTGGTCGCGGCCCAGCAGTTGGAGGCTGTTCCGGTACAGTCCGGTCCCCTCGCGTGAGCCGACGACGGATGGCCGGTTCCGGCGTCGGGCAGGCGCGGAGTGCTTGGTGGCCGCGAGCTGGAGCCGCTCCACACGCAATTGCGCCTGCGCGGCCGCAACGGTCGCTTCAACGAGGGAAAGCGTGTGGGGTGCGACGGCGGCTTCAGTGCCGGTGATGTCGACGACGCCGAGGAGCGCGCCGGAATCGGGGTCATGGAACGGGACCGCTGTGCAACTCCAGGGATGGACCGAGCGTTTGTAGTGTTCTGCGCCCGAAATTTGGATGCCGCGGTCCAAGGCGAGCGCCGTGCCGGGCGCGCTGGTGCCGACTGCGGCTTCGGACCAATCTGCGCCGGCTACGAACATCATTCCTTCGGCGCGGCGCCGCATGGCGGGATTCCCGTCCACCCACAACAGGCGGCCTAGCTCGTCCCCCACGGCGACCAGCAGCCCGCTCTCATAGCTGGGCTGGATGAGTAGCTTCTGGATGACGGGCATGATGGTGGCCAGCGGGTGCCGGCGCCGGTACTCCTCAAGCTCGTCGAGGTCGATGACCAGCGGCGCCTCCGGCTGGTCCGGGTTGGCGTTGAACTGCGCGGACCGCCGCCAGGATTCCTTGATCAGGGTGCGCAGCCCGTGGAGCTCCGTGCCCTCGGGAAGCCCGTGACGCCACGATTCCAGTTGCTCGTGCCCGGTGCGGGCATGCTGCTGCAGCAGCTCGGCGGCGCCATTGACCGCAGCTGCCGGATGGATCGGATTCCTCATCGAACTCCCATGACCGCTCCCAGCACAGTACGCGCCAGTCTAGTTGCGACCCGGGAGTTTGTGTATGGGGTGTCAGCCCCGCGAGATCTCGATCATGTCCTCGCGCGGGACCACCTTGATGCGTTCCCGCACGACGCCGGCATCCGGGTTTTCGGCGGTCCACTCGGCACCGAGGGCTGCTTCGTGGGCATCGAGCTTGTTCCAGCCTTCCCAGGTGGTGTACTCGACTCCCCGCTCCTCCAAGAGGTTGATGATGGCCTGCGGGTCCGGGTTCTCGGCCGGGGGCAGGGTGAGGCGGTCCTCCAGAAGGCAGCCGATGGTCTCCAGGGCGTCGCCCTTGGTGTGCCCGATCAGGCCGACGGGTCCCCGCTTGATCCAGCCGGTGGTGTAGATTCCGGGTACCGGCTTGCCGTCGGCGTCCAGCACCCGTCCGCCGTCGTTGGGAATGACGCCGCGGCGGGCGTCGTACTCAAGCTCGTCCAGCGGGGAACCGTGGTAGCCGATCGCGCGGTAGACGGCTTGGACCGGGTACTCCACGAATTCGCCGGTGCCCTTGACGTTGCCGGTGCCGTCGAGTTTCGTGCGCTCGAACTTGATGCCGGAGACTTTCCCTGAGCCGTCTTCGGAAACGATCTCCACAGGGCTGTGCAGGAAGTGCAGGTGAAGCCGGCGGGACGAGGGTTGCTCGGCTTCGGCATGTTCTTCGACGAGCCAGTTGGTCAGTGTGTTGACCATGGTCTTGATCTGGTTGTTGCTGCGGATCGCCTCGTCGGAGGCTTCGTCGAACTCGAAGTCTTCCGGGTACAGCACAATGTCCACGTCGTTGGAGTGGGAGAGCTCGCGCAGTTCGAGCGGAGTGAACTTGATCTGGGCGGGTCCGCGGCGGCCGAAGACGTGCACATCCGTCACCGGCGAGGCCTTGAGGCCCTTGTAGACGTTGTCCGGGATCTCGGTGACCAGGAGGTCATCGGCGTGCTTGGAGAGCATGCGCGCCACATCCAGCGCAACGTTGCCGTTGCCGATGACCGCCACTTCCTTGGCATCCAGCGGCCATTCGCGGGGCACGTCGGGGTGGCCGTCGTACCAGGAGACGAAGTCGGCGCCGCCGAAGGAGCCTTCCAGTTCGATTCCCGGGATGTTCAGGTCCGCGTCCTTGACGGCCCCTGTGGAGAAGATCACCGCGTCGTAGAAGGAGCGGAAGTCGTGCAGGGTAAGGTCGCGGCCGTAGGTCACGTTGCCGAGGAAGCGGATGTCGCCGCGGTCCAGGACCTTGTGCAGGGCGTTGACGATGCCCTTGATGCGGGGGTGGTCCGGGGCCACGCCATAGCGGATCAGGCCATACGGCGCAGGGTATGCCTCGAAAAGGTCGATGCTGACCTCGACGTCGCCGTCCTTGACCTCGTTCGATTTGGTCAGGATATCCGCGGCGTAGACGCCGGCCGGTCCTGCGCCGACAATAGCGACGCGCAACGGACGTTTTGAGGTGGTTTCGGCCGAGTTGGACACCGTGAACCCTTCTGAGACGGGAATCCGCCCGCGTGGTGGGGCGCGCAGTTTCCCATTCTAGTTCTCACTGGTGGCCCGAGCGTCAGTGCGTGGCGGGAGGTGACACGACGGGCGAGGAATCTCACAATGGCTTTCCGGCCGTCCGGTCAGGAATACCCTCGCGATATGTGATGTTCTTGACTTTGTGTCTACGCCCGAGCAAACCGCGCCTGCCCCGTCCGCCACCACCGTTTCAGCTACAGCATCCGCAGCAGCCAAGGCCAAGAAGGAGACGACGGCGGGCGTCGTGTTCGGTATCGGGGCCTACGGCCTGTGGGGGCTGCTTCCGCTCTACTTCCTGGTGCTGCAACCCGCCGGAGCGGTGGAAATCGTTGCGAACCGGGTGGTGTGGTCGCTCATTTTCTGCGCCCTGCTCATCACCGTCACCCGGACCTGGCGCCTCCTTGGCAACGCCTTCCGGGACCGGACGGTCCTTGGCCCGCTCGCCATAGCTGCCGGCCTGATCGCCGTCAACTGGCTGACCTACACTTTCGGGGTTACCACTGGTCATGCGGTCGAAGCCTCGCTGGGCTACTTCATCAATCCGCTCGTATCGGTGCTCCTTGGTGTGTTCGTCCTGAAGGAAAGGCTCCGCCCGCTCCAGTGGGCCGCCGTCGGGATCGGCTTCATCGCCGTCGGGGTCCTGACGGTCTCCTACGGCAAGCTGCCGTGGATCGCCCTGGTCCTGGCATTCAGCTTTGGACTCTACGGTTTCGTGAAGAAGCGCGTAGGGCCGAAGGTTACCGCCATCACGAGCCTCACGGTCGAGACCGTGGTCCTGGCCCCGATTGCCGGCGCCACGATGATCTTCCTCGGCCTCACGGGAGGCGCAACTTTGGCCAGCGACGGCCCGGGCCATTTCTGGCTGCTGGCGGCTTCGGGCATCATCACGGCCGTGCCGCTCCTGTTCTTCGGTGCCTCCGCGCGCCGACTGCCCATGACCACCATTGGCCTGCTGCAATACTTCGCGCCGGTCCTCCAGTTCATCGTGGCCCTGGCCGTCTTCCACGAAGCCATGACGCCGGACCGCTGGGTAGGCTTCGGCATCGTGTGGCTGGCCCTGGTGCTCCTGACCCTCGACATGCTGCGCACGGCCCGCAAGAACGCCCTCATGAAGAAGCGGGCGCAGCTCAACCCGGCCTAGGAGCCCCTGCACTACGGAGCATGCCCCTCCGTACCCATCACGACCGAACATGTCCACTGGTACCCACCGGACATGCCCCCCGTTAAACGCCAAGGATGGACATAGTCACACTATGTCCATCCTTTGCGCGCAGAGGGGGGCATGTCCCCCCGGGGAGTGGGGCTACGCGTTGGCCTTGATGGCCGCTGCCAGGACCTCGAGTCCGTCGAGGAGCAGTTCGTCGCTGATCACAAGCGGGGGCAGGAGGCGGATCACGTTGCCGTAGGTACCGCAGGTCAGGATGATGACGCCTTCCTGGAGGCACGCGGCGGCAACAGCCTTGGTAAGTTCCGGGTTCGGTTCCTTGGAGCCGGCCTGGACCAGTTCGATCGCCAGCATTGCGCCACGGCCGCGGACGTCGCCGATGACAGCGGTTTCCGAAGCGAGCTCGCGCAAGCGGCCGAGGGCAACTTCCTCGATGCGGCGGGCGCGGGCGTTGAGGTCCTGCTGCTCCATGGTGTCGATGGCAGCGAGAGCGGCAGCACAAGCAACCGGGTTGCCGCCGTAGGTGCCGCCGAGGCCGCCCGGGTGGACGGCGTCGAGCAGGTCTGCGCGGCCGGTGATGGCGGACAGCGGAAGGCCGCCGGCGATGCCCTTGGCCATGGTGATGATGTCCGGGACAACGCCTTCGTGGTTGACCGCGAACCATTCACCGGTGCGGCAGAAACCGGACTGGACCTCGTCCGCGATGAAGACGATGCCCTTTTCCTTGGCCCAGGCGGACAGTGCCGGCAAGAAGCCTTCGGCCGGGACAATGAACCCGCCTTCGCCCTGGATCGGTTCGATGATGATCGCAGCAACCTGGTCGCCGCCGATCTGCTTCTCGATCATGGTGATGGCACGCTTCGCAGCCTCGGCCCCCGTGATTTCCGGGTTTTCCTCGCGGAACGGGTAGCTCATGGGCATGCGGTAGACCTCGGGCGCGAACGGGCCGAAGTTGGTCTTGTAGGGCATGGCCTTGGCAGTCAGTGCCATGGTCAGGTTGGTGCGGCCGTGGTAGGCGTGGTCGAAAGCGACGACGGCGTCACGTCCGGTGGCCAGGCGCGCCACCTTAATGGCGTTCTCGACTGCTTCGGCACCGGAGTTGAAGAGGACGGTGCGCTTCTCGTGGTCGCCCGGGGTGAGGCGGTTCAGCTGCTCGGCGACGGCGACGTAACCCTCGTACGGGGTGACCATGAAGCAGGTGTGGGTGAAGTGGGCCGCGGCGTCCTGGACGGCGGCGACGACGGCGGGATCGGACGCGCCGACGCTCGTCACCGCAATGCCCGAGCCGAGGTCGATGAAGGAGTTGCCGTCCACGTCGCGGATGATGCCGCCGTCGGCGTCCTCAACGTAGACGGGAACGCCCGAGGCGACGCCGGCGGCGACGACGGCGGCCCGGCGCTCGTTCAGGGCCTGGGACTTCGGGCCGGGGAAAGCGCCATTGATGCTGCGCTTCTGCTCCAGCCGGTAGGAGGTTTCGTGTGCTGTTGCGGTCATGGTGTTTCTTTCTTGTGCTGTGGAGGGGAAGTACTGGGGGCGCGTTAGGCGTCCAGAGCGCTCATCACGTGCTTGATGCGGGTGTAGTCCTCGACGCCGTACATGGACAGGTCCTTGCCGTAGCCGGACTGCTTGAAGCCGCCGTGCGGCATCTCGGCAGTCAACAGGATGTGGGTGTTGATCCAGACCGCGCCGAAGTCCAGGTCGCGGCTCATCCGCATGGCGGTGCCGTGGTCCGTGGTCCAGACGCTGGAGGCCAGGGCGTATTCGACGTCGTTGGCCAGCTCGAGAGCTTCGGCCTCGGTGGTGAACTTCTGGACGGTGATGACGGGACCGAAGGTTTCCTTCTGCACGACGTCGTCAGTCTGCTTGGCGCCGGTGATGATGGTGGGCTCGAAGAAGAAACCCTTGTCACCTGCGCGGTGGCCGCCGGTTTCGATCTTGCAGTTGGCCGGCAGGTGTTCCACCACCGAGTTCACGGCGTTGAAGTGGTTCACGTTGTTGAGCGGGCCGAAGTAGTTTTCCTCGTCGTTCTGCGAACCGGTGTGCAGCGTCTTGGTGTGCTCCACCAAGGCGGCAACCATGTCGTCGTGGATGGAATCCTCGATTAGCACCCGGGTGATGGCGGTGCAGTCCTGGCCGGCGTTGAAGAATGCGAATTCGGCGATGGCCGCGGCGCTCTTCTTGATGTCGGCGTCCTTGAAGACGATGGCCGGGGCCTTGCCGCCGAGTTCCAGGTGGGCACGCTTGAGTCCCTTGGCTGCTCCGGACGCCACGGCGATGCCGGCGCGCACGGAACCCGTGATGGAAACCAGGCCCGGGACCTTGTGGTCCACCATCATGGAGCCGGTGGCCGCGTTGCCGAGGACGACGTTGAGGACACCGGCCGGGAGGATCTGCCCCGCGAGCCGTGCGAGCACGAGCGTGGATTCCGGAGTGGTGTCCGAAGGCTTGAGGACAACGGTGTTGCCTGCGGCGAGGGCGGGGCCGATCTTCCAGATGGCCATGAGGAACGGGTAGTTCCACGGCGCAACCTGGGCCACGACGCCGATCGGCTCGCGGCGGACGTACGAAGTGTGGCCCTCGAAGTACTCGCCCGCGGACTTGCCTTCCATGATGCGGGCGGCACCGGCGAAGAAGCGGAGCTGGTCCGCGCCGGCCGCGATTTCCTCGGAGGCGATGAGCGCGCGCACCTGGCCCGTGTTGCGGTGCTGTGCCTCGACGAGTTCGTCGCTGTTGGCTTCGATGGCATCGGCGAGCTTGAGCAGCATGAGCTGGCGCTGGCCGGGCGTGACATGCTTCCAGGTGGTGAAGGCTTCCTTGGCCGCGTTCATGGCGGCATCGACGTCGGCCGCGGTAGAGATGGGCGCATGGGCGACAACCTCCCCATTGGTGGGGTTGACGACGTCGAGCAGTTCGGTGCCTGCCGGCGTGATGAACTCGCCGTTAATGAAGTTCTGCAAGGTTTGGACCACGGTGTACAACCTCTTTCGGTGTCTAGGCTTGGTTGCAGCTGCTCCGAGCCTATGCCAGCACCACCCGGCGCGGAATAGTCAGGTGCACACCCGCGGCACCACGCCTTAGTGCGAATGACCAGTGCGGGGATATCCTTTCTGGCATGGCAATGTCACTCGCCGCACTGGTCGCGGTCCCCGCCCTGCGCCTCCGGAAAGCCGGCCTCGCGGAAACCACCTGGCACGACGACATCCGCTGGGTTGCCGTCACCGAGCAAGAGGATCCCCAACGCTTCCTCAACGGCGGCGAATTGATCCTGACCACCGGGCTCAGGCTCAACGGCGCCGCTGAACAGCGCCGCTTCGTGCGCCAGGTCCAGCGCGCGGGGGCGGTCGGCATAGGCTTCGGCACCGGGCTCACCCACGAAGTAGTGCCCCCGGCCCTCGTCGCCGAAGCAAACCGCTGGGGCCTGCCCCTCGTGGAAGTCCCCTACGAGACGCCTTTCATCGCCATCGGCAAACTCGTAGCCGACTCGCAGTCCGCCGACCACTATTCCAAGCTGGAGCGCCTCATCGCGGGCCACCAGATCCTCGCCCGGGCCCTGCTGACCGGCGGCGGGCTCGGCGAATTGCTCAAGCAGCTGGGCAGCATGCTGCGGTCCGACATCGCCCTGACCCAGTTCAGCGCCCAGCTCTACAACAGCGTTCCCGGCAGCCCTTCGCCGACCGCCGATGATTGGGCGTCCTTTCCCATCCCGACAGGCCGCCGCGACGCCTGCACCCTCTGGATCAAGCAGCCCTTCGGCGACACCGGGATCGTCGGCTATGCCCAGAACCTGATCAGCGTGGAACTCAACAACATGGTCAAGCAGCGCCAGAGCCAACGCGCCTTGGCGGGCCAAGTGCTGGACGACGTCATCCACGGCACCCTGGACACCGTGGAGGGCGCCCGCCGCCTGGCCGGCGTCGGAATCAACAGCACCCGCAAGAACGTGGTGCTGCTGGTGGTCTCCGCGGCCCACCACAAACAGCTCAGCAGCACATCGCTTCCGCAGTCGCTCGAGGGCGGGGTGACCGCCGTCGTCGGGAAGGATCTGGTGACGGTAGTGCCCGACGACGGCAGTTCCGCGAGCGCGCTCGCCAAGGACCTCAGTGATCACCTTTTGGAAGCGGGAATCCACGCGGTGATCGGGATCGGCGGCGCCTACACCAAGCCGAACGGCGTGCGCTGGAGCTACTTCGAAGCGCGCGACGCCGTGGCGCACGGCCTGCCGGTCAACGAACCTGAGCGACTCAGCCTGACCTCGCTGTTACTCGCGAGCGAGGACGTCCCCTTGGCCGACATGGCCAGCGAGGCGCTCACTCCCCTGCGCAAGTTCGACGCCGAACATGGCTCGGAGCTCGTTTCGACCTTGGAAAGCTACCTCAGCCACAACGGCTCCGTAGCAGCGGTCGCAGAAGCCCTGACCCTGCACCGCAATACGGTGCGCTACCGCTTGGCACAAATAACAGACCTCACCGGCTACGACCCGGCCCAGACGCCGGACCGGGTGCAGCTGTGGCTTGCCCTTGCGGTGCAACGGCTGGGCGCCCGCAACCCGCGCTAGGCGTTCCGACCGGGAGATTTCCACCACAAAATTCCTCGCGCCAAACATCAAACGTCTAACCTTTAACTCATGGCCTCGACTCTCCCGACTCCCCGCGCAACAGAAGAAACCACTGAGCCCGCCAGCGACGTCATGGGGGCGCCGAAATCCCGGGTAGTCGCCGTCGTCGGGATCGTGGCCGTCATCCTGATCGGCCTGAACCTGCGCGCCGGCATCACCAGCGCGGCGGCGTTGTTCCACGATTTGCAGGCATCCCTCGGATACGGGCCCCTTGTCGCGTCGATTCTTCCGTCCATCCCCTTGCTGTGCTTCGCCGTCGCAGGATTGGGGACCTCGTGGCTGTCTCGGCGGATCGGCGTCGAGAAGTCGATCGCCGTGGCGCTGGCCATGCTGGCTGCCGGGCTGTTGGTCCGCAGCGTTCCCGCCACCGGCGCCCTCCTCGCCGGAACGGTGCTGGCGATGTCCGGCTTGGCGGTGTGCAACGTAGCCATGCCGTCGTACATCCGCGAGCACTATGCAAGCAAGACGTCCATGATGACAGGCCTCTACACCTTCACAATGTCCGGCGGTGCCACCTTCGCTGCGGCCGTCAGCGTTCCCTTGGCCCAGCAACTCGGTTCGCCGTCGATGGGCCTGGCCGCGTGGGGGCTCCTGGGCGTCGCCGCGCTTCTCGGCTTCCTCCCGGTGGTCCTCCACACACACCGCACTTCGCGCAAGGCCAACGAGGAGCACGTTTCCATGTGGCCGCTCCTGCGAACCCGGCTGGGATTCCTCATCACCTCCGTCTTCACGTTGCAGGGCCTTCTGGCGTATGCCGTGATGAGTTGGTTTGCCTACATCCTGACCACCCAAGGTCTCAGCGCCTCCGAGAGCGGCCTCCAGTTCGGCCTCATGCAGCTGGTTTCGGTGGCTGCCGGCATGATCCTCCTGGCGATCGGCTCGCGCCCCGGCATGATGCGGCCTGCCCTGTACCTGGGGAGCGGGACCACCCTCTTGGCAATCCCCGCAATGTTGTTGCTCCCGACGTCGTTCGCGTCGATTCCCGCCGTCATGTTCGGCTTCGGATTGGGCATCTTCCCCTTGGTTCTGGTGATCATCAGCCGAAGCGGGCGTACGACGGCGGAGACCACCGCAATGTCCACCGTCGCCCAGTCCGTGGGGTACTTGATCGCGGCTCTTGGGCCGTTCGGCATGGGCCTGCTCCACAGTGCCACCGGTACTTGGACCCTCCCCCTGTTACTCCTCGCCGCAGCGGCCCTGACCCTCATGGTGACCTGCCACCAGCTCACCAGCAAACGGACCGCGATCAAGGCCGGACCGAGGCCCGTGGCATGAGCCTGACACCTTCGCACCGGCCTGCTTTGGCCGAGGAAGTCACCAAACAACTGCGCGGAATGATCCAGACAGGAGAGTGGCCCCTGCAAGAGAAGATCCCTGCCGAGCCGGAACTCATGGCCTCGCTCAGAGTCTCGCGCGGGACGCTCCGCGAAGCCATCAAAGCCTTGGCGCACGGCGGCATGTTGGAGGTCCGCCGCGGTGACGGGACCTATGTCCGGGCCACCAGCGAGATCTCCGGCGCAGCCCAACGGATCTATAAGGAACACACGCAGGAACACATAGTCGAGGTGCGGATGGGGCTCGACACCCAAGCCGCCCGACTGGCCACGAAGCATGCCACGGCCGAAGACATCGCCGCCATGCGGGCCCTTCTCCAGCTGCGCCACGAAGCGTGGCTTGCGGCTGACTACCCCGCCTGGGCGCGCGCCGACTGGGATTTCCACGAACGGGTGGCCTTGGCTTCGGGCAACCCGTTGCTCCACCAGTTGTATGTGTCCTTCGGCGGCGTCTTCCACGACGATCTCCTGCGCCAACAACGCAAGTCCGGCTTCAACGGTATCCCGCCCGAAGGCCACGACGAGCTCGCCAACGCCATCGAGGCACGCGACGAGGCGGCCGCCGTCGCGAGCGTGTACCGCAACCTGGACTTCGCAGCGGAATGGCTCAACAGCTGACCCCCGGTCACCTATAACCGCCTCCTCACCGACGCCCGGTCAGATGACGTGACCCGGCGTCGGGAAAAACCCAACCAAAGGTGACCGAGCGTCGGGAAAAACCCAACCAAAGGTGACCGGGGGTCCGGGGGCAAGGCGGGGCGGCTGCCGGGTTACTCGGCGGTCGAGCGCGTCAGCTCGACGCCGGCGTCCGCTGCCTCGCGGAAGGGCGCATCGATGAGCACCACGTCGCGGGCTGCACGATGAAGCAGGCTTGCGGCGACGCTGGCCCTGTAGCCGGAGGTGCAGTGGACCCAAATCCTCGAATTCGGCAAATCGTCCATCCGGAGCAAAAGCTCATGCAGCGGAACATTCACCGCCCCGGACACGTGGGACGCGGCAAATTCTTCGGTTCGGCGCACGTCCAGCACTGTTTCGCCTGGACCCCGCTCCCGCATGAGCCCCGCCCAGTCGGTGATCGGATACTGCACCAAAGGCGTGCCCCGCGCCAGGGTTCCGGGATCCTCGCCGACGGCGGCATCCGGAGAGTCGATTCCGATCCTCGACAGATCACGGATCGCCTTCTCCACCTCATCCAAGGGACCCACTAAAGTCAGCGGCTGGTTCCACGGCAGGACCCAGCCCAAATAGCTCGTGAAGCTGGAGCCGCTGCCGTACTCGAAGCCCACGCTGCCCAGCAGATGGTTGGCGGCAAACGCCACCCGCTGGCGGAGGTCCACCACCCATTCCCCGGCGTCGAGCCTTCGCTTGAGCTCGGCCGGGTCCACGTTGGCAGGAACCTCGAGCCTCGCCGGCCCTGGTCCTGCCGAATTGAGCGGGCTCATGTGCGCGTAGTACGTCGGGTAGGCCGAGATATTCGCCAAGAGGTGCCGGACGAAATGGTCCTCGTCCGGATCCGTGAGCGCATGGTTGCTCGCGGCCTGCTCACCGATGGTCGAGATGGAAATCCTGCTGGCGGGGCCGATGGAACAGAAGGAGCCGAAGCCGTGGGTTGGATACAGGACTGCGTCCGGCGCGGCCTCCGCCACCAGCCGCCGCACCGCGGCGTACTGCTCGCGTGCCAGGCCTTCGGTTTCGTCGGGACCAAGCAAGTCGGTCCGGCCGACCGATCCATAGAGCAGGCTGCCGCCCGAGAACACCGCCTGCCGAATGCCGGCGTCGGGATCGTCGTCGTTGACGAGGTACGACAGGTGGGTGTGGGTGTGGCCGGGTGTGGCCAGCGCCTTGACCGATAGCCTGCCGACCGTGAACGTTGTTCCGTCCGTGACCGGCTCGCGCTCGAACGCCACGTCGTCGTCGGCGTTCACGAAGTACACGGCGCCGTGGTCCCTGGCCAGCAAGAGCCCGCCCGTGACGTAGTCGTTGTGGATGTGGGTTTCGGCGACGTGCGTGATGGACACGCCCGCAGCACGTGCGGCGGCCTCAACCCGGTCCGTGTCGCGCTGGGGATCTATCACGAACCCGGCCGAACCGTCATGCACGAGGTAGCTGCGGTCACCCAGCGGGGTGGTTTCGATAACCACAACGTCCATGACGCGAGTCTAATCCCAAACGCGGGGTCACTTACGGCCCATTCCGATGCTTCGGATGGGCCGTAAGTGACCCCGCGTTGCTAAGTTGCAGAGTCCTAGACTTGGGCGGCGACTCCGTCGCGGGAAATGTCCACCATGTCCTCGCGCGGCACCACCTTGATGCGTTCGCGCTGGACCTCGACGCCGTGCGAGGTGCCGGCCTCGGACGCGGCGGCGCCCAGGGCGAGCTCGTGGGCGTCCAGCGCCAGCCAGCCTTCCCAGCTGGTGAACTTCACGCCGCGGGCGTCCAGGAGTTCGACGACGGCGTCGGGCTCGGGAACGGACGCGAACGGCAGGTTTTCGCGGTCCTCCAGGAGGTACGTCACCGTCTCGAGCGCGTCACCCTTGGTGTGGCCGATGAGCCCGATCGGTCCTCGCTTGATCCAACCCGTCGCGTAGAGGCCGGGGACGTGCTCGCCCGAAGCGTCCAGGACCCGGCCGCCGTCGTTCGCGATGACGCCCTTCTTGTGGTCGAACTCGACGTCCGGCAGGGCCGAACCGAAGTAGCCGATGGCGCGGTACACGGCCTGGACCGGGTAATCGATGAACTCACCGGTCCCGCGGGCGTTTCCGGTGCCGTCCAGCTCCGTGCGCTCGAACTTGATGCCCGCAACCTTGCCGGGAGTCTCCGCGGAATCCACGATTTCCACGGGGCTGTGCAGGAAGTGCAGGTGCAGGCGGCGGGAGGCCTTGAGCTCGGAGAGATCCTCCGGCTGCTCGGCGATCCAGTTGGTGAGCGTGCCCACCATGGTCTTGGTCTGGTTGTTCGTCTGGATCTGGCGGTCCGACTCTTCGTCGAACTCGAAGTCCTCCGCGTAGAGGATGATGTCCACGTCCTTGGAGTGCGAGAGTTCGCGGAGCTCCAGCGGGGTGAACTTAACTTGGGCCGGACCGCGGCGGCCGAAGACGTGGACGTCCGTGACCGGGGAAGCCTTGAGGCCGGCGTAGACGTTGTCCGGAATTTCGGTGACCAGGAGGTCGTCCGCGTGCTTGGACAGGACACGGGCCACGTCCAAGGCCACGTTGCCGTTGCCGAGCACTGCCACGGAGGTGGCTTCAAGCGGCCATTCGCGGGGCACGTCGGGGTGGCCGTCGTACCAGGAGACAAAGTCGGCGCCGCCGAAGGAGCCCTCAAGCTCGATGCCCGGGATGTTCAGGTCCGCGTCCTTGATGGCACCGGTGGCGAAGATGACGGCGTCGTAGTGGGTGCGCAGGTCCTCGATGGACAGATCCGTGCCATAGTCGACATTGCCGAAGAAGCGGATGTCGCCGCGGTCCAGGACCTTGTGCAGGGCGTTGACGATGCCCTTGATGCGGGGGTGGTCGGGAGCAACGCCGTAGCGGATCAGGCCGTAGGGGGCCGGGTAGCGGTCGAAGAGGTCGATACTGACAGTCAGTTCGCCGCTCTTGACGGCCTCGCTCTTGGTCAGGATGTCCGCGGCGTAGACGCCGGCCGGGCCGGACCCGACGACGACGACGCGCAGCGGGCGCTCGACAGATCCTACGGTGGTGCTAGATGACACGGCTGTGTTCCTTTTCAGTGTGCTTCTGGGGCTACGGGGCAGTGACGCGGGGCTTATTCGGGGTCAGGGTGCTGTAATCAGCGGTCTTGAAATGTTCGGGGGCAAACGGGCTGACACGCACCACATCGCCAATCACAATCACTGCGGGATTTGCGACGCCGGTGGCCTCGGCTTGCTCGGCAATGGTCGCCAAGGTGCCGATCGTGACGCGCTGTTCGGGCATGTAGCCGTTCTCTACGATACCGACCGGCGTGTCCAAGGGCATTCCGGAGTCTGCGAGCGCGGTTGCCGATTCGCGGAGTTTGGCAACGCCCATGAGCAGGATCACGGTGTGGTCGGGCCGGGCAGGGACTTCGGACAGTTCCTCGTGGCCGGTGACCACGCTGAAGCCCTTCGCAAGTCCGCGGTGCGTCACAGGAATGCCTGCCGCCGCCGGCACCGAAATCGCCGAGGTCACACCGGGAACCACTTCAACCTCGACGCCGTTCTGCCGGCAGAATTCGGCTTCCTCGCCGCCGCGGCCCAGGACGTAGGGGTCGCCGCCTTTGAGCCGCACCACACGGTGGCCGGCCAAGGCTTCGTCCACGAGGATCCGGTTGATCTCGACTTGCGGCACCGGGTGGTGACCGGGGGTCTTCCCGACCTCGATGACGCGGACATCCGGAGCAAGTTCATGCAGCAGCTCCCGCGGACCGAGGCGGTCGGCGACGACGACGTCGGCCTGGCCCAGGAGGCGGCGCCCGCGGACCGTGATGAGCCCGGAATCGCCAGGCCCCCCGCCCACGAGTGCGACACTTCCGGCGGAGGCGCGACGACGGCGGAGCGGCAGGTCTCCAGTCTCAAGTGCCGTGGCGACGGCGTCGCGCAAGGCCATGGCCCGGCGCGGATCTCCCCCGGCATTGATGGCGATCTTCACGTCGTCAACGACCGCGACGGCCGGGGTCCACGCCGCGGACGATTCGTGGTCCGAAGCGTTGACGCACCAGATACTCTGCGCCTCGGCATCGGCGGCCACTTGGGCGTCCACATCGGCAACGCCGGTGGCCGTCTGGACGAACCAGACGCCGTCGACGTCGGTGGAAACGTAGGTGCGCGGCTCCCACGTGAGGAGGCCGGAATCAGCGAGTTCGCGAAGCGCGTCAGACGCAACAGGAGCAACCACCGTCACCCGGGCGCCGGCGTCGAGCAGTCCCTTGGCGCGTCGCGCAGCCACGGGTCCGCCGCCCACCACCAGCACCGGGCGGCCGAGCAGCCGCAGGGCTGTGGGGTAGATGTCCTGAATTGCCATGAAAAAACTGTAGGGCCGGGCCGTAACATGCTTCAAAGGTCCGGAAACACCAGTTCACGCTAGGTAACCCGGCGTCACATTGCGCTCACGCCGAGGGTGCCTCCCAGCCGATTGCCGGAGCCACGTGTCTGGCGATGTTGCCCAGGAGCTTGATGTTGAAGTCCACGCCGAGTTGGTTGGGGACGGTAACGAGCACCGTGTCCGCGGCCTGGACCGCGGCGTCCTGCGCGAGTTCCTCCGCCAAAGCATCGGGCGCACCGACGTAGCTCTTGCCGAACCGCGACAGGGCACCGTCGAGCATGCCCACTTGGTCCCGGTTCTCCACCTGGGCGCGAAGCCCGAAATAGTGTTCGTCCTCGGCGTCGACCACGGGAATGATGCTGCGGCTGACCGAAACGCGCGGCTCAAACCCGTGTCCGGCGGCTGCCCAGGCTTCCCGGAACATGCTGATCTGTTCGGCCTGGAGCTGGTCGAAGGGAACCCCGGTGTCCTCGGTGAGGAGGGTGGAACTCATGAGGTTCATGCCCTGTTCCGCGGCCCACACGGCAGTCTTGCGGGTGCCTGCTCCCCACCAGATGCGCCGCGGCAGCCCGGGCGACGTCGGCTGGATCGGCAGCAGCCCGCGGCCGCCTCCCATGAAGGAAGGGTCCGCCTCCGCCACTCCATGGCCCGCGATGGCGTGGCGGAATACGGCGGTGTGGCGGCGTGCCATCGCTGCGTCGTCCTCACCCTCGGCAGGTGCATAGCCAAAATACCGGGAGCCGTGCAGGGCAGGCTCGGGTGAACCACGGCTGACACCCAACTGAAGCCTGCCCCCGCTGATGAGGTCTGTGGCCGCGGCTTCCTCCGCCATGTACAAAGGGTTTTCGTAGCGCATGTCGATAACGCCGGTACCCATCTCGATCCGGCTGGTCCGGGCCGCGATGGCCGCCAGCAACGGGAACGGAGAGGCTTGCTGGCGCGCGAAGTGGTGCACTCGGAAGAAGGCCCCGTTGATGCCTATTTCCTCCGCCGCCACGGCCAAGTCGATCCCCTGGAGCAGGGCCTCCCCTGCCGAGGGAGTCCGCGAGCCTTGGACGGGTCCCCAGTGGCCGAAGGAAAGAAAACCGATTCGTTTCATGCCCCCGTCAACCACGGGGTGGCGCGAGGAATTCCTTAGCGCGTGCTCCCCGCGAGCAGGCCACGACGCAGCAGGAGGCGGCGCTCAATCGGAGCGAACACCACGAGTTCGATCAGGATGCCCACAAACAGGATCGCCAGGATGGCGGACATGACGGTGGCCATGTCGGACAAGGTGCGGCCCTGGTCCAGGAGCGAACCGAGGCCGAACCCAATGGTGCCGCCCACCGCGATGATCTCTGCGGCCATGAGCGAACGCCAGGAGAAAGCCCACCCCTGCTTGAGCCCACCGAGGTAACCGGGCAGGGCAGCCGGGAGGACGATCTGCAACGCCATCTGCAGCCGCGAGGCACCGAGGACCTTGCCGACGCTCCGGTATTGCGGCGGGATCTGGTCGACGCCGGAAATCAGACCGTTAATGATGGACGGGATGGCACCCATCAGGACAACGAAGTACACCGTGCCGTCGGAGAGCCCGAACCAGATGATTGCTGCCGGAACCCAGGCCACGGACGGCAGCACCTGCAGGCCCGAGATGAGGGGTCCGAAGGCCCGGCGCAGCGGCTGCACCTGGGCAAGGAGCAGCCCAACCGGGGTTGCCACGAACACGCTGATGAGGAAGCCGATCACGCCGCGCTGAAGCGAGGTCCAGATGGCTTCCTGGGCTTTGCCTTCGGCCCAGAGGGAACCGAACTGGCTCAGGACGTCGAGCGGCCCGGGAACCTGGTCGACGCGCTTGAACCCGAGGGAAACATAGAGTTGCCAGGCCAGGATGAGGACAAGGAGCGCCGCGACCGGGAGGATGATCCGGGTCCAGTCGATGCGCGCCTTGCGGTGGGCATCCGACTGCAGCTTGTCCAGGCCTGCCTCGAGGTCACGGAGCTCGTCCGGGTTTCCCTTCAGGGCCGGCGAGGTGATGTAGCGGGACTCTGAGGTTTGCTCCACTGCGTGCTCCCCTGCAGGCAGGGTTTCTTGTTCAATTGGCATGGCGGCGGATCTCCTCGCGCAGGCGGCGGGTAATGGTTCCGGTCAGTTCCCCGGCCCGGCCGGCGTCGGTCCGGTGTTCCTCCGTGACGTTCCATTCAGCGACGACGCGTCCGGGACGTGAGGACAGCAGCAGGACGCGCTGGCCCAAGCGCACTGCTTCGCGCACGTTGTGGGTCACGAACACGATGGTGCGGCCCGTCTCCTTCCAGATCCGCTCGAGTTCGTCATGGAGGAGGTCACGCGTGATCGCGTCGAGGGCTGCGAACGGCTCGTCCATCAGCAGCACCTGCCGGTCCTGGGCCAGGGCGCGCGCCAGCGCGATACGCTGCCGCATTCCGCCCGAGAGTTCATGGGGGCGCTTGTCCCCCGCGCCGCCCAAATGTACGAGGTCCAGCAGTTCACCGGCCCGGGCGGCACGCGAGGCTTTGGTGGTCCTGCCGGACTTGTCCGCGAGCTTCAACGCGAGCTCGATGTTTCCGCGGGCGGTGAGCCACGGGAACAACGCAGAATCCTGGAACATGAAGGCGGCGCCGTCGCTGGGCACCTCCAGGGCGCCCGACGTCGGGTGGTCGAGTCCCGCGATGATGTTCAGCAGGGTGGATTTGCCGCAGCCGGAGGCACCCAGCAGGGCAACGAACTCGCCCTGCTGGATGGTGGCGTTGACGTCGTCCAGCACCGGGGCGCCGTCGCCGAAGCGTTTACCCAGGTGTTCCAGTACGACTGGCATGGTCCCGTCCTCCGTTTGTTGCTCGATTGTTGAATGCGTGGTTCAGTCTTGGCCGAGGCCGGCGGCGGAGACCTTCTGGCCGGCCACGCTGTTGAGGGCGCGCAGGTCGAAGATTCCGTTGATGTCGGCTTGCTTTGTAATTCCCGCGTCCACGCCATCCTGCAGGAGCTTCTTGTAGGTTCCGGCCAGCGGGTCAACGGTGAAAGTGATGTTCTTCAAGGACCGGTCAATGACGTCGGCCGGAAGGGTGCTGCCGGCGGTTGCCTTCAGCGCGTCGTTGATGGTGCTGGCCTTGTCGGCGGCCGATGCGCTGTTGAGCCAGTCAACGGAAGCCTTGTTGCCTTTGAGCAACGCAGTCACAGTCTCGGGGTGCTCGGCGGCGAACTTCTTGCTCACGATCAGGATGGTGGTCGGGAACTGCCCCTTCTCCCAGAGATCCTTTTCGTCCACGAGCACCTTGGCTCCGGCCTGGAGCACCAGGCGCGACGCCCACGGCTCAGGCAACCACGCGCCGTCGAGCTTGCCATCCTGGAAAAGCTTGAGGGTCTGGGCGTTCTCGGTCGGGTTGATGGCGACGTCTCCCCCACCATTCGCGTTGGTCTTCAGGCCCTGTTTGCCCAGCCAGGCCCGCAAAGCCACGTCCTGCGTGCCGCCGAGCTGCGGCGAAGCGAGAGTCTTTCCCTTGAGGTCCGCGGCTGAATTGATGCCGGGCTTGACCACGAGCTGGGCACCGCCGGACGCTGCACCGGCGATGATGTTGATGGAGGCGCCCTTGCTCTGAACGAAGGAGTTGATCGCCGGATTCGGGCCGAGGTACGCGGCGTCGATCGCGCCGGCGTTCAGTGCCTCGACCGCTGCCGGCCCGGCGTTGAAGATCTGCGTGGTCAGCTTGGTGGTGCCCAGTTCCTTGGCGAGGAGGCCTTTGCTGACTCCGACGAGGGCCGGGGCGTGGGTGACGTTGCCGAAGTAGCCGAGCTTGAGCTCCGCGGCAGGCGTGGTCGCGGGCGTTGCCGCTGCGGCGGCAGCCTGGGTTTCGTTGTTCTTGCCCACCACCGACGCGACGGCGGCGCCGACGGCGATCAGGAGGACGAGTCCGACGGCGATGCCGATCTCGAGCGTGCGGCGGCGCTTGGGTTTGTTGTTTCCGCCGGCGACGATCCTGGTGGTTCCCGGCGTCGAGCCGGGCTGGGTGGGTTCTGGGGTCTTGGTCATTGGGAGATCCTTATGATGCGGTACGGGGGGCTTGGCGGGTTCTCAGGCCCCGCGACATCGCCCCTGGCGGGCAGGCAAGGACCAATCCGAAACGGTCATGGATTCACCATAGGGACTGCCATATTTGCCGTTCAATGACCCGGAAACCCGGGGTCACGCAGGTTCATGCGGCGTCACAATCGCGGCGCTCCGGCACGCAAAAACCGCAGCTTGTTTCCCATCCCGCGCCGTGAAGGCGGGGTTTGGGAAACAAACTGCGGTTCGAGTCCGTAAAGAACGTCAGATGACGTAACGTTCGTCTTCATGGTCGCCCGGGTGGTCCTTGACCAAGCCTGCGGCCAGGGTGTTGCCGTCCACGGGGTCGATCACCAGGAAGGCACCCGTGCGGCGGTGGTGCAGGTAGTTCTCCAAGGGCAGCGGCGCAGCCAGTCGAAGCTGGGCGTTGCCGATGTCGTTCAACTCAAGGCTGGAGGCCGCCTCCACGTTGAAGGTGGCGAGGTCCAGCTTGCCCGTCACATTGCGCACCAGCGCCTGGACAGTGCGGGTCCCGTGCTTCACGAGTACCTTGGCGCCCTCGCGCAACGGTTTCGGCGAAAGCCAGCACAGCGCCGCGTACAGGTCGGCCGAGCTCTCCCGCACCGTCCCGGCCGCGGCAATGGTGTCGCCGCGGGCGATGTCGATTTCATCTGCCAAGCGGATCGCTACCGACTGGGGAGCCGTAGCTTCAGCCAACTCGCTGCCGGCGAAGTCGATCCCGGTCACTGTGGTGATCCGGGGCTCGTGACCCGGGCTCAGGACCGTGACTTTGTCGCCAAGTGTCACGGTTCCTTCCGTGATCTGGCCGGCGTAGGCGCGGTAGTCGCGGTACGCCTCGACGTCGAGCCCTGCGGCAACGGCGTCGGGAGCCAGCGCACCCTGCGGCCGGATGACCAGCTGGACCGGGAAACGGAAACTCTCCAGGTGGCTTTCGAGCTCGTCGGCGGCTGGAAGGGTCTCAAGGACTTCGAGCAAGGCAGGACCGCCGTACCAGGGGGTGCGGTCCGAGCGGTCCACGACGTTGTCGCCGTCGAGCGCCGATACCGGGATGACGAAAAGATCGGTGATGCCGCCTGTGTTTGAATCTTCACGGCCCAAACCAAGTTCGCGGGCAACCTTCTGCACGTCCGCCTCAATCTCGCGGAAGACCGACTCGCTGAAGTCCACGAGGTCGATCTTGTTCACTGCGACGATCACGTGCGCCACACGGAGCAACTGCAGCACCGAAAGGTGGCGGCGGGTCTGCTCCAGGACTCCCTTGCGGGCGTCGATGAGTACGACGACGGCATCCGCAGTGGACGCGCCCGTCACCGTGTTCTTGGTGTACTGAACGTGGCCGGGGCAGTCCGCGAGGATGAAGCTGCGGCGATCGGTGGCGAAGTAGCGATAGGCGACATCGATGGTGATGCCCTGCTCGCGCTCGGCGCGGAGGCCGTCGGTCAGGAGGGCAAGGTCGATCGCCTGGCTGCCGGTGGCGCCTGCCCCGCCGAAGCCACGGTCAGCCGAGGTGCGGGCCACGGCGTCGAGCTGGTCTGCAAGGATCGCCTTGGAGTCGTGCAGCAGGCGGCCCACCAGGGTGGACTTGCCGTCGTCGACGGATCCAGCGGTGGCGAAGCGGAACAAGGTGGATTCGCGCAGGCCGGTCTCCAGCAGTGCGGTTTCGGTGCTCATTAGAAGTACCCGTCCTTCTTGCGGTCTTCCATGGCTGCCTCGGAGATGCGGTCATCCGCACGGGTGGCGCCACGTTCGGTGAGGGTCGATGCGGCCACTTCGACAACCACATCGGCAACAGTGCGGGCTTCGGAAACAACCGCACCGGTGCAGGACATGTCGCCCACAGTGCGGTAGCGCACGAGTTTCGTCACGACTTCCTCGTGCGGAAGCGGCATGGAAACCTCGCCCACCGCGCGCCACATGCCGTCACGCTCGAACACCTCGCGCTCGTGGGCGTAGTACAGCCCGGGAAGCTCGATGCCTTCGCGTTCGATGTAGCGCCACACGTCCAGCTCGGTCCAGTTGCTGATGGGGAACGCGCGGACGTGCTGGCCCACGGTGTGGCGGCCGTTGTACAGGTTCCACAATTCGGGGCGCTGGTTACGGGGATCCCACTGGCCGAACTCGTCCCGCAGGCTCAGGATGCGCTCCTTGGCACGGGCCTTGTCCTCGTCGCGCCGGCCGCCGCCGAAAACGGCGTCGAACTTATTGCGCTGGATCGCGTCAAGCAGCGGCACGGTCTGCAGCGGGTTGCGGGTACCGTCGGCACGCTCGGCAAGTTCGCCGCGGTCGATGAACTCCTGCACGGAACCCACCACGAGCTTCAAGCCCAGGCGCTCCACAGTGCGGTCGCGGAAGTCGATGACCTCGGGGAAGTTGTGGCCGGTGTCCACGTGCAGCACCGGAAACGGAACCTTGCCCGGCCAGAAAGCCTTGGTGGCCAGGTGCAGCATGACCACGGAGTCCTTGCCCCCGGAGAACAGCAGCGCAGGGCGCTCGAACTCGGCGACGACCTCACGAATGATGTGGATAGCCTCGGACTCGAGGGTGTCGAGTGACGAGAGGCGATCCGACCGCGGGGCCTGGGCGGCATCCGGCGTCTCAGTTGCTTGGCTCTCCAGCACGGCCAACTCCAAGTCCTCGTTGGTTGTGTAGGTGCTCATACGTGTAGTCCGCATTCTGTCTTGTCGGTCCCTGCCCAGCGGCCGGAGCGGGGGTCCGCTCCCGGGGCCACTTTGCGGGTGCAGGGCTGGCATCCGATGGACGGGTAGCCCTGGCTCAGGAGGGGGTTGACGGGAAGGATGTTGTCTTCGGAGTACTGGACCAGCTGGTCAAAGCTCCAGTCGGCCATCGGGTTGACCTTGACCAGCCCGTTGGCCTCGTCCCACGTGATCAGCGGGGTGTTGGTCCGGGTGGGGGCTTCGTCGCGGCGCACACCGGTGAACCAGACTTCGTAGCCGGCGAGGGTCCTACGCAGCGGCGCGACCTTGCGAAGCGCGCAGCATTGGGCGGCGTCGCGGGCAAACAGGTCCTTGCCGAGAAGGCGGTCCTGCTGCTCTACCGTGTTTTCCGGGAGCACGTCCACGACGTTGACCCGCAGGTTCGCGGCAACCTCGTTCCGCGTGGCGTGGGTTTCCGGGAAGTGGTAGCCGGTCTCGAGGAAGAGGACGTCGACGCCGGGAAGCTGGTCCGCCACGAGTGCCGGCAGCACTGCGTCGGCCATCGAGCAGGCCACGGCAACTGCGGGCAGTTCGAAGTTGCGGGCAACCCACGCGATGACATCGCGGGCAGGCGCGTTCCAGCCAAGCTCGGCGGCACCGGCCTCGGCGAGCGCCTTGAGTTCGTCGCGGGACCGGAGCTCTGTGGCTGACGTGGTCATTGCAGATCTCCTTCATCTGCCGAATGTGCCCATTCGGCAAAAGTCTGGCCTTCAGAACGCTCGGCCACGAACTTCCGGACTACCCGCTCGACGTAGTCGGGCAGGTCCTCGACGTATACCTTGAGGCCGCGCACGGTCCGTCCAAGGCCTGCTTCTTCGCGGTCGGACGAAGCCAGCCCGCCGCCCAAGTGAACCTGGAAGCCCGGGGTCGGGTCGCCGTCGGGCGTTGGCAGCATCATGCCCTTGAGTCCGATGTCCGCGGTCTGGATGCGGGCGCAGGAGTTGGGGCAGCCGTTGATGTGGAGGGACAGTGCCTGCGGCAACTGGCCGCTGTCCGCGAGGTCGGCCAGGCGGCGTTCCAGTTCGGCGACGGCGGTGGCTGCCGTGACCTTGGTTTCCACGATGGCCAGCTTGCAGAACTCGATGCCGGTGCAGGCAATGGTGCCGCGGCGGAACACTGACGGACGGGCGGAGAGGCCCAGGGTATCCAGCTCTGCCACGAGCGGCTCCACGTGCTCCTTGGCAACGTCCAGCACTACAACCTTCTGGTGCGGCGTGGTGCGCAGCCGGAAGGAGCCGCGGGCTTCAAGGGTATCGGCGAGCTTCACCAGCTGGCTGCCGGAGAGGCGTCCGGCCGTCGGGGTGGCACCGATGAAGAACTTGCCGTCCTTCTGCTCATGGACTCCGACGTGGTCGCCCGGCGTCGCAGGCTTGGGGGCCGCGGGGCCGTCAGCCAGCTTGTAGCCGAGGTACTCGTCCTCAAGGATCTGGCGGAACTTCTCAGGACCCCAGTCGGCCAGGAGGAACTTCAAGCGGGCCTTGGTGCGCATGCGCCGGTAACCGTAATCGCGGAAGATGCTGGTGACACCGAGCCACACTTCAGCGCCCTGCTCCGGGGTCACGAAGGCGCCGAGGCGCTTGCCCAGCATGGGGTTGGTGGACAACGCGCCACCAACCCAGAGATCGTAACCGGCACCCAGCTCGGGATGGACCACGCCCACAAAGGCGCAGTCGTTGATCTCGTGGACCACGTCCTGCGAGGGGTGGCCGGTGATGGCCGTCTTGTACTTGCGCGGCAGGTTGGCGAGCTCGGCGTCGCCGATGAAACGCTCAGCGATTTCATTGATCAACGGCGTGGGATCGATGATCTCGTCCTTGGCGATGCCGGCAACCGGGGAACCCAGGATCACGCGGGGGACGTCGCCGCAAGCCTCGGTGGTGGACAGGCCGACGGCTTCGAGGCGGCGCCAGATTTCCGGTACGTCCTCCACCTGGATCCAGTGCAGCTGGATGTTCTGGCGGTCGGTCAGGTCGGCACTGCCGCGGGCGAAGTCCACGGAGATCTGGCCGATCACGCGCAGCTGCTCTGTGGTGAGCGCCCCGCCGTCGATCCTCACGCGGAGCATGAAGTACTTGTCCTCGAGCTCGTGCGGCTCGAGCGTGGCGGTCTTGCCGCCGTCGATCCCCGGCTTGCGCTGGGTGTAGAGGCCCCACCAGCGGAAACGGCCGTGCAGGTCGGTGCCGTCGATCGAGTCGAAGCCGTGCTTGGAGTAGACAGACTCGATACGCTCACGGACGTTCAGCCCGTTGTCTTCCTGCTTCCAGGTCTCGTTGGCGTTGAGCGGCGTGGTGCCGTCGACTTTCCACTGGCCGTGGGGCTTCGCGGCAGGACGGGCGGTGCGGGCCGGGCGCTTGGGTGCAGCCTCGTCCGTAGACGCTCCGGCTAGAGCTGTATCAGTCATACGTCGACTGTAGGGGTGGCCAGATTTCTCCAACAAAGGGTCGGGAAACGAAGAGTCACCTAGGGAAACAATTCGTCACGAACAGGCCTCGGGCCTTGTTCACCCGGCCG
Source organism: Arthrobacter alkaliphilus (assembly GCF_021483235.1). Lineage (GTDB taxonomy): Bacteria > Actinomycetota > Actinomycetes > Actinomycetales > Micrococcaceae > Arthrobacter > Arthrobacter alkaliphilus. The sequence goes on along the minus strand of NZ_JAKEEC010000004.1, from coordinate 35,418 downwards.
GGCTGTGCATTCGAAATTGCCGCTCAGGGCCGGCCCGCAACCACTGCGTCGTAGCGTTCCAAGGCGATTTCCGCGAGCACCGGAGAGGGCAGCAGCGGTGCCGTGACGGCGTCGGCACCGGCCTTGGACAGCTGGTCGTGGAAGTAGCCCGTGGCGAGCAGATACGAGGACACCACCACCCGGCCCGCTGCTTCCGCGAGTTCCGTGCGCAAGGCCGCGACGCCGTCGGGCACGTTCGGTTCCGCACTGGCGCCATAGGCGACGCGCACCTTGTTCGGCAGCAGTTCGGCGAGTTGGCGCGCCTGTTCTTCCGAGTCGACCGAACCGTCCGGCAGGGATGAGCCGGCAGCGGCGAGCAGGACGCCGTCGTCGTCGCCCAAGCCTGCATCCCGGAGACGCGCGGCGAGCAGCTCCGCGAGCCGCGGGTCCGGGCCCAGCGGAGGCGCCGCCGATACCTCCGGGCGGGACTTGATCGCCCGGGGGATGTCCACCTTGACGTGGTAACCCGTGCTGAGCAGCAAGGGAACGACGACGGCGGGCGTGCCTTCCGGGAGGCCGGCCACCACGCCGCCCAACTCGGGCTCCTGGACGTCCACGTAGGCTTCGACGACCGTCAGTCCCGGCCGCAAGGCCTCGATCTCGGCCATGACCTGGCGGATAGCGGCCTGCCCTTCGACGTTACGGGTTCCGTGGGCGCACGCGATCAAGACGGGGCTGTTCATGCGTGCAAGCGTAACGTTGGGCGAGCATGATCGCCCGTCTGTGAACGGAGAATGGAGCTGCAGTTGTTCACTTTTGACCTTGCGCTGGTATGGCTGGATCTGGCCGGCGTCTTCTTTTTCGCCGTGTCCGGATCCTTGCTCGCGGCCAAGAAGCAGTTCGACATCATCGGCTCGCTCCTCTTGGCTTCGCTCGTGGGGCTGGGCGGCGGGGTGATCCGCGACATCGTCATCAACGCCGGTCCTCCTGCGGCCTTCATCAGTCCGGTCTATCTGCTGCCGCCTTTGTTGGCCGCGATCCTGGTGTACTTCCTGTTTTCGAGCATCCAGCGCTTCACCTCCCTGTTGACCCTGTTCGACGCCGGCGGGCTGGCCTTGTTCTGCATCACCGGGACACTCAAGGCATTGGCTGCGGGCATGAATCCGGTGGCTGCGATCTTGCTGGGAGTCACCACGGCGGTGGGCGGTGGTTTGCTCCGAGACATCACGGCCAACGAAATTCCCACGCTCTTCAATGCCCGTGATCTCTATGCCCTTCCTGCCTTCACCGGAGCCGCTTTGACCGCGCTGCTCTGGAACACCGGAGCCTTCAACGGACTGACGGCGGCCCTCGTTGCCGGCTGGGTTTTCGCCTTCCGGGTGGTGGCTTGGCGGCGCGGTTGGCGGGTGCCTCTGGCGGTCCGGGGATGGCACCGCGCCGGGGTGTCTTCGGGCGCCGAATCACGGGTCCGCGATTAGCTAGGATGGGAGCATGACTGACATGTTCCTCGAGAAGTTCCGCGCGCTTGTACCGAAGTATCTCGAGGACGAATGGCAGGAGGAAGACGGGCTGTCCGCTGATGAGCTGGATGAAGCCCTGTCCGCCCACTCGTTCACCATCCCGATGGTGCTGCGCGAGTTCTACCTCGCGATTGGTGGTTGCGAGGACCTCATGGAGGCCTACCACTACTTCTGGGACCCCGAGGAACTCGAAGTGGACGACGAAGGATTCCTCATGTTCCTCGAGGATGAGGAAGAGCAGTTCACGTGGGGCTTCCGCGTAGGCGACCTCGGCATTCCCGATCCCATTGTGTGGCGCCGGAACAATGCCCGCGGCCAGTGGAAATCCGAAGAAGGCACCTTCTCCGAATTCGTGTTCGACATGTTCGACTGGGCTTTCAGCGACGAAGACTAGGTTTCTATGGGGGGCTTTGGTGGGGGCCGTGCGGAGGTTTCTCCCCACCTTTGGGCCGAAGTTGGCTCGACTCTCCCTAGATTCCGGGGCTGCCCATGTGCTGCCGAAGCCAAAACCGGGGAGTTTCAGCGGCCTCGGCGACGGAGAACCTGGAGAACCTCGGCAAGCACGGCTTCCCGCTGATAGACAATCTGCGAATAGTCGTATCTCAGGACCAGAAAGCCCTTCACGGTTCCCGCGTTATTCCGTCGCCTGTCCTTCTTGACCTGCCGCGGCTGTAAGTGGCTCTCCCCGTCCACCTCCACAATCAGCCTTCCCTCCAGCAGGAAGTCCACAATGCCGATTCCGGGCAATTCGACCTGCGTCTCTGTACGGATTCCTGCCTGCCGGAAAAGTATTCGTGCCACAACCTCGATCGGAGAATCCGCCGAACCGTCCACCAGGGTGAGCACTTTTCGGGCCGCCCCGTTCCGATTACCCGGCAACCTCTCACGGAGGTAATCAAGGTTCGTCCGGCCTTGGAGGAGTGCACTTTCCACCATGATGGCCGACTCGATTTCAGGCAGGCACCGAAGGGAATGCAGCAGCGTGTCCGTCAGGCTGGCCACCGGACTGATGTGCCGGGACTCCACGAGTGACTCACGGTGGACCACAAAATCCTTGGCGTTGCCGTGCTTGCAGAGCAAATGGAGAGTCCGCGGTTCATGCAGTACCCAAATGCCGTGATGCCGGGCCCCCGATACGCACGTGAGCAGCCCGTTAGCACTGAGCGCCGCGACGATGTCCTCGTGGGCGACGGGCAAGGCCAGCACACCCCAGCGGCGCCGCACGATCTTGCCACCAGCAAGGGCTGTTCGGATGGCACGGTCGGAGAAGCCGGCCTGCTTCACGGTGGAAGTTCTCGCAGCCGAGCCCGCGTATTTCAGGAAGACAACGAGGTCCATGAGGCTAGTCCAACAGCAGGGCGTTGGCGCTGAAAGGCAGAGTTTGCGCTATGTGGACAACTGCCCGGTGCTCAAACTCCCCGGTTTTGAGCGAGGTCCGCTGATTCCGACCCCGAAAATCCAGGGCCTCCGGTCCAGGTATCCATCAAAGGTGGGGAATTTACGACGCCGAGGTCCCCGTAAAACCCTTTTACGGCGAAAGTTGCGGTCGTGACAAAGTTGTCATACGCTGTAACCGGATTCACTAAATGCCTCCGGTGAGTCTGATGCGAACGGAGATTATGGTCCCGGTTCGTTGCACCGCGTGACTCGTAGCGTTGCAAGGAACCGGGGCCATTGCGTTTAAGCGGACACCGCGGGCGAACCCAACTGCCAAAAACCCGCCCTAGCGGTCAGTCAGTTGGGCAGCCCCGGCCTCAAGAAACTAGCTCGAGCGGTCCACCACGGCGTGGGCAAAGTTCGTCAGCGATTCCTTGACCACGCCTTCGGGCAACGGCTTCAGGGCTTCGATGGCCTCAGCGGACCACTGGCGCGCAATCACCCAGGACTCGGCGGTGACCGGATGCTCGCGCAACCCGGCGACGGCTTGGGCCAGCGCCTCGTCGGAGGACAGGTCGCCGTCAACCAGCTTCAAGAGTTCGACGGCGGAATGGTCACCGTTCTCGGCGGCCTTGCGGAGCAGCAGGACCGGCAGCGTGGGAACACCTTCGCGGAGGTCCGTACCCGGGGACTTGCCGGACTTGACCTTGACCCCGGTAACGTCGATGACGTCGTCGGCCAGTTGGAACGCCACGCCGACCTTCTCTCCGTACTCCACGAGCACGTCCTCGAAGGATTCGTCGGCGCCTGCGAAGATGGCGCCGAGCTGGCCCGAGGCCGCCACGAGGGAGCCGGTCTTGTCGGCAATGACGGAGAGGTAGTGCTCCACGGGGTCCTCACCCTCACGTGGGCCCACGGTTTCGTGCAGCTGGCCAAGGCACAAGCGTTCGAAGGTGCGGGCCTGGATTCCCAAGGCACGCGAACCGAGCTCGGACACCAGGATCGAGGCGCGGGCGAAGATCAGGTCGCCGGTGAGGATGGCCACCGAGTTGCCCCAGACCTCGTGCGCGGTGGGGGCGCCGCGGCGGAAGGGCGCGGAGTCCATCACGTCGTCGTGATACAGGGTTGCGAGGTGGGTCAGTTCAACCACGACGGCGGCCTGGACCACTTCCGGACGGGATGCGTCACCGAGGTGGGCACACAGGAGGGTCAACAGCGGACGGATGCGCTTGCCGCCGGCTTCCACCAAGTGACGCGACGTTGCGTCAGCCAGGGGGTCCGAGTTGGCAATTGCTTCGCGGAGCTTCTTTTCCACGCGGGCAAGGTTGGTGGTGATGGCAGGACCAAGCTCCACGTCCTTGGCGATAGCGGCAAAACCGGCAGGAAGCTGCAGGCCGGTGGCGATCGCTGTGGTGGTGGGGGCGGGTTCGGCAGCTTCCGGCAGGCCGTGCCCGGCGTGCGTCCAGCTGTGTTCGGCAGAGTGAGTCACGGGTTAACCCTAACTTTTCACGGAGGAAAGCGTTGATTCGGTGCCGGCGCGGGTGGAAGCGGCGCTCGATGTGACGTTGGACGTTGCCGGGACCAGCATCTCGAGGACGCGGATCACACGGTCCTCGAAACCCTTCGCGGACGGATCGGTGAGGTTGGCGAGCATCCGAACCACAAAGCGCATGAGCACAGGGATGGGCATGCCGGTTCGCAGCGCGAGCTTCATGACGGCGGGCTTGCCGATGAGGGCTGCGAACATGCGCCCCAGGGTGAAGTGCGAACCCCACTGGTCCCGCACGTAGTCCGCGTACCGCGACAGGTGCGCGTCACCGTCGTGCACTGTCCACCCCGCCGAACGCGCGCGGACAGACGCATCAACGAGGAACTCGGCCGCAAACCGGGCGGACTCCATCGCATAGGAAATGCCCTCGCCGTTGAACGGTGAAACCATGCCGCCGGCGTCGCCCAGGAGCATGAGCCCCGGCGAGTAGTGCGGGGTCCGGTTGAAGCCCATGGGCAGCGCGGCGCCACGGATCTCCCCCACCTGGTTTTCCGGCGTGAACCCCCATTCGGAAGGCATTCCCGCGGTCCATTCGCGCAGGATCTGCTTGTAGTCGAGCTTGCCGAATTCCTTGGAGGAGTTCAGGATGCCCAGGCCCACGTTGGACGTGCCGTCGCCGACGCCGAACACCCAGCCGTAGCCGGGCAGCGGCTTTCCGGACTTGCCGGGCAGCTCGAGCCAGCCTTCCATCCAGTCGTCGTCGTGCCGGGGCGACGTGAAGTAGGTGCGAACAGCCACGCCGAGCGGGCGGTCGTCGCGCTTGTGGATGCCGAGCGAAACGGCAGTCCGTGTGGAGTTGCCGTCTGCGGCGAGCACGACGTCGGCATGGAAGTCGCGCGTTTCGCCCGTCTTGCGTCCTGACTCGTCGAGCAGCGCGGCGCGCGCGCCGATCACCCGCCCGGCGTCGTCCCGCAGGGCTTCGGTGACACTGTGGCGTTCAAGCACGACGGCGCCTGCCGCCTGGGCGTGCCGGGCCAGTTCCTCGTCGAATCCGAGCCGCGTACGGATGAGTCCGTAGGTGGGAAGGTCGGCGACGTCGGGCCACGGCAATTCAATGGTGCGGCCACCGGCGATGAGCCGGAGCCCCTTGTTGCGGCGCCAGCCCTCCTCCTCGGCGTGCGGGAGGCCGAGCTTCTGGATTTCGCGGACCGCGCGTGGTGTCAGGCCGTCGCCGCAGACTTTTTCCCGCGGGAAGCTGGTCTTCTCCAGGACTGTCACGGAAATGCCCGCCCGGGCAAGGTAATACGCAGCGGTGGACCCGGCTGGCCCTGCGCCGACTATCAGTACGTTCACAGCGTCCTTGTTTAATAGGCCGGTCTGCGTTTAATAGGCCGGTCAGCGGTTAATGGGCCGGTCAGCGGGACTGATCGCCGGCTTGGCGGCGCGGTTTGATCTGGCGGCGAAGCTTGGCGACGGGAACGCTTTCCCGGCGTTCGGCACCGGGCTTCTGGGCGCGGTGCACGGCCACGATGCCGCCGCTCAGGTTGCGGTAGTTGACGTCCGTCCAACCGGCTTCCTGCAGCCACGCGGCGAGGTGGTCCTGGTCCGGCCAAGCGCGGATGGACTCGGCGAGGTACACGTAGGCGTCCGGGTTTGACGAGACCTTGGTGGCGATGGCGGGCAATGCGCGCATCAGGTATTCGGTGTACATGGTCCGCCAGAGGGGCACCACGGGGGCCGAGAATTCGGCGATAACCAGGCGTCCGCCGGGCTTGGTGACGCGGAACATCTCTTCGAGGGCCTTGTGCGGTTCGTTGACGTTGCGCAGGCCGAAGGAAATGGTGCACGCGTCGAAGGAGTTGTCCGCGAACGGCAGCTTGGTGGCGTCCCCGGCAACGAAGTTGATGTCCGGGCGGCGGCGCTTGCCCACCTTCAGCATCCCGAGCGAGAAATCGCAGGCCACCACGTCCACTCCGGCGTCGGCGTACGGTTCGCTGGAGGTGCCCGTGCCGGCAGCCAGATCCAGGACTTTCTGGCCTGCCCGAACATCCATCGCATCCACGACCACGCGGCGCCAACGCCGGGTCTGACCCATCGACAGGACATCGTTCACGACGTCGTATTTAGGGGCGACATCGTCAAACATCGTCGCAACTTCGTCCGGACGCTTTTCCAAGGATGCTCGGTTCACCCTGCAATTGTCTCAGACAAAAGCGGGAAGGCTTTTCGGGGCGCTCCGGTCCAGGCCGGGTTCCCGCTCCGAGTCCCGTTCCCGCCAGCACGGTTACCGTTGCCCACGGGAGTAATGTTGTTGCATCATGACCAGTTCGCTCCGCACTTTAACAGTCCCCCTCGATGTTGATTCATCCTCCGGGGGGCTGCCGTCGTTTCTGGTCCGGGACGACGTCCTGTGCTGGTCACGCCGAGAGAACGGACTGGTGGGCTTCGGCGAACTCGCGCGCTTCACTGCTTCCGGGCCGGAGCGCTTCCTCGAGGCCGATATCTGGTGGCGCCACCTCGTCCTTGAGGCCGACGTTACCGATCCCCTCGAGATTCCTGGCACCGGCCCCGTGGCATTTGGCTCCTTTGCCTTCTCCAAGACGTCCGACTTTGAATCCCGCCTGATCCTTCCGGAGATCGTGGTCGGGATACGCGACGGGCAGTCTTGGCTCACCCAGTTGACGCTCGACGACGTCGAACTCACCGAGGCGGGCGCCCTCGCCGCCCTGGCGGGCTGGCTCAGCCCAACGGACGGTGCGGGTCCCGCGCCAGGCGGCTCCGGCGTCGGGCGCTCTTCCTTTGTCGGCAATGGGAAGGTCACGCTCGAAAGCGGCTCACTGAGCGAAGCCGCGTGGAAACAGGCCGTGGCCGACGGCGTCGCGGAAATCCGGACCGGAAAGCTCGAGAAGCTGGTCCTCGCGCGGGACGTGGTGGCCACCCTGCCCGACGGCGTCAACGCCGCCGAGGTGCTGCGGCAGCTGGCCAGCCGTTACCGCGAATGCTGGACCTACGGCGTCGACGGTTTGGTCGGGGCGACGCCGGAGATGCTCATCCAGGTGGAGGGCCGCACGGCGCAGGCACGGGTTCTGGCCGGGACGCTGGACCGTCGTGATGCCGAGGGCATGGACGGCTCGCCCATGGACTACGCCGAGCGGGTGCTGGCCGGTTCCGAGAAGCAACGGCATGAGCACGAGATCGCGATCCAGTCGTTGACCACGCAGCTTGCGCCCTTCTCCGAGGCAATGAACGCCCACAGCGAACCCTTTATCTTGGAACTGCCCAATGTTTGGCACTTGGCCTCGGACGTGAAGGCCGAACTTGCCGACATTGAGGGACATGTCCCTACGTGCCTGGCTTTGATCAACGCCCTCCACCCCACGGCCGCCGTGTGCGGGACGCCTACGTTGATTGCCGGCGAACTGATCCGGGAGCTTGAGCGAATGGACCGGGGTCCGTACGCCGGGCCGGTGGGGTGGCTCGACGCCGCGGGCAATGGCGAATGGGGAATCGCGCTGCGAGGTGCGGTCATCGAGGGCCCCACTTCCGTGCGCCTGTATGCGGGCTGCGGAATCGTCGAGGGCTCGGTTCCAGAGGCCGAATTGGCTGAGACCTGGGCCAAGTTCCGGCCGATGCTCGAGTCTCTGGGGATCAGCAACTAGGCCTCCAAGCCCAAGGATTCCACTCGAAACCTGCCCGTTTGGATGTCTGGGGTTCGAGACATTAGACACATTGGGGGGCTTGATTTTTTGCCAAGTAGGTTATCCAATAGGAAAACTTAGTTTCCTGTGACGCACATCTCATGTTGAGCGTTACACTATGAACCGATTAGTTTCGCATCCACTGCAACAAAAGGTAAGAAAATATGCAGATCTCCCGTTCGTTCCTTGTCGGCACCAAGGCTGCCGCGATTCTAGCGGCCGGCGCCCTGGCATTGACTGCCTGCGGATCCTCCGGTGGCAGTGCCCCCGCCGCGTCCTCCTCCGGCCTGAAGCTGATCGACTCGGGCAAGCTGACTGTTTGCTCCGACATCCCGTACGAGCCGTTCGAATTTGTCAAGGACGGAAAGAATGTCGGCTTCGACATGGATCTCGCATCCGAGATTGCCAAAGACCTCAAAGTCGAACCTAATGTGCTGACCGTTCCGTTCGAGGGGATCCAGTCCGGCCAGGCCCTGAACACCGCGCAATGCGACGTCGCAATTTCGGGCATCTCCATCACGGACGCCCGAAAGACCGTTATGGATTTCTCCACGCCTTACCTTGATGACGACCTTTCGCTGCTGGCGACCAAGGCCTCCGGCCTCAAGAAGTTGGCTGACCTGAAGGGCAAGAAGGTAGGTGTCCAACAGGGCACCACAGGCGAGGACTACGCCAAGAAGAATGGCTTGGACACGATCCAGTACGAAAACACCGGGCTTCTGATCCAGGCAATCAAGACGGGTGGCGTTGACGCAGCCATCAACAATCAATCCGTGCTCGGCTTCGCGGCCAAAGGCGACGACTCCCTGGTATTCGCCGAGACATACAAGACGGGCGAACAGTTGGGAATCGCCGTGAAGAAGGACAACAAGGCTGTCCTCGATGCGGTTAACGGCACCCTCAAGCGGATCACCGACGATGGAACCATGACGAAGCTGAAGACCACCTGGTTCGGCGCAGCCGTCAAGTAAACAACCGCAAAGCCGGGTGGTGCAGGCGCCGGAACATCGTCAAAAGCATTCCGGCCCCACCACCCGTCTTCATGTCAAAGGCAAAATAAATGGCAATGACTGTTCGTCAACGGGCGCGGACCAGCCGGTCCGTGCAGTACGGCATCCTGGTGCTCGCCGTCGCCCTCTTCATCGTATTCGCCGACTGGAAGGCTTTGAGCAGCGCCTTCTTCAACTGGGACTCTGCGGCCAAACAGTTCCCGAACATCATCACCCTCGCCCTGAAAAACACCCTCATTTACACCGTTCTGAGCTTCCTCGTGGGCATCAGCGGCGGCCTGGTATTGGCGCTCATGAAGATGTCGTCCGTGGGCGTGTGGCGCTGGATCGCCACTCTCTATATCGAGTTCTTCCGCGGCGTGCCGGCACTGCTGGTCTTCATCGCATTCGGCTTCGGCATCCCAACGGCCTTTGGTATCCGGTTCGACATCTACGTGACTGTGATGCTCGCCCTCGGGATGGTCGCGGCGGCTTATATCGCGGAAACCCTGCGGGCCGGCCTTCAAGCAGTGCCAAGAGGCCAGCTTGAGGCAGCCCGTTCGTTGGGCATGCCACACTGGCGCGCAATGGTCTCCATCGTCATTCCGCAGGCTTTCAAGATCGTCCTGCCGCCTTTGACCAACGAAGTCATCCTTCTCACGAAGGACTCATCGCTTGTGTACCTTCTTGGCCTTGCTGCCTCCCAGTATGAACTGACGAAGTTCGGCCGCGATGGCATCACCCAGCCCAATGCAGGACTCACCCCGTTGGTCATCGCGGGTGCCTGCTACCTGATCATCACAGTCCCGTTGGGAATTCTGGCCCGTCGCTTCGAATCCCGTACCGCAAAGACGAGGCGCTAGGAACCCCCATGAGCGATACATACAATTCCGCCGTAGACTCCCAACAAGTCCGCGCAGCGGGCGTGTCCATCAAGGACCTGCGCAAGTCGTACGGTACCAATGAAGTTCTCAAGGGCATCAGCCTCGAGGTCCAGCCGGGGCAGGTGGTCTGCCTGATTGGCCCGTCCGGGTCCGGAAAGTCCACGCTGCTCCGCTGCGTGAACCTGCTGGAGCAACCGAACTCGGGCACAATCAACGTGGGCAAATTCGAGGCCACAGATCCGGACGTAGACCTCGATCGCATGCGCCAAAACGTTGGAATGGTGTTCCAGCACTTCAATCTTTTCCCGCATTTGACGGTTCTTGACAACTGCACGATCTCACAGATCAAGGTACTAAAGCGCAGCAAGCAGGAAGCCGGCAACGTGGCCCGCCGCAATCTGGAGCGTGGGTCTGGGCCATCTCGCAGAACGATTCCCTGACCAACTGTCAGGTGGCCAACAGCAGCGTGTAGCGATCGCCCGTTCGTTGAGCATGGACCCGGAACTGATGCTGTTCGACGAGCCCACTTCAGCGCTCGACCCCGAAACCGTGGGCGACGTCCTCGCCGTCATGCGCAAGCTTGCCCAAGAAGGCATGACCATGCTCGTAGTCACGCACGAGATGGGCTTCGCCCGAGAAGTGGCCGACCGCGTAGTCTTCATGGACGGCGGCGTTGTTGTGGAGGAGGGTCCGGCCGAACATGTCATTAGCGCTCCGACCCAGCCGCGCACCAAAGAGTTCCTCCGCCGGGTGCTCGATCCCACTCATATCGAGGTAGCAGAAGACTGACGGCTTGGACCGCGGCCGGCCCCCGGTGAGTTTAGCGGCCGCGGTCCAATCCACAGTTGATATTCGGAAGCCAGGCGAAAGCCGGAAGGCGCGACATCTTCGCAACCTGCCGAAAACATAATCAGATCCTGTTTTTCGATTTGCCCTTATTTTCGTTGACACCACGCATCGCTTGCTGGAACAATTCCGATACGCGCAGAGAAAAACCTCAAGCGCCTTCGTTTAATTGGGGTCAACGATGAAAATTAGAAGGACGGTTTCTGGAATAACCATTGCAGGCACGCTCGCCATAGGAAGCGTTATCGGCCTGGCTACGCCCGCAGACGCCGCCAGCCTAGTAACCTGTGGGACACGAACGGACTTCGTGAAGCTTATCTCCTACCGGGAGGCCTGCTTCGCCAACGCCGGGTTGGTCTTCGTGCCGATTAATGAGCGGCCTATGGTGAGTCGGATTTACAGCGGAAATAACGTTGTCGACGTGACCTACCACAATTCATGGTCAGGAAATCAAGTATTCCGCCTCCAGAGATGGCAATATATTGACACCGCGCCCAACGGCATGGAAATGATTATTGCATTCAATATTCTCTAAAGGCATTTGCACTATCAAGATCAAGAATGGCTGCAAGTACCATCACAGCCGTGCGTGATTTCTCTTTGTAAGTTCGAAGCTACGCCCCCACGAGCACCTGCGACACCGCCGACGCCACTGCCGCCTTGATGCGCGTGTGCAGCGGTCGCAATCCGGCCCGGCCCGTGCGCACTTCCACAATGCTGCGCCCCTTCAACGGTGCGGCAAGCGCCGTGGCAAGCTCCGCCGTCGTACGCACCAAAGTGTGCCCGACGCCGTATGCCGCGGCCAGCGCTGACACGTCCACACTGTGCGGGGTACCGAAGAGGCGTTCGACTGCGGTTCCGTAGCCACCGTCGTCCTCCACCTTGCCGTGCTCGAGGAGGCCGAAGATGCCGCCACCCGAATCGTTGAGGACCACGATGCGCAGGTCCGGTCCTGGTTCGCCGGCTCCGAGGAGGAGGCCGCCGGCGTCGTGCAGGAAGGTGACATCGCCTACGAGGAGCGTCGTTTCGCGGCCTGCGCCGAGGGCGATTCCCGTGGCCGTGGAGATTGTGCCGTCAATGCCGGCGAGGCCGCGGTTCGCGAATACCGAGGCGATCGGCTCGGGGCCGGGCTGCCCGGCGAGGTCGACGTCGCGGATGCCGTTGGACGAGCCGAGCACCAGCTGGCCGCGGGCGTGCTTCCAGACGGCGGCTCCCACGGCGGGGCCGTTGGCTTCGGACTCCGCCTCGAGGACGCCGTCGAGTGCGTGCTGGGCGGCGGAGCCGGCGAGGAGCCAGGCGTCGAGCCACTCGGCCGAGCCCCGCCCGGCAAAACCGGCCAATCCAGCGAGCGAATCGAAGCGTTCCTCGCGCCGCCGGCCATGCTCATACCAAGCCACCGGAACGGGCTCATATATTGCGGCGGGAAGGTCGTTCCGGGCCAACAGGGAGGCGACGGGCCGTGAAAGAGTCGGGCGCCCGAAGACCACTACCCGCTCGATCGGCAGCGCTGATCCGGGCCCGAAGTGTTCCAGCATCAGCCGGTACGGGCCCACCGCGTTCGGTCCGAAACGTGCGTTGGACGACGGTTCGGCGAGCAAGGGGAGGCCGTGGGCGCGGGCGAACGCCTCGGCGACCGGACCGGCGTCGTGCCCTGCCAGGACCACCGTCCACCGTTCGGGCAACTCGTCGGCCGCAGGGGACATGCTCAGTGGTTGCGGTCCGGAATCATAGTGGAAAATCCCGTGGCTTTGCGCGGCTGGCAGCGCCTCGCCGTGTTCGGGCACCAGCGGCTCGCGGAAGGCCAGGTTGAGCTGGACCGGACCAGGCGGCGTGTCCTCGAGCGCGCCGGTGGCTGCGTAAATCGCGGTCTCGACGGCGCGCTGCGGGTCGTTGCCCGCGGGGACGTCGACGGCGAACCGCACGTGCTCGCCGAAGAGGTCCAATTGGATGGTGGTCTGGTTAGCCCCGGTTCCGAGGAGTTCCGCCGGCCGATCGGCAGAAAGGACCACGAGGGGTACGGCGGCGTGGTTCGCTTCCATGACTGCGGGCAGGAGATTCCCGACGGCGGTCCCCGAGGTGGTGAGGACGGCCGCGGGTGCGCCGGTGGAGAGGGCGAGGCCCAGGGCGGTGAACCCGGCCGAGCGTTCGTCGATCCGGACGAGCAGGCGGACGTTCTCGGCCGCTTCCGCCTCGGCAAGCGCGTACGCCATGGGTGCCGACCGCGATCCGGGAGACACCACCACGTGCCGCACACCGCCGTCGAGCAGCGCCTTGACGGCGATCCGGGCAGCGGCGAGGGAACTCAGGGAGCCTTGCGAAGTCACCGCTCTAGTCTATTAGCGGCGCCCATCCAAGACGGTGTGCACGCGACGGAGCCGGTCCAGCCACCAGTCGCGACGTTCAGCAGGAGCCGCATATTGCTCCAGCAGCCCCTCGTCGGCGACGGCCTCCCGGAGGCGGATGGCGCCGTCGTCGGGCACTAACGGATCATTCGTGATGTCCGAGGCGAACAACCGCACGGTCCCCAGCCCGCACGCGAACGGCAGCTCCGGCAGCGCGGCCGCGAGCGCGAGACCCGCGCGGATCCCCACCGAAGTGTCGAGCGCCGAGCTCACGACGGCGGGAAGCCCGGCTTGCGCCACGATGTCCAGCGCGCGCCGCACTCCCCCAAGCGGCGCCACCTTCACCACGATCAGGTCCGCCGCGTCCGCCCGGGCCACCTTGAGGGGGTCGTCTTCCTTGCGCACGGATTCGTCGGCGGCGATGAGCACGGGCGTGCCCTGCTGCGCGAGCCGCAGGCGGACCTCAGCGAGGCCCTCGATCTGCGGCACGGGCTGCTCGGCGTATTCAAGCCCGACGGCGGAAAGTCGCCCGAGTGCCTCGACCGCCTGCGGCACATCCCAGCCCGCGTTCGCGTCAACGCGGATCGAGGCTTCCGGCAGCGCGTCCCTGACGGCGGTGACGCGGGCGACGTCGTCGGCCAGCTCCTGCCCGCGCTCGGCGACCTTGACCTTGACGGCGTCCACACGGCCGAAGCGTTCGAGGACCTCGGGCACCCGGGCCGCTGGAACCGCGGGCACCGTCGCGTTGACTGGGATGGCGTCCCTTAGCGGCGCCGGAAAACCGTGCCAGGCGGCTTCGACGGCGGCGGCGAGCCAGCGGGAAGCCTCAGCGTCGCCGTACTCGGGGAACGGACAAAACTCGCCCCATCCGGCAGGTCCGCGGAATACGAGGGTCTCGCGCTCGGTGATGCCCCGGAACTTGACCCGCATCGGCAGGCTGACCACCCTTGCGGTGGCAAGGAGCTCGTCGAGGGTGGGGTACGGAGGCATGGGTTCACTGTAGCGCGGGGCCGGTTCTCCGCCGACGCCCGGCCACCTTTCGGGTGTTTTCCACCGACGCTCGTCCACCTTTGGGGCGCGTCCTGCGGACGCTCGGTCACCTTTCGGGTGTTTCCTGCGAACGCTCACTCACCTTTCGGGGTGTTTCCTGCGGACGCTCGGTCACCTGATGTGATCGGGCGTCCCCGTTGGGACCGCCGGAAGTGACCGAGCGTCCGGGCGGCGGGGACCTCCCAGACGCCAGCTCGCCTTTGGGGCGTTTTCTGCGGACGCTCGGTCACCTGAGGTGACCGAGCGTCCCAGGTGAGGCCGCCGGAAGTGACCGAGCGTCCCCGTTGGGACCGCAGGAGGTGACCGGGCGTCACCGTTGGGACCGCCGGAAGTGACCGGGCGTCCGGGCGGGGGCGGCCGGAATGAGTCCTCACACGCGTTAGGTAGAATGCACCAAGAAACCGAACCATAGCCGGAGGAGCCACATGCAGCGCAAGGCCACAGCACTCGACGTCGCCAAAAGGGCGGGCGTCTCGCGGAGTGCGGTGTCGCTGGTGCTCAACGGCCGGGGCGACGGCAACGTGGCGAAGGAAAGCCAGGACCGCATACGGCAGGCCGCCTCGGACCTGAACTACTCCCCCAATCCCATCGCGCTGAGCCTGCGGAACCAACGGACGCGCGTGATCGGCATCGTGTCGGACGAGGTGGTGGTGAGCCCGTTCGACGGCAACATCATCGGTGGCGCCGACGACGTCGCCCGCGCCCACGGCTTTGTCACTGTGGTGATGGACACCGAGCGCGACGCCTCCCGTGACGAGAGCGCCGTCGAAACCCTCTTGGACCGGCAGGTGGACGGACTGATGTATGTCACGGTCGGTTTGAAGCCGCTCGACGTGCCCCACGGCATGCTGCGGGTCCCCTCCGTCCTGGCCAACTGCTACGACAGCAGCCCGGCCCAGCGCCTGCACCACGTGATCCCGGACGAAGTTACCGGCGGTCGGGAAGCCACCGGGCACCTTTTGCAATTGGGCCATCGCGATATTGCCTTCCTCGCCGGCGCGGCCACCTCCCCGGCTGTGCCCCTGCGCATCGTGGGGCATCGTGAGGCAATGGCCAAGGCAGCCATCCCGGTCCGCGATGACCGCGTGTTCATGGCCGGTTGGGACATCAACGACGGCTTCCACGGCGCCATGAGACTCCTCGACGGAGTCGCCGCCACCGAGCGGCCGACGGCGATTGTCTGCGCCAACGATCGACTCGCCATCGGCGTCGCCCTGGCTGCGGCGCGGCTGGGCCTGGCCGTGCCGCGGGACCTCTCCATCATGGGTTACGACGACGAGTCCCGCATCGCATCCACCATGGTCCCGGCGCTCACCACCATGGCGCTTCCGCTGCGGGAAATCGGTGCGGCCGCGATGGGCATGTTGCTGGGAGCGATCGAGGACCCGCAATCCGGCCCCGCGGGCGGCACAGCCGGACTGGAAACCATGGTTCCCTGCCGATTAGTGGTCCGCGAGTCCACCGGGCCTGTGCCCGCCCTCTAGATCCTTCAACGTGGAGGGATTACGACGGCGGCCTGCCGCCTAAGCGGGCAGCTCCAGTTCCCAGACGTCTGCCGACGCGCCTTCGGGAAGCTCAAGGCTCCAGTCCTCACCCGGGATGGGGTAGGCACGGAGGGTCGTAGCCACGGAGCCGGTCCGGTATACCTCCACCAAGGAAGCATCCACGAAAATCCGCAGCCCTTCGCCCTCGGACAACGGCCCGGCAAACACAACTTGCCGCTCCTCGTCCGAGGCCAGGACCAGCCGGACCTCACCCTGGCATCCAGTCCCGGCAGTCACGACGGCCTCGGCAAACGGCGGCATGCCGACCACCCCGGAAGCCCCGGCCACAGCCAAGGAACCCCGGTAGGCATCCACCTCGGGTGCCGGCGCAACCACCAAAGCACCGTCCTCGACCGAGAGGAAGCGCGGGTGGGTTAATACGCCCGCCCAGCCTGCGGCGTCGACCTCGTCTTGCGAACGGCCGCGCCGGCCATCGCGGCCGGGGCCTTCATTGGCCCATCCCCAGAGCAGCGCACGCGGCTCCGGCCCCGCCTCGGACAACGATCCCGACCCCGCCTCGGGCAACGATCCGGACGACGACGCGGAATCCAGCTGAACGATCTGCGGGGCATAGAAATCCCGGCCAAGATCGGACTTGCCGCCCGAGCGCGGGTGGAACACCGGCAGCCCGGTAGATGGGTCCGCTTCCAAGGAGCCGATCAGATGGCCGACGCCGTTGGCGTGCTCGTGGTGGTCACTGGAGAGCCACAGGGAGAACATCATGACCCAGGTGTCAGCCCCGTCCGAAGGCACACGCACCAACTGCGGGCACTCCCAGATTTCGGCCGGAGCATGCGTGGCTGCCACGGGGTTTTCGGTGGTCAGCCAAATGCCTTGGTACTTCCATTCGGACATGTCCTCCACTGTGTAAAGCAGCAAAGCAGCATGTCCATTGGCCAGCCCGGCGCCCTGCATGGCGTAGCGCTTGCCGTTGAAGCGGAAAAGGAAGGGATCGCGGACGGCAGTAACCAACGGATCGGCAGGCATGGACGCTGCCACATGCCCGTCCTGTTCCCACGTCACCAGGTCCGCGGAGCCCCGGGAAAGCACCACTTGCGAGTGGCCGCCATCGCCCCGCACGCCCGAGTACGCAGCGGTGGGGACACCGCCGTCGTCGGTCACCACGCCGGTCCAGCAGCCGAACTCATCCGGGCCGCCGTCCTGGGGGCGCAGCGCCACGGGGTGTTCGTCCCAATGGACCAGGTCCGGGGAGCTCACGTGGCCCCATTGGATCCGATGGTGACGTGCCGATTCCGGGTTGTACTGGAAGAACACGTGGTAACGGCCGTTGATGTAGCTGACGCCGTTGGGGTCGTTGATCCAGCCTTGTGCCGGCCGGGGGTGGAAACGCGGGAAAGCAGGGTCCGGGTGGGTGGCCGCCGCGACCAATGCAGGGGCGGAGGATATGACGTCCGTCATCGAGTTCCTTTCAGGGGAAGTAGGGCTTATTTGCCGGTACCGGCGGTGAGTCCGTCACGCAAGGCGCGCTGGCCGAACATGAACACCACCAGGGCAGGAATCATGGAGAGGATCACGCCTGCCAGCACCACGGAGATGCTGCCCGTGCCGAGGTTGCCTTGCAGCGACACCAGGCCGAGCGGGAGCGTGAAGTTCTGCTCGGAGATGGTCAGGATGAGCGGGCGGAAGAACTCGTTCCAGTGGTAGTTGAAGGCCAGGATGCCGACGATGGCCATGCCCGGCATCGCCAGCGGCGCATACACGGAACGGAACGTGCGCCACGGCGAGGCGCCGTCGATCGCGGCAGCCTCCGCCAGATCCGCCGGCAGGCCCAGAAAGTACTGGCGCATCAGGAAGGTGCCGAACGCCGTCGGGATCGCCGGGAGGATCAGTGCGAGGAGCGTGTCGGACAAGCCAATGCCGCGGATCAGCATGAAGACCGGCACGATCGTCACCTGCGCCGGCACCATCATGGTGGCCAGCACGACCGAGAACAGGGCGCCGCGGCCCCGGAACTTGAGGTTAGCGAACGCGTACCCGGCGAGCGCCGCCGTGATCATCTGCCCGACGGCGATCAGTCCGGTCACGAGGGCGCTGTTCAGGACCAACAGCATGATGTTCAGTTGCTTGAACACCTGGTCGTAGGAGGAGAAATCGGGGTGGAGCGGAAGGAACGACGGCGGCAGCTGGAACGATTCCGCCGGCGGCCGCAGCGAGGTGGAGAGGGTCCACAGCACCGGACCGAGGATGAAGACAGACGCGATCAGGAGCAGCACGATTCGTCCCGCCATGCTCCAGTTCCGCTTCTTGCGGGGCGTGGGCCGCTGGGGAGCCAAGCGGTCGACGGCGGCGCGCTGGGTTGAGGTTGTAGTCATGGCGGGCCTTACTGGTAGAAGACGAATCGTTTGCTGAGCCGGAACTGGGCCGCGGTGATGGCCATGATGATCAGCGTGAGGATGACGCCGATCGCCGAGGCCTGGCCGAACTCGAGGCGCTGGAACGCGGACTCGAAGATCACCATCACCGCGGTTCGCGTGGCGTCGCCCGGGCCGCCGCGGGTCAGGACGTAGGGCTGGTCGAACACCTGCAGGGCGTTGATGATCGCCATCACCGAGGCCACCAAGGTGGTGGGGCTCAGGAGCGGCAGCGTTACGTGGACGTGTTTACGCCAGCCGGTGGCGCCATCGATGGAGGCCGCCTCATACGTTTCGGTGGGGATCGACGCTAGGCCGCCGATGAACAGCAGGAACGAGAACCCGAAGTTCTGCCACACATACACGAGGATCACGACGGCGGCGGAACCGGCCGGCGTCGTCAGCCACGGTACGGCGGGGATGCCCACGAGGGACAAGAGCCAGTTGACCACGCCGAATTGTTCGTTGAACAAGTACCGCATGAAGATGGACACCGACGCCGCCGAAAGGATCAGCGGAAAGAAGAAGGCGCTGCGGAAGAAGACCCGGAGCCAGGCCGGGAGTTTCTCCTGCACCATGATCGCCAACCCGAGTGCGAGGCCGAGCTGCAACGCCACGGCGACCACCACGAACATGATGGTGTTCACGAACGAGACCCTCACCGTGGGGTCCTGGACCACTTCGGCGAAGTTGTCGAACCCGACGAAACTCGGCGCCGAAATGATGTCCCAGCGGAAGAACGCGAGGAGCACCGACGCAACGATCGGCAGGAGCGTGAACAGCCCCATTCCCAGGATGGTGGGAGCCAGGAACGCCCAGGGCAGCCAGCGCTGGCGCTGCTTTCCTTTTTCGCTCCCCGTTGCGCCGCCGTTCCGGCGTTTGGAGCCGGTTTTGTTCCGGCGCGCGGTGGACATGCCCGTTGTTGCCGTGCTCATGCCTGCCTCCTCAAGGCGATCTCAAGGTCGCGCTGCATGGAGGCGAGGGCCTGCTTGAGCTGGTTCTCATCACCGCTGACGGCCAGGGATACGTTTTTCATCAGGGCGGTCTCGACGGCGGCCTGCTGGGGCGGTGCCGGAATGGGACCTGTGGTGGGGAATTTGTCGAGGGTGTCGTAGAAGACTTTCCAGTGTTTCGGCCCGCGGCCGGCGTACAACTGCTCGTTCACCATGGAACGGCGCGCGGGGGTGGTGTTCGGCGTCGGGAAGACCAACCGCATGGCCTCCAGGCTCGAGGCGAACTTGAGCCACTCCCAAGCGGCGTCCTTGTCCTTGGCGGTCTTCATGATCGCGTATCCGGCGGTGCCGAATTGGTGCCGTTGGGTGCGCCAGCGCGGGAAGAACTGGACGTCGAAGCCGTCTTCCTTCATTCCGGCGGTGTGGAGGCCTTCCACCCAATAGCCGCCGGCGGGGGTCATGCCGATCCTGTTGGAGGCGAACAGCCCGACGAGTGAATTTCCGCCGCCTTCTTCGGGACGGACGCCGAGGCCATCCTTGACGAGGCCGCGGAGGTAGTCGAAGGACTCGTACACCAGCGGGTCGTCGGCATTGGATTCGAGCCATTGGTAGCCGCCTGAGCGCAGTCCGCGTGAGGGATCCTGCCCGTAGAAGGTGTCCCAGAGCCATTCGCCTCCGGTGGACTTGGATTCCTTGAGGAAGCTGGTGCCGTTGGCGTAGAGCCAGGGCACGACGCCGCCGAAGAGCCTGTTGGTCCAGTAGTACGGGGTGAAGTCCTGCGGGCGTGCTTTCCGCATGGCCGCCAAGGTGTTACGGAAATCGACCTGGGTCCAGTTATCCGCGGGACGTTCGAGTCCGGCTTGCTGCAGGGCCGAGGTGTTGTAGTAAATGTTCGCGGCGTTCCAGTCGATGGGAAGCTGGAACAGGCTTCCCTTGTACATGAACGCCTCAACCAGGCTCGGGTGGACGTCCGCGAAATACTCCTTCATGTCCGCTGCGTCGCGGCGAAGGTAGTCGTCCAAGGGGTGCGCCAGTTTTTCAGCGAAGAGCTGGGCACCTTCGGTGGCCACGTAGACCACATCCGGTGGCGTTCCTGCTGCCACCATGGTGAGGATCTTGGTGAAGAAGTCCTTCCAGTCCGCGGCTTGGATGGCCTGGACCTTCACCTTGATTTCGGGGTGTACCTTCGTGAACGCATCGATGACCCGCTGGCGGGCGGCTGCGTCCGCTGCTGTTCCCAAGATGGCGATGCTAAGGCTGTTGTCCCCGCGGCCCGGGATGTCGATGCCGGACAACCGCGGCCACGACGCCACCGTTGCTCCGACAATTCCCGCACCCAGGGCACCAAGGGCTGTCCTGCGTGAGATTTCACGCAGCGTCCCATTGCTTCCTGCCATGTCCAATTCCTTCCTAACACGTGTTAGGTAGCGTAAATCCATCACCTAACACGTGTCAAGCGTCACATTCGTGTTACGGCCCCCTCACCCCTCCCCGACGCCCGGCCACTTACAACACCCAAACCCCAAACCCTCGGTCACCTACCGCACCCAAACCCCAAACCCCCGGCCACCTACAACACCCAAAACCCAAACCCCCGGCCACCTATGTGATCGGGCGTCCACCCACAACCCGCAGGATCACCGGGCCTCCACCCACAACCCGCCAGACGTGACCGGGCACCCACCCACAACCCGCAGGATGTGACCGGGCGTCCACCCACAACCCGCCAGACGTGACCGGGCACCCACCCACAACCCGCCAGACGTGACCGGGCATCCACCCACAACCCGCCAGACGTGACCGGGCGTCCACCCACAACCCGCCAGACGTGACCGGGCACCCACCCACAACCCGCCAGACGTGACCGGGCGTCCACCCACAACCCGCCAGACGTGACCGGGCGTCCACCCACAACCCGCCAGACGTGACCGGGCACCCACCCACAACCCGCCAGACGTGACCGGGCATCCACCCACAACCCGCCAGACGTGACCGGGCGTCCACCCACAACCCGCCAGACGTGACCGGGCACCCACCCACAACCCGCCAGACGTGACCGGGCGTCCACCCACAACCCGCCAGACGTGACCGGGCGTCCACCCACAACCCGCCAGACGTGACCGGGCACCCACCCACAACCCGCCAGACGTGACCGGGCATCCACCCACAACCCGCCAGACGTGACCGGGCGTCCACCCACAACCCGCCAGACGTGACCGGGCACCCACCCACAACCCGCCAGACGTGACCGGGCGTCCACCCACAACCCGCCAGACGTGACCGGGCGTCCACCCACAACCCGCCAGACGTGACCGGGCACCCACCCACAACCCGCCAGACGTGACCGGGCGTCCACCCACAACCCGCCAGACGTGACCGGGCGTCCACCCACAACCCGCCAGACGTGACCGGGCACCCACCCACAACCCGCCAGACGTGACCGGGCGTCCACCCACAACCCGCCAGACGTGACCGGGCGTCCGCCCAAAACCTGCCAGACGTGCACCCACAACCCGCACGATGTGACCGGGCATCCACCCACAACCCGCCACATGTGACCGGGCGTCCCCCGAAAAGCCGCAGGATGTGACCGGGCATCCACCTCAAAACCCGCCACACCCGACCGGGCATCCACCCACAACCCGCCACACCCGACCGGGCGTCCGCCCACAACCCGCAGGACGTGACCGGGCATCCACCCACAACCCGCAGGACGTGACCGGGCGTCCACGC
Organism: Arthrobacter alkaliphilus; assembly: GCF_021483235.1. Classification (GTDB taxonomy): domain Bacteria; phylum Actinomycetota; class Actinomycetes; order Actinomycetales; family Micrococcaceae; genus Arthrobacter; species Arthrobacter alkaliphilus. The sequence goes on along the minus strand of NZ_JAKEEC010000004.1, from coordinate 13,642 downwards.
AAAACCCGCCATATCCGAGCGAGTATTCACTTCCGAAGATGCGGCGAATACGCTGAAACAAGCTGCCCATTCCCCCGCGCCTAGCTTTGGAGTCGATGAATGACAGGTTGGAATGCCGAAAACCTCGCAGGTTCGGCCGGCGCAGGCGCCGTAACGTTGTTGGCAGGAACATCGTTTTGCGTCTCTGCGGCCAACGGCGACATGGACCAACTACGCCCGCACGGGATGTTCTTCCGTGACACACGGTTCGTTTCCAACTGGGTCTTGGAGGTGAACGGCCACGCGATCGAGGCCTTGGGTTCTCCTGTCCCGGAGCCTTATCGCGCCGATTTCGTCGGCCGGGCCGCACGCACCGATGGCCTCGCAGACAGCCACCTGCTGATTGAACGCCGTCGGAGCCTGTTCGGCGGCGTGCACGAAGAGATTACGATCAGGAACTTTTCCAGCCTGCCCACCCGCACCACGGTCTCACTCAAAATCAACGCGGACTTTGCCGACATTTTCGAAGTGAAGGAAGGCCGGGCACGCCACGAGAGTGTGCATTTGGCGCGGGGTAGCGACGGTTCGTTGGTCCTCGAGTCCCATCGGCAGGGCCGGCACGTCCTTGTCACCATTGACGCGCCCAATGCTGTTGTTGACGGAGATGTCCTCAGCTATGACGTCAGCCTTGAACCCCAAGGCCATTGGTCCACGGGCGTGACGGCCACGCCGCGCATTGACGGAGTCGGGCCCGAGGCGGACGCCGAAGTGTGGGGCAACCAGCGCGCCTACGATCTTCCTGAAGAAAGGCTCCAGGAGTGGCACGGCAAAGTTCCCATCACGGAACTCACCAACAAGGCCTTCGAGAAAGCAGTGGCCCAGAGCAGGGAGGACCTCGGATCGCTCAGGATCTTCGACCCCGAGCATCCCGGACGGACAGTGGTTGCGGCGGGATCTCCCTGGTTCATGGCTCTCTTCGGCCGCGACTCGCTCCTGACATCGTTCATGACCCTTCCCTTGGATCCGTCCCTCGCCCTCGGCACGCTGAAGACCTTGGCTGACCACCAAGGCCGCACCGTCAATCCGCTCAGCGAAGAAGAGCCGGGCCGGATCCTGCACGAGGTGCGTCTCGGTGCCACCACGGGCCTTGCGCTTGGCGGCGGCAGTGCGTATTACGGGTCGGTGGACGCCACCCCCTTGTTCGTCACACTCGCCGGGGAGCTCACCCGTTGGGGCTTCCATTCCGAGGTCTCGCAGTCCCTTCTTCCCGCGGTGGACCGGGCCCTGGACTGGATCCGCGACTACGGAGACAGCGACGGCGACGGCTTCGTCGAGTACGAACGGGCCACGGACCATGGGCTCCTCAATCAAGGCTGGAAGGACTCCGGGGACGGCATCAACTTCGCCGACGGCACCTTGGCAGAGGCGCCGATCGCATTGTGCGAAGTCCAAGGCTACGTCTACACCGCCTATCTCAGCCGGGCTTTGATGGCCCAGGAAGACGGTGACCTGAAACTGGCCGCGGTGTGGGGCGCGCGGGCGGCCGAACTCAAGCGAAAATTCAACGAGCAATTCTGGCTGCCTGAACGCGGCTATTTCGCCATCGCCCTCGATCGGGACAAGCAGCCGGTGGACGCCTGCGCATCAAACATGGGCCATTGCCTGTGGAGCGGAATCGTCGACGACGACAAGGCTCCCTTGGTCGCGGAGCGGCTCATGTCGGACACCATGTTCACTGGCTGGGGCGTCCGGACGCTGGCCTCGGACATGGCGGCATACAATCCCGCGAGCTACCACAACGGCTCGGTGTGGCCGCATGACAATGCCCTCATTGCCGCCGGATTGATGCGCTACGGCTTCGTCGAGGAGGCCCAGCGCCTCGTCGTGGGCCTCCTCGACGCGGCTGAGGCATTCGGCGGACGGCTCCCGGAGTTGTTCTGCGGCCTGGACAGAAAAACGTACGCGACGCCGGTCCCGTACCCTTCGTCCTGTTCGCCGCAAGCGTGGGCCGCTGCCACACCGGTTCACTTGCTGCGGGTGTTGCTCCGTTTCGATCCCTGCCTGACCCACGGCGGCCTCTGGCTGGCACCGGTGATTCCCGAAGGTTTCGGCGACATTATGATGCGGAACATCCCGCTCACCGGCGCCCGGATCTCCGTGGAAGTGGTCAACGGGAAAACACGGGTCAGGGACCTACCGGAGAACGTCGCGCTGCACAGCGAAGCCCGCAAGCCGTTGGCCGATCTTTTGGATGTCCACCACGTCACCTCGGGATCGCAGCGGGGGTATTAGATGCGCATCGGCTTGGTTGCCCCGCCATGGATTCCGGTGCCGCCGCCTGCATACGGGGGCACGGAGTCGATCATCGATATCCTCGCCCGCGGCCTGGTTGCCGAGGGACACGATGTGCTCCTCGCGGCGGCATCCGGAAGCACATGTCCAGTGGACAAGGTCCCCGGAACGCCGCTCGCCGACGGCTCGCGGATAGGCAACGGGACGGACGAACTCCGCCACAGCGTGTACGCCTTCGCGGCCATGGAGGGCGTCGACCTCATCCACGACAACACTTTGGCCGGCCCGCTGTATCGGCATCGGCCAAAGGGAACGCCCATCGTGGCAACGGCCCACCTCCCCTTCTCGGCTGAGAACCATGACATCTATCAAGCCATGGCCACGGATACTGCGATCATTGCCATCTCGCGCCATCAGGCGGACACCGCGCCCGAAATCAAGATACGGAAGGTCATCCACCACGGGATTGACACCCAGTCAGTCCCGGTCGGAGCCGGCGACGGCGGCTACGCCAGCTTCCTCGGCCGGATGCATCCAGGCAAGGGCTTGCCGGAGGCCATAGAGGCCGCCCGCCTGGCCGGGATACCCCTGCGAATCGCGGCGAAGATGTACAGCGCGGAAGAACATGAGTACTACGCCGAGGTCATCGCACCCCTTCTAGGGCCCGACGTCGAATACCTCGGCGAGCTGAACGCCGCGGACAAGTTCGTCCTCCTGGGCGGGTCCGTGGCCCTGCTGAATCCGATTCAGTGGGATGAACCCTTCGGAATGGCGATGATCGAGTCCCTCGCCGCCGGGACCCCGGTGGTGGCAACGTTACGGGGATCCGCACCGGAGATCGTTTCCGAGGGCGTCACCGGCTACCTTCGGTCCAGTCCCACAGAGTTGGCCGACGCCGTCGTCGCCGCCGCCGCACTGGATCGCGCAGAGTGCCGCCGCGCAGCAGAGAACTACTTCAGCGCCGAGCGGATGGTCGGCGAACACTTGGCCCTGTACAGGGAGCTCCTCGCCGAGCAAAGGTGATCCTCCCAGCCAAATATGACAACCTGAAAGCAATGAGTTTTCCTAAGACGAGCCGGCTGGCCACACGTGGACCCGCCACCTTGCGCTGGGACGGCGCCGGGACGGGCTTTCTTTTTGTGCTCGCAACCTTGGCATGCATGGTCTCACTCGTTGCCACCTACTATTTTTTCGTGCGCACCACAACGGGACAGTACATCGACGAATCGGCCTTGGTGGAAGCCGCAACCATCAACGGTCCCGCCGAGCGGGCGAGCACCAAGTTCCTCGATTGGCTGCCCGTCATCTCGCTGGCGATCGCCGCCGTCGTCGTTGTTTTCGTCACCGTCATGCGTCGTCGCTGGAAGTCTGCCGGGATCGCCGTGGCGGCATGTGTCGCGGCGAACCTGGCCACCCAGGTCCTCAAGGACTGGTTCCCGAACAGGCCGTTCCGCGGCGTCCAGACCATCGACCTGAACTCGCTGCCCTCGGGTCATACCACGCTCGCGGCGTCGGCGGCTGCGGCGGTGTTCCTGGTGGTCTCGCCGCGCTGGCGGCCCTTGGCGGGATTCCTCGGCGGGACTTTCGCGGTGGCGGCCGGGGTTTCGACGCTGATCAACCAGTGGCACCGGCCTGCCGACGTCGTCGCCGCGTTCCTCGTGGTGGGTGCGGTCATGCTGCCGGCCGGTTGGTTGGTGCTGCGCACCGGGAAGCGCTGGAATGTTCCGGACGGCCGCGGCGACCACTGGGCGTCGTCGCGTTTGTGGCTTTCCCTGTCCACCCTGGCGGGCGTTGCTGCGGCGGCCGTTGCGGTGTACTCGTTGACGGGAATCGCGACCGGCTTGGGCAAGGAAAGCACCACCAACTACTTCTGGGCCGGGGTCTCCCTGATTGTCATCACGGGTTATCTGACAACCGTCGCGGCCACGTGGCTTTTCGGCCTGAGTGCCCGACGGCGCCAGTCACCTTAGCGGCGCCAGTCACCTTACGTGCCGCCCGGGCCTGCCACTCTCGCCGCACCCGCCTTCGGCACCAGTGCGCGCAGCCGGAGCCGGGCAGGTTCCTCGACATATTTGAACAGCACGTGAGTGGCCATGGCCATCGCGAGCAGGCACGCGGCGGCGAGCACGTTCTCCGCTACGGGTCCGGCGCCGTTCGGCCAATCCCTGATGACCCAGTAGAAGAGGTAGATGAAGAACATGTGGACCAGGTACAGGCTGTAGGAACTGTGCCCACCGTACTGCAGCCAGCGGGCGGACAACGCCGAGCGGAGCCGGCCGCGGGTCAGTGCTAGCAGGGCAATAAGGAGCGGGAAGGCAAGCACTGCCAGCCGTCCGGGACCGGGTTTTCCTGCCGTGGCCAGGAAGACGACGACGGCGGTCGCGGTCAGCAGGGCGCCGGGACCGGCCAGGGCGGGATTGAACTTCACCCGGTCTGCGTTCCGTGCCGCGATGCAAGCGAAAGCGCCGGCGATGAAGCAACACACGATCCGCAACAGCCATTCGTAGGGCTGATGGTCATCGGCGGCGATTGGCAGGTCCGGACCCCAGATTGCTGCCGGCAGGAGAACGAGCACGGAGGCGGCCAGCGCCAAGGCCGGATGCAGGCGGCGTAGCCGGTACAGGACCAATGCCACCAGCGGAAATGCCAGGTAGGCGAGCCACTCGGCACTGACCGTCCATCCGGGGCCGAACCAGCTGGCGCCGTCGGTACCGGCTTGGAACCAGAGATGCATCATCAGCAACTGTTTGGCGAGACCCCACGGCGACAGGTCCGGAGCCTGGGTCTGCAGGGACCATTCCCGTACGGATTCCTGCGCGCTCCCGTACACCAGCCAGAGGCCCAACACACCCACCACCAGCGCGAACGCGGGCCACATCCGGGCGAACCGGGCCCAGACAAACTCCCCGGCAGCTCGCCAGCGGAACCGTGGGCCCAGCCGGTCCAGGTACGTGTAGGTGATGATGAAGCCGCTGAGCACAAAGAACACGTCCACGCCCAGGTCGCCGTTGGCCACGACGGGTCGGAACAGCTCGTAGACGGGAGACAGGAAGGTGTTCTGCATGGCTTGAAGGTGGAAGAGAACCACCCAAAGCGCGGCAACAAAACGCAGTGCGGTCAGCGTCGCGAGGTCAGGCCGGGACTGCCTTGCTTCGCTCTTCGGCAGGTGATTTTCCGCTTTGGAACCAAGCGACCGGGCGCCGTCTGTGGCGGGATTGCCGGGGACCGGATTCGCAGTGGGGGCACGATGCGGAGGCGCGATGACGGAGATCATCCGATTCACCATACCGGAGCCGTCTGACCGGAGTCTGGGAACCGCCTACCCGGCCACCGTCGCCTCGTAAGGCCCCCGGCCTGTCCCTAGTAGTTCCTGCGGTGCTTGAGTTTCGGGAGCGCGACGGCGAACACCGCCGCCGCGGCCACGCCCAGGAACCCGGTGGCCCAGACGCCCGCCGCGAGGGATATGGCAGCAGTAAGGGCCGAGAGGAGCACTGGCCCGCCCGTGGCGCCGGCGTCGGAGATGAACCTCCACAGGCCCAGGAATTGCCCGCGGCCCTTCTCCGGGGAAAAGTCGGCGCCGAGCGTCATGATGAGTCCTGAGCCGATGCCGTTGCCGAAGCCGACCAGGAGCGAGGCAAGCAGCAAGCCTACAAACTCGACGGACGACGGCATCAGGAACAACGCCGCACCCATGATGAGGGTGGACGGCACCGCGACCCACATGCGCCCTTTGCGGTCCATGAGCTTGCCGGCCGGGTAGAACACCAGCATGTCGATCGCGCCGGACAAGCCGTAGATCAGTGAGGCATGTGTTGCGTCCAGGCCCAGGTGGTCCGCCCACAACGGGATGACCACTTGGCGTGAGGCCCGCACCGCGCTGAGCAGGAGTATCCCGGTCCCCATCGTCAGGAACACGCCGGCGTGGGAAACCGCGACGCCGCGGAGGGTGGGCTCGGGACCTTTGGGGCCGCCGTCGACGTCGTCCGGCAACACCAGGTCCGGGATGGTGAGGGAGAGCACCGCGGAGGCCGCCATGCTCACCACGCCAACCCAATACGCCCCGCTGATCCCGGCGAACTGCATCACGGCCGCCCCGACGAACGGGCCGATGAACAAGCCGATCCGGTTGACCCCGCCCAGCGTCGAGAGGGCGCGCGCCCGGTAGATGACCGGAACGGCTTCCGTGAGGTACTTCTGGCGTGCGAGGTTGAAGACGCTCGTGGACATCCCGACCACGGTCATCGCCACAGCGAGCAACCAGATGCCGTCCTGCGCCAGGAGGGGCGCGAACCCAGCGGCCAACAAGGCCAACGCCCCGGCGGAACCGGCGGTAACGATGGCCCACCGTTCGCCGAACTTGATGGTAATGAGCGAAGCGGGCAGGTTGAAGAGCCAAGATCCCAGCCCGATCAGGGTGACCACCAACGCGGAAACAGCCACGGAAGCGCCCAGGTTGCGCGCGGACAGTGCCACCACGGGAAGCACTGCGCCTTCGCCGACACAGAACAGCAAAGCAGGCCCAAACGCGGGCAGGGCAATGCTGCGGAGATTGAAAGGCTGAACGGTGCTGGTGACGGTCATCCCCTTCATCCTAGGCCGCCCCCGTTTTGCGACGCGCCAATTACCTGTCGCGCACGGAATTCCGGGGGCGACAGGAATTAAGCGCAGCGCCAGGAATTTTGCGCCCCGTCAGGAAGCTCCCCGCGGACGACGCCGGGGCACGCCTGCCGCTGCCAGCTTCCGTTCCAACCCGCCCGGCGCCATTAGTTCGGCCCACACCCAACGGACAACGCCGCACCCCGTGGCACGTATCCGGTCCTCACGCAGCTTTTCATCGACGACGGCTTGGGCGGCGGTCCGGCCCTTGAGGAATTCCGACTTGAGGTACTTATCGATGCCGTCGAACTCTCCGGCCACGCGGACACCTTTCCAGTAGAAGTCCGAATAGCCCACCAGGCCTGCTTGGTCGCGGAATTCGCGTTGCAGAACCGGGGCCTCGAATCCGGCGGCGTGCATCAAGGCCCGGCTGTACGACTCCCCCGCGGATCCGGACAGGGGATCTGCGAAATCTACCGCCGCCTGGATTCGCTTGATGGCCGCCGCCGTGTAGATTCCGTCCGCCTCTGCAAGGAGTGCCTCCTTGGTAATCGCCGGCAATCCCCGTTTCCGATCGGCTTTGAGCACGTGATCCAAGGGAGCAATCGCTTCGACGAACGGGGTGAATGCGGCCAGATCCAAGACGGTGCGAACCCTGCCCGTCACCAGGACTCCCTCCCACCGATATATCTTGAGGCTGGCCGGGTCCGCGTAGTGGCGGGTTATCCCGGCCCGGGAGCGGCCGCCGTCGTTCTCCAAGGTGACTGCCTGCACTGGGTGGTGCAGGCCGATGGTGGGGATCCCCCACACTGATGCCGCCGAGTGTCTGGCAAAGATGGTCCGCGCATGGGAAGTTTCGGCCGCGGCGCTGACCCGGACGCGGTATTGTTCCCACGGTTTTAGCGCGGCCCACGCGGCGCCGTCGACGTACACGCCTTGGCGGACGCGATACAAGCCGCCTGCCTTGGCGCGCCGGGCGAGTTCCTTGAGGGCGATTCCGTGCACAAGGTGGTCTCGGCTGAGGAGCAAGCGCGGCAACTGGGTCATGCCTAAGAACCTGCCACGGGGATTGCGGCACACGACAGCACCGAACCACTCCATGTGGACAACTCCCGCATCCTCCGACGCGGAATTTTCCTGTCGCGCCTGGAATTCCGGCAGCGCCAGGAATTTTGCGCAGCGTCAGGAACTAAGCGCAGCGCCTACTTCAGGAAGCTGGCGTTGAACGAGTTCAGGTCGACGTTGATGCCGTTCAGGGTGTGCTCGAACTTCTGCTGGATCCCCACGCGCATGGTGCCGGCGGTGTTCCAGCCGCCGTACGGCACGGGCGTTGGGGCCAGGTAGTCCGCCGTCCAGGTGGCGTAGTTGAGGTTGCTCGTGTCCGTGTCCCAGAGGGGCACATCCGCGAAAGCCGTGCTGTTGCCCATCAGCCCCGGCCACATGCCGCTGCCGCTATAGATCACCGGCCGAACGCCCAGGCTCCGCACTCCATCCACCATGGCCCGCGTTACCAACGATCCACCGGGTTCGATGTCCAGGGCGAAGAACTGCAATTGGGACATGTACGGGCCGGCCGCTTTGATCCCGTTCTCCCAGCACGACGCGTCACGGGTGTAGACCGCGATCTTGAGCCCGGCGTCGAGCGCCATCTTCAATTGGGCTTGGGTCCGCTGCCACGGAGTGCATGTACCCCAAACGGTCGAGTGCATGACGTACAAACGGAAGCCCTCGGCGTAGGCCTGGCGGAACCAGTTGGGGTCGGTGATGGCCGCCGTGGTATCGAGCACCTTGACGGAGCCACCCTGAGCGTCTTGCAGCACGGGGGCGGGCTGCGGGGCGGGTACGACGACGGCGGGCGCGGGTTCGGCGGCAGGTTGCGGAGCGGCTGTGGGTGCTGGAGTCGGGGTGGCGGGCGGTGCCGGATCGGGCGTCGCGACCGGGGCCACCTCAGCGGCGGGCGTCTCGTCAGCGATGGGTGCGGCACCGGCGTCGGGCGCTGTGTCGGCAGAGGGCCGGGGCCCCGTGGCACCTGTCACCGCGACGAGGAGAAGCAGGGCGGCGAACATCAAGGCGAGTTTTTTGGGAAACAAGAGAGGCTCCTGGGTGCTGGCCGCGGAGTCAGAAACGGGCGCAGCAAAGTGTCATGACGGCACGGAATTGGGCGCACCATGCCCGGGCCCAGTTCCCGGTCACGGCGAGGACGCCCTCGCAAAAACGACGACGTCCAAGTGCAACTCTAGGGAAATCCCGCCGCGAGCGACAATTTGCAATCCACCCGGCAGTCACGCTACGCAACACCTGGCCCGCAAAAGGAAGCGCTACACGTACCCGTCCACGATCGCGGCCGCGATCTCCTTGTACGCACGGCGCGTGTCCGGGCGCAGGGCGTCAAGCGTGACCAGGTCGCCGTCGGCCACTCCCCTGTCGTGCGGCACCGCAATGAGCTGGCGGCAGATCCCGGCGAGGTGTTCCTCGATGGCGTTCTTGTCCACGCGGGACGACACCTCGTCCTTGTCCGTGATGACCACGATCGCATTGCGGGCCAGATCCTCGTAGCCGTGGCTCGCAAGCCACTGAAGGGTGCTCCGGGCACGCTTGGCCCCGCTCACCGCATAGCCGGCGGCAATGATGAGGTTGTCGGCCGATGAAAGAATGCCGCTCATCGCGTTATGCGTCACGCCGGTGCCGCAATCGGTCAGCGCAATGGAGTAGTAGCCCGAGATCAGCTGGCGGATCCGCAGGTATTCCTCGGCGGTCAGTGAGTCCGAGACTTCCGGGTCCTGTTCACCGGCGATCAGGTGCAGCCGGCCGGCGTGGTGCATGTACCGGGCCAGGGCGGTGAGGGAATCGACGTTGTCGACGTTCTTGAGCAGGTCCGTGATGGTGCGCGGAGTGGCTTTTTGGTAGATGCCTTCTCCCAGCGCGCGCTCCACGAGGTCGCCGGAATCGGGGTTGGCATCGATCGCGCAGGGCGGGTCGCCGCGGTATTCCGCCAAGGTGAGGCCCACGCCGACCGTTGTGGAGGTCTTGCCGATTCCACCTTTGAGGCTCAGGACGGCGGTGTTGTAGCTGCCTTGGAGCTGCCGCGAAATGCGACGCGCCAGCTCGTCCTCTTCGCGCTGCTTGGCGCTGGGTCCGAGGTTCCAGGCGCCGCCGGTCAGCTTGTAGAGCATTCCGCGGAAGCCGCCGATGGGACGCGGCTTCTGTTCCTTCACGAAGGAACCCGGTGAGGTGATGAAGTCGGAGACCGGAGCGTTGGCCGCGGCGGCACGTGCGGCCCGTGCGGATTCCGGGGAAACAGTGCCCGACGCCGGGGCTGCCGCGGCCGGGATCTCGCGGCCCGGTTCCTCACGGTTCGGTTCCTCGCGGCTCGCGTCGCCGGTGGCCGGGGAGTTTGTTGTTCCTGCAGAAGCGTCGGCGGCGGCTGCAGCCTCGGCCCAGGACTTGCTTTGGAGTGGGGCAGGGGTGGATGTGGGCGTGTCGGAATTGTTCGGCGTGATGATCGGCATGGTTCCTGTCCAGGCGTCACCCTCTTCGCGGCGCCGATCGCGGCGTCGACGAAGTTCGGGCTGCCCTCCGTTAGATGCAGCGGCGGTGTCTTCGTTGTCCACAGAATCCGGCATTGTCTTGTCCCCTAAGACTCGCAGCGTTGTGCGCCGCGGCTCTCGTTTGATTGCTTCAACCCAGCAATTCTAGGTGCCGTGGAGGTTAAACCTGACATATGGGTCATGCCGGGCAGTTTGGTCGGCGGTTTTGGGCCCGTGTTCAGGCCCCCGTTCGGGCCTCAAAGGGCGGCGGCGGATTCTGCTGGATCATTCGGAATCGACCGCGGTGGATACCCCGGAAATACGCGGATCTGTCTCCGGTACCTCGGCGATGATCCAGCAGAATGTGTCGATGCAGACAACGAACCGCTTCGGAAGGGGTCCAGCGAGAGACTATGCCGGGCTCAGGGACTCGATCAGGGTCTCGACGCGGGATTTGATCTCGTCGCGGATGGGACGCACGGCTTCGATCCCCTGGCCGGCCGGGTCTTCAAGGACCCAATCCTCGTAGCGCTTGCCCGGGAAGTACGGGCATTCGTCGCCGCAGCCCATGGTGATGACGACGTCGGATTCCTTGACTGCCTCGGTGGTGAGGATCTTGGGGATCTCGGCGGACATGTCGATGCCGAGTTCGGCCATGGCTTCGACGGCGGCAGGGTTGACTTTGTCTGCGGGCTGCGACCCCGCGGAACGGACCTCGATCCGGCCCTCACCCAGGGTGGTGAGGAAGGCAGCTGCCATCTGGGAACGGCCGGCGTTATGCACGCAGACGAAGAGAACGGAGGGTTTCTTGACGGTTTCAGTGCTCATGGGAGGACCTTTCGAACGGACGCGGAAGCCGGCGCGGGAGCCGGCAAGGACGGGGGCACTGCGGGAACGGGTGGGTACAGGACGCGGATCAGGAAGAGCCCGACGGCGCCGCCCAACAACTGCGCGAGGACGAACCCCGGGGCGGAGGCCGGTGCGATCCCGGCAAAGGTATCGGTGATGGTGCGGGCCACGGTCACCGCGGGGTTCGCGAAGCTCGTGGAGCTGGTGAACCAGTAGGCGGCGGTGATGTACCCGCCGACGGCGAACGCCACGCGCTCGGACCTGCCGGAGCGGATGGTGCCGAAGATGACCAGGAGCAGCCCGATGGTGGCGACGACTTCGCCAAGCCACAACCCTCCCCCGGCGCGTTGATGCGTGGAGAGTGTCACGGCGTCCAGGCCGAACATGATGTTGGCGAGCACGGTCCCGGCCATGCCTCCGACAAACTGTGCGCCGATCAGTGCCAGGGCTGTGGGCGTATCCAGGATCCCCAAGGCGCGCTCCACCAACGTGACCAAAGGGTTGAAAGATGCCGAGACCGGCTGCAGTGCGAGGATCAACGCCACGAGCGCCGCGCCCGTGGCGACGCTGTTCTGCAGGAGCTGCAGCCCGACGTCGTTCGGGGACAGTCGCGAGGCCATGACGCCGGACCCCACCACGGCCATGACCAAGAATGCGGTTCCCACGAACTCCGCCATGGCCCGCCGCGCGAGAACGCTCACGATCAAGGCTGCCTCCGGGCCGGATCGTCCTCCGCCATCGACGCCGCCGCGGCGGTAATGCGGTTGGCCATTCCCTTGAAGATGACGCCGTGGAAGGGAAGCACCGCCAGCCAATACAACCGTCCGCTCAGGCCTTTGGGAAAGAAGATTGCCCTTTGCCGGTAAAGAGCCCCGCCTTCGGCATCTTCGGCGCGCATCTCCAGCCAGGCGCGTCCGGGGACCTTCATTTCGGCGCGGAGGCGCAGCAGGGAGCCGCGGTCGATCTGCTCCACCCGCCAGAAGTCCAGCGCGTCCCCCGTGTTCAGGCGGGTGGGATTGACCCGGCCGCGGCGGAGCCCGACTCCTCCGGCGAGCTTGTCCATCCAGCCGCGCACGGACCAGGCGAGGGGGAACGAGTACCAGCCGTTGTCGCCGCCGATGCCTTCGATGACTTGCCACAATTGTTGCCGGGTGGCTGTGGTGAGTTGCTGCTGGTTGTCCTGGTACACCAAGTGGCCGGCCCATTGCGGGTCGCTGGGAAGCGGATCACTCGGAGCACCGCGAACGGAAGCGTTCTGCCAGCTTGTCTCCACTTCGCCGGCGGCCTCCCGCGCCAATGCGAGGCGAAGCGATTCCCGGTATCCGAGCGGCCCGGCTTCGGGAGGGTCGATGTATTGGTCGATGTCCCGTTCCGTGACCACGCAGTTCTGCTGCAGGGACCCGATCAGCGGCACGGCCAAGGACCGGGGTATGGGAGTGACGAGGTTGACCCACTGGGATGCCAGCCATGGAGTGAGGACGGGCAGCGCAACCACGGGACGACGCGGCAGGCCTGCTTCCGCGGCGTAGCCGTTCATCATTTCGTCGTAGCGGAGGACATCCGGGCCGCCCAGGTCGAAGGCGCGGTTGAGCGAAGCGGGCAGTCCGGCCGCTGCAACCAAGTAATACAGCACGTCGCGGATCGCTATCGGCTGGACCTTGTTCCGCACCCAGCGCGGAGCCACCATGAGCGGGAGCACCTCGGTCAGTTGCCGGATCATTTCGAAGGACGCCGAACCGGAGCCGATCACGACGCCGGCCTGAAGCACTATCGCAGGCACCTTCGGTTCCGCTAGGAAGATGTCGCCCACTTCCTTGCGGGATCTCAGGTGCCGGCTGAGTTCAGTGCCTTTCGGGTGCAGTCCGCCAAGGTAGATGATCCGTCCAGCGCCGGCATCGGCCGCCGCACGCGCTACGTTGCCGGCGCAGAGCTTTTCGGTCTCCTCAAAAGACCGGCGGCCCGAATGGCCCATCGAGTGCACTAGGTAGTAAATGACGTCCGCGCCGGCAAACGCCTGCCGCAGGGAGTCGACATCCTCGAGGTCGCCGATCATCACGTCCACGCGGTCCGCCCAAGGGACGTCGCTGAGCTTGTTCGTGTGGCGTACCAGGACACGGACGCCGTAGCCGGCGTCGAGCAAGCGTGGAACGAGCCGTCCCCCGATGTAGCCGGTGGATCCCAATACCACTGCCAGTGGATTCATTGCACCCTCTCCGAATGACCTTGCGGAGCCGGATCACCGACGCCCAATGCCAGCCTAGCCCTACACCGATCGGGCAGCGCGAACTGGCAGCAGATGCCCTATTCGCTGATTTCGGCGGGCATCTGCTGCCAGTTCGCTGTGGGATTTGACGTGGAAAGCCCTCCGCCGTCGGTGCATGGGGGGCTCGACGGCGGAG
>NZ_JAKEEC010000039.1 GCF_021483235.1 Arthrobacter alkaliphilus | reverse complement strand
TCAAGCCGTCACACCGGTCCTGAACCAAACTGCCATATTCACCGAGTGCCAGATCTCGCCTGCCCCACTAATGATCCCGAGGACGGAAAGAATGATGAATCCGTATCCGAGGATAGTGTTCTGCCGCGAACGCTTAGCTGGTTGGTTCATCGAAGCCCCATCTTCCCTTTGTATACCCGATGATGCGTCATGCTCTGGTCAGATGTATATCCCTGTGGAAGTCATCTCGGCCGTAGTTCAGGCCGTTTTGGAGGCCGCGTGCGATCTTTACCAACTGCAGGCTAGCCGATCGTTAGGGGCACCGGAGCGTCCGTTGAGCCACCGGTATTTGGGCACGACTAGCGAGCCTTTCAACAGAGCAACCTTGCAAGACGACCACCTTGCGGCCCGCGCCCAGAGCAGACCTCGGCCCGCCCGATGGAGGCTCCCCTTGTGGAATCCCGATGACGGCGACTTAGCGGGAAACAAACCGACCTTGCCCGTGCCGTGTTTTGGGATCAATTGGATAGCCAAGCTCTTCAAGGAAATCAAGAACCTCGTCGGGATGGTTAGTCCAGAATGTCCACCAGGTTCCGTCTGGGCGGAGGAATCCCAAACCGTGAGATGTATCGAGGCCCCTCATCGTCCGGTATACGAGCCTGACATCATTCCGTTCCATCCTCCATGGGCCGAAGAACCTGCCCAATCCGTGCCGCACTCGGAACTCCAGCCGCTCCTTTGTCGGCACGAGAATGATCCACGGTGTGCCGGCACGGAACTTTCCAGGGAGAGCAAGCCCTCCCTTGAATTCCTTCTGCATCCGAGCCCTTCCAATCCCACCAAGTGGCCTCTATCACCCCACAATACGGGTGACGGCTGGATTCCGCTCGGGCTTCGATAAATCGTGTCCGCAAAAGGATCGACTAAACGCGCGCGTCTAGGAACGTTGAATCCCGCGGGCTACAGGACCGGGGCGTAGTCCTCCACCGACGCAGAGGCGTCGGGATTCACAGTATGGCGCTGATCAACGGGCTAGAAGGACCCACACCCAGACCTTTGAACGATCCGTCCTGACAGTGCCCGTTTGCGGATCCTCCATCAGACACTCATTGTCCCGCTGAAGCACCCTCCCAGGGCAGCCATAGAAGGCCAGCTGCACGGAAGGTACTTTGTGCTGCATCAGCACAAAAGTGAGGTTGTCATGTCAGCGGTTTTTGTGGCGGGTCTAGCTGTCCTGGTCGTGGGCGTCCTCATGGGGGCGATTTCCCGACCGCTTGCGCAATCGGCTGGCCGCTCTCATCCTTTCCTCGAACCAGGACCTGCCCAGCAAGATTTTGCACGACGTAAGTTGCCTGGGATCCGGGTGGTGGCGACCTTATGGTTGTTGTTCGGTGCCGGTCTTATGATTTTTGGTCTCTTCATAGGAAAGTGATGTCTGTTGGAAGGAGATCTGCCGTGGGGCGCCTACGAGACAGTTGGATCCCCGCTTCTGGTGATCGGACAAATATTTGGGCCGCGCCGCACAATTCAGGGTCCTGAGCCCGTCCGCCCATATTCAGTTACCGCCAAGGGATTTTGAAGGGAACGGAGAAGCCATGGCCAGACTTCAAAAGCCAGCCGTCTGGGTGCTGTACCTGCTGCCGCCCTTTGCTTTCACGGCGTTCCTCGTCTGGCTCATGAGAGACGTCTGGCATTGATTCTGACGAGACTCGAGAAATCTCTTCCCTCGCCGACATCTTTGACCGGAACCGATCGGAGACGAACCCGACTCCGCCCATGTAGCAGTGAGGGATCCTCAAACGGACGTCGCCGGCTCTGTCGCGCGGCCAGTTCACACGTCAGCCTGGAAAGGAATGAACCTTCTCGTCACAGGCTGTGACGTCGCTGACGCTGGCTGAGCGCATCTCGGGCAAATCGGTATGCAATGGAAATACCAAACAGCCTAGAACGCGGCCTTCCGCGTCTTTCACGCTCACAGCCTGGGGATCGTTGTTTGAATTGACGTTGAGCACCGTCTTCTGACCCGGGGACAGGGAACGAGCCGGGTGCGTGTCCAGCGTTACTGATTTTACCGTTGTGTTTGTGACCGTGACAGCAACCCATTGATCGCCGTCGACCTGAGAACCGCAACTGGTCGCGGCGAGGGACAAGGCCCAGGCACAACAATAGGCTTGCGAACTGGCGTGGCTGCGTTGGGCGGCGGTTACCTGATTCGAACGGACCGCCAAATGGCACTGCCCCCATACTCATAGGTTCGGAGCCTAGTGCAGATTGTGTGAGTTGATGCGCGCCATATCTAGCGAAGCGCATCAACACAGGCCAACGCCCGGTGGAGGATCCCCTATCGGACGCCAGAGCGTCGCGGTGAACCACCGGTCTAGGGGCAGAGTGGTTCAGCGAAGGAGCCGAGCCTTGTCCTCAGTCTGTGGAACGTACGGAACCCTTTGCGTGAATTCGCGACTCGGTAGGATCTGAACATGTTGCACCCTCTCTCGGAGCCATACAACAGCGGAATGATGGACACAGGCGATGGCCACCGGGTTTATTGGGAGGTCTGCGGGAACCCTGAGGGTAAACCAGCTGTGGTCCTCCACGGCGGCCCCGGTTCGGGCGCTACGCCGTGGTGGCGGCAGTTCTTCGACCCGGAACGCTACCGCGTGGTCCTGTTCGACCAGCGGGGCTGCGGCCGAAGCCTGCCCAATGCATGCGACGACGTCGGCGCACTGGAGCACAACACCACCGCCCATCTGCTGGCGGACATGGAGCAACTGCGCGAACACCTCGCTATCGAACAATGGCTGCTTTTTGGGGCGTCTTGGGGGTCGACCCTGGGACTGGCGTACGCCGTGGAACATCCCGACCGTGTTTCGGAACTCGTGCTCTGGGCGCTGGTCACCACCAGAGCCAGCGACGTCGCCTGGCTAACGCACACCATGGGGCAGATCTATCCCCAGGAGTACGACGAATTACTTGCATCCGTCCCGGAACCTCATCGTGGCGGCAACATCAGCGCAGCGCTCAACGAGCTGCTGCGCTCAAATGATCCCGAGGTCTGTGATGCAGCAGCAAGCGCCTGGTGTAAATGGGAAGACCGCATTGGCACCCTCAGCGGTCCCGTTCAGCCAAGCGCGCGCACCCGGGACCCCAGGCTGCGTCTTGGCTTCGCCAGACTGGTCACGCACTACTTCGGAAACCATGCCTTCCTCGAAGAGGATGCCATCACGGGACGCCTGAAGCAGCTGCGCCACGTCCCGGCCTACTTCCTACGTGGGCGCCTGGACATAGCATCCCCTCTGAGAAGCGCCTACGACATTGCCGGTCAACTGCCGTTGGCAACCCTTGACGTAGTTGAGGCCGACGCGCACGGCGCCGGCGACGACACCTTGAACAGGCTCGTCAAAGTTCTGGACAGGTTCGCCGCACCGCGCTTAATGACGACGGCTTTGCCCCTCGTGCCATAGATCTGCAAGAAACGCGTCCGGTGAGGGATCCCTCACCGGACCTCTTCCGCTGGATCGTTCCTCCGGCCCAAGTCGCATTGCGGCTCACTAACGATCCATTGCAGCCGGGTAGGGAGACCCGCGTCGGGCCGTCCTCTGTTACGGTCGAAACATGCTCGTTGTCCTCCGTGGTAACTCCGGTTCCGGTAAGAGCACCATTGCGAAAGCGTTGCAACTAGAGCTGGGCTGGCCGACGGCGCTCCTCAGCCAGGACCATTTCCGGCGAGTGGTGTACCGGGAAAAGGAAAAGGAGAACCTCGCCCACGCAGACCTCCTTGAAGTGGCAGCAGCTCACTGCCTCCGTGCCGGGCATCACGTCATCCTCGAAGGTATATTCAATGCCCAGCGGTATTCAGCGATGCTCGAACGCGTCGCCGCGCAAAGCAATGACGCGAGATTCTATGCATTCGACCTTACGTTCGATGAAACCGTCCGAAGGCATGCTCTGCGGCCGCAAGCGACAAACTTTTCCGCGGACGAGATGCGGTCGTGGTACCACGGTTGGCAGCCGTTGAGTTTTGTCGAAGAAGCGCGCATCAATGCATCGGAAACGCCGAGCCGAATCGTGGCTCGCATTCTCGGCACGGGAGCACGATAGCCGATCCTTCACCGGGCACCCGAACTGACCTGCACATTCCGGCGCTGTCATCGTCGCATGATCCAGTCCACGGGGTAGCCGAGTTCCTCGAGAGTAAGGAGCAGCGGTTCCGGAGGTGACGCATAGACATAGATCTCAAAGCGTTCCCCTCGAATGTTAATCCGCGTGGAGAATAGTCCGCGTGTTGTGAACACCTCGGATACCTGTTCCCTGCGGAAGTGCCATGGCCCCAAAATGAGTCCAAGACCGAACCGAAACCTAAAATGGAGCTCCTCTGAGGTCGCGCTGAGTTCTACCAGCGGTATCGTGGCTCGGATTGTCCGGTACTCGATGCCGACACTACTTCGAAAAGGCTCCATCGGCCTTCGTCTCCCCGGCTGGCTGAGTGTGTTCGCCAAAAGTACTGCCTCGTGCACCTGCGCGCCACTTTCTGCGGAGTGCGGTGACCTCTTGCCGAGAGCCACCAGGATCATCCAGAGAGCCAAGGCGGCCGCGCCGACGAGTGTGACGGCGGCGCTCACCTCGGCTATGGCAGACGCCGGCTCGTGGCGTCTCCACGCGAACCAGGTGACGCCGATGAAGCCAAGCCAATAAGTCAGGAACGAAAACCCTAATAGCGGCATGGCTGGTGCGGCTTCACCCAATCCCTTGAGGTCGTTGCGTCTGAAGAGACCCAGAATCTTCCCGTAGTCGGGGTCGGGACTTGTCACGGAGTGCACCGCGAAGATAACACCGAGGATAACGGAAGCCCCGAGCCCGAAGGCCAGCAGCCCGAGTGGCCCTGATGGTGGGGCCATGGCGGACAGGACCGCGGCTGCGCTGCTGGATGCCGCGTCCGTGATGATTACACTGAGGATGGTCAGGTTGGCCACGGCGCAGATGCCGACGGCGACCCGCCCGATCACCGGAGTTGTCCCGTCGTCTGACTTTGAGGCCCCCATGGTTGAAAGTGTAGGCCTCTGCCCGTATTGGTTAGGGTCTCTGCGAATTGCGAGATAGATTGCTGCCGATGACCCTGACGGGACAACGTCCGTTAGCTGTGGCCTAACGACCCTCCCTGCGTTCGATAGCGGGATCCTTCACCGGGCGCCGTCGGGCCGCTGCGCCTAGCCGCGCGGACCAGCCGTACTTCTGAGCTCCCCTCGTTTCGGTTCGTTGGACGACTGGTAGCCTGCATGAACCGGCGAACGAAAGGCAATCCATGACAATTCACGCAAAGTGGGAAGGATTCGCCAACGTCCGGGATCTGGGCGGGCTCCCGACACCGAGCGGGCGCACTCAACCTGGGGTCTTTGTGCGCTCGGAGCACCCCTCACGGCTGACGACCACTGGATGGAGGCAGCTCCATGAGTACGGCATCCGGACTATCGTCTCGCTGGAAATGGCGAACATCAGCTAGGAAGATGTTCTGAGAGCAAGCCAGCGTTTTGTGGTTCCTGATGAACTGCCCGGGATCACCACGCTGAGAGCACCAATCGAAGATGGATCGGACGTGGAGTTCATGGAGCGATGGGCGCAGACAGGGCTCTGGGGGACGCCTCTCTACTTCACCGACTCGTTGCGACGCTGGCCCCATCTCTACGCCCTGACAGGTGGCGGCGCTTTCACAGTGCTATTTGGCGCGGGGTGCCTCCCGCAAGAGGATCCCTAAACGCATGCTGCCGATTGGGGCCAGCGCATCAGGGAGCGCCAGAAGCTGTCGCACTGCTTCATCCGCCGAAAGATGCGAAAGGTGGGCCGATCTCCCTAAATCGGCTGACCAAACGGTATGGACTACCAGAGTAGGTCGAGGGCGAGCACGTCGATGCCGTGCCTGTCGGCCAGCCATCCGTCAATAACTTCGCGGAGGTCGACCTCGTGGCCGGCAAGTCCGAGTCGTATCGCATCCTCTGACATGGTGGAGATGTGTTCGTGTCCGTCCTCCGGTGAGCCGTGCGAACACTTCGAGCACATCAGCCGGATCCCAGACCAATTGTCGAGACCAAGTCCCCGCTGTCCGAGGAGGTCCGACAGCGCGTGGATATCCTCATCGGTCGCTCCTACTATCTGCGCCTGCCATGTAGGAAGGCCGGATTCTTCAAGACGTCCCAACTCATCGAAGACCGACACATCCCGTCCATCGAGCCGCCGCGTGCCTTTGGGTTCTCCGTCGTGAAGGAGCGTATCTCGGAATCGGTGGCCGGACTCCGGCAGGGGAACGCTCGCGATGATTGCATGGGCCGGACTCCGGCGCCAGCACCAGACCACCTCAGTCTTTCCGACCGAAAACAGGACCTGGTGAGGGAGGCTGGCTTGGTCGGGATTGAGCCGGATGGGAGCCATGCCGCAATCGACGTCGATGGGCCCGGCCTCGTTTTGAAATCTCTGCAGACCGTAGGCGCCCCATGCATCCCTGGCTTTGGACCAATCACCCAATGCTGTTGACGCGATGCCCATGTTCCAGGCAGCAGGATTGGCGCCGTTGAACTCCTCGGCGTCCTTCGGAGTAAAGAGTTTCAGCGCCTGCGCGTTGCGGTCCAAGCTATCCGGCCAGTTGCCAAGGGCTTTGGACAGCAGACCGGCGTGAAACCAGCTGAAATAGGACTCAGGCGTCAGATCGAGCAGCTCGGAGGCCAGAACTGTCGCAAGGCTGGAGTCTCCCGCCTCATCCGCAGCTTTCCAGTCGGACCACACGTCGTGCGGTGTCCGTTTTTTCCTAAACCCCGGCCAAGTTCTTCCCACCTTCTGAACAGTAGCAACATGTACCTGTCTGCCCGACAGCCACGCGGAGTACGAAACCACAGGACCCGCGTTCAGAGCCACCCCATGCTGGCCACAGCACCGAACGAACTCCGTGACGCCTGTGGTCTGGTCGCTTAGAGGGTGCAGGTGTGCCCGATCGTGGAAGGGCTTATGGGACACGGACTCAGCTTGCCACCCTGCACCAATACACCGGCTTTAGTGTGGGCCTACCAATCAGGCGCAACTAACGGAGAATCGATGATCATTGCCACTGGAACGCGGCGAGTCTGGATCGATCAGGACGGGCTTGGAGCAGCTTTTGTGGCGGACCGCATCATCCATAGATCAGTTCCCAGTTGGCCGAATGAGAACTTCGCCCGGCCGAGTCGTGCGGTCGTTGAGATTCTCCGTTTTGGCGGCGGATTAAGGCCCCGCGCCCTCTTGGGCGGCGTTTTTCAGCCAAGCCGCGCGGGCGAACTTGTGGTTGAGGTTGGAGCCACGGGCAAGACCGTCGCCGGAGTCTCCTCGTGCGCGAGCCAGCTGTCGAGCTCCATGGTTCCAGGTTTGCCGGACGAGTTCGCTCAATCGGTCGCGGGTGGGTTGGTCGCGCGCCCGTTGCCAGGCGGCCTCATCGTCGTTGACCGCGCGGCGTTTGACCCGGTCGACTCATCACCGTTTGCGTTCTTTCTCGCAGCCGAGCTTCTTGCGGCCGTGCTCGAAGCAAAGTCGTTGGACCGAAATGTGGAAGAGGCAGCTCGGGCCGCGGTTGAGGCATGGCCATGAAGTAGGACCACCTATCCCGGTCGGGGATCCCTCACCGGGCATCNACCGAAATGTGGAAGAGGCAGCTCGGGCCGCGGTTGAGGCATGGCCATGAAGTAGGACCACCTATCCCGGTCGGGGATCCCTCACCGGGCATCCCGTGAGCCTTAGTTGCCGCTCTCCAGCACCGCCAGACCCCGCTTGAATGATGCAGCGACGGGCTTGCCCTTGGACATTCGAATCATCCTGCACATCAGCCGCCCCGCCACCGTGCTGCCGGTGCGGTCCCAGGTCACGTGGACGACGCTGCCGCCGTCGCGACCAGGCCGGACAGTGGCCGCCACGTAGCTGCCCGGCGCCGAGAAATTGCTCTCCTGGACCGTCCAGCGCACGGTGCGCGGGTCGGACCACTCGTAGTGCTCGCGCGCCCAGACCTTCATGCCCGGGCCCTTACTGCCTTCGCGCACGTCCGCGCTGGTCTCGCCAACCGAGTAAACCTGGTAGAGCGAAGGTTCGATGCCCGGCCACAACTGGGGGCGGCGTTCAGAAAAGTCGATCAGCGCGGCGCGCACCTTCTCCGGACTCGCGGTTGTTTCCAGATCGAATTCGATCACGCTCACGGTGTTGTTCATGTGTCCAGCATCCTGCTTCAGCCCGAGCCATGCCAGATCAGGGGCGTTTTTCGGGTCCAGCGGTCGTTCTGCCGTGACTTCCCGGGTCGAGGGGCGGCAAGGCACAAGCGGTCGGACTTCTAGACTGTCCGGGTCGGGCTCGGCTCTGCTATCGAAGAAGCCATCATGACCACCTTCGCCCGTTAGGCCTTTACAGTGCGCCGATTCCCCACTGGGCGCTGTATGTGCCCTTGAGTACTCCCGTGACCATTGGTGGGTTCGCCAGATAAGGGTGGGCTGAATCTTCTATATCTGTAAGGCGGTGCTCCGGCATCCGGCTGGAGCTGCGCGGTGCCATCAGTCCTAGCATTTTGAGGCAAAGACATTCCCGGCGAGTGTTGCAGCGCTGCAGGCCACCGGCAACCTCAGCAAACCTGCCCTCACCCATTTACGCGGATCACTGCGTTCTGGGCGTACCCAGTAGTGTCCGTAAGCCGGTCCTCTACCGGGACAACCCGGAGCTGACCTGCGACTTTGTTAAACCGACGTTCAGGGTGTCCCGTATACCCCGCCCGCAAAAATGCCCGGTCAAGGTGCCCTAAACGCTACACGTCGGATCCCCTCGATTTGCTCGTTACTCGGGCTGACATGGTGCAGCGAAGGTTGACGGCGATGACTTGCCGCGTCTCGATCAGCAGGGGTGAGGCGGCAAGAGAGCGGGCTGACTACGAACTCAGTTGTTCTAAACATTTCACTTAATGAGAATGATTATTGATAGCATCACTATCGGTTCATCACTCTTCCCGAAAGTTCCCCATGCACCCTGCCCTCCTGGTCCAAGACCTGACCGTGTCCATCCGTGGACGCATCCTTGTCGACAGTGTCAGCTTCACTATCGACCCGGGACAAAGGCTTGCTCTCTTGGGAGCTTCGGGGTCCGGGAAGTCCCTGACCGCGGCAGCCCTCCTGGGACAGCTTCCGGCCGCGATGAGTGTTTCCGGGCGGCTGCAGATCAACGGCGCTGACCTGGCGTTGCCCGACAGGCGAACCCGCCGCGCCGCGATCACCGCAATCCATCAGGACCCCATGTCCGCACTCAACCCGCTGGTGCGCCTCGGCAAACAGCTGGAGATCCCCCTCCGGAACGCAGGCCTTTCCGCGTCGGCGGCACGGCAACGGGCACTCGGGCTGCTCAGGTCGGTGGGAATACAGGAAGCCGAACGGACCATGGAAAGCTTCAGCGGCGAGCTGTCGGGAGGTCAGCTGCAGCGGGTCTGCATCGCCCTCGCCCTGGCCTGCCGCAGCAAGGTCCTGGTAGCGGATGAACCCACTACTGCGCTGGACATGGTCAGCCAAGCCAACGTCCTCGATGCCCTGTCCTTGTATTCCGAATCCGCGGATCCGGAATACAAGGACTCGGGATCCGCGGATGCCGGATCCCCTGGCGCGATGTTGTTCATTACGCATGACCTCGCGGTGGCTGCGGCCTTGTGCCAGCGGGCCCTCATCCTCAGTTCCGGCCGGATCGTCGAGGAGGGATCCATGGAATCGGTGCTAGAGCGGCCCAAACACCATTACACGAAGCAACTGGTGGACGCGGCCCGCCTCGGATTCGATTCCCTTCGCCCGAAAGCCACAGCATGAACGCGGTGTTGAACGCCGGCAATCTGGAACTCAGCTACGCGGGGCGCGGGCTCTTGAAGCGAAGGCCGGCCCTGCAGGGCGTTTCCCTCAGGATTGCCGCGGGAGACAGCATCGGCTTGGTGGGCGGCTCGGGGGCCGGAAAGTCGACCCTCCTGCGGATCTTGCTCGCTTTGGACAAGCCCGACGCCGGAACCGTCACCTTCAACGGCACGCCGGTGGCGCCCGGGCCTGCTTCGTCCTTGAGGTGGTATCGCCGAGCGGTGCAGTACATTCCGCAGAATCCGGCGGCGAGCCTTGATCCGCGCATGGACGTGGAGCGGCTTCTCATCGAACCCCTGAAGCAACTGCGCGTCGACGGAGACCACAGCACGATGATCCTGGATGCCCTGCAACGGGTCGGCCTCGACCGCGGCTTCCTTGCGCGTCGGCCCTCAGAACTCTCCGGCGGACAAAAGCAACGCGTAGCCATTGCCCGGGCCCTGGCCCCCGCCCCGACCCTCCTCTTGGCAGACGAGCCGGTCAGCGGGCTCGATCTTCCCCTCAGGAACACGGTCCTGGCCCTCTTGGAAGGGCTGATCCATCGGGACGGGCTTGGCCTCCTGTTTGTCTCGCACGACCTGGCCGCCGTGGCCCGGTTGTGCTCCCGGACCCTGGTCCTTGCCGAAGGCCGAATCGTTGAAGAAGGACCTACCGCGGCCGTGTACGCGAAACCACAGACCCGGGAAGCCAAGGAACTGGTCGCCGCAATCCCCCGGCTGCACAGAGACCCGGGAGAGCCAGGGACCTGGGAGAGCCAATGAACCAGAAAATGGACCTGCCATGACCGCCGCAACCCCACGCCCGGAGCCGTCGCCCCGGCTTCTGCTGGCCAGCCAGCTCATCTTCAATCTTGGCTTCTACTCCGTTGTCCCCTTCTTGGCCATTTCGATGCGCCAGGACTTCGGCATGGGCGCGATGGCTGTGGGAATCGTCCTCGGGGCCCGCACCTTCGCGCAGCAGGGTTTGTTCCTCCTGGGCGGCGCTGCCGCGGACCGTTGGGGAGCCCGGCGTGTGATGATCGCCGGATGCTTTGCCCGGATCACCGGGTACCTGCTGTTGCTCTGGGCCGCCGATTTCCCCGTCTTCCTCCTCGGTGCCGTCATGACAGGGATGGGCGGCGCTCTCTTTTCACCCGCCTTGGAGAGCCTTGTGGGCGCAGCCGAGGAACGCCGCGCCGCCCTCCACCCCCACAAGACCACCCTTTTCGCGCTGCTGGTCATCTTCGGCGAAATCGGGGCCGTGGCTGGCCCCTTGCTCGGCTCCATGCTGCTTCAGACCGGCTTCGGCACTGCCCTGCTCGTCGGGGCCGGGGTCTTTGCCGTGATGGCGGTGGTCTTCAGCACCTTCCTGCCAGCGACGACGGCGAGCGCCGTGGAAACGTCCCCCGGGCACCCGGCCGGCGGTCCGCCGTCGGGCGCCTGGTCCTGCCTCAGGGAGAAGCGCTTCGGCGCATTCGCGGCCTTTTACGGGGTCAATCTGTTTGCCTACAACCAGCTCTATTTCGGGCTGCCCATCGAACTGGAACGCAGCGATGCGGGCCTGGGTGCGCTTTCGGCGATTTTCGCCTACGCCTCCATCCTGACCATCGCTCTCCAGTGGCCTATCGCCAGGCTTGTGAAACGGAAAGGTGCGGGCGCTGCGCTCGCCGCGGGATTTACGGTTCAGGCCCTTGGGTTCGCGACGATGGCAGCCATGGCGGCCATTCCTCCGCCCGCCGCATTCCCCGCCCTGCCGGCGTTCCTGCTTGTCACCGCGCTCGCCCTCGGGCACATGTGTGTGGCACCCGTCGCCATGGATCTGGTCCTCGAGTTTGCCGCAGGCCGCCCCACCGGCGCCTATTACGGCCTGCTCGCAAGCTGCGGCGGAACGATGGTCCTCCTCGGCAACGTCGTGCTCGCTACGCTCTATGAACAGGCCACCACACCATCCCTGGCCGCGGCCCCTCCCTGGCTGGTGTCGGCAATATTCGCCGCAAGCTCAGCGGCACTCATACACCGCTTCCTTCCAAGGCCCATCCCTGCGCCGCGTCCCCAACAACTCCACCCCGTTTGACCCACTCGCACCCAAGAAAGACAGGCACCCACCCATGGCTAGACCACGTCCAAAAGCAGTTGCCGCTGCTGTCCTCTCCATCACGATGGCCGGCGCCCTCAGCGCTTGCTTCGCCCAAGGCACCGCGTCATCGGCCGGCTCCACCACCGACCCGCGGATCAAGGTGGCCATGATGCAGCCACCCCGGTCAGGACTCACTCCCCTGAGCGACGATGCCTTCAAGCTCTCGCGTTGGAAGACCGCCGAGACACTTGTTGTCCTGGATGCCCTCGGCGACGCCCAGCCGTCGCTTTCAACAGCCTGGAAGCAGTTGGACAGCAAGAACTGGCGCTTCGAGCTCCGTGAAGGCGTGAAATTCCATGACGGGACACCCCTCACCGCCGAGCAAGTGGCAGCATCGTTGACGGCGGCCGCAAATGCCAAGCCCCGGCCGCGCATCCTCGACGGCGTCCAGCTGGGCGTCCGCACGGACGGCGGGAACGCCGTCGTCGTCTCCACCCAGGAGGACGACCCGCTGGTTCCGCAGCGGCTCTCGAGCCCTCAGCTGTCCATCCTCGCGGCGTCCGCCTACAAGTCCGGCGGCGTCGTCAGTCCCATCAATGCCGGAACGGGTCCCTACGTCCTCGCGTCCGTGGACGGCACCACCTCTGCAACCCTCAACCGCTTCGCCGATTATTGGGGCGAGAAGGCGGCGAGCGCAGGTGTGGACGTCCAATTCGTTCCCGACGGCACGGCGCGCGCAGCCGCCCTTCGGACCGGAACCGCCGACGTCGTGGAGGCCGTTCCGGTGGGCCAGGTCGCCCAGATCAAGGCAGACTTGATCCACGAAGTCCCCATGCCCCGCACCAATACCCTCTACCTGAACACCAAGGCGGGCCCCTTCGCCGATCCTGCCGTGCGGGCAGCGGCGCGCACGGCGGTCGAACGCGGCACCATTGTTGACCGGGTCTACGAGGGACGTGCGGACATCGCCGAAGGCCTTTTGGGCCCGGCACTCCCCTGGGCTGCCAAGGAACGGCAGAACAGCTCATATGTCGAGACCCTCAAGAAGCGGGCGGAAGCGGCGCCCGCAAACGCCCGCCGCATCAAACTCGGCACGTTCACGGACCGGGCGGAGCTCCCCGAGGTGGCCGTGCAACTTGAACAGCAACTCGAAGCCGCCGGCTTCATCGTGGAGCAGGAAATCCGCGAGTACCAGCACATCGAGGCAGACGCCCTGGCCGGCAAGTTCGATGCCTTCATCCTGTCCCGTGCCACCGTCCTCGACTCCGGCGACCCCGTCGCCTACATGTTCAGCGACTTCTCCTGCAAAGGTTCCTTCAACATTTCCCAGTTCTGCGATCCCGACGTGGACGCAGCACTGGGCAAGGCCGCAGCCATCCCCGCAGGACCGGAGCGCCGGGCGGCAATCGCCGCCGCCGAAGCATTGATCCTCTCGAAGGATGCCGCCGTGCCGCTGTTGCACGAACGCGTCATCCAAGGCGAATCAGCCAGGATCCGCAATGTGGAACGCGATCCCCGGGAGCGCTCCCTGATCACGAGCAAGACTGGAATCTCCGGCTGATGGGGCGATCGGCGTTCATCAAGACTGCGGTTTCCCGGGCGGTGGCTCTCTTCGCCGTCGTAGTGCTGATCGGGCTCTTGCCGTGGCTGTCGGGACAACGCCCCGAGTACACCATCCTGCGGGCCCGGTACGCCGACCGGGAAGCGACTGATGAAACGCTGGGCCTCATCCGGGCGGAACTTGGGCTCGATCGGGGGCCGATACACATCTTCCTCGACTGGTCCGGGGGGCTCCTGCGCGGGGACATGGGAAATTCCTGGATTTCCAATACGCCTGTGGGGCCCGGCACCTTGGAAACCTTGGGAGTCTCCGTCACCCTGATGGCCTGCGCGGTGGCCGTGGCAACTGTGATGGCCACCGCGCTATGCATTCCTTCCGTCATACGCGGGCTGGCCGGGAGCCCCGGACGAGGTTCCGGGCTCATGGCGGCTGCCGTGACTGCCCTTCCCGAGTTCCTCCTGGCGGCGATGCTCCTTGTCACCGGTGCCGTGTGGCTGGGCTGGTTCCCGCCATATGGCTGGCAGGGACTGGACAATGCAGTGTTGCCGGCACTCGCCCTCGGCCTGCCCGCCGGCGGGCTTATCGGGGGCCTGCTTTCCGATGCCATCAGCCTGGCTTTCGCCGAGAAGTGGGTGGCCACCTGGGCCATGGCCGGAGCAAGCCGCGCCAGGATGACCGCGGCTGTGCTCCGCCGGGCCCTGCCCTCGGTGATGAGCCAGATCGGACTTGTCCTCATTGGCCTCACCGGCGGCGCGGTTGCCGTGGAAAAAGTGTTCGCGATTCCAGGCTTGGGCCGCGCGGTCTTGGGCGCGGCGAGCGCCCAGGACATTCCCGCGCTGCAGGCAGGTGTTCTTGCCCTCCTCGTGCTGGCCATCGCGGCCGGTTCCCTCAACGCGGCAGTCCGGCATCTTCTGTTGGGAGCCGCACTGGGCTCTGGGACAGTTCCGGTTCCGGACTCACCAGCAAAATCACGACGGCGGGACGTCGCCGTTCCGCTCGCCGCTGCGGGAGCGTTGCTGCTCATCGTCGTCGCGGGCTTGTTTCGCGATCCGTTCACCTCAAGCCATGCGCGGCTTGCCGGCCCGGGCTTTGAACTGCCCTTCGGTGCCGACGCGAGCGGACGGGACCTCCTTGCCCGGGTTGGGCATGGTGCCGCGTCCACCTTGGGAACGGCTTTGCTCGTGGTGCTGGCTTGCCTTGTGATCGGTGTCCTCGTTGGGCTCTTTCCCTTGGCGGCCACCGGTCCCCTTGAAGTAGCCAACGCCGCTCCGCCCATCCTGTCCGGACTGATCGTTGCCGTGATGACCGGGCCGTCGGCCGAAGGTGCGGCAATTGCTGTCACCGTGGTCAGTTGGGCACCCTTGGCCGCCCACACGGCCGCTTTGGCACAGGAGGCCAAGGCCCAACCCCACGTGAAGATCCTTCCGGTCCTGGGTGTTGGACGGGTCCGGATGCTCTGGCGCTATATCCTCCCGGCCATCCTGGGCCCGGTGTTCAGGCATTCGATGCTACGGATACCGGGAGTCGCGCTCGCTTTGGCTGCCTTGGGGTTCCTGGGCCTTGGCCCCCATCAGCCAACACCCGATTGGGGCCTCGTCCTTGCCGAGGGGATCAACTACGTGGAGCGTGCCCCCTGGGCCGTTGCCGCACCGGCGTCGGCGTTGGTGCTCGCCTCGATCCTGGCTGTTTCGCTGTCGAGCGTGACTTGGTGGCGCACGCCCCGCAACAACCGACCAGCTTTGCGCGTGACGCCGCTGCGCTGGCCCGGAACCGCGCGGCCGGAACGGGAAAGCCGCGTCTAAAGTGGTAGATCGTTGAGGAGGCCGGCGCCCCTTGGCGGTTCCGGCTCCAATTGACTCATTCGAATATATGTTCGAAAATTGAAGTATGTCATCGCTCCTGTCTTCCGCTTCGCCGGCTTCGCTGCGCGACGACTTGCAGGCGCAGATCCACCTCATGCAGGGCAAGCGCGGAAGCGAACGTTCGCTTCCCGTGCTGCCCTCACTCAGCAGGCTTGTCCCGGGCGGACTGCGGCCGGGAGCGGCGTACTCCATCCAGGGCTCCATGTCGCTCGCCATGGCCATGTTGGCCGGTCCGTCACGCGATGGCTCATGGTGCGGTGTGGCAGGGCTGCCTGACTTCGGGATCGAAGCAGCGGCGGGTTTCGGCATTGCGCTCGACCGGCTGGTGCTGGTGCCGGACCCCGGGACCAGTTGGACGCAAGTGATCGCCGCCATGGCGGACGTGCTCTCGGTTGTGCTTGCGCGGGCTCCGGAAAGAATCGCACCCGCCGAGGCTGCCCGCTTGGGAGCCAGGCTCCGGGAGCGCAGTGCCGTCCTCCTTGTCCTGGGACCATGGCCGCAAAGTGAAGCCGTCCTGCACGTGAATGGATATGAGTGGTCGGGACTCGGACAGGGCCACGGACATCTCACCAAGCAGGAGCTCGAGCTCGAAGTCGCATTGAGGGGCAGTTCCCGCAGGGCCTCGGTGGATCTTGCGGACAGCGGCGCGGTGGAATTTTCCCGCCACAGGATGGGTGCATGATGCTGTTCCAGCTTGAAGCCCCGGAGCGCACGTTGGTGACATGGTTCCCGGATTGGCCCCTTGTCGCCGCCCGCTTGGCAGATGCCCTGCCCCCTGGCGTACCCGCGGCCGTCATAGCCAAAGGGGTCATAGCTGCTTGCTCCGCGGAAGCCCGTGCCGAGGGAGTGGTCCGGGGCTTGCGGCTGCGGGAAGCGCAGACCCGTTGCCCTGAGCTGGTGGTATGTGCCGTTGATCCTGTGCGGGACTCGAGGGAATTCGAGCCTGTGGTCTCCTCCCTCGAGGAACGGACCCCGGGCGTGGAAGTGCTCCGCCCCGGCCTGTGCGCTATCCGGGCAAAAGGTGCCGCCCGCTATTACGGCGGAGAAGAAGCGGCCGCAGGTGCCGTGCTTGAATCGGCGGACCGCCTCGCCGTGGAGGCCCGGGTGGGCATCGCCGATTCCGTGTTCGCAGCCGAGCAAGCAGCCCGCAGCACCAGCGAACTCTCTGCCGTTTTTGTGCTCCCTCCGGGTTCGTCCCGGGATTTCCTGGCTCCATTTCCGGTGGAAGTACTAGGGCAGCCGAAGCTGGCTTCCTTGCTCAAACGCCTCGGCATTCTCACTTTGGGTGAATTCGCCAACCTTCCCGCGGCCGATGTACGGGCCCGGTTCGGTGCTGCCGGAATCACCGCGCACTCATTGGCAAGCGGACAGGATCCCCGCAAAGTGATCCCCAGGACTCCACCGCGGAAACTGGATCAACAGGCCGAGTTCGAACCAGGGATGGACCGGGTGGACCAGCTCGCCTTCCAGCTCCGCGCCACGGCAGACACCTTCGTGGGCGACTTGCAGACGGAAGGCCTGGTCTGCACGGAGCTGAGGGTTTTGATCACCGACGAAGCAGGGAGCCGTTCCGAACGGACGTGGGGCCATCCGCGCCACTTCACTGCCAGCGACGTCGTGGACAGGGTGCGTTGGCAGCTTCAGTCACAGCCCCCTGCAGCCACCAGCGGAGCGGGCGGCGTGTCCCGCGGCGGACTGTCGTCACCGGTCACGCGGGTCGAGTTCGTCCCGGTCCGGGTTGATTCCATCGCCCATCATGGTCGGGCGCTCTTTGGCGACGGAGCCGAGGAACAGATTCATCACGGGCTCAGCAGGATCCAAAGCATGCTGGGGCATGAAGCGGTGGTAGTGCCTGCGATCTCTGGAGGCCGCTTACTGGGTGAGCGGCGCCGCCTGGTTCCTTGGGGAGATGCCTTGCCCACGGGAACGGCCGCCCTGGTCACCAGGCCGTGGCCCGGCAGGATTCCAGACCCGCAGCCCGCCACGGTGTTCGCTTCCCTTATCCCTGTCCTGCTGCTGGATGCGAACAAGGAAAAAGTCCGTACAGACCATCGGGGCGGATTGGTTGCCCCGCCCATGTGGTTTTGTCCCGGCGGAGACCCTGCACGACGGCGGCTCGTAGCTCAGTGGGCCGGCCCCTGGCCGCTGCGGCAGAGATGGTGGGACGCCGACCACCGCCTCGAAGCGGACCGGTTCCAGCTTGTGGACGGTAACGGAGAGGCCTGGCTCCTTCTCCTGGACGAGCAGAACTGGTGGGCAGAGGCCCGGTACGACTGACCACCGGACACCGAAATTTATAAGTCAGGAAGACAAAGATGGCTTGGAACAACCCGTCAATCCCATGGTCCGAGTTCGAACGCACGCTATCGGACCGGAGAGTGCCGGAGATCGGCACGGCCAAAGGAGACGGCGGTGACAGTCCCGCCTGGACCAGGAAACGCGGTCCTTACCGTCCGGTCCCCCACGATCCCGCAAGCATCACATCAAAGCCGCGTGCCGGCGTCGTGCCTTATGCAGAGCTGCACGCACATTCGCACTACAGCTTCCTGGATGGCGCCTCCTCCCCCGAGAACCTGGTGGAGGAGGCCGTCCGGCTGGGACTCCATGCGCTCGCGCTGACCGACCATGACGGCTTTTACGGGATCGTACGGATGGCCGAGGCCGCCGAAGCCTACGAGCTGAAGACAGTGTTCGGCGCTGAACTGTCGCTGGGGCTCAGCAAGCCCCAACAAGGCGAGGCCGATCCGGAGGGCGACCACTTGCTGGTCCTCGCCCGCAAGGAAGAGGGATACCACCGGCTGGCCGGGGCCATGACAGCCGCGCACCTTGCCGCCGACGCCGAAAAAGGCCACCCCATCTACGACCTCGACGAGCTGGCGCATTCCCTGCGGGACCACTGCCTGGTGCTGACCGGATGCCGCAAAGGCTCAGTGCGGAGGGCCCTCATGAGCGACGGCGAACAAGCCGCCGCCGTTGAAGTGGCGGCCTTGATCGAAAGATTCGGGCGGGAAAACGTGGTGGTGGAGCTCTTCGATCACGGGAACCCACTCGACAGCAGCCACAACGACGCCCTCGTCCGGATTGCCGAACGCGCAGGAATACCTTTCATCGCCAGCAACGCCGTACATTATGCGTCCCCGGAGGGATACCCGCTGGCAACGGCCATGGCGGCTGTCCGGGCACGCCGCAGCTTGGAGGAACTGGACGGTTGGCTGCCCGCGAGCAGCGGCGCCCATCTGCGGAGCGGTTCGGAGATGGCAGCGAGGTTCGCGCGCTATCCCGGCGCGGTCGAACGAACCGTCGAAATCGCTGACGAGCTTGCGTTCCAGTTACGGGCCGCCCGCCCGAAGCTTCCCAAGCTCGAAGTTCCTGCAGGGCACAGCCTCATTTCCTGGCTCCGGAAACTTGTTGAAGAAGGTGTCAGGGACAAATATCCGCAGGCCGACGAACGGGTCCACCGCCGGATTGAACAGGAACTGGCAGTGATCGAGGCGAAGGACTTTCCCGGTTATTTCCTGATTGTGCACGACATCGTGATGTTTGCCCGTTCCCGCGGCATCCTCTGTCAAGGCCGTGGGTCCGCCGCGAACTCGGCCGTCTGCTACGCGCTGGGGATCACCGCCGTCGACAGCATCTTTTATAACCTTCCGTTTGAGCGCTTCCTTTCCAGCCTCCGTGAGGAAGAACCGGACATCGACGTCGATTTCGACTCGGACCGCCGCGAAGAAGTCATCCAATACGTCTACCGCAAGTACGGACGGTTCAACGCGGCCCAGGTAGCGAATGTCATCAGCTACAAGCCGAAGAACGCTGTCAGGGACATTGCCAAGGCGCTCGGCTACAGCCAGGGCCAGCAGGACGCATGGTCCAAGCGGCTTGATCATTGGGGCGATCTCAGCGATGGAAAAACCAACAACATCCCGGCTCCGGTCCTGGACCTCGCCGACCAGATACTGGGCTTCCCCCGGCACCTGGGCATCCACTCCGGCGGCATGGTCCTCACCGAACGGCCTGTTGGCGAAGTGGTGCCCATCGAACGTGCCCGGATGGAAAACCGCACGGTCCTGCAGTGGGACAAGGACGATTGCGAATGGATGGGCCTGGTCAAGTTCGACCTTCTCGGCCTTGGCATGCTCGCGGCCCTGCAGTACTCCTTCGACCTGATCGACAAGCATTTCGGGGAGCGTTGGACCATCGAGACCATCCCGCGGGAAGAACCGGCCGTTTACGACATGCTCTGCCGGGCCGATTCGATCGGGGTGTTCCAAGTGGAATCACGGGCGCAGATCAGCACGCTGCCGCGGCTGAAACCGCGGGAATTCTACGACCTGGTGATCGAAATCGCGCTGATCCGGCCAGGTCCCGTCCAAGGCGGTGCCGTCCACCCATACATCCGACGCCGTGCAGGTGTGGAAAAGATCACCTATCTTCATCCGTTGCTGGAGCCTGTGCTCAAACGGACCCTGGGTGTGCCCTTGTTCCAGGAGCAGCTCATGCAGATGGCGGTTGCCGTGGGCGGCTGCACCGCCGAGGACGCGGATCTGCTCCGCCGCGCGATGGGTTCCAAACGGGGCAGGGAGAAGATCGAGACGCTTGAGGCCAAGCTCTATGCTGGCATGGCGGCCAACGGCATCAGCAAGGACGACGCCGACGCTATCTACGGCAAGATCCAGGCTTTTGCGAACTTCGGTTTCGCAGAGTCACACTCCTTGAGCTTCGCGGTGTTGGTCTATGCAAGCTCCTGGTTGAAGCTGCACTACCCTGGCGCGTTCCTCGCGTCCCTGCTTCGGGCGCAGCCCATGGGCTTCTACTCCCCGCAAACCCTCGTGGCGGATGCCCGCAGGCACGGGGTCCAGGTGCTGCGTCCCGATGTCCTCCATTCCCTTGCCGAGGCAACCCTCGAAGTGCTCAATGACGCTGCACAGGCGGAGGCAGGCCAGGTGGGCGGCATGGAGTCCTGCCTGTCCTTCCACCAGCCGGAGATCGGGCCGTTCGAGCTGGATCGGCCACGCGAGGACCACCTGCACCGGCGTGATGGCTCACACGCGGTGCGGCTTGGACTCGACGGCGTCACGTCCATCGGGGCAGAGGTTGCGAAGCGGATCGTCGCCGAGCGTGAGGAGCATGGCGCCTACCGGGACATGGCGGATCTGTCCCGCCGCGCGAACCTCAGTGCCGACCAACTGGAAGCACTCGCGTCAGCGGGCGCACTGGATTCGCTCGGCATGAACCGCCGGGAAGCGCTGTGGCAGGCCGGCGATGCCGCCCTCGAGCGGGAAGGACAATTGCCGGGGACCCGCGTTGCGGTCCAGCCGCCGCTGCTGCCCGAGCTCTCTCCCGTGGAAAATGTCGCCTACGACATGTGGGCCACAGGCATCACAACCGATGACCACCCGATGCGCCATGTCCGCGGTGCCCTGGAGTCGAGGGGTGTGCTGCGGGTGGACCGGCTCTCCCAGGTCGATTCCGGCACACGGGTTGAAGTGGCCGGCGTCGTGACCCACCGCCAACGCCCCCAGACCGCGCAAGGGATCACCTTCGTCAATCTGGAGGACGAGAGCGGCATCCTCAATGTCATCTGCAGCGTTGGCCTGTGGAAGAGGCATCGCCGGGTCGCCCGTGAGTCATCAGCGCTGATCATCCGGGGCTTCCTTGAAAGGACACCGGAAGGAGTCACCAATCTGGTGGCCGACAAGCTGGAACCCTTGGTCCTGACGGTGAAGTCCACTTCCCGCGACTTCAGGTAGCCAAAACCAGCCCGCATTCCTAGGCGTTCGCGATGAGCCCGAGTTCGGCCTTCGAGGCGAGGGCCGGGTGCTTCGGGAAGACCCGGACGGTGTAGCCGAAGGATCCGGAGCGGTTGATCAGGATGGTCCCGGTGAACAGGTGGCGCCCGTTGCCGAGGTCCTCTGCTTCGCTCAGCTCGACCAGGGCCACATCTTCCAGTTCGTCCCCGTCCTGGGCCCTGCCATACGCCACTTCTACCGAGACGTCCTCGGGCGTGATGTCGTTTAGGGCGATGTAGGCGTTGACCTGGAGGGTGTCGCCGATCTGCGGTTCCTCGGAGACGCCGATGGAATCGACGTGTTCCACCATCAGTTGCGGCCAGGCGTCGCGGACCTTCGTGCTCCAGGCCGCCAGTTCCTTCGCTTCCTTGAACGACGCCGTTCCCGCTTGCCTGCCTGCGACGGCCGCGGGGCGGTAGAGGGTGTTGACGTAGTCCTGGAGCATCCGCTCGGCCGAGACGACCGGGCCGAGGTGGGCCAGGGTGTGCTTGATCATGGACACCCAGTGCGTCGGGACGGCTTCCGGGCCGGACTGCGAAGGCCCGGCCGCGCCGGCGTCCGCGGAGACCGTGGAGCCGTAGAACCGCGGTGCCACCTGGGTTTCCAGCAGCTCGTACAGCGCGGCGGCTTCGATGTCATCGCGTTCGGTGGCGGTCGCGTCGTTGTTCGCGGTCGGGATCGCCCAGCCGTTCTCGCCGTCGTACATCTCATCCCACCAGCCATCCAGGACCGAAAGGTTCAGGGACCCGTTGATGGCCGCCTTCATCCCCGAGGTCCCGCAGGCCTCCAGGGGCCGGAGCGGGTTGTTCAGCCACACGTCGCAGCCCGGGAAGAGGGTGCGGGCCATCGCGATGTCGTAGTTGGGCAGGAACACGATCCGGTGCCGCACGGCGGGATCGTCGGTGAACTTCACCAGGTCCTGGATCATTTTCTTGCCCGCGTCATCGGCCGGGTGGGACTTGCCGGCGATGACCAGCTGGATGGGGTGCTTCGGGTGCAGCAGCAGCGCCTTGAGCCGGGCCGGGTCCCGCAGCATCAAGGTCAGGCGCTTGTAGGTCGGTACGCGCCGGGCGAACCCGATCGTGAGCACGTCCGGGTCCAGCACCGTATCGGTCCAGCCCAGCTCCGCATCAGCCGCACCGCGCATCTTCCACGACGCCCGGAGGCGGCGCCGGACGTCCTCAACCAAGGCCGAACGCAACTCGCGCCGCAAGCCCCAGAGCTCGGCATCATCCACGCTGTAGACCTTGTCCCAACCGGTGGCATCCACGTCGGTGCTGCCGAAGTGGTTTGCAGCGAGCCGGCTCATCTTCGGATCGATCCACGTCGGTACGTGGACGCCGTTGGTGACGGAGGTGATGGGGACTTCGGA
>NZ_JAKEEC010000038.1 GCF_021483235.1 Arthrobacter alkaliphilus | reverse complement strand
AATCAGGTGCCAAGCTCCCAATGAACCCGGATCGCCTCGGCAACCGGACCAGCGGCGCTTACGCCAGAGCGGCCGTGTACCAGGCTGGTAATCAAGTACGGCGGGCACAGCGCAGGGGACTAGTATTGAAGTTACTTGGTCAATGTGACCTGGAAATCCGGTGCGCGCCGTGTGTGGCCCCTGTCCGCCTGCGCCCCGGCGAAGGTCTTCTATCTACCCATAGGGGTTTTTGTGTCTACACCTGATGTAAGCAACGAAGCCGGTTCGTCCGCAGCCAGCGTTACGGGCAGCAGCCGCGTCAAGCGCGGCATGGCCGAGATGCTCAAGGGCGGCGTCATCATGGACGTCGTCAACGTCGAGCAGGCCCGCATCGCCGAAGATGCCGGTGCTGTGGCCGTCATGGCGCTCGAGCGCGTCCCCGCCGACATCCGAGCCCAGGGCGGCGTGTCCCGCATGTCGGACCCGGACATGATCGACCAGATCATCTCCGCCGTGTCCATCCCGGTGATGGCCAAGGCCCGTATCGGCCACTTCGTCGAAGCCCAGGTCCTGCAGTCCCTCGGCGTGGACTACATCGACGAGTCCGAGGTCCTGACCCCGGCTGACTACACCCATCACATCGACAAGTGGAACTTCACGGTTCCCTTCGTCTGCGGTGCCACCAACCTCGGCGAGGCGCTGCGCCGCATCAACGAGGGCGCTGCCATGATCCGCTCCAAGGGTGAAGCCGGCACTGGAGACGTCTCCAACGCCACCACCCACATGCGCCAGATCCGCGCCCAGATCAAGAACCTGA
This sequence comes from Arthrobacter alkaliphilus, assembly GCF_021483235.1. GTDB lineage: Bacteria > Actinomycetota > Actinomycetes > Actinomycetales > Micrococcaceae > Arthrobacter > Arthrobacter alkaliphilus. Next base: position 23,033 of record NZ_JAKEEC010000038.1, on the reverse strand, counting down.
CCTCGCTTCCCGAGGACGAGCTCTACGTCGCGGCCAAGGAGCTGCAGGCACCGTACGAACTCGTCAAGGAAATCGCCGCCACCGGCAAGCTCCCGGTCGTCCTCTTCACCGCCGGCGGTATCGCCACCCCGGCCGACGCCGCAATGATGATGCAGCTCGGCGCGGACGGCGTGTTCGTCGGTTCGGGCATCTTCAAGTCCGGCAACCCGGCCCAGCGTGCCGCCGCCGTCGTGAAGGCCACCACCTTCTACGACGACCCCGACGTCATCGCCAAGGTCTCCCGTGGCCTGGGCGAAGCGATGGTCGGCATCAACGTCGAGGAAATCCCCGAGCCCCACCGCCTCGCAGAACGCGGCTGGTAGGGCTTACCTAGGTCTGGGCAATGGCAGTCCTCTGCGTGCTATTCCCCACGTTCTTGGCGTGCCGGTAGGCCCCGATCCTCTGCGTGCTATTCCCCGCTGAGGCCGCTTCGCGGCGAGCGGGGCCCCTTTTACGCACGCTGCCGGACCAGGGCCTGCCTGCATAGTGCGGCCTAGCACGACGCCGGTCGGTCACCTTTCAAACGATGGTGACCGGTCGGCGTCGTACTTTAACACCATCGATTGCTGAGCAAGGGTCGTTTTCGCGGCTCAAAACGGCGCTTGCGGAGCAATCGGTGAGGGGATTACTCGAGCCCGCGGCGCTTAAGGAGTGGGTCGAGTGAGGCCTCGCGGCCGCGGAGTATGCGGAACGATTCCAGCGGGTCCCGGCTATTGCCGCGGGAGAGGAGTTCCGAGCGGAACCGTTCGCCGTTCCCGCGCAGCAGCCCGCCGTTCTCCGTGAACCAGTCCACCGTCTCCGCGTCCAGCACTTCACTCCAGATGTACGAGTAGTACCCGGCCGCGTAGAAGTCGCCGGCGAAGATGTGTTGGAAGTACCCCGTGCGGTACCGGGGCGGTATCAGGGAGTGCGCCACGCCTGCCGCAGCCAAGGCCTTGGCTTCGAAGTCCAGGGCATCCTGGGGAACAGCGTCGGCGTCGAGCACGTGCCAGGCCAGGTCCAACAGGGCGGCGCCCAGGTATTCCGTGGTGGCGAAACCTTCGCCCCACAGCCTGGACCCGTTGAGGCGGTCGACGACGTCCTGGGGGAGCGGTTCGCCGGTGGCGTGGTGGCGGGCGTATTTGCCGATAACCTCCGGCCACATGATCCACATCTCGTTGACCTGAGACGGATACTCCACGAAGTCCCGGGGGACCGAGGTTCCGGCGAACCGTGGATACGTGACGTTGGAGAAGAGTCCGTGCAAGGCATGGCCGAACTCGTGGAATGCGGTCCGGACCTCATCCAGCGTGAGCAGGGTGGGTTCCCCGGCCGGGGGCTTGGAGACGTTCAGGTTGTTGAGCACCACCGGCTTGGTACCGAGCAGCGTTGACTGTTCCACGAGAGCGTTCATCCACGCCCCGCCGCGCTTGGAGTCCCGCGAGTAATAGTCGCCCAGGAAAAGGCCAAGCTGGGAGCCGTCCTCGTTCCGCACCTCCCAGACGCGGACATCGGGGTGGTAGCCCTCAAGGTCGTTCCGCTCGTGGAAAGTGATCCCGAAGAGGCTCGTGGCTGCGAAGAACACGCCGTCTGCGAGGACCCGGTTTAATTCGAAGTAGGGGCGCAGGAGTTGTTCATCCACCTCGAACCGTTCCCGCCGGACCTTCGAAGAGTAGTAGGCCCAGTCCCAGGCCTCCAAACGATGGCCCGCGCTCTCCGCCAAGGTGGCTGCTTCGGCGTCGGCGTTGCGGATGGCGGCAGGAGCGAGCCTGTTGAGCATTGTCTGTACAGCGGCGAAATCGGGAGCGGTCTGGCGGTCGCTGACCAGTTCGGCGTAGTTGCCGTACCCGAGAAGTGCCGCCTTTTCGGCGCGCAACCGCACCATCGCCTTCACCTGTTCCAGGACATCCAGGGGGCCGCCGTCGCTTCCCCGTGCGACCGACGCTTCATACAAGCGGCGGCGGAGGTCACGGTTCTGCAATGAAGCCAAAGCAGGCTGGTTGCTCGGCAGTATGAGGGTCAGCAGGTATTTCCCCTCGTGCCCGGCAATGCGTGCTGCCTCGGCGGCGCTGGCGATGTCGTCCGCTGGCAGGCCGGTGAGTTCCGCGGCGTCGTCGACGACGAGGGCGGCGGCTTTCATGGCTTCCTTAACGCGCTGCCCGTACTCGGTTCCCAAGCGGGAGAGCTCAGCATTGAGGCCCTTGAGCTTTTCCTGGTCAGCCGGATCAAGCTGGATCCCTGACTGGCGGAACTCCCGGAGATACTCCTTGACCAGGCGGAGGGACTCGTCATCAAGTCCTGACGTGTCTATCGCCGCGAATCGTTCGTACAGTCCGCGGTTGAGGTAGATCGCATCCTGGTGGCTCGCGAAACGGGGCGACAACTCGGTTTCGAGTTCGAGGATAGCCTCCGAGGCGTCGGCGGAGACCAGCGTGAAGAACGCAGCCGCCGCACGCTCCAGCAGCCGGCCGGAGCGTTCCATGGCAACCGCCGTGTTGTCGAAGGAAGCGGGCTCCGGATTCTCGACGATGGACCGGATCTCGGCCAGGTGCTCAGCGAGGCCCGCATCCACGGCTTCGGCGTAGTGGCTGTCCCGGATGCTTGCGAAAGGCGGCAATCCGAAGGGAAGGGTACTCGGCTCCAAGAGAGGGTTCGTCATCAAGCAACCCTTTCATGCGGGGCCCCCGCCCACAACGGTTGACCGCTCGCTAACGCGGCTCCACGCGGCCGCCTAACGCGGCTCGCGGCTCCACGCAGCTCGCTACCGCGGCCGGCGCGCCGCGTGTTCGCGCGCGAGGCGGGCGAAGTCGTCGTCGGGATTTCCCGGGACGAAAGTGCCGTACTTGCGTTCGACGGCGGTGCGGATCAGGAAATCGGCGATGGCAGGATTCTTGGGCAACAAGGAACCGTGCAGGTAGCTTGCAACCACATTCCGGTGCCTGGCGCCTTCATGGTTGTCCTTGCTGTTGTTGCCCGCACCCTTGGACACGGTGCCGAGGGGCTCGACGCCGGCGCCCAGGGTGGTCTGTCCGCTGTGGTTCTCGTAGCCCATGATTTCGCCGAACTCGGGGGACGTGAGGGTGACGTTTCCGATGAGCCGTTCGTCGGTGCCGACGGTTTCGACATCCAGGATGCCGATGCCGGGGATGACAGGCCCGCTCTTCGTCTTGAAGAACTTGCCGAAAAGCTGGTAGAGCCCGCAAATGACCAGCATGGGCGTCCCGTCCTCGGCCATGCCGCGCAGATGCCCAGCCCGCGCCTGGAGGTCTTCCTGGATGACCAGCTGGCCGCTGTCCTGGCCGCCGCCGCCCACAATGAGGTCGACGTCTTCGGGGAAGTCGTCGCCCACGTTGTATTCGAGAAGTTCGGGCGTGTAGCCGTGCCAGAGCAGGCGCTGCCGCAAGACGAGCGCGTTTCCCCAGTCGCCGTAGATGTTCATGTCACGGGGATAGAGCTGGAGGACCCGGATGGTGCCCTTGCTGGCGTGGGTGGTGCTTTCGGCCGGGGTCATGAGACCACCTCTACTGTGGTGATTTTGGAGAGTTCGCGCCGGATCGCCAACATCGCGGTGTAGGTGCAGAAAACGCGTTTCGGTTTGCCCGCTGCCCCCCGGATGAATTCTGCCAGCGCCGCAGGGATGTCGGTGTCCACTGAGCCGAAGCGGACCTCGTCGTACTGGAGGCGCAAGGCCATGTCGTAGGCGCGGACGCCGCTCACGACGTCGACGCCGTCCTCGCGCAGCGAGTCGAATTCAACGTCCCAAAGCCACGACATGTCACGGCCGTCGGCATAGTTGTCGTTGATGGCGATCATGGACGCGTAGCCCTTCGCCGGGAACGACTTCAGCCCCAGGCGGAAACCGCTCGGGTTCTTCACGAGGACTAACTCGAAGGGTTGGCCGTCGACGGTCAGGCTCTCTCCGCGGCCGAACGCAGGAGCCACTTCGGAGAGGGCCTTGACCAACTTCGCGGCGTCAGCTGGCTGCCCGCTTGCTCCGGTGATGCTCCTGGCCAGGACCAATGCGGCGGCGGCATTGAAGATGTTGTAGACGCCGCGGAGTTTCATGTGTGTCGACACCACGGCGCCGTCGAACTCGAAGTCCGCGTCGTCGGTACCGACCCGGCGGAGTACGACGTCGGCCGCCGGGGACGGGGGAACGTCACCGCGGGCGCTGGTACCCGACGCCGCGGACCGCATGTCGTCGTCGTTCGGGAAGGTGCTGCGGAGCGATTCGTCGAGTCCGAAGTAGAGCACCTCGGGGCCACTGACGGCCGAGGCAATACGGGCGACCCGCGGGTCCTCCCGGTTCAGTACCACGGTGCCGGTGGTCCGCTCGGCGATGCGCTGGAGGAGGAGCGCCGTGGTGTCGATTTCGCCGAACCGGTCCAGTTGGTCCCGCAGGACATTGAGGAGGAGGCAGTAGCGCGGGGGCACCTTGTTCACGAAATGCACGGCGTGTGCCTCGTCGAGCTCCAACACCGCGACGTCGGCGTCCAACCTGCCGCGCCAGTCCACCGCTCCGAGAAGCGCGGCTGCCACGCCACGCGTGAAGTTGCTTCCGGTCCGGTTGGTGAAGACCTTCAGTCCTTGGCTCTCCAGGAGTTCCACCACCATTTTCGTAGTGGTCGTCTTGCCGTTGGTTCCGCTCACCACCGCCACTCCATGGGGGAGCGAGGACAGGGTCCTCTGCATGAAGCCGGGATCGATTTTCTCGACCACGAGGCCGGGCAAAGCCGAACCCCCGCCGCGCAGCCGGGACACAGTACGGACCAGCTTGCCGAGTGGAACGGTGAACGAAAACATGCTCTGTAATATATCCCAGTTAGTGCATGAACCTCGTGCCGCAGGCCCGCTGTCCGGCCACCGGCGCACACCCGGCGGGGGCGGCGCATTATGATGGTCGAATGACCAATCCCCCTTTCGAGGCTTCATCAAGCGTGGGCTCGGGCCTGCGCATCGGTGTCCTCGCACTACAAGGCGACTTTCGTGAGCACATCCACGCCGTCGAAGCGGCCGGTGCCACCGGCGTCGGCATCCGGCGTCCGGCGGAGCTCGACGACATCGACGGGCTCATCATTCCCGGCGGCGAGTCCACCACCATCGACAAGCTGGCGCGGGTCTTCGAACTCGCCGATCCGATTCGCAAGCAGATCGCGTCAGGGCTGCCGGTCTATGGATCGTGCGCCGGCATGATCCTCCTCGCGGAGGACATCGCCGATCCCGCCACCGATCTCGCCGGGAATCCGCAGCAGACGTTCGGTGGATTGGACATCACGGTCCGTCGCAACGCCTTCGGCCGCCAGCGCGAATCCTTCGAAACCGATCTCGACTTCAAAGGCCTCGAGTTCAGCGCGGGCGAGTCCGGCGTCGATCCTGTGCACGCCGTTTTCATCCGTGGACCGTGGGTGGAACGGGTCGGTCCCGGCGTCGAAATCCTTGCCCAGGTGGAGCCGGGCAAAGCCGCGCACACGGACACTTTGCACGGGTTGGCTAGAATTGTTGCAGTGCGATCAGGCCGGTTGCTGGCCACCTCCTTCCACCCGGAAGTGACTGGGGAGAAACGCGTGCATGAATTGTTTATTCGAATGATCAGAGGGGAAGTTTAAAGCATGTCAGGCCACTCCAAATGGGCGACGACCAAGCACAAGAAGGCCATCCTCGATAGCCGCCGGGCCAAGTCGTTCGCCAAACTGATCAAGAACATTGAAGTCGCGGCCCGCATGGGCGGACCGGACCTTGCAGGCAACCCCAGCCTGGAACTGGCTGTCACCAAAGCCAAGAAGACGTCGGTTCCCGCCGACAACATCGACCGCGCCATCAAGCGCGGCGCGGGCCTGACCGGCGAAGTGGTTGACTACACGGAGATCATGTACGAGGCCCGCGGCCCGCAGGGTTCCGCCCTCCTGATCGAGTGCCTGACGGACAACAAGAACCGCGCTGCCTCCGAGGTCCGCCTGGCGATTTCCCGCAACGGCGGCACCATCGCCGATCCCGGCTCGGTGAGCTACCTCTTCACCCGCAAGGGCGTCGTGAACCTGCCCAAGAACGGGCTCAGCGAAGACGACATCCTGATGGCCGTGCTCGACGCCGGCGCCGAGGAAGTCAAGGACAACGGCGACAACTGGGAAATCCACTCGGAACCCACGGATCTCCCCGCCATCCGCGAAGCCCTCAAGGAAGCCGGCATCGAATACGACACGGACGAAGCTGAATTCGTCCCGTCCATGCAGGTGCCTCTGGACCTCGACGGTGCCAAGAAGTTCATGAAGCTCGTCGACGCCCTTGAGGACCTCGACGACGTCCAGAACGTCTACACCAACGCGGACATGAGCGAGGAAGTCCAGGCTGCACTCGAGTCCGAGTAACGCCCGATTGCGGCACAGCTTCATGACAAACAGGGAGGCCCGGACTTGACTCTTCGCGTATTGGGAGTCGATCCGGGCCTCACCCGTTGCGGCATTGGAGTGGTCGACGTCGAACGGAACCGCCGCGCAACCATGGTGGCCGTCGGCGTCGTCGGAACCTCGCCGGAGCAATCATTGGACCAGCGCTTGCTGGTCATCGCCAAGGCCATCGACGAATGGCTGGACCTGTATGAACCCGACGTCCTCGCGGTGGAACGGGTTTTCTCCCAGTTGAACGTGAGCACGGTCATGGGCGTTGCCCAGGCATCCGGCGTCGTCATCGCGGCCGCCGCGCGGCGGGGAATCCCGGTGGCGCTCCACACGCCGTCGGAGGTCAAAGCCGCCGTCACGGGAAGCGGCACCTCCAACAAGGAAGCGGTGACGAAACTGATCACCAAAATCCTGCGCCTGGACGCCCCGCCCCGCCCGGCGGATGCCGCGGACGCGCTGGCCCTCGCCGTCACGCACGCGTGGCGGGCCGGCAGCGGCGCCGCCATTTCTACTACCGGTCCGGGCAGCAGCGCGCTGACGCCCGCCCAGCGGGCGTGGGCTGAAGCCGAAGCGAAAGCGCGCCGCGCCCGGTAATTGTCCCTTGCCCTTGCTAGGGTATTCGTAGATATGTTCGGATAGCCCCCGCGTCATGGATGCAGTCATACCTGCAATCGCATCCTGCGCGGGGCAGTACTCAGGAGCCGGGTCTTGATCAGTTTTCTCCGCGGAACCGTGGCACACGTCAGCCTTTCCACGGCTGTCATCGACCTCAACGGCGCCGGAATGAGCGTCTACGCCACGCCCCAGACCCTCAGCCACCTGCACGTCGGCGAGGAAGCGAAGCTGTTCACCTCCTTGATCGTCCGGGAGGACTCCCTGACGCTCTTTGGTTTCTCGAACGACGACGAGCGGGAAGTTTTCGATGTCCTGCTTAGCGTGAGCGGTGTTGGGCCCCGGCTGGCCCTCGCCGTGCTGGCCGTCCATGAGCCCGAGGCCATCCGGGTGGCCGCGCATTCCGGTGACGCCAAGTCGTTCACCAAGGTACCCGGCATCGGGCCGAAGGTGGCCGGCAGGATCGTCCTTGAGCTTGCGGGCAAACTGGTGCCCCACGGTACCGCGCCCGGAGCCGCCCCCGCCGTCGCGGCCGAGTCCGCCTGGAAACCGCAGGTGGTCGCTGCCATGACGAGCCTCGGATGGTCGGAGAAGGACGCCTCGGGCAGCATCGAGAAGGCAATGGCCGATTCTCCGGAGCTTGCCGACGCCGGCAACGTCGCCCAGATCCTGCGTGCAACCCTTCGCTGGCTGGGGCAGGACGGCGCCCGTGCTGGAAACCGGGTAGGCAGCCGTGGTTGAGCAGTCGCTCGTTGCCGGGGGAGAGGAGCCCGAAGAGCGCGTCATCGAGGCCGCACTGCGCCCCAAGAACCTGCACGACTTCGTTGGCCAGCACCGTGTCCGGAAACAACTCGCGTTGGTGCTGGAAGCCTCGAGAATGCGCGGCCGCAGCGCGGACCACGTCCTGCTTTCAGGTCCCCCGGGGCTGGGTAAGACCACGCTCTCCATGATCATCGCGGCGGAGATGAACGCTCCCTTGCGCATCAGCAGCGGCCCTGCGATCCAGCACGCCGGCGACCTCGCTGCCATCCTCTCCTCGCTTTCTGAGGGCGAAGTGCTCTTCCTCGATGAGATCCACCGGATGTCCCGGCCCGCCGAGGAAATGCTCTACATGGCCATGGAGGACTTCCGGGTGGACATCGTGGTAGGCAAGGGTGCGGGTGCTACTGCCATTCCGCTTGAGCTGCCGCCATTCACCCTCGTTGGCGCCACCACGCGGGCGGGGCTGCTCCCTGGACCGCTGCGTGACCGTTTTGGTTTTACCGGCCACCTTGAGTTCTATTCCGTAGAGGAGCTGGAACTCGTACTGCGCCGCTCGGCCGGACTGCTCGATTTGAAGGTCAACTCGGCCGGCTTCAGCGAGATAGCGGGCCGGTCCCGGGGAACCCCCCGTATCGCCAACCGGCTGCTGCGCCGGGTCCGGGACTGGGCTTTGGTGCACGGCATTGAACAAATCGACGCCCGTGCCGCTTCCGCCGCGTTGGACATGTACGAAGTGGACCAACGTGGATTGGACCGACTGGACCGTGCCGTGTTGGAGGCCCTGATCCTGAAGTTCAACGGCGGGCCCGTGGGCCTTTCCACCCTCGCGATCGCCGTCGGAGAGGAACCGGAAACCGTCGAAACAGTTGCTGAGCCATACTTGGTGCGGGAAGGCCTGCTGGGCCGGACGCCGCGCGGCAGGATTGCCATGGCATCGGCCTGGACGCACCTTGGCTATGCCGTGCCGCCCGGAGTGTTCGGCCAGGACCCGCTGGCGCTGTTCGAGGACAGCGAAAATGGGGCGGAAACCATCGACACCGGCCGTTAGCACGATCCATCCAGCTTAACCCTCTAGACTGGTATGACACTCGGCACGTTCGAGTCCTTGGTTCTGTGCCCGCCCGTCGGAGCATTGCGCGGCCATGTGGGCAAAAGCCCCACGGCCGCCGGATCCACCGGGCAGACATGGCCGTGAAACCAAAAACGTATGTAAAGAACGGAACTTCCCTGTGGATCCAATGACAATCCTGCTGTTCGCCATGCTCGGCGTCTTCATCTTCATGATGTTCCGCCGCAACAAGAAGACGCAGCAACAGCAGGCCCAGCTGCAGTCCCAGTTTGCCCCGGGCGTCGAGGTCATGACCAGTTTCGGACTGTTCGGCCGAATCGTCTCGATGGACGAAGCCGAGAACAAAGTGGTCTTGGAACTGTCCCCGGGCAACCTCGCCACGGTGCACCGCCAGGCCGTTACCAAGATCGTTGAGCCCGTCGCGGAGGCCGCTGTCGACGTCCCGGACGACGCGTCGTCGCTGACGGTAGAGGAATCCGATGGATCTGCATCCAAGGAGACCCCGGAGGAAACCCTCAAGCGCCTCAACGACGAGGGCAAGAAGGACAACTAGCCCGTACCCGCTCAACAAGCGGGAATAGTTCTACGGCAATGAATCGCCGCCGGCCTGCGCTCACCAGTGCACGTCGGCGGCTGTTCCGTCATCAACAGGAAGATCGAACATGGCACGAACCGGCCACAAAAATGCAGCCCGCAGGGTGCTGATCTGGCTTGTCGCAATATTCGCTGTACTGACCGCAGTCCTCGGCGGCGGCGTCATCACTGGTCACGCCAGCTGGGCCCCGAAGCTCGCGCTTGACCTTGAGGGCGGCACGCAAATGATTCTCGCGCCCAAGGTCGAAGGATCAACCGGCATCAACGAAGAACAGTTGAACCAGGCCGTGGCGATTATCCGCCAACGCGTCGACAGCTCAGGTGTCGCCGAAGCGGAAATCACCACGCAGTCCGGCCGTAACGTTGTGGTGAGCCTTCCCGGTACGCCAAGTTCGGAAACCCGCGCCCTGATCCAGGCATCAGCCGACATGAACTTCCGCCCGGTGATCACCGCCGGGGACCCGGCCCCTGTTCCGGAGGCCTCGCGGACTCCGGACGCAAGCCTGCCGAAGCCTACTGCCGCGCCGACCAACGCCAGCGACAGCAACTGGGTCACCGCGGACGTCTACAAGGCCTTCGAGGCCTTGGACTGCGTCCATCCTTCCCAGGACAAGCGGCCGCGGTCGGACCCGGGCAAGCCGCTGGTGACCTGCGAGCCGGCGACGGCCAAGACGCCCGCCGTCAAGTACATTCTTGGTCCCGTCGAGGTGAAGGGCCAGGACATCGTTTCGTCCTCGTTTGATCCCGTCCGGGGCGCCCAAGGCTCGGTCACCAATGCGTGGGGCGTGACCATCACGTTCAATGCCAACGCCACCAAGACGTTCAAGGACGTCACCCAGCGGCTCAACCAGTTCTACGTAGCCTCGCAGGCGCAGGGCGGCAACGACCCCAAGGCACAGTTCGCCATCGTCCTGGATGACCAGGTGATCTCCGCGCCTCGCGCCCTCGCCGTCATCACCGACGGAAAGCCGCAGATCACGGGTAACTTCACGCAAGCCTCGGCCCAGGCGTTGTCGGACCAGCTTCGCTACGGCGCTTTGCCCATCAGCTTCGATATCCAGTCCGAGGAACAGATTTCCGCCACCCTCGGTGGCGAACAGTTGCGTCTTGGCCTGATGGCCGGCGTGATCGGTCTGCTGCTCGTGGTGGTCTATTCGCTCTTCCAGTACCGGGCCTTGGGCTTTGTCACGATCCTCTCGCTCGTGGTGGCCGGCGGCCTCACGTACCTGGCCATCGCGATCCTTGGCTGGACCGAGAACTACCGGCTCTCCCTTGCCGGTGTGGCTGGTCTTATCGTGGCCATCGGCCAGACAGCCGACTCGTTCATCGTGTACTTCGAACGCATCCGTGACGAACTTCGTGAAGGCAAGGGCCTCGTATCCGCCGTCGAGAACGGTTGGAAGCGCGCCAAGCGGACGGTCCTTGCATCCAAGGCCGTCAACCTGCTTGCCGCCGTGGTGTTGTACTTCGTCGCTGTTGGAAACGTCCGCGGCTTCGCCTTCACCCTTGGCCTCACCGCTGTTGCAGACCTCTTGGTCGTGTTCATGTTCACGCACCCCACGCTTCAGGTGCTTGCCCGGACCAAGTTCTTCGGGGAGGGCCACCGTTTCTCCGGCCTCGACCCTGAGCGCCTGGGCGCCGTGCCCCTGTACCGCGGTGCCGGAAGGCTCCGTACGCCGGCCGAGAAACCCGCCGTCGTGCGTGCCCGCAACACGGGTGCGGCCGCTGAAGCCGAGCGCCGCATGACCATCGCCGAACGTCGGCTTGCCGAGAAGCAAGCTCAGCTGGCTGGTTCTTCCAACGGCAACAAGGAGGAGAAGTAATGACCACGAGCTTCGCAAAGTTCGGCAACGAGCTCTACACAGGCAAGCGTTCTTACAACTTCGTTTCGAGCAAGAAGATCTGGTTCATCATCGCCGCAGTGGCGGTGGCGATCTCGATCCTCCTGCCGGTTGCCAAGGGCGGCTACAACCTCGGAATCGACTTCCGCGGCGGCTCCGAGTTCACGGTGTCCAACGTGAAGACCACGGAGACCAGCCTGGGCGAGAAGGCAGTCCACGACATCGTTCCCGGTGCTGTTCCGCGCGTCGCCAATGTCGCTGGAAGCACTATGCGGATCCAGACAGACAAGCTCAGCGATGACCAGACCATCAAGATCAAGGCAGACCTCGCGAAGGCCTACGGCGTCACCGAAAACCAGGTCACGTCGACCTTCATCGGTCCCACGTGGGGGCAGGATGTCACCAAGCAGTCCCTGATCGGCCTCGCGGTGTTCGTAGGCTTGGCTGCCCTCTTGATGGCGCTGTACTTCCGCACGTGGAAGATGTCGGTTTCCGCCCTCGTCGGCATGCTCGTCACGATGTTCACCACAGCCGGTGTTTACTCCTTGAGCGACTTCGAGGTGACGCCGTCGGCCATCATCGGTTTCCTCACCGTGCTCAGCTACTCCTTGTACGACACCGTGGTGGTGTTCGACAAGATCCGTGAGAACACCTCGGATATCGCCACCTCGAGCCGGCGCACTTTCGCCGAAGAAGTCAACCTTGCCGTCAACCAAACCCTGGTGCGCTCCATCAACACCATGATGGTGGCAGTACTGCCCGTCGCCGCGATTCTGTTCATCGGTGCCGGCTTGCTGGGTGCCGGCACACTCCGCGACCTGTCCCTCGCGTTGTTCGTCGGCATCCTGATCGGTACAGCGGCTACGATCTTCATCGCGGCTCCGCTCTACGCATGGCTGCGCCAGAGTGAACCCGAGCTGCAGAAGCAGGCCAAGAAGGTGGCTGCCCGGCGCGCGGCGGCCGCCAGCGCGAACCCGGAAGCTGCGGCCGTTTAGCCTCCGTTTTCCTTGAGGGGCCGGTCACCGTTGACAAGCGGTGACCGGCCCTTCTGTTTCCCGGCTCCGTCATCTGGGTATCGGTTCTTGGAGAGGTCACAAGCGGGAATAGACTGGGAGAATTAAGTCAGTCGTGAGAGGTGCTTTTGTGGAGGAACGTACGACGTCGGCGCCGCCGGCGGGCGGAGAGGGTGGCCTGAGCCGCGTGCCCGGCACCGCAACTGCAGCTACGGGTAGCACCGTGGACGGTGTGCCCGTGGACAGCCCCGGCGCGCGCCCGACGTTCCCCGGACGACGCGAGCGGACGCGCTCCAGGCTGGCCAAATTGACGGGACGGGGCACGAGCACCTATTCGCCCATCCTGGAACCGCTCCTGCGGACCGTCAGGGCAAACAACCCCAAGGAAGACCTCGATCTCATCCAGCGGGCCTTTACCGTCGCAGAGCGAAGCCATCAGGGGCAGAAGCGGAAGAGCGGCGATCCGTACATCACCCATCCCGTTGCAGTGGCCACGATCCTCGCTGAACTGGGCCTCACCGGGACAACCCTGGCTGCGGCACTCCTGCACGACACTGTGGAGGACACGCCATACACCTTGGCCGACCTGACCCGCGATTTCGGCCCGGAGGTCGCAATGCTCGTGGACGGTGTCACCAAGCTGGACAAGGTCCAGTTCGGCGAGGCCGCACAGTCCGAGACCGTCCGCAAGATGGTTGTGGCCATGGCCAAGGACATCCGGGTGCTGATGATCAAGCTGGCGGACCGGCTCCACAATGCGCGCACGTGGCGCTTCGTTTCAGCCGAATCCTCCGCACGCAAAGCGCGCGAAACACTCGAGATCTTTGCGCCGCTGGCCCACCGCCTTGGCATGAACACGATCAAATGGGAACTCGAAGATCTCTCCTTCGCCGCCCTGTACCCCAAGGTATATGAAGAAATCGTCCGGATGGTGGGGGACCGCACTCCGGAGCGCGAAAAGAGCCTGAGCGTCATCCGCAACCAGATTGCCGAAGACCTCCGCGTCGCCCGCATCAAGGCCACCATCACGGGCCGCCCCAAGCATTACTACTCGATCTACCAAAAGATGATCGTCCGGGACAAGGACTTCGACGACATCAACGACCTCATGGGCGTGCGTGTCCTCGTGGACTCCGTCCGGGACTGTTACGCGGCCCTTGGCACTTTGCATTCGCGCTGGAACCCCCTGCCGGGGAGGTTCAAGGACTACATCGCCATGCCGAAGTTCAACATGTACCAGTCCTTGCACACCACGGTCATCGGCCCGGGCGGCAAGCCCGTCGAGATCCAGATCCGGACCCACGAAATGCACCGCCGTGCCGAGTATGGCGTGGCGGCGCACTGGAAGTACAAGGACCAGCCCAACCGGACCGCAGTAGGCCCGGGGAGCCCCAAGGACGGCGACATGGGCTGGTTGCGTTCGTTGGTGGACTGGCAGCAGGAAACGTCCGATCCGGGCGAATTCCTGGACTCGCTGCGTTTTGAAATCAATGCCCGGGAAGTGTTCGTGTTCACTCCCAAGGGCGAGGTCATGGCCCTTCCCGCAGGATCGACGCCTGTGGACTTCGCCTACGCGGTGCACACCGAGGTGGGTCACCGGACTATCGGTGCGCGCGTCAACGGCAAACTGGTTCCGCTCAACAGCGAACTCAATCACGGTGACTGGGTGGAGATCTTCACGTCCAAGGCCGAGGGCGCAGGACCGAGCCAGGACTGGCAGCACTTCGTCAAGAGCGCCCGGGCCCGCAACAAGATCCGGCAGTGGTTCAGCAAGGAACGGCGCGAGGAGGCCATCGAGCGCGGCAAGGACCAGCTCACCCGCGCTATGCGTAAGCAGAACCTGCCCCTGCAGCGCCTCATGACGCATGAGGCACTCTCGACGGTGGCCGAGGAACTCCACTATGTCGATATCTCCGGCTTGTACGCCGGCGTGGGAGATGGTCACACCTCCGCTCAGTCCGTCATGGAAAAGCTCATGGAGCACCTCGGTGGCCATGAGACGCCGGACGAGGACCTGGACGAAGTCAGCATCCCGTCGCAACTCCAAAAGGTCCGGTACTCGGATTCCGGCGTGATCGTCCGCGGTGTCGGGGATGTTTGGGTGAAGCTTGCCCGCTGCTGCACTCCGGTGCCGCCCGATCCGATCCTCGGGTTCGTCACGCGGGGCTCCGGGGTGTCCGTGCACCGCACCGACTGTACGAATGTCTCGGATCTTCGTGACCAGCCCGATCGCATCGTCGAGGTTGAGTGGGCTCCGACCCAATCCAGCGTCTTCCTGGTGGAGATCCAGGTGGAAGCCCTGGACAGGAAGTCCCTGCTCTCCGACGTCACCCGGGTGCTGTCGGACAACCACGTCAACATCCTGGCTGCCTCCGTGCACACCTCCAGCGACCGGGTAGCCATCTCGCGGTTCGCTTTCGAAATGGGCGATCCCAAGTACCTGCACCACGTGCTTAGTGCCGTGCGCAGGATTGACGGCGTGTTCGATGTCTACAGGACCACGGGCAACCACAGGAGAAGTTGAACCGCACCACTCAGGCGGCTGCCTCAGACGGCGATACTTCGCGGGCCGGAGCGTCCGGGGTCCGGCCCAAGGCTGCGAGCTTGCGCAACGCGGCCTTCTTGTGAGGGACCCTCGCGGACGCCTCCACCGCGAGGACCAAGAGCCGGAGCCGGACACCCAACTCCTCCTTCGACAGCAGCATGCGCAGTGCAGGCAACGCCCTGTCCGCCTCGACGTGAAGAGCTACATCGACGGCGGTCCGTAGCGGACTGGTCACGAGCAGCCCGCCGATGCTGACCACGTCCAGTTGGCCCAAACGGACTTCGTGCAGAATGCAGCCGGGAGCCGAACGCAAGCTCGATATACGGTGTTTGGCGTCCACGAGGAGTGAAAGCCGCTCAGGGGCGTCCGCGCAGCCGTAAATCCAGGCCGCCGTCATGCGCCCCGCGATGACCTTCCTGCGAATGCGGTCCGGAACCACCAGGGCCGCAGCGCGGGCACGGAGCCGGGGCGTGACATCCAGACCGGAAGGAGTGAAGCTCTTCTCATAGAGCGGTGTGAGCACGCCGTCCGTAGCCATTGACTGAAGCTCGGCCCAGGTGAACTGGGGGCTGGGCGCATACAGCTCCTGGGCTGGGGGGTCCTGTTGCTGCGGAGGCGGTAATCTCGGGGCCATCCAGCAATCATTCCGCGGTACCAACAACGCGAACAGGCCCCGGCCTGGTTATGTGGATAACCGGGCCGGGGCCTGTCTGCGGACGTACTAGGCGCGTCTACTGCTAGGCGAGGTCGCTTGCCGAGCGCTGGATCTGGTCAAGCCACGCCTCGCGTGCTTCAAGGGCCTCACGGGCATCCTTGATGCGGCGCTGGTCGCCGGCCTTTTCGGCCTTTTCCAGGTCCTCCCGCAGGTTGGCGATAGCCGCTTCCAGCTGCGAAAGGGCGCTGTTTGTGCGGGCCTTCGTCTCCGGATTGCTCCGGCGCCACTTGTCCTCTTCGGCCTCGCGGACGGCGTCCTCAACCTTGCGAAGGCCGGCTTCGATCCTGCCCATGTCGGCGCGGGGGACCTTGCCGGCGTCTTCCCAGCGGTCGCGGATGGACTGCAGCGCCTTCTTGGCTGCGTTGAGGTCCGTGATCGGCAGCAGGGCCTGGGCCTCGGCGATGAGTTCTTCCTTGACGGCAAGGTTCGCTGTGTACTGCTGGTCGATCTCGTCATTGGCAGCTTGGCGGTTGCTGAAGAAGACGTCCTGCGCGGCACGGAAGCGGAGCCAGAGCGCGTCGTCGTCCTTGCGGCTGGCGCGGGGCGTAGCCTTCCACTGCTCCATGAGCCGCCGGTATTCGCCCGCGGCGAATCCCCAGTCCGTGGAGCTGGAGAGTGCCTCGGCCTCGACGATCAGCTGTTCCTTGGCGGCCTTGGCTGCCGAGTTGGTGCTGTCCAACTGGGAGAAGTAGGCGCGGCGGTGGCGGTCAAAGACGGTGCGGGCCGAGCGGAACCGCTTCCAGAGCGCGTCCTCGTTGCTGCGGCCAAGTCGGATGCCGTTCTTCTGGGCCGCTTTCCAGCTCTCGAAGAGTTCGTTCATGCGGGCACTCGACGTCTTCCACTGAACCTGGGACGGATCCTGGGAGGCGATGGACTCGGCTTCGGCGACGATTGCCTCGCGCGCCGCGAGCTCCGCGGAACGTGCTGCCTCGTGTGCGGCCTTCTCGGACTTCTCCAACTCGGAAATCTGTCCGGTCAGGGCGTCGAGCCGGGCTTCGGCCGCGCGGATGTCGCCCACCATGTTTCGCTCTGCGAGCTGCCCGCGAAGGTGCTCGACCGTTTTCTGCATGTCCGTGGCCGGGGCCTTGGACTCGACGCGGTGCTCCAACAGAACGATCTGCGCGACTACATCCTCGAACTTCCGGGCGAAGTATGCCAGCGCCTCGTCGGTGCTGACTCCCGGGTACTGTCCCACCGGCTGTTCTTCGCCGTCGATGGTCAGGAAGACGTGGCCGTCACCCTCGGCGCGACCCCACTTGGCGGCTTCAGCCAGGGACACTGCCGTGGGCTGCGCTGCCGGGGCAGCCGGAATCACGCTCGCGGCGGCCTTCGGGCGGGCAGCGAATGCCGCCGGGGAAGGCGCCTTCGAGGGGGCAGGGCGTGGGGCCGGAGCAGCTGGCTTGGCAACGGGCGAATCACCGGCTTGCTCAGGTGCTGGAGCCTGGGTTTCTTCGTCGTTGCTCACTGCTGCAGTTTCGTCGGATTTCTGACTGTCTGTCACCGCTAAAAGTCTTTCGCTTGGAGGGATTACTAAGGCAATGCGCCGTGGACCGTGGCCCGGACGAATTACTTCAGAGAAAACGAGTCTATCGTGACAGCTGCCACAGGGGCGCCGTCAGTGGCGCTGCTGCCCGGATTAATACCTGCCTGGGCGATCTTCGTCACGATGTCCATGCCGCTCGTCACCTTGCCGACCACCGTGTAACCTCCGGCTGAATCCGGTGGAATGACCGTGTCCTTGTACACGATGAAGAACTGGTGCCCGTTGCCGTATGCGTTGTTGCCGGTCCTGGCGACGGCGATGGTTCCCGCCGGATAGGTGTTGTTGGCGGGGGTGTTCTCAAGTGGTCCCCAGTGGAAGTTGGGGTCATCGGTCGTGTCCGCGCCCTTGGCTCCGCACTGCAGCACCGAGAAGTTGTCGGCAGTGGTCAGCCGTGGGCACTTGAGGCCGCTGTAATAACCTGCGTCCGCGAGCGATTTGAACACTGCCGCGGCCTGGGGAGCCGTTGTGCCATCAAGTTCGACGCCGACTGCCCCGCCATTGAGGCTGAGCTGGCCAGTGAAGGTCTTGCCCGCGGCGGTGTCCGCCTTGGGGATATCGGCGCTGTTAGAGCCTGTTGGCGCGGCGGAAGCGGAGGGCTTTGCCGAGGCGGACGGCGAACTCAGTCCGGCTTGGGCCGCTGCGAATTCCGATTCGCTCGGATTCGAGTTGAACACCGTGAGTTGGAGCACGACGGCGGCAATGAGGGCGGCGGCGCCCGCACCGACGGCGATCACATTGTCCCGGCGGCGCCGCTTGCCCTGCGCACGACGAAGCTCGCGCCTGGCTTCCATCTGCCTGATGCGCCGTTTGGCTTCACGGTTATCCTTCGGCCTTGTAGGCAACGGTCCTCCTGGTTGTCCGGACAAGCTTCCATCGCAAGCAAGCCGGGGCCCGGGTGCCCGCATTAGATGTGCGGGGCGCCGAAAGCATAAACTGGCTGCCGCACATATTTTATGCATGACTGGCTGGACGCCAGCCCATCCTGAGCCGAATCGGCCCGTGGTTCGTGGCGCTGGTTCCGGTCCGCGCAATCATTGAGGAGAAATTTCCGCCATGGCCCGTTCCGCCTCCCTGTCCGGATTCCCCGAGTGGCTTCCCCAGGAGCGGTTGGTGGAACTGCATGTGCTGGACACGTTGCGCAAGACGTTCGAACTCCACGGCTTCTCTTCCATCGAGACGCGCGCTGTTGAAACGGTCGGCCAGCTTCTTCGCAAGGGCGAGATCGACAAAGAGGTATATGGCCTCAGCCGGCTGCAGGAAGACGAAGACGGCGGCGAAGGCGGAAAGTCAGACAAGGCGGATCCCAATGCCCTCGCCCTGCACTTCGACCTCACGGTGCCGTTCGCGCGCTATGTCGTTGAGAACGCCGGCTACCTCGCCTTCCCGTTCCGCCGCTACCAGATCCAGAAGGTGTGGCGGGGGGAGCGGCCCCAGGAAGGCCGCGCCCGCGAGTTCACGCAGGCGGACATCGACGTTGTGGGCGACGGGGAGCTGCCTTTCCGCTACGACGTCGAGATTGCACTCGTCATCGCCGAGGCGTTGAGCGCCCTTCCCATTCCGGACTTCCGCCTGCGGATCAACAACCGCAAGTTGGCCGAGGGCTTCTACCGCGGTATCGGCCTCACGGACACTGCCGGCGTGCTCCGCAGCATCGACAAGCTTGAAAAGATCGGTGAAGCGAAAGTTGCCGAATTGCTCAGAAGCGAGCTTGGCGCCACGGATGAGCAGGCAGCGCTTGCCCTGAAGCTCGCCGCCATCCGCACAGAGGACACCTCCTTCGTGGCGCAGGTCCGCGCCCTCGGGGTTACTGACGAACTCCTCGAAGAAGGCCTCAGCGAACTCGAACAGGTCATCGATGCGGCCGTGCAGCGCGCCCCGGGCAAGGTTGTTGCCGACCTCAGCATCGCCCGGGGACTCGACTACTACACCGGTACCGTCGTCGAAACCGTCCTGGTTGGACACGAGCAACTCGGCTCCATCTGCTCCGGCGGCCGCTAC
Source organism: Arthrobacter alkaliphilus (assembly GCF_021483235.1). Classification (GTDB taxonomy): domain Bacteria; phylum Actinomycetota; class Actinomycetes; order Actinomycetales; family Micrococcaceae; genus Arthrobacter; species Arthrobacter alkaliphilus. The sequence continues at coordinate 3,928 of NZ_JAKEEC010000038.1, read as the reverse complement.
GACGCCTTGGCCAGCAAGGGCAACCGCAAGTTCCCCGGCGTTGGCCTCTCGATCGGCGTGACCCGCCTGGTGTCCCGCATTTTGAGCCAGGAGCTGGCTACGGCGTCACGCTCGGTGCCCACTGTGGTCCTCGTGGCGCTGACCAACGACGAGAGCTGGTCTGCTGCCCAGGACGTCGCTGCCCAGCTCCGTGGACGCGGGATCGCCACCGAAGTTGCGGCGAAAGCGGAGAAGTTCGGCAAGCAGATCAAATTCGCCGACCGGCGCGGCATTCCTTTCGTGTGGTTCACCGATGAGGACGGCAAGCACCAGGTCAAGGACATCCGCACCGGTGAGCAAGTCGACGCGGACCCGGGCAGCTGGGAGCCGGCTCCCGAGGATCTCCACGTCCGCGTCACCACGCGTTAGCCACGGTAAACTCGAACGGGATCGTTTTGTCATGATCCTGAAAATCATGTTGAAAGGAATGCTGTGCTGCGCACACATGACCTCGGATCCTTGCGTTCCGAGCACATTGGACAGACCGTCACCCTGGCAGGCTGGGTAGGCCGCCGCCGAGATCACGGCGGCGTGGCCTTCGTCGACCTGCGTGACGCGTCCGGTGTCGCCCAGGTGGTTGTTCGCGAGGAAGAGGTCTTCCACGGCCTGCGCAATGAATACGTTCTGCAGATCGTGGGCACCGTCAGCAAGCGTCCCGAGGGCAACGAGAACCCGCACCTCGCTACGGGTGAGATCGAGGTCATCGCGGAGAAGGTGGTGATCCTCAACACTTCGGATCCCCTTCCATTCCAAATCGACGAGCACGTGGAGGTCGGTGAGGAAGCCCGCCTGAAGCACCGCTACCTCGACCTGCGCCGCCCCGGCCCCGCCCGGAACCTTCGCCTGCGCTCCGAGGCAAACCGCGTGGCCCGTGAACTGCTTCACCAGCATGGCTATGTGGAGATCGAAACCCCGACACTGACCCGTTCGACGCCGGAAGGCGCGCGTGACTTCCTGGTTCCGGCGCGCCTGGCACCCGGTTCCTGGTACGCCCTTCCGCAGTCGCCGCAGCTTTTCAAACAGCTGCTCCAGGTTGGCGGTTTCGAAAAGTACTACCAGATCGCACGTTGCTACCGCGACGAGGACTTCCGTGCGGACCGCCAGCCGGAATTCACCCAGCTCGACATCGAAGCCAGCTTTGTTGACCAGGACGACATCATTGAGCTCGGCGAAGGCATCGTCAAGGCGGTGTGGCAGCTGATCGACGTCGAGATCCCGACGCCGATCCGCCGCATGACCTGGCACGAGGCGATGGCCAAGTACGGTTCGGACAAGCCCGACCTGCGCTTCGGCCTGGAGCTCACCGAACTGACCGAGTTCTTCAAGGACACGAACTTCGGTGTCTTCAAGGCGCCTTACGTGGGAGCTGTTGTCATGCCCGGCGGAGCCTCGCAGGCCCGCCGCGCGCTCGACGCGTGGCAGGAGTGGGCGAAGCAGCGTGGCGCCAAGGGCCTCGCTTACGTCTTGTTCAAGGAAGACGGCGAGCTCGCGGGTCCCGTTGCCAAGAACCTCACGGACGCCGAGCGTGCCGGTCTTGCCGATGCCGTCGGCGCCAAGCCCGGCGACTGCATCTTCTTCGCCGCTGGCGAGAAGTCAGCTTCCCGCGCCCTGCTCGGCGCTGCCCGCGTCGAGATCGGCCACCGCACCGGTCTGATCGATCCGAACGACTGGGCTTTCGTCTGGATCGTCGACGCCCCGATGTTCGAGCCCGCTGCCGCGGCAGTAGCGTCGGGGGACGTCGCAGTGGGTGGCGGACAGTGGACGGCTCTGCACCACGCCTTCACCTCCCCGAAGCCCGAGTTCCTGGACTCCTTTGACAAGGACCCGGAGGCGGCACTGTCCTACGCTTACGACATCGTGTGCAACGGCAACGAAATCGGCGGCGGATCCATCCGTATCCACGAGGCCGATGTCCAAGAGCGCGTTTTCGAACTCATGGGCCTGGACAAGGAAGACGCCCAGACCAAGTTCGGCTTCCTCCTTGAAGGCTTCAAGTATGGCGCACCTCCGCACGGCGGAATGGCCTTTGGCTGGGACCGCGTGGTGGCCTTGCTGGCCGGCGTCGACTCGATCCGCGATGTCATCGCCTTCCCGAAATCCGGCGGTGGCTACGACCCCCTGACCGCAGCCCCCGCTCCCATCACGGCGCAGCAGCGGAAGGAAGCAGGAGTCGACTTCAAGCCCGGGACGAAGGCGTAGGAAGCACCGGCAGGGCAGCTCTTTGCCGCAGCAGTAGCCCGGAGGCCCCCGCACATTGCGGGGGCCTCCGGCGTACCATGACGGCGGTTGACTTTGGTGGCCGTTGACTTTGAGGAGGACGCGTGGCGCAGGAGATGAGCCTGGCGCTGATTGAGGCGCTGATGGACCGGGCATGGCCGGCCCTGGACCGGGAAGTCGCCGGCGGCTGGGTCATGCGGGCCGCTGGTGGTGTCACCCAGCGGGCGAACTCAGTCTGGCCCAAGGAAGAGGCCGGCGACAACGAGTCGGCAGTGCGCGACGCCACGCAATGGTATCGCTCTCGGCGTTTGCCCTTGATCTTCCAGGTTTTCGACGACGAGCGGAGCGCCGCCCTCAATACGGTTCTCGATGCGCAGCGATTCACCCGGCAATCGGAGACCCTCATCATGGTCCACCCCGGTGGAACCCTTCCGGCTGCCCTCCCCGGTGACCCGGCAATCGACGTCGAGATCTCCGAGGAGCCCTCCGACGAGTGGCTCCGGCTGTGGTGGTCCGTTGACGGACGCGGGGGTGACGCCGAGCTGGACATCGCGCGGAAGATTCTGACCTCCTGCCCGTCCGTCTACGCTCTCGTGAGGGACGACGACGGCGCCCCGGCCGCCGTCGGGCGCCTCGCCGTCGTGCAGGGCAACGGAGGCGTCTATTGCATGGCAACAGGGGCTGGACACCGCCGCCGGGGTTTCGGACGGCAGGTGCTTGACGCCCTCCTTGCGGCTGGCAGTCACCGAGGCGTGTCGGACTTCTGGCTGCTGGTGATGGCTTCGAATACCGCTGCCCGGGCGCTGTACGAGGGGGCCGGGTTCGCAGAGCGTGGCAGGTACCTCTACCGGCAGGCAAAGCCTCAGCGGGCATTGTCGGGCTGCTAGGGGAGCGGCTGCGCCGGGGCGGCGTCGGACTGCCGGCCGGGTGGACGGGCGGCGCGGCTGCGCCGGGCCCGTATTCCAGAATGAGCCACGCGCGCGAGCGGTCTCGCCCGGATCGGCCAAGTCAACGTCGGCTTGCGCGTTCTGAGAACGCTGGCGCGTGGACGTGAGCTGCCTGCGCCCCCGGCGGTTCGGGGCCTGTCTGCGGGCGCTTGTCGATCAGGCGGACTCGAGCAGCCGCGCTCCGCGCTAAGCGTGCTATGGCGGCAGGTCAGGGGTCCATGGAGGAACCGCTCGACCGGTAGTTCGGGTCCCGGTGCCGGGGTATGACCTGCCTGCGCGCCCCAGCGGTTGGGGTCTGTTTACGCGGGCCGCTTGTCTAGCAACCGGGCTTGGACAGCAATAGCGGTCCGCGGTCCCGGGGGTGTGCCGTGGCGGCGGGTTGGTGCTGCCTCTTGGGGTTGTTTGGTGGGTTGGTTGTTTTAGTAGGCGGCGTATGCGGCGTGGGGGTCGTATTGGGGCAGGGTCCAGTCTGGGTCGTCCGGGTCGTAGGCTCGTCGGGAACGTCGAGGGTGTCGGGCCAGGGGTGGGCGGCCGTGAAGGAGGACCAGTCGGGGAAGGGATCCACGGGCAGTTCACGTTCTTGGAACAGGTCCAGGTCTGGGGGCAGGTCGAGTTCCGGGTCGGTGTCTGGTGGCGGTTCGGGGTGGTCCGGTGGGGTCAGGGCGGCCATGTGTGTGTTGGTGGTTGTGGTGGGGGTGTGGTGTGGCCAGTGGGGTGGTTCCCAG
>NZ_JAKEEC010000037.1 GCF_021483235.1 Arthrobacter alkaliphilus | reverse complement strand
GGCTTGTTTTCCCGGACGCTCGGTCAGATAAGGGCTTGTTTCCCCGGATCCTCGGTCAGATAAGGGCTTGTTCCCCCGGATCCCGTCTATCACCGGTGCGGACCCAACGCTGGCGCACCCGCGTCCCTGGCCGCCGATGATATATGGACAGGCGTTGGGAAGGGAACCGGGATATGTGACCGGGCGTTGGGTTGGGAGCCGGGATATGTGGACGGGCGTTCAAGGAAGAGCGGCTGGATGTGGACGGGCGTTGGGCAGGGAGGGGTTGGATGTGGACGTTGGGCAGGGAGGGGTTGGATGTGGACGGGCGTTGGGCAGGGAGCGGCTGGATGTGGACGGGCGTTGGGTTGGGAGCCGGGATATGTGACCGGGGGTTCGGTGCCGGCCGTACATTTTGTGGCCGAGCGTGCTTCTGCACGCCAGCCGGAGGGGCTCTGCCGTGCCTGGGGTTGTGATGATTCCCACGGGAAGCTGAATAGGCGGCCGTCGAATGCGTTCGCCGATGCCCGTTCACCTAGAATTGCATAAGAGAAACGAGCCGGATCCCGGCGGCGTGAGAACAAAATACAGATACGAGCGGCTGCGCATGCGCCAGTGGTCAGCTCACAACAGGAGGAATCCATCATGGCTGAGCACAACGGCGGCAACCGCGGCAACTTCGGCGGTGGCCGTGGCGGTCGCGGCCCGTTCCGCGCGAACAACAATTCCGGCGGAGACCCGCGCGGATTCCGTTCTAGGGACAGCCGCGACGGCAACACGGGCAGTGATCGTGATCGTAAGCCGTTTGGTGATCGTCCGCGCCGTGAGGGTGATGGTGATCGTCGTAGCTTTGGTGATCGTGAGCGTAAGCCGTTTGGTGATCGTCCGCGCCGCGAAGGCGACGGAGAGCGTCGTAGCTTTGGTGACCGCCCGCGCCGCGAAGGTGATGGTGAGCGCCGTAGCTTTGGTGATCGTGAGCGTAAGCCGTTTGGTGAACGACCGCGGCGCGAAGGCGACGGAGAGCGACGGAGCTTTGGTGACCGCCCGCGACGCGACGGTGATGGTGAGCGCCGTAGCGTTGGTGAACGTGACCGTAAGCCGTTAGGTGACCGCCCGCGCCGCGAAGGAGATGGTGAGCGCCGTCGCTTTGGTGATCGTGACCGTAAGCCGTTTGGTGACCGCCCGCGGCGCGAGGGCGACGGTGAGCGCCGCGGCTTTGGTGACCGCCCCGAACGCGGTCCCCGCAAGTTCGATGGCCCACGTGGGGAAGGACGCAGCTTCGGTGGACCCCGGGAAGAGCGCCCCGCGCGCGTTCCCAACGCCGCGGACCTGCGCAGCTCCAACCGCCCGGACCGCGAGCGTTCCCCGGAGATCGACGACGACGTCACGGGCCAGGAGCTCGACCGGGTCACCAAGCACCAGATTAAGACCCTTGAAGGCTCGAATGCCGATTGGGTCGCAAAGCACTTGGTGATGGCCGGCCGCCTCATCGATATCGATCCCGAGCTGTCCTTCCAGCACGCCTTGGCCGCAAGCCGCCGTGGTGGCAGGCTGGCGGCTGTCCGCGAAGCCGTGGGCCTGACCGCCTACGCCGCCGGCCACTATGGTGAGGCCCTTCGCGAATTCCGCACCTACCGCCGGATCAGTGGATCCAACGTCCATTTGCCCCTCATGGCCGACTGCGAACGCGGCCTGGGACGCCCGGACCGTGCGCTGGACGTCGTCCGTTCCCCCGAGGCCCAGGATCTCGACGCCCCCGGCAAGGTGGAACTGGCCATTGTGGCTTCCGGCGCCCGTAGCGACCTTGGCCAGCTGGACGCTGCCGTTGCCGAACTGGAGATCATCCAGCTCGACATCAACCGTGCGTTCTCCTACAGCCCGCGCTTGTTCCGCGCCTACGCAGATGCCCTGGCGGCAGTGGGCCGCACCGAAGAAGCCGGCAAGTGGCAGCGCCAAGCGGTCGTGGCTGAAAATGCGCTCGGCGTTGGAGACTTCGAGGACCCGGACATCATCGACCTTGGCGAGGACGATGAAAGCGACGTTCGCAAGCCCCGCTTCCGGACCACGGAGGAGAACGCGGAGCCATCTGAAGAGAGCACGTCCGAGGCCGCGGCCGCCATCGCGGAGAAGGCCGTCGCCGCCGAGAGCAACGAACATGACGAGGTGGACATCGACGACGTCGAGCCTGACTACTTCGAGTCCGACGACGCCGAGTCGGACCGCGACTCCGTCGAGGAAGACGAAACAGACGAAGAAGACGAAAAGGCCGAGGTACACGGAGAAGAGGGCTTCCGGCACGGCGAAGAGACCAAGAATGACTGAGGCCTCACTGGTTTCGCGTTTCGACGCTGTTCTGTCCGACCTGGACGGCGTCGTCTACGCGGGTCCGCACGCCATTCCGGGCGCCGTGGAGTCTCTTCAGCGGCTTGAGTCCGTGGGCGTCCGGCTGGGCTACGTCACCAACAACGCCTCGCGGACGCCGGCACAGGTCGCCGCGCATCTTCGTGAACTGGGCGCGCCGGCCGAGGACAACCAGGTGGTCAGTTCTTCGCAGGCCGCCGGGGACCTTCTGGCCGGGCTCCTGGCTCCGGGTTCCCGGGTCATGATTACCGGCAGTCCGGCGCTGGCCCACGAAATCGAACTGGTGGGCCTCACGCCTGTCCACAGCGCCAAGGATGATCCTGTGGCTGTGGTCCAGGGATTCAACCCGGACATCGGGTGGAAGGATCTCGCCGAAGCATCCTACGTTGTTGCTGCAGGTGCCCTCTGGGTGGCCACCAATACGGACATGTCCATTCCCCAAGCCCGCGGGATCGCTCCCGGAAACGGCACCCTCGTGGCCGCTGTCGCGTCTGCTACGGGCAAACAGCCGCGGGTCGCGGGCAAGCCGGAGGCCCCTCTCTTCCACTCGGCAGCACGGAGGTTGAAGTCGGAGCGCCCCATCGTCGTCGGAGACAGGCTGGACACCGACATCCTGGGCGGCAACCGCGCCGGATTCGCGACGGCGGCAGTACTGACCGGCGTCGACACGCCCGAATCCGTCCTTGCGGCCCGCAGCTCGGAACGCCCCGGCTACCTGCTGGCCGACCTGACGGACCTGTACGACCCGTACCCCGAAATCGTCGAGGAGGGCAGCAAGTTCCGCTGCGGGAAGGCCACTGCCGAGGTGCAGGATGGCCTCATCAAGGTCTCCGGCTCCGGGCAGGACCTGGACGCCTGGCGTGCTGCGTGCGCAGCCTGGTGGGCCGCCAATCCCGACGCGGCAGACGCCACAACGCCGCGGCTCGAATGGATGGAAAACTAGACTGGTCCAATGCGCGAGTTGAACGATCACCCGGAGGAGAGCACCGAGCCGGACAGCGCCGAGCCGGACAACGCCGACTCGCAAAGCGCGGCGCCGCACGATGCTCCCTGGCCGGACGATATGGCCGTCACAGGTGACGCCTCCGTGGATTCGGCTTTGGGCCGGTTGGCGGCAGTCCCCGCTGTTCCGGTGGCCGAGCACAGCGGCATCTACCTCGAGATCCACGACTCCTTGATGGCGTCGCTGGACGAAGAACGCTGAGCATGGCACGACTCGACCAGGAACTCGTCAGCCGCGGATTGGCGAGATCGCGCACCCATGCAGCGAAACTCATTGCCGACGGAAAAGTCAGTTCCGGAGGCAGCGTTCTCGCCAAGGCGGCGCAACAGGTCTCCGAATCCATGGAAATCGATGTTCAAGCCCACGCCGAGGACGTTTACGTCAGCCGCGCCGGACACAAACTCGCCGGTGCGCTGGCAGCCTTCCCCGCCATCGTTGTGGAAGGGAAGCGGTGCCTCGACGCCGGCGCCTCCACCGGCGGCTTTACTGACGTGCTGCTGCGGCAAGGTGCCGCGCGCGTGGTGGCGGTCGACGTCGGGCATGACCAGTTGGTGCCGTCACTGCGGAACGATCCCCGCGTCGAAGTCCATGAGGGCCTCAATGTCCGCTACATGTCGCCCGGGCAGATCGGCGGCCCGGCCGCGCTGACCGTAGCGGACCTATCCTTCATTTCTCTGACCCTCGTCCTGGAGCCGCTCGCGGAATGCACCGAGCCCGGGGGAGACCTGGTGCTCATGGTGAAGCCGCAATTCGAGGTCGGAAAGGAACGGCTGAGCCGCACCGGCGTTGTCACCTCCGATCACGAACGGCGGCGCGCCGTGGCCCAAGTCGCCGCAGCGGCCGTGGACGCAGGGCTTGAACTCTGCGGCCTGGCACCGAGTCCGTTGCCCGGGCAGGAGGGAAATGTGGAGTACTTCCTGTGGATAAAACGCAGGATGCAGGCGGACTTGCCTAAGATCGAAGAGCGGGACGAGCAAGTTGCTGCACTGATGGAACGAATCTGGACCACCCACTAGAAAGCAGACACCATGAGCAGGCGCGTTTTGGTCCTTGCCCACACAGGGCGTGAGGACTCCCTTCGCGCAGCCTGGGATGCCTGCGGGCAGCTCCATTACTCCGGCCTGATCCCGGTGATGCAGAAGTCTGAACTGGACGATATCGAACGGTTCTATGGCGTGGTGGACAAACCGATCGAGATACTGCACGAGGATGTTCGCCTGGAGGACGTCGAACTCGTCATGGTGCTCGGCGGCGACGGCACCATCCTGCGCGCGGCCGAGCTCGTCCGCAACGTCGACGTTCCCCTGTTGGGCGTCAACCTCGGGCACGTCGGCTTCCTGGCCGAGAGCGAGCGGGCCGATCTTGCCCAGACCGTCGAATGGATTGCCAGCCGCGAATACACGGTGGAAGAGCGCATGACCATCGATGTCCAAGTGTGGGTCCGGGGCCAAAAGATCTGGCACACCTGGGCCCTCAACGAAGCCGCCATTGAGAAGGCGGACCGGGAGCGCATGATCGAAGTGGTGACCGAAGTGGACGAGCGTCCGCTGACGTCTTTCGGTTGCGATGGCGTGGTGCTTGCCACCCCCACAGGGTCCACGGCCTACGCCTTCTCATCCGGCGGTCCCGTAGTGTGGCCCGAAGTGGAAGCCCTCGTGATCGTCCCCATCAGCGCCCATGCCCTGTTCGCAAAACCGCTCGTCGTTTCGCCGCGGTCCAAGCTGGCCGTGGAAATCCTCACCCGCACCGACGCCCAAGGCGTGCTTTGGTGCGATGGCCGCCGCTCCGTGGACCTGCCGCCCGGCGCCCGGATCGAAGTGACCCGTTCCAGCCGGCCTGTCCGCCTTGCCCGCACCCACCAAACCCCGTTTTCCGCCCGGCTCGTGCGGAAGTTCGAACTCCCCATTCACGGCTGGCGGGGTCCGGCACCCCGTTCGGCTGACATCCACACCGGTCCTACCCCCGTCATCAGGACCTTCAAGCCCAGCCCTTTGCCGACGCCCCAGGACGTGCGGACCGGCAGGGCGGACGACCCCACAAAGGAGATGTAAACCATGATCGAGGAACTCCGGATCCGTGATCTCGGCGTCATCACCGACGCCACGTTGCCGTTGGGGCCCGGCCTGAGCGTCGTCACGGGCGAAACCGGCGCGGGCAAGACCATGGTGGTCACCGCCGTCGGGCTTCTTCTGGGGGCGCGGTCCGACGCCGGTGCGGTTCGGTCCGGTGCCAAGTCGGCCTCCGCGGAGGCCACGCTCTTGCTCGATCCGGCCCACGCAGCCGTGGAACGGGCCGTGGACGCCGGCGGCGACGCCGAAGAGTACGACGGCGGCACCCAGCTCCTGCTGGCCCGCACCGTAGGCTCGGACGGCCGCAGCCGGGCTTTCGTGGGCGGCCGGTCGGCACCTGTGGGTGTGTTGGCGGAACTTGGCGAGAGCCTCGTGGTGGTGCATGGCCAGTCGGACCAGATCCGGCTCAAGGGTGCCGCGGCGCAGCGGCACGCCTTGGATCGCTTCGCCGGGGCCGGGCTCGCGGCGATGCTCACGGAATACCAGGAGCTGTACAGCCACTGGAAGTCCAGCCTGGCGGAGCTCGATACCCTCCGCGGCGAGGCCCGCGAAAGGCTCCGCGAGGCTGAATCCCTCGCGGTGGCGCTCAAGGAAATCGACGACGTCGACCCGCAGCCGGGCGAAGACGAAGCGCTCAAGGCCGAGGCAGTGAAGCTGGCGAACGTCGAAGAGCTGCGCATCGCGGCCGCGGCAGCACACGAGGCACTCATCTCGGAGGAATTCGGCGAAACAGCCGATGCCACCACGCTGATCGATTCTGCCAAACGCGCGCTCGAACAGGTTTCCGGGCATGACGAATCCCTGGCGGGAGCCGCCGCCAGGCTTGCCGAAATCGGCTTCCTCATCAACGACATCGCGGGGGAGCTGTCCAGCTACCAGGCATCCCTGGACTCCGAGGGACCCGAGCGGCTTTCGGAGATCGAGGAGCGGCGCGCAGCACTGGCCAAACTCATCCGAAAGTACGCTCCGAGCATCGACGAGGTCCTGGAATGGGCCGCAGCTTCGAGGGCCCGGCTGGACGAGTTGCAGGACGACTCGAGCCGGATCGAAGCCCTTGACGCCGAGGTGGCTGCTGCGGAATCTTCGCTGCGAAAGCAGGCCGCCCGCATCTCGAAGTCGCGAACGAAGGCGGCCAAAGACCTGTCCGCGCGCGTCAGTGCGGAACTCACCGCCCTGGCGATGGCCGATGCGACCCTGGTGATCGAGGTGGATAGCCAGGGGCAATTGGGCCCCCACGGCGTCGACGACATTTCCTTCCTCCTGCAACCGCATTCAGGTGCCCCGGCCCGCCCTCTCGGCAAAGGCGCGTCCGGCGGTGAGTTGTCCCGTGTCATGCTCGCCATCGAAGTGGTCCTCGCCGCCGTGGATCCGGTGCCGACCTTCGTTTTCGACGAAGTGGATGCCGGCGTGGGCGGGCGTGCCGCCGTCGAGATCGGACGCCGGCTCGCCATGCTGGCACGCCATGTCCAGGTGCTGGTGGTGACCCACTTGCCGCAGGTGGCCGCCTTCGCCGACCAGCACATCCGGGTCACCAAGACCTCAGTCCGGGGAAGCGACGGCAAGACCGCCACGGGCTTCACGTCCAGCGACGTCCAGCTTCTCGACGACGGGGAACGCGTGAAGGAGCTTGCCAGGATGCTGGCGGGCCAGGAAGACTCGGAGTCGGCGCGGGCACATGCCCAGGAACTGCTGGACGACGCCAAACTGCTGCCGCAGCACAGTTAGCACCGGTTCGGGAGGTCCTCACTCTTGATCGTCGCCGCACGGCAGGGGACTATTGAGCATTTGGGGAAACGGCTAACGGATCCTTTGGAGGCGCAATTGATGATAAGCTCGAATTCCGTGGTGCAGCGATCAAATTCCCGTGTAAATTCCCGGTTCCCGGGCTCGTCCAAGACGACCAAACACATCTTTGTCACCGGCGGTGTGGCGTCCTCGCTCGGTAAGGGACTGACGGCTTCGAGCCTCGGCCACCTGCTGCGGGCACGCGGTTTGTCTGTAACTATGCAGAAGCTCGATCCCTATCTCAACGTGGATCCGGGCACGATGAACCCCTTCCAGCACGGCGAAGTCTTCGTCACTGACGACGGCGCCGAAACCGACCTCGACATCGGACACTACGAGCGCTTCCTCGATGAGAACCTCGAAGGTTCGGCCAACGTCACGACCGGCCAGATCTACTCGACGGTCATCGCCAAGGAACGGCGCGGCGAGTACCTCGGCGACACCGTCCAGGTCATCCCGCACATCACGGACGAGATCAAGCGCCGCATGCGCCTTCCTGCCGAGGGCAAGAGCGCTCCTGATGTCATCATCACCGAAATCGGCGGAACCGTTGGCGACATCGAGTCCCAGCCCTTCCTCGAGTCCGCGCGCCAGGTCCGCCAGGACATCGGACGCAACAACGTGTTCTTCCTGCACGTTTCGCTGGTGCCGTACATCGGTCCCTCGCAGGAATTGAAGACCAAGCCAACGCAGCACTCCGTTGCCGCCTTGCGCTCCATCGGCATCCAGCCGGAAGCGATCGTGATCCGCTCGGACCGCGAAGTGCCCGACGCCATGCGCGAAAAGATCGGCCGCATGTGCGACGTCGATATTGACGCCGTAGTCAACGCCGCCGATGCGCCCAGCATCTACGACATCCCCAAGACGCTGCACTCCCAGGGCCTGGACTCCTACATCGTCCGCGCCTTGGACCTCCCGTTCAAGGACGTCGACTGGACCAGCTGGGACAGGCTCCTCGAAGCTGTCCACAACCCCAAGCACCAGGTTGAAGTTGCCCTTGTCGGCAAGTACATCGACCTACCTGACGCTTACCTGTCCGTCACCGAGGCACTCCGTGCCGGCGGTTTTGCGAACGAAGCCAAGGTCAAGATCCGCTGGGTACCCTCCGACGAATGCGAAACCCTCGAAGGTGCCACCAAGTCCTTGGCGGGCGTCGACGCCATTTGCGTTCCGGGCGGCTTCGGTATCCGCGGCCTTGAGGGCAAGCTTGGCGCGCTCAAGTTCGCCCGTGAGACAAAGCTCCCGGTGCTCGGCCTTTGCCTCGGCCTTCAGTGCATGGTCATTGAGTACGCCCGCAACGTGGTCGGACTCGAAGGCGCGTCCTCGAGCGAGTTCGAACCCGACTCCAAGTACCCGGTCATTGCCACGATGGAAGAACAACTCGACATCGTGGAGGGCAAGGGAGATCTTGGCGGCACGATGCGCCTGGGCCTCTACGACGCCAAGTTGGATGAGGGCTCCGTGGTTGCAGAGACCTATGGTTCAACCATGGTCAGCGAGCGTCACCGGCACCGGTACGAGGTCAACAACAAGTACCGCGAGCAGATCGCATCCGAGGGACTCGTGTTCTCCGGAACGTCTCCCGATGGGAAACTGGTTGAGTTCGTGGAACTGCCGCGCGACGTACACCCGTATTACGTAGCAACACAGGCACACCCCGAGCTCAGCTCCCGCCCCACGCGTCCGCACCCGCTGTTTGCCGGCCTCGTAAAGGCTGCGCTGGAGCGTCAGTCAGGCGTGGATCTGGTGGCAAAATCAGCCCGCAAGGTCGCTGCGAAGTAATCACTCATACAAACGAAGGACGGCGCGATGCCCGGTATTTCTGAAACCCCCAGCACTATTCGGAAGGTTTCGGACATGCCGAGCCCGCGCCGTCTTTTGTCGTCCAGCAAGGTCTATGAAGGCCGGATTTGGGACGTTGTCCGCGACGCCTTCGAGCTGGGCGAAGACACCGGCACTTTGGTCCGCGACTACATCGACCATCCCGGAGCCGTCGCGGTGCTGCCGATGAATGTCGACGGCGAAATCCTGCTGCTCAAGCAATACCGCCACCCCGTGGGCATGGATCTGTGGGAGATTCCAGCCGGACTTCTTGATGTGGACGGCGAAGACTTCGTGGTCGGCGCGGCCAGGGAGCTTGCCGAAGAGGCCGATCTCACGGCTGCCACGTGGAATGTCCTCGCGGACTTCTTCAATTCGCCGGGGTCCTCGAGCGAGGCGGTCCGGATCTATCTGGCCCGCGGCTTGGGGGACGTCCCCGAGGCTGAGCGGCACGTCCGCACGGATGAAGAGGCCGAGATCGAACTGGTCTGGGTCACGCTTGACGAGGCTGTTTCGGCGGTCCTCGAGGGCCGCTTGCATAACCCGTCCGCCGTCGTCGGGATCCTTGCGGCCGCCGCCGCACGCGCCGACGGGTTCAGGAACCTGCGTCCGGCCAACGCTCCCTGGCCCGCCCACCCGAGCCAGCGCTGACAGTGCCCCAGCTCGCGGAGACCAGGGCCCAGACAGCCATTGACCGGGCTGTCACGGACTACCTGCAACACCTCGGCGTTGAGCGCGGCCTTGCAAGCAACACCCTGTCCGCTTACCGCCGGGACCTGTCCCGCTACGCGAACTTCCTGGCCGCCACCGGCGTCGACAAACCGGGCAATATCTCCCGCCACGACGTCACTGCCTTCGTCCAGGCTCTGGCGGACGGTTCCGATGGCGGCGCGGCCCTCGGCGTCCGCTCTGCGGCCCGGACCGTGGTTGCCGTCCGCGGGCTCCACAAGTTTTGGGCCCTGGAGGGGACGACGACGGCGGACCCCGCCAGCGATGTCCACCCGCCAATGCCGGGCAAGCGTCTGCCGAAGGCCATAAGCGTCGGCGAAGTGACCCGGATCCTCGAGGCCGCCGGCGCCGATACCGCCACGGGGTTGAGGGACCGGGCGCTCCTGGAGTTCCTCTACTCCACAGGTGCCCGCATCAGCGAGGCCGTGGGCCTTGACGTCGACGATGTCTCGCTTGAGGCAGAAACCGACGGTCCCTCGATCGTGCGGCTCTTCGGAAAAGGTTCCAAGGAACGCCTGGTTCCCTTGGGCTCCTACGGTGCACGCGCCGTCGGATCCTACGTGGTTCGCGGAAGGCCGGCCTTGGCCGCGAAAGGAAAAGGCACGCCGGCACTGTTCCTGAATGCCCGTGGCGGGCGGATCAGCCGACAGAGCGCCTGGACCATCCTGAAGACTGCGGCGGAGAAGGCCAACATCACCAAGGACGTCTCACCGCACACACTCCGGCATTCCTTCGCCACGCACCTCCTTGAGGGCGGCGCGGATGTCCGCGTTGTGCAGGAACTCCTCGGCCATGCTTCGGTGACCACTACGCAGGTCTACACGCTGGTCACCGCCGACACCTTGCGCGAGGTGTACGCCGCCGCGCACCCACGGGCCCTCGGCTGACGACTTTCGCCGGGCACACTTTAGCAATGGGTGGGGACGTGGTGTAACCTCCGCCGCGGCGCCGGAAACTATACGGTTAGCCAGGGTTATGGTGGGATGTTTCACTTTGAGAATGGGGGGATTGTGCTGAGCGAGGGAGAGTTGTCGTTCATTGCGCTTCACCGGGACATGTATCCGAGGGTGTTCCGTTTTGTTCGGCGGCGTGTGGACGATCCGCAGGTTGCTGAGGAGCTTGCCGCGGACGTGTTTCGTGTTGCGTGGCAGAAATGGGATGACGTGGCGCCGGTGGACGTGGCCTGGCTGTTTACCGTCGCCCGGAACCTTTTGGGGAATGCCTACCGGAGCCATCAGCGCCAGGTAGCCCTTCATGAAAGGCTCCGCGAGTCGGCGGGTTTCTCTGACAGTGCGGAAGACGGCCCTTCGCTCGTGGATCAAGTCTTTGACCGTTTGCGGGACAAGGACCGGGACATCCTGCAGTTGGCGTATTGGGATCAGCTGACGATGAGCGAGATCGCGGCAGTCCTGCAATGTGGTGAGTCGGCGGCGAAGGTGCGGCTCCACCGGGCCCGGGAGGCGTTCCGGAAGCTGGTTCCGGCCGGGGCAGACGCGATGGCACAGAAGAAGGGGGCATAGTGATGGATCCGATCAGAGAACTGATTGAGGACGCCGATCCGTTGCGTCGCGGGACGGGACCCGAACCGGATGCCGACCAGGCCTTGGCCCGGGTCGTGACCGGCCACGGGCACGGGATCGACAAAATGCCGCCGAATGTTCGTTCCTTGGCCGCTGCACGGAAGCTGCGGAACGCCCGGATCGCGGGTCTGCTGACGATCGCCGCGGCAGCGGTGGCGGCAGGTGTTCTGGTTGCTTCGAATCTCGGCGCGCTCACGACCGCGCCGGTTCCAGCTAACTCCGGGCTCGCCACAACCAGCCCGCTTCCTACTGCGTCCGTCTCGGCAACGACCACCGCGCCACCCACGCCGACCCCGACGCCGACGCCGACAGGGAGCGTCGCACCGTTGACGCCGTGGAAGACGTTCACCGACGCGACTGCCCAAGCGACGTTCCAGCTGCCCGAAAGCTGGTTCGTGGTTGAGTCTCCCAGGATGATTGCAGGCAAGCCCTACAACAGCCTGAGCGTCCGAACCGCCGACAATAAGCAAGTTGCCGCGCTGAACCTCGTCTACGATCGGACGATTGGCGGCTGCGCCGCGCCCCGGCCGGTCACGGTCCTTGACGCGGTGGACTTGGATATCTCGCAGAAACCCGAGAAGGTTGCTGAGTTTTCGGCACTGAAGGGTTCCGCGCTCGGTCCTTCCCGCTTCACTTTTACTGTGTTCGAAGGAGACCGCGTCTACGGTTCCGTGGCACTCTCGGAAGAAAAGAATCTGCCGGGAACTGCCGTATGCCAGCAAATCAATGGGATTACCGGACCGAGCAACGTCCCCTTGGTTGATTTCGGGGACGTATGGGCGATGTCGGCGGACGGGTCCAATGCTCCGCACACTTTCAGCTCGGTGGCTGAAGCGCGCGCGTACATGCAGACGCAGGAATACCAGGACACGAAGCGGATGCTGATCTCGCTGTCGCTGAAGCAGAGCAACGTGCAGACATCGACGGTCTTCAAAGGCAGCAATGCGAAGGTGCAGTTCAGCCTTCCGGGCGGGTGGACGGCGAAAGAAGTCAAGGCAGGAACTCCGGACTTCCCTGCCTGGGCGATCGACGTGGCCGATGAGTCCGGTCGGAAGGTGGCACAGCTGTACTACGGTTCCGGGGGTGGCCTCGGCGGCGCTTGCGGTCCCGATGAGCATTACAAGGTGACGGAGCTCGACACCGCCCAATCGGCCTTGAACGGCACGTGGACGCAGGCTGCCGGTGTCCGGTTCTCATACCGTGTCCTGGACCAGTCGTCGCTAGGAAAGGGCCTGAGTTACGAAGTAGGGCTGGTGGACAAATCCAGCGGCCAGCTGGTCGATACGTGCCCGAACCTCATGTACGCAATTGTCACCGGAGCGCCGAAGGGTTCGCTGTCCTTTGCGGACCGGGCCACCCAAGGACCCGGAGCGCCGACATTCGCCACGATGAGTGAAGCCATTTCGTACATGAGCACACCGGAGTACGCAAAGTTGAAGGAAATGATCACGAGCCTTCAGCTCACTCAATAGATAAGCCGCGACGCCGGGCCGGTCACCGGCCCGGCGTCGTACTCCCGGGAGCGTCACGGCCGTAGGCTTGGTCAATGACTGCAGCCCATGTCACCCTATGCTTCTTGCTCCGCGACGGCGTCGCCGGCAAGGAAGTGCTCCTGGGAAGAAAGAAAACCGGTTTCGGCCTAGGCAAGATTGTCGGCGTCGGCGGACACGTAGAGCCTGGCGAGACTGCCGCCGAGGCCGTGTGCCGGGAGGTCCTTGAGGAAGTTTTCGTCCATGTGGACCAACAGGACCTCATTCCTGCCGGGACAGTGGACTTTGTCTTCCCCAGCAAGGGCGAATGGAACATGTTCACGACCGTCTACCTGACAGAGCGCTGGACCGGCGAACCCGCCGAAAGCGATGAGATCGCACCCCGGTGGTTCCGAGTGGCGGGGCTTCCCGTCGAACAAATGTGGGCCGACGCCGAACACTGGCTGCCAGCCATGATTTCCGGTGAGCGCATCGCCGTGGAAGTGGTGCTCGCCGAAGACAACGAAAGTGTCGCCGAAGTCCACACGGCCGAGTGGCTGGATTCCGAAGCCGCGCGCTGATTGCGGGGAAATATTCAAAAAAATCTTCGTTGGATCTGTAATTATGTCCGGCTTCTTGGAAATTACCCCCGTAGCCGGTAGCCACAGGCTCAAAACTTCAAGGGGGGACCATGCTTTCGGAACGGGAGCTGGCGTTTATCACGCTTCATAAGGACTGCTATCCACGTGTTTTCGGTTTTGTTCGGCGGCGCGTGACAGATACGGAATTAGCGAAGGAGCTCGCCGCGGACGTGTTCCGCGTGGCATGGCAGAAATGGGACGAAGCCGGTGCTGCTGAACCGGCATGGTTGTTTGCCGTAGCCCGGAATCTGCTGGGAAACGCTTATCGTAGCCACGAACGTCAGCAGGCATTGCACCTGAGGCTCAGGGAAGCTTCCACTGCCATCGATGCCCACACTGCCGACGAAGGCAACGACGACGTTGACTGTGCCATGGCCGGCTTGAGGGAAAAGGACCGCGACGTCCTGCAGCTCGCGTATTGGGACGAACTCTCGATCGCAGAAATCGCCGTTGTGCTGCAATGCAGCGAATCGGCTGCCAGGGTGCGGCTGCACCGCGCACGCGAAGCATTTCGCAAGGCCATGCCGGCCCGGGTCGAAGCCGTTTCACAGAAAATGGGGGCATGAGATGGATGCCATCAAGAGTTTGATCTCCGCAACTGATCCGCTGAAAGCCGGTCCCCTTGAGGTACCTGATTCCGAGACGGTCCTTCAGCAGATTGTCATGGACCGCTCCGAACCGGTTGACAAGATGCCACCGAATGTCCGGTCGTTGGCCGATGCCAGGCGGCAGCGGGCCGCCCGCATCGCCGGGTTGCTGACCATCGCAGCAGCTGCCGTGACGGCAGTGGTGCTGGTGGCGCCGAATCCGGTGTGGTTGACGGGGGCTCCTGTCCCGGCCAATTCCGGGCAAATGACACCGCTTCCCTCCGTCCAGACGTCAATCCCCGCGACACCGACTGCGACGCCGACTGCGACGACGCCTCAGTCGCCAACGGCGTCGGCCACAGCCTCGGCTTCGCCGGCCGTTACCGACGAACCAAGCGCATCAGCGCCGCCGGCGGCTGACCCCGGCTGGACGAGCTACGTTAACGCCAGCGCCCACGTGCAGTTCGATCTCCCAGCGGGCTGGACGGCTACCGACGTTCCGCCGGGGACAGTCGATTACCCCGACTCAGGGATCAAGGTGGCAGATGAGCAGGGGAAGGTGATGGCCAAGTTTTACCACGTCCGCGCTAGTGGCGTCGGCGGGTTGTGCGGACCCGGCACCTTCAAGCAAACGGAACTCGACAGCGCAGCCAGCTCACTTACGGGTCAATGGGTCACCAACTCGCAGGTCCGGTTCTCCTACCGGGTGCTTGACCAGACAGCCCAGGGCGGAGGCATCAGCTACCAGATCGGACTCGTCGACAAGATATTCGGCAGGGTTGCCGACAGTTGCATGATGTATACGCGAGTGAGCGACCCGAAGGGGACACTGTCCTTCGCCACGACTGACTATCAGACAATCCATTCCCCGACGTTCAACACCATGGACGAAGCAGTGCAGTATATGCAGACGGCCGAGTACCAGAAAATTAAGCGGATGATCACGAGCCTTCAGCTCACGCAGTAGATGAACGACGACGCCGGGCCGGCCACCTTGGCATCAAGGTGACCGGCCCGGCGTCGTGCAGGCGGAGTTACGGCAGGTGCCGTTCGTCCACGCCGTTGTATTCACTCAGCGGCCGGATCAGGGAGTTTGATCCGAGCTGCTCCATGATGTGGGCGGTCCAGCCGGTGATGCGGCTGGCCACGAAAAGCGGGGTGAAGGTGGGGGTGTCGAATCCCATGAGGTGGTAGGTGGGTCCGGCCGGGTAGTCGAGGTTGGGCTTGATGGACTTGGCCTCGTCCATGGCCTGTTCCAGGCCGTTGTATAGGCCCAGGATTTCCGGGCGGCCGTAGTGGGCGATCATCTTGTCCAGTGCGGCCTTCATGGTGGGCACGCGCGAGTCGCCGTGCTTGTAGACACGGTGTCCGAAGCCCATGACCTTCTTTTTCTGCGCCAAGGCGTCTTCCATCCAGGTCTTCGCCCGGGCGGCCGCTTCCTCAAGTGATTCCTCGGTGCGGATGCCGATTTCCTCGAAGGTGTGCATGACGGCCTCGTTGGCGCCGCCGTGCAGCGGGCCTTTGAGGGCGCCGATCGCGGCGGTGACTGCGGAGTGCAGGTCCGAGAGGGTGGAGGTGACAACACGGGCCGTGAACGTGGACGCGTTGAAGGAGTGCTCGGCGTAAAGGATCATCGAGACGTTGAACGCCTTCACGACCTCTTCGACGGGGTCTTCGCCGAAGGTCATCCACAGGAAGTTCGCGGAGTAGCCGAGGTCGTCCCTGGGTTCGATGACTTCCTGGCCGCGCCGGCGGCGCTGGTCGTAGGCGACCACGGCCGGCATGGCGGCGAACAGGTCAATTGCCTTGGTCATGTTGGCCTCGGGCGTGGAATCCTCGGCCAGAGGGTGCCGGGCTCCGAGTACCGAAGCGGCCGTCCGGCAGACATCCATGGGGTGGGACGTCGTCGGCAGGGTATCGATGACCTGCTTTACTACCGGGTCGAGCGCGCGGCCCGCGCGCTCGCGGGCTGTGAACCCTTCGAGTTCCTCCGGGGTGGGCAGCTCACCGTTCCACAGCAGGTAGGCGACTTCTTCGAAGCTGCACTTGGCGGCGAGTTCCTGCACGGGGTAGCCGCGGTACAGCAGTGAGTTGGTGTCCGGGTTGACCTTGGAGATCGCCGTGTAGTCAACCACGACGCCGGCCAGGCCCTTCTTGATCTCTTCAGCAGCCATGCTTAACTCCTTCGTTAATCGGCAGGCACTCCGGAAAGGCCGGGGCGCATGCATCCCTTGGTTGATCCAGTTACCGGCTGAGCCCAGGAACCTGGAAGTTGAAAACGCTCGTGTCGAAGTGGTTATAGGCCTCGTAGTCCACGAGGTCATAGAGGCGCGCACGGGTCAGCATGTTCCCCACCTGCGTCTCCTGCGTACCTGTGGCCTTGATCGTTTCCAGCGTACGCTCTGCAGCCCCCATGGCAATGCGGAGGAGGGTGACGGGGTAGATCACCATGTTCACTCCGACGCCCTGGAGCTGTTCCACGGTAAAGAGCTCGCTCTTTCCGAACTCGGTCATGTTGGCCAGGATCGGCACGTCCACCGCATCACGGATGGCTTGGAACTCGGACAGGTCCTTCATGGCTTCCGGGAAAATGGCGTCGGCGCCGGCGTCCACCAAGGCGCGGGCGCGTTCCTGTGCTGCTTCGATGCCTTCGACGGCCCGGATGTCGGTCCGGGCCATGATGAGGAAGTTCGGGTCCCGCCGGGCGTCCGCTGCGGCGCGGATGCGTTTGGCGGCGGTGTCGACGTCGACGACGTTCTTGCCGTCCAGGTGCCCGCAGCGTTTGGGGTTGAACTGGTCCTCGATGTGGCACCCGGCCAGCCCGGCGTTTTCGAGTTCCTGGATGGTGCGGGCTACGTTCATCGGTTCACCGAATCCGGTGTCCGCGTCCACGAGGGCCGGGAGTTCGGTCATGCGGGCGATCTGCCCGGCGCGGGTGGCGACCTCGGTGAGTGTCGTGAGTCCGATGTCCGGCAGGCCGAGGTCGTTGGCGAGGACGGCGCCGGAGATGTAGACGCCGGGGAAGCCTTTCTCTTCGATCAGCCGCGCCGAGAGCGGATTAAACGCGCCCGGGAACTGCTGCACGGTCCCGGAGTTGAGCAGCTCGCGCAGCTTGAGGCGTTTCTGTTCCGGTGTGGTCTTGGAGTAGAGCATCTAGAACAGTCCTTTCGGTGCCGCGGCGAGGTCGATGATGCCGGGCGCGGCCTGGATGTTCAGCTGGTCCAGTTCGCCCGGGCCCAGTTCCGGGAGGCGCTCGACGGCGGCGAGGAACCTTTCGATTTCGGCCTCCTCGACGAGGCCGGCGGCGAGGGTGCGGAACTTGTTGACGTATTGTTCGCGGGCGAAGGGCCGGGCGCCGAGGGGGTGGGCGTCGGCGACGGCGATCTCATCGGTGATGACGGTGCCGTCGTTGAGGGTGATTTCAACGGTGCCGCCGAAGGCCTTTTCCGCGATGTCGAGGGAGTGGTACCTGCGGGTCCATTCGGGGTCTTCGACCGTGGTGACCTTGTGCCAGAGTTCCACGGTGTCCGGGCGGCCGGCGCGTTCGGGGCTGTAGGAGTCGACGTGGTGCCAGGCGCCGTCCTGCAGGGCGACGGTGAAGATGTACGGGATGGAGTGGTCCAGCGTTTCGCGGGACGCTGTGGGGGAGTACTTCTGGGGGTCGTTCGCGCCTGAGCCGATCACGTAGTGCGTGTGGTGGCTGGTCTTGATCAGGACGGACTTGACGTTGGCCGGGTCCGTGGCCTCGGGGTGCTCTTTGTTGAGCTTGCGGGCGAGGTCGATCCAGGCCTGGGCCTGGTATTCGGCGGAGTGTTCCTTGGTGTAGGTGTCCAAGATGGCCCGCTTGGGTTCGCCGGCTTCGGGCAGCGGGACTTCGTAGGAGGCGTCCGGGCCGTCGAGCATCCAGGCGATGACGCCGTCTTCGCCTTCGTAGATCGGCACGGGGGAGGTCTGGCCGCGTATGGCCCGGTCCGCGGCTTCGACTGCCATCTTGCCGGCGAACGCGGGGGCGTGGGCCTTCCACGTGGAGATTTCGCCCTTGCGGGATTGCCGCGTGGCCGTGGTGGTGTGCAGGGCCTGGCCGACGGACTGGAAGATCGTCTCGACGTCGAGTCCAAGAAGGGTGCCGATGCCGGCCGCGGCGGAGGGTCCGAGGTGGGCGACGTGGTCGATCTTGTGCTTATGCAGGCAGATCGCCTTGACCAGGTCCACCTGTATTTCGTAGCCGGTGGCGATGCCCCGGATCAGGTCCTTGCCGCTGGAGCCCACGTGCTGGGCCACGGCGAGGATCGGCGGGATGTTGTCGCCCGGGTGGGAGTAGTCAGCGGCCAGGAACGTGTCGTGGTAGTCGAGTTCACGCACGGCCACGCCGTTCGCCCAGGCCGCCCACTCGGGGGAGACCCTGTCGCTGATGCCGAAGACGGACGAGCCTTTGCCGTTGGTGGTCGGTGCGTGGGTCAGGGCCTGCGCGCGGGCTGCGATGATCGGGGCCCGGTTGAGCGACGCAATGGCAACGGAGGCATTGTCGATGATCCGGTTGATGATCATGTCGGTGACTTCGGGGCTCACCTCGACGGGGTCTGCGGCGACTGTGGCGATCTTGTGCGCCAACTGTTCCTCACGGGGAAGGTTTTCTTCGCTCTTATAGACGCGGACGTGGTTGTTCTTCACCATGGTGCTCCTTTTAGTGAGGCGTGTGGGTGGCTTTGACGTGGGAAAGACTGCGGTGCAGATGGACGGTGGTGGCGGCTTCGGCGAGCCTGGGGTTGCCTGACGCGATCGCTTCGGCGATCGCGGCATGCTCTGCCGCGGCGGCTTGGAGCCGTTCGGCGTCGTCGGCCGCGAGGCGGCGGACCCGCACGAGGTGTACGCGCAGGCTGCGCATGGCCTGCGCCAGGTAGGAATTGGAGATGGCTTCGTCGATTGCGTCGTCGAGCCGTCCCACCAGGGCGTAGTAGTCGTGCCGTGCGGGATCGCTGTCGTTGAGCATCTCCGGTGCACGGAGGAGCTCTGCATGGAGCCGCTCGAACACCAGGCGATCGCCGCGCGCCGCGGCCAGGGCGGCAGCTTTGCCTTCAAGGGTTTCGCGCAGCTCGAACAGTTCGTCGATGTCGTCGAGGGAGATGTCGGTGACGACGACGCCGCGGCCGCCTGTCGCCGTCGTCAGGCCCTCTGCGGTGAGCCGGCCCAGCGCCTCACGGACGGGTGTCCGGGACACGCCTAGGCGCTCGGATTGTTCGACTTCCGCGAGAACTGTTCCCGGGGCCAGGCGCCACTCAATGATGTCTTCGCGCAGGGCGGCATAGGCTTTGTCGCTGGCACGCATCGACCCTCCTTCATTGAGCGGATAATCCACAGTGTATACACGAAGGGCGAGCAATCACAGCTTTCGCGGAGAAAAACGCAGTTCACGGCATTCGACGGATCGACCTGTGTATACATAAATCACGAATCGCGGGCGTTAGCTCCGGTTCCAGCGGTACTCGTTCTCGGGGCGTCCCGGAGTTCCGTAACGGGCAGTCCGCGTGACCATTCCGGCGTCTGCAAGGTACTCAAGATAGCGGCGTGCGGTGACCCGGGACATGCCCAGGGCGACTGTTGCCTCGCTTGCGGACACCGCCCGGCCAAGGCTGGCCAGGAGGTCTTTGACGGACTCCAGGCTGTGGGCGGAGAGGCCCTTGGGCAGCGGGACCTCGGTGGGTGCGCGGAGGCTGGCAAACGCCTGGTCCACATCGCTTTGCGAGGCACCCGCGGCCCGGGCGCCCGACGCCGGTGCGGCGAGTTGTTCGCGGAAGGCTCGGTAGCTGGCAAGTTTGTCCGCGAAGGTGGCGAACGTGAACGGCTTGATGAGGTACTGCACCACGCCGATCGACACCGCGCTCCGGACAATGTTGACTTCCCGGACGGCGGTGATCGCGATGATGTCCGCAAGGAATCCCGAAGCGCGCATTCGGCGGGCAACGTCCAGACCGTGGAGATCCGGCAGGTTCATGTCCAGCAGGACCAGGTCAACCGGTTGTCCGGCTAGCGCGAAATCGTTGAGCAGCCTCAGGGCGGATTGTCCGTCCGGCGCCGTTCCCGCGACGGTGAAGCCGTCGATCCGGCCGACGTAAACGCCGTGGGCGTCGGCGGCGATGGGTTCGTCCTCGACAACGAGAACGCGGATGTCGGTCATTCGGCTTCTTTCCTGGAGTCCGGTGCAGGGAGCACTACGCGGAAGAACGCGCCGCCCAAGGCGCTCGCGGAGTCGCTGATGGACAGCGTACCGCCAAGCCGCTGCACCGCGTGCCGCACCAAGGCCAGGCCCACGCCGCGGGAAGGGGCTCCGGCCTGCCCGGCCTGTCCGATGCCGGTCGCCTTGGTGCTGTACCCGTATTGCCAGATATCCTTCACGATGCCCGGATCGATGCCGTGGCCGGAATCGGCCACCGTGAAGGTGATTCCACCAGGGCCGGAGTCGATGCCCAGTTCAACTTTGCGCGGCGGGGGAGCGGCGGCAGCCGCGTCGAGGGCGTTGTCCAGCAGGTTTCCCAGAATGGTCACAAGGTCCTGCACGGCCAGGCCCTGGAGGCCGTCCCCGCCGGTCACCGTGACCGTCAGCTCCGCTCCGCGTTCGTGCGCCTCGGCCGACTTTCCCATGATCAGGGCACTCAAAACGGGTTCGTCCACCGATGCGACGAGGTGGTCGGTCAACTGCTGGCTCAGTTCAAGGTCCTTGGTGGCGAAGTCCAAGGCATCAGTGGTGCGCCCGAGCTCCATGAGGGAGACGATGGTGTGTAGCCGGTTGGCGTGTTCATGCGTCTGGGCGCGCAAAGCGTCGGACAGGGTCTTCATGGTTTCGAGTTCACTGCCCAGGGACTCGATTTCCGTCCTGTCCCGGAGCGTCGCCACGGTCCCGAACACGGCTGGCCGCTGCCGGCCCCTCATTCCGGGCGGCCCCACTGCGGGCGCTTGGTTCACCACCAGGATGCGCGAGCCTGTGAGGTGGATTTCGTCGTGCGCCGTTCGGCCGGACTCGAAGAGCCCGTGGAGGCTCGGATCCAAGGGCAGATCGGAAAGGCGCGGGGCGGCTCCCGCGGCGGGATCGGCGTCGGACGGTTCCAGCCCCAGCAGGTCCGCGGCCTGGTCGTTGTACATGACCACCCTCCCGCCGGTGTCGATCAGGACCACGCCTTCGCGGACCGAATGCAGGACCGACTCGTAATATGCGAACAATTGGGCCAATTGCTCCGGTCCCCAGCCCCTGGTGACCGAGCTCAGGTACCGGCCCAATAGCCATGAGGCCAGGGAACCGCCCGCGAGCATGACCAGGGAGATGCCGATGATCGCCGCGAGCCGCGCTGTCACGGCGACGTCCACTGTCCGCACCGTGACACCCGCCGCCACGAGGGCCCGGACCTTGCCGGAGGAGTCCTCGACGGGAACGATGGTTCGCACGGACGGGCCCAAAGTGCCGGCGGTAACTTCAGTGAAAGTCTGGCCGCGGAGGGCTGGATCGATGGTGCCGATGTAGGGTTTGCCGATTTCGTCGGGATTCGGATGGGTCCAGCGTGTCCGGTCCGGAGCCATGATGGTGATGAAATCGGCATGGGCATTCGCCGTCACCACCTTGGCATAAGGCTGCAGGGTAGCGGACGGATCCGGTGTGCCGGCTGCCTGGAGCACGAGTGGATTGGCTGCAATTGCCGCGGCCACTGCCTGCATGCGCTGGCCGGCGTCGTTGTAGGCCCGGTCCCTGGCGTCGAGGAAGGCCGCCGTGCCCACGATGGCGGTGAGCGCCAGGACGAACAGCAGGTTCGCCATAAAGAGCCTGCGCGCAATGCTCCAGTGTCGGATCGCGGACTCCCTTCGCAGGCCCCCTGTGACCAATATGAACGCAACAGTGATACATGTCACGCGGCGCCTAATGATTGGTATCACAGCAAAGCGGCGCAGGGACATCTTGCAGGGACCACGGCGCTTTTTAGAGTACCTATAAGGAGCAGAGCCATGACCTCTCAAAGAGGAGAGATTGCACCCGCGAAGGCCGGGCGCAAGGGGCTGGATAAGTCGCATTACCTCTACATCGCCGTGATCGCCGCAGTCGTGCTGGGCGCGGTCGTCGGTTTGCTTTTCCCGGAAGTCGGCAAGTCGCTCAAGCCCTTGGGTGACGGCTTCATCAAGCTCATCAAGATGATGATCGCCCCGGTGATCTTCTGCACCATTGTCCTGGGGATCGGATCGATCGCCAAGGCTGCCACTGTCGGCAAGGTCGGCGGGCTCGCACTCATCTACTTCCTCGTGATGTCCACCTTCGCGCTCGCCATCGGCCTCGTGGTCGGGAACGTCATCCACCCGGGCGAAGGCCTGAAGCTGATCCCGTACAACCCGAATGCGCCAGCTTCCTCGAACAGCACCGCTGACTTCCTGCTGGGCATCATCCCCGGCGACGTTCCCGTGCTGCCGACGCTCTTGGTGGCCATCCTTGTTGGTTTCGCGCTGCAGCGCATGGGCGCGCAGGGCCAGCCGATCCTGCGCGCCATCCAGCACGGGCAGGCCCTTGTCTTCCGCATCCTCATCATGATCATGTGGCTCGCCCCCGTTGGTGCATTCGGCGCCATTTCCGCCGTGGTCGGTGCCACCGGCGTGAAGGCCATCCTGAGCATGTTCACCCTGATGGTCGCGTTCTACATCACCTGCGCGCTGTTCATCGTCGTGGTGCTCGGCACCTTGCTGCGGGCCGTTGCCGGCGTCAACATCTTCCAGCTGATGAAGTACCTGGCCCGCGAATACCTGCTCATCTTCTCCACCTCGTCCTCCGAGGCGGCCCTGCCCAGGCTCATCGCCAAGATGGAGCACCTCGGCGTGTCCAAGCCGGTTGTCGGCGTCACGGTACCCACCGGCTACTCCTTCAACCTGGATGGAACTGCGATCTACCTGACCATGGCCTCGCTCTTCGTCGCCAATGCCATGGGTATCCCGCTGGACCTCGGCGCCCAGGTATCGCTGCTTGTCTTCATGATCATTGCGTCCAAGGGAGCAGCCGGCGTTTCCGGTGCCGGCCTGGCCACCCTCGCCGCGGGCCTGCAGGCACACCGGCCCGAACTGTTGGGCGGGGTCGGCATCATCGTCGGCATCGACCGTTTCATGTCGGAAGCCCGCGCCCTGACCAACTTCACGGGCAACGCCGTGGCCACCGTGCTGATCGGTACCTGGGTCAAGGAAATCGACCGCAACCAGGTCAGCGACGTCCTGTCCGGTGCGGCTCCGTTCGACGAGCTGACCATGATCAGCCACCAGGCTGAACCCGCGGCGAAAGAGGCAGTGGCCGCCTAGTCCGGCGCATTTTTTGGACGCGTCCATCCAGGCAAGGCAGGAACCCGTCAGGGGACCTGCCTTGCCTGGTCTTATCGCGCGTATTTCGACGCGCAGGCCAAACCTTCTACCTCAGCTAGAAGGTAAAGGCTCAAATTGCGGGCAATGTCAAGTTCCGCAAAATGCCGTGTCGGGCGCTGTAGCCTTGATGGGGAGCAGTGCAGGTGCTGGAGACAGCCGCGCAGGAAATGACCGCCGTGGAGAGAGTGGATAAATACGTGAGCAGCGAACGGGGAGCAACTACGCTGGAGGGCACGGATTTCGATCTGGAAGACGCCGTCATGGGGCCCACGGGCCGCCCGCACCGCGACTTCCCCGAACCCGCGCCGCTGGCCTCGCACGGCCCGGCACGGGTCATTGCCATGGTCAACCAGAAGGGTGGCGTGGGCAAGACCACCTCAACCATCAACCTCGCGGCTGCGCTCGCGGAATTCGGCCGGCGCGTCCTGCTCGTCGACTTCGATCCGCAGGGGGCCCTTTCGGCAGGGCTGGGCGCCAACCCGCACGAACTCGATCTCACTGTGTACAACGTCCTGATGGACCGCAAAGTGGACATCCGCGACGCCATCCAGAAGACCGGCGTCGAAGGCATCGACCTCCTCCCGGCCAACATCGACCTTTCCGCCGCCGAAGTCCAGCTCGTCAACGAGGTAGCCCGCGAGCAAGTGCTGGACCGCGCCCTCAAAAGCGTCGAGGACGACTACGACGTGGTGCTCATCGACTGCCAGCCGTCCTTGGGCCTCCTGACGGTCAATGCACTGACTGCGGCGCACGGCGTCATCATCCCGCTGATCTGCGAATTCTTCGCCCTTCGCGCGGTGGCACTGCTCGTCGAAACGATCGAAAAGGTCCAGGACCGCTTGAACCCGCGCCTGCAGGTGGACGGCGTGCTCGCCACGATGTACGACGCGCGCACCTTGCACAGCCGCGAAGTCATTTCCAGGCTCGTGGAGGCGTTCGGGGACAAGGTCTTCGAAACCGTCATCAAGCGTTCCATCAAGTTCGCCGACGCCACCGTCGCCGCGGAACCGATCACCAGCTACGCAGGAAACCACGTCGGTGCCGATGCCTACCGCCGCCTGGCGAAGGAACTGATTTCGCGCGGCGGCGCACCCTAGCCCGCGTGGCAGAGCCGCTCAAGGCCGGCTTTGAAGTCCGGCTGGCGAACTTCACCGGACCCTTCGACCTCCTGCTTGGCCTGATTTCCAAGCACAAAATGGACATCACGGACGTTGCGCTGGCCACCGTCACGGATGAGTTCATCAAATACATCCGGCGCCTGCAGGAACTGGGCGAGGAGTGGGCCCTTGACGAAGCCAGTGAATTCCTGGTCATCGCCGCGACCCTCCTTGACCTCAAAGCCGCGAGGCTCCTGCCGGCGGGCGAAGTCGAAGACGCCGAGGACATTGCCTTGCTGGAAGCCCGGGACCTTCTTTTCGCCCGGCTCCTGCAGTACAAAGCTTTCAAGCAAGTGGCCGCAATCCTGTCCGGCACCCTGGAATCGGAAGCCCGGCGCTTCCCGCGGCAGGTGGCTTTGGAAGCGCACATTGCGGCAATGCTGCCCGAACTGGTGTGGCGCCACACGCCCGAACAGTTCGCCGCACTGGCGGCCAAGACCCTGGCCCCCAAGGACAGCACGCCCGAGGAAGTCGGGCTCGACCACCTTCACGGAACGCCCGTCAGCGTCAAGGAACAAGCCGAAATCATCGGGTACCGCTTGCAGCACGGCCAGCCGCAATCCTTCAGGGCCCTGATCGCCGACGCCGAGTCCACGCTTGTTGTCGTGGTCCGTTTCCTTGCGCTCCTCGAGCTGTTCCGCGACCGGGTGGTCGCGTTTGACCAGCCGGGGCCGCTCGCCGAATTGACTGTCCGCTGGACAGGCCGCCCCGAAGGCTGGAGCAGCGACAACATGAGCGACGAATACGAGCAGAGCCACCAAGGAGAGGAACCGCTGTGAGCGAGCAGGAAACAGGCGGCGACGGCCTCGCCGCGCTCGAGGCCCTGCCGGGTGGGGTCCGTGCGGCCCTCGAAGCCGTGCTGATGGTGATCGACCAGCCGGCCAGCGCCGAAGAGCTCGCCGCGGGGCTCAACGTGACGGTCGCCGTCGTCGAGGATTTGCTGGAGGAACTGCGGCAGGAGTACAGCGGCTATACTGTTAAAGCCCCGGGCACGGACGTTGATGACTCGCAAGGTGACATGGACACCGATGCACGCACCAGCGCTGCACCCCGGGGTTTTGAGTTGCGGAACGTTGCCGGAGGGTGGCGGATCTACTCACGCGCGGATTTCGCCGACGTCGTGGGCAGGTTCGTTCTCGAAGGCCAGACCGCACGGCTGACGCAGGCAGCCCTCGAAACCATGGCGGTCATTGCGTACCGGCAGCCGGTCTCCAGGGCCAGGGTGTCGGCCATCCGCGGCGTCAATGTCGATTCAGTCGTCAGGACCCTCGTCCAGCGCGGGCTGATCGAGGACTCGGGTACCGATCCTGAATCGGGGGCCATCCTTTACCGGACCACCTCGTACTTCCTTGAGCGAATGGGCATTGGCTCGGTGGCGGAACTGCCTCAATTGTCCCCCCACCTTCCCGGGCTGGAGGGCATCGAGGAGTTCTTCGACGCCGAACGCATGTAGCCGCGGAAAAGGCAAGGATCTACAAGCGCCCGGCTAGTAGCGGGCAGAGTTCACACAGGGCAGATATCCTCTGTCCGGCTGGCTAATGTTGAGAAAGAACAAGCCGGCCACCATAGCAAAAGGACGGGTCATGACACAGGCGGGACGCCAGGGTTCACCACGTAACAGTTCGGGACGAAACGGTTCCGGACGCAACGAGTCGCAGGATTCAGGCCGCAGCGGCTCCGGCCGTACAGGGGGCAGCAGCTTCGGTGCCGGCAGGGGTGGCGCAAGCCGTGCCGGCGGCGCTGGCCGGGCTGCCGGAGCCTCCGGTGGCAGCAAGCGCAGCTTCTCCCAGGGCGGAGACCGCCCTTTCAAACCGGCTCGCCCGCGTGAAGAGCGCCCGTTCGATCCGAACAACCCCACCTCGGCCGGAGGCTACGGGCGCCGTGAAGACGCAAAGCCGGCCAAAGCCGCCCGCAAGCCGGGCTCCAACAAGCCCGGATTCGGCAAGGCGCCCGGTACGCCGGGCGCATTGAAGCCCAAGGCGAGCAACAAAAAGCAGTACGGTTCCCGGGCCTTCGGCAGTGAGCGCTTTGGCCAGAACCTTGGCCCGGTCCGCAAGCCCCGCGGGCGCCGCGGCGAGGTGGCGCAGTCCGCGCAGCACGACGCCGACGGCGTGCGCCTGCAGAAGGTCATGGCCCAGGCGGGCGTGGCTTCCCGCCGCGTGTGCGAGGAAATGATCGAGGAAGGCCGCGTGGAGGTCAACGGCCAGGTCACCACCGAGCTCGGCATGCGCGTCGACCCCGCCACCGCCGTGATCCACGTAGACGGCATCCGCATCCAGCTCGACGACACCATGCTCTACATGGTGTTCAACAAGCCCAAGGGCGTTGTCTCCACGATGGAAGACCCCGAGGGGCGTCCTTGCATCAGTGATTTCCTGAAGTCCGCCAAGAACAAGGGCGAGCGTCTCTTCCACGTCGGACGTCTCGACGTCGCCACCGAGGGCCTGCTGCTGCTGACCAACGACGGCGAACTCGCCAACCGCTTGACGCACCCCTCCTACGAGGTGCCCAAGACGTACCTGGTGCAGGTGCGCGGCCCCTTCCCGCAGGGCGTCGGTGCGCAGCTCAAGGCCGGCGTCGAGCTTGAAGACGGCATCGCTTCCGTCGATTCCTTCAGGCTCGTGGATTCCACTCCGGGCCACGTGCTGATCGAGGTTGTGCTCCACTCCGGCAAGAACCGTATTGTCCGCCGCATGTTCGACGCCGTCGGGTTCCCCGTGCAGCGCCTCGTGCGCGTCAAGATCGGTCCCATCGGCCTGGGCGACCAGCGCCAGGGCAGCATCCGCAACCTCGGCAAGCAGGAAGTCGGACACCTCCTGGCCTCCGTAGGACTGTAGGCATGTCGGCATTCCACTCGCACGGCCGGGGCCACCTTGACGGTCCGGTGGTCGTTTTCGGCACCGGCCTGCTCGGGGCGAGCATCGGTCTCGGCCTGCGTGGCCGGGGTGTCTCCGTGTTCCTTTCGGACCCCTCGCCGACCAACCAGACGGTCGCCGTCGACATCGGTGCAGGCAGGCCGCTGTCCGAGCTCGGGGATCCGCCCCAGTTGGTGGTTGTCGCGGCGCCTCCGGACGTGACGGCCGACGTCGTCGAGCGTGCCCTGGGTGAATACCCGGAGGCCACGGTGGTGGACATTGCCAGCGTCAAGCTGGCCATCCAGGCCGAGCTTCGCTCGCGGGGAGTGGACATGTCCCGTTACGTCGGGACGCACCCGATGGCGGGGCGCGAGAAGTCGGGGCCTGTCGCTGCCCGCGGGGAGCTCTTCACCTCCATGCCTTGGGTCCTTTGCCCGTCCGAGGAAACCAGCTCGGATGCCCTTCAGACGGCTCGTTCCCTTGCCGGGGACCTTGGGGCGATAGTCTCCCAGTTCACGGCTGAAGAACACGACGAGGCCGTTGCCTTGGTATCGCATTTGCCCCAGGTCATGTCTTCGCTGCTCGCGAGCCGCCTCCAGGGAACACCGCTCCACGCGCTGTCCTTGGCCGGCAACGGCCTGCGGGACACCACCAGGATTGCTGCCAGCGATCCCACCCTTTGGGTGCAGATCCTTGGGAACAATGCCGCCAAGATGGTGGATATCCTCCACGATGTCCGTGAGGACCTCAACCGCCTGATCGGTACCCTGGAGGATCCCACGGCGCCGGGCGCCCGGTTGGACCTGGCCCAGCTCATCAGCGAGGGCAACGCCGGGCAGGCCCGGATTCCGGGAAAGCACGGCGGACCCCCGCAGGCCTATTCATGGCTTACAGTTCTGGTAGACGACAGGCCCGGGCAGATCGCCAGGCTGTTGACAGAGATCGGCGAGATCGGCGTCAACGTCGAGGACCTACGCCTGGACCACTCCTCCGGGCAGAACGTCGGCATGGTGGAGCTGTCCGTCATGCCAAACAAACACGACCTCCTTGTTGAAGCCTTGACCGACCGTGGATGGCGGGTACTCCAGTAATGACACGTGAACTTTTCGGTCCGGAGACGGTAGTACGTCCGGGCAAGCCGCTCGTTATCGCCATCGACGGCCCTTCCGGTTCCGGCAAGTCCAGCGTCAGCAAGGAAGTCGCACGGCGCTTGAAGCTCGCCTACCTGGACACGGGTGCGATGTACCGTGCTTTGACCTGGTACTGCCTCAAGACCGGGACCGACCTCGCCGACGGTGCCGCCGTCGAGCAAGCGTCAAAGGATCTGGCGCTGGAACTCAGCACCAGCGCCAACGTCGAGTACGTCAGTGTTGCCGGCGTGGACATCACGGAGGAAATCCGCGAGCCGAGAATCTCTGCGTCCGTCAGCGCCGTCGCAACCACCCTCGGTGCCCGCAACGAATTGATCCGTCGCCAGCGCCAGCTGATCGAACAGCACCACCGCCGCATGGTGGTGGAGGGACGGGACATCACCACCGTCGTCGCGCCCAACGCGGAGGTCCGCATGTTGCTGACCGCCAGCGAGGAAGCCCGGCTTCGCCGCCGGGGCCTCCAGTTGGGCGGGACGCAGAGCCGGGAGCAACTCGCGGCCCAAGTGATCCACCGCGACGCCAAAGACTCCACTGTGGTGAATTTCACCCAAGCGGCCGATGGCGTCGTGACCCTGGATTCCTCGGAGCTGGACTTCGAAGAAACGGTCGCGACTGCACTGAGCATTGTGGGCAAGGTCATCTACGGTGACTGAACCCCGGCTCCCGGCACGCTGGACCATGATGTGGAGCCGGCCTGTCGGCTGGCTGCTGGACCGCGTCCTGTACCGGACCGTGGTCACGGGGCGCTTCAACGTCCCCAGCTCCGGTCCGGTCATCTTCGCGGGCAACCACATCAGCTTCCTCGACGGACCTGTGATGTTCGGCGCGGCTCCACGGCCTATGCACATCCTCGTCAAGAAAGAGATGTTCACGGGATTCCTTGGACGGGTGCTTCGCGCTTCAGGCCAGATTCCCATCGACCGGGCTGGAGACCGCTCGGCACTCGAACTCTGCAGGCACATGCTCGACGCCGGCCGTTGCGTCGGTATTCTCCCTGAAGGAACGCGGGGGAGCGGCACCGCCGGCAACATCAGCAACGGCGTCGCATGGCTCGCGTTGATGTCCGGGGCCACCGTAATTCCAGTGGCGATCCTGGGAACGCGGATCGGAGACGAACACCGTGACTCGATTCCGGGGCTGCGCCGACGTCTGCATGTCAGTTTCGGAGCCCCCTTGATTGTGGCCCGCAGGAATGGCGAGTCGGGGCGTGTTTCAATGGACAGGGCGGCTGCGGAGATCCGCGCTGCGCTGGCCGGACACGTCCAGGATGCCGTCAAATCCACCGGCCAGTCCCTTCCGGGGGACTCATGCACCGGCCCACGGCCAATGCAGCGCCGCCAAGAAGAAGTAGCCGGGACGCCGGCAGATCACCACTAAGGAAAGTGCAATGAGCGATACGACTCACAAATCCGGCAACATTGGAGCCGGCGACGACGAATACACGCCCACCGGCACCGACCAGGTGGCTGAGAACCTCGCCGCCCTGGACGACGACGAAGCCGAGCTCCGGGCAGCCTCCCTCCGGGCGGGCCTGGAAGACTACGAACTCGACGAGGACGACGCCGCCCTGCTGAGCGGGCTCTACGACGACGAAGGCGAGGAAGGTCCCCTCAAGCTGGACCCGGTCCTGGCCATCATTGGCCGACCCAACGTCGGCAAGTCCACCCTCGTGAACCGTATCCTCGGCCGCCGCGAGGCCGTCGTCGAGGACACGCCCGGCGTGACCCGTGACCGTGTGATGTATTCGGCCCACTGGAACGGCCGCAACTTCACGTTGGTGGACACCGGTGGCTGGGAGCATGACGCCAGGGGAATCCACGCCCGCGTCGCCGAGCAGGCCGAAATGGCGGTGGAACTGGCTGACGCCGTGCTCTTCGTGGTGGATTCCGCCGTCGGCGCCACGGCCACGGACGAGGGCGTCATGAAGATGCTGCGCAAGTCCAAGAAGCCGGTCATCATGGTCGCCAACAAAGTCGACGACTTTGCGCAGGAAGCCGACTCGGCCGCGCTCTGGGGCCTTGGCTTCGGCGAACCGTACCCGGTGTCCGCCCTGCACGGTCGCGGCGTCGCGGACCTCCTCGACCACGTCATGGACACGCTGCCCGAGTTCTCCACGGTGGAGGGCGTCGAGCGCTCAGGCGGTCCGCGCCGTATTGCCCTCATCGGCCGTCCGAACGTCGGCAAGTCCTCCTTGCTGAACAAGCTGGCCGGCTCCGAGCGGGTCGTCGTCGACACCCTCGCAGGAACCACCCGCGACCCGGTGGATGAGTTCATCGAACTGGGCGGCCGCACGTGGCGCTTCGTCGACACCGCAGGTATCCGCCGCCGCCAGCACATGGCGCAGGGTGCGGACTTCTACGCCTCCCTGCGTACGCAGGCCGCCCTCGAAAAGGCGGAGGTCGCCGTCGTGCTCCTGGCCGTCGACGAGGTGCTCAGCGAGCAGGACGTCCGCATCCTGCAACTCGCCATCGAGTCGGGCCGTGCGCTGGTCCTCGCGTTCAACAAGTGGGACCTGCTCGACGACGAACGCCGCCGCTACCTCGAACGTGAAATCGAGCAGGACCTGGCACACGTTGAATGGGCTCCCCGCGTCAACATCTCCGCCAAGACCGGCTGGCACAAGGACCGCCTGGTGCCCGCACTCGACCTCGCTCTGGAAAGCTGGGACAAGCGCATCCCCACGGGTCGCCTCAACGCGTTCCTGGGCGAGCTCGTGGCCGCCCACCCGCACCCGGTCCGCGGCGGCAAGCAGCCCCGCATCCTGTTCGGCACCCAGGCATCCAGCCGTCCGCCGAAGTTCGTGCTCTTCACCACGGGCTTCCTGGACCCCGGATACCGCCGGTTCATCACCCGCCGGCTGCGCGAAACCTTCGGCTTCGACGGCACGCCCATCGAGGTCAGCATGCGCGTCCGTGAAAAGCGTGGCAAGAAGCGCTGATTGAGACGCGCCTCACAGATGACACCCATCAAGGTGGCATTGGGAACCTCGAACATCGTGTAAGCTTTTTGAGGTGGTTCGGCCGGACTGCTTAGGTGAGAATCTAGGCGGAGAACGGCAGGACTGACGGGCTGTAGCGCAGCTTGGTAGCGCACTTGACTGGGGGTCAAGGGGTCGCAGGTTCAAATCCTGTCAGCCCGACCGCAAGGTATGGAAGCAAAGCCGCGGGAACTTAAGAGTTCCCGCGGCTTTTGCGTTTAAGGCGTGGCCCCGCCGCTCCGGGGCGGATTCTGCTCAATCATTCGACTGGATAAAATCCGGATCCGCGGAATCTCGGGGCCTGGAACTTTCTTCGAGAAGGATGATTCAGCAGAATCCGACGGTGTGCGCGGATCGCCGAGCCTAACGCGCCGAACTGACCTTGTTTGAAGGGCCGGAGCGTTGAAATGACGTACCTTTCCGTGTCATAGGCGATTTCCCAAACCAATGAAGGTCAGGACGGCGCGTGCCGACCTTGGGTTCGTCGGCTCAGATCCCCGGAGGTCGAAGACCCCAGACGCCGGTGTCCTTCGCCCCCTCCTTGTTGGCTATCGACAGGGTGGCAGTCGGAGCCTGTGGGTGTGTCGGTGGGTCGGCCGGCAGGAAAAGGAGGTTCTGGCGACCGGTTGAAGGTCGGGCACCTTGCCGGGGTAAGCCAGCACCGCAGTCTTTCCAAGCTGGAAGGCAACTCTGGTGGTTGTGGAAAAAGTCCTACGGTTTGTTTCGTGGGGCGGGTTCTTCGGGCTTATTTTGTCAGTGCCTCTTGGGAGAGTTTCCTTATGGACGGCATTCAGGGAACCGAGCGGATCGGGACGGGCGCGCTTTCGGGCTGCGCTGTCCTGGATGCTGCTGTCTTGGGTGCTGCTGTCCCGGGTGCTGTAGTGACGGGCGCCGAATTCGAGGATCTGACGCGCGCCGTTGCTTCATTCAGGCCGGGCTCGGACAGTGCTGAATTGATCAGCCAGTTGCGTGCTTTGGAGGATTTGAAGTCCGCTGCCGCGGCCGCGCAGGCGAGGATCGCGGTGGCGTTCGATACGGCCCAGCGCAGGGCAGACGCGGCGGCGGGTGTTCCGGCAGAGGGTCGTGGCAGGGGTGTGGCGGCGTAGGTCGCTTTGGCGCGGCGGGAATCCCCGTCCCGCGGGTCCCGGCTGCTCGGCCTGGCGAAAGCCCTGGTCACGGAGATGCCTCGCACCCTCGCCGCCCTGCATGCCGGACGGTTGAATGAGTGGCGGGCGACCTTGCTCGTGAAGGAAACAGCCTGCCTGCCCGCCGAAGACCGGTGCGCGGTCGATGAGGAACTCGGCGCCGACACCGGAACCTTTGACGGCGCCGGAGACAGGACCATCACCGCCGCGGCCCGGGCCGCGGCGTACCG
>NZ_JAKEEC010000036.1 GCF_021483235.1 Arthrobacter alkaliphilus | reverse complement strand
GTGATCGGCGTCGAACCACCCGGAATGCCGGCAGTCGGCGTCGGCGTCGGTGTCGGGGTTGGAGTCGGCGTCGGTGTCGGCGTCGGTG
Organism: Arthrobacter alkaliphilus; assembly: GCF_021483235.1. Classification (GTDB taxonomy): domain Bacteria; phylum Actinomycetota; class Actinomycetes; order Actinomycetales; family Micrococcaceae; genus Arthrobacter; species Arthrobacter alkaliphilus. Next base: position 36,946 of record NZ_JAKEEC010000036.1, on the reverse strand, counting down.
TCGGTGTTGGAGTTGGCGTTGGTGCCGGAGCGGGAGCGTACGAGAGTGTGCCCACGTCCTTCGTCGCCCCGACGGTTGCCGCGACCGTGGCTGCCTTCACCGGGTCCGTCGTGTTCCCCGAATACAACGCTCCCACGGTTGAGATGCGCCCGTCGGCGTTCACCTCAACCGTGTAGTTCCCCGTGCTCAGGCCCGTGAGGTTAAAGCGCCCGGCGGTGTCCGTTCGCGTGCTGCGCGTTATCAGGGAGCCGTCCGGAGTGAAGGCATGCACCGCTACGTTCGTCAGGGCGGCACCGTTCGGGTCCAGCACCTGCCCCGTGAACGCCCCGCCGGTGACGAACGTCGCGTCCGGAAGTGCGGCGGCCTGACCGGCGGTGACGTTAACTCCCGTCGCGGAGGCGAGTCCGGCGGACTCGTGGATGCCCTGGTAGAACTGAGCCTCATCGATCGCCTGGCCGCTGGAGCGGTTGAACGCGACCTTGTAGGTGCCCGCCCCGAGCCGATCCACGGTGTAGGCGCCGGTTGTGGTGTCACCGTACCCGTTTCCGACGCGGTAGCCCTGGGAGTCGAGGACATCGACAAAGCCGCCGTGGCTTCCCGATGGTCCCTGTGCCGCAGCGGTGGGGATGAGCTTGCCGGTGATCGAGCCGGCGGTCGCCATGGCCGCGTTGACGCCGGTGAGGGTCTGCCCGGCCGTCAGGCTGACCTTCGACGCACTGCCGGGCGAGGACGCGCCCGTATTCCATTGGTTGGCGAACTGGGTGTAGGTGCCTCCGGCGGAATAGCCGAAGCCGGTGAAGCCAATGATGTGGTCTCCTGGCCACAGGGGACCAAGGGTGTACGTGCCATCCGCAGCAGAGGAGACTGAGTTTTCGAATGTCGTGTAGCGGTTGAATTGCTCCGGTGTCCCGGCGGAATCCGACCGGACGTAGCGGGTGGTGCTGCCCCAGGTAGTACCCGGCGGAAGCGTGACCGTGCCGCTGATATATGCCCCCAAGGGTAGGGTAACGTCGGCGAGCCGTGTGGTCTGGCCGGCTGCCGCCGCAACCTTCTGCGCCGAAGCCGAGGATGGAACCCCAGGGTAATAGGTGGACGGGACGTTGCCCGTCGAGGGGAAGAACACGTTCATCGCGACAGGGGGGAGTCCGACGAGCTGGTAGCTTCCGTCCGTGCTGAGTTTGATGCTCTTGTACGCGGCCGAGACGCTGACGGTTGTGGGGTCGACACCCGCCGGCACGATGGCCTTGCCCGCGACGATGGCCCCGAGTGGCATCGTTGCGTTGACGGTGGCGGCTTGCCCGTCGGCCAGATTTGTCCCGGATGTGTACTGAGGGACGGCGTTGACCGTGTTCTGGCCGTCGAAGCTCAGATAGTAGTAGCTCGAAATCGCGGGAAGGGATGTGAACGAGTAGGTGCCGTTGGCGGCTGGGTTTGTGGTCGGTGAGTGCCTTCCCGCCGTGTCGTAGTACGTCAGGGTCACCAGAACCTTGGTAACGTCCTCGCCTGCCGGGACGGTGACGGTTCCGCCGATCGATGCGGTGGTTGATGCTGTTGCCGGGGCGGCCGCGATGGGGCCGAGCAGGGCAGCGATCATGACAGCCAGTACGACTGCTATGAGGGTGCGTGGTCGTGGGATGCTCATATGTGTTCTGGACCTCCTGTGATTTGGATGCGAATCCTGCAGAAGGCACAGCCGTATGACCCCCCACACGGCAGAGCATATCCAGCGATTGGAATTATGTCGACAATCGTCCTAAACATTTCCTGAGGCCCTACCGTGGTGCGGGTAGAGTTGCCACGGCGGGCGGCACAACGGAGGGGGACTTAGTGCGGACAGGTGCGAAACGACCGGGGAGCGTGCGTCCTTTTCCTGCTGTAGCTGTGGTCGTCCTTGTTTTGTGCACCGTGTGTGTTTTTCTTCCGGGGGGCTTGTTCCGTTTTTCCTGGATCAAGACGGTTTTTGCGCTGCTCGCCTGCATCGCTGCGATGTGGGTGCGCCCTGTCGGCCGGCTGCCGCGGCTCCTGAAGGTGCTGGTACTTGCAGGTGCCGTTTGTTTTGTCCTCGCCAGCGCGCTGAGCCCGGACCCCGTTCAGGCGTTGGTCGGGCGGTGGCCCCGTTACGAGGGGGTCGTCGTGCTGGGCGCTTACCTGGGGTGTCTCTGGGCCGGGGCGAGGATCCTGCCCGGGAGCACCGGAACGCACAGGGCCCTGGTTACGTGGGCGGGGGCGGCGGCGCTTGTGCTTGCCGTGCCGGCGGTGCTTGAGCTTGCCGGGTTCCGCCCGCTTGGTGGGGGTGCGGGCGACCGGCCGGGGGGCCTTCTCGGCAATGCGACCGACGAGGGCGCGGTCGGAGCGATGCTTCTGGCGCTGCTGCTCCCGCCGGCAGTGCGGGAACGCCGGCCGCTTGCGGTGGCCGGCCTGGCTGCGGCGGCAACAACGGTGGCGGCGTCGGGATCGCGGGCAGCGTACGCAGGGGCAGCGGTCGCCGTCGTGATTGTGGGCGCGGTCTCCTGGAGGTCTTGGACCGGACCGCAGCGCCGCACGGTTCTGGTCGCGTCTGGTGCTATCGGTGCCGCGCTGGCCGCCGCGCTGGCGGTCCCGGCGGTCGGCGCGCGGCTGCTCAACAGTTCAACCGTCGAGGGGCGTTGGCTCCTGTGGGGCGAAAGCCTCCGTCTTGCAGCCGACCACCTTCTGGCAGGGGTGGGACCCAGCCGCTTCGTGGACGTCCTTCCGGCCTACCACGACGCCGAATGGGCAGCCCAGGTGGGGACCGGTTTCCCGCCAGACGCCCCGCACCTGTGGGTCCTGCAGGCCGCGACCTCCGGCGGTCTTTTGATCCTCGTGCCCGCCCTCGGCTGCGCCGTGGTTGCGCTCGTCTTTGGCGTCCGGAGCATAGCGGGTGCAGGCTCACCAGCGGAGAAGGCGGTTCAGGCCTCACTGCTTGGTGCGGTGGTCGCTTACGGGGTGGTGCTGCTGACAGCATTCACGACGCCGGGCACCGCGCCCCTGGCGTTCTTCCTCGTCGGCGGGCTCGTCGGGCAGCGCCTCCCAGTGAACCGGCCCAAGGGGCCCCGCAATCGGGCAGCGTCTGCCGATGTCCCACGCACGCCACCAGTGCTCGTGCGGTGGATTGCGGCGTTCGCCGCCGTGGCCGCCCTAGCGCAGGCGGTGCCCGCTACCATCGCCGAATGGCCCATGAAGGCAGGGACCGACCTGGTTGCACAGGGCAAGATCGTCCCCGCGGACGAGGGGTTCTCCAGTGCAGCGGCACTTCGACCATGGGACGCCGACACCCCGATGCTCGCCGCCCAGGCATTCGCCGCCTCAGCTTCCGAAGGGAACACCCAGGCCGGGGAACAAGCCGTACGCTGGGCCAGGCGGGCCCTTGCCCAGTACCCGGACTCGCTGGAGTCCCAGCTCGCCCTCGCCGTCGGACTCAACGCCACGCACCAGGAAGGCGTAGCGCGCGTGGTACTCGACCGGGCGATCCGCGCCGCCCCGAACAACGCCGAGCTCTACACCCAGCGAGCAATAGCCAGTTTCCAACAGGGAGACGTCGCGTCCTCACTCACCGACGCCCACCACGCCGCCGAACTCAACCCCACCAGGGCAGAGCCATGGCAGCTCCTCGCCGACATCTACGAACGCACGGGCAACACCCCCGAAGCCCAGACGGCACGTCAAAATGCCCAGGCGCGACGCTGACGCACACCGGTGAACGGCTCAGTACTCGCCCTTGATCACGAAGTAGGAGCCGCGGATAACGCCTGCCAGCTTCGACTTCTGGCGAGCGAACTTGAAGCGTGATTCAAGCTCTTCCGGGATCTCCATGCCGTCGGCGAGCTTGAATCCAACCGCACGCTTCCCGCCGGCCTCGATGCTGTACATGACGTTGATCGACAGCCCCGACTCGTAGAAGACGTAGGCCATCTGCAAACCGTCCACTTCGAAGGCGGTCGCTTCCAGCGGGCGGGAGCTGATGACGATGTCGCGCTCCTCCTTCAGGATCCGGCTCACCCGCTCGACGACTTCCGGAACCTCTTCCGCCGGGCTGACCGTGAAGACGTGGCCGTACTTGTTCCGGTAGTAGCGGGCCTCGTTGGCGCGCAACCCGGCAAGGGCCTCGGCAACGGGAGACGATTCCAGCCCGGTGGTAGAGACATTCTCGAAGTCAACGATGTACGGCATGCACCCTCCTGGTAAGACGTAGTGGCACCAATGCTAACGCTTGGCGAGCGAGCACCACTTAGGGGGCTTTCCTTCCCGCCGCAATGGGGCGATTCTGTAATTCCAAGCACGTTTGGAGCGTTCTTCGGAGGCGTCATGGCGCGGAAAAACGAGTCTCCGGCTGTCAAGGCAGCGCCCGAGCCGGGAGACGAATACCCTGAGAAAGTCCGGATCCTCGCCGAGGGGCGATTGGTCAGTGACAGGCTGTGGAACGCGGACCTCGCACCCGCCCGGCAACGCAATTGGAGGGTCCGAAGCCTCTTCGCCCTGTGGATGTGCGACGTCCACAGCATCGCCGGCTACACCTTCGCCGCCGGTCTCTTCGTCACCGGATTGGTGGGCTGGCAAGTCTTCCTGGCCCTGGTGCTTGGCATTACCCTTGTCTACTTCCTCATGAACTTTGCCGGCACGGCCGGGCAGAAAACGGGCGTCCCATATCCGGTCCTGGCACGCATGTCCTTCGGACTATTCGGCGCCAACCTGGCAGCCCTGATCAGGGCCCTCATCGCCATCGCCTGGTATGGCATCCAGACCTGGCTCGCTTCCGAAGCCGTGCTGGTGCTGCTGTTTTCGGTGTGGCCCCAGTTGACGTCGCTCAACGGTCCGGACGTGCCGCGCATCCTCGGCCTCACCCCGCTCGGCTGGGCGGCTTTCCTGGTCCTCTGGGCGGTCCAGTTGCTGGTGATCCGGCGCGGCATGGAGACGGTCCGGAAGTTCCAGGACTGGGCGGGCCCTGCAATCTGGGTGGCCATGTTCGCGCTCGCCGTCTACATCCTGACGCAAGCAGGCAACAAGTTCAGCCTCTCGATCCCCGGTGTCGCGCCCTTGGACGGACCGGCAGCCCTGACCCAGTTCTTCTCGGCCATCGCCCTCACCGTCACGTACTTCGCTGCGCTTCTCCTGAACTTTTGCGATTTCTCCCGGTTTTCCCCGGACCGGAAGACGATCCTGCGGGGCAACTTCCTGGGCCTGCCCGTGAACTTCATCGCCTTCGCCCTCGTCACGGTAGTGGTGACTGCCGGCGCCGCGTCCTACTTCACAGCCGAGCAGTACCGCGGCCAGGACATGTTCAAAGTGATCACCGATCCGGTAGCGATCGTCCAGGCCATCAACAACCCGTGGATCACGATCATCGCGGCGGTGACGTTCGTCGTCGCCACGATCGGCATCAACGTTGTGGCCAACTTCGTTTCGGCCTCGTACGACCTGGCCAACGTGGCCCCTCACCGGATCGACTTCCGCCGCGGCGGCCTGATCAGCGCGGTCCTGGCAATCGTGATCCTGCCGTGGAACCTCTTCAGCAGCCCGGTGGTGATCGTGTACTTCCTGGGCGGCCTCGGCGCCCTGCTCGGACCGCTGTTCGGGGTCATCTTCACGGACTTCTTCCGCATCCGGCACCAGCGCTGCAAAGTATCGGACCTGTACCACGAGGACGAGAAGGGCCTCTACTTCTACTCCAAGGGCTGGAACCCCAAGGCCATTGCCGCGTTGGTTCCTGCCGCCGTCGTCGCCGGTGTTTTGGCCCTCGTCCCGGCGTTGCAGAACTTCCTGCCGGGAGGCTCGGGGTTGGGCCCGTACTCATGGTTCGTGGGAGCGGTCCTGGCCAGCCTGATTTACTACACGATCACCCGCAACGATCCACGGACTGTCCGCGCCCGAACGGAAGAACACATCTGACTCTCAGGCAGAGGGAAACTCCGCGCCGAGGGCCGAGAGCACACCGAACGCCTTGGTCCGGATTTCCTCGTATTCGTCCTGGGGTGTCGAGTCCGCCGTGATGGCGCCTCCGACGCCGAGGCTGAGCTTGCGTCCTCCGTCGCCGTCGGGACCCATCACGAGGGTCCGGATCACGACGGCGAGGTCGGTCGCCGCGTTGAGTGAAAAGTATCCGATCGCGCCGGAATAGATACCGCGCGGTCCTGACTCCAAGCCGTCAAGGATGTCCATGGTGCTGATCTTTGGCGCGCCCGTCATGGAGCCGGCAGGGAACGCGGCCGCCACGGCCTCCGCCCGGGGTGCGCCGGGCCTTAGTCTGGCGTCGACCGTGCTCACCATCTGGTGCACCGTGGCGTAGCTTTCCACCGCGCACAACCGGCTGACGGTCACCGAACCGGGAACGGCGAAGTGGCTGAGGTCGTTGCGGAGCAAGTCCACGATCATGATGTTCTCTGCACGGTCTTTGAGCGAGGATTCCAAGCCGCGCCGCAACGCCTCGTCGATCGCCGGATCGTTGGCCCGGCCCCTGGTGCCCTTGATCGGCTCGGCCCGCATGCCGCCGTCGGAGGTTATCCGCAGGAAGCGCTCCGGCGAGGTACTCGCGACCGTCAGCTCGCCGAACCTCAAGTAGCTCGCGAACGGCGCCGGGTTGCGTTTGCGCAGCGCGAGGTAGCTCGCCCACGGGTCGAGCCCGGGATCCGCCGCGGTCACTTCGGTGGTGAGGCAGACTTCGTACGTATTGCCTTCGGCAATCTGGCGCCGGGCCTCGGCGATCTTGCTTTTGTATTCGTCCTCGGTGTCGCGGCTCGAGAACTCAAGCGGCACGGAGGAACTCCCGACGGCGGGATCCCCGGCCGAGTGCCTCGGCGCGCCGGCCGCGGACAGCACCGCCTGGCGCGCAAGCCCGAGCCATTCGTCGGCGTCGGGGCCGTCGATGGCGAGCAGCCAGACGGCAGCATCGCGGTGGTCGATCACCACGGCCCGGCCGGAGAAGAGTAAGGCAGCGTCCGGAGTGCCGGAGGGAATATCGTTGCCCCCGGTTTCGCGCTTCAGTTCATAGCCCAGGTACCCCAGCCAGCCGAGCGTGAATTCACAGTCATAGCCTTCGGGTGGCTTCAAGGCCTTGCGGCCCCACACGGTGTCCAGCCAGCGGAAGAAGGGACCGGTGGTCACCACGGTGGCGCAGCCGGCGCTGAGGCGGGTGGTTCCCGAGCTGTGGATTGCAGCCTGGCCGAACGAACCGCCGTCGTCCGCGAGGATGCTGAAGCGGCTGCGTTCGGCGGCGTTGGAAGCTGCGTCGTTACCGGTAATGCCCGTGCTGGAGGGGGTGTTGGAGGAATCGAGCCAGACTGCGTTGGCGGACTGTGCGTAGAGCGCCCGGAAAAGTGCCGCGGCGTCCGGCTTGGCGTCGATCCGCTCGGACTTGAGCTGCAATCCGCGGCGTGCGGAGAGCTCGGGAGCCAACACGGGGGAGAGCAAAGGGAGGTGGTTCAGCGCCTGCAGCACGTCATCCGGCGCATGGCCGTCCGCCCGGTTCAGCACCCTGATGTCGCTGTGGTCGAGGACGTCGTCGGTCTCCAACCATTCGTCCTCCTGCGCAGCCCAGCTGTCCCAGAAGGGCTCGTAGCTGCTCCCGTCCCGGGCCATCGCCCGGTGCCGGCGGTCGTCGTCGGGGGCATCCACCCAGACGACGGCGTCCAGCATGGGCCGGGCGGCACTCGCGGCTGCCCCGACGCCTTCGACAATGACGATTTCGGCAGGCAGGGTCACGTGGCTGCCGCCGTCGTAGTGCTTCTCCCAGTCCCAACTGACCCACTCGGCGGCTTCTCCGCGCCGCAAGGGTGCCAAGACGGTGGTGACATACCGCTCGATGCCCGCGATGAGGCCGTTCCAGCCCGGGTAGATGTCCTCGAGATGGAACAACGACACCTTGTGATGCATGCGCAGGCGGGCGGCAAGTTCGATGGCAAGGGTGGTCTTTCCCGAGCCTGAGCGGCCATCGATGGCGATGATCACGGGTGCTGGGGTCATGAAATAGAGCGTACCTGCTGAGGGCCGTGGAGCTGTGCGTTCTGCCGAGCGCCAAGGGCGTCCCGGGTGTGCGCGACGATCCCGGGGACGGCCGCGCGGATGAGGTCCCAGGTGAGGTCGAAATCGCGGTGGCCCCCGTACCAGGGATCCTCGATGCCCACGTCCAAGGTGCTCCGGCCGGCGACGGCCGGGTCGAAACTGCGCAGCATCCGGATCTTGGCGAGGGCTTCCGAATCCGGGGCGGCCTCGTGCAGCCAGCCATAGTGATCGACGTCGAGCGCCAGAATCAGGTCCCGCTCACGGAACCACTCCGGGCGCCATTTCCTGGCAATGTGACCGTCGGAGTGGATACGGTGGGCCGAAAGGACCCGGGCTGCGCGCGGATCGATGGGGTGTCCGGCCTCGTAGGCGGTAGTCCCCGCGGAGTCCACGACAACCGCCCCGCCGAGCCCTCCGGCGTCGAACGCTTCAGTCAGCATCAGTTGCGCCATGGGGGAGCGGCAGATGTTTCCCGTGCAGACCGTAATGAGGCGGTATGGGCTCGACGCTGAGTACATGCAGCAAGCATGGGGGATGCCACCCCGCTTTGGCTAGTCAAAAGGGCGGGGCGGCATCACCGGGCCTAGGAAATCCGCAAGTGCCTAGGAAATCCGCAAGTACTCCAGGACTTCCTCGGCGCCAGGGTAGGCGGCCTGGGTGCCCTTCTTGGTGGTGGCGAGCGCCGCAGCAACCGAGGCGAACGCCGCGGCTTCCGCCAAGGTTTCTCCCGCGGCGAGCCGGGCGGCCACGGCGCCGGTGAAGGCGTCCCCGGCACCGGTGGTGTCCACGGCATTGACCTTGGTGGGTGCGATGCGGGAGATCTGCTCGCCCGACGCGGCGAAGGAATCCAACACCACCGAGCCGTGCGCGCCGAGGGTAACGAGTACCCGCTCCAGCCCGCGGTCCGCGAACTGGCTCCGGACCGGCTCCCACGCGCTTGCGTGTGCGCCGGGATGTGGCATCTCGGCGTCGCCCAGGAACATGGACGCTTCGTGCGCGTTGACCAGCAGGACATCGCTCAAGGCGGCAAGGCTCTCCGGGATTTCGGCGTACGGCGAGAGGTTCAGGAGAACTGTTGCGCCGGCGTCGTGCGCTGTTTTGGCGGCGGCCTCGACAGTCTCGGGGGCCACCTCCAGGCACAGGCACAGCACCGCGGCACCGTCGAAGGCATCCGGCGTCACGTCCGCCGGGGCGAGTGTCCCGTTTGCTCCGGCCGAGATGATGATGTTGTTCTCGCCGTGGGCGTCAACCGCGATCACCGCGACGCCGGTGGCAGCATCCGCGGAACGCCGGACGCGCGAAACATCCACGCCGGCCCCTTCCGTGGAGGCGAGCAGCATGTCCCCGTTGGAGTCGTTGCCAACCGCGCCGATCAGGCTCACCGTGCCGCCCAACTTGCTCGCAGCGACAGCCTGGTTGGCGCTCTTGCCGCCGGGATTGACCGTGAAACCGTTGCCGTGGACGGTTTCACCCGGGAGCGGGAGCCGCTCGCAATAAATGGTCAGGTCCGCGTTCAAGGACCCGACGACGACGATCCTGCGGTTCACTTTTCAACCTCGGCTTCGAGGGGCTTGGGGATGAGCAGCGACGCCGCGAAGGCGGCAACCGTGATGGCCAGGCCGACGACGACCACAGTCAAGTAGGAGGCCTTCACGTCGCCGAGCGCCGAGGTCGCCACGAGGACCGCCGGCAACACGAGGAAGCTCAGGCCCGCGCCGAGGTTGAAGGCGCCGGCGTTCATGCCCGGGAGGAAGCCGGGGTTGCCGGCCGGGGAGAGGACAACTCCGAGTCCGTTGAGCATGATGTTGACCGTACCGGCGTACATAACACCGAGCAAGGCCGTTCCCGCGATCATGAGGGGAAGGCTGCTAAGGCCGAGGAACGCGATGACTGCCAGGGCCGCGATGCTGCCCAGCATGCCGATGCGCAGGACTTTGGTGTAGCCGAACACGGGTGCGAGCCGGCCGCTGACGGGTCCGAACACCCAGCCGAGGAGCGCGTACGGCGTGAGGATCATGAGGGACATCTCGGTGGGGCCCACCCCGAATCCCGGCGCCGCGGCCTGGACGTAGGCCGGGACGATGCCGTTGATGACTGCGAAGATACCGGTCATGGCGAGCGTGGTGGTCAGCAACGGCGCCCACGTGGAACGCTGGCGGAGGTGGATCGTTTCCACCATGGGTTCCTTGGCGCGCTTTTCGGTCCGCCAGAAGGCCGCAAACGCGGCGGCTGCGACCACAATCAGCCCGATGGACAGCATCAGGGTTCCGGTTGAGAAGGCGCCGACCAGCTTGGAGCCTTCATTGAGGGCGGTCAGGAGTGCGCCCACCGCGATGACGATGAAGAACACGCCTAGCCAGTCCATGCCGGTACCGGCCGCAGGCTTGCTTTCCCCGGCAAGGACGGCGATCAAGGCCGTGGCCACGACAGCGAGGCCAACCATGAGCCAGAAGATGCTGCGGAATCCGAAGTGCTCGGCGAAGTAGCCGCCCACGAAAGAGTCGACGCCGGCCACGCCGCCGTTGACAGCCGTGACAAGGCCCATCAACGTTCCGTACTTGCGCGGGTTGTCGACGGCGGAGCGCAGCATGATGAGGCACAGCGGCACCGTGGGGCCGCTGACGCCCTGGATGATGCGGCCCACGAAGAGCCAGGTAACGTCGGGGGCCATGGCCGCGATGACCGAGCCGAGGCCCATGAGCAGCATCATGGCGAGGAGGATCTTCTTGCGCCCGACGATGTCGCTTAGGCGCGGAAGGAAGAGTGAGAAAAGGGCCGCGGCCGTGAAGAACCAGGTTTGGGAGAGGCCGATGACTGCCTGGTCGGTGTGGAGCTCGTTGCCCATGGTCACCAGGGCCGGGCTGAGCATCGACGCGTTGAGCTGGAAAGCCACGCAGGCGGCCAGCAGGGCGACCATCAGTGCGGCGACGTTTCCGCGGGCGGTCTTGGTTTCGTTGATCACGGTGGTCATTTACTTTGCCTCTCCTGCGATGGCTGCGGCGGTGGCGGGGACGGCGGCAGTGCCGGTTGCGGGCTCGCCGATGCGGATGATCGCGTCCGTGACGAGGTTCCAGAATTTCTCGTGGTCAAGGTCGACGGCCACCGAGGTGTGGCAGTCGGCCGGGGCGGGAGCGCGGAAGTCGGCCACGGTCATGCCGAGGGTGAGCTTGCCCTGCAGTTCGATGTCGACCGGGACCTTGCGGGTAGTCATCACGGTGGGGTCGATGACGTAGGCCACGGCGCAGGGATCGTGCACCGGGGGATAGTCAAAGCCCTGGGAGTCCTTGTAGGTCTTGGTGAAGAACTCCATGAGCTCCATGAAGAACTTGGCCGGCCTGGTACCCACCGCGGCGATCTTTTCGACTACCTTAGGGGTGGCCAAGGCCTGGTGCGTGAGGTCCAAACCGACCATGACCACGGGCCACTTTTCGTTGAAGACGATGTGGGCGGCCTCAGGGTCGATGATGATGTTGAATTCGGCCACGGCGCTCCAGTTGCCGACGTGGTAGCCGCCGCCCATCAGGACAACTTCCTTGACGCGTCCCACGATGCGCGGCTCCTTGCGGGCGGCCATGGCGATGTTGGTGAGGCCGGCGGTGGGGACCAGGGTAACGGTGCCCGGCTCGTGCGCCATGATCGTTTCGATGATGAGGTCGACGGCGTGGCGGGGGTCAAGCTCGATGGTGGACTCCGGCTGTTCGGGGCCGTCCATGCCGGATTCGCCGTGGATGTCCGGCGCGGTCTCGATGGCGCGGACCAGTGGACGGTCGCAGCCTGCGGCAAAGGGAACGCCGGTGATCCCGGCGATGGTGCCTACCGACAGGGCGTTGCGAGTGACCTTTTCGAGGGTCTGGTTGCCGACCACCGTGGTGACGGCGAGCAAGTCGATGTCCGGGTTGCCGTGGGCCAGTAGTAGGGCCACGGCGTCGTCATGCCCGGGATCGCAATCCAGGATGATCTTCTTGCGTTCACGGGTCATGGTGGTCGGGTCCATGTTCATCTCCACGTCATTGGGGCCTGCCGAGGCAGGGCGTTAAAGCAGTCAGGGGAATTCTGGCACCGGTCCACCCGGTGCGTCAAACGCTTAACGCAAATTGCGTCAAGCGTTTGATGCCTTGCGGCGCGGGATTTGTGCGATTCCGACTACGATCGTTGTATGGAATCCGCGGAACCAGTACACCGGGCCCCGAGCCGTACGCAGCGCGTCACCGCAGCGATGGTGGCCTCCCTCGCGGGCGTCTCGACCGCAACAGTTTCCCTGGTTGCCAACGGCAAAACGCAGGGCAGGGTGTCCGAGGACAACATCTCGCGCGTGCGCCAGGCGATCGCCGAGCTGGGTTACGTGGTGGATGGCATCGGCAGTTCCTTGGCCAAGGGCGTGAGCTCGATTGTGATCCTTGTTGCGCCGGACATTTCCAATCCGTTTTTCGCCAAGGTCATCGCCGGCGTCCGGGAATCGCTCGGGTCGGAGTACCAGCTGCTTCTCTCCGTGACCGACGCCGGTGAGTTCCCCCGCGCCGACGATGTCCGGATGCTCCTGGCCCTTCGCCCTGCCGGTTTGCTGGTGGATGCGCCCAACGCGGCCTTCCTGGAGGACCTTTCCGTTGCCGGGCCGCTGGTCCTCCTCGATGCGCCAGGCCTCGAAGGGTACGCGCCGTCAGTGAACCTCGATGTGGCCCATGGTGCCCGTGAACTGGCCGCGCACCTTGCGGCTTCCGGGCACAAGCGCGTTGCCTATGTGGACAGTGTGACCGGTACCGCGACGTTCGAGGTCCGCCGCGCGGCGTTCTTGGACGAGGCACACTCCTGCGGTATTTCCATTGCGGACTCGCACATCGTCAGCACCACCATCGACGTCGGCGCCGCCGCTGCGGCGTTCGCCGATGCGTGGCCGGACTGGCAGCGCGCCGGGGTCACCGCCGTCGTTTGCGGAACCGATACGCACGCCTACGGTGTGTTGCAGGAAGCCCGTGTGGCCGCCGTCCGGATTCCGGAGGAACTCGCTGTTGCGGGGTTCGATGACTTGCCTTATTCAGCCACGAGCAACCCGAGCCTGACCAGTGTGCACCTGCCCGCCACGCCTTTGGGGCTCAAAGCCGGCGAACAACTCCGGAGGTTGATGGAGGACCGTGAACTGGAACAGCCGCAGCTGACGCTCGAGAGTTCCCTTGTGATTCGCGGATCCACGGCATCGATTCCTGCCAACGCGGGGTCACTTAGCGCCCATTAACCGGTCCGGCATGGGCCGTAAGTGACCCCGCGTTGGACTAGTGAATGGCGGCGAGCAGCACACCCACGGACACGAACAGCACGCCGAAAATGCGGTTGAGGACTTTTTGCCCGTGTTCGTTGTGCGTGAACCGTTGGAACGAACGGGCTGCCAGGGCGAAGAAGAACCACATGACGCAGATGTCGATGAACACGATCGTGGTGCTGAGGATCAGATACTGCGGAATCAGTGGCTGATCGGGCCGGATGAATTGCGGCATGAAGGCCAGGAAGAAGACGATCGCCTTGGGGTTGAGCAGGTTGACCCAAACGCCCCGCTGGAACATGGACCACGCCGGCTCATTCCGCCGGGATTCCACTTTTTCCTTGTCCAGGTCCGGCCGGTGCAGGAATTGCCGGATGCCCATGTACACGAGATATGCAGCCCCCGTGTAGCGGATCACGTTGAAGACCACGGGCGAGCTCGAGACCAGAACACCTACGCCGAGCGCAACAATCAGAATGTGGATGATCAGTGCCGCCTGTTGGCCCAGGACTCCCCAGATGGAGCGGCGGAATCCGGAGTTGAGCGAGTTGCTCATGGTGGAGATGGCGCCCGCGCCGGGAGTGAAACTGATCAGGGTGCCGGCCCCTACCAGGGCCAGCCAAAGCGAAATTTGCACCAATCCAGCTTATGCCCGCGCGGTACGGGGTCCTGCCGATGGTGCCTACTCACACTTACCAAACCTCGAATGCACCCAGTGATGCATGGTCTCCGGGAGATCGTCGCCAAGTAAATACTGGTCGAAGTAGTAGTTCGGGCCATTGGACATGTATCCGGTCTCGTCGATGCCGAAATGGCCGATCATGTGAAACCCGCGCTCTTCGGCAATACCCTTGAGTTTCTTCGCTTCCTGGAGGATTGGCTGCTCGTCGTAGTAGTCGTTCTCAGCCCAGATTCCGGCGTGAGCGATCGCAAAATACTTGGAACCATCGAGGTCCAGGTGTTCCAGGATGGCGTCTTGGAACGGATTCAAGCTGCCTTCGAAGGACTCTGTGACAACCCGGATGCTTTCCAGCTGCATCTCGGCGTCCAGGCCGACCACCACGAGCCTTGGGTAGAGCTTTTCTTCTTGATCGATGAGCGGACGGGCGAGAATCTGGAGGTCGAAGCCTGCTTGAATGATCATGGTTCGAGGCTATTCGCGGCCTAGGAGCACAGACAGAGACGCCTTTGCCTATGTGGACAACTGTCCGAGTTTCGCCGCCTTGACCAGGAGATACTGCTGCTCCTGCACGCTCCCGGTCTTCTTTGCGGCGGCGAGGAAGCACTCGCGGGCGCCGGCAAGGTCACCGGACATTTCGAGCAAGTGCCCTCGAACGGCGTAGAGCCGGTGCCAGTCTCCCAGACCGGTCCCAAGCCCGTCCAAAAGCTCAAGCGCCGCCTGCGGTCCCTCCACCATTGCGACGGCGACGGCCCGGTTGAGCGCCACGACGGGGCTCGGAGCAACAGCTTCAAGCACCGTGTACAGTGCGAGGATCTGGGGCCAGTCGGTCTGCTCCGCGCTCGGCGCCTCGGCATGGACAGCTGCGATGGCCGCCTGCAATTGGTAGGGCCCCGGAGGCCCAGCACCCAGCACCGCCGACAATATCGCCAGTCCCTCGGCGATCTGCCCCGCATCCCAGAGCGTGCGGTCTTGTTCCGCGAGCGGCACCAGCATTCCGTCCGGCAGCGACCTGGCGCGGCGTCGTGCATCCGTGAGGAGCATCAGGGCCAGCAGGCCGCCCGCCTCGCGCTCCCCGGGGAGCAGAGCGCACAGAAGCCGTGCCAGGCGGATCGCCTCGGCCGTCAGGTCTTCGCGCTGCATCGATGGACCTGAGCTTGCCGCGTAGCCTTCGTTGAAGATGAGATAGAGAACGTGGAGTACGACGCCGAGCCGCGCCTTGCGCTCCCCGGCTTCCGGGAGCTCGAAACGGGCTCCTGCCTTCTTGATACTCTGCTTCGCCCTGCTGATCCGTTGCCCCATCGTGGCTTCCGGGACGAGGAACGCGCTGGCGATTTCCGCCGTCGTGAGGCCCCCGGCTGCCCGCAATGTCAGTGCCAGCTGCGAGGGTACCGAGAGCGACGGGTGGCAGCAGAGGAACAGGAGGGTGAGGGTATCGTCGGCGGCAGCACCGGCGTCGGGAGCTTCCGAAAGCGGCGGTTCCAAGGCCGCCGCGCGTTGTTCGCGTGCCTGCCTGGCACTTTCGCTGCGCCAGTAGTCCACCAACCGGCGGGTGGCGACGGTGAGCAGCCATGCCTTTGGATTGTCCGGGATGCCGGAAGTGCGCCACTGCAGCGTCGCGTCCACGAGGGCTTCCTGGACGGCATCCTCACACTCTGCGAACTGGCCGTGCCTGCGGACGAGTACGCCGAGGACCTGCGGCGCCAATGTCCGCAGCAGGTCCTCGAACGTGGACTCCCGGGAAGGTTCGGGCAATCGCTAGACCTCCGGCGGGGCATCCTGGACGCGGCGCAGTTCCACAACCGGCGCGTACTTCACGATGCTGGAGCAGATTTCCACGGCCCGTTCCTCGCTGGCGACGTCCACCACCCAGTAGCCGATCAAGGATTCCTTGGCTTCGGCGAACGGCCCGTCGGTGGTGATGACGCCGTTGTCCGTCTGCTTGACCAGCTTGGCAGTTCCCGGGTCGGCCAGGCCGGCATTGAAGACCATCTCGCCGGAATCAGTAAGGTCCTTGTCGATCTGGATCATGAACCCGATCATTTCCTTGATCCATTCGGGATCCGCGGTCTCCATCATGCCCTCGGCCGAACCAAACATCATGATCATGTATTTCATCTCGAACTCCTTATGAAGGGCACCCCGTGTGGGCGCTTTCGTTCATGGGTCGGAACTGCCTGGCGGTTTTCGACATCATTTACGGCGCAATCTACGCCCGTGCGATGACCTCTCCGTTCGGGATCAGGAAGTAGCCGTCATCCGTTGAGCCCCAACGGTGCCAGCCGGCGGCAATCCGGGCAAGGTCCGCCTCGTTGGCCAGTCCGTATTCCAGGGCCTGTTCGGCGAAAGCCGAATGCAGGACGCGTTCGCTCCACACCCGCGACTGCCAGCGGCGCTGCTGGGCAGTGGCGTACAGCCAGTTGCTGCTGGACGGCGCGACGTCGGTGAAGCCCGCCTCTTGCGCCCAGGACACGAGCCGCCGTCCGGCGTCGGGCTCTGCTCCGTTCCGCCGCGCGATCTTCTGGTAGAGGTCCATCCAGTCATCGAGCTCGCGGATCTCGGGGTACCAGCTCATGCCGTGGAAATCGGCGTCACGCACTGCCACGATGCCGCCGGGCTTCGCGACGCGGCGCATTTCGCGCAATGCTGCCACCGGGTCGGTCAGGTGCTGCAGGACCTGGTGGGCGTGGACGAGGTCGAAGGTTTCGTCCTCGAAATCGAGATCGTAGATGTTGCCCGTCACGAACTCCACGTTTTCCACGCCGCGCTCGGCCGCCAGCGCCGCGGCCTGGGCCACGATGTCGGCGGAACGGTCGAGCCCGACAACCTTCGCCGGAGCCACCAGCTCCGCGAAGTCGCAGGTGATGCTCCCGGGACCGCATCCGACGTCGAGCACCGACGTCCCGGCGGTGAGATGCGGAATGACGAACGCGGCAGAATTCGCGGCTGTGCGTGAGGCGTGGGCGCGGACGACGGACTCGTGGTGGCCGTGGGTGTAGACGTCTTCGGGCTTCTGCTCGTTCATACGGAAACGCTACCCCCGCCGGGACAAAAGCACGTGGAACCGGGCTGTTTTCGTCTCATTGGGCGGCTCGTCCAGCGACCGGCCCTAGCGGGCAGCTACCGCTTCCGGTGTTCGGTTGCGGTATGCCGCCAGGAACGTGGCGATCCTGCGCACGGCCTCCTCGATCTCCCGGACGGAGGGCAGGATGACGAAGCGGAAGTGGTCCGGAGTCGGCCAGTTGAAGGCCGAGCCGTGGGAGACCAGGATCTTCTGGTCCTGGAGCAGGTCGAGGACGAATTTCTCGTCGCTTTCGATCGGGTAGACCTCCGGATCCAGGCGAGGGAACAAGTACATGGCACCGGCGGCCGGAACACAGCTCACTCCGGGGATCGCGGTCAGGAGCTTGAAGGCCAGATCCCGTTGCTCACGCAATCTTCCGCCGGGCCTGATGAGTTCCTCAATGCTTTGGTAGCCGCCCAGGCAGGTCTGGATGGCGTGCTGCGCGGGGACGTTTGAACACAACCGAAGGGAAGCCAACAGTTCCAACCCCTCGCGGTATTCGGCGGTGGCCGCGTGTGGTCCCGCGATGGCGACCCAACCTGCGCGGTAGCCCGGCATCCGGTAAGCCTTGGAAAGGCCGCTGAAGGTCAGCACGCAGATGTCGTCCGCCACGGATGCCGTGTGGATGTGCTGGGCATCCTCGTACCGGATCTTCTCGTAGATCTCGTCTGAGAAGAGGACAAGATCGTGCTTGCGGGCCAAGGCGGCGAACTGTTCCAGGATGTGGCGGGGATATACCGCGCCCGTGGGGTTGTTCGGGTTGATGATCACGATGGCCTTGGTGCGCGGGGTGATCTTGGCTTCGACGTCGGACATGTCCGGCCACCAGTTCTGGCCCTCGTCGCAGAGGTAGTGCACCGGCGTGCCGCCCGTCAGGGTCACGGTTGCCGTCCACAGCGGATAATCCGGTGCGGGGATGAGGACCTCGTCGCCGTTTTCCAGGAAGGCCTGCAGCGTCATGGAGATCAGTTCGCTGACGCCGTTGCCAATGAAGATGTCCTCGACGCCGATATTCATCAGGTTCTTGGTCTGGTAGTACTGCGAAATCGCGGTCCGGGCGGTAAAGATTCCCTTCGAATCGCTATATCCCTGCGCACCGCGGAGGTGGTGGATCATGTCGACCACCACGGACTCCGGCGCTTCCAGCCCGAAAGGTGCGGTGTCCCCGAGGTTCATCTTGAGGATGCGGTGCCCTTCGGCCTCCATCGTCTTGGCCGCTTGGAGGATGGGTCCGCGGAGTTCATAGCGGACGTTCTGTAGTTTGCTGGAGTGCTGCATCGGACGCATGATTGATCTTTTCATGCCCAGGCCCTCACTCCCATCGGATGATGACCGGCAGGCTGCTTGTGTTGGCCGAGACCTCACGTTCCGTGCCGCGGACCGCCACCACGAAGTGCTGGAGATCGTCCGCCGAGGCCAGGACCTCGAAATGGCCAGTGGGATCGCTCACGACGGCGGCGGTGGAGGAATGCGGGCGGATATAAGCCTCGGGGATGCCTTTGTTGTGAACGTCCACCAACCTGCCGCGGATGAGCCGGGCCATCGTGGTGGAAGCAAGCTGGGGTTCAGCGGCCGGAGTTTCGGCAGGCTCATCGAGGCTTATGCCAATCGGGACTCGGACCAGGAAACCGAGGCCTTGGCGGATGCCGGCGTCGTATTCGTCCGGCTGGAATTCACCGCTGGAGACCACTGAATATTGGGTGTTTTGTTCGATGGCAACGAGGAGCTTCTCCATGTTGTCCAGTTGCATGGGGCCGTGGCATTCCACGGCCACTTTGAGTTCAAGGTCCAGCAACGGCCCCTCCCGCCGGGAACGGCCCACCCTGTTCATGGCGACTGCGTGGACCGTCACAGGAGCATCGTGTGATTGGCCTGTGGGCGGTTCGGAACCGTCATCAAAACGGACCCGGACGGGTGAGACGGCGTCGGAAAGTATCCCGAGGAGCTCGGTCAGGGATGATCGCACAACACCCACGGTGACACTCCAGTCCACAATGTGGTCCAGCTAGCCGTTGTGCTCTACGTTACTCCCGCACTGGTCCGCGAGTCACCGGGGTTCGGGCGTAACTCCATTCGATGGTTGGCTGTTTGGCGTGACACCGTTCCGGGCCGTCTTGGTGGCCTCGATGACGCCTTGCATGAAAGCCATGACGACGTGGAGTTCTTCCGGCGAAAGCGCGTCAATGACCGGGGCGATGGCGCCTGCCAGGGGAGAAAACAATTCACTGCCGGTAGCGCGGGCGGAATCGGTCATCTCCAGATGAACCTGCCGGCGGTCCTTTTCGCTGCGGCGGCGTGCCAGATGGCCTGCCCGGTCTAGACGGTCCACCAGCGCAGTTGTTGCGGGCGAACTCAGGTTGAGTGCCGCTCTGAGCGCCCCGGGAGTCATGGTCTTGCCCTCCCGCGCGGCGGCCACCATGGCAGCCAAGGCATTCAGGTCCGTTCGATGGAGGTGGTGGCGGGTGCTGATGGCCTCCACGTACCGTTCCGTTTCCACCGTGAACTGCTGGAGTAACCCGAGGAGTACGGCTGCGGACGGAACGTGCTGGTTGTCATCCATGAGGCCTCCTTCAGGCTCAAATTATCCCACCGGAGTGCCATTGACCAATTACCTCCATCATAGATATATTCCATCATGGAAGTAGTTGGGAAGGGGCGGGGCGTCATGGACAAACGGCGTGGAACTGGCCGACGAAGGGTTGCGACGTTGCGGGTGGCAGGGGCGCTCCTGTCGCTGGCGGCCTGGATGGCGATCGGCGGCATCGGCGGCCCTACCTTCGGGAAGCTCAGCGAGGTGTCCAGCAACGACCAGGCATCCTTCCTGCCTGCGAGCGCCGAATCCACCGAGGCCCGTGAATGGCAGAACAAGTTCACTTCCAGCGGCAGTGTGCCCGCGGTGGTGCTGATCGAGTCTCCTGGGAAGCTTTCACCCGCTCAACTAGCCGGAGCGGCGTCCCTCGGGGCGCAGTTGTCTGCCGTCGCGGGGGTGAGCCACTCGGCGTCGACGGTTGGGCCGATTCCGTCCGAGGATGGGAAAGCGGTGCAATTCGTCGTCCCGGTGGAGGATGGAAACGGGGTCAAAGCGAGCATTCAAACGCTTCGCGCTAAGGCTGCGGGCTACATAACCGGCGCCGGGCTTCCCGATGGAACAGCCAGTTACGTGACAGGACCGGCAGGCTTCATCGCCGATTTGGTGAGTGCCTTCGGCGGTATCGACGGAATATTGCTCTTCGCCGCCCTCGGTGCCGTCTTGGTCATCTTGCTAGCGGTCTACCGATCCGTGGTGCTGCCCTTCGTGGTGCTGCTTACCGCCGTCTTCGCGCTTTGCGGTTCGATTCTGCTGGTCTTTGCCTTGGCTAAGTCGGGCGCAGTCCAATTGACGGGACAAAGCCAAGGGATCCTGTCCATCCTGGTGGTCGGCTCAGCCACCGACTATGCACTTCTCTTTGTGGCCCGTTACCGTGAGGCCTTGGGCGAAGCCTCGAACAAGTGGTCGGCTTTGGGACGCGCGTACAAGGGCAGCTTCGGGGCCATCCTTGCATCCGGGACGACGGTCGCCTTGGCGTTGCTTTGCCTGCTTTTCTCGGAACTGAATTCAAACCGCGGGCTGGGGCCCATCGGCGCGATCGGGATCGGCTTTTCAATGTTGGCCAGCCTCACCCTGCTTCCTGCGGCCCTTGGCCTGCTCGGCAGGACCGCATTTTGGCCGCGTACCCCAAGGAAGGCCCCAGCCAACTCCGACATCCCCCGGACCTGGAGGCTTCTGGCCAACACCATATCCACTCGCCCCCGGGCCGTATGGCTGGGCGCAACTGCTGTTTTGGTGGTGTGCGCCTCGGGCCTGCTGCAGCTCCAAGCCAGCGGACTTCCGCAGTCGGCTCTCATTCTGAGCAAATCAGAGGCGGTGGACGGCCAGGCGGCGCTGGGCCGGCACTATCCTGCCGGGGCCGGAAGCCCGGTGGTCGTGGTTGCTGGTGAAAAAGTAGCAGCCGCGGTACTTGCCGAAGTCAGGGCCCAGGACGGCATCTCGGATGCATCCGTGGTTGCCGCTCAGCCTGGTTCCGGCTTTCGACCGCGGGTGGAAGGCGCGGCGGACATTGCACCGATGGTGCGGGACGGTCGCGTGCTGATTAACGCCACCCTGTCCATGGAGGCGGATTCGGCGAAGGCCGAGCAGACCATCGCCACGCTCCGGCAGAAGCTGCACAATAAAGCGCCCGGGACGTTGCTTGGAGGAACCACCGCCACCGCCGTGGACACCAACGCCAGCGCGCAGTCTGATTTGCGGCGAATCATTCCGATCGTTTTGGCCGTCATCCTGTTGGTGCTCATGGCGCTCCTGCGGGCAGTCCTGGCACCGCTACTGCTGATCGGAACCGTGGTGCTGTCCTATGCGGCGGCCCTTGGTGTCTCAGCCTGGGTGTTCAACCATCTATTTGGATTCCCCGGCGCGGACGCCTCGGTACCGCTTTACGGTTTTGTATTCCTGGTTGCCCTCGGCGTTGACTACAACATCTTCCTCATGACCCGTGTCCGGGAAGAATCGACGCTCGAAGGAACCCGTGCCGGTATCTTGAAGGGGCTCGGTGCCACCGGTGCGGTGATCACTTCGGCCGGAGTCGTTCTTGCTGCAACGTTTGCCGCACTCGGGGTCATTCCGATCCTCTTCCTTGCGCAGATCTCCTTTATTGTGGCGTTCGGGGTGTTGCTCGACACCACGATCGTGCGCTCGCTCTTGGTGCCCGCGTTGTCGTACGACTTTGGCCGACGGATTTGGTGGCCGGGACGTTTGGCCCGGCATCCGGCGTCGTAGAACAGGGGCTCAGCGGGAAGCTACGGCTTCCTGATCGCGCCACCAGGCCACTGTCGCCGCCGTCGCTTCGGCAAGCGGCGTCGGTTGCAGTGCGAGCTTGCCCTGGCTCGCTGTGGAGTCCATGACGAACGGGCGCTCAAACTGGTACAACATTTCGGCGAGCTCTCGCATGTCGGTGGAGAACAAGCCAAGGGCCCGGATCAACCAGCCCGGAACCACGCTCATCTTCGGTGCGGGAACGCCGGCAGAGCGGGCGAAGCTTCCCGCCATTTCACGCATTGTCATCGCCGGACCCGTGGGGGCGTGCAATACCGAGTTCCAGAGTTCGGGCTTTTGCGCGGCGGCGATCATGGCTGCGGCGAGATCCGGGACATAGGTAAATGAGTGGGGCTGGTCGGCACTTCCGAGAACCTGGACCGGCTTGCCCTTGAGGACCAGGGGGACCATGCGCTCGCCGGCGTGCGCCAGGCGGGCCCGGGGCCCGAAGTAGTCGCTTGCCACGACGCTGACGGTATTCGCGGGGTGGGCTTCGCGGGCCTTCAGCAGGCCGGAGCGGATCCCGCGCTTGCCCCCGGCCGCTTCGCGCGGGCTGTTTTCGGTCATGGTCTTGTCCGGCTGGCTGTAGGAGTAAAGGCTTTCGGGGAAGACGACGACGGCGCCCGCCGCCGCCGCGGCGTCCATCACCACACGCTCCGCTACGGGGAGTTCGGCAGCCCAGGCTTTGGCCCGGTAGGCGGAGCCGTGGATGCAGTGGAAAACAGCCGTGGCACCGCTGAAGGCTTGCGCCAACTTGGCGGGGTCCGAGACATCCACGCGTTGCTTTTCGACCAGCGGGTGGTCCGGGCCGCTGCCTGACCGTGTCAGGACACGCACCTGTTCTCCGCGGTCCGCGAGTTGCTGGGCAATGGTCCATCCGATGGGACCTGCTCCGGTGACGATGTACATGGTGTTGCTCGCTCTCTGGCTGGGATCTGGTTCTTCGTGGTGAAAGGAATTCAGAGAGCGGTGCTCTCTGAATTCAGCATGCACCTCTCCGGAGTGCCTGTCAAGAGCACTGCTCTCATTTGTTGTCAGCGCTCTCCTTTGTGTCATGCTGGGTGTATGGACCTTCCCTCCGCCGTAGCGGACAAGCACACGACGCCACGGGAGCGCGCCCGGGCCCGCACCGTCGCGGACATCATCCGGCTAGGTCGCCAGCACCTCGCAGTGCATGGCGCCGCGGGCTTGTCCCTGCGGGCGGTCGCTCGCGATCTCGGCGTCGTCTCCTCCGCCGTGTATCGCTACGTGGAGAGCCGTGACGAACTGCTGACCCTCCTGCTCATTGACGCCTACGGCGAGCTGGGCGACGAAGTGGATGCCGCCGTCGACGCCCTCCCAAGCGACGATTACCGCGGCAGGTTCCTGGCGCTCGGGCACGCTGTTCGCCAGTGGGCCCTGCGTGAGCCGGCGCGGTATGCCCTCTTGTTCGGCAGCCCGGTGCCCGGATACCAAGCGCCGGCCGAGCGCACCACCGAACCTGGGACGCGGGTGATCTACCGGATGGTGGGGATCTTCGACGCCGCGTACCGCGCAGACGCCTTGGCCGCCGAAGTCGCGGTCGCCGCCGTCGTTCCTCCTGCCCTTGCCGCTGACATGGCGGCCATCCGGGCTGAGCTGGGAGTTGCTGTTCCCGACGCCGCCCTGGCGAGGGGTGTGCTGGTGTGGACCTCGGTTTTCGGGGCGATCAGCTTCGAGGTGTTCGGACAATACGGAGCCGACACCTTTGCGGCCCGGGACGAGTTGTTTGAGCACCAGCTCGAGGTCCTGCTGGGGGTCATAGGGCTGTAGTTGCCTTCGCGACCGTGCCTGGAATGCGGTGTGCGAAGGTACATTAATTGCATGCCCCGTGGACTTGCTGACATCGGTGCGGAGGGTATTCTGCTCGCCGGAGCGGGCCGCGCCATCCTCATGCAGATCGCCAATCCCGCGGTGGGCCACGGCGTCGCGGAGCACAGCAATTTCGCCGAAAGGCCGCTCAGCCGGCTACGGGCCACCATGACCTATGTCTATGCCGTGATCTATGGCTCCGAGGAACAGTTGGCGGCGGTGCGTCGGGCAGTGAACCGCGCGCACGCACCGGTCCGGCGGGCGGCCGACGATGCCTCCAAGGGGTACAACGCCTTCGACGCGCACTCCCAGCTCTGGGTAGTTGCGACCCTCTACGACACCGCCGTGACCGTCTACGAAAAGGTCCATGGAGCCCTCGACGACGGCACGGCAGACCGCATCTACCGTGAGTACGCGCGGATCGGGACAGCGTTGCAGCTTCCTGCCGCACTCTGGCCGGCCGACCGCACGGCCTTCGCCAGTTACTGGGATGAATCCTTGCGGACCCTCGAGCCCGATGCTGCCGCTTTGAGTGTGGCACGCCAACTCCTGTACCCCACGAACGGACCCTTGGTGATGCGCCTGAGCATGCCGTTGGTCCGGCTGCTGACTGCGGGCTTGCTGCCGGAGCAGCTTCGCGCGGGTTTCGGACTCCCTTGGAAGGCGCGTCATCGACGCAGCTTCGATGCCACCATGCGTCTCGTGGCCGCGGCATATCCGAGGCTGCCGGAAAAAGTCAGGCACTGGCCGAAGAACTACTATCTTGCCCAGCTCGGACCGGCGAATAAGGCCGTGGCGGGTAGGCGCTGACGATGGCCGCGAGGCGCGTTACGCCCGGCAACTTTTTGACGCCCTGACTCCGCGAAAACCGCTTAATCCCGGTGATTCCGGGACTTCAAAGGGATAAAAAACTGCCCAGCGTGACACACCAGCGACCCCGTGAACGCGGCAGACCGGCGATGGGGCGTTCTCCCAAGGCGAAATAGCCCCACAATTCCCCGTGCCGCAGCGGTTTACCGGCCCCGGGCCGACAAGGTTGAGCGTACCTGACTCAACTTTGGATTGACATTGAATGATGCCTGAG
The DNA here is from genome assembly GCF_021483235.1 of Arthrobacter alkaliphilus. GTDB lineage: Bacteria > Actinomycetota > Actinomycetes > Actinomycetales > Micrococcaceae > Arthrobacter > Arthrobacter alkaliphilus. Next base: position 12,173 of record NZ_JAKEEC010000036.1, on the reverse strand, counting down.
TACAGTTGAGTGCAGAACGCTCAACTCGGATTTCTCAACTCGGGTTTATTGAAAGGAAGCTACATATGTCACGCGCTGTAGGTATCGACCTCGGAACCACCAACTCCGTCGTCTCTGTTCTCGAAGGTGGCGAGCCCACCGTCATTGCCAACGCCGAGGGTGGCCGTACCACGCCGTCGGTCGTAGCATTCTCCAAGTCCGGCGAAGTCCTGGTGGGTGAAATTGCCAAGCGCCAGGCCGTCAACAACATCGACCGCACCATCACTTCCGTGAAGCGCCACATGGGCACCGACTGGTCTGTCGCCATCGACGACAAGAAGTACACGGCGCAGGAAATCTCCGCCCGTATCCTCATGAAGCTGAAGAACGACGCCGAGAGCTACCTCGGTGAAAAGGTCACCGACGCTGTCATCACCGTCCCGGCCTACTTCAACGACGCCGAGCGCCAGGCCACCAAGGAAGCCGGCGAAATCGCCGGCATGAACGTCCTCCGCATTGTCAACGAGCCCACCGCCGCAGCACTTGCGTACGGCTTGGACAAGGGCAAGGAAGACGAACTCATCCTGGTCTTCGACCTCGGCGGCGGAACGTTCGACGTCTCTCTGCTGGAGGTCGGCAAGGACGAAGACGGCTTCTCGACCATCCAGGTCCGCGCCACCGCCGGCGACAACCGCCTCGGCGGCGACGACTGGGACCAGCGGATTGTCGACTACCTGCTGAACCAGCTCAAGGTCAAGGGCATCGACCTTTCCAAGGACAAGATCGCCCTGCAGCGCCTGCGTGAGGCTTCGGAGCAGGCCAAGAAGGAACTCTCCTCCTCCACCAGCACCAACGTCTCCCTCCAGTACCTCTCCGTCACCCCCGACGGTCCGGTCCACCTGGACGAGCAGCTGACCCGCGCCAAGTTCCAGGACCTCACGAAGGACCTGCTCGAGCGCACCAAGAAGCCGTTCCACGACGTCATCACCGAGACCGGCATCAAGCTCTCCGAGATCGACCACATCGTGCTCGTGGGCGGTTCCACCCGCATGCCCGCCGTCTACGACCTCGTCAAGGAGCTCGCCGGCGGCAAGGAGCCGAACAAGGGCGTCAACCCGGACGAAGTTGTCGCCGTCGGCGCAGCCCTTCAGGCCGGTGTGCTGAAGGGCGAGCGCAAGGACGTTCTCCTGATCGACGTCACCCCGCTCTCCCTCGGTATCGAAACCAAGGGCGGCGTCATGACGCACCTGATCGAGCGCAACACGGCTATCCCCACCAAGCGTTCCGAGACCTTCACCACCGCTGACGACAACCAGCCGTCCGTGGCCATCCAGGTCTTCCAGGGCGAGCGCGAATTCACCCGCGACAACAAGCCGCTGGGCACCTTCGAACTGACCGGTATCGCTCCTGCACCGCGAGGCGTCCCGCAGGTCGAGGTCACCTTCGACATCGACGCCAACGGCATTGTCCACGTTTCGGCGAAGGACAAGGGCACCGGCAAGGAGCAGTCGATGACCATCACCGGCGGCACCGCGCTGTCCAAGGAAGACATCGACCGCATGGTCCGTGAAGCCGAGGAGCACGCTGCCGAGGACAAGGCCCGGCGCGAGGCTACCGACACCCGCAACAGTGCCGAGCAGCTCGCCTACTCCGTGGACAAGCTCATCGCCGACAACGACGAGAAGCTGCCCGAGGAGGTCAAGACCGAGGTCAAGGCCGACGTCGACGCCCTCAAGAAGGCCCTCGAAGGCACCGATGACGCAGCAGTGAAGACCGCGTTCGAAAAGCTGCAGCAGTCGCAGACCAAGCTCGGCGAGGCGATCTACTCGCAGGCCGGTTCCCCGGATGGTGCAAGCAGCGCCGCTGGTGCTGAGGGCGCCCACGCCGGTGCCAAGGCAGACGAGGACATCGTCGACGCCGAGATCATCGACGAAGACGAAAAGAAGAAGTAAGCATGCCTCACCACGGCAACGACGCAGAGCACTCACCTTCCGGCAACGGGGGCCAGCAGAACGAGCGTGAAGGAGCCGGTCAGCAGAAGCCGGTTATCCGGGACAACCGCAAGGTTGACCCGGAGACCGGTGCCGCCCGCCACGCCCAAGGACCGGCAGCTGATTCCAACGCCGCTGCCGCCGGGGGCGACGCAGCAACCCAGGACGCATTGTCCCAGGCTGAGGAAATCCTCAACGGCATGGAGGTTCCGGCTGAAGAGTCGGTAGCCCCCGGGGCTGCTGCGGAAGCAGAGGCGGCCGAACTCCGCAACGACCTCCTCCGCCTGCAGGCCGAGTATGTCAACTACCGCAAGCGGGTCGAACGCGACCGCGCCGTCGCAGGGGAAATGGCCGTCATTGGCGTCCTGAACTCCCTGCTACCGGTGCTGGACGACGTCGACGCCGCCCGCCAGCACGGCGACCTCGCGGACGGCCCGTTCGCCGCGATCGCCGCCAAACTGGAGAACGCGCTGAAGACGTACGGCTTGGAGCGCATCGCGGAAACCGGAGTCGAATTCGACCCCACGATCCACGAAGCACTCATCCAGCAACCGGGCGACGACATCGAAGTGGACACGGTCAGCCAAGTGCTGCGCTCCGGCTACCGCTCCGGCGACCGCGTGCTGCGAGCAGCCCAGGTGATCGTGGCGGTTCCGGCGTAGGGTTCTCGCCCCCGCCTTGGTGCCCACCGGCGCCTTCGCTGGTCGCCTTGGCGCTTCGCCGGATATGGGGCGGTGCCCGCTTCGCGGTGCCCTCCACACCGCCGCCCCATATCCGGCTTCGCGCCTGCTGTGTGCTCGCCTAAGGTGAGATGACAGCAGGCGCGGAGCGGAGCATAGGCCCCGGGAGTGGCATCGGGCCTGCCGGAGCGTGGCGGCTGAAGTCCGCAGGACGTAGCCGTCACGCGAAGGGGCGGGGGCCTATGCTCTGCGTAGCGCCGGGCAACCGCCCCGAAGCCGCAAACTTGAACAGAACGAAAGAGAGAAGCCGAGTGGCCAGCCAGGACTGGGTTGAAAAGGATTTTTACGCCATCCTTGGTGTCGCTAAGGACGCCTCTGACGCTGACATCAAGAAGGCGTACCGCAAGCTTGCGCGGACGTACCATCCGGATACCAATTCCGGGGATGCGGCTGCGGAGAAGAAGTTCAAGGACATCACCGAGGCGTATTCGGTGCTCTCCGATGCCGAGGAACGCCAGCAGTACGATGCCATTCGCGCCATGGGCGGGGCGCGCTTCGCTCCTGGTGCGGCTCGCGGCGGCCCGGCCAACGGTGGCTTCGAGGACTTGTTCGGCGGCCTTTTCGGCGGCGGACGCCAGCCGGCCGGTGCCGGGGGCATCCCGCCCGAGTTCGCCGATCTTTTCGGCGGCGGTTTCGGCGGTGGACAGACCGGATTCCAGCGTGCCCCGCAAAAGGGCAGCGACCGCACCGCGTCGACCACCATCTCCTTTGCCGGCTCCATTCACGGCACCACTGTCAGCTTGCGCGAAAGCAACGGCAACGTCATCGACGTCAAGATTCCCGCGGGAATCAGGGACGGCCAGAAGGTCCGGCAACGCGGCAAGGGCAATCCCGGCGCCGCTGGCAACGGGGACCTCATCATCACGGTGAACGTCAAGCCCCACGATTTCTTCATCCGCGACGGCGACAACATCCGCATCCATGTTCCGGTCACTTTCGCCGAGGCGGCCTTGGGTGCCAACATCCATGTGCCGACGCTCGACGGCGAGACCGTCACGGTCCGCGTCCCGGCCGGCACGCCTTCCGGCCGTACGCTGCGGGTCAAGGGCCGCGGCGTCAAGACCTCGAAGGGCACCGGTGACCTGCTGGTGACCATCGACGTCTCCGTCCCGCAGAACCTCAACAAGCAGGCCGAAGAGGCCGTCAAGGCATTTGCCGCAGCCACCGCCGACGCCGATCCCCGCCAGGACCTGGCCGCCAAGGCCCGTTTGTAGCGGCGGAAAATATGGGAGGAGACGCAGGCATGGGCATCGACATCAACCAGCCGATCTTCGTCATCTCCGTCGCGGCCGAGCTGGCCGATATGCACCCGCAGACCCTGCGGCAGTACGACCGCCTCGGCATCGTGTCGCCGAGCCGCGCCCCGGGCAAGTCCAGGAGATACTCGCAGCGCGATATCGACCGCTTGCGCGAAGTCCAGCGGCTCTCCCAGGAAGGCGTGTCGCTCGAGGGCATCAAGCGCATCCTCGAGCTCGAAAACCAGGTGGCCGCGCTGCAATTCCGTGTGGCCGAGTTGAGCGAGGAACTGCAACGGCGGCGGAGCCCGATGGAGGCCCGGATTTTCGCGGCGGGAGCAGCCGGCGATGTTGTCAGCCTGGCTCGCGGGCAGCGCCCCCAAGCGCGGCCCCAGGCAGTTGTAGTCTGGCGGCCGCGACCGGGGGACTAGGCCGCTAGGACCGTAAAAGGGTCGCCAGCACCACGGGCCCTTCCTGTCCAGCCCACGTACCTCGGTGACAGGCGCTGCCGGGACCAGTGCGGGGACTTCGCTGCCGGTGGTTCCACTGCCCTTGAGGATGGCGGTGGCCAAGGCGGCGACGCTTTCCCCGTCCTCCGGACAATTCACCCTCGAGTACGGCGGTGAATCCGCCGGAAGAGGGGGAATCGCCCAGCCCTATTCCGCGAACAGCCCCGCCAGGTCCTCCGCCGTGAGGGCGCCGCCGGACAGCGCGTCGCCTTCCATCACATCCGCGAACAGCCGCGACTTCTTGCTCTTGAGCGCCATGACTTTTTCCTCGATGGTGTCCTTGGCCACCAGGCGGTAGACCATGACGTTCCTGGCCTGCCCGATCCGGTGGGTGCGGTCCACGGCCTGTGCTTCGGAGGCCGGATTCCACCATGGATCCAGCAGGAAGACGTAGTCGGCCTCGGTCAGGTTCAGGCCGAAGCCGCCTGCCTTCAAGGAAATGAGGAAAACGGGCGCTGCGCCGTTCTTGAATTCGCTCACGACGTCGGCCCGGTTCCGGGTGCTGCCGTCGAGGTAGCAATACTCGATGTCCTCCGCGTCGAGCCGCTCCCGGACCTTGCCCAGGAACCCGGTGAACTGGCTGAAGATGAGCGCCCTGTGCCCCTCGGCAACAATGTCCTCGAGCTGCTCGAACAGCACATCCAGTTTGGATGAGCGCACCGCGGACAGCGACTCGTCCACGAGGGACACATCCAGGCTCAGCTGCCGGAGCAGGGTGAGTGACTGGAAAATGGTGAAGCGGTTCTTGTTTACGTCGTCGATGAGCCCAAGGATCTTCTGCCGCTCGCGCTGCAGATGGGTCTGGTACACCTTCTGGTGCCGCGGGTTCAGCACCACCTCGAGCACCTGTTCCTGCTTGGGCGGAAGGTCCTTGATGACTTGCTCTTTGGTGCGGCGCATCATGAGGGGACGGACCCGACGGCGGAGCTTGGCGAGCTGGGCCTTGTCGCCGTTCTTTTCCACCGGCTTTTGGTAATACTCCGCGAAGCGGCGCGGGCTGGAGAACAGGCCGGGTGCCACGATCGAGGTCAGCGCCCAGAACTCCATGAGGTTGTTCTCAAGCGGCGTGCCCGTGATGGCCAGCTTGAACGAAGCCGGGAGTTTCCGGGCGCACTGGTAGGCCTTGGAATGGTGGTTCTTCACGAATTGCGCCTCGTCCAGCATGAGGCCGGCCCACTCCTTGGCCGAATAGGCTTCGTAGTCGATCCGGAACAGGGCGTACGAGGTGATAACGACGTCGACCCCGGCCATAAGCTCCTTCGGGTCCGCGCCGCTCTTGGCAAAGGTCTCCCCAATGGTCTTCACGCGCAGGCCGGGCGCGAAGCGCCGCACCTCCGCGGCCCAGTTGCCCACGACGCTGGTGGGGGCCACCACTAGGAAGGGGGCGTGCCGGGCGTTGGGAGGACCGCCGTCGCTGCCCGCGACGCCGGGATCGGAAGATTCAGCGTGCTCCTTCGCGGCGCACATCAGCGCAATCGCCTGCACTGTCTTGCCAAGGCCCATGTCGTCGGCCAGGACGCCGCCCAGGCTGTGGCGGTAGAGGAAACTCAGCCAGTTGAAGCCCTCGAGCTGGTACGGACGCAGCTCGGCGTCGAGCGAGCCGGGCAGCGGCAGCCCGGTCACGCCGTCGTCGAGCAGGCCGCCCACGGCTTCGCGCCAGGCGGCCGCCTGCTCGTCCACAATCCCCAATTGCGCGAGCTCATCCCAGAGCCCGGCCTGGAAACGGCTGATCTGCAGTGTGCCGTGCCGGTCCGGGTTGTCCTGCAAGGCTCTGGCCTCGTCGATCAGGGCGCGGAGCTGGTGCAGCTCGGGCAGGTCCAGCGAGAAGTAGGCGCCGCTCGGCAGCAACATCCGGCTCTGGCCGGCCGCGAGAGCGGAAAACACGGCCGCAAAGGACACAGGTTCGCCCTCGAGCGTGATGACGATGCCCAGGTCGAACCAGTCACGGGTGTCGGTCGCCTTGGTGGAGATCGAGACGACGGGTGCCTCTGTGGCCTCGCGGTAGTCCGCGATCTCGCCGGAGGTATCAACGACGACGTCGGGCAGCTCGCGGAGCCGGGGCAGCACCTCCTCGGTGAAGGCCAGCGTGTCCAGGCCATCAAGCGCCACCGAATCCGCAAGCCGTGGAGCACCCCATCCGCCGCTCGACGACTCGCCCAGCGCGGGAACCACATCCCACGGCCGGCCCACGGTCTCCAGGATCCGGGCTTCCTCGGCGTCATCGCGGTAGCCGTGATCGTCAGGGTGCCGCCAGAGGGGTTGGGCCGTCACAAGCTTTCCGGCCTTGTAATGCCACTCCCAATGCAGCCGCACCCGGTGGTCGGAGCCGTAATTCGCCAGCAGGGACAGCGTGGGCACGGCGAGGACCGGCAACTCCACGGAATGGTCCGCTGCCGTGACCCGGGTGGACTGCTTGAGTTTCGGATAGAACGCCGTGAGGAAGCGTTCTTCGTCCTTCGCCGGGATTTGGAGCCGGGACGCGCCCAGGACGAAATCGAGGAGTTCCTGCGACTCACCGCCCTCCAAAGGGGCGAGCGTGATGAGGTTCGCGGGTGCCGATACGCCGGGCAAGTGTCCCTCGCCGGGACCCGTGAAGAACAGGCCATGCGCGGGCCGGCCGATCAAGCCCAAGGCCGCCGGATCAAGGGCGTCCCCGGCCAGGGTCACCGACGGCGCAAGCTCAAGTCCGTCGTCGGGCCGGCTTAGGTCAAGACCGACGACGGCGGGCTCCGCGGCAACGCGGACCGGTGCCGTCCCGCCGGAGTGGATAAGCGAAACCCCGATTTTCGAGGCGTCGGCCAGAAGGCTCCACAGGTTTTTGCTGGCGAATTCGTTGATCAACAACCACATGCTGGACGTGAGCTGCCGGTAGTCCGAGGTGGAATGCGCCGCCAGGAAGTCCTGCATCCAGGCGATATGCGCTTCGTTGAACTCACGCTTGTAACCGAGGTAGTTCAGGTTGGTCCAGGAAACGTCGCCCCGGATCCACTTGCCCTTGGCCCCCATCATCACCGGGCGGGCCTTGAGTTGGCGCACGCTGCGGACGGGATCCCGCCGGCCCGTGTAGGAGAAGTGCACCGCCGGCTCTTCCACCTCGAACGCCAAGGCCAACGGGAGTCCCTGGCCCTGGGTGGCGGTCCCCGGAGTGGCGATGAGCTTGCTGAGTGCCTGCTCCCAGGCAGGCCGTTGCACGGTCGCTCCGGGCCGGGCCGTCTGTCCGATCGCCGGCGCGCTGAGCAGCCGTGCCCGTACGGCGGGATGGTCTTCGGCGGCGAAGAGAAGGGCCGCCACGTGTTTGCAGTCCTTGCGGACAGGACAACTGCACACGCCCACGGTGCAGCTCCAGCCGCCGGGCTTCCGGACCAGCTTGGCCGAGGTCGAATACGCGGACGGGACGCCGCCCTGGACCTTGCCCATCATCAACCCCGTGGCGAGGTCGAAAGTGATGCCGCTGACCCGGCTTCCCATGGCATAGGCGAGGCCCGCCGCCAGCGAGCGGTCGTTGATGGCGGGTGTTTGAATCGCCAGTTCCCAGGAGTCGTCTGAGCGGGAAGGCATTCGTTAAGGCTACTTTCGGCAGGTGGCTATCTAAAAATCCTAGTCCCCACCGCCTCCCTAACTTCGCTGCGCTCAGCCAGGGAACCCGGGCGGCGTGGGCCCACCAACCGCCTCCCTGAAACTTTGCCGGACGTTCACCTCTGCATAGCTTGCCCGACAACCGCCCCCGCGTACGTTGAAAGTGTCCGGAGCAGCACAAGCTTCCAAGCAGTGAGGAAATCCCATGACCAGCAATGAGTACCCCGTCGTTCTGACGAAGGACAGCATCGAGGCCAACGACGCCGACGTTGTGGACGCGAATGTCACCGTGGTCAACGAGATGTACGAGGAACTCCTCAACCATGAGGAAATCGCCACCAATGCCCTGCGCAGCTACTTTGTGGACTTTTACCTGACGCAGGCACTCGCGGGCGGTTTCGCCCAGTACGTGTTCACGGTTCCGGAACGCGAAGAGGTGGATGCGTTTGTCCGCGAAGGCCTCGAAGGAATGGGCGCCAAGGCCCACCTTGAGCTGTTCAACCGCACTGCTGCGGCTTTCGACGCGCTGTCCGAGGACGACGCCGAGGCGTACCTGGACGGCGACCTTGACGAGTCCGAAGTGGCTCCGGAAGCCGTTGCCGAGCTCGAGGCCCTCGACGGCGAATTCGAAGCTCTCCTGGAAACCGAAGACATCATCGAACTCAACGCCGCCTGGCTCCGCAGCCAGGACGGCGTGCTCTACCTGGACGAGGAGCAGCTGCAGGCACACATCGCCGAGCGCGTAGCCCGCATCCCGAACCTCGAAGAGCGCCAGGCCGAGGCAGCCGAAGCCGAGCTCGAGAACGCCCCTGAATTCGAGCTCATCATCCGCGAACTGTGCGACGTCGCCGGCTTCAAGCTGGAGAAGATCACCATGGGCGATCCCAACTACGAGCACGACGGCGAGAGGATCCTCGCCTGGCACTTCGCCACGGACCACGGCGACTACATCATGATAGAAGAGGACGACGAGGCCTTCATGATCCACCCCGAGACGAAGGAAATCGTCGCCGCAGTGGAGTTCGAGGACGCTGAAGAGTTCGAAGACGCCTGAGACGCCCGCTCACCTTTAAGGCTTCCTGGGCCAACGCCCGCTCAGATCTTCCGGCCCGTCCGGAAAGATCTGAGCGGGCGTTTGCCGTTTGGGCCGCAAAAGTGAGTGAGGGTTTCAGTAGCCCATGCTGCTCGGGCTTGGGGTGCTGGTGCTTGGCGTACTGCTGCTGGGGGTCAACATGGAACCGGACGGGCTGACCATGAACCACACGCCACCCACGCCTTGTCCGTAGGTGTCACCGGAGTCTTCATCCTTGGAGTAGAAGTAGATGGGCATCCCGTTGATGGTGATCTGCATCTTGCCGTCCGCCGTCGGGATGGTTCCGATGGTTCCGCCCACTCCGTCGACCGCCGGCGTTGCCGACGTCGTTGTCACCGCCGGCCACGAAGCGGCACAGCCGCCAGTGCAGGCGCTCTTGCCGGAACCCTTGACGTCCTTGGTGAAGACGTAAACGGTCTTGCCGTTCGCCGCAACCACCCTGTCTCCGACGCTCGACGACGCCGTTTTCAGTTCGGCGGCGGAAGCGCTCGACGACGTGGTCCCTGAAGCACTCGACGACGCCGAGCTCGACGCCGCGGGGCCGGGACTGGTGGCGCCCGAGGATGTGGAAGACGTTCCGGGGCTTCCTCCACAGCCAGTGAGGGCGATGGCCAGAGCAAGGATGCCGAGCCCGGTGCCGAGTTGCTTCTTCATGGTTTGCTCCTTCGCTTCGACCGGCTTGGACGTGCCGGAAGCTAATCCGTACGACGCTGCCGGGTGAAGAATGGTTCAGGGAACGTGAACCTTTTTCGCGGCGGCCACGTCGTATTGCAGGAGAAGGGGAAGCCGGACACCCAAGGAGGCGCCGATGCCGCTCGACGAGGATGTGGTGGCCGCGATTTACCGCGACCACGGCACAGCCCTGCGCCGCTTCGTGCTGAGTTGCACGCCCGACGCGCACTTGGCTGAAGACGTGGTGCAGGAAACCATTCTTCGCGTGTGGCAGCACGCTCCACAGATCACGGGCAGCCTGCGCAGCTATTTGTTCCGCACTGCCCGCAACGTCATCATCGACAACTACCGCAAGGCCCAGCGGCGCCCGGCAGAAGCCTCCGATCGCGATGTGGCGGACCCGGAGGAAGCCACCGAGCGGGTGGATGAGCTCCTCAACCGGGTCCTCATGGAGGAGACACTGCTGCGGCTCAGCATCGAACATCGGGAGGTCCTGATAGCTCTGCACTATGAACGATTCACGGTGAACGAGGCCGCCTTGAGGCTCAATATCCCCAGCGGCACCGTGAAATCCCGGGCCTTTTACGCCGTACGGGCGCTCCGCACGATTCTCGACGAAATGGGGGTGCAGCGATGAACGAAACCGGACTTCACCAATTGCTGGGCGCCTACTTGCTCGGCGGACTCGAACCCGCCGAGGCGCGGGCCTTCGAGGAGCACTTGGCGGACTGCGCCGATTGCCGGCTTGAGTTGGCCGAGTTGGAAAGCCTCCCGGCCCTCCTCGACGCCGTTCCCGTGCCCGACGCCGTCGCGCTCGCCGCCGGGCGTCCCGCCGTCGAGCCCGCCGCCGGGGTTCCGTCAGACGCTCGTCCAGCTGTGGGGGCTTTCCCGGAAGCGCTCCCGCAGCCGATCCTCCTGAAGGTGGCGGCACGGCGGCGGAAAGTCCGACGCCGGTGGACGGCCCTGGTGGGCGCCGTGGCCGCCGCTTGCCTCGGCTTGGGCATACTGGCGGGACCCTTGTTGAACCAGCCACCCAAGCCTGACGCCAGCTATTCCGTGCAGACGGACAACGGCCTGCAGCTCACCGTGGGGCTCGTCAGGAAGGCGTGGGGGACCGAACTGCAGCTGGAAGGCCGCAGCATGCCGCCGCAGGGCACGATGTACCTGTGGGTCAAAGGCCGCGACGGAACCGAGGAAATGGCCTGCGGCTGGACCGCGACCTCCGGCGGCCATATCAAGGTCACGGGCGCGACGCCGGTCCAGCTTGCCGGAATTTCGGGGGTGGAACTGCGCGATGACAACCAGAAGACCGTCGCCGTGATTTCGGTCCCGGGGAGCTAGGGGTTCCCGGGACCGTGGCAATCAGCCGCGGCTTAGGCGGATGCGGCTCCTAGGCGGATGCCGCTCCGCTTGCCTCAGGATCGGGCAGGTCGCTTCGTTCCCAGGTGGGCAAGTCCAGTCGGTTGAAGCTATAGAGATGGATTCCCGCGACACGATCCGGATGCGCCGTGAGTTCGGAAACCAGGCCTTCCGGTGAGTACTTGTCCCCGCCCAGGAGCTTGCGGGCAAGGGTTCCTTTGTTGCTGAGGAACTTCAAGGACGTCCCGACACCGATCTGGGTCGCCAGGCCCAACAGTTTTGTCAGCGGAACTGCCCCGGCCACCCCGGCCCACACGGGCAGCACGACCCCCTCCCTGCGCAGGAGTGCTGCGTAGTCGAGGATGGTCGGGGTGGAGAAGCACATTTGCGTGACGACGTGGGTGGCCAGATGTTGTTTGGCCAGCAGGGCATCCAGCAGGTCCAGTCCGCTCACGGAAGGATGCCCCTCGGGGTAACCGGCGATGCCCGCCGTGATGCCGCCACCGGAGTACTCGGCGATGTCCGCCAGGAGGGACAGACTCGATTGATAGGGGCCGGCACCAAGCGGGCCGTCTCCACCGATGGCGAAGACTTCCGTGATCCCGGCAGCCCCGCAGTCCCGCAGGATGCCGGAAAGCTGTGTCTGGTGCTCCAGACCGCGCGCGGCGAGGTGCGGGATCACGTTGTATCCGAGGAGGCTCAGCCTGACAGATGCCTCCATGGTCCGTGCGATGCCGTGATGCGGCAGGCAGGTAACGGTGAGCGTTGTGGAAAGCGGTACTGCGGCCTGGACCTTCTCAACGATTCCGGGCGACGGAATGATTTCAATCCGGGTGGGGAACATGCTGGCTCCTTGCGGATCAGGCCGTCGCGTGGTGTGCGAGGAGGGTGCGGGCTTCCTGGCGGGTGGTGCCGGAGTCCTGGATGCCTTCGGCGATGTGGGCAATGTGCTCTAAATGCGCCGGGATTTCGCGGCCCTTTTTGCGCATCGCGGTGGCCCAGAGGCGTCCGGCGCGGTA
>NZ_JAKEEC010000035.1 GCF_021483235.1 Arthrobacter alkaliphilus | reverse complement strand
TCCGCGCAGATCCGCCACGCGGTCCGCTCAGACATCGGCTCACCCGAGGTGCGGGCTTCATCGACCAGGAATCGGTACCCGAACTCGGGGTCGTCCCGGTGGGCATCGAACAAAGCATTGGCCCGGTAGGCCTGTTCGTACTCGGCATCGGTAACCGGGTTGGCCAGCCAGCGGTAGTAAGGCTGGCGGGCGATCTTCAGCACCCGGCACGTCACCGTGACGGGAATACCGTCAGCGGCAAGGTCTTGGACGAGCGGGTAGCTCATTTTCCCGGCAGATGAGCCTGGGAGAAATATGCCGCTGCCCGGCGCAGAACCTCAACCTCCTGCTCCAACGTCCTGATCCGCCGCTTCGCGGCCGCGAGTTCCGCGGCCTGCTCACCCGTGATCCCCGGACGGTTCCCCGCCTCAACCTCGGCCTTCTTCATCCACCCGTACAACGTCGTGAAATGGACCCCGAAATCCTTCGCGATCTGGGCCAGCTCAACCCCGGGCTCGCGATTCAACGCGACCCGGACAACATCATCCCGGAATTCCTTCGGGTACGGCTTGGTCATAGTAGACATCCTTCCAGCCCAGTCCCTTTGACTAGGCACAACAGATGTCACCTATCCGTGCAGCAGTCCCGTCCCTTATCAGTACGTGGTCGTGGCAGCGCATCCGTTCTAGGCCATACCGAAATGGTACTGGGGGCATGGCGCGCGATATTGACAGTTTTGGGAAAGATGGGCTTGGGACAGCGCGAGTCGCGCTCCTCGTAGCGGGGGTCGATCATCTTGAAGTGCTCCAGAGTAACTGTACTCAGGCTTTCCCCGCGCTCCCAAGGCTGATCATGGGACATGAGCTTCCGTGGCCTTTTCTCGCGACAGCGCGAATATGCCTTGAGTCGGCAACCCGCGTTGCCTATGTGATTGACCCTGCCATATCTCCTGTACAGCGTCTCATGCGCATGGCTGCCTTGATGGTGTGGAGTAACGGTGAGGAATTGACAATGGCTAATATCGCTAAGAATTCTGATGGGCCTGCTTTGGCGGAAATGAAAGCCCGGATCAATGACAGTTCAAAAAGAATCAAGGGACTCATCTCTGATTCCGGCCTTGAGATGGATGAAAGCCGGATTATCGACCCATCTGGAAACTACAAGCCAATATCTATCAAGCTCAATGCGGTTGACCTTATTCGCGCGGAGTTTCCGGAACTTGGAGAAGAGTCATATCGCAGGATGTCCGGGTTCGTCCACGGTGCTCCGTGGGCTCTAGGCAAAGCGACTTATCTGTTTGCCAAGAGCCTCGGGAGTCCGACAATCGATGGCACCAGCGTCTTGTGGGGCTTCCATATGGCTGGCGCTTCCATTAGTAAGATGATGGTTCGTTCCGCAAGCTATGCAGGCATTCCGCTCGGACGCCTGCCTGAAAGGTTGAGCCATCTCGAGGAACTCTGCCGCGATGAGCTGGACCGAATGAAGCAAGGCGGCGCTGCCAGACGATTCATTGGGCCCGGTCGAGGATGGAACGCAAGGTACTCGACGCTCATCATCAGGGCGTGGGGCCATGAACCGGCTGCCAAGGGCACCGGGGACAACTGACCGACGGACCAAACAGGTTCGCGCCCGCGGGCCCTTGGGCCCGAGACCGCAACGAACTTCACAGTGCGATCGGTCCTAATGCCTCGCTCGTGCATCGGGGGACCACATCACTCCCGGTATCGCCACGGAACCGTCCGCCGGTGCCCAAGCGTGGCAATGGGAGGCGCGTATGTAGTAGGTGGCAGGCCAGGGCATCCCGGGCATGACCTGGGCCGGGTCCGGAGAAATTAGGAGGACGGATCCTGCCCGAATGGGTTCTGGCAGCGCCTCCAGCCATGCGGTCTGAACGTGACCGAAACGGTTCCAATTGATGGTGATCCACGAACCGGTAGGTTCTAGGGCGTCCACGCTGACGACGGTGATTTCCGACGTCGTGCCGTGTATTCGCCTCGCCGCTTCAAAGCGATTCCACTTCTCCCTGGCGTCGAGGAGCCAGGCACGACGGCGGCGGCCGCGAACGAGCCAAATGACACCGACTATGGCCGCGCAGATAAGCAGGCCAATCCAGCCGAAAAATAGAGCGGAGCTTTGGGGCCACTTCACAGCCGGAACAAACGCAACGAGTACAACCACCGCCGTACTGACGAGAACCAGGGCGGGCGTCGCTACTTTCGGCTTGATGACTGGATTTGAGACCATAGGATGCCTTCTTGACCAGTTTAGATCTGCCAACTGACATTCATAAGGTCGACATCCCGGCAAGCCACAGGTCCTGTCCACAGGCCCGGCAACTGCACGCTGAGGGCACGGGACGCTGTCTGGTCAATGAAGCCGTGCAGGAGCTCATATTGAGATTTCCGCTCCCACTCATGATCGGCCGGCACAGGCCCCAGAGGTAGTGGTGAGTCATCGATGCCCCACCTGTCGCGGTAGAGGGCGACCTTGCCAACGACGGTATCGGTGAGGTCCTGTGGCGCCAGGTTCTGCATGAGGTTTCTCTTCCACTCGGTGTCCTGCATCATTGCCGCATTAAGGACGTTGGTCGCCCTTCGTTTGATCCGTTCCGTTACCTGGGTGATCATGACGCCGAGATCCGGGCAATCAGTGTCAACAGCTTCGGGGATAAGCGCCGAGCCGCTTCCCGGCATTCCATGCACGAAACTGAGGAGCCGGGAGTGGATGATCGCGGTTGCGTCCTTTGCTGACCCGCTCGTCTCCAAGGCCGTCTCGACGACTCGCTGTGCGCTTGGACGGCTGACTCGAACGGCGCGGCGCCACGCCGCCACGGCAGCGCCCCACGATGGGGACTGTTGCAGCTCGTTGATTTTCGACGGGGCGAGGACTTCGAGTGCCTTTGCCATATCCTCGCTGGCAGCAATTTGAGCGAGGTAGTCGTATTCAGAGCTGAGCCGTTCCAGGTTGTCGGCGCTCAATCGTTCACGTTCGGCGACCTCGTGGGCGGTCCTCTCGGCGCCTTCGGCGGCTAGTATCTCGCCCAGGATTTCTTGCCAAGACGGTCTTAAGTGCGGATCCAGAGATTCGTCATCCGCGGGATCGTTCTCGCTAACGTAGGCGTGGTTTCCGAGACGACCCCGTGTCATGCTCACATATAGCAGCTCACGCGTCAGCCGACCCTGCGTGACGACCGTATGTCCGGCGTCGACTGTGATTCCCTGGGAACGGTGGGCCGTCGTCGCATACCCTAGCTC
Organism: Arthrobacter alkaliphilus; assembly: GCF_021483235.1. Taxonomy (GTDB): domain Bacteria; phylum Actinomycetota; class Actinomycetes; order Actinomycetales; family Micrococcaceae; genus Arthrobacter; species Arthrobacter alkaliphilus. The sequence goes on along the minus strand of NZ_JAKEEC010000035.1, from coordinate 37,094 downwards.
CACATTGGACTCTACATAGTCCGTGCGCAGCGTCACCGTTGCACCGGTGGCCCTACGAACGGCAACGAGGGAGCCGTCTCGCCGACCAACGCGTACGACGTCGAGCAGGGTCCCGTTGCGAATGAAGTCACCATTCGTGTCAGTAATAGTGCGGTCGTTGCGGCGTGCGATTATCGTGTCACCGCGGCAGGCTCGCAGCCCATCGCTAAGTAGGACCGCCTGTTCGGGGTCAACGAATTCTTGGATCACGCGGTCGGCTTGGGCCCGTTCGTTCAACATGCCGACCGTGTCGTTGTCCGCGGCGATGAGGATGGATGACTTCCCAGCGCGCAAATCAGATTGCCAGTTCAGGTAGGCCTGATCGACCATGCCGGGGTAGGTTCCGTGATGAATCCGCTCGTGTTGCTCGTAGGCGCTGATTGCAGCGAAATCCCCGGACCGAAGCTTCAAAGATGCGTCACGTTCCCAAGGGTTTTCGAAGCGCCATATGGTGCTCAGTCGCGACGTCTTTCCTTGCCGATCCAGCCAGCCGAGAATACCGCCGGCATCGATGGCATCGAGCTGCCCAGGGTCGCCCACCAAGAGGACCTTGGCCCCAACATCCCGAGCCTGTTGTACGAGGGCGGAGAGCTGAATGGTTGAGACCATGGAGGCTTCGTCGACGACGACCAGTTGGTTTGGGTGGAACCGCCACCTATTCTGTTCCGCGGCCAATCGCGTGGCTTCTTGCGCCAGGCGGGGAGTTACGGTTCCGGAATGGTTCAAACGTCTTTCGGCCTCAAAAAACCTATTTGCCCGGTTGCCTGCTCCCTCTCCGGCTGATTCGCAGAGCCACTTCGCCACATTCTCGGTGGCCATGGACAGCTCTCGTCCAAGGACCTCCGCGCTCGCCGCTGCGGGCGCCAGCCCGACGATGCTGCCGGTCCCGAATTCCTCTTCCCACGCAGTTTTGATTGCGCCGAGTGTCGTGGTCTTGCCGGTGCCAGCCGGACCGACGACCGCGTCGAGCCGGTTGCCGCTCAATAGCACAGCGGCAGCAGCCGCACTCTGGTCCGAGTGCAGACTAAATTTGCCGTGGTGCCGGTAATTTGCGAGCGAGTCGACGGCGACCGTCGCGCGGATCGCCGGGCCGCCGTCGTCGTTCCTAGCTGCCATGACGGTATTCTCGCAGGCGAGCGTGCCGGCGTCTGTGTAGAGACGGGAGCCATGGAAGTCGAAGACGCTCTGGCCGCCGTGGCGGAGATCCGGCTTGGCATCTGCTGGGATGCTGTATCGGTATTCGTTGAGGGGGACCGATTGGCTTTCGGCCGCGGTGGCGACGGCGTCGATCATGGCGTTGCGGTCATGCGGGGTTTGGCAGCGGATGGCGGCGCAGACACGTTCGGCTTCGGCCACCAGGTTCCATCGGTTCCAGGTCGCGCGTTTGGCTGCCACCAGATCACGAGTCAGACATGCAACGGCGGCGACCCAGTCCGCTGCGAAGTCTGACGAACTGAAAGGCGAGGTTCGGGACCTTCGGACCGTCGAGGCCAGCACACGCTGTGGGTCGAAGCCTCTGGCACTTGCCCGTGAGCGCCACTGTGCCGACAACTGGCGCAGAGGGGTGATGGTTTCGCTCTTAGGCGTTCGGGTGGAGAGCGTGGCCTGCTGGCGGAGTTTGACGGTCTGGGTTGCTGTTGGTCTTGTTCCGTGGTTGTTGGTCCATTCGGCAACGAGGCGATCGGTTTCTTGGTCGATGAGGCGGGAGCGACTGGAGAATTCGCGTATCAGGACTTTATTAATGCCGGTGAGCTGAGGGCTGGGGTTGTGGGTGGTCGCTTCTGGGGCGCGGATTACGGTGTCGGTGCCGAGGCCTCGTTTGAGGGCGTCGAAGAGGAGGCCGTTGTAGTGTTCACTCGCCGCAACCGCAGCCTTGTAGAGCGTCCTTGAGTCGAGGGTGACCCAGGCGTCGTCTGTGATCCGCTGGATGCGGTTGGCGATGACTACGTGCGTGTGCAGTTGCGGGTCGCCGGAGCGTGACTCCCAGTGGTCGAACGCGGCGGCGACGGCGCCGCGTGTGCCGACGTGCGCGACGCCGTTGCGCCCCGCCCGGGTGTGAATGACGAACTGCTCGAGCCAGTCCAGGGTCGAGCTGACCGCGTCATGATGGGTTTGCAGGATTTCGTCCTGCAGACTTTGCGGGCTCAGTGCCCAGAGGACGGACACAGATTTGGGAACGCTGAACGTCAGGTCGAAACCGGCGACTGCGCGGCGGACGGCGGTTTGGCCTTGTTGGGTTTCGACGACGGTCGGCTGGCCGTGCGCGCGGCCAAGGGGAGCGCCGGTGTCCGGATGGGTGACGTGGTCGAAGATGGCTTTCGCGTCGGTTTCGGTGACGGGCTCTCCAGACGATCGGTTGATGCCGATGAGACCGTTTCCGAGCCAATAGCCCTGTGGCGTGCCGGCCTTCATGTAGTAGGTGGTCGCATCCCGGGGAGTGGGGGAGACGTCGTCCATCATCGTGGTCTTGAACAGGTACCTTAGGCCCGACTGGGCCGACAGCCGGGCGATGGACATGGTCATGGCTGGGTGGTTGGGGATTTTTGGCGCGAGTGCATCCATCCGCGACGGCGGAGGATGTCTATTGTTGGGACGTCGAGACCGATGCTCTTTGCTTGGTGTAAGGAAACGAGCCTGCCCGCGACGTGGGCCAGGTCTTCGATGTTGGATCGCTGGGTTCGTTTGAGTCGGACGATTTCGTCTCTCAGTAGTTGTTCGCGGGCCTGCTGCTCTGCAAAGACCCTTTCGAACCGTTCGAGTTCTGACGACTGAGATCGCAAGGCGGTTTTGAGGGTGTCGATGGTTTGCTGCAGGCGTTTAGTCCTCGGATCAAACGGCCGAGTCCCGGAGTTGCCGCCAGGTGCCAGCTCTAGGACACCACTGGCTTCCATGGGCCGTGGCCTGTTGGTTGGTAACCGTCCATGGCCCGATACTGTCATCGCCTTCATCCGTTGCCGTCGGCGGCTGTCCCGCTGCCGATTCGCGCACCGTGCTGCGCAGAACCGCTGTGTCTTGCGGGACGGTTCGAAGCGGTCGCCACACTCCTCGCAAACTTTTTTGCTCACGTTCATTCATCGAAGGGGGGCCCAACTGCGACATGACTTTCGTCGTGAGTAGGCACACACGGTCTGTCCTTGGATGCCAGAGGTGTAAACAAATGGGGAAGTTCCTTCCGCGTGCAGGGGGATGAGAATTGTGGTGCCGCTTGGCGACGTCGACGCACACTGGTGCGGGGTGAGCCCGTAGAGGTCTGTATGACGCGGGGTCCGAGGGTGTGCCGGATTGTTGCGGTAAAGCACGTGGGTCTGTGTCCTGATCAGAGGATCCTCCAAGCGGCGTCGATATCGATACTCGCTTCAAAGGATTGGTGATTTTTGATGGACGTGATGTTTGAGCGCGTTGCCGGGCTGGACATCGGCAAGAAGTCGGTGACCGTGTGCGTGCGCACTCCCGGGCCGGGCGGTGGCCGTCACGGCGAGACGCGCACGTTCCGGACCATGACGCGCTCACTTGAGCTGATGAGGGACTGGCTGGTCGGGCAGGGCGTGACGCTGGCGGCGATGGAGTCGACCAGCACGTATTGGAAGCCGGTGTTTTGGGAAGAGCAGATGGAGTGCTGGCTGCTCAACGCCGCACACATGAAGGCCGTCCCGGGCCGTAAGACCGACGTCAAAGACTCTGAGTGGATTGCACAATTGCTCGAGCATGGCCTGCTTCGACCGTCGTTTGTTCCGTCTCCGCCGGTCCGCCGGCTGCGCCTGCTGACCCGTTACCGGGTGCAGTTGATGGGCGACCGGAGCAGGGATGCAGGGCGGTTGGAGAAGATGCTCGAAGATGCCAGCATCAAGTTCTCCTCGGTGGCCTCGTCCGTGACCACGGTCTCCGCACGCGCCATGCTCGCAGCGTTGATCGCCGGCGAGGCGGACCCGGAGGTTCTGGCGCAGCTGGCGAAAGGAAAGATGCGGTCCAAGATCCCTGACCTGATCGAGGCGCTGACGGGCCACTTCGACGCCGATCACGCCCGGCTGGCCGCGGCGATGCTGGGTCGCCTTGACCGGGTTGACGCCGCCCTGGCGGCACTGGATGAGACCATCGACACCGCTTCGCGCCCGTGGGCCCACCAGATTCAGTTGCTGCAGACCATCCCGGGAGTGGGGCTGAAAGTCGCGCAGGCCATTGTCGCCGAAACCGGCGGCGAGATGTCCCGGTTCCCGTCGGCGTCACACTTGGCGGCCTGGGCCGGAGTCGCGCCGGCGATACACGAGTCGGCAGGGCGCAGGACCCCGGCTGGTGCGAGGCACGGAAACAAGTGGCTCACCTCGGCACTGGTCGAGGCGGCCGCGTCCGCGGCACGCAGCAAAAACACCTACCTCTCGGCGCAACAGGCCCGGATCGCCTCCCGCCGCGGCGCCAAGCGTGCCCAGATCGCGGCCGCCCATTCAATCCTCGTTAGCGCCTACTACATGCTCGAACGCAACGAGCCCTACCGCGACCTCGGACCCGACTGGCTGCAACACCGGCACGAGCAGGCCCGGACCCGACAGCTGGTCGCCCAGCTCGAACGGCTCGGACACACCGTCGTCATCGACCCGGCCGCCTGATTTCCAGGCCCACCTATTGCCCGGAGCGCCACCTCCGGTTGGTCACCCACGCCCTGCTCGGGTTATTCACGGGTCTGTGCTTGGTGCACTTGATACGGAAGTGCCTTGCGCGGGCGGAGGGGGGTGAGTTGTTGAGCTGCTTGGCGCCGTCGTCTCACCTGTGCGGGTGAGCATACGGTGGTGGCATGGCGCGGGGTCGGTGGGTGTGCGGGGTGGTGCCGTAAATCGCGTGGCCCAAACACATCGTGGTCGGTGACCTGGCCGCCTGCGCGGCGAGAGAGTCACCTACGTGGGCGCAGATTCACTGGTGATCAACGGGATCTCACGGGCCCCACACGGTCCGAGGTTCTTACTGGAGGCTTCTCGGTAGAGGCCGCCCTCCAAGTGAAAAGCGTCCGGTTGAAATCTGAGACCCTGGACCGCCGGTGTCAGAAATATCCAATTCCGACCCAATCCTGACGCCTCCCGACGCTCGTCCTGACGTCAGGTTGGGGTGTAGTTCAAACTTACTTGTCCCTCAGACAGTGAGCGAAGATGGACCATCCCTTCCTTCCCACGCTCGCAGCACCGCCGCCTGCGTGGGCATAAATGCTCCCGCGATAGCCGCAGCCGGTTGCCTCCGTCTTTCAGTGGACTCGGCTCGCCGGTGCGACCGTTAGGATGCACCCTTGATGTGTCTTGCGAGCACTTCGAATGCCTCGACGCTGCGGATTGCCATGCCTTGCTCGGCGCTCGTCTCATCGCGTATTGCTTTCGCCGCCTGCTCGCTGCCTTTCAGGGCGTCCTCGTCGTCCCATAGCGTGATGGAAAGGGACTTGTTGTCCTTGCCCAGCATGTAGTAGATACCCTGACATCCAGGCAATTGCAGCACGTTTTTAATTGTTTCGCTTGAGGGTTCACCTGTGCTCCCGGGTGCGGGCTGATAGGTGCTGACGCGAGCAAACATGGATATCCTCCATTGGTCGACGGCTCAAACTGCGGCTCGAACTAACTCCCTCAGTAAGGACTTAACATCACAAATGCGCAAGCCCCTGGGGGCAAAAGTTTCATCGGTTACACAGGCCGAGGACGATGCGGAGGGTTTGCTCCCTGCAGACACGGGGTATCAGCAACGGCGTCGCCGTCGGCTAGTGCGCACTGATCAAGCGGAGGCGTGGGAAACAGAACGCCCGCCGCGAGTTTGGCTGCATTGAACCCGCCGATGGCATCCACGGCTGGACGTGGACTGGATGCCCACACTTCTGGAGCGTGGAACCGTCCTGTACTGCAATGTTATAGCGCGTCCCGCTCGGATGGCTCTGACGCTGACCTCGTCCCCCCGGCAGTCGGCCGCAGGCACGTCCAACGGACCGCGGGATTGGCAGGAGATGCACTTCAAAAAAGTTTCAACATCAGCCCGCCGGTGCGGAGAACAAGGGGCTGGTTAGACGATAGGGGCTGGATGGCTCGCATTGGATGATTTTGGTCAGATCCGACCCGTTTGCCGGGGGCGGCCCTTACCGGTCTGCTAGTCGGAGACCTGGCCGGGGAAGGCGCCGGAAACGAGAGCACTGCACTGTTAGCGGCCGCGGCCTTCTTGCTTTCCCCGGCCCTTGGGCCACGCCAAGTGCCTATCAGGAACCATGATCGAGACTGCCCCTTGGGCCGCGGCCCAGGGACACGCTTTGACGTCCTCCGTTGGGCAAGCGGCGGAGGACGGAAGGTTGCCGGACCTGCCCTGCGTTGGTCAGCGCGTGGCGCCGAGAACTGCCCAGGCGTCGTTGGTGCGTTGGGCGAGTTCCTTGCGCGCCAGAAGGGCCTCGCCCTGGCTGATGGCCATGAAGCGGGTAGTGGTGGCCGGGGCTGCACGGGCTACCAGGTCCATGTCGGCACTGATGACGGTTGCGACCATGGCGTATCCGCCGCCGGAGACGGCGTCGCGGTGCAGGATGATGGGCTGCGTGCCTCCGGGGATCTGGATGGAGCCCACGGCGTAACCGGCGTCGACGATGTTGGACGGATCTGAGCCGGCGCCGAAAGGCTGCTCCCGTTCCTTCCATTTCACGCCGGGTCCGGAGTACCGCAGACCCATTCGGTCAGCCACCGGCGTCACCTTCCACTCTCCGGTGAGCAGGTTGTCCAGTCCCTCCTCGGTCAGACGGTGGTCATACAGGCCCAGGACGATCCGGACGGTTTGCTCCTTGGCAAACACGGGCCGGAATTCATCCGGAACGGTGTCGACGCCGGGCAGTGCGCCCCCATTAAGCGGAGTGCCTACCGGTATCCGATCGCCGGCCTCGAGTTTGCGTCCTTTGAATCCGCCGAGGGCGCCGAGGCTGTATGTGGACCTGCTGCCCAGCACCTTCGGAACATCGATGCCTCCCTGCACGGCGATGTAATAGCGAGTCCCGCCGCGGATGACTCCGAAGCTGAGCTCGTCGCCGGCGTTCAGCCGGAGCCGGGCCCATTGGGCCGCTGGTTCGCCGTTGACCTTGACTTCCACGGGTGCCCCGGTGATGGCGATGACCGCGTCCTGGTCCGTGACCAGCACCGGGCCAAGGTAGGTGCATTCAAGCACTGCTTCGGCGGCACTGTTGCCGACCAGCGCGTTGCCGAGTTCGGCCGAGTACTGGTCCATGGACCCGCTCTGCGGGATGCCCACGTTGTAGTGTCCCTTTCGGCCTTGGTCTTGGACCGTTGTGGCCAGTCCGGGGCTCTTGATTTCAAATGCCATTGAGGGCCTCCATGAGTTCCTGGTTGTAGCCTTCGGCGTCGGCCAGTGCTTTGGACAGTTCAAACGTCACGGGCACCTGCCGGTACCGGAACGTCCCTGCGGAGATCTGTTCCTGGATTTTGTTGTATTCGTCCTCTGCAACCGGTTTGAACTTGACGATGTCCCCCGGACGGAAAAAGACCATGAAGTCCTTGAAATCGTCCAGTGTCTGTTCCGGGTCGAAGATGGGCGCCGCGGCTACACCGAACATCTGGTAGCCGCCCGCGCCGCGGACGGAGTAGATGCAGCCGAAGCAGCCGCCGTGGCCAACTGTCAGCTTCGGTGTGTCGGTCCGGGGACTAAGGTACTTGGGCACCTCGAGCTGCTTGTCCCGGTCAACGAGCTGGAAAAGGAACGGCAGTCCGGCCACAAAGCCCACCATGGATACCAGCCACGGCTGCTCGTGGTGCCGGCGGATGAACTCTGCGGCGTCCTTGAGGTTGTTGACCTTGGCGGCGTAGTCAATGTCCGTGCCGCCGGGCTCCTGGTGGAAGCCTTCGCGGAAGCGTTCGGCCACCACCGCGGTGAAGGGGTCGTCGTACCAGACGGGCACCTCGATGATCCGGGACTCCAGCGTCTGGTCGTGGCTGTGGGTCAGGTCCCGTTCAATGCTGCGCACGCTCTCCTCAAGGGCCGACGGCGGCAGCACGTCCGGGTCGAACCTCACCAGCAGGGACGCATTGGCAGGGCAAATGTCCTCGACGCCTTCAAGGCCGGCCGCTGCCAGCCTGGTGGCCATGGACATGACTTTGAAGTTGGCTACGAGGCTCATGGACTCGGAAACTTCCACAAACAGGAATTCATCGCCGCCCCAGGTGTAGCGTGCCTCTTGCCGGGCTGTTGCCGGACTGCTCATTTTGCCTCCAACAGATTCGCGGCCGTTTCAATAAACTTTGAGTGGTGGCTGACCGCGCCGAACTCGGGCCGTGCCAGCAGGGTCTTGTGCACGGGGATGGTGGTCTTCACCCCGTCGATGAGGGTCTCGTCAAGGGCAGCCAGCATGGCGTCGATCGCGGCGTCCCGGTTCGGTGCGTGAACGATCAGCTTGGCCAGCATCGAGTCGTAGAACGGGCTGACCGTGGATCCTGCTTCAACCCCGGTGTCCACCCTGATGCCTGGACCTTCTGGCCATTGCATGCTCTTGATGATGCCGGGGCTGGGGAAGAAGTTGTTGTCCGGGTCCTCGGCGTTGATGCGGCATTCAATAGCGTGGCCGCTGAAGCGGACATCGTCCTGCGTGATGGACATGGCGCCGGTGGCGGCGATCAGGAGCTGCTCGCGGACCAGATCGATTCCGGTGATCTGCTCGGTGATGGGGTGCTCCACCTGGATTCGCGTGTTCATTTCGATGAAGGCGGCATCGTGGTTGACCGGGTCGTAGAGGAATTCCACCGTCCCGGCGCCGCGGTAGCCGCATTCGCGGGCGAGCTCCACGGAAGAATTCCAGATCCTCGCCCGGACGGCGTCGGGCAGGTCCGGTGCAGGCGCTTCCTCGATCACCTTCTGGGAACGCCGCTGCATGGAGCAGTCGCGGTCCCCGAGGTGGATGAAGTTAGTGCCGTCGCCGAGGATCTGCACTTCAACGTGGCGGGCATGTTCGACGAACCGTTCCAGGTAGACCGTGGGGTCGCCGAAGACGGATGCTGCTTCACCGCGGGCCAGTTCGATGGTCTCCAGGAGTTCGTCCTCGCTGTGCACGAAGCGGATGCCACGCCCTCCGCCGCCGGCGGAGGCTTTGACCACCAGCGGATACCCGATGCCCCGGGCCATGGCGATGGCGTCGGCTTCCGGTGCAAGGGGTCCGTCCGAGCCGCGGAGCACGGGGACCCCGGCCTTCCGGGCTGACTCCCGGGCGAGGGACTTGTTGCCCATCATCTCGATGGCGCCGGCATCGGGGCCAACCCAGATGAGGCCGGCGTCTGCGACCTTCCGGGCGAAAGCGGAATTCTCCGACAGGAACCCATACCCGGGGTGGACGGCGTCGCAGCCGCTGTCCAGCGCGGCTGCAATGACGGCCTCGTGGTTCAGGTAGCTCGCGGTGGCGGGAGCCGGTCCCACCACCACGACGTGATCCGCGAAGCGGGCCGCGAGGGAACCGGCGTCGGGCTCGCTGGCCACGACGACGGTTTCAATGCCCATTTCGCGTGCGGTGCGGGCAATGCGTACGGCGATTTCGCCGCGGTTGGCGATCAGGAGTTTTTTCATGACTGTCCCTCGCGGATGACGATGATGGCATCGCCTGGGTTGACCATGTCGCCGTCGCTGACCGCGAAGGATTCGAGGACGCCGGCCACGTCGGACTGGATTTCGGTGAACTGTTTCATAATTTCGACGATGCCGAGCGTCTGTCCGACCTCGATGGTGTCGCCTTCGTTGGCGAAGGGCTCCTTGCCGGGGCCCGGTTTGCGGTAGAAGATTCCCGGGAGCGGGGAGACGATGGTTGCCAAGGGTTTCTCGCTTTCAGAGGAGGAGTGGAGTCAGTGGGCGTCGAGGACCGCGCGCACGGCGGATGCCACGGCGGTTGAGTTGTGGGCGTCGGAGTGGACACAGATGCTTTGGAAGGGGATGGCCAGTTCGGTTCCGTCGACGGCGAGGACCGGCTTTCCGGCCAGGGCGCGGTCAACCCGGTCTGCCGCAGCCTTCGGATCCGTCGGTTCCGGCCGTCGCTGGATCAGGAGTTCGCCGGCGGGTCCGTAGTTGAGGTCGACGTAGAGTTCTGCGATGAATTCAACGCCCATCGTCTGGCACACGGTTTCGTGCATGGTGCCGGCCAGACCGAAGAACGGAACGCCGAACTGCCTGGCTGTGCCGGCGGCGGCCTGCATCAGTTCCTCGTCACCGGCAAGCATCCCGTAGAGGGCACCGTGGGGCTTGATGTGGTTGAGCTTCAGCCCGTGCTTATCCAGAAATGCCGTCAGCGCTCCGGTTTGGTACAGGATGATCGACTCGACTTCTTCGGGCCGGAGCACCATCCGGCGGCGCCCGAAGCCCACCACATCCGGCAGACCCGGGTGGGCGCCGACGGCCACGCCGTGCTCGGCCGCCAGGGCCACGGTGCGGTTCATGACGTCCGGGTCGCCGGCGTGGTACCCGCAGGCGACATTGGCCACATCGATGACGCGCATGAGCGCTTCATCGTTGCCGAATTCGTGGAGACCAAGGCCTTCGCCCATATCGGAGTTCAACAGAACGCGCGCAGAAGTGCCGGGAGTCACATTTGTTTGCATGAGGGCTACGCTATCCAATGCTTCGGACAACTGGAATTGTGCAGTCCGCTGAATTCAGCGTCACGGATTATGATCTCTGCACCACTAATTTTGGAGAGTTCCATGCGTATCACCGATCTCGTCAATGATGCTGAGCTCAATATCCGTCTTCGCGTCGCGGGAGAAGAAGACCGGCTGGCTCGCCCCATCTCCTGGTGTGCTCCTACCGAACACATGGACCCGACCCCCTTTCTCAGTGCCAACGCCCTGGTGCTGACGAACGGGATGGGCCTGAACGTCAGAGACTTTCGAATTTGGGATGCGTACGTTGAACGGCTTAGTTCGGTGCCTGTCGCCGGTTTGGTGTTCGGGCTCGGTGCCGCCCACCGGGAACTGCCGGCAGGCCTCATCCAGGCCTGTGAAGCGCACGGCCTGCCGCTGCTCGAGCTCCCGCCCGAAGTCCCCTTCGTGCTGGTCATGCGGCATGTGGAGCACAACATTGCCTCCGAGCGATATGAGGAGTTGCGGAAGGGCTGGGACCTGGCGGATGAATGTACACGGCTGGCAGCAGGAGGACAGTCACTTGCCGAAGTGCTCCAGCGGGTGGCCAGTGCAATCAGCGCCCGCGTGGCCGTGGTTGATCACAGCGGATTTGAACTGGTCGCCTCCGGGGGAGCGCCCCGAACGACCCGAACGACCCGAACGACGTTCCGGCTCCCCAGCGGAGACCCGCACCGCTTCAAGCTGATCATCGAAGGCGTCGAGAGCAACGTGGTACTGCAGCCCATTCTGGGCCCTGTGGCTGCCGTCATCGCGATGCAGCTGGGCTACACACTCGGGTCCCGGTCACCATTGCACTCCCGGGAAGCAGCACGGTTCATAGAGGCGCTGTACGAGGAACGGGGGACGTCAGCTGCTGCGCTGCGCCGCTATGCCTCCGAGACGGGATTCGACCCGGACGGTGAGTGGGGTTTGGTGCTTGTCGGCGGTTCGGACCACGTTGCCCCGGCAAGGCTAAGAGCGATGGCATGGCGGGCACGCGTGGGCTTGCAGAGCGGATTCGGCACCGTCAGGTTCATGGAGGAAGCCGGGCTGACCACCTTACTGGTGCAGCACCCGCACGGGTCGCTGGAACTGCTGGCAGCCGCGCAGGAGTTTTTTGCGGACGCTCCCGAATTGTCCGTCGTTGTATCAGAATGCGGGAGCCTCATGGAACTACCGCTGGCGCTACAGCTGTCCCGCCGCCACATCGGGCGGCCGGGGGTTCAGCGAGCCCCGTTGGCTGACCTGGCGAGCGTCGTGCAGGGGCTGCCAAGCCAGGGTCTGGTGGCGATGTCCAAGCGGCTCCTGGCGCCCCTGGCCACCGAGAGCGGAGGAATGCTCCGCGAGACCTTGGCCGCGTACCTGCGGCACAGCGGAAATTCCCGTGAGATCTGCGACGAGTTGTTCATCCATCGGAACACACTCAGTTACAGGCTGCGAAAGATCGAGGAATTGCTGGAACTGGATCTCTCGGACGGTGAGGTGCGGGCCGTCTGCCTGCTCGCCCTCAACATCGTCAAGGCTTCCCACTAACTCCTGGTGCAGGATGCACAACCGGGGGCGCTTCTTTTGGGCACGCTTCCGATAGGCGGCTGTGGCCAAAGTCACTAATCTACTCAGGACGAGGGCGTCAGTTGGTTGACGTTTGATCAGATTGCCGACTCGTTCCTTGCACAAAGTCCCCTGAAAGGAAAGCAACTGATGACGACCCAGCAGAGTACTGTCGAGCTGACGGCTCCGGCGCCGAATGAGAAGCGCCGCTTCCCGGTCTTTTCCAAGCAGCACACGACCATTGCAACTGTTCTGGCGTTGCTCGCCTGGACCGTCGCCGTCTTCGACTACGGTCTCTTCGGCACGCTTTTGCCGGCAATGCAGGAGGAGTTCGGCTGGACGGCAACGGAGGCCTACGCGATCAACACCTGGATCGCCGTCGGAACTGCCGTGGTGTGCTTTGGCATCGGGCCGGTCATTGACCGGCTGGGCCGGCGCAAGGGCATGATGACCACGATCGGGGGGACCGCCGTCGTCTCCGGTCTGACGGCGCTGATACCGACCGGGATCCCGTTCCTGAGCAACGGGCTGCTGGTGCTGATCCGTTCCTTCGGCGGGCTTGGCTTCTCCGAACAGGCGGTCAACGCCACGTATATGAACGAGGTGTACCAGGTCACCGAAGTCCCGGACAAGCGCAAGCGGCCGGGGTTCCATTACTCCTTCATCCAGGGCGGCTGGCCGCTGGGCTTCCTGCTGGCCAGCGCCCTTGCCCTGGCGTTTCTCCCGTCCATGGGGTGGCGGGCCCTGTACCTGATGGCGACCGTTCCGGCCGCGCTGATCGTCTGGGTGATCGCCAAAAAGCTTAGGGAAACGCCCCAGTTCGAACTGCACCACAAACTCACGGAACTTGAAAAGCACGGCAAGTCCGAGGAAGCGCACTCCCTGGCCCACGCCTACGGCGTGGAGCATTCCTCCGCGGCCCCGCTCAAGCGCATCTGGGAACCGCACCTGCGCCGGAACACGATCGTTTTCTCGCTGGCCTGGATCTTTAACTTCTTCGGCATCATGATCTTCAGCATCCTGGGCAGCTCGGTGCTGAAGAACGCCAAGGGCGTGGAGCTCTCGGACGCTTTCTGGATGCTGATCGTGATCAACATGCTGGCCTACTTCGGGTACGTTTTCCACGGCTGGCTCGGGGACAAGATCGGTCGGAAACGCACGATCATCGGCGGGTGGATCCTGTCGGGTATCTCCTTCACGGTCATGCTCAGCCCGCTGGCCGCCAGCCCGTTCATGATCATCCTGACCTACGGTGCCGGCCTGTTCTTCCTCGTGGGCCCGTACGCGGCCATCCAGTACTTCATGGCCGAGTGCTACCCGGTGAGCTGCCGGGCCACCGGAACCGCGTTCGTCGGCGCGATGAGCCAGCCCGGCGTGATCCTTGGCGGGGCGCTGTTCACCGCGGCCGCCGCCGGCGCAGGAACCGGACCCGCCGCGCTCTGGGTCGGAGCCGCCGGAACACTGTTCTCCGGACTCCTCATGGTCGCGGCCAAACCCCCCGCAGAAGCACTCCTGGAAGACCACCCCCACGACGTCGTCTAACAAGAAGTCGCAATCATCACCGGCGCCTCCAGCGGCATCGGGCGTTCCCTTGCGGTGCACTATGCACGGCGTGGAGTGTGCTCGGTGATCGGAACGTTTCCCGGAGATCCACACAACCCCGTGAAGCGCTTCGGCTGGTGAAGGACGCGGGCGGTGAGGCGGTGATCCACGAAGTGGACGTCCGCACCACCGCGTCCTTGGATGCTTTGGCGCAGCGGGCCGTGGACGAGTACGGCCGGCTGGACTACGCCATCGCCAACGGCGACTTCCTCCGCAATTCCCCGCTGGGGGAGATGACGGATGAGCGCTGGCACGACATGCTCAACGTGGACCTCACCGGCGTGCTGCGCACGCTGCGCGCCGGGGCGTAGAGAAAGACCGGCGGTGGCGCGTTCGTTGCGGGTGGGAGGAGCACGCCCACTATACCGCTGCCAAGGCAGGCGTCCTGGGCCTGGTCCGCAGCGTGGCCGTGGAACTCGGTCCGCGGCAAATCCGCGCCAACGCTGTGATCCCGGGCCTGATCCAGACCCCGCAGTTTCTGGACTCCTGAACTAGCTGGGACCGAAGGGGCTGCAACGGGCCGGGAAGGATATCCTCTGGGGCCGGGTGGGTAAGCCGGAGGAAGTGGCCAGCATGATCGGGTTCCTCACCTCCGCTGTGTCCCGCTACATCACGGGCCAAGTGCTGGCGGTTGACGGCGGCCTCACAGTGAAGATGCGCGCCTGACAGCCCACGAGAGAAGGAAAGGACACCATGAACACATCGACCCATGTTGCCGACCAGGCCTCCGGGAGCGCTCAACCCGCGAATGGCCGCGGGGTGGTTGTCACCGGCGGTTCCAGCGGGATCGGCAAAGCCATCGCCAAGGCCTTCCTGGCCAACGGGGACCGGGTTGCCGTGCTGGACCGGGCCGCTGGCGACGGCACCATCCGGGTGGACGTTGCGAATGAAGCCAGCGCGCGTGCGGCCTTCGCTGAGGCCCGGGACAGGCTGGACGGCATCAACGTGAGCCGGACATAGGCTAGTGGCCGTGTTGCCTACAAAAACGGAAATGTTCGAATTAGGGGCATCCGTTCCACGCCCTCTCGGCAAATCGGCCCACAGCATGGAACGGGCAGCCCGCCGTCCCGCGGATCTTGGTCAGAACGAGCAGTCAGCTAAATACGGTCCGACACTCATGGTTATCGGGCAGGCATGACCGGTGAGATAAAAGGAGGCAGGGATGGTTGAAGCCCTGAGCAGGCATTCATCGCCAACCGAGGTGAGATTGGGCCGGATATCATCAGGGCATGTAACCAAGTGGGTATCGCAGCAGTGACCGCCCATTACGAGGCTAATGCGGATTTCCTGCCCCTCAAGATGGCGGACCATGGTGTCGGTATCGGGCTTGCGGAAGTAGTTGAGGGCCTCACGTCACCATCACAGAACGAAGTTCCAGAAGAAGATCCTCGAAAGCGAGGAATTCGCTGGCGGGCAATTCAACGCTGCATTCGTCGCCGAACACCTGGAGCGAAGACGAGCAGGGAATCGGCCGGCGCGGCCGTCACCTTGAAAGTAACCCCGTAACAACCGTGGCGCACGCGCTGTGGATGAAAGGATTCCCATGTCAGACAATCTCACTTCCAGCCAGCAGACCGAGGTGTATCGCTCCGGCCGACGCCCCATACTGTTGCCGCGTGACCTTGCGCTTATTGCCTTGTTTGCTGCGCTCATAGCGGCCCTGGGATTTGTCGCGGTTCCTGTTGCGGGGATCGCGGTGCCAATCGTCCTGCAGAACCTGGGCGTGTTCCTCGCTGGCGCCATTCTTGGCGCGCGGCGGGGCACGCTGACCATCGTCACCTTCTTGGTTCTGGTCGCGGCAGGTCTCCCGCTGCTCTCAGGAGGCCGTGGAGGCATCGGCGTGTTCATGACGCCATCGTTGGGCTATCTGCTGGGGTGGGTCGCCGGAGCTTTCGTTATCGGCGTCATTATGGACAGGACCCGGGCCGGGAAGCGGTATTTTCCAAAGGTTTTGACCGCCGTCCTGATCGGTGGAGTACTGGTCATTGACCTGCTCGGCGCGCTGGTTTCGCCCCTGTTCACTGGTCTGGACCTTGCCGCAACTCTCATAGGTTCGATAGTTTTCCTTCCCGGAGACATTCTCAAAGCAGTGCTGGCCGCACTGGTGGCTGCCGCAATACATCGCGCCTATCCGGTGCCGCCGGCGGGTGTTCGGCGAGGCGAACGCGGGGCCCAGGGTCCCTACAGTTACTCCTAAGGAGTTGCGCGCATGATTTCATTGCAAGACGTCAGCCACGATTTCACCGGATTTCAGGTGCTCCAGGAGGTAAGTCTCGATCTTCACGAACATCGGATCGCTTTCATTGGGGCCAACGGCAGTGGCAAGTCCACCCTGGCCCGCACCCTCAACGGCTTGCTGGTCCCTCAGCAGGGCTCCGTTTTGGTGGATGGCGTGGACACGCGTAAGGACCCTGCCCGGGTGCGTCGCCGAGTCGGGTTCATGTTCTCGGATGCTAATCACCAGATCATCATGCCCACTGTTGCCGAGGACGTCGCTCTTGGGTTGCGGGGACAAAAATTGTCCAAGCCGGAGAAGTCGGACATCGTGGCCGGGGTTCTGAACCGTTACGGGTTATCGGGACTTTCCGGCCACCCGGCGCACCTGTTATCCGGCGGGCAGAAGCAAATGCTCGCACTGGCCTCCGTCTTGGTCACAGAACCGGACATTTTGATTTGTGATGAACCGACCACCCTCCTTGATTTGCACAATGTTCAGATCTTCCTTGATACCCTCGGACACCTCAGTCAGCAGGTCATTCTGATGACCCACCATCTGGATATCATTGACGATTTCGACCGCGTCATAGTGATGGACCGGGGGCAGGTTCACTTCGACGGCTTGCCCCGGGAGGCCGTTGCCGCTTACCGGCATCTGATCGGTTCTCGGAAAAGGGAGGGCATCCCCCGATGATGGGCCTCTACATCGAAAGTGCTTCCGTGCTGCACCGGGCGCCGGCGTCCGTGAAATTCCTGCTGCTGTTTCTGGTTCTTGCAGGTGTCTTCCTCGTGGAGAATCCGTATGCGCTGGGTGGGATCCTGCTTTTCAGCCTGCTGCTTTACCCGTTCGCTGGCATTCGGCCACCGTTAGCGTGGGCGGCGGTGCGGCCCGTGGTCCCGTTCATGGTGCTGACGGTCGCAGCCCAGATGCTTTTCAACACCCTGCAGCATGGGGCAGTGTTCGGGATCCGGATGCTCGTCGCCGTTCTGCTGGCGAGCCTGCTGACATACACCACCCGCAGCGGTGACATGCTGGACTTTTTCGGCAAGATGCTTGAACCGCTGCGTCATGTCGGCATCAGCCCCTGGCGGGCCAGCCTGGTTCTGTCACTCACGCTGCGGGCAGTTCCGCTTCTGTCATCGTCGATCACCATGGCACGGGAAGCATTTCTGGCCCGCGGCCAAAAGGCTGCCGGCTATGAAATCGTGGTGCCCGTTATCGTCGGGCTGATCCAGACTGCCGAAGCCATCGGCGACGCCATTTCAGCCCGCGGCCTCGAATCCGACCTTTCGGAGACCGCATCCTTGGACGAGACGTCGAAATAAAGATGTGCATGATTCCTGCAGGCTTCGTTGAACTCCGCCGAGCACGACGGGCAGCAGCTGCTTGCACGGTACTCCGCAATGGTCAGCTCTGTCCGGCAGACGCCGCAGAGAATCGCCCGCTCCTGCCATTGGCCCTCCGGCCAGACCTTGACGGCGTGGTCAGAACATTCTTCATGACACCGGAAGCACGGATAGTACTTTCCGCAGCAACGAAACTTGATGGCGATAATGTCCTTATCGGTCCGATAGTGGACGCAGCGCGTCTGCTCGTCGACGGGTTTCCCGTAAACCTTCATGGGGTCCTTCCGGTCGTGCCACAACGCACGAGTGTTTGCGTGCATGGCGATCCGAACGAATGCCCGGACCGTGAGGATGCATACCCAATTTTACGTCCATGGATGCCATCCCCAGACGTGTCCGACGGCGGCACCGCCTTGTGGGAAACGCTCCAGGCGTACCTGCGCCACAGCGGGAACACCCGCGAGACCTGCAGGGAACTCTTCATCCACCGCAACACCCTGACCGACAGGCTGCGCAAGATCGAGGAGCTGCTGCGGGTAGACCTGGATGGCGGCGAAGTCCGCGCCACCTGCCTGCTGGCATTGCGGATCGAGGCCCCAGGGACCTAGGTCGCGGCCACTTCCGCCGACGCCCTGGCAGCACTGCTTTCCCGCACGCACAGCGTGGGCTTCAGCTGTGCGGGTTCGGGTTTGTCGCCCCTGAGCACGGCCTGGATCAGCTGCACTGCCGTCCGCCCGATGTCCGCCATCGGGGAGTGGACCGAGGTCAGCGGAATGGGCAGTTCAGCCGCCAGGGAGGTGTCGTTGTATCCCACCACGGCCACGTCCTCACCTACTGTGAGGCCGCGGGAGCGCAAGGCCCCCATCGCTCCGATGGCGGCGAAATCGTTGACGGCGAAGATGGCCGTGGGGCGCGGCTTGCCGCGGGCGAGGATCTCTTCCCCCGCCTCCCGGCCGCCGGCGGTGTCAAACCTGGACCACACCACGTCATCGTCAGAGATGGTGCCGCCGAGGGAACGCCAGCGGTCCACGAAGCCGGAAGTGCGGTCGACGGCGGTGCTGGCGTACCGTTCGCCGGCGATCACCGCCACCTGTCGATGGCCCATTTCCCACAGGTGGCTGGCAACGAGCTCGCCGCCGGCGACGTCGTCGCAAGTGGCGGACGGGTAGCCCGGCACCCGGCGGTTCATCAGCACGAACGGGACCTTCCGGTCAGTCAGCTCCTGCAGGAGGCCGCCGTCAAGGTGCGCGTCCCCAATGATCAGGCCGTCAACGCGGCGCGCCAGCATGAGGTCGATCTTTCGCCGCTGCTCTTCGGGATCATCGCGGGAGTTCATCACGAACGCGGAGTAGCCCACCTCGGCCGAGGCCTCGTCGATGCCCTCGTACATGATGGCCAGGACCAGGTCCGAAAGCCGGGGGACGATGACGCCGAGCAGTTTGGTCCGCCGGGTGCGAAGGCTGGCGGCTTGGGGGTCGGGGGAATAGCCAAGCTTCCGGGCCAGTTCACGGACGCGCTCCGCGGTGGCGGCCGAGGCGGCCCCCTTGGCCACATCGGAACCGGAATGCAGGACCCGGGAGACGGTTGACGGATGGATGCCCAGCTCCCGGGCCAGATCCTTCAGCGTGACCGCGCGGCCGCCGTCGGCCTTTTCTTTCATGTCCTTCTCCTGCCCACCGGGGCCACTGTAGCCCGAATCTGCCGCCCAGGTCTGTTAGCAAGGCCGGTAGTCAGCCCTTGACGTGACCCGCTTCACATCCTATAGTCATGTTTCAACGCAACCCAAACGTTTGGGTAGTTGATCCCAGAATCCCTCTCCGGCGCCACCACCCCCGGCGCCGGCCCGCCCGCCTTTTGCAAACGCCCATTCCGTGAAAGTTTACCCAATCGATTGGGTTGCAGACCGCGCAGTAACCACCCGGAGCTGAAATGACTGTTAGCGACTCTCACGTCGTGCTGCTGGCCACTGGAGGAACCATCTCGTCGCGGTCCTCCCGTGCCGGTGGCGCCGTCGCCTCCGATACCGGCGAGCAGGTGTTCAATGCCCTCGGCTCACGTGTGTCCCATCCCGTCCGGGTGCTGGATGTGTTCCAGAAGGGGTCCTACCTGCTGACGTTCGACGACATGCTGAGGATCTGCTCCACCATCAAGGAAGTCCTCAGGGACCCCAAGGTCCTGGGGGTGGTGGTGACGCACGGGACGGACACCATGGAGGAGACCGCCTACCTTGCGGAGTTGACCCACGGCGACGAGCGGCCGGTTGTCTTCACCGGCGCCCAACGGGCAGCGGACTCCGACGCTCCGGACGGGCCGGACAACCTGGCCCGGGCCATCGCGGTCGCGGGTTCGAAAGAGGGAAGGGGAAAGGGTGTGATGGTGCAGTTTGCGGGCATCATCTTCCCGGCCGCCGGCGTCCGGAAAAGCCAGACTCTTCGGCTCAATGCCTTTGCGAACCCTGATTTTGGGATACTTGGCCAGATATCGGACCAGGGACAAGTTGCACTGGCGGGCACTGGCAGCAGGCTCGAGGCCCTGCCCTTGCCCGAAGTGGGCGGTCGCTCCCCACGGGTGGACCTCGTTGCCTCCTATCCCGGCGCCGACGCCACCCTGATGCACGCCAGCCTGGAAGCAGGAGCGGAAGGTATCGTCCTCCAAGGCACCGGAAGCGGCAATGCCAACCGCAGCCTCTGTTCCGAGGTCGCCGCCGCGGTGGCGACCGGCGTCGTCCTGATCACCAGCACCCGCGTGGACGGCGGACCTGTGGTGCCCATCTACGGGGCCGGCGGGGGCGGTGAAGACCTCCGGGCCGCCGGGGCCATTGGCTCGGGCCACCTCCGGCCATCACAGTCACTGATCCTGCTCAACCTCCTGCTCAGGATCAACCCCGACCGGGAGCGGATCACCGAAATCTTCACCCAGCGGGGGAGGCCTCCTGAACCTTCCGCCTGACATCCAAGAACAACCCCGGTTTTAAACGAATTGAAAGGAACATCTCATGGCAAAGGACATCCAAGTCGCCTTCGGCGTAGACGTAGACGCAGTGGCAGGCATGCTCGGCTCGTATGGGGGTGAGGACTCCCCGTGCGACATCAGCCGGGGCCTGTTCAGCGGCGAAGTGGGGGGACCGCGGTTGATCCGCCTGTTCCAGAAATACAACCTCCCGGCCACTTGGTTCGTGCCGGGTCACTCAATCGAGACCTTCCCCGAGCTGACGCAGATGATCGTGGACGCCGGACACGAGATCGGCGTGCACGGGTATTCGCACGAAAACCCGATCGCCATGACCCGGGAACAGGAGACCGCCATCCTGGACCGCTCCATCGAACTGATCGAAAAGGTTTCGGGCCGACGGCCCACAGGCTACGTTGCGCCGTGGTGGGAGTTCTCGCCCGTGACCAACGAGATTCTCCTTGAACGGGGCATCAAGTACGACCACTCGCTGATGCACCGTGACTTCGAGCCGTACTACGTCCGTGTCGGGGACTCGTGGAAAAAGATCGACTACACCAAGGACGCTCAGACCTGGATGGAGCCGCTGGTGCGCGGGCAGGAAACGGACTTGGTGGAGATCCCGGCCAACTGGTACCTCGATGACCTGCCTCCCATGATGTTCATCAAGGCCGCCCCGAACTCGCACGGGTTCGTCAACCCCCGCGACATCGAAGAAATGTGGCGGGACCAGTTCGACTGGGTCTACCGCGAAATGGACCAGGCCGTCTTCACCATGACGATCCACCCGGACGTCTCCGGCCGCCCGCAGGTGTTGCTCATGCTTGAGCGGCTGATCGAACACATCAACTCCCACGAGGGCGTCAGCTGGTGCACTTTTGACCAGATCGCCGACTCCTTCCTCGCACGATCTCCCCGAAAGGAACACCAGTCATGACCATCCAGCAGCCCGCCGTCGACCTGACGCAACCGGCCCCGAACGAGAAGCGCCGCTTCCCGGTCTTCTCCAAGCGCCACACCACCACCGCAACCGTACTCGCCCTGCTCGCCT
The DNA here is from genome assembly GCF_021483235.1 of Arthrobacter alkaliphilus. Lineage (GTDB taxonomy): Bacteria > Actinomycetota > Actinomycetes > Actinomycetales > Micrococcaceae > Arthrobacter > Arthrobacter alkaliphilus. The sequence goes on along the minus strand of NZ_JAKEEC010000035.1, from coordinate 15,737 downwards.
GGACCGTCGCTGTCTTCGACTACGGCCTGTTCGGTACCCTGTTGCCCGCCATGCAGCAGGAATTCGGCTGGTCCGCCACGGAAGCCTACGCCATCAACACGTGGATCGCCGTCGGAACCGCTGTCGTCTGCTTCGGCATCGGCCCCGTCATCGACAGGCTCGGCCGCCGCAAGGGCATGATGACCACTATCGGCGGGACCGCAGTAGTCTCCGGCCTGACTGCACTGATCCCCACCGGCATCCCGCTCCTGAGCAACGGCCTGCTGGTGCTGGTCCGTTCCTTCGGCGGACTCGGATTCTCCGAGCAGGCCGTGAACGCCACCTACATGAACGAGGTCTACCAGGTCACCGAGGTGGCCGATAAGCGCAAGCGCCCCGGATTCCACTACTCCTTCATCCAGGGCGGATGGCCGCTGGGCTTCCTGCTGGCCAGCGCCCTCGCTCTGGTCTTCCTGCCCTCCCTCGGATGGCGAGCCCTGTACCTGATGGCCACCATTCCGGCCGCTGTCATCGTCTGGGTCATCTCCAGGAAGCTCAAGGAAACGCCCCAGTTTGAACTGCACCACAAGCTGACAGAGCTTGAGAAGAGCGGAAAATCTGAGGACGCACACACGCTCGCCCACGCGTACGGTGTCGAGCACTCTTCGGCAGCCCCGCTCAAGCGCATCTGGGAGCCGCACCTGCGCCGGAACACCATCGTGTTCTCCCTGGCCTGGATCTTCAACTTCTTCGGCATCATGATCTTCAGCATCCTGGGCAGCTCAGTCCTGAAGAACGCCAAGGGCGTTGAACTCTCGGATGCCTTCTGGATGCTGATCGTCATCAACATGCTGGCCTACTTCGGCTACGTCTTCCACGGCTGGCTGGGGGACAAGATCGGCCGCAAACGGACGATCATCGGCGGCTGGATCCTATCCGGCATCTCTTTCACCATCATGCTCAGCCCGATCGCCACCAGCCCGTTCATGATCATCCTCACCTACGGCGCCGGCCTCTTCTTCCTGGTGGGCCCGTATGCTGCCATCCAGTACTTTATGGCCGAGTGCTACCCGGTCAGCTGCCGGGCCACCGGAACCTCCTTTATCGGTGCCATGAGCCAGCCCGGCGTGATCCTTGGCGGCGCACTGTTCACGGCTGCAGCAGCCGGGGCCGGAACCGGGCCTGCCGCGCTGTGGGTTGGAGCCGTGGGAACACTGTTCTCCGGACTGCTTATGATCGCCACCAAGCCCCCCGCTGAAGCCCTCCTGGAGGACCACCCGCATGACGTCGCCTAGCAAAGTCGCAATCATCACCGGCGCCGCGAGCGGCATCGGCCGCGCCCTCGCCGTCCACTACGCCCGCAAGGGAGTGGTATCCGTCATCGGCACCTTCCCCGGAGATCCCCACGACCCGGAGGAAACCCTCCGACTGGTCAAGGAGGCCGACGGTGCGGCGGTGATCCACGAAGTGGACGTCCGCACCACCGCATCCGTAGACGCCCTGGCCCAGCGGGCCGTGGACGAATACGGCCGGCTGGACTACGCCATCGCCAACGCCGGCATCCTCCGCAATTCCCCTCTGGGGCAGATGACGGACGAANACGAATACGGCCGGCTGGACTACGCCATCGCCAACGCCGGCATCCTCCGCAATTCCCCTCTGGGGCAGATGACGGACGAACGCTGGCACGACATGCTCAACGTGGACCTCACCGGCGTGCTGCGCACGCTGCGCGCAGGGGCGGAGAGAATGACCGACGGCGGCGCGCTGGTTGCGGTCTCGTCCATCGCGGGCGGGGTATACGGATGGGAGGAACACGCCCACTATGCCGCCGCCAAGGCCGGCGTCCTGGGCCTGGTCCGCAGCGTCGCCGTGGAACTCGGACCGCGCCGGATCCGTGCCAACGCCGTGATCCCCGGCCTCATCGAAACCCCGCAGTCCCTGGACCCGGTGAATTCGCTGGGGCCCGAAGGGCTGCAGCGAGCCGGGAACGACATCCCGTGGGGCAGGGTCGGCAAACCGGAGGAAGTGGCAAGCGTGATCGGGTTCCTCACCTCCGATGACTCCCGCTACGTCACGGGGCAGGCCCTGGTGGTCGACGGCGGCCTCACCGTGAAGATGCGCGCCTGACGGCGCACAGATAAGGAAAGGACACCATGAACACATTCACCCGAGCTGCCGACCAGGCGTCCGGAAGTGCCCAAGCCGGGAACGGGCGCGGGGTGGTGGTCACCGGCGGATCCAGCGGGATCGGCAAAGCCATCGCCGAGGCCTTTCTGGATAACGGAGACCGGGTAGCCGTGCTGGACCGCGCCGGAGGGGAAAGTGCCATCCGCGTGGACGTTGCGGACGAAGCCAGCGTGCGGGCGGCCTTCGCCGAGGCCCGGGGCAGGCTGGGCAGCATCGACATCCTGGTCAACAGTGCGGGCCTGCTGACGGAATCGCCGCTGGAAGACATGTCCCTGGCCCTGTGGAACGAGACCCTCACGGTGGACCTGACCGGTGTGTTCCTGTGCTGCCGGGAGGTGGTGGGGGAGATGCGCCAACGGAAGTGGGGCCGCATCATCAACATCGCCTCCCAGCTGGCCATCAAGGGCGGCGTGGGGCTGACCCATTACAGCGCGGCCAAGGCCGGCGTCGTCGGGCTTTCCAAGGCCCTTGCCCTGGAAACGGCGGTCGACAACGTGCTGGTCAACTGCATCGCGCCGGGACCGATCGAGACGCCCTTGGTGGAAGGTATTTCGGAAAGCTGGAAGGCCGCGAAGCGCGCCGAGCTGCCGCTCCGGCGCTTTGGGCGCCCGGAGGAAGTGGCCCCGGCTGCCGTGCTGCTGGCCAGCGACCCGGGCGGAAACCTGTTTGTGGGACAGACGCTGGGGCCCAACTCCGGCGACGTCATGCCGTAAGGAAAAGGATCGACATGTGCGGTGCCTGCGGAAGGACTACCGTTGCCGACCCCGCGCTGGGACCGGCGCGGACCATGCGACAACACCTGATCGTGGCCGCCACGGTCAACACGATCTGCACCGGCCTCCCGGGAGCTCCGAAGGTGACGGCACTCGCGGACGGCTGGATGATGACAGGCCCCGCCGGGGCCTCCACGCAGTGCCAGACCCTCGAAGAACTGTGGTCCGCTGTGCGCGCCTGTTTCACTGACGCGTCCGTTGTGGACCGTCTGCAAAGACGCCGGCAGGCGTACGCAGCCGATCCAGCCAATGCGGGCCTGCCCGCACGAACGGCTGAAATGCTGACTGACCTGGCAATACCCAAACACTCCCAAGGAAGGTTTTAAATGACTGATTACTCCCCGCTTTGGTCACCCACCCGGATCGGCGCCACCCAGCTGGACAACCGGGTTGCACTGGCTCCCATGACACGGATCAGCGCAACCGAGGACGGGCATGCCACGGAAAGAATGGCTTCCTACTACCGGACGTTCGCGCGCGGAGGGTTCGGGCTGCTCATCACGGAAGGCATCTACCCGGACACCGCCCACAGCCAGGGCTACCACTTCCAGCCGGGCATAGCGACGGAGGAACAGGCCCGGTCCTGGGCGAAAGTGGTCGACGGCGTCCACGCGGCGGGCTCAAAGATCTTCGCTCAGCTGATGCACGCGGGGGCGCAGAGCCAAGGGAACCGGTTTGTGGCCTCCCCCGTGGGACCCTCTGCGGTGGCACCGAAGGGGGAGCAACTGGAGTTTTACCGCGGCGCAGGCCCGTATCCCGTTCCTTCCGAGATCACCTTGTCCCAGATGAAAGAGGTCCGGGATGGCTTCGTCACGGCCGCGCTGCACGCACAGCAGGCCGGGTTCGACGGTGTGGAGATCCATGGTGCCAACGGGTACCTGCTGGACCAGTTCCTCACGGACTATCTAAACCAGCGCGATGACCACTATGGCGGCTCGCCGGAAAACAGGGTGCGCTTCGCCGCTGAAATCTGCCGGGACGTCCGCGCGGCGGTTGGCCCGGACATGTCGGTGGGGATCCGCATCTCCCAGTCCAAGGTCAGCGACACTGACCACAAGTGGAGCGGGGGAGTGGCCGAAGCTAAGGTCATCTTCGGCACCCTCGCCGCCACCGGGATCGAATTTGTCCACACCACCGAATACCGCGCCACCGAGCCCGCGTTCACGGATGCGGAGGAAACCCTGGCTGCGCTGGCCAAGCGGTACTCCGGGGTGCCGGTGATCGCCAACGGTAAGCTCGATGATCCGGATACCGCGGTGTCCATGCTGTCGGAGGGCTCCGCGGACGTTGTCGCGCTGGGCAAGGGAGCCCTGGCCAACCGGAACTGGCCGCACCTTGTCCGCAACAACCTGGAATTCGGGGAACTCGACCCTGCCGTCTTCGCTCCTCTGGCGGATGTCAAAGACTGGGAGCTGGAAGACCCCTCCTAGCCAGGCGCACCCTCACGACCGAGCGCCTACGATGAGCTTTCGGGAGCGGATGACGCCGGTTCTTGTGGGGTTCAACGCTCGGAGCCGACCCGAGGCTACCAGCTCAGCAGCGCAGGTGTAAGGCCGTTGCAGGCATGTTCTACTTTCACCGAGCCTGCGAGCACAAGCAGGGATCCGTCATGGAAACATGACGCCCCGGGATCGGGCGCCGATTATGGATGTTTCGTCAGCCTGGGGTGGTGGCAGCACGTTCCGTGGTCATTCGTTTTCGGCGGCGTCCTGGTAGAGGACCACCGCGGGGCATAAGGGGCCGGAGTGCAACTTGGGGAACCGGAAGCGGTCCAAAAGTTCGAGAGGAAGCAAGCGACGACGGAGCGCCGAGCGAAGTTTTGGACAGTGAGCGGCGCGAAGCGCCCTGGTTGCGCGCAGGGCACGCCCAGCGACGATCGGATATCAGGATGCCAAACAGAAGATGCAGCTGGTCGTCGATGATTCGCGACTGTCGTGGAAAAATGGCAGGCCCAACACGATGAACGACCACGCTCCGCCGGGTGCCATGAGACTTCCAAAAGCCGCTGGATTCCGGGCCGAATCACCCCGGCTGGTGAGCTGATTTTACTCATCGTTTACTCATCGAAAACGATGAAAAACAGTGACAGCTTGTTGGTTGTGGCTGGCGTTAAAAACGCCTAGATTCCGCGGATTTTCGAGAGATATTACAAGGTCTTGAAATACGCCAAAATGACCCCTTTTAAGAGAAGGAATAAGGTGGCGCACGGTACACCTACTCCCGAGCGTGCGCCGAAGCCGCGTCCACAGGAGCTCATAAGCCGTCAAGTCCCTGTGTCCTATAGGCAGTGTTCTTGTCCGTGTTCCAGCCTGCGATCACTCCGTTGCCAATGAGTTGGTCGCTTAGTTTGGCTAAGCGGTAGCCGGGGTCTGCTTCCAGCGCGAGTTCGAGGTACTGGTGGGCTTTGCTGCCGCGGCCTTCCCACCAGTTGATGTAGGCGATGGCGGTGAGTATGGGAGCGGAGTGTTTGGTGCTGGCGTGCGTGTAGGCGTGGAGCAGTACTTGTTCGGCCCATGTGACGCGCGACCATTGTGGTTTGCCTGGGGTCTGGGCGAGCAGGATGCGTTCCATGGGGCCGTTGACTCCGGGGATATCTGCCATGAGTTGGTCGCGGATGGCGGGAAACTGGAAGTTGGCGATCAAGGAGGCGGTCTGTTCATCGCTTGGGTAGGTGTTCGCTTCGAGAATGTCCGACCAGAGAGTCCTTGCTTTTTCAATAGCGTGGGGCTCGTAGGATCGACCGATCAACGTGACGTGGTCCTCGACGTCGTCGAGCATCGCTGTCTCTTTCTGCGATGCTGGGAGTGTGATCCGGCCGGTTGGTGCGACGGCGCTTCCTCGGTAGACAAGTTCGGCGTTGATTTCGCTGGAGTCGATCATCGACAACGGCAGGGCATCGGGAAGCCTGGGGTCATCGTCGAACGGTGAGACGGTCGTGTCGCCGACCAAGAGACCGTCGCGAATGGTGATGTTACGTTCGGCGAGAGCGCCGGTAAGGGCTGCGATCATCGCCCCATATGGTTTATTCTGACCGTCTGCGGGGGCAGCCGTGGTGTAGACGGCGAACAGGGCGCTGGTCGCGTTCGGGTCGTTGGCAAGGTAGCCGGCGACGGTGCGTGCGTAGGCGAGTTCGCCGCCTTCGTGCTTGGGAAGATCGACCCGCAGGGTGGCGCCAATCCGGTTGGTGTCGATGGTGACGCACACCAGACTCTCGTGTGGCCAGAAGCCGAGGGTGTGGCCGATGAAGCTCAGGACATCGGCGGGGGTTTTGATCGTTAGCGTTTCCATGATCCTCTTCCTTGAACGAGACCTATGACGGGCTGTCCGTCAGTTTTCGGCGTCGTTCTGATAGGGGATCCACCGCTGGCATGAGGGACCGGAGCGCAACTTGGGGAACCGGGAGCGGGTCCAAAAGTTCGAGAGGAAATAAGCGACAACGGAGCGCCGAACGAAGTTTTGGACTGCGAGCGGCGCGCAGCGCCCTGGTTGCGCGCAGGACCCGCCCAGCGACGATCAGGTATCAGAATGACAAACAGCAAAGATGCATCTGCTCATTCATGGTCGGGATGGCCGCTTACGGCATGACTACCGGGCAGCGCCGGCGTGCGTTGAATTATTAAAGCGTGGGACGTGCGCCGGAGTGCATTTCGAGGGCGAGTTCGGCGCGTTCGACGACGGAACGGTCCCGGGCATCGAGTCGCTCGGCGGCTGTTGGGCTTGCCATTTCGCAGTCTCGTATTTCGACGAGTCGGCGGTGAAGTTGTGTTTCGGCGTGGGGGCTGAGTGCAATCAGTCTGCTGGCGCGTCGTTTCTCGAGGATCAGTTCGTGCTGGCCTGACGCCACACGATTCCAGATCGGCCTGATTTCCAGGAGTAGTAGACGGGCGCGGAGTCCAAACGTGCCGTGACTGAGCGGACCCGATAGTCGTGGCAGAAGGAGCCCCACGCTGACGAGAACAACCGCGAAGGTTTCGCCAATCCAGTAGAGGACCGTGAGGATCGCGGCCGCCATACTATCCGCTGGTTCCAGCTTGGTTACTGCACCGTAGAGGAGCCGATCAAGCAGCACCAAGGCGAAAAGAATGCACCCGATGGCGATAAGAAGGAACGCCGAGCGGAACGACGGTGCATGCATTCGAGGGAGGTTATTGCGGCACACGCGTGCGATGTCGAGGCAGATCCACACGATGAATGCGGAACCTGCCCAGAGGAATACAGCCATGCCGGATTGGTCGCCGTATGTCAGCGGAAGATTGGGGTCGGTGACATTAGTGCGGCTTGTGACGAATCCCGTTGTCACGGCCGCGCAGGCAACTCCCGTCGCCCAACGACCAAAGGTGAGTTGCCGACGTCGTACTTTCTCGTCCGAGACGGCGGCCTGCAGAATTGCCGTACGAAATTGCCAAAACCCAAGGAGTAGCGAGAGGAGGGTGACGAGGCCCACGCGGTTTCGGCCGCCGAGTAGGGGATCCACGGTGTAATAGACGGACGGGACGTAGAGGGTGCAGGCGACTGCGGCCAGGATGGTTGCGCGGAAGACACTGCCGCGGTGCGGGTCGAGAGCGGCCGGCAGCCGGAGAACCGTCAGGACCCAGAGGGTCGCGGCCGGGATGAATTCCATCAGCCGAACACTTTGCGGAACGCCAGCGGCTCGGGCAATGTGCCGGCCTTGCTGTTGATGATCCGTGTCGCGAGCTGGTCGGCCAAGGCCTCCGCGGTGAGTTCCGCGTCGTCGGTGTAGCTGCTGCGGGCGAGGGCGCGGAGCACCAGTTCGCCGTCCAGGTCGGGAAGGAGCCTTTTGAGCAGTTCGCTGTTGACGCCATCGCGGTCGTGGTCGAGGATCATGTGGCTGAATTCGTGGAGGATGATCTGCTGCCGGTGCCAGTCGGATTTGGTCGGTGCATGGAGGACGACGTCCCGGTCCACGCAGACAATCCAGACCCCGCATACTTCTTCCTTGGCTAGTTCGGGGAGTTCGCCGATAACGATCGGCCGGCCACGTTGCAATTCCAGCTTTTCCCGTATGAAGCGGAGCGTGGCATCGTTGGGCAGGCCGAAGCTGTGCTCGGCTTTCCTCGCTAGTTTGCGGGCCTCACGGTAGTTCATTGCCGACCCGAGCGGGGGAGTGCGGAACGTTGACCGGGCCGATTTGGTCCGGGGAATACCCATCGGGGTATAGGGAGGATCCGGCCTTGCCGGGTGTGAAATGCGGCTGCTGGTTCAAGGGACGACGTCGGGTGATTGCGTTCCGGAGCTTGAGCCCGGTTTTGAGGGCCGTGCGGGATATCACGTTTGCGCGGGGGAGGCCCAGCGCGGCGGTGAGGCGGTCGTCGTCGAGCATGGTGCTGATGAGCGGCTTCGCTAGCGGGCGCAGGGGCTCGGGCAGGCGGCTTTGGAAGACCTGGACGGTAGCATCCATGAGGTGCTGGCCGTGGTCCGACGGAGCGATGTTCGCGGCCTCGTAACGATCGAAGAAAACTGCGGCTTCGGCGTAGCTGGCAGGCATGCCCGTGATGTTCATCCGCGTGCCGAGCTCGCTGAAGAAGCGTGTAGCGGCCATAAGCTCTGAGCTGGTGGGTTGGCGCCAGGCATGTCGCTGGATCCAGCGGATGGGGACCACCAAGAGGGTGAGCAGCACGTACAGGAAGTCGTCTTTGCTCCCGGGGACGTTGCGGTGGACGCGATTGAGCAATTCGACCATGGCCTTGCCGCGCTCGCTGTCCAAGCCACTGGAGATGAGCTCGTAGATTACGATGGCGGTGTCGTAGGAGCGCTTCATGGGACGCTGCTGGATTTCCGCGTTCGTGTGGAGGGCTGCGGCGATGCTGGGAATCGCAAAGTTCCGGTAGTACGAGAGGAAGAATCCAAGCTCCATGTCGGCGGCGAGGTCGAACAGGGCCATCTGACGGAAGGTGGTTGCCCAGGCTTCTTCGCCTGCGGTCTCCTGGCGTTCGAGGCTCGCGGCGAGGGCGGCGTTGATGTTCATGGTGCCCCCTTCGCCGTTGCTTTAGTCCGTGTTCGACGTTGGGGCCTCAGCTCCCCAGATCGGCTGACCTATTCCATGGTAGAACCGTTGCGAATGCGTGGCTAGTTAACTTGTAGACGGGTCTAATCTGTGGCTTGTGAGGTCCTTTTTGCTAGCGCTTTGATCAGGCCCTCTTCGCCTCGGCGCATCACGAGCGAGTGGGCGGCCGTGAACGCGGGTGTCGCTAGCGGGGTCAGAACATTCATCCATCGCTGAGTGGGACGGACGCGCCATTCGATGTCCATCCGGGTTGCCTGGCCTTGTGCCTCCGGCGTGAGGACGACACGGCCGGTGCCCTCCAGGTGGCCACCGGCGTCGAAATCAATTTCGCTCGGAGTGACCACATTCGTTGGGTGGATGCTGATGGTGAGGGTGTAACCGAGGGACGCCTTGAAGTTGAGGTGGGCGGTGGTGGCCTTGAGGATGTCTTCTTGGGAGTTGCCCTTGGCTTCGGTTCGAACGAGTGGCGCGGCGAATGTGCAGTTGGGCCACCACTTGGGCCAGCTCATATCGACGTCGGCGATAATCTTCCATATTTCGTCTGGTGTGGACCGGAGGTGCCAGGTTGAGCTTAGGTCGAACAGGCGCGGGGTCATGCGGATAGTTTGCCACGTGTGAGAGCTTGGGGGGAGCGCGCATCAAGGCATGGGATGTCAATAGGCCGGGTGGCCGATCTTGAGGATGCCTTCCCGACGCTCAATATCACCCGCGCCTGGGGTTATTTGCCTTTCGAAAATGACGACGCGATGGACTGGCTGGACACCCTCGACTCCGGGGGAGCGGAGGCAGTGCGCGAGGCGTTGTCGAACGCCGGCGCCGAATACGTTGCGGCACCGGACGGCAGCATCGCCATAGCCGCCGCAGAAATCACCTCCGCTGCCCAAGGGAACCCTGCAGTGGACCTGCGCGATAACGCGGCGTCGTGGGTGGCCGCCCACGGTGCGGAGATCGGCCCTGAGGACGTGGAACTTGCGGTGCAGGCGGTCACAATGGTGACAGGGGAGGACTCCGAGCTTGCCGAGCTGTGGGACGACGCCGAGGAGCCGGAGTGGCGGGAGTCCCTCAGTGACCTTTCCGAACGGCTCCGCGAGGCGCTGCGGTAGGTTCTGAGACACAGAGACGGCACCAGTCTTCAGGGGAAGAAGGGACGATCCTGGCTCCGTACAGCCCCGGCGGGCCAATGAAGGTGCCGATCCGTTTCTGACACTCCGCCCTGCCTGCTTCGTTCCAGCGACATTGCGGTTCCGTCGGCCGACACGACCTCTACTGTTGGCGGACACCCCGGGGTTCGATCCGGAGCAAACGTCTTGTTCACTCCGTTTGGGGAGTCTGCCATGGTTGTTCTGAAAGGATTTTCTGCACCTCACAGGGGCGGGTGAGGAGCGCCGCGAGGCCCATGAATTTGGATAGCCAGGCCAAATCCTGCAAGTCGCTGTCGGCGGGCCGCGGCCGCTTCAGAGACCGCAGGAAGTTCTCTCTGGCAGCTGGTGACAGCCCGCCCAGACATTCATCGGCCGCATAGTCCGCCATCTCCAAGAGCGCGTTGTAGGCCTCTGTTGGTTCGATGGGCGGCGGACCGCTTGGCAGTTCGGAAATTCGCAGACGAAGCGTTTCCAGGATGCTCGGCGGTTTGCTGACTTGGGAGGCCATTCAGGATCCGTGGTCGTGTGGTACCACGCAAGGCCCGGAAGGGCAGCGTCATTCAATGCGGGGTCCTCGGGGTCCGTCAGATCGACAACCGCTGGACCAAAGTTGAAGTCTTTCCCGCAGTCGGCGCAGTTCATCATGGCGTCAGGGATTCGGACGTAGTCTTCGGCGGAGAGCCAGTTGCCGGCGTTACACTTCTCACATCGCATGCGGAACCCATTGGCGAACTCGACCGGACGCTCAATCAGCATGAGCCACCTCATCGACGAATGGCGCAGAATTACCTTTTTGAGTCAGCTGCCGGCGCTTGATCTCGGACGGGAGGAACCTAGCGCCCATCATTCTGGTGCCGCCGGGACCCTGTTGAGCAGGAAATCGGACGGGAAGGTGCTGACCAGCCGCGACTCCAAGTCATCACTCCGGGTGGTCTTTGCAGCTAAGATCCTTGTGGTGTCCAAAGCACGGAACGAATCGATCGACAGGATGGAGGTCGCTTTGTCGGGGAATATCAGCCGATCGAACTGCTTGGTGCCGCTCCAGTGCCGTTTGATGCGTTTCCGGATGTCCCACGCCTGGCCGATATATGCCTGTCTGTACCCGTCGAGCACCATGACATAGACACCTATCTGCCCGTCCATGGCGGTCAGATTCTCGACGGGCCGCAGGCCTTTGTGTTTGCGCAGCATTTCATTGAGCGCATCATCGAAATGCTTGACGGACAGCTGGGCGAAGAAGGCCATATTCAAGTCGAAGTTCTCCAACCCAGCCTCGCGCTGGCGCGCGCAGAAGTCGTCGGAGAGCCGGGTGTGTTCCTCATCCTCGTAAGCCCAAGCGAGGGACTCCCATTGCTCGTCGGTGTACCACTCCCGTGGGAGCCGGGTTGACGACGTCTTGTTTACCATGGCGTACATCTCACGGGTCAGCCGATGTCCGTACTTTCCTGGCCACACCAGCTCACCAAAGTGCTCGACCGGAGGTGTCGGCTGCGACACCGTTCTTGCCATACCGTCCCCCATCCCAGATCTTGAAGTAATCCTAGAGCTGGATTGGCTCATGGATGGTTCGGTGCGCGGGACGGCAGATCAGGTTCGCCTTGTGAGTGGCGTGCTTGACGGTGCAGTGCTGGCGAGGAGGGACCTTCTTTTTCCCGGGGCTGGTGGCAGCGCCCGGCCTGACGTTTCTTCAGAACGGGGGGGGCACCATGGAAATGGCTCCGCCGTGTTCCCGGTTTTGTAGGTCCCGTGACTGAGATGCTTAGTGTGTGACTTCTCAGTACAAGCCTTCTGACCTCGATGATTACTATTCATCTCTTTTCCAGGCCGGCGCGGTTCCTGCGTTACCGACCGCCGCGAATCTGAAAACTGTGAGGACCGCCGTCGCCGGTGCTCTTTCCGATGTAAAGGCATACGAGCTTGCCGAGGAGCGCGTGCGGTTCGGTCTTGCACCTCAGCAGGAGAACGAGGACCCTTGGGCCAGTAAATTCCGCTACGTGGATAGGAAGCTAAAGGACCTTTCGCTCGATCAGCTCATCGTGCTGGGGCACCGTGTGCAGGAGGAGTACCCGACGGCCGAGCTGGAACACGTATTGAAGCTGGCAGGGGCTGGTGGAGTGGCGGGGGCGTTGAAGAACCTCATCTTCGCTGCCTTTGGCCCTAAACCGAAGATCGTCCTGCGTGATGCAGTGAACAACGACATCGAGATCAGCGAGAACGGGCAGAATTGCCTCGTGTACGACCGGGCGCTTCCGCCCGAAGGCCTGTCCTGGCGGGCATTGGTTTCCTGGTGGGCCAAGGAGGAAACGGTGCCCGCAGCTGCTGAGCGAGCGGAGGCAACGGCACTTTACCGCCGGCTTCTCGCCTCACTTGGCGATAACGAGGCCGAGAAGTTCCTGTTCGACCAGTACTGCACTCTTTACAGGATGTACGGTTTCGACCTGCCAGCCCTGATCCCGCAGGTGTATCTGCACTACGACCCCTATACGAAGGGCACCGGGGCGACCCTCACCCGCCAGCGGATGGATTTCCTCTTGCTGCTGCCTAACAGGCGCCGCATCGTGATCGAACTGGACGGCGTGCAGCACTATGCGCTCAACGGTCATCCCCGTCCGGACCTGTATGCCGCGATGGTGGCAGAGGACCGCAAGCTAAGACTGGCCGGCTACGAGGTGTACCGCTTCGGCGGGCAGGAATTCGTTGACCGGCGCGCAGCCGCAGGAATGCTGCTCGGCTTCTTCCAAGAGCTCCTACAGCTGCCAACTGCTCAGACAAGGTCTGCCGGGTAGACCACGTGGCCGGTGGAGAGGACCCGTCCGGCCAGGTGGGATGCTCTGTGCGTCCGTCATCATTGGCTCGGCGGCTTTCGGCTGCTGTCAGGTTATGGATGCTGGCGCACCGGTACCCTGTAAAAATCACCGGAAATGTCAGACGGGGGAGCGGCCATGGACCGACACGGACTGTTTGACGCAAGAGTCTCGATTTTTCTTCCGGGGGTACTGACATTTCCGGTTATTTTTTGGAGCAGCCGCGACAACAGATGCAGAAAGACTCGCTTCCCCGATGGAAAGTACCCGGAAAAGTCAGAAGGGGGACCGATCACGGCCCGAGACGGCCTGTTCGCCGAAGTGCATTAGTTTTCTCTCCGGGGCTACTCACATTTCCGGTTATTTTTGAGCACCTGGTGCGACGCGTGTTCAAGGATCGATACTTCGTACGGTTCAACCTGCGCCGGCGGCTATGGTTGAATCCAACAGCCGGGGCGTAGGCCTCACAATATGGGGGAACCATGAATGACGATCTGCCAGCGGACCAGCCTGAAACGGTCACGGGTCCCGCAGGCACCCGCAACTCCAGACGTCGTCTGTTGATTATTCTCGCTGTGGCCTTGGTCCTTGTGCTTGGTCTTGGCACGACGGTGTGGTTCACCATTAGCGCCCCGGCCGTGGAGGCCGCGGATGCGAAGGCATCCGCTCAAGCCTCAGCCGACGCCGCCGCCAAGAAGAAAAAGGAAGATTCGGACGCGTTCTGGGCGCAAGTCCAGGCAGACAATGCCAATCGCGCTGCCCAGCAGGCAAAGGATGCGGCTGCCCGTAATGCCTCCCAAGCTGCTGAGAAGGCCGCACAGGAAGCCGGTACCTCCGAATCGATCCGAACCCAGATGGAGGCCCAAGGGTGGACCCGGTTCTCCGGGCCGTACTACTACCAGTACGCTCCCAAGTCCGAGTATTCGTGCGGCAACCTGAAATGCTCCGTTGTGCACGTCACGACCATGGCGGCGGCGGGGTGTCCGGGAGGGCTGTATGTGGCGGCCAGCATCGAGCACGGCGCCTCATCCGTGGGCCTGGCCAACAGTATCACCGCACCCCTCGCCCAAGGTAAGGACGCCATCGTGAAGCTCGACGACACCACCGGTCAGGGTGACGGAATTCGTCTGGCTGACATCCACTGCCTGTAACCGGCAGGATGCCGGTGAAGAGGAAGAGATTGGGCGGTGGGGCGGTGCCCCTGGCGGAGGGCAACGGGGCTCGTGCCCAACTGGAAGGGATGGGGTCTTGGGGGATCGTTTTTCCTCCAGCGGCACTCCTTCTGGCATTTTTGGGAACGCTATAGTCCGTTTCTGTATGGCGGTTCCAGGACCTTCTTGCATGACGCTTGCTGCTGCTGTCCAAGCCTTGGGTGTCAGCTGTCACCTGTGGCCGGACGCCGCCCGCATTCAGCCCTGGCCAGTTTTCCGGCGCGTCGGTGGTGCCCGGCAGTGGGCGACTGCGCCTTGCCTGGGTCGGCGATCCGGTCCCGGCTGAGGCGCACCCAGCACATCCAATCCACGCTAGCGACTGCGTGCTATGCAGGAGCCGACGAGTTTGTATCGGGTAACGTGAGTGGCACGTCGGTTCGTCCGGCAAGCTACTGGGGTAAGGAAAATGGCTTGAAACGGGAATCTGTGGTTGGAGTCGGCGATGGGGAGCAGTGACTTTCCGTCCATGGATCCCAAAATGTTGCGCCGCCTGCTGGAGCGGCTAGGTTATGGTCCCACTGGTAATGGCAAGGGAAGCCATGAGAGACTGGAATGTCCAGGGCGGCCAACTCTGACGTGGGGCTTCCATGCGGGGAAGGAAATAGCCGGAGGACTCGTTAAGCAGATACTGATGAAACAGATCGGGCTTACAAAAGAAGAAGCATTGGAGGTGCTCCGTGGTAAATAACGCGCAGATGATCGTTACGACTTGGGGCGATGGTTTTGCCTGCTCCGTCTCGAGCCCGCAACTCCCAGGGATTGTGGCGGCTTATGACGAGCGCCCTCACGCGGGTGACTTATTTACTTTGGCCGTGGCTGCCGGCCTCAGCCCTGACGGTGACATAGACGTCCACCTCCAGAGGGCTATCGAAATCGATTCCAAGCAGTTCTTCGTTCGCGCTCGCCAAGACTTCCGAGGCGAGGAGCGAGGGCGTCTAGCCACTCGTATTTGCGACGAACTCGATCAGGATCCAAACCTTCGCGAATATGCAGACGCCGACCGATATGACGATGCGCTGATTATTGCCACTTTGTCGTCGGACCTAATTGAAAGCGTTATGAGTGGTGTTGAAGAACATCAGCCACTTACCATCGGCATGGAAAGTTCGGACGGATCCGCGCACTACATTGGCGTAGTGACTTCAAATGGTTCAACTCCGGGGCCCAGGCTCTCCGACCTGGGGCTGGATAGTTCGTCGACTATTGGTCAAATGTTCGAAAAGCTCGGCGTAGGTCCATCGGCCCATGACCATCAACACGGTCGCATTCTTGTGACCGTCTAAAGGCCCCTGCTCGCCTGGCGTCGGTTGATAGAGTTTCCCCTCATGACTTGCGACCGGGGAAGTTCTAGTTGATACATCCAGAGTACTGTTGTCGCTGTGGGTGGCACGGCCACCAGGTGGGTAGTCTGGACATGCGAGAATTGGGACTGCCCCCGGTTTTGTTGACTCCTTGACCTGCCCCAGGGATTGGTTACCCCGTGAAGAATGAGTCTCAGGCTGTTTGGGATGGGTTCGCGTTGGCCAAGTCGGTGCGAGTCTTCCAGCGTTTCCTGTTCAACAGCTCGATCTGCATGCTGGACCAAAAGGATTCCATCATCGCGTTGTCGTAGC
>NZ_JAKEEC010000034.1 GCF_021483235.1 Arthrobacter alkaliphilus | reverse complement strand
CTAAATGCCAATCCCGAAACCACCGTTAAACGGACAGTCCCCCTCCGACGCCCGGTCAGATATGTGGGCACCCTTCCCGACGCCCGGTCACTTATGACGGTGCTTGGCATGACGCCCAGTCAGATGTGTGGGTGTTTTCTCCGACGCCCGGTCAGGTATGTGGGTGCTTTCTCCGACGCCCGGTCAGGTCGGACAGTGCCTTCTCCGACGCCCGGTCAGGTATGTCGGTGCTTTCTCCCGCGCCTGGCCCGGTAGGTCGGTGTATAACCTCAATCACAAGAGGTGAGCGCGCGTTGGTTGGAAACGGGCGATAGGTGACCGTGCGTTGGTTGGAAGGGGCCGTGATGTGACCGGGGGTTGGTTGGAAGGGGGGCGATAGGTGACCGGGCGTTGGTTGGAAGGGGCCGTGATGTGACCGGGCGTTGGTTGGGAACGGCCGATAGGTGACCGGGGGTTGCTTGGATATGGCCGTGATGTGACCGGGCGTTGGTTGGCATGGGCCGTGATGTGACCGGGGGTTGGTTGGAAGGGGCCGTGATGTGAGTGGGGGTTGGTTGGAAGGGGCCGTGATGTGACCGGGGGTTGGTTGGAAGGGGGGCGATAGGTGACCGGGCGTTGGTTGGAAGGGGCCGTGATGTGACCGGGCGTTGGTTGGCAAGGGCCGTGATGTGACCGGGGGTTGGTTGGAAGGGGGGCGATAGGTGACCGGGCGTTGGTTGGAAGGGGCCGTGATGTGACCGGGCGTTGGTTGGCAAGGGCCGTGATGTGACCGGGGGTTGGTTGGAAGGGGGGCGATAGGTGACCGGGCGTTGGTTGGAAGGGGCCGTGATGTGAGTGGGGGTTGGTTGGGAAGGGCCGTGATGTGAGTGGGGGTCAGGCTGGAACGCGGAACGTGAAGGTTGTTCCTTCGCCGGGGACGCTCTCGAGGCCGATGGTCCCGCCGTGGGCGTCGACGATTGCCTTGCAGATGGAAAGACCCAATCCGACGCCGTTGATCGCCGTGTTGCGGACGTTTCCGGCCCGGAAATATCGGGTGAAGGCATCGGCTTGGTCCTTCTTGTCCATGCCCATGCCTGTGTCTTGGACGTGGCACACCACCGTGTCTTCCTCCTGGAGGAGCGTGACGCGAACGTCGCCGCCGTCGGGGGAGTACTTGATGGCGTTGGAGATGAGGTTGTCCAGCACCTGGGAGATACGGTTGGCATCCACGTGCGCCTCCAAGCGTTCCGGGGCGTCGACGTGAAGCCGCACCCCGCCGTCGTTCGCTTTCGGCCCGGCCGCCGCGACACTCGAATGGACCAGTTCGGATACGTCAACCGCGTGTGGCCGGACGACCAGGTCGCCCTGACGGATTGCCAAGAGGTCGGAGACGAGGGACAAGAGCCGGTCGGCGTTTCGTTGCACGATTTGAAGCTGCTGCACCACCCAGACCGGGAGGTTTTCAGCTTCCTCCAGTACAAGATCCACATATCCTGTGATGGACGTCAGTGGGGTGCGGAACTCATGGGAGACGTTCGAGACGAAGTCGTCCTTCGCAGCCAGGGCGTCGACCAAGGCAGTGACATCGCCGAAAACGATCACCGAACCCATGTAGTTGCCGTCGTCGTCGTGCATGGAGCGGGCGCTCGTAGATAAGGCGCGCTGCGCGCCGGCCGTCCCTACCCACACCAGGTAGTCCGTGAATTCCTGTCCCAAGGCGGCCCGCCGCATCGGCCGGCGATCCGCCGCAGTGGGGGTCACCCTGTCCGCGTCGAAAACCAAGAGCTGGGATCCGCCCTGGCGAGCCGTGTCCCCGGAAGTCGCGAGCACTTGGTTCTCCCGCTGCTTGCGGTTCGCCATCATTTCGCGCCCATCGGCGTCAATGGCGACAACGCCAAGGTGGACGGTTTCAAGAACTGTGTTGAGCAATCGTTCCTTCTCCTGGCTGTCCTCCAAGGCCCGGAGCAGCGCTGCGTCCCTTTCCTCGAGGCGCTTTTGCTGGACAACCATGCTCTGGGTGAGCACGCTGACGGAGACGCCGATGCCGAGCATCATGACGGGCAGCAGCAAGCCACGCAGCAGGTCCTGCGGCGAAGTTGTTCCGTGGCTAAATTGCGGCGCCCAAATCATGGCAAGCGGTGCGAGGAAGGAAACTGCCAAGGCGGAGCGTCGGTACAACCCCGAGGCGCAGAGCCAAATGACGGGAAAGACGGTCAAAAGGCTGATTCCTAGCGGGCTGTCCTGGCCTCCCTCACGCCCCAAGCCGATGGACACGATGTCGAAGAGCGGGATAGCCAGGAAAGTCGGATGGGGGAGGCGGTCCCACGGAACGGCGTAGCACAGGACCCAGGCAGCGGCTTGGGTGGCCAGGAAGATGACGAAAAGGGGATTGGCGAGGGTTGCGGGAAAATAGAGGCCGACCAGGAGCGCGGTGAGGCACACTGTCACGGTCAGCGGCAATTGGCTGAGTGCAACGCGATCCTTGAGCGAGTACTCGTGGAAGGCGTGCTGGAAGAACATCACCCGGCCGCTTTTGGCATCCCATTCAATCGGACGTTTCATCGGCCCAAAATTCGCATTTCTTGAAGGCGGCGTAGCATGCCAGAAAGGATACCGCCAGCCCGATATACTTCCCTTTGTAGCGGGCTGGGAGGGCTGCAAATGACGGAATCACGGGTTGGGCTCGTCATCGAAGACGATCACGACATCCGGGAATTGATCCGCGTCGTCCTCAGCCAGGCCGGCTTCGAAGTTCACATGGCAACGAGCGGGGCTGCCGGCATCCGGGCAGCACGTGACTTGCAGCCACACGTCATCACTCTGGACTTGGGGTTGCCGGATATTGATGGCTTCGAGGTGGCCCGGCAAGTCCGGAACTTTTCCGATGCCTACATCGTCATGTTGACGGCCAGGGCCGACGAGCTGGATACGCTCCTCGGCCTGGAATCCGGTGCTGACGACTACTTGACCAAGCCCTTCCGGCCCCGGGAGCTTCGCGCGAGGGTGGCAGCAATGATGCGGCGTCCCCGCTCGGGAGCCACGGCGGCCAGCAAAGGCGAGCCTCCGCGATCACGAGGTACTTTCCGGCATAACGGGCTGGTCTTCAGCTACTCGACGCGGACCGTTTCCGTCGATGGCCGGGACGTACAGCTGACTCCGACCGAGTTCGACCTCCTGCACTCCGTGCTTGAAGCAGGCTGCACGGTCTTGAGCAAGGCGGACCTTGTACGCCGCCTCCGTAACGAGCCTTACGACGCCGGGATCTATACGAGCGAGGCCGACGAACGGTCCGTCGAGGTCCACATCGGCAATCTGCGCCGCAAGCTCGGCGACGACGCACAAAACCCGCGCTGGCTGCAAACAGTGCGCGGAGTGGGGTACCGGCTGGCGCCGCCAAGGCAGTGAATTTTTCCCTCCGCGGACTACTGGTAGCATTCGCCCGTGGGTCGAGGGATTTTTCAGCGCATGGTTGGCATCGTCATCGTGGTAACGGTCGGCGGTGCGGCGGCGCTATTGTGGCTGGCCATCGCCTCGACCGGGAATGCGGCGGTCGAGTCGCGGGCTGAGGGCATTGTCCTTGGCGTCTGGCGTATTTTGTACGATTTGGTGGCGCCGCAACCCGGCGTGATTCTCTGCGCCATTGCTTTCGCACTGGTGCTTTCCGTGGGAGTCGCCTTGCTGGAGCGGCGCGTCACCACCAGGTCACGTCGCTCGGCACATCCCCGGACGCCGCTTGCGCCCAAGATCGTCATGGCCGAAACCCGGGGTGTGTACGCCGGCCCCGTAACGGTGACCGTTTTGATCCCTGCGCACAACGAAGAGGCCTCGCTGCCGGCCACGATTGCCTCCCTCTTGTCCCAATCGCATCGCCCGGAACGCGTAATTGTGGTTGCCGACAACTGCACGGATGCGACTGCCGCACTCGCCCGCGAGGCCGGGGTTGAGGTCTTCGAATCGGTGGGCAACACGAAAAAGAAGGCGGGCGCACTCAACCAGGCGCTCAAGTGGCTGCTCCCCGGCCAAGGCGATAACGACGTCGTCATGGTCATGGATGCGGACACGCGCCTCGACGATGGATTCCTGGAGGTCGCGGTTGCGCGGCTGACCAATGACAGGGCGTTGATGGCTGTGGGTGGTCTTTTCTATGGGGAAGAGGGGCACGGAATTGTCGGCCAATTCCAGCGCAACGAATATATCCGGTATTCCCGCGAAATTGGACGACGGCGGGGCCGCGTCTTTGTCCTGACGGGCACGGCATCGCTTTTCCGTCCCCGTGCGTTGCGCACTGTTGCCGAGAGCCGGGGCGAGTCGATCCCGGGAATCAAGGGAGACGTTTATGACACGGCGGCTTTGACCGAGGACAATGAGCTCACGATTGCGCTGAAGTCCCTCGGCGGCCTCATGATTTCCCCCATGCAGTGCACCGTGGTCACCGAGTTGATGCCGAATTTCCGTACCTTGTGGTCACAGCGTCTTCGTTGGCAGCGCGGTGCCTTGGAGAACCTCGGGGCTTACGGGGCCACGCCCCAGACGCTCCGCTACTGGGCGCAGCAATTCGGCATTGGCTATGGAGTAATTGCCCTCGGCGCCTACGTTTTGTTGATCCTCTTGATGGTTTTGTCGCTCGATGACTGGGTCTGGTTCCCTTTCTGGCTGGGAATCGGCGTCGTCTTCTCGGCCGAGCGGGTGGTCACGGCCTGGAAGGGCGGCTGGCGGGCGCGCCTCCTGGCTGTTACGGTCTTTCCGGAGTTGTTCTTCGATATGTTCCTCAACGTGGTTTATGTCAAGGGAATCATCGACATCTCCCGTGGCAAGCAAGCCAACTGGAAACACCTCAACCACGCGCAGGCCGGCGAATCCCCGAAGGCAGGTTAATCTTGGCTATTTCCGCCTCCCTTCCCACCGGAATTTTGTTTCCCGAGGAAATTCTGCATTCCGAGTGGTTTGCCATCTTGGCGACGTTCGTTGCGATAAATACGTTGATGTATGGTGCGCTGGCCGTCGCGAAAATCTTGCCGAAAGTGCACCCGGGCGATTGGGTCCGCACCCGGAATCAGCGCTCGGAAACCCGGAGCATCCATCCCGACGCTTCGGCCGTGAACGAAGCCACCGACTTCCTCAAATCCCGCCGCTGACCGGCCAGGTGATCCTGCCGTGGCGCGAGCATTCTGCGGTCCAGCCGTGCGGCGTGACCTGGACTTTCATGCGTCGGCGACACACGGCGCAATAGCGCGGAGGTTCCATCGCGAGGCGCTGCCGGCAGGCCTGGTGAGCGTCCGACGTCGGGCGCTCACCTTGGGTGACCGGGCCGCCTTGTGTTGCCGGGCCGGTCTGCGGGCCGCCGCAGTGCCCACAGTAGCTGGTGCTCACAGTGACTTCTGGAGTTCCTTGATGGGCATGTTCAGCTCCACCAGGAGGTTGAGGTCGGCGGCGGCGGGACGGCCCAGGGTGGTGAGGTAGTTGCCGACGATCACCGCGTTGATGCCGCCCAGGAGGCCGTCGCGGGTTCCGAGGTCGCCCAGGGTGAGTTCGCGGCCGCCCGCGTAGCGGAGGACGGTCCGCGGCATGGCCAGGCGGAACGCTGCGATGGCACGCAGGGCGTCTTTGCCGTCCATGATTCCTTGGTGTTCGAGGGGCGTCCCGGGGCGTGGGTTGAGGAAGTTGAGCGGGACTTCGTGCGGTTCGAGGGCGGCAAGCTGGCTGGCGAGCTCGGCCCGCTGGGCGGTGGTTTCGCCCATGCCGATGAGGGCACCGCAGCACAGCTCCATGCCCGCCGCCTTGACCATGTTGCAGGTATCGAGGCGTTCTTCGTAGGTGTGGGTGGTGACGACTTCGGGGAAGTAGCTGCGCGCGGTTTCGAGGTTGTGGTTGTAGCGGTGGACACCCCATTCGGCGAGCTGGTCCACTTGGCGCTGGGTGAGCATGCCGAGCGAGCACGCGATGTTGATGTCCACTTCCGCGTTGATTCGCTCGATCGTGAACTTGGTCTGGTTCATGAGCTTGATGTCCGGGCCGCGGACGGCTGCGACGATGCAGAACTCCGTGGCGCCGGTGGCAGCGGTTTCCTTGGCGGCCTTCACGAGTTCGGGGATGTCGAGCCAGACGCCCCGGACCGGGCTGTCGAACAGGCCCGACTGGCTGCAGAAATGGCAGTCCTCTGGGCATCCTCCGGTCTTGATGGAGATGATTCCTTCCACTTCCACGTCTTCGCCGCAGTGCTCCAGGCGGACCTCGTGGGCAAGCTGCAGTGCGTCGGGGATGGCATCGTCGGGTAGCTCCAGGATCTCCAGAAGCTGGGATTCGCTGAGTCCTTCGCCTTTCGCGAGGACTTGCTCGCGCGCTGTTTCCAGAATCGGATACGCGGACGTATGCCTCGGGTTGAGCTGGGTGGTCATGGTGCTCCTCGGCCGTTTTTTGCGGGAAAGTGCTTTCCTTCACGACGCTATCGGGGCCATGGGACCGGGATTTTGTTGGACGTCCATAAACCCGGAGCCGCAATCTTGGCGGCCGGTTCGCTGGATAAGTTACAGCGCGGAAACCTTGTGGTGACTTCATGGTTTCATCCCGCCGATAGCGTCGAGCCCATGTTCGTAGGGGAAACATGCAAAGACGAGGAAAGTTGCGGGGGATGACAGACGAATCGAAGACAACGCAGGTGCTTGAAACCCCGACGGCGGGCGGCTCCCCGGTGGGGGTCGCCGTCGTCGAACCTCCTGAGACGATAGGTGCCGGGAGTCGGCCGGCGGGCAACGCCGATGCGATGAGCGCGGCGAAGGAGAGCCTGGAGGACTACACGCTCAGGTTCGCGCCCCGGTCTTACCGCAAATGGGGTGCGGGCGTGGTGGCGACCAGTGCGCTTGGCGGAATCGCCTATTTGGCTGATTTCTCCATTGGTGCGAACATCGGTATTTCCTACGGCACGGTGAACGCCATCATCGGAATTGTTGTGGCGGCTGTGGTTATTTTCGCCACCGGATTTCCTTTGGCCTACTATGCGGCCCGTTACAACATTGACCTCGACCTCATCACCCGGGGCTCCGGATTCGGCTATTACGGCTCGGTGGTCACCAACGTCATTTTCGCGACGTTCACGTTCATCTTCTTCGCGCTCGAGGGTTCCATCATGGCGCAAGGGTTGGAACTCGGGTTGGGCATCCCGAAGTGGCTCGGTTATGCGGCGTCCACGCTTATTGTGGTTCCTTTGGTGATTTACGGCATGAAGGCTTTGTCCAAGTTGCAGGTATGGACCACCCCGTTGTGGCTCCTGCTCATGGTGGTTCCCGTGGGGTATTTGGTCATTTCGCACCCGGATAGCATCGGGGAATTCTTCGCATTCACGGGCAAATCCGGTGCTGAAGGCACCAATCTGGCCTCTGTGATGCTGGCAGCGGGTGTGTGCCTGTCATTGATGGCGCAGATCGCGGAACAGATTGATTACTTGCGATTCATGCCGCCCAAGACGGCCGAGAACCGCGGGGCGTGGTGGCGGGCCGTGATCCTCGCCGGTCCGGGCTGGGTGATTTTCGGCGCGATCAAGCAGATTGTGGGCATGTTCATCGCCGTTTATCTGATCGCGAGGCTGGATCCAGCAGCCTCCGCGCATGCGAACGAGCCGGTGCACCAATTCCTTGGCGTGTACCAGGAAATGATGCCGGCCTGGCTGGCGATGACCCTGGCCGTGGTGCTCGTGGTCATTTCGCAAATCAAGATCAACGTCACCAACGCCTACTCCGGTTCGCTCGCATGGACCAACAGCTTCACGCGCATCACCAAGAGCTACCCTGGCCGGATGGTGTTTGTGGTGGTGAACCTGGTGATTGCTCTGGTGCTGATGGAAGCGAATATGTTCGAGTTCCTGAACACCATTCTCGGTTTCTACGCGAATTGCGCCATGGCGTGGGTGGTGACTGTTGCGTCGGATATAGCGATCAATAAGTATTTGCTCAAGATCTCACCCAAGGTTCCCGAATTCCGCCGCGGAATGCTTTACGCGGTCAACCCGGTGGGTTTCATTTCGATGCTGGTTTCGGCCGTTGTCTCGATTGCGGTGTTCTTCGGTGCTTTCGGCTCGGCCGTGCAGCCCTACTCGCCGATTTTCGCCGTCGGGCTGGCGCTTGTGCTGCCGCCCGCGCTGGCGGTGTTGACCCGCGGGAAGTACTACCTGCGCCGATCCGACGACGGAATCGAGCTGCCCATGTTCGACGCCGACGGCAACCCGAGCGACGCCAGGCTGCTCTGCCATGTGACGGGACTTGAGTTCGAGCGTCCGGACATGGTCCGCTCGGCCCAGGACGGGCCCGACGGCGTGCGGCAGTTCATCTCTTCGCTCGCTTTGTCGACGGACAAGTCGGGCGAGTTGGTCCTGCCGGCCCAGACGTAGCGGCAGTTCACAGGTCCCACGGGCCTCGACGACGGATGGGCGGCCTGGCCGCGGTCCCGCCGTCGAGGCCCGTGGTTTTTTGTGCGGGACCGCGCCGGAAGGCGATGGGTGTAATAAAGCAGAGCCTGTGGATAACTTTCCCGCCAGGAACGGTAATTACGTTACGATTTCCGGAAACGTTTAGTCTTGAAAACTATTTGGGGATAGCAAACCATGACTCCACGCACCTCGGTTTCTGCTCGCTCTTTCGTCATTGGCAGCCTCGCAGCAGCGTTGACGCTGACCGCCTGCGAGAACACCACGCAGCCGCAGTCCGACAAATCAGCGCCAGCCACCGTGACTGCAAGCGCCACGCCTACGCCCACGGCCACCCCGACGGCTGTCTACAAACCGGCCGATGCCAAGGGGAAAGCCGAGAACGTTCCCCTTCCCGTGTTGCCGGAGGCAGCGAAGGCGAACAGCAAAGAAGGCGTGGAGGCGTTCGCGAGGTACTGGTTCCAAGTAATGAGTTACGCCTATGAAACAGGTGACGTCGGGCCGCTCGGTAAGATCACGGGGCCCAATTGTGAGATGTGCGAGGGCGTCGTTAAGGTCGTGCCGAAGGCATATAGTGGCGACCGCTGGGTCAGCGGCGGCGTCATTTCGACGCCATCGGTGTCATCCACTTTCAAACCCCAACCAGACCAAAGCATTCCGGTAGTTGTTCAAGTGATCCAGAGCAAGATTCACTATTGGAGCTCAGGCGGGACTGAGTATCGACAACCTACCGAGGCGACCAATACTGGCAATGTCGCTTTCCTTCGATTTGTCGAAGGAGCCTGGCGGCTTGACGGCCTAAACCCGCTGCAATGAAACAGAGAACCAGGAGCCGAAGCACATCAGGATCGTTGTTTTTCGTCTTTTTCGTGCTCATCAGCGGGCAGGAGGCGGGGGCATCTACTGAAAATGGGGAGATCGGATGGACTGACACCGGAACAAAGCCGATGGTCTACCTCCGCGACCCTGGATCGGGACAATTTGTTCCGTCCGTACCCGGCTTCGTCAGCGACGACCCCAACCAATACAAGGCAGAGCTCCAATGCCATGTTGACGATAATGTCGTGGACAAGAAGTGCCTTCCCGGACAGATACAGTGCCCGCC
Organism: Arthrobacter alkaliphilus; assembly: GCF_021483235.1. Lineage (GTDB taxonomy): Bacteria > Actinomycetota > Actinomycetes > Actinomycetales > Micrococcaceae > Arthrobacter > Arthrobacter alkaliphilus. The sequence continues at coordinate 36,740 of NZ_JAKEEC010000034.1, read as the reverse complement.
CCGCGAGGCCGGCGGGAAGGCTGGAACGCCTGTTGTCTGGAAAGTCGCGCCGAAGGCGATTTCAAATCCCACGTGGGTCGACTGGAAATCGGGCAACAACGGCCCGTCTTGCCTGTATGACCAGAAGCCTGAGGATCTCCTGCAGCGCATCGCCGAGAGAATTGTGACCGACTTTCGCAACCTTCCCATCAGACCTGCAGGACTGACGACGCAACCTAGCCCGCACACGCTCAAAGGTGCTGAAACCAACATCTTCGCGGACGCCGTCGAGCAGCAATTCGATGTCACGATCCTCGGTCAGCGAGTCCACATAGTCGCGACACCCGTGGAGTACACCTATTCGTACGGGGACGGAAGCGGTCTCGGGCCAACCCCGTTTGCAGGAGGACCGCTTCCGGAGGCGGAATGGGGCCAAAAGACGAGAACAAGCCACGTGTATCAACAGACCGGCGACTTTCAGGTCTCAGTGACCACCACCTTCCGCGGCACCTACTCCGTGAACGGTGGTCCGAACATGCCGATTCCGGGCACCGGACAGTTCGCGTCACCGTCGCAAAGGGTCAGCGTCTGGAGGTCGATCACGCGCAACTATGCCGACAACTGCATCGTGAATCCGCGCGGCGAGGGCTGCCCGGGCGCCTAGGACAACGACGAAGCGCACGCGGGGAGCGGCGCCTCAAGCGCCGGTGCTCGGAGGGCTGGTCTTTTGCGTCGGGATGCCGTCGAGGGAGGGGTCCAGGGTGCAATCGCTTTCGACACTGATACGCGACCATTTGCTGTCATCGACCGTTCCGGAATTGTTCTTTGTCGTGCTGTAGACGACCACAATGCCGGTGGGGGATGTCGCTGCAATTTGCATGCCGGGGTTGGGGGCGTCGGTGTGGTCAATGATCGTTTCGATGGTCCAGTTCTTGGACTCCCAGTAGCCCTTGACTTTCTCGACCGCTGCTTTCGGGTCCGGGCTCGCCCCGCCCCGCAGGGTAATCGAGAACTGATTGCCCGACTCGGACCCGACTGTACATGTGGTTAGCATGACTCCGTCCTCGCTTGCCCGGTTCCAGGTAGGGAAGGCGAGCCCGGTTTGCTGGATCGTGTCATCGATGGTGTCGTAGAAGTCCTTTTCCACTGCCGTTGCAGCTCTGGTGCCGTCGTAGGGGAGGGCAGAGTCTGCGGTCACGGGGTTAGTTACGCCTGGCATGAAGACGCAACCTGTGACGCCGAACAGCAGCAGGGCGGTGGCGATGGCCAGCGCGCTAACGAGGACGGGGGCGGGCCGGGTCATCAGGACCCCGCTCCCGCAGGACTGTTTTTTGGTGTCGGGACGCCGTTGAGGGACGGGTCCAGGGTGCAGTCGCTTTCGACACTGATCCGCGACCATTTGTTGTCATCGNACAGCAACAGCGCGGCGGAGATGGCCAAGGCGCTCACGAGGACAGGGGAGTGCCGCATCAGGAACCGGTGCCTGGTGGGCTGGTTTTTGGTGTCGGGACGCCGTTGAGGGAGGGGTCCAGGGTGCAGTCGCTTTCGACGGTCAGGCTTGACCAGCCCGTGGTCCTTTCGGGGTTCGTGTTGTTCTTTATCGCGTTGTAGACGACGAGGATGCCAGTGGGGGATGTCGCTGCTATTTGCATGCTGGGGTTGGGGGCGTCGGTGTGGTCAATGATCGTTTCGATGGTCCAGTTCTTGGATTTCCAGTAGTCCTTGATCTTCGCGACCGCTGCTTTCGGGTCAGGGCTCGCCCCGCCCCGTAAATCGATCGAGAATTGTTTACCCGACTTGGACCCGACTGCGCATGTGGTTAGCATGACTCCGTCCTCGCTTGCCCGGTTCCAGTCGGGAAAGGTGAGTCCGGTTTGTTTGATGGTGTCATCGATGGTGTCGTAGAAATCTTTGCGCACGGTGTCGGCGGTTCTGGTGCCGTTGTAGGGGCGGGCTGGATCTGCGGTCACGGGGTTGGTTACGCCTGGCATGAAGACGCAGCCGGTGACCCCGAACAGCAACAGCGCGGTGGCGGTGGCCAGGGCGCTGACGAGGACTGGCGAGTGCCGCATCAGGACCCCGTGCCTGGTGGGCTGGTTTTTGGTGTCGGGACGCCGTTGAGGGAGGGGTCCAGGGTGCAGTCGCTTTCGACACTGATCCGTGACCATTTGTTGTCATCTACCGTTCCGGAATTGTTCTTTATCGTGTTGAAGACGACGAGGATGCCGGTGGGGGATGTCCCTGCTATTTGCATGCCGGGGTTGGGGGCGTTGGTCTCGTCGAAGACGTTCCCGATTTTCCAGCCCTTCGACTTCCAGTAGTCCTTGATCTTCTCGACCGCTGCTTTCGGGTCCGGACTCGCCCCGCCCCATAAANNNTTCCAGCCCTTCGACTTCCAGTAGTCCTTGATCTTCTCGACCGCTGCTTTCGGGTCCGGACTCGCCCCGCCCCATAAAGTGATCGAGAAGTGATGGCCCAACTCGGACCCGACCGCACAGGTGACTCGCCCGATGCGTTTAGGGTCTGCCCGGTTCCAGTCGGGAAAGGTGAGTCCGGTCTGTTTGACGGTGTCATCGATGGTGTCGTAGAAATCTTTGCGCACGGTGTCGGCGGTTCTGGTGCCGTTGTAGGGGCGGGCTGGATCTGCGGTCACGGGGTTGGTTACGCCTGGCATGAAGACGCAGCCGGTGACCCCGAACAGCAACAGCGCGGTGGCGGTGGCCAGGGCGCTGACGAGGACTGGCGAGTGCCGCATCAGGACCCCGTGCCTGGTGGGCTGGTTTTTGGTGTCGGGACGCCGTTGAGGGAGGGGTCCAGGGTGCAGTCGCTTTCGACACTGATCCGTGACCATTTGTTGTCATCTACCGTTCCGGAATTGTTCTTTATCGTGTTGAAGACGACGAGGATGCCGGTGGGGGACGTCGCTGCTATTTGCATGCCGGGGTTGGGAGCGTTGGTCTCGTCGAAGATCGTTTCGATGGTCCAGCCCTTTGACTTCCAGTAGTCCTTGATCTTCTCGACCGCTGCTTTGGGGTCCGGGCTCGCCCCGCCCCACAGCGTGATCGAGAAGTGATGGCCCAACTCGGACCCGACCGCACAGGTAACTCGCCTGATGCTTTTAGGGTCTGCCCGGTTCCAGTCGGGAAAGGTGAGTCCGGTCTGTTTGACGGTGTCATCGATGGTGTCGTAGAAATCTTTGCGCACGGTGTCGGCGGTTCTGGTGCCGTTGTAGGGGCGTGCAGGATCTGCCGTCACGGGATTGGTTCCTNGACTGCGCATGTGGTTAGCATGACTCCGTCCTCGCTTGCCCGGTTCCAGTCGGGAAAGGTGAGTCCGGTTTGTTTGATGGTGTCATCGATGGTGTCGTAGAAATCTTTGCGCACGGTGTCGGCGGTTCTGGTGCCGTTGTAGGGGCGGGCTGGATCTGCGGTCACGGGGTTGGTTACGCCTGGCATGAAGACGCAGCCGGTGACCCCGAACAGCAACAGCGCGGTGGCGGTGGCCAGGGCGCTGACGAGGACTGGCGAGTGCCGCATCAGGACCCCGTGCCTGGTGGGCTGGTTTTTGGTGTCGGGACGCCGTTGAGGGAGGGGTCCAGGGTGCAGTCGCTTTCGACACTGATCCGTGACCATTTGTTGTCATCTACCGTTCCGGAATTGTTCTTTATCGTGTTGAAGACGACGAGGATGCCGGTGGGGGACGTCGCTGCTATTTGCATGCCGGGGTTGGGAGCGTTGGTCTCGTCGAAGATCGTTTCGATGGTCCAGCCCTTTGACTTCCAGTAGTCCTTGATCTTCTCGACCGCTGCTTTGGGGTCCGGGCTCGCCCCGCCCCACAGCGTGATCGAGAAGTGATGGCCCAACTCGGACCCGACCGCACAGGTAACTCGCCTGATGCTTTTAGGGTCTGCCCGGTTCCACTCGGGAAAGGTGAGTCCGGTCTGTTTGACGGTGTCATCGATGGTGTCGTAGAAATCTTTGCGCACGGTGTCTGCGGTTCTGGTGCCGTTGTAGGGGCGTGCAGGGTCCGATGTCACGGGGTTGGTTCCTCCTGGCATGATTGCGCAGCCTGTGACGCCAAGCAGCAACAGGGCGGCGCCGATGACAATTGCGGTAACGAAAACGGGCACAGGTTTAGGTGCTGGGAATGGTGCATGGATTCTAATGGGATTCAATCTGTTAGCTCCGGGTAGGTTTGCTCGGTTCCGATGGGTTCGGTGGTCAGTGGACGTGAGTCGTGGATTAGGTCTGCGTGCCCAGTGGTGGTCTTGCCGATGTTGAGCAGGGATTCGGTTTTCGGATCGAGGTAGCCGTGACCGCTGGAGGCATTGAATGGTCCCCATGAACCAGCGCCGGTGGCTTGATGTCCGTCGGTGTTTTCCAGGATTTCTCCGCTCTCGGGATCGATCCCGCCCTCGGACGAGAACACGTGCGCTCCAGGCCAAAGACCGGACAGTGTGGGAGCAACACGGATTTGTTGTGGTTGATGGCCAGAGATTGTATCGATGAAACGGGGACCCGCTCCAAGGTCAGTGAGCCAGTCCCAGCCCGCGGCACCTACCCCGCCCACGGCGGAGCCGGTGATCCCGGCCGGCGCCAGCAAGTCCCTGCTTGCCTGGGTTGCGTACACCGCTGGGGTGCCGTCCGCTCCCGGTGCAACGTGGAGCGCGGAAGCACCTGGAACGACGCTCGGGTCAATGCCGGCGGAGCCGAAGAACGTCACGGTGTCCACGTTCTGCATCGTTTTCGTCAAGGCGTAAGCCGCAGTCGTGGTGCCGTAGGAGTGGGCAAGGACGTTGACTTTGGGGACGCCTTCGCCGTTGCCGAGGTCCCGGGTTACATGAAACCCATCTAGAGTCGCCGCCAACTTGTCCGAGCCAGCCCAGGCCTTGTCGCCGGCGAAGACTTCCATGTTGTAGTCCTGAACCATTCCCGGGGTCTCATACCCGACCCAGGACACCACCGCATTGGCTGTACCCGCAGGACCAAACTGCCGGAACAGACCGCGCTGTTCGTCATAGACTGCCTGGGCGCCTTCGGTCCAGGTATCGATGCCGCCCGGGGCCACGGTGGTGCCCATACCGGGAATGTTCCAGGTCACGTTCCCCGCAGTGTCCAGATCACCAATCGCGACTGCGGCGAGGGGTTTTCCGCGGTTCAGATCGAAGGACACCAGGAACCGATCCGTAAGCGGCGAACCATCGTCGTGGCTCAGGGAGTTGTTGATGCCTTCTACGGCATTGCGCGTGGCTTCGTCGGCTGGCGGATTGGTGGTCAGGATCTGGATGAGTTGGCGGTTGGCGGTGTTCCGGACGCTGTACGGAATGCCGTTGAGGTTACCGATGATCCCGGGAACGGTAGCGGTCAATAGCGCCCGGGTATCAGGGGCGAGCCCACCCCACCAGCTTTTGACGTGCGCAGTGTCATTTGCCCTGGCCAAGGGGTTGCGGGCACGGTCCGGGTTGGTCATCCCGTAGATCACCAAGTCAGCAGGGGTCAGCTGAGCAAGCAGCGCCAAGTACTCCTGCCCGGCCGCGGCGTCGCCTTGTGTGGCTTTGTCGTAGAGGGTGTTCAGGGTCGTGTATCGCGCTTCGTTCGCCAATGCCAGCAGCGCAGCGAAGGAGCCGCTGCCGTCCGAACTGTCCTTGATGCCCAGGAATGACTGTTTGGTGACCGGCCCGGCAGGTATATGCAGCGAACCCGCGACATGCCGGCCTTCGGCGTCGTAGCGGCTGCGCAGCTCCTCGGCTTGGCGGCGCAGAGCGTCCAACCGTTCGCTGGCTTCCTGCACCATCGCCTCGCCGCGGGAATCAGAGAAGATCTCCATAATGGCCGGGGCCATGATTTCGGCCGCGCTCTGGGCGATGCCCTCAAGCAGAGAGCGTTGCTGGGCCGCATGGATTCGTTCCTCCTTGCCCGCTTCGATCAGTCTGCGCCCTGCTTCCTCGTCGTCGTGCGCCTGCATCGCTTGGAAATGAAGGCGGTCTGCTTCAACCTGGAATCCGGCCAAACTGGCCGCCCAGCGGTGAAAGGCGCGGGCGTTGTCCTCACATGCCACCCGGTACACCCCGATCATTTCGGCATCCCTCTCAAGAAGCATCCGAACGGCCGACACCGCAGCACCCTCGCCAGCCATCACAGTTTGCGTGAGGCTGTTCTGTGCATCTGCCAGCCGGGCCGCATTTCCCGCCCAGGCAGTGGAAGCCCGCTGGACGTCTTCAACGTTACCCGGGGCCGGATCGGTCCCGCCCAGCAAGGACCAGTCAGCAGCCCTGCACACTCCCCAAGCCAACTCAGGCCTTCCCGATCTTCGCTTGTTCTGAAAGGAGGTTATCAACCCGGGTGAACTCCGCCCCGGCTCTTCTGACCTGCTGGCCATCCTCTTCCAGATTTGTATGCAGGGCGGCGCCGATGACTGCCCAAGCGAGGTTGACCGCCCCGCACGCCTGCAAAAGAGCAGGGTGCCCGAAGTCTCCTGAAGGCTTGGACCCGGCGGAATTTGCGCTCTCCGCAGCCTTCACCAAGGCAGCGCTCGTTCCCTCGAACGCGTGCACCTCAACCAGCAAATCAGACACCGGCGCCACCCTCCCAAAGACCCGGACCTCCACAGGAGACGGAAAACGGCCGTGCAACCGCGAAGGCGGACAGTCGTTTATCCATCAAATGTATTAAAGCGAGTTTATAGTAACAAATCGCCAGCCGATTGCCATGTCAAGCGGCGCAGCCCGTACCCGAAGCACAGGCGAGGCGTCGCCGCCGTCGTGTGATGCCTATCTCAGCAGGAATAGTTGCAGGCGCGTGGCAGTTGCCGACAGTGGACCTGTTCCCGTTTGAAAGGCACCGCCCATGTTGTTTTCCCCTTTGACCCTCGGCGAGATTGAAATTCCCAACCGCTTGGTCATGGCGCCGCTGACCCGGCTCCGTTCCGGCGTCGAAGGCGTGCCCGGCCCGCTGGTTGTGGAGCACTATCGTCAGCGTGCTTCCCTCGGGCTGATCGTCAGCGAGGGCACCTACCCCACGCCCGCAGGACAGTCCTACCCGGGACAGCCGGGCCTCGTCACCGAGGAACAGATCGCGGGCTGGAAGAAGGTGACGGACGCCGTCCATGCAGAGGGTGGACGGATCTTTGCCCAGATCATGCACGGCGGCCGCGTTTCCCACCCGGACATCACCGGCGGTCACGAAATCGTGGCACCCAGTGCCGTGGGCATCGACGGCGAAGTCCGCACGCCGAACGGCAAGAAGCCGTACCCGGTTCCCCGCGAACTGAGCACCGATGAGCTTCCCGCCGTGATCCAGGAAATCGTCCTGGCGTCCCGGAACGCTATCGAGGCAGGATTCGACGGCGTCGAACTCCACTCGGCGAATGGCTACCTGCTGCACGAATTCCTGGCCCCCAACACCAACGTCCGCACTGACAGCTACGGCGGTTCACCGGAAAACCGTGCCCGCTTCGTGATCGAGACCGTCAACGCGGTGGTTGAAGCTTTGGGCGCCAACCGCGTGGGCATCCGGATTTCCCCCGAGCATTCAGTCCAGGGAATCGCCGAGACCGACCCCGCCGACGTCCGCGCCACCTACGAGGTCCTGGTGGACACCATCGCCCCGCTCAACCTCGCCTACCTCAGCATCTTGCACCATGATCCGAAGGGTGAGCTCGTCCAGGACCTGCGCGAGCGCTTCAAGGGCACGTTCCTCGTGAACACCGGCTTCGGTGTCGTGACCACGCGGGATGAAGCCCTGGCACTCGTGGCCGACGGCCACGCCGACGCCGTGGTGGTTGGCCGCCCGGCCATCGCCAACCCGGACCTTGCGCGCCGGTGGCGTGAAGGCCTCCCGCTCAACGAACCGGATCCGTCCACGTTCTACGGCGAAGGCGCCAAGGGTTACACCGACTACCCGTTCTACGCCAACTAGAACCCCCAAACCCCGACGGCGGCACCTGCGAAAGGTGCCGCCGTTTCGGTTTAACCCCTGCGAGGCCACCGTCCTGCCGGATTTCCGTCCCATGGCGATCGATTCTGCTGGATGATTCGAGCTGGCACGTTCCGCAGACCCCGGAAACGCGAGGAATCCTTCGATTGCGAGAGGAATGATCCAGCAGAATCCGACACGCCCACCCAGCGCGGAGGCCGGGCACCTGCCACAAAGGGACCAAAAACCGTCACGAGGAGACCATTCCTATAGGATTCGTCTATGAAACTCGCCTCCTCACGGGACCGCGCAGCCGGTCGACCCGTCAGCCGCCAGGTTCTCGCCGATCACGTCTACGAGGAACTTCTCGCCTCGCTCATGGATGGCCGGCTGGAACCGGGTGCCGCGGTGAGCATCGACGGGACGGCGCGGGAGCTGGACGTATCCCCGACACCCGTGCGCGAGGCCCTGGCGCGGCTGGAGCACACAGGCATGGTCCGCCGGGTTGCCCTCAAGGGTTACAGGGTGGCGCCGGTTTTCACGCAGGAAGATTTCGCGGAACTCATGGAGGCCCGGCTCGCGATCGAGCCAGTGAATGCCCGCTTGGCATGCAGCCGGCTCACCCCGGATGGGTTGGCGGAATTGCAGGAGGCCGTGAAGGACCTGGAGACGGCTCCTCGAGGCCCGTCCTTCGTGGAATTCCGGGAGTATCTCGACGCCGACGAGCGCTTCCATAAGCTGATCGCCGAGCAGTCCGGCAACCAATTCATGCTCGCCGCCTATGCCGCGTTGGGTGGCCAGGTCCAGCGATTCCGGCTGTTCGGGGGAGTGGGCATCACTGACGCTGAGCAGGCCATTGCGGAACACCGGTCCGTGTTGGAAGCGCTGGCGAGCGGTGATCCGGAACGGGCTGCCGCGGCGATGGCCGACCATGTACAGAAGGTCCGCGCCCGCGCCATCGCCGACGCCCCCGCCGACTAGGCATCATCGGGCACTGCCCGTCCGGATTACCGCCCGCCCAAATCACTAGGGTCGTTCCCAAACGCCGTGTTCAAAACAAATGCGGTGACTCACTTCACAAATATATGTATGACATATAGGATCTTCGATGGCGCCAGCTTGGTGTCGCGAAAAGGCGGGGCCGGGCCGCGGAACTCGAAGTAAAGATTTTGACAGTCTTGGCAGAATAGTAAATCCTATAGGAAACAGGATTGCACGAAGGAGTGAAACTATGGCTTACACCGCCGAAACCTGGCCCATCACCGCGGCCCTGCTGCAGTTCCCCGGCACCGACGCCACGGGACAGCACATCGACGACGCCGATGCTTCCGTTTGGGCCGAGGTCCTGCAGGAAGTCAAGGACGCAGGATTCGCCAACGCTGACCTCACCGATAGCTGGGTCCGCCCGGGGGATCTCAGCAAGGAACGCCTCGCAGAGTTCAAGCAGACCGCCGAACAAGTTGGCATCGGCGTCCCGGTGATCTCGGCGATCCGCCGCAGCGTGATCCACCAGCAGGACTGGGCCGACAACCTGGCGTACAGCCACCGGACCATCGATGCAGCGGCCGAATTGGGCTGCGAGGTTGTCTCCTTCGGACTCCACCAAGCCCTCACCGCAGAGCAGCAGAAGCAGTTGTGGTTCTGGACGGTCGAAGGCTACAAGGACCCGGTCGGGGACAAGGAAGCCTGGGGCAACGCCGTGGCCCGCTTGCGGGAACTCGGTCGGCACGCGGCAGAGGTGGGTGTCCTTGTCTCCCTTGAAATGTACGAGGACACCTACCTCGGCACCGCCGACTCCTCGGTCCGGCTGGTCCAGGACATCGGGCTGGACAACGTCGGCCTCAACCCTGACCTGGGCAACCTGATCCGCCTCCACCGTCCGATCGAAGACTGGCGCGAGATGGTGGCCAAGACCTTGCCGTACTCAAACTACTGGCACATGAAGAACTACTTCCGCGACGAGGATGTGGCCCGCGACAGCTACGTCACCATGCCTGCGCCGATGGAGAGCGGCCTCATCAACTATCGCGAAGCGTTCAAGCTGGCACTCTCCGTAGGCTTCCAGGGCATCCTGTGCACCGAGCACTACGGCGGCGACGGGCTGAGCGTCACGGCGAGCAACCAGGAATACCTGCGCCGCCAAGTCCTGCCCAAGACCGAGAACTACACCCTTGGCCAGAGCCAGGTCGCCCAAGGGCGGCAGAAGCCGGCTAGCTGCCAAGGCCAGCAGCACGCAACGTCGACCGCGGAATTCGCAGGGGTCTAACAAGAATGACAAGGATCTTCGACAACCCCGCAGAGTTCGCGGACGACGCCCTGGACGGATTCGTCGCCGCCAACCGCCGCTACGTTGCCCGGGTGGACGGCGGAGTGGTCCGCTCCACCGAAGTCCCCGCCGGACAGGTGGCCGTGGTGATCGGCGGCGGCTCGGGACACTACCCGGCCTTCGCCGGCCTGGTCGGACCGGGCCTGGCAACCGCCTCGGCGTGCGGCAACATGTTCGCCTCCCCGGCCGCAGGCCAGGTCTACCGCGTGGCCAAGGCAGCCAACGCGGGCGGCGGTGTCCTGCTCAGCTACGGCAACTACGCAGGCGACGTGCTACATTTCGGCCAAGCCCAGCTGCGCCTGAATGCCGAAGGCATCGAAACCCGCACCGTCCTCGTCACTGACGATATTGCCAGCGCCCCGCTCGACCAGATCGAGAAGCGGCGCGGGATCGCGGGCGACCTCACAGTCTTCAAGATTGCCGGCGCCGCGGCAGAAGCCGGACTGGACCTCGACGCCGTCGAGCGCTTGGCCATCAAGGCCAACTACCGCACCCGCTCGCTCGGTGTGGCCTTCGACGGTTGCACCCTGCCGGGCGCGGCGGACCCCCTGTTCCACGTTCCGGCGGGCCGCATGTCCCTGGGCCTCGGCATCCATGGCGAACCAGGTATCTCCGAGCACGCCATGCCCACGGCCTCCGAACTCGCCGAACTCTTGGTCGGCAAGCTCCTCAACGACAAACCGGAGGACGCCGGGGACCGCGTGGTGGCCATCGTCAACGGCCTCGGCACCGTGAAATACGACGAGCTCTTCCTGCTCTTCGGCAAGATCGAAAAGCTCCTCGGCAAAGCGGGCCTCACGGTGGTCGAGCCGGAGTGCGGCGAACTTGTGACGAGCCTGGACATGTCCGGTCTTTCGCTCACGCTGCTGTGGCTGGACGAGGAACTCGAACAGTACTGGTCAGCACCCGCGGACACTCCGGCGTTCCGCAAGGGCAACCTCGCGCCGCGCCGTCCCCGCACGCAAGGGACCGACACAACCATGGACGAGGCCGACGTCGAGCAGCCCACCGATGCTGCTGCCGAGCTCGGACGGCAGGCCGTGGCCGTGCTCGCCCAGGTGCGGGACGCCATCGTCGAGCACGAAGAGGAACTCGGCAAGCTGGATGCCATCGCCGGCGACGGCGATCACGGCATCGGCATGCGCCGGGGTGTGGAGGCGGCGTTCCGTGCAGCCGAGGCAGCAAACGGTGCCTCGGTCGGCCGGATCCTGACGGCGGCGGGGGAGGCCTGGAGCGAACGCGCGGGCGGTACCTCGGGCGCTCTGTGGGGCTCGGCGATCATCGCAGCCGGACAGGCGCTCGGCAACAAGGCCGGCTACTCGGGTGAGGACGCGGCGGCCGCCGTTACTGGCTTCGCGGACGCGATCACGGCGCTCGGCAAGGCCGAACCCGGCGACAAGACCATGGTGGACGCGCTCCTGCCTTTCCGGGATGCGTTCCTTACAGAGTTCGACGCCGGGGCCCCGGTTGACCGGGCCCTCGCGGCGGCTGCTGCGGCGGCGGAGGCCGCGGCAGCAGATACTGCCCGTTTGCGTCCGCTCAAGGGCCGGGCCCGGCCGCTCGCGGAAAAGAGCCTGGGCCACCCTGATCCCGGTGCGGTCTCCTTCGGGATGATCGCGGCGAGGATCTCACAACACATCGACGCCCAGCTGGCGTCCCCGGCAGGAAATGGAGTTCAAGCATGACCACATCAGCGGGCTGGCGGATCATCGTCGGCAATGACGAAGCGGGCGTCGAATATAAGCAGGCACTCAAGGCCCTGCTGGAAGCCGACCCCAGGGTAGCGTCCGTCAGCGACGTGGGCGTCGGTGCCAACGACTCCACGGCCTACCCGCACGTTGCGGTGGACGCGGCGCGCAAAGTTGCCGCGGGCGAGGCGGACCGCGCCCTGCTGATCTGCGGCACCGGCCTCGGCGTGGCCATCGCGGCCAACAAAGTCCCCGGAATCCGGGCCGTCACCGCCCACGACAGCTACTCCGTTGAGCGCTCAGTCCTCAGCAACAACGCCCAAATCCTGACCATGGGACAGCGAGTGATCGGCTTGGAGCTGGCCAAGAAGCTGGTGGGCGAATGGCTGGGCTACCACTTCGACGAAACATCATCTTCCGCCGCCAAGGTGGACGCCATTTGCTCGTACGAGCCCGATTACACAAAGGCAGTGTGACATGACTGAATCAACAAGCAGCGCCGCAGGCCAGAACAGCGCGGCCCGGAAGATCGCCGTCGTCGGCTCCGGCTACATGGGCGGCGGGATCGCGCAAGTCCTCGCCCTTGGCGGAGCGCGCGTGGCGTTGGCGGACGTGTCCGCGGAAATCGCGCAGAAGAACTACGAACGCCTCCTGGTCGAGTCGGACGAATTCGTGGCCGCCGGCCTCTTCCCGGAAGGTTCCACTGCAATCCTGAAGGCCAACCTGTGGGCCGCGAAGGACATCGAGGAGGCCGTGGCGGACGCCGACTTCATCGAAGAAGCCGTCCCCGAGGTCCTCGACATCAAGCACAAGACCCTGGCCCGGATCAGTGCGGCGGCGCGTCCCGACGCGCTCATCGGATCCAACACCTCCACGATTTCCATCGCCGATCTCGCCGAGGCCGTGACCGGTCCCGAGCGTTTCCTGGGGGTCCACTTCTCCAACCCGTCGCCGTTCATCCCCGGCGTCGAGATCATCCCGCACGCAGGAACCACCGCCGAAACCGTGGCAGCGTCCCGCGAACTGGTCCACGCGGCCGGCAAGCAGACCGCCGTCGTCAAGGACGTCACCGGGTTCGTCCTCAACCGCCTGCAGTACGCGCTTTTCCATGAAGCCGCGCAGCTGGTGGAGCAAGGGATCGCAACAGCCGACGACGTCGACACCCTGGTCCGTACGACGTTCGGCTTCCGCTTGCCGTTCTTCGGTCCATTCGCGATCGCCGACATGGCCGGACTGGACGTCTACGACTTCTGCTACAAATCCCTGCAGACCGAATTCCCGGAACGCTTCGCCACGCCAAAGATCCTTTCCGACCTGGTGCAGGCGGGCAAGCTCGGAACCAAGACCGGAGCAGGGTTCCTCAACGTCCCGGCCGAACGAACGCCGGAACTGATTGCCTACCGGAACAAAGCCTATGTGGCCATGCAGAAGCTCATTGAAGAGCTCGGCCCGGCACCCATCAACTAGTCCCGACATTCACAGGAGAACACCCATGAGCACCTTCCCCGCAGAACGCACAGCGATCGTCACCGGCGCGGTCTCCGAGCGCGGCATCGGCCGGGCCACCGTCAACTACCTGGCCGCCCAAGGCTGGAACATCGGCATCATCGACCTCGACGACGCCCTCTGCAAGAGCACCGCCAAGGAAATCGCCGCCGAATATGGCGTCCAAGCGCACGGTGTCGGCGCCAACGTGGCCGATGAAGCATCGGTTCGCTCCGCGATTGACGAACTGGAGGCCGAGTTGCCGCAGATCGTCGCCCTGGCCAACGTGGCCGGTGTCAGCTCGCCCATCGGATACCTCGAACTCGAGCCGGCCGAATGGAACCGCGTCCTGAACATCAACCTCAACGGCGTCCACTACGCAACCCGCCGCGTGGCCGAGTCCATGGTCAAGAACCGGATCGGACGCATCGTGAACATCTCTTCCGTATCCGCCCAGCGCGGCGGCGGCACGTTCTCCAAGACGCCGTACTCGGTGGCCAAGGCCGGCGTGATCGGATTGACCCGCGCCACGGCCCGCGAGCTCGGCGAGTTCGACATCACGGTCAACGCCATCTCTCCCGGTCCCATCGACACCGACATCATGGGAGGCACCCTCAGCCAGGAACGCAAGGACGAACTCACCAAAGACCTCGTGGTGAACAGGGTGGGCTCCACCCGGGACATCGCCGCGGCCATCGCCTTCCTCATCAGCGAGGACACCGGTTTCATCTCCGGCCAGACGCTGAATGTCGATGGCGGCCTGTACATGCACTAAAGCAATCTCCACCACCCAACCCTGTTTACCCAATGGTCATTACTCAAAGAGGAGTTTCGATGTCCCTAGCCGCTTCATCCACGAAGGAGATGCTGGATTCGCCGGTCCTGAAATCGGCGATCCGCAAGGCTGCCACCCGGCTCATGCCGATGTTGGTCATCCTTTATGTTGTCTCCTTCCTCGACCGCACCAACGTCGGCTTCGCCGAGGCTGCACTCGGCGCCGACAAAGGCGTCTCGGCCGGAGCGTTCGCGCTCGGCGCCGGTATCTTCTTCATCGGCTACGCCATTTTTGAAATCCCCAGCAACTTGCTGCTCAAGAAGGTCGGCGCCAAGGTCTGGCTCGCCCGCATCGCGATCACCTGGGGCATCGTCTCCGCGTGCTTCGCCTTCGTGCAGGGTGAGACGTCCTTCGTGATCCTGAGGTTCCTCCTCGGCGTGACCGAGGCAGGTTTGTTCCCGGGCGTCATCATGTACTTGGCGGAGTGGTTCCCGAACAAGGTGCGTGTGCAGATGTTCGCGATCTTCTACCTCGCGCAGCCGTTCTCCCAGATGGTCGGCAACCCGCTCTCGGGCTGGCTCATCAACATCGGCGACCAGATCCCCGGCGTCCGCGGCTGGCAGGTCATGTTCGCTACTGAGGGCCTCCTGGCTGTGGCCGCTGGTATCGCGGCGTTCTTCTTCCTCATCAACGGACCGGAGAAAGCCAAGTTCCTCAGCGTCGACGAGAAGTTCGCGCTCAAGGAAGTCATGACGCAAGAAGACACCGTCAAGGACGAAACGGGCCCGCGGGGCGTGTTCGCGGCGATGCGCAACGGCCGTGTCTGGTACTTCACCATCATCTACTTCTGCCTCCAGATCGCTGTCTACGGTGTGACCTTCTTCCTGCCCCAGCAGGTTTCCTCGCTGACCGGCCAGAAGGTAGGCCTCGCAGTCGGACTGCTGATCGCGGTTCCGTGGTTCTTCGGAATCTTCTCCTGCTACCTGATCGGCCGTGCCGCCAACACCGTTGCCAAGCGCCGCACCTTCGGCACGATCCTGTTCGTCTCCACCGGCCTGTGCATCTTGGGCTCGGCGTGGGCCGGGACCAACCACCAGCCGGTTCTTGGCCTGATCTTCATCACGCTCGCCGTGTGCAGCTTCCTCGCTGTCGGCCCGGTGGTTTGGGCTTACCCGACGGCGTTCCTCGCCGGATCCGCGGCCGCTGCGGGCATCGGACTGATCAACTCGCTGGGCAACCTCGGTGGGTTCGTCGCCCCGATCCTGCGGACCGCGGTCAACAGCGCCACGGCCGATCCCACCGGATCCGCAGGCGTCTACGCACTGGGAATCCTGCCCTTCCTGGCGGCGGCGATGATGTTCGGCACCAAGCTCTTCAAGAACAAGGCCGACGAACTCCTGGGCAAATAGCGTGTACATCGGAGTCAGCACCAAGATGTACATGGGCTACCGGCAGAGCTTGTCGTGGCTGGAACGACTCCGAAGTGAAGTGGACGCCCGTCCGGCCCTTGCGGCCGGGCGGGTTGTCCCGTTCGTCATCCCCTCGTTCCCGCTGTTGCCGGAGGCCGCCCGGATACTGGAAGGCTCTCCGCTGATCCTCGGCGCACAGAATTGTGGCTGGGCCGACGGTCCATGGACGGGGGAAGTGTCCCCGTCGTTGCTGGGGGAGCTCGGCGTGCGGCTCGTTGAGATAGGGCACGCGGAACGGCGCAGGCACTTTGCCGAGGACGACGCCGTGGTGGCGTTGAAAGTCCAAGCAGCCCTCGACGTCGGGCTGACGCCGCTCCTATGCGTCGGCGAAGTTACCCGCGGCGATCCTGAAGTGGCGGCATCGTTCGTGCTTGCCCAGATCGCCGCTGCCGTCCGGGACAACTGGGCGACGGAGGCACGGCTGGTCATTGCGTACGAGCCCGTCTGGGCCATCGGCGCAGCGGAGCCCGCCAACGCAGAGTACGTGTCCGACGTCGTCGATCAGTTGCGCTTGCTGCTCGGCGAGCACGGCCTGGCCGCGTTGCCGATCATTTACGGCGGCTCAGCCAAGCCGGGGCTCCTGCCTGAGCTTCGGGGAGTGTCCGGGCTTTTCCTGGGCCGCTTCGCTCACGACCCCGCGAATTTCGGGGCTGTACTGGATGAAGCGCTGGGGCTGGACGAGGCGCTCGGGTCGGATGAAGCGCTGGAGTTGGCCCGTTGGCACAATCCCACGAAGGCGCCCAGCTGTTCCAGCCCCTCGGGCTTGATGGGCAGGTAGTAGCTCAGCTCCGGTGAGCGTACGACGACGGCGCGCCACTGACCGCGCGACACCGCAACATTGATCCGGTTGCGCGAGAGCAGGAACTCCATGCCGCGCGGCACCTCGGCGGCAGTGGACGCCGCCATGGACACGATCACCACGGGAGCTTCCTGGCCTTGGAATTTGTCCACGGTCCCCACCCGCACACCTCGGTGTCCAGCCGCCCTCAGTTCGCGTTGGATGAGCTGGACCTGGGCGTTGTACGCCGCCACCACGAGGATGTCTTCTTCGAGCAGCGGGCGTTCTTCGGACGATTCCCGCGGATCCAGCCACGCAAGGCCGAGGTGGGCCCTCACCTGCCGGACAACTTCACGGGCTTCTTCCGGCGATTGCGTGGAGTTGCCGGCGTGCGGAACGTAGACGCATTCGATGCCTGCCGGCACCCCGGACAAACGCCGCGCCAAAGCGGCCGGTGCCGAATGCAGCCGGCCGTCGTAGGACAGCTCCGACACGGCAGCGCACAAGTCGGGGTGCATGCGCCAGGACGTGGCCAGGAAATAGCCAAGCTTCCCGGGCAGGGTGTGGTGTCCGTCGGCCAACCAGCCGAGGGCGGATTCGTCCACCGGCTCGGGATGCTTGCCCTGCGTGACTTGCGGCAATTGCTGGGGGTCGCCAAGGAGCAGCAGCCTCTTCGTTGCCCGGCTCACGGCCAGGGTGTTGGCCAGCGAAAACTGTCCCGCCTCGTCGATCACCAGCAAGTCCAAGGAACCTGCAGGTACTGAGCTGCCCGTCATGACCCACGCGGTTCCGCCAATGAGGCAGCCGCCCGGGGATGTTAGGAGCCGCTCAACGTCCTTGTCCTTGCGGCGGCTCCACGGCACGTCGCCATCGTGCTTCATGTCCTTCGCGACGAGTTCCGGATCGACCCCGGCCTTGATCGCTGTGCAGAGCATGTGCTCGATCATGGCGTTCGATTGGCCCACCACGCCGACCTTCCAGCCTTCCGCCACCAGCCGGGCCACCACCTGCGAGCCGACATAGGTTTTCCCCGTGCCGGGCGGCCCTTGCACTGCCAGGTAGGAATGGTCGAGGTCCTTGACTGCCGCCGTCACGGCATTGGCGTAGCCATCCTGTCCCGGCCCGACGGCGGGCAGTTCCGGGAGTGTGGCCAGCCTAGGCGGGATTCGCCGCAACAGGTCCAGCGCAGGATCCTTTGGCCGGGACGGCAGAGCGGAACGTACTTCGACGGCAAGCTCCGAGAGTGCCGCGCGCTGCCCTTTCGTGTTGACGGGGACATCCGGAGTGAGCGCCATGGGCAACTGGCTGAACGGGGACGCTTTGCTGGGCAGGATTTCCCGGATTAAGACGGCGTCCGTGGCTTCGCCGGCAGCTAGCCCGACGCCAGCATCGTCGATGCCCTGGTATCCGAAATTGTCCTGCCCGCCGGTTTCGAGGATCTGGGTCCCGCCGGCTCCGGACCTGCCTTGGGCGCTGGCGGCCTTCCGGTCGAACGCCTCCGGCACTGGTGGCCCGTACATCCGGAAGTAGGTCTTCCCGGATCCAAACCCTGATCCTTCGGCTGCGCGGCCGAAGAACAACACATCCCGTGAAGGATTGCGTTTTCCTGGAAGCACGCCCCAGTCGCGCACCACCTCGCCGCGTTCGACGATGAAGCAGTCCCGGGTGTCCTCCCACTCGGACACGGGACGGTCCAGCCGGTCGAAGTGGCCCCACCAATACTGCTTGTCTTCCCGGCGGTGGTAGCCAACGGCCGCGGCAACCAAGGCCACGGCCCTGTTGTCATCGGAGCGTCGCGCATCATCGGACAAGCCTTCAAGGTAGTCAAGGAGGGCTGTTTCCTCTGGTGCCGCCTCATATTTGGCGGGCTCGGTTTCCTTGTGCAGGTCTGGTCCCGACGGCGCGACCTGGCCGGGTTCAATGAAGCGTTCGGCCGCCAATCCCAGCAGCCAGTTCCGCAACTTCAAGGTGGAGAGGCAGTCGTATTCGTTGTAGTCGGAGATTCCAGCCAGGATGTCAGCTGCTTCGTCTTCGCGATGGGCATCCCGCGCCGTGCAGTAGTTGGCGTAGGCAACCACGGAGGCCCCGGCGTCGGTCACGTCTCCCGAGCGCAGATGTTCGCCCATGTAGAGCGGCTCGAGCTTCTTGATGCTGTACGAATCTTCGGAAATGCGGATGCTGTGCCGCACTGTGTCGTAGAGGTCCACCAGAACACCGTCGCGGAGGAGGTTGTCCACGGCGGCTTCGCCCACGGTGTGGATGACCGACAGGTTCCTCAGGGCGGTCTTCTCGTAGGCGGCGTAGTGGTAGATCCGCATGTCCGGGTACTTCATGCGGCGTTCTTCCACGTAGTCCAGGAAGTCGATGAACGCCTGGCGTTCTTCGGCCCGGGAGTGTGCCCAGAACGGTTTGAACACGGGAGTTCCGCCGGGTTCGGTGGGATTTTCAATGACCCCGAACAAGTACTCCAATCCCCAGCGGCCGGTCACCGGGTCCTGCCAGAGCGGATCGCCTTCGAAGTCGAAGAAGATGTCTCCGGCATCGGGCCGGGGGAGGCGGGCGAGGGAGTTGGACTCCAGCACGGAATAGCTGATGGTCTTGGCCTCGCCGGACTTGTCGGTGTACTTGACTGTGCCGTCGGGCGTGGCCGTTCCGGTCTGGAGCCGGGCCTGTTCCTGCAAGCGGCGGGTGGTGGAATCCGGAGCGTCGGGCATCGCGGCAAGCGCATCAATGGTGGTGATGCCGTTGTCCATGAGCTTCTTGCGCCGCGTGATCCTCATGCCCGCCACCATCAGCAGGTCCCGGTTGAGGAGCACTTGCTCCTTGCAGTAGTCGCAGCGGCCGCATGCCGTGACCCCGGGTGCGCCCCACTCGACAGGCTCCAGCCGTGAACGGTGCGCGTCCGTCAAGGAGAGGAAGCGGTCCCGGCGTTCCCGGAAGACGGGCAGGACGTCGGCGAGACGGTGGTTGCTGTGTTCGTAATCGAAGCCAGCGTCCGGACTGCCGGCGTCGCGCTGGACCGTGGCGCCGAGGACAAGGGTCAGATCCGGGGCCGGGGTGATTCCCACCTTCAATAGCTGATCGCCATAGGCCGCCAGTTGCAACAGCGCGGTGACCTTGGCGTGGCGGGCCAGCTTGGTGTCGTAAACCGCATAGCTGCCGTCCGGCTGCCTGACCAGGAAATCGGAGCGCCCGTGAAACTGACCGTCGAAGAACGCGGCTTGGAAGACCACGTCCGCACCGGATCGCAGCGCCTCGATCGATTCCTCATGCTTGGCCTGCAGGGTGGTGCGGTCCATGGCTTCGGCGGGGACGACGTCGAACACGCCCCGGCGAGCCAGCGGATCCCAGGTGCCGAACTCGGCCACGAAACGGTCCAGCACCCTGTGCTCGTGGACGTCGCCCAGTACCGCGGTGCGCTCCAGCATGGGGTCGACGCCGAAGTCGGGCTTTGGCGACAGGCCCAGCTTCTCGTCCAACTTTCGGAGCAGCTGGTACTCGCACGTGGCAGCCGTGACGAGGTCGCTGGCGGAGAAGACCAAATCCTGGGCTTGGCCCGCATCTACTGAATCGAGAAAAAACACACCGCCACCTTTTGAGGCTCCAGTCCGGTTGAGCTGATTAAGCCAAGCTATCAGTGGGGTCGGACAAGAATGGCCCGTGCAAAAATGACGCATGGCCAACGAAACACACCCCTCGCAAGATCCCGCCTTCGAAGCCGCATACCAAGCAGCCCAAAAGAGCCTTCGCGAAGGCGGCATTCCCATCGGCGCGGCGCTTGCCCGTGACGGGGTGGTGATCGCGAGCGGGCACAACGAACGTGTCCAGAACGGCGATCCCATCGCCCATGGGGAAATGTCGGCCCTGCGTGCAGCCGGCCGGCAGAAGAGCTACCGGGACACCAGCCTGTACACGACCCTCGCGCCGTGTGCCATGTGCACGGGCACCATCATCCAGTTCAAAATCCCGCGGGTGGTGGTGGGGGAGGCCCGCACCTTCGGCGGCGAATTCGAGTTGTTGCGTTCCCGGGGCGTGGAGGTAGTGGTTCTCGACGACGAGCGGTGCGTGGACATGATGCGCAGCTTCCAGGCAGAGAATCCGGAACTGTGGGCCGAGGACATCGCCGAATAATCGAGCAAGAAACGGCATCTGGCCACGGCCCAACCCCAAGCGTAGGCTGAAAGCATCGGCGTCGGTGCCGAGGGGTCCGCGTCGATACCCAATCGATCAAGGAGGACTCATGAGTGTTGTGCGCGAATTCATGACCACGAATGCCCAGTGCGTCAAGGAAGAACAGTCGTTGCGTGACGCGGCTGTCCTGATGCGCGATCTGGATGTAGGTTCCCTGCCGATCTGCGGCAACGATGGAAAACTCAAAGGATTCATCACTGACCGCGACATCGTGGTCAGGTGCGTTGCAGAGGGATTGGATGCTGACCGGTTGACCGCGGCCGAGCTGGCCAAGGGCACGCCGATCTGGATCGACGCCGATGCCAGCGTGGATGCAGCGATCGACCTGATGGAAAAGCACCAGATCCGGCGCCTTCCGGTCATCACCGACCACAAGTTGGTGGGCATTATCAGCCAGGGCGACATCGCCCGGAACTACACCGAGGAGCGCGTGGGCGAACTGGTGGAGCACATCTCCGCCAAGACCCCTATGTCCAACCTGGGCTAACCGTAACTTCGCACTCATCAAGCGTCACGGCCCGCCGGCCGTGGCGCTTCTGTATATAGGTAACCCCGCGCTGTCTTCGGCCACGGCGAGCCCTTAGGGCAAAATGTCATGGTGACCCATCTTCCCCAGCACCCGTCAGCACAGCCCCAATCGGCAGACGCCGCCATCCACGCCTTGATCGCCCAAGAGCTCGGTGTGAAGTCCTGGCAGGTCAAAGCCGCGGTTGAACTGCTCGACGGCGGATCCACCGTTCCCTTCATCGCCCGGTACCGCAAGGAGGTCACGGGGACGCTCGATGACACCCAGTTGCGCGAGCTCGAGGAACGGCTCCGGTACCTGCGGGACCTGGAGGACCGCCGTCGAACGGTCCTTGAGGCGATTGCCGCCCAAGGCAAGCTGACTCCGGAACTGGAGGCCGCCGTCGTCGGCGCGGATACCAAGTCCCGGCTGGAAGACATCTACCTGCCCTTCAAGTCCAAGCGCCGCACGAAGGCGCAGATCGCCCGCGAGGCCGGCCTCGAGCCGCTCGCCGACGCGCTGCTCGGCAACCCGGAACTCGATCCCGAGCGCGAGGCTGCAAAGTACCTCAACGCCGAGCACAGCATCGCGGATGCTGCGGCCGCGCTCGCCGGCGCGCGCTCAATCCTCGTGGAACGGGTGTCGCAGGACCCCGATCTCGCCGAGGACTTGCGCGAGCGGTTGTGGACGCAGGGCCGGATGGTGTCGCGGGTGAAGAAGGGCCAGGAAGCCGAGGGGCAGAAGTTCAAGGACTACTTCGAGTTCTCGCAGGCTCCTTCCGGTATGCCCGGCCACCGCGTGCTCGCGCTTTTGCGCGGCGAGAACGACGGCGTCCTGGAGCTTGGCCTCGCTGAAGCGGAACCAGCCGACGACGACGCCCTGGAGAACGCTGTGGCCAAGTCCCTCGGGGTTGCCGAGCGTGGCCGGCCAGCCGATGCGTGGCTGATGCAGACGGCCCAGATCGCGTGGCGCTCCCGGATCCTGGACCGGCTGGGTAACGACCTCCGTGGGCGTATGTTTGCGCAGGCGGAGGACGAGGCCGTGCGCGTGTTCGCGGCCAACCTCCGTGATGTGCTGCTTGCTGCTCCGGCTGGAAACCGCGCCACGCTGGGCCTCGACCCGGGACTGCGGACGGGCGTGAAGGTGGCCGTTGTCGACGGGACCGGCAAAGTCGTCGCCACCGACACCGTCTATCCGCATGCCCCGGCAAAGAAGTGGGACGAAGCCTTGGTGACGCTAGAGCGTTTGGCGCGGCAGCACGGCGTCGAACTCGTCGCCATCGGCAACGGTACGGCGTCGCGCGAAACTGACAAGCTCGCAGTGCAGCTCATCAAGAACGTGGCTGCCTCGGGTGGCCCGACGCTGCAGAAACTGGTGGTGTCGGAGGCCGGCGCATCCGTGTATTCAGCGTCCGCGCTCGCGGCCGCGGAACTGCCCGGCATGGACGTGTCGCTGCGTGGCGCCGTGTCCATCGCCAGGCGTTTGCAGGACCCGCTGGCGGAACTTGTGAAGATCGAGCCGAAGTCGATCGGCGTAGGGCAGTACCAGCACGACGTCACCGCCGCGAAGCTGGACCGCTCGCTGGACGCCGTCGTCGAAGACTGCGTAAACGCGGTGGGCGTGGACGTGAACACGGCGTCGCCCGCGCTGCTGGCCCGCGTGGCCGGCGTCGGGCCCCTCCTGAGCGAGAACATCGTGGCCTACCGCAATGAGAACGGCCCGTTCGCCAAGCGCGCCGACCTCAAGAAGGTGCCGCGACTGGGTGCCAAGGCGTTCGAACAGTGTGCGGGCTTCCTGCGGATCACCGGCGGATCGGAGCCGCTGGACGCGTCCAGTGTGCACCCGGAAGCGTATTCAGTGGCGCGGAAGATCGTCGCCGCGGCGCAGGGCGCTGCAGTGTCGACGCTCGATCCGCAGGCGTTCGTCGACGGAACCTTCGGCTTGCCGACCGTGCGGGACATCATGTCCGAGCTCGAAAAGCCCGGCCGCGACCCCCGCCCGGCGTTCGTTGCGGCGTCGTTCTCCGAGGGCATCGAGAAGATCTCCGACCTCAAGCCCGGCATGATCCTGGAAGGCACGGTCACCAACGTGGCGGCATTCGGCGCGTTCGTGGATGTCGGGGTCCACCAGGACGGGCTGGTCCACGTGTCCGCGCTGTCCAACAAGTTCGTGTCCGACCCGCGGGAGATCGTGAAATCCGGACAGGTGGTGCGCGTGAAAGTGCTGGAGGCGGACCCGGAACGGAAGCGGATTTCACTGACCTTGAGGCTCGACGACGAACCCGGCACCGCGGGCGGCTCCGGTTCGCGGGGCGGTGGCCGCGGTGGGGACCGGGGCGAGCGTCGCCCGGCCCAACAGGGCGAGCGTCGCCCGGCCCAACAGGCCGGACAAGGTTCGAAAGGCGCACCTGGGAAGGCTGCGCCCAAGGCACCGGTCAACACTGCGATGGCAGAGGCCCTCCGCCGGGCCGGGCTAGGAAAGTAGCAGGGAGGGCGCCGGGTGGTCTTGCGCCCGCATCCCCCGAACGCTCACTCACTTACGTCCCCTTTTTGACCGACGCTCGGGCAGATAAAGCGGTCCCAAGCCTGACGCCCGGTCACTTTTGGGCGCCGAAAAGCGAACCCTCGTGCACCTGATGTGCACGAGGGTTCGCCAGTATGGCCCCAAACGTGACCGAGCGTTTGGGGGCTTGACGCTTTCAGGGGCCGGAATCAGGAAGGCGCAAAGGACTTAACCGATAGTTTTCTCTCAAAAGTCGCGATAGAATAGTCACTCGCTTGCGTCAACTCAAGGGGAGAGAAATGAGCATTGAGAAGAAAATTCGAAGCGGCATTTCGGTAGAGGTGACCAGCGCCGCTCTGTCGCTCGGCGGGATAAACGGAGCAACGGCGGCAACGGTGCCAGCGCCACCGATAAGGTGAAAACCACGCCTTGGTTGGCAATCATCACGACCCAGCTAGTTGCAGCACTTGGGCTGCTGGCGTTGCTCGTTCGATTCGACGCCCGCTGGTATGACTACATCTGGGTCCTCGCCTTGCTGGCCTACGAGATTTTGGTTATCCGGGGGCTCGTACGTCGCCAGGTCCGATAGCCGAAACGGCAAACGACGGCGGCACTTTGGTTCCGATCTTCAGGAACCAGAGTGCCGCCGTCGTGCGTATCCTAGGCGGCTCCGCTGCTTGCCTGGACGGCGTTCTCTTCCACAACCGCAGTGTCCACTGCATCTTGGCGGCGAAGCACCTGTCCCAGGGCAATGCAGCAAAGCGCGGACAGGACAAGCGGGACGGCAAACAGGTAGAAGATGGTGACGGGCGGCATGCCTGCGGCGATAAGGTATCCCACCAGGATGGGCGCCACGATGGAAACCAGGCGCCCGACGCCGATCATCCAGCCGAATCCCGAGGCGCGTGCCTTCGCCGAATACAGCGGAGGCACAATCGTGTAGTACCCGGCCACGCCTGCGTTGGTGAGCATACCGACCACAGCAGCCAGGGCCAACGCAAGCCCGGCAGTGCCGAAGGAACTTGCGAAGCCGATATAGGCGACACCTGAAAGAACCAAGCAGAGGGTATTCAGGAGGCGGCTCTTGATCCACGTCGAAAGAATCCCGAATCCGACCGCACCAACAATGCCGCCCGTGCTGACAAGGATGCCGGCGGTTACACCGAGCTGGTTGTTGCCAGCGGCCTCGGCCATGATCTTCGGTGTCCAGGTATTGGCGAAATAGAACGCCGCGATGAGGAACGCATAGCCGATCCACATCAAGAGGGTTCGGCTCAGCATGTTCCGCCCAAACACCTCTTTGAAGACACTTCCAGATGTTTGCTTCGAAGAAACGGCCAGAGGGAGCTCCGTAAGATGGGGGCGACCCATCCTGCCGAGAATCCTATTGATCCGGGGGAGTGAGCTGGGGGAGCCCTTCTCGGCAAGATATTCGAGCGATTCGGGAAGGAAGAACCAGCTGACAACCAGCATGGCAACGCTGACGACGGCGCCGAAAGCAAAGGCGGCCCGCCAGCCGTATCCGGCGATCAGTGCCGCGGCGATGACACCGCCAATGGTGCCGCCAATCGGATAGCCGGCGGAGAAGACTCCCATGGCCAGACCGCGCCGCCGGTCTGAAGAGTATTCGGACACGATGACGCTGAGATTGGCGATCATGCCGCCAATGCCCAGGCCGGTGAAAACCCTGCAGGCGATCAGCTGCGTCACGTCCGCGGCGCCCACGGACAGGATCATGCCTACAGAAATAATGGCCAGTGCCACCAGGGTCAGGTGTCGTCGGCCGATCTTGTCCGCGAGCGGCGTCAGGAAGATCGAGCCCGCCGCCATGCCGAACAACCCGGCACTGAGGAGATACCCGAGCTCAATAGGCGGGACCTTCCATTCTGCCGAGAGGGACGGGGCCGTGAATGACATGACCAGCACATCGAAGCCGTCAATCATGATCAGGATCAGGCAGATCGAAACAGTGACGACCTGAAAGCGGCTCATTGGGGAGTTCTTGATTTCATTCTTGATATCCAAGGCAAAACCTTTCGTAGTGATACTTCGTCGTATCGAGCGCTCCAGCGAACTGGGCGCGTTGCCGGCACGTTGCCGGCTCGGGGTCAAGAGACCTCGATGGTCACCACCGCCGGGCCGGAGGCGGATGCTTCGGACGCCAGACCGGTTGGCGACGTGACGGCGCGGGATACGCAGCAGGCCATCTTCTCCGTCGCGTTTTTCTGCCTGGCGCTGTAGAAGACGTCGCGGTGGTCGATGGTGCCCTCGAGCTTGAGGACCCGGACCTCGCAAAGCCCGCATTCGCCCTTGCGACAGTCGAACATCATGTCCGCCCCCGCATCCTCGAGCGCTTCGAGCATGGAGCGGCCCTTGCCCACCGGCACCTCCAAGCCCAGTCTCGGGACCTTGACGATGAACTCTTCGGGGTCGTGCCAACCGCTGTTGCCGAAGGTTTCGTAGCGCAAGTTCGGGTAGCTGAGCCCGCGCGCCGTCCACGTGCGGCGGACGGCGTCCATCAGCCTGATGGGCCCGCACATGTACAGTTCGGTGTCCTCAGTTGCACTGTCCACCAAGGAGTGGACGTCCAGGGGCGTTCCTTCGTCATCCACGTGGACCACGAGGTTCTCGCCGTGCACTTCTTGCAGTTCCTCCAGGTAGGCCATCACTGCGCGGCTGCGCCCTGCATAAACGAACGTGTAATCCGCCCGGATGTTTTTCAGGACCCTGGCCATGTTGATCATGGCCGTGATGCCGATGCCGCCTGCGAGGAGGATATAGCGACCCGCGCCGACGCGGAGCGGGAAGTTTTGCAAGGGCTGCGTGATCTCCAGCTCGTCCCCCGGCAGGAGGGAGTGGATGAAGACCGAACCGCCGCGGGACAGCGGTGCTTTCAGCACGCTGATCGCCAGGCGGGTGCCGTCTTCGCTCGACTCGACGATCGAATACGAGCGCCGGTCCTCGGTGCCGTCGATGCGGACCATCACATCGATGTGTGAACCCGGTTCCGCTTTCCTCGGCAGGGACGGTTCCAGCACAACGCGCTGGACATCGGTGGCGATCTTCTCGACCTCAACAACTGTTCCCAGCTGCCAAACCTCAATGTTTGATGCGGCCATGTCTACGTCATACCTGTCTCAGAGGTGCCTGTCCCCGCGCTAGGCGACGGGAACAAGGCGGCCTTCGGCTTCGAGTTGGCGTTCGATCAACCGGCGGACCCACATCCCGCCCGCATCGATGTTCAGGTTGTAGAACTCGTAGTCCGGATTGGCGTCGATGGCGGCCTGCTGCGCCGCGAGCATCGCCTCATCCTCACCAAATACTCCGTGCACGCCGTCGCGAAGCTGGGTGGTGATGAGCTGGCTGTCCAAGCGGTAATTGCGCATGAAGGCCCAGAAGTAGTGGCAGGACTTGTCGCTTTCAGGCGTGATCGCATTCATGACGAAACCGTTGACGCCTTGGCTGCGGTCACCTTCGAAGGCGCCGGTCCCCGCCTTGGCAACTCCGACGTCGATGTTAATGACCGACGGCGAGCGGAAGGTGATGATCTGCCAGCGGTCCACCCGGCCTTCAAAGCCAGGGAACTTGTCCCGCATGTTCTTGAGCCAGAACGGCGGGGCCTCGATGTTGAACATCCAGCGGGACACTGTCACCGTTCCGTCGTCATGCGTGACGACGAAGTCGGATTCGCTCAGTTCTTCCTGCCCGATCGAGGAGGAGTGGATGAACTCTTCATGCGTAAGGTCCATCAGGTTGTCCAGCACCAGTTGGAAGTTGCACGGGGCGTGGATGGTTTCGCCGTCGCCGGCCCACTCCTTTGAGTCCAGCTGGTGCATGTCCGGCACGAGCTCCGGATCGGCTTGGGTGGGGTCACCAAGCCAGACCCAGACATACCGGTGCCGTTCCACCACGGGGAAGGAGGGCACCGTGGCGCTGGGGTTGATGGTCTCCTGCGCGGGCATGGACACGCAACGTCCGGCAGAGTTGTAGACGATCCCGTGGTACGGGCACTGGATCTGGTCCTTGCCGAGGGTCTTGCCCATCGACAGTGGCGCCAGCCGGTGCCAGCAGGCGTCGGCCAAGGCCACGGCCTTGCCGTCCTCGGTGCGGTACAGCGCCAAGGGCCGGCCCGCCACCTTGCGGGACATCGGCTTGCGGGTGAGTTCCTTGTCCCACGCGGCGACGTACCAAACGTTCAACGGGTAGCCAAGGACTTTGTTCGTGGTGGAGCTTTGGGTCCGGACAACAGTCACGGTTGTTCCTTCCGGTGACGGCGGGCATCGTCTATGACGCCGCCGGTAAGTGGACGGGGAATCCTGAAGGCAGCTTCGGAGGAGTAACTATCTATCTCCATAGTTAGTGCCTTGGGTCACACAATATCTATGGATATAGTTATTTGGCAAGGGTCGATGAAAGAGAGGCGGGTCTGTGAGTCTTCGGTACGCGCTGCTGGCATTGCTGTCCGTTGAGCCAATGACCGGATATGACCTGTCCAAACGCTTCGAAGCGTCCGTGGCCTATGTCTGGCACGCGCCCGATTCGCAGATCTACCCTGAGCTGCGGAAGATGGAAAAGGATGGACTCCTGGCCGGCGAGGAGGTTCCGTGGGGGCCGCGGGGCAAGAAGACCCAATACCGGATCACCGCGGAAGGCCGTGAGGCATTTCGGACGTGGATGAACACGCCCCTGGAATACTCACGCGAACGCGATCCGGTGCACCTCAAAGCCGCCTACTTGGAATGGGCGGACCCCGTTGCCGCTCGGGCCCAAATGCAGGCACACCTCGACTACCACGCCCTGCGCCGCGAGCAGTGGGCGGGAATGATCGAGGAACTGAAGAACGGCACCAACGTCATGCTGAGAAAGCGGCTGGCCGTGACTCCCGAGGCTGACCGCCAGCGCACTGTGCAGTACAAGATCTTCACCTATGAGGGCTTGATCGCCCGCGCCGACACCGAAATAGAGTGGGCCCGCCGCGGCCTGGATCTCATCGATTCCCTGGACAAGCGCTAACAACCCTCACACCCGGGTGGCATCATGTAGGAACATGGTTGGCATCACGTAGCAGATGTGCAGCCTTAGCTTTTGCCGGGGGGCCATGTTCAGAATGCGCGGGCAAGGGAAGAGGACACGGCCGTTCAGGCCTAAATGGCGGTTGTATGTCATCCTCGCTGTGGAGTTGTGTGTTGCCTTGGCGGTGGGGCTGCCGTACTTCATCGGAAATGGTTCCTGGGAAACATGGGGATGGCCGGTCTGGATTTCGGATGTTTTTTCATTGCTCGTGGTGCCCGTTGTGGTTTTCGCGGCGTTTTCCTTAGTGCGCCATCAGCTCCGGGAGCGCGCTGACGCGTCGCGGACCAACCGCTTGATGGATACAGTTCTGATCACCAGCCGGGAATGGCTGTGGGCCATAGGAGCGGACGGGCGCTTCACCTTCTCCAGCCCGGCGAGCGTTGAGTTGGTCGGCTACGAGCCCGCCGAGCTCTTGGGAAGGCATTTCCGTCTGATCATCGACCCTCACGATCTGACAAAAGCACTGCAAGCAAAGATCTCCACCCAGAACGCTGCCGCGGGTTGGTCCGGACTCCATGCCATGTGCCGCCACAAGGACGGCCGCAGGGTGGTGGTCGAGGTTTCCGGAAGGGCCCTTTACGACGACGCCGGCCGGCCCAGCGGTTTTGAGGGAACCAGCAGGGCCCTTGATCCACTGACACTGGACTCGCTGGCCACCGACGAGATCAGGGAACGCGTTGAAGCGGTCCTTGCCGAGCGCTCCATGTTGACGGCCTTCCAACCGATCCGGTCATTGGAAACGGACGCAATCATCGGGGCTGAGGGGCTGACCCGGTTCGCGGACCCACAGGGAATTTCTCCCGAGGTGTGGTTCGTCGAAGCTGCCGCCGTCGGGCTGGATGTCGAGCTTGAAATCCTTGCGCTTGAGACCGCGCTCGCCGCTGCAGTCCGGCTGCCGCCCACGTTGGCGGTTTCGGTAAATCTCTCACCCAAGGCATGCCTTGACGCGCGGTTGCCCGGCATTCTTGTGAACGCCGGAATCCCGATGCGGCGGATAGTGCTTGAAGTGACAGAACGCCACCACGTAGTCGATTACGGACCCTTGGCGGCTGCGTTCGCATCGTTGCGGGGCCGTGGCTTGAAGATAGCCGTTGATGACGCGGGCTCCGGGTTCGCGTCCATGCGCCATGTCTTGCTGCTCAAGCCGGACGTGATCAAGCTCGACAGGGACATCATCGCCGGCATCGACACTGACCGAGGCCAGCGCGCCCTGGGAGCGGCCATGGTCGGGTTTGCCAAGGAGATCGGGGCGTACTTGGTCGCCGAAGGGATCGAAACCGAAGCCGAGCTCAGCGCGGTGGCGGAGCTCGGCATGCACGCCGGTCAGGGATACCTTCTTGGACGGCCCTCAGCGCGGCCGGAGGATTGGGCGCGCTGGGCGGAGGGGTTCGTTTCGCGAGGAACCTGAGCGCCGCCGTCGTTCGCGTCTAGCTGGAAGCGTCAGGGTGCCGGGATCGGGAAGAACGCCCGCGGATCCTGCAACAAGGCCGGGTAGTCGAAGTCGGCGCGGTCGATGATCTTGGTGACCTCGAAGTTGCGGCCGAACCGGCCGTCTTCCAAGGTGATCGGCCGGCCGAAGACCTTCCCCAGGGCAAACTTGGCTCCGCCCTCAACGGGCACGAGGACCGGCGTGTTGCCGGGCAGCGTCCTGAAGGCTTCATCCTGGCGCTGGCGGTTCCGGCTGGGCTTCTTCACCTTTTGGACGGGAGCCTTGCGCGCGGTCTTGCCGGGGCGGCGGGACTTCTCCGATTCGTAGACGAACTGGTAGCCGTCGCCGTCGCTGTCGGCGGCCTTGGGCTTCCCCGCTGCCGGCATCCCCACCTTGTCGATCTTCTCGGGTTCAACGTCGCCCACCGGCGCGCGAAGCACCCAGATGAACTCGTCGTACGGGTCTTCGGGGATGAACTCGTGCCGGGGTTCGGGCCAAAGGTACTCGAGGTCATTCGGAGTGTCCGGGAAGAGCTCGGCGTAGAAGCGGGGCTCTTTCTGGAGCAGCTTGGAGCGGTGGCTCAGGTGGAAGTCGGCGTCGCCCAGCCATGGCGGCATCGGAATCTTGGAGGCGTAATCCGGGTGGGCTGCCTGGGGCGCGAACTCGGTGATGCTGGCGCGGGTGTTGTCCGGGTTCCCGCGGGCGACCCATTCGTCCACCATGGCCAGGCCGTAGAGGGTCAGCGCGGGAACATAGCCCATCCACATGCGGACCGCGGGGTGGGAGGGCCTGCCGAACTCGGGAATCACCAGTGCGCGAAGGATCTGCAGTGCTTCGACACGCTGCTTCCCAAGCCTTGTGGTGTCCAGGACGGCAGCACTTTGCTTGAAATCGGGGAACGGGAGGAAGGTCTGCATCCTCTCAGTTTGGGGGCCGCACGGCGTAGATCCAAGTTGACGCGGTGTGGTCTTCCCCTCGCTACTCTTGTGGGGTGGAAACTTTTGGCGAATCGACGACGACGGCGGCACCTCCGGTTGCCGAACTGCACCTGCACATTGAGGGGACCCTTCAGCCCGAACTGATTTTCGCGCTCGCGGAACGCAACGGGCTCGAGCTTCCGTACGCGGACCTGGACGAGCTGCGTGCCCGGTACGAGTTCACGGATCTGCAGTCGTTCCTGGATCTGTACTACGCCAACATGGCCGTGTTGCGCACCGAGCAGGACTTCGCGGACATGACCCGGGCTTATTTGGCACGTGCCGCGGCCGGCGGCGTGCGGCACGTCGAGGTCATGATGGATCCGCAGGCGCACATCTCGCGCGGCGTGGCCCTGGAGACGTGCGTGAACGGCGTCGCGTCAGCACTCGCGACGTCGGTGGAAGAGTTTGGCGTCTCGACGCTCCTGATTGCCGCCTTCCTGAGGGATCTCTCAGAAGAATCCGCGCTGGAGGTTTTGGAGCAGCTTCTTGCCATGAAGGCGCCGATCGCAGGAATCGGCCTCGACTCGGCCGAGGTGGGCAACCCGCCGTCGAAGTTCGAAAGGCTCTACCGCCGCGCGGCGGAGGCCGGACTGCGGCGGATCGCCCACGCCGGCGAAGAAGGCCCCGCCTCCTATGTTTACGAGGCCCTCGATCTGCTCGGCGCGGAGAGGATCGATCACGGCATCCGTTGCATGGAGGATTCGGCCCTTGTGGAGCGTTTGGTGGCTGAGCAAGTTCCGCTGACAGTCTGCCCGTTGTCCAACGTGCGGCTCCGTGCCGTGGATACCCTGGCCGATCACCCTTTGCCGGCAATGCTGGCAGCTGGGCTGAATGTCAGCGTGAACTCGGACGATCCCGCGTACTTTGGCGGTTACGTAGACGATAACTTCGAGCAGCTCGTGGCTGTGCACGGGTTCTCTGTTGAGGACCGGGCGCGTCTGGCGGCAAACTCGGTGCGTTCATCGTTCGCGGACGAAGCGCGGAAGGCGGAATTGCTGGCCGAGGTTTCGGAGTGGGAGAAGCTTTCTCTTTAGCCGTGTGCGCTGACTCCCGGCCGGTACCCGAGAGCCTCCCATCACTTGCCCTGATTTGGGCGTAATAGTGGGTCACGACACACTGTGTTTACCAAGAACAGTCGCCAGAGTTTACAGAACATTGGCAGACTGCTGAAGGAATGTTCGCCGTTGAAGGAGACCCAGTGGCCAAGTCCACCGTCGAAAGAAGCAGTGCCCGCCTCAAGACCGTCCTGGACGTCTTGGCTGAGGGAACGTGGTCCGAGAAGTCGTTGAATGCCGGTGAGATCCTGGCCGAGGCGATTGTCCGTGTCCCGCTGGATGAGCGCGAGAGTGAACTGCTCAGTGGAGGGATTCCACGCGGCCATAAGAGCCTGACGACGGATACCGCGAAGCTGGTCAAGGCCGGCTGGCTGGTCAAGGGCCGCTCGGGCTGGACCATCACTGAAGACGGCCTCCGTGCCACGGTGGCTTTCGCCAAGCCGGACGAGTTCGCCGCCGCCTTGGCTGAGGGCACCCCGGTCCCTGCTGATACGCCGCTTCCGACGGCCCCGGTCAAGAAGGCCCCGGCCAAGAAGGCTGCCGCCAAGAAACCTGCGGCCAAGGCGGCTGCTGCCGTCAAGGAACCTGCGGCCAAAGCGGCAGCTGCCGTCAAGGAAGTCCTGAAGAAGGCGGCCGCGCCCAAAGCAGCTGCCGCCGAGAAGCTCGAGCAGCCGTCCGCCGTCGCGATCGCCGGCGACTTCAGCACCCTTCTCGGCGCGCCGGAGGACTGGGCCCCGCAGTACGACGAGGTGCAGATGAAGTTCAACTCCCGCCGCAAGGTATGGACTCTTTCCACCACGCTGCCTGCCGGTTTCTACACCTACAAGATCGCACTGAACCGCTCGTGGGATGAGAACTACGGAGCATTCGGCGTGCGCGATGGTGCCAACCACGAGCTGAAGCACGACGGCGGCAAGATCACCTTCACGTACGACCACGCAACGCACGACATCGTCACGGCTTAGCAGCCTTTCCGGGTTGCTTCCCGGTCCACATCTGGATCGGGAGGCAACCCGGGAACAAAGCGCCCCGGCTCCGAGGTTAGGGTAGGTCAAAAGGACCTATCTGAGGAGCCAGCGATGACCGATGTCACCTT
The DNA here is from genome assembly GCF_021483235.1 of Arthrobacter alkaliphilus. Lineage (GTDB taxonomy): Bacteria > Actinomycetota > Actinomycetes > Actinomycetales > Micrococcaceae > Arthrobacter > Arthrobacter alkaliphilus. The sequence continues at coordinate 3,496 of NZ_JAKEEC010000034.1, read as the reverse complement.
CCGCCACAACGTTGACCGCGAACGCTTTGAAGTGCTCGCTGATGGCCACGTGATCGGGAAGGCCGCGTACAAGGCGTACGACGACGGCGGGTCCCCGCAGCGGATCTTCTACCACACGGTGATCAACGAGGAATTTGGCGGCCAAGGGCTCGCGGGCCGGCTCGCCGAAGTTGCCTTGAACGAGACCGTGAGTGAGGAGCGCGGAATCGTGGCGGTGTGCCCTTTCATCAAGAAGTACCTCACCAAGCACCCGGAATACGCGGACCAAGCTACTGCCCCGACGCTGGCGCATTTGGAGTACCTCAACGCAGCCCTGGTTCCGGCCGCCAAGGCCTGACCCCACGCACTTCGATGTGCCTTTTGTAGGCCTCGTTTAACACACTCACAATGGGGTTACGAACCAATCGTGAGGTGATGAGTATGGAACAGAACAGCACAGCCGAACAGACCCCCGTCGTCGTCGAGGTGTGGGCCGACCTCGGGTGCCCTTGGTGCTACGTTGGCAAGCACCGGCTTCAGCGCGCGATCGAGGGCCGGCCCGACGCTGGCCGCTTCCAGATGAAGATCCGCTCCTTCGAGCTGAACCCGGAGTCCCCGAAGGAGCCCGAGCCCATCGAAGCCGTCTTCATGCGAAAGCACGGCGGCGACCCGTCGGTCGTCCTGCAAGCGGAGAAGCGGATCCAGGCGATCGCCCACCGCGAGGGCCTGGAGTTCGACCTCGATCGGTTGAACGCCAACACGTTCGACCTGCATCGAGTAGTGCACTTCGCCGAGCAGTCTGGCATGGGCTTGGAGTTCTTCTCCCAGATCCAGGACCGGTTCTTCGCCGGTGAGATCGACCCCTACGACGCTGATGTCGTGGTCGAGGTGGCGCTGTCCCTCGGCCTCGACGGGGAACGCGTGCGCGAGGTCCTCGCCGGCAAGGAGTTCGCCGACGACGTCCGGGCCAACGCCTCCGAGGGTGCGGCGCTGGGCGCGCAGGGGGTGCCGTTTACGGTTTTCGGCCGCCGGATCGCGGCGTCCGGCGCTCAGTCGGTGTCCGCCTACGGCCATGCCCTCGACCAAGCGGTCGAAGCCCTCGCAGCCGAGAGCTACAAGACCGATCCCCAGTAAAAAGCGCGGAGGGCTAGGCCATGGCCGACTTCTCCCGACCGACGCCGGTCAGCTCGTGCTCGCGCCGGCTGGCGGCGACCTCCCCGTGATGGCTGGCCGCCCAGCCCGCGAGCGTCATCACGGCGTCCAGCAGTGACCTGCCCAGTGGGGTCAGGTCGTACTCGACCCGCGGCGGCACCTCGGCGTAGGCCGTGCGGGTGAGCAGCCCGTCGCGCTCCAGTGCCTTCAGCGTCACCGTGAGCATCCGCTGCGAGATGCCCGGGATGCTCGCCTGCAAGTCGGAGTAGCGCAGCGGCTCCGAGCCCAGGGTGCTGATGATCAGAATCGTCCACTTGTCGCCGATCCGGTCCAGCACCTCGCGGATGAACGCGCTCTCCTCCGGCCACGCCTGGCACGGCCCGCTGATCGTCCTCGCCGTCGCCATCTCGTCCACCCTCCGCATCCACAAACCCGGCATGCAGTCCATCTGGTCTGCTGCCACACCACAAGTATGTAACAGATCGAAAGGAACTACAGATGCCCACCATCGCCATCGTTGGAGCCGGATCCGGCCTCGGACTGTCCATCGCCAAGGCCTTCGGCAGCCACGGCTTCTCCGTCGCCCTTGTCTCCCGGACGCAGTCCGCTCTGGACGCGCTCGCCGCCGAACTGACCGACGCCGGGATCGAGGCCGCCGGTTTCGCCGCCGACGTCATGGAGCCAGCTTCCGTCGCCGAAGCCTTCGACCGTATCAAGAAGCGCTTCGGCCGCGTCGACGTCCTCGAGTACTCGCCCGCGCCGCACAACCCCGTCCCCGGGCTGAGCAACCCGACCCCGGTCGCGGCCGACCGCCTCGGCATCCAGCCGCAGATCGACTACTACCTATACGGCGGCCTCGCCGCGACAGAGCAGGTCCTGCCCGGCATGATTGAGCGCGACTCGGGGACCATCATCTACACCACCGGCGGATCGTCCATGGACCCGTTGGCTGGACCTGCCGAGTTCACCGCAACCGCCATCGGCTCGAGCGCCCTGCGCACCTATGCGCTCAAGCTGCACCAGGCCACCGCCGGAACCGGCGTCTACGTAGCCCACGTGCCGATCTTCGCCTGGATCGGCACCGGCGGCCCGGAAACCCAGGCCGACACCATCGCCCAGCATTACTGGAAGCTCTACAACACCCGCGACGGCGCGGAGCAGCCCTACGCCGCTCCGTAATCCAGCGATCTGCGTGAGGGTCAGGGTCGCCGCCCAGAGATCCGCACCTGAAGGATCTCTTCTCCGAAGAGCCTCTTATCCGTACATTAATGAACCAGGTGTCGTGAGGACTTCGCCGGTCTCCAGCCAGGTCTTGAGGCCGGAGAGGATCATCGGCCAACCGCCGTAGATCTGGTCGTTTCCGCCCTCGCGCAGGTCGCTGTGGGTGACTGTCAGGTGGCACGAGTCGCCGACGGGTTCGATCTCCCAGGTGACACGTGATGTGCCCTCGGCTTTGACGTCTTCGCCCCAGAGTGCGCGCATGGTCTGGACGAGCCGCCGCGGGGGATCGACCTCCACGTTTTCGCCCTCGCCGAGGACCATTCCGTTGGCTTTGGGATTGTGCATCTCGTAGTGCCCGCCCGGGGTCCAGTCGGCGGTGTGGGTGTTGCCGAACTGATACTTGCTGCGGGTGTCGCTGTCCGTGATGGCTTCCCAGAGCCGCTCCGGAGTGGTCTTGATATAGATTTCGAAGATCTTTTCCACGGGACTTTCCAATCTGGTTTTGAGGTCGCTCAACGCAGCGGCCCATGGTTCTGCATATTTGCTCACCCAGCGGTCGTGGACGAGCCTGATGGGTACCGGATTTAGATAGTGGAGCTTTTCGCGACCGCGACGGCGGGTCACAACCAGCCCGGCTTCCTCAAGGATCTTGAGGTGCTTCATGATCCCGAAGCGGGTCATGTCGAAGCGTGCTTCAAGCGCACTGAGCGTCTGCCCGTCCTCCCGGAAGAGCTCGTCGAGCAGATCCCTGCGGGTGGGGTCGGAGAGTGCCTTGAAGACGGCGTCCATGGATTTAGATTAGGTGACCGTTTGGTCACATGTCAACGGGTTTCTGAGTGATTCCTGCCGGGGCGGGTTTATGTTCGGGTGGGTCTGAAGTAGTGGTTGCGGCGGGGTGTTTGGTCCGGGTCGATGTGGGGTGGTGGTTTGAACCATGGCGTGCCGGAGTCGGTGGTGATGGTCCATTGTTCTTTGTGGATGACGTGGTGGTGGTGGCTGCATAAGAGGATGCCGTTGTCTGTTCCGGTGGTTCCGTCTTGTGACCAGTAGGTGATGTGGTGGGCTTCGCACCAGGGTGCGGGGATGGTGCAGTCGGGGAAGGTGCAGCCTTGGTCGCGGGCGATGATGGCTTTGCGGATGTGGG
>NZ_JAKEEC010000033.1 GCF_021483235.1 Arthrobacter alkaliphilus | reverse complement strand
ATAACCGTCCTGCCGGGGCCATATAAACCTGTCACAGCCAGGTGAGCACAGCGCGGCGTGCCGGCACGCCGTCGGGAATCCGGGTAAGCGAGCTAACGGGCACGACGTAGCGGTCCTGGTGCGGATGCAGGCAGAAGACATTCCGGCCGATCCAGTCTTCGGGCCCCTCTTCAACGACGCCGACCGACAGATAGCCGAACTTGACCGGCGCGGGAAAATCCCCGGTCTGATGGGGTGCCCGCATCGCTTCCGCGATCCGCGGCGGGACATTGGCTTCGTGGACCACCAGTTCGGTGCCCCTGCTGATACCGGAATACAACGTCCGGACCAGAGCCTCGTCCTCCTTCGGAGCCGAAAGTTCCTCGCTCCGGAGCTCACCTTGGCAGGGGCCCACGGTCCAGTAGGCCAGCGCGGTTTGCGTGTCCGTGGTCCCGGTGTCCGTGGTCTGGGGTTCATCTTGTGTGTGAGTCATCGTGCTTGCGAATCTAGTCGTGCGGCTGCAATAACGAAAGCGAAGCCTACTTACTAAGCGGCCGCCGCCCGCCCGTTTTGGGGAACAGGCCACCACTCCGGTACCCTATTTCAGTTGGTGACGTGTCCGAGCGGCCGAAGGTGCAACACTCGAAATGTTGTTTGGTGTAAAAGCCAACGTGGGTTCAAATCCCACCGTCACCGCCAAATAGCGAGGCCCCTGCTTCCCTTTGTTTACAAGGGAAGCAGGGGCCTTTTGCTTTGCCTTGGTTAGGTCCCTTAGCAAAGAATCGGCAAATCTTAGCTACGAGCACCTCCGGCGACGAACAACCTTACGGTCCATCCCGGCGTCCGCCCTCGGGTGTCAGATCTGCAGCGTCGGAAGAGCCGTAAATCCGCGTAGATGCGGGGTTCGACGACAGTCCGTGCGCCGCACCCGCGTTACCGGGAGGTCAGCCTTCGCACCCTATGCGATGAAGCTGGCAAAGTATGCCGCAGCCATGTCCTCGTCGCCGCGTCCCGCGTCAGTGACCCTACGCAGTCTTGCTGCCCCCGCCTCAGCGAGGTCGAGTCGAATACCCTTCGCGTGGGCGGCGTCGACGATGAGGCGTGCGTCTTTTGCGGCGGTCTTGGCGGCGAAGGACGCCGGGCTGAGCGCGTCGTCGAGGATGAGTCCGGCCTTCAGGCGAAGGTAGGGCATGTCGAGTCCGCCACCGCCGATGGCATCGAAGAAGGATTGCGGGTCGACGCCGAGTGCCTGGGCGAGTGCGATGGTCTCACCCGCGGCGTTGGTGGCCGCGATGACCCAGCTGTTGGCGACGAGTTTCAGACGAGTCCCGGTGCCGGCGGTCCCGTCCTCACCGGTCCATACGGTCCGGGCGCCGATCGCGTCGAACACGGGCCCGATGCTCGGACGAACCTCGGTGGGCCCGGCGGCGAGGATGATGAGTTGGCCAGCTTCGGCAGGCTGTCGGGTGCCGAGCACCGGTGCGTCGACGAGTGTGAGCTCGTACTCGGCAGCGAGTTCGCCGAGCGCTCCGATGTCATCGATCCCCACGGTGGTGGACTGGATCCATATGGCACCCGGCTTAAACCCGGGATGCGCGGCGTCCATTGCAGCACGTACCGCGTCGCCGTCGTAGAGCATCGTCAGGATGAAGTCGGCGCCGGCAACTGCTTCAGCGGCGGTCGCCATGACTGTGATGCCGTCATTTCGGAGCGGTTCGGCTTTCTGCAGGGTGCGGTTCCAGGCGCGGACGGTGATGCCTGCGCGGCGGACAGACCGAGCCATGGCCGCGCCCATGATCCCGGTCCCGAGGACGGCGACTGTCGGCGTGCCGGTTACGCTCATCGTGGCGCCTGCCCGTTTGCGTTCCCAGCCGGGCCGTACGCCTTGTTGGCTAGGAGGTTCGGCACGCTGTTCCAGATGGTGATGGGCTCGGGTTCAGACATGGAGTCATCATATCCAAGGGCCACCTCTCCCAGGGAAAATCCCTGTGCGTAAAACCAAGGGCTTCAAGCGGGATAGTGCCGCGGTGCTTACTGCTGAACAGTGCTGCGTTTAGGCCGCCCGAAAGTGAGCAAATCGCCTAATTGCGAATGCTTAGGGGCTTGGACCTGCCCGTTGCCCTTATCGGTTTTTGTCCGAACTTTGTGCGTGGACCGATCAGACACCCGCCGCCCGGCTAGTCTTCCAGAACTGCTCGCGCCGCTGCTGTGTCGTGGAGGTCGGACAGGTGCTTCTCCTGTTCCTCGATCTTGCGCCGGTAGAAGTCATAGGCGGCTTGTTTGGTAATCCCCAAAGCTTCGCCGATCTGGGCCCATGTCGCGCCGGCTTCACGCGCCGATTTCATGACGTACCAGCGCCTGGCCGTGAGCAGTTCGACGGCCTTCGCGTTCGCCCGCAGCGCCTGCAGCGCTGCAACTTCCCTGACCCCCGCAAGGAAGTGTGCTGCGGCCTCCCGTGCCTCGTCGCCTCCGATGGCAGAGGCTTCGCGCCAGGTTTCGCCGCGATTGAAGTCTTCCCACACGGTAAGCAACTCATGCACGTCACCACCGCTGAGCGCCTTCTCCACCGACAGGCCGTCATCTCCCATGCGGTCAAGTTAGCTTGACACCGGACAAGGGTCAAGAGTGCTGGCGCCCTTGGGTGCAAGATGTTTCACGTGATAGACAGCTATCTCTTCCGCTCCGATGTGAACAATGCTACGTTCCCCATCAAGTGGCTTTGAGAAGGGGCACATGTCCAGCATGCGTTCAACTAACATCGCGCGGTACGCGGCCTGATCAAACGGCATAGGGGAACCATGAAGAAGACCTTCAACCCAAGGAAGCTCGCAATCACCGCAGTATTGGCCATTGCTCTCTCAGCTGGGACGATCGGCGTTGCACTTGCCCAAACCTCCACCAGCCAACCCGTGACGACTGCACAGAAAGCCACCGGGACGCCGCACCCCCTGGGCACTGCGTTCCAGGGACTCACCTACGGTTCTCCGGCAAGCAAGGCAGGACAGGACGACCCCGAGCTCATAACCGTTCTGATCAACGGCAACCAGCTGGGCTATATCAAACGGGACGAACTACGCCGCGAACAGGGATACCCGACGATGTTCAAGTCACCGGAAGAAGCTCTTGCTTGGCAAGCCTCAACCAAAGGGAAACCGACATCGGTCAATGTCTACGACCTCCAGGGCAACGTGATTGGCTCGTTCCCTGTCAAGCGCTGACGGTCCCGACTGCACCTAAAAAGGATGGTTGGCGTGGAAAGCGGCGCGTACACGGCTTTCATGTTCGGGATTAGTTGAACATTACAAGGACACCTCGTGGCACTAGAGTTCGGCCCATGATCATATGGCTCAACGGCACCCACGGCGCAGGAAAGACAACGACGAGCGCGCTCTTGCAGCAACTGCTGCCCGATGCGCAAGTCCTCGACGCCGAGAAGGTCGGGGAGGTGCTCATGGACATCAAGCCCGGACTTCCTGCAACGGACAACTTCCAGCACTGGGACCCGTGGCGGCCGCTCGTCGTCGAAACCGCCCGACGGGTGCTTGAGTACACCGGAGGCACCCTCGTGATGCCAATGACTGTCCTAGTCGAGAGCTACTGGCGGGAAATCAGCAATGGCCTCGCCGGGCACGGCATCCCGATCCAGCACTTCGTGCTCCACGCCGACCAGGAAACACTGCGCAACCGCATACAGAACGACAAAGATCTCGGCCCCTCGACGTTCCGCTTTGCGTACTTGGAGCCATACGCTGAAGCAGCCCGCACCTGGCTGCACAACGAAGCCGAAGTCATCGACACCGCGGACATCACACCAGACCAAGCTGCGCAACAGATCGCGGACTCAGTGCTTGGTCGGTGAGAGTGCCGTGCACGCGGTGTTCACGCGGTAGGTGCCGTACCCTCAGTCCCTTCTCCGCGGATCATTCACGACGAGTGGCTGGTGCGCCAGGTGTGTTTGGGTTCGAAACCAAGCAGCCGCCGGGCCTTGTCGATGGAGAGCATGGTTTCGTGTTCACCCAGGTCCTTGACCACCTTCACCTTGGGGTAAACCTCTGCCGCGAGGCTGGCGCTGGAGCGGCTCATGACGGTGTCCGCGTTTGCAATGATGAATGCTTCGAACCCCGGTTTGCCGTTCTCTAGAGCACGGAGCACGGCCTGCGCGCCGTCCCGGCCGTCGATGTAGCCCCAGAGGTTCCACTTGCGCAGCATGGCGTCGGAGTCGAAGGAGGGAAAGGCTTCGTAGTCTTCAGGATCCATGACGTTTGAGAACCGCAGCCCGACGATGCTCAGCTCCGGGTCCCAGCGCGTCAACTCGATGGCCATCTGTTCCTCAAGATGTTTCACGAGCGAATACGTGGTCTGTGGCTTGGCCGCGTACTCCTCGTCCACCGGGATATAGGGCGGGTCGACGTCGAACGGCGTGCCCAGCACAGTCTCACTGGAGGCGTACACGATCTTCTTGATCCCGGCCCGGCGGGCCGCCTGAAACACGTTGTACGTGGAGAGCATGTTGTTCTCGAACGTCGCTGCGTCCGGCATAAGCCCCGGAGCCGGGATTGCGCCGAGGTGGACGACGGCGTCAAAGCCCGTGTGCCGGCGGTCCACGCCCAGGAGAGCATCAACGACCTGGCCGTAGTCCCGCAGATCCAAAACCACCAGACCGGGGCCTCGTTCACCGGCCCGGTCAAGGTTCAGCACCCAGTGCCCCTCCTCCGTAAGGGTCCGAACGACGTGTCGGCCCAGCTTGCCGCTGCCACCAGTCACTGCAATTTTCATCAATACTCCGCTCAACGTTGTTCGAATGCTCCCGCGCAAGGCCCCGAAGCGCGCCGCGTGGGAACCTGGCCGCCCTGATGGGACCAGCCATCACCAAGCCCAACCTAGACCGCATGCCGCGCCCGGCGCGTGGCCCTTTCAGTCCTAGGAAAACCCGACCTACCGACGGCGGTCCGCTCCAGCGGGAGTGCACGCGTCATTCCACCAATCCTGGGCGGGAGGATTGGTGGAATGACCCGTGGCCACTCAGTGTGCGGCGGCAGGGACGGCCGACAGGAGCTCCCGGTAGCGCGCGATATGAGCCGCCAGCTCCTCCGGCGCCACCCGGTGTGCCGAGTGGAGAATCAGGGGCTCCGCCATATCCAGGCCGCAGAGGTGCGCTGTGGCTTCCAGCGGGCGAAGCAGTTCGGCCATGGTGAAGCGGTTATGCCCCGTCGGCGTATACGAGGATTCGGGACCACCGGTTGAGATGACCAGTTGCAGGCGCTTACCGTGCAACTGGTCTCCGCCGTTGCCGTAGGCGAAACCGTGGGTGAGGACCTGGTCCATCCATTCCTTCAGGACGCCGGGGACGGAGTACCAGTGCCAGGGGAATTGCAGGACGATGGTGTCGTGGTCTCGCAGTAGCTGTTGCTCAACAGCGGTGTCGACGCGCCGGTCGGGGTAGGCCGAGGCGAGATCCCGGATGGTCACCCCGTCAAGGTCCCGGATGCCGGCGGTTAGGTGCGCCGTGATGCGGGACGTTGTCAGGTCCGGGTGGGCGACGATGACGAGGATGCGCGGTGCGGTCATTGAAGGTCCGTTACTTCAGCGGACGATCTTGAAGTTGAAGGCAGGGGTCCCGAGCGCGCCCCACAGGCGGAGCCAGACCGGCAGGAGCATTTCGGTGCCCCGCGCAGTGCTGATGTCGCCAAGGTCGATCACGTCCTGATGGCCGAAGTCCTTCAGGAGCACGGTGACGGTTTCCTTCGCGTCACTGTCGTTCCCGGACACAAAAACCGTCCCGGGATCGGCCAGCTGTCCGGGGTGCGCCATCAGGTCGGCGTTCATGGTGTTCAGGGACTTCACCACCCGGGCGGCGGGAAAGGCGCGCTGGATCTGCTCAGCGAGGGAATCGGTGTCCTTGACGAACAGGGTCGGAGGCATCCCGTTGCTGAAGTCCAGAGGGTTGGCAATGTCGAGGATGATCTTGCCATCAAGGTTTGCCGCCCCGGCATGGGTCAACACCTCGAGCGAGGCACCGCCGTTGGTTGCATTGACAATGAGGTCAGCCCCGCTTGCGGCATCGGCGAAACGGGCAAGAGTTACATCGCCGTTCTCAGCGGCCCAGCCCGCGAAGGGCTGAGCGCCCATGGCGTCGGCCTCAGTCCGGGCCAGTGTTGCCTCCGGATCGCGCGTGCCCATGGTCACGCTATGGCCCAGCTCGACCAGTCGTGCTGCGATGGTCCGGCCAACCATGCCGGTACCGAAAACTGCTGCCTTCATAACGTTCTCCTCTTCTCGTCCGGGCTGCCCGGATCAAATGTGACGAATCGTTCTCAAGTTTGTGACGGATCGTTCCGTCTGTCAAACTGGTGTCAGGAAACGATTCAGAAGGAGTGGTTTGGTGGCGCGCAAATCAGGCGAAGAGAACCGCCGCAACGTTCTCGAAGTGGCTACCCGGTTGTTTTATCAGCAGGGCATCCGCGCAGTGGGGATGGACACTGTGGTGAAGGAGTGCGGGGTTGGCAATGCCACGCTCTACCGCCAGTTTCCCACCAAGGACTCACTCGCCACTGCCTATGTCCAGGGCCGCGCTGATGCCTGGTTCGAGCGTATGCAACAGGCCGCCGATGAGCGGCGTGAACCCCAGGACAAACTCCTTGCCGTCTTCGAGGTATTGGCTACGGACTGTGCCGGGCCGACCTACCGGGGCTGCCCAATGCTGAACACGAACACCGAGTTCCCCGGCGGCGCACACCCGGCCCACATCGCAGCCGTCACCCACAAGCAGCAAGTCCGCGACTGGTTCTACTCCCTCGCGGTTGACGCCGCGGCCGACGACGCCGCGCAGCTCGCCGAAGAACTCCTCATCATCCTCAACGGGGCCTACGCCACGGCCGCTGTCCTGGATGGGGCCACGTATGGGAAACGCGCCGTCGATTTTGCCCGCCGCATCATCACCGACGCCTGCGGCGCGCACGCTGCATGACCTAGCACCGGATGCCTTCGTACCGCACGTCCGTCCTGACCTTGTTTGGCGCATAATCACCCCGGAATGACGCGACGTAAGCGCTTTCCAAAACCAAAGAAGGTCAGGACGGCGCGTCGCCCCATGCCGCAGGCCGACGGCGCGTCCCCAACGGGAGAGCCCCACCCGGACCTCCATTGTGGGCGCCGGGAAGCCGGGCATACTCTGGGAGTGGCACAAGCGGTTGGCACTACTACCGCGTTGAGAGGGCGCTGCATGGACGCCAATCCCATCACTGACACCTTCCACCGGCCCTTGAGGGACCTGCGGATTTCCGTCACGGACAGATGCAATTTCCGGTGTGTCTACTGCATGCCCAAGGAGATTTTCGGCAGGGACTTCGCTTTCATGCCCAAGGACCAGCTGCTCACCTTCGAGGAAATCACCCGGCTGGCGTCCACCGCGGTGGACCACGGCGTCCGGAAGATCCGGCTGACCGGCGGTGAGCCCCTGCTGCGGAAGGACATCGAGGAACTGGTGCGGATGCTGGCCCGGTTGCGCACTCCCGACGGGCTGGCACCGGACCTGGCCATGACGACCAACGGCTCAGTTCTCGCACAGAAGGCACAGGCCCTCAAGGAGGCAGGGCTGAACCGAGTGACAGTCTCGCTGGACTCCCTGCGGGAGGAGACCTTCCAAGCCATGAACGGCGTCGGCTATTCCGTGGCGAAGGTCCTGCACGCGGCGGATGTTGCCCAGGCCGCGGGACTAGGGCCGGTGAAGATCAACATGGTGGTCAAGCGCGGCACGAACGACCAGGACATTCTTCCGATGGCGAGCCACTTCAAGGGATCCGGCTTCATTCTGCGGTTCATCGAATACATGGACGTAGGTGCGTCCAACGGCTGGAAAATGGATGAAGTGGTGCCTTCAGCCGAGGTCCTGGCCCGCGTCGGGGCGGTATTCCCGCTGGAGCCAGTGGCGCCCAACTACCCCGGCGAGACCTCGGACCGCTGGCGCTACGCGGATGGCAGCGGCGAAATCGGCGTCATTTCGAGCGTGACGCAGGCGTTTTGCCGCGGATGTACGCGTGCCCGGCTTTCCGCAGACGGCAAGTTGTTCACTTGCCTTTTCGCCACAGCCGGCACGGACTTGAGGGCGCTGCTCCGCAGCGGCGCGTCCGACGTCGAGCTTTCGACGGCGTTATCCGCCCTGTGGGGCGGGCGCACGGACCGCTACTCGGAACTGCGCAGTTCGTACACACACAAGCAAGCCGCGGCTCGCAAGATCGAGATGTCATACATCGGCGGATAGCCCTGCACGGCCGGGCGCAGTCTTGCCGCGCGGCCGGGCGCGTCGATATCATCAGAGAGGGTTATGCAGAGGCTCTAGGAACTCTTTCCATGGAGGGACCCCATGACCCGCCAGACCCCCCTCTCTTCCAAGGCTTCTTGCGTGGCCGCCGTTATGCCTGGAGCCGCGCTGTGAACGCCCTGCTGACCTCGTGCCTGGAAAACGAAATGGACCCGGTCCAGGGCCTTGCGAATTTGTCCGATACGGAGCTCAACTTTTTGGCCGACGCGCTCTTCAAGCTGCTCGACGCCGAGAAGCCAGAGTTCGGAGTCAAGTCCTGGTACGACGCGGTCCTGGATGAGCTGGCTGCCCGCGGCGGGCGCTCCGCGCGCGGTGATGAGGCTGCGTCCGGCGAGCAGGCCGCCGTCGACGTTTCGTCGGAATAGACGACGTCTTGTCGGATTAGTCGTCCTGTGCCGCAGAGGTCAACGCGGTGGTATCTGCCCCGGCCGATTGCCGGTCTGCCAGCTCGCTCACGACTATTTTCAATTCCTGCCTGAACATCGAGGTATCGATGGAAACTTGGGCGAGAACCAGCCGTTCCGATTCCGCCGCCCCCTCTAGGGCTTCCTTGCCGGCGTCGGTCAGCGAAACGACGAACACCCGACGGTCCTCGGAACTTCGGCTGCGGCTTACGTGGCCGTGGGCCTCGAGCCTACTGATGGTCTGGCCCATGGTCTGGGCCTGTACGCGCACGATCTGCGCCAACGTGGTCTGGGTGATGGGGCCAGTGGCTGCAAGAACCTCCAGCGCGATGACACCGGCGTGGGTGAGCCCGATTGCCCTGAGATTCTCGTCCCAAGCATGTTCCACTAGTCGGGCTGCTGTAGACAGCAACCTTCCGGTTGGCCAACGCTCGATGTCCGGCATATGTCTCATTGTAGCGGGACGGGAATTTAGCGCCTCGTTACACGAATTCTTCCGTGAGTTCTTCGGCGACGGCGATCCCACCGCCAGTATGGTGGTTGCAAAGCTCGGGCACTGATTTGAGGGGACCACCATGGCTGTTCGCGTTGACCTGAATATCTCGCTTGACGGTTTCGCCACCACAACGGACGCAACTCCGGAGAATCCGTTCGGCTCCGATTGGGGCCGCTTGGTTGATGCATATACGTCCACCCGCACGTTCCGTGAGCGGGTCTTGCATGACACGAGCGGAGAAGGAACGTCCGGCGTCGACGACAAATACGCAGCGGCCTACTTCGAGGGTGTCGGAGCCGAGATTATGGGTGCCGGCATGTTCGGGTTCCATACCTTCCCCGATGACCCCGATTGGAAGGGCTGGTGGGGCGATGAGCCGCCCTTCCGCGTCCCGGTGTTCGTCCTGACCCACACGCCCCGTCCTGCCCTCACGATGGCGGGCGGTACGACCTTCCACTTCGTCAAGGGCAGCCCCGAAGAAGTACTTGAACAAGCGCTCAGCGCGGCGGGTGACGAGGACGTGCGAATCGGCGGTGGCCCTACAGTCGTGCGCGACTACCTCAGGGCCGGGCTTGTCGACCGGCTACACGTCGCCATCACACCGATCCTGCTCGGTAGCGGAATACGGCTTTGGGACGACCTCCGCGGGCTGGAAAGCGGCTACTCCGTCACGTCGGAGACGGCCGAAAGCGGCGTCATCCACGTCACCTTCCGCCGATAGCCGTCAGGGCCGGTCCAGTCGAAGGCTACTGCTTCAGCGGCGCGAGCTGTATTTGCTTTGCGAGCGCGTACGCCGTCGGAAGGTCACTGTCGCCCTCGACGAAGACCCGGCCGATGACGAGCGCGGATTGGTTTGGCGAAGAAATCTCTGCCATGCCGTCCGGCACGGTTCCCTTCCAACCCGGTCCGCTGAGGAGATAGTCGCCCGCTTTGGTTCCCGTGGCGCGTTTGCCCACATAGGCGAAATTGCTGCTCCTCGACGGGTCCGTGAACTGCACGCTGAAGTAACGGCCTGCCATGTCCGGTACGTGCAGGACTTGCGGTCCCTTGCTCAGGTCGAGCCAGCCGCCGACGTACAGCAAATCGTCGGCCCCGGTTGCCATAAGGCTCCCGCGCGGGTTCGACGGCGATGACGTGCCGGGGACGGCGTACAGAGTGTTGACGGGGATGGGGCCTTCACCGAAACCATGCTTGAGAATCGCTCTCTTGTACCCATTGACCGTGAGGCGCGGCCAAAGGTAAATGAGAGCCGGCGCGCCGAGCGCCCAGATGATGACCGCAGCTATGACGAGGGGAAAGATCCCGTCCCCGCTGGCGATCCGCCGGTAGATGACCCAAGCGAAGATCGCCAGTATGACGGCGGTAAGCGGGCGTCCGTACTTCAAGATGAGGCGGTTCATGTCACTGCGCCCTGACAATGCCCGGCAATTGGTACGTTCCATCAAGAATCGCCTCACCGGGCAGATAGACGCGGAACATCAGCTTGAACTTGCCGGACGGAACGGGCAGCCAGTTCTGCTCGTGCCCGCTCGGAGGCTCGTGCTGGAGATAGATATCGACGGAACCATCCGCGTTCTGGGCCAGAGGCGAACGGTCACCAATGCTGTAGCGATGGGCGGGGTTGTCCACCATGTACCCGGCGGTATCGGTCGGAGTCAGCGACCAGAAGGCGTCATGCGGCGGGAGCTGCCCGGCGGGAAAATGCAGGAGGTAGCGGCGGCCGCCGCTCAGGGCTTCCCGTGAGCTATCCGCGGTGGCGGTCCAGTACGCAGCCTCTTCAAAGACATTGACGAGAGGCAGGGCTTTTGCGCAGGCAGCCCGTACGAGGACTCCGTTGCCTGGCTGCCCACATTTGCGGATCGCACTCCAACCGTTAACGGTGCTCGTGACCGCCCTGCCCACGGCGTTCATCACGAGGATCGCCGTTAAGAACGCCAGCACGGCACCGAGAAGCAACCCCTGGACAACACCAGACTGCGACAACCATGCGAGGGCATTTGCCATGACCGCAAACTACCACTGAACCGGAAGGGTTGAATGGTAAGGCGCAGCTTCCGTCCGCAGTGCAGTCCTGTCCGTCAGGAGCGCGAACGCCCGCCCGCGGAACGGCGGCGGAACCACCCAACAACGCCCCATAACGCGACGATCAAACATACGGCAGAGACGATGCCCCGCCACCATATGAATGGTTGCCAAAGCCCGAATATCAGCGCCCAAACAAGGAGAACGCCACTCACGTCGAGTCGTGGGGCTCGGATCTTCATGGAGGCTCTCCTTTTTTCATTCCACCCGGTCCCGGAGCACGAGCACCAAAGACCAACTCAACGAACAATACTTGCCCAACAGCCCGACGCCGGACGCGTGCCCGGCGTCGGACGCCCAGCATCCCCGTCGCCGAACGCTCCCCGGAACAAGCACCTCGCTGCCGGGCAAAGTCCAGTGACACTGCCGCGCCGGGCGCCCATACTGGGAGCATGAGCGTCAACACCCGCCGAACAGCGGAAGTCGCTGCTGTTGCCGCCCCGGCCTCCACGGCCCCCGCCGCTCCGGCAGAACCCGCACCATCGACTCCAACAACAGGTCCCATCACCCGCGAAGAACTGCAACTCGCTTCGCGCAACCATGCCATGCCGTTGGAGATGCTCCAATGGCCCGTCACACCGCTCGGCATGCACTATCTCCTGGTCCATTTCGACGTTCCCAAGATCGATCCTGTCTCGTGGCGGCTGAAAATCGGCGGGCTCGTGGACCATCCGCACGAGTACACCCTGCCTGACCTACAGCAACGCGAGCGGCGCACCCAAGCCGTCACGATGGAGTGCGCCGGCAACGGCCGCTCCCGGCTGGAACCGCGGCCTGTGAGCCAGCCATGGGACCAAGGCGGAGTGGGGACCGCCGAGTGGACCGGCACCCCGCTCGCTCCGTTGCTGCTCGACGCCGGCGTGTCACCGGACGCCGTCGAGCTCGTCTTCACCGGTGCGGACCGCGGGATCCAAGGCGGCGTGGAGCATCAGTACGCGCGCAGCCTGACGCTCGCAGAAGCAATGTCCGACGACGTCCTGCTCGCCTATGAGGTCAACGGGCAAGCCCTGCCGCCGCAGCATGGCTACCCTCTCCGGTTGCTCGTCCCGGGCTGGTACGGCATGACAAGCGTCAAATGGCTGCAATCCATCGACGCAATCGACCACAGCTTCGAGGGTTACCAACAGCTCCATTCCTACCGCTACACACAAGCCGCAGACGATCCCGGCGAGCCCGTCCAGCGGATCAAAGTACGCTCCCTCATGGCTCCCCCCGGCATTCCCGACTTCCTCACGAGGCAACGCACCGTGCACGCCGGGCCGGTCCAGTTGAGCGGCCGGGCCTGGTCCGGCCAAGGAACTGTGGACAGCGTGGAAGTCTGCGTGGACGGGATCTGGGAACAGGCCCACCTTCAGGCTCCCACCGGACGGCATGCATGGCGCGGATGGACGTTCACGTGGATAGCAACTCCCGGTTCCCACGAGCTGGCATGCCGTGCGACAGATTCCACCGGCCACACCCAGCCGGAGGCGCCCGAGTGGACCTATCTCGGCATGGGCAACAATGACATCCAGCGACTGACCGTAACGGTCCGGTAATTGCAATGGGCGGCGTTTCGAAGAGCAAAGCCGACTACGAGTTCCGCACCGTGTGGCGCGTCGCGGGAACCCCGCGCGAGGTCGTGGATATCTTGGGCGACGCCGGAACGTTGCCCCGATGGTGGCCTTCGGTCTACTTGAGGGTTATTCCGCTGGATCCCGGTAATGCGGACGGTACGGGGAAATCCTTCTCCCTGCACACCAAGGGCTGGTTGCCGTACACGCTGCGTTGGAGATTCACGGTCACCGAACCGATCACGGAGCAGGGTTTCGCGATCGCGGCGAGTGGTGACTTGCGGGGCACCGGGCGGTGGACGTTCGAACAGGACGGCCCGGAAACCGTGATCACCTATGACTGGCGGGTCAGCGTATCGAAACCGCTGCTCCGGCGGCTAAGCTGGCTGCTCAAACCGGCTTTCGCCGCGAATCACCGTTGGGCGATGGCGCGCGGCCAAGAAAGCCTCGCACTTGAATTGCGACGGCGACGGCCCGGCACGGACCGCTCCAAGGTCCCACGGCCGGCGCCGCCGACGTTCGCAAGCCGATACCGCTGGCCTAGGAGTACAACGCATGCCTGATGGCAACAAACACGAAGTCCGCTGGTTGGCGCAGCCCGAGGACCAGGACTATCCGAGCGCGGCTGACTACCTATCGCTGTTGGAAGCGGACGACGTCGTTGCCTCCGTTGTCGCTGCATTCAAGGTTGCGCCCGTCCAACACCGCAAGGCCAAGGACATTCTCCGTGCCGCGCGGCTGGCACTGTTGCCGGAGGACAACGTCCACGTCGCCTCGGACCTGAAGAAGATCAAGGAAGGCAAGAAACTCTCGCCTATCCTCATCGTCAAGGGCGACCTCGCCCGCGGCATTCCCGCACAGGTGGCCGATGGCTACCACCGGGTGTGCGCAAGCTACTACACGGACGAGAACACGGATATCCCCCTGAAACTGGCTGATGCGCCCCGCTGATCATCCGAGGCCAACCGTCATGCCCGGTGGAAGGAGGATCGCGTGTCGTTCTTTCAGCTTTCGCTGATCGCCGCGGTCGCGCTCCTCGGACCGTTGCTTGCGCTGCCCCGGAAATGGCATCTTCCCGTCGTCCTGGGACAGTTGCTGGCGGGCATCGTCATCGGACGTACGGGCCTGGGCCTGGTGGACTCTTCGGATCCCACCTTCTCCTTCGTGGCGGACGTCGGATTCGCCCTCATCATGTTCGTTGCAGGGACGCATGTGCCGGTTCGGGACAAAGCGATCCGCCCCGCACTGGGGAGCGGATCGCTGCGCGCCGGCACCGCCGCGGTGCTGGCCGCCGTCGTCGGGATCGTCATCGCTTTTGCCTTCGGCACCGGACATGCTCCCCTTTACATCGTGCTGCTCGCTTCCTCCTCGGCGGCACTGGTCCTCCCGATCGTCGACTCGCTTCGGCTGACAGGGCCGAAGGTCCTGACGACGACGGCGCAAGTGGCGATCGCTGACATCGCCTGCATAGTGGCGCTTCCCTTAGCCGTTGACCCGCCCAACGCCGGCCGGGCGGCGGTGGGGGCAGCCGTCGTCGCGGCTTGCGCGCTGGTCCTGTTCTTTGTGCTTCGCTGGCTGGAGAACAGCGGTAACCGCGGACAGTTGCATGACATCTCCGAAGACCGGAAGTTCGCCTTGGAACTGCGGATCCAACTTGCTTTGCTCTTCGCTCTGTCCGGACTCGCCGTCCTGGGCCACGTGTCCATCATGCTGGCGGGGTTCTCCTTCGGACTGGTGGTCTCGGCGGTAGGCGAACCCCGTCGCCTCGCGCACCAGCTCTTCGCCGTGAGCGACGGTTTCCTCGGGCCGGTGTTCTTCGTCTGGCTGGGTGCGTCGCTGGACCTGCGGACCCTCGCGGGCAGCCCGCGGATGATCCTCCTCGGGATCTGCCTTGGCTTCGGAACGCTCCTGGTGCATGGAAGCATCCGGGCCCTCGGCCAGCCCTTGCCGCTTGCAATACTGGCGGCGTCGCAATTGGGAGTACCCGTTGCGGCCGCCACCATCGGCTCCCAATTGCACTTGCTGGAGCCGGGAGAAGCCGCCGCCATGATCCTCGGTGCCCTCATCAGCATCGGGGCAAGCACCATCGCCGGTTCGAGGGCGGCACGCAGGTATTCAGAAGGGGCGCCGGAACCGGGCGGAGAAGGGCCACAGTCCGGTGGAGCGGCCCACCAAGGCCAAGTCACACGACCCATCCCACCGCGGCGCGGCCACGAATAATAGGTAGAATTTCAGGGTTGACCAGCCGGTCGGACGGTCGACCAGCCGCTTGAACGCTACAGAGGGAGGGACCCGTGCGCGCATCGCATGCCCGGACGCCCTTCCATGCCATGCGTTCGGGGGCCTTGGCGGTCGCCATTGTCGCACTCGCCGCAGCCGCCCACGTCCTCTCCGGCGGCGCGCTTCCGGTCGCTCCGGTCCTGTTGGCCGTCCTCGCCTTGACCGGGCTCGCCACCACTCTTGCCACCCGGTCCAAGCTCGGATTCCCGGTCATTGCCGCGCTTCTGGGAGTCGGCCAGCTGGTCCTGCACCAGGCATTCACGGCGTTCGGTCCGCTCACTGTCCCGGCCCCGGGGTCGCCGGCACACCATTTGGCCGCGGAGCACCTTTCACCGCCATTGGGAGCGGAAACAGTGCATTTTCATGAGGCGGACACTCCGCTTAGCTGGCTGATGTTGGCAGGGCACGCCCTCGCGACGGCTGCTTCGGCTTTGCTCCTGGCCAAGGGCGAGCAGGCACTGTGGCAGCTCGCTGCGTGGCTCCGTCCGCTCCTGCAGCTCCTCCGCCTGATTTTCAGGCCCGACGCCGGCAGCTCAGCTGTCGTGTTGAGCGAGCCTGCCGTATTCATCCCCCGT
Organism: Arthrobacter alkaliphilus; assembly: GCF_021483235.1. Lineage (GTDB taxonomy): Bacteria > Actinomycetota > Actinomycetes > Actinomycetales > Micrococcaceae > Arthrobacter > Arthrobacter alkaliphilus. The sequence goes on along the minus strand of NZ_JAKEEC010000033.1, from coordinate 30,646 downwards.
CCCTGGCGGAACCTCAGGCAGGACAGCAGACGCGGGCCGCCCGCCGTCGTCGTACCCTCCTGACTCCGCCCGGCACCGCCTTCTACCGGTGGCGGGCATATCCCCGCACTTTGGCGCGCCTTCGCGCCGCCCGTTGAAAGGCAACAACCATGAACAAGTCCTCCCTCCGCCGCGCCGTCTCGGCCACCGCAATCGCCGGCGGCACCGCCGCACTGATGATGGCCGGCCTCGCTGGCGCATCTGCCCATGTGTCCATCAACCCGGACAAAACCACGGCCAATTCGTACGCCTTGCTGACTTTCGGCGTTCCCCACGGCTGCGACGCTTCGGGCACCACCAAGGTGACCATCAACTTGCCGGATGAACTGACGGACGCCACGCCCACGGTGAACCCCAACTGGACAGTGGAGAAGGTGACGCAGACGCTCCCCGAACCCAAGAAGCTGGCCGACGGCACATCGATCACCAAGCGCACCAGCCAAGTTGTGTACACCGCCAAGACCCCGCTGGACCCGCACCTGCGCGATGCCCTGGTGCTGTCCGTGAAACTGCCCGACACAGCCGGCAAGACCCTCTACTTCCCCACGCTCCAGAGCTGCGAGCAAGGGCAGACAAACTGGGCTGAAATTCCGAAGGACGGCCAGGACCCGCACTCGCTCAAGGCCCCGGCTCCGTCGGTGGCGGTCACGGCCGAGGGTGCCGCCGCGGGTGCACCCGCGGCCGATGGCCACATGGCGGCTTCAATCTCCACGGAGCAAGCAGCTTCCGTGACCGACGACGGCTCGCAGGCTCGCAGCTGGGCCGGCTTGATCGCCGGCGTGGCAGGCCTGGGGCTGGGTGGCGCGGCATTCTTCCGCAGCCGTAACGCGAAGGCTTCCGAGGCCAAGTAACGGGTCGGCCGGGTTGGCGTCCGGAACATTACGATCCGGACGCCAATCCGGCGCCCCTGCCGCGCCGCAGTTGACTCCGGCATACGACGACGAAATGCTGTGCGCATGACGAATATGCGAGTCAAGAACGGTCTCCTGCTCACGATGGCAGCAGCCTCGGTATTCCTGCTCTCAGGGTGTTTCCAAAGCCAGGCCCAGCCCTCGGGCTCAGCCGTAAGCAACGCCACGGCTTCGGCGTCGCCGTCGGCCACGGCAACGCCCACGCCGTCGGCTTCGGCCTCGGCTACTTCTAGCCCAACAGGCAGCACCACACCGTCGAGCACGGGCACGACGGCATCCGGCACCCCTCTCTGCAAGTCGGACTCGCTGACGGCTTCGCTCGACTCCAAAGGGGGTGGAGCGGCCGGCAGCGTCTACATGAAGCTCATCCTGACCAACTCCGGTTCCCAACCCTGCATCCTCAATGGCTTCCCGGGCGTGTCGCTCACGTCCGGGCCCACCGGTGATCCGATCGGTGCGGCTGCCGCGCGCGACGCCTCCCAGCCTGTGGCACAAGTACTTCTCGAACCGGGGAAGTCCGGTTTCGCCCAACTCCGGTACACCCAGGCCGGGAACTACCCCGAGTGCACCCAGGTCCCGGCCGCCGGCTTCCGGGTCTACCCACCCGGCGACACTGCCTCGCTGTTCATCCCGCAACAACAAACAGCCTGCAGCAACACCAATATCAATCTCCTGACCGTCCAGGCGTTCCAAGCGGGGTAGGGCGGCCGGGGGCCTAGCCCCTGATCCGCATTGCCTCCTGTTCCTTCTTGTGGGCTGTCCCTTATTGTGTCGGTGCCGTGAGGCATGATGGAGGAATGCAGGAACAGGAGGTACCGGGCGGTCCTGGCAATTCGGCCATGGACCGCTTCAGCCGCGCCACGCGCGAATGGTTCCTCGGTGCTTTCTCCACGCCCACCCCTGCCCAGGACGGTGCATGGAAGGCTATTTCTTCCGGATCGCACGCACTCGTCGTGGCGCCCACCGGTTCCGGCAAGACGCTCGCAGCCTTCCTGTGGGCGCTGGACCGGCTCCTGTCGGTGGCCCCGGACTCTTCGGCGGACGCCCTTCCGGGGCTTGAGGACACACCCGCCCGCGGACGCGCCAAATCCCCTAAGCGCAAGACCCGCGTCTTGTACATCTCACCCCTCAAGGCGCTCGGCGTCGACGTCGAACGGAACCTCCGCTCTCCCCTGATCGGTATCACGCAGACCGCCAAGCGGCTCGGGTTGCCGGCCCCGCTGGTGAGCGTCGGCGTCCGGTCGGGAGATACGACGACGGCGGACCGCCGCGCGCTGCTCAGCCACCCGCCGGACATCCTCATCACCACGCCCGAGTCGTTGTTCCTCATGCTGACATCGAAGGCCCGGGAGACGCTGAGCGAAGTGGACACCGTGATCGTCGACGAGGTCCATGCCGTGGCAGGAACCAAGCGTGGCGCGCACCTCGCGGTGTCATTGGAGCGGCTTGACGCGTTGCTGCCGAAACCTGCCCAAAGGATCGGCCTCTCGGCCACCGTGGAGCCGCGCGAGCTCGTCGCGCAATTCCTCGCGGGCTCGGCACCCGTCGAAATCGTCGCGCCGCCGTCGCACAAGAACTGGGACCTGGTGGTCAGCGTACCTGTGGAGGACATGTCGGACCTCGCGGGAGCCGCCGGCGCGTTCGACTCCGGACCAGCCTCAGGGCTGCAACCGCAAGCGTCCATTTGGCCGCACGTCGAGGAGAAGATCGTTGACCTCGTCCTCTCGAAGCAGTCCACCATTGTGTTTGCCAACTCCCGGCGGCTCGCGGAGCGACTCACCGCCCGGTTGAACGAGATCTTCGCGGAACGCCAGCTCATGGCGGTGGATGTGTTTTCCGCTGCCGTGGATTCGGTACCTGATTTCGGGCCGCCCGCGTCCACGGCGACCCCAGCGCACATGATGGCCCAAGCCGGGAGCACGAGCGGGGCCGATCCGGTCCTGGCCCGCGCACACCACGGATCCGTGTCCAAAGACCAGCGGGCACTCATCGAAGACGATCTCAAGTCCGGCCGGCTGCGGTGCGTTGTTGCCACATCATCCCTGGAACTCGGCATCGACATGGGTGCCGTGGACCTCGTGGTCCAGGTTGAGTCGCCCCCATCGGTGGCCAGCGGACTGCAAAGGGTCGGCCGGGCAGGCCACCAAGTCGGTGAGATCTCCGAGGGCGTGCTCTTCCCCAAGCACCGGGCGGACCTGGTCCACACGGCCATCACTGTGGAACGGATGCTGAGCGGGAAGATCGAACGCCTCCATATTCCCGCCAACCCCCTGGACATCCTGGCCCAACAAACGGTCGCCGCCACCGCACTGGGAAGCATCGACGTCGAGGAATGGTTCGCCACCGTGCGCCGCTCCGCTCCGTTCGCCACGTTGCCCCGGTCCGCTTTCGAAGCCACCTTGGACCTCCTGGCCGGCCGGTATCCCTCCGACGAATTCGCCGAACTCCGGCCACGCATCGTCTGGGACCGCAACGGCGGCACCATTGAAGGGCGTCCGGGAGCTCAACGCCTCGCTGTGACCTCAGGCGGAACCATCCCCGACCGCGGGCTCTTCGGCGTCTACATCATCGGCACGGAAACCGAAGGTACCGGTTCCGGTTCCGGTTCGGGAGGGGCCGGTTCCGGCTCCGGCGGTGGGGCATCGGCACAGGAGCCCAGTCCGGCGTCGCGCGCTGCCAAAGGCGGCCGGCGCGTCGGCGAGCTCGACGAAGAAATGGTCTACGAATCACGCGTTGGCGACGTCTTCGCCTTGGGCGCCACCAGCTGGAAGATCGAGGACATCACGCATGACCGCGTCCTTGTTTCGCCCGCCTTCGGCCAGCCCGGGAAACTTCCGTTCTGGAAGGGCGATTCCCTCGGGAGGCCAGTGGACCTTGGCCGGGCGCTCGGAGCATTCGTGCGTGAGCTCTCCGCCTCGGACCAAGAGCCAGCGCTGGAACGCTGCGAAGCCAGCGGGCTGGACGACTACGCTGCCCGGAACCTGATCCAGTATCTGGCTGAGCAGAAACAAGCCACCGAAGTGGTTCCGAACGACCGGACGCTCGTCGTCGAGCGGTTCCACGACGAGCTCGGTGACTGGCGGGTAGTGCTGCACAGCCCCTTCGGGATGCCGGTCCACGCGCCGTGGGCCCTCGCCGTCGGGCAGCGGCTACAGCAGCGCTACGGGCTGGACGGATCCGCCATGGCAGCAGACGACGGCATCGTCCTGCGCGTGCCGATGATGGAGGACGAACCTCCCGGAGCCGAATTGTTCCTTTTCGACCCCGAGGAACTCGAGCAGATCGTGACGGCGGAGGTGGGCGGCAGCGCGTTGTTCGCGTCCCGCTTCCGTGAGTGCGCCGCCCGCGCCCTACTGCTGCCGCGGCAGAATCCGGCGAAGAGGCAGCCGCTATGGCAGCAACGGCAGCGTTCGGCGCAGTTGTTGGATGTCGCCAAGAAATACCCTTCCTTCCCGATCGTCCTTGAGACCGTGCGCGAATGCCTGCAGGACGTTTACGATCTGCCCGCGTTGAAGGACATTGCCGCCTCGATCGAGCGCCGGGAACTGCGCTTGGTGCAAACCACCACGCAGCAGCCCTCCCCCTTCGCCAAGTCGCTGCTCTTTGGCTACGTGGCGCAGTACTTGTACGAGGGCGATTCACCGCTCGCCGAACGCAGGGCCGCGGCTTTGGCGCTCGATTCCACGCTCCTGAACGAGCTCCTGGGCAGGGTGGAACTGCGCGAGCTCCTGGACGCGAAGGTCATTGAGGCCACCGAGCTGGAGCTCCAGCGGTTGGCACCGGACAGGCGGGTGCGGGGCATGGAAGGCGTTGCGGACTTGCTGCGCCTGCTCGGACCCCTGAGTGTGGAAGAAGTGGCCGCCCGTTTGCAATCCGAGGACGCGGTAGCACCCTCCTCGGAGGCGCCCGCACCGGAGATGGATGCGTCCACAGAGCTTGCGGCCGCATCGCACCTAGCCGCACTGCGGAAAGCCAACCGCGCCCTCACGGTCACCCTCGGGGGGGTGGAACGGTTCGCGGCCATCGAGGACGCGGCCCGGCTTCGGGACGCTATCGGCGTTCCGTTGCCCATGGGCGTTCCCCTCGCCTTCATCGAACCGGTCAACGACCCGCTCGGCGACCTCGTCTCCCGCTACGCCCGGACCCACGGACCCTTCACGGCCGAGGAGGCCGCGACGAGGCTGGGACTGGGTGTCGCCGTCGTGGGCACCGCGCTGAAGCGTTTGGCGGCAGACGGCAGGGTCGTGGAGGGCGAGTTCCGGCCGCACCCTACTGCGCCTGACTCCGGACCTGGTGCGGAAGCCCCCGTAGCTCCGGAGCTTCCGGCGGCTCCGGAGCTTCCGGCGGCTCCGCCGGCCAGCGAGTGGTGCGATTCCGAAGTGCTGCGCAAGCTCCGGCGTCGTTCGCTTGCCGCGTTGCGGGCCGAAGTAGAGCCGGTGGACGCCGCAGCGTACGGCCGGTTCCTCCCCGCATGGCAAAACGTCTCCGTGCCCACCGCCGGCCGCTCCCGCGGGGCTCCGGCATTGCGTGGGCTGGACGGGATCATGACGGTGGTCGATCAGCTCTCCGGCGTGCCTGTGCCGGCGTCGGCGTGGGAGCCTTTGGTGCTGGCCGGCCGGATCGCCGACTATCAGCCAGCCATGCTGGACGAACTCATGGCCGCGGGCGAGATCCTCTGGTCCGGAGCCGGATCCTTGCCCGGGAACGACGGTTGGATCAGCCTCCATGTGGCCGAGGCCGCGGAACTGACGCTCAACCCGGACCCTGATTTCGAGCCCGGCGACGCGCAATTGCGCCTCCTGGAATACCTGCAGACCGGCGGGGGCGCGTATTTCTTCCGGCAACTCACCGAGGTCGCGGGCGGCATGGATGCTGTCCTCAGCGACGACGCCGTGGTGGCCGCCTTGTGGGATCTCGTCTGGGCCGGACGCATCACCGGCGATACTTTTGCCCCCGTCCGCGCCATGATTGCCGGCGGCCGTACTGCCCACAAACAGCCCGCCCGGGCTCCACGGGCCAGGTCCCTGCGCATGGGCAGGCTCGGACGCTCGCACGGCACGGGCTTGATGGGATCGCCAGGACTCACGGGCGGACGTTATGGCTCAGCGACGGCTCCCACTCCCCCGCTCGCCGTCGGGCGCTGGTCCGCGTTGCCGTCTCCTGAACTCGACCCCACCATCCATGCGCGCGGCACCGCCGAACTACTCCTCGACAGGTACGGCATCGTGACCCGCGGCTCCGTCATGGTGGAGAACATCCTGGGCGGATTCGGGCTGATGTACAAGGTCCTCGCCCGGCTCGAAGAGGCCGGGCGGTGCCGGCGCGGCTACTTCATCGAGCACCTCGGCGCCGCGCAATTTGCCGTGCCGGCAACGGTGGACCGTTTGCGTTCCTTCACGGAAGACGCTCAACTCGCCAAGGCCGAGCCGGTCGCGTTGGCCCTTGCCGCAACGGATCCCGCCAACCCGTACGGCGCGGCGCTCCCATGGCCTGCCTTGGCGGTCGACGCAGGATCGGGTCACCGTCCCGGGCGGAAAGCAGGGGCCTTGGTGGTTATGGTCGACGGCGCCTTGGCCTTATATGTCGAACGCGGAGGGAAAACCCTGCTCGTCTTCAGCGATGACGACGCCGTCCTGGCGGCTGCCGCTACTGCTTTGGTGGGAGTAGTCCGCCGGGGAGCCGTGGACAAATTGATCATGGAGAAGGTCAACGGCCATGACCTTCTGGACACACCCGTGGCTACTGCGCTAGCGGCTGCCGGGGCGTACTCCACGCCGAAGGGATTGCGGATCCGTGCCTGAAGGCGACTCGGTCTGGCGGGCCGCCGCGGAGTTGCACAAGGCCCTCGCCGGACAGACGCTGCTCTCCTCGGACTTCCGGGTACCCAGGTTTGCCACGCTGAACCTAGCCGGATGGACCGTGTCCGAGGTGGTGCCACGGGGAAAGCACCTGCTCATGCGGCTGCTAGAGCCGGCGGAGGATGCCGCGGACGACGCCGCGGCGAACGCCGGTTCGGCGGACGCCGGTTCGGCGGCGGGGGTTTCGCCCCGCCGCGCCCTGACCATCCATTCACACTTGAAAATGGAAGGAAGCTGGCAGGTCTATGCCCCCGGCGGCCGCTGGAGGAAGCCCGGCCACACGGCAAGGTGCGTCCTTCGCACGGCGACGGCCGACGTCGTCGGCTTTTCCCTGGGAATCCTGGAAGTGATTCCGACCCCGGATGAGTCCCGGGTGGTAGGACACCTCGGCCCGGACCTGCTCGGGCCGGACTGGGACGCGGAAAAGGCCGTTCGTCGGCTGCTGGCCGCGCCGGACACACCGGTTGGCATCGCACTGCTGGACCAGCGGAACCTTGCCGGGCTGGGCAATATCTACCGTTGCGAGGCGTGTTTCCTGGCCGGGGTGCATCCGGCCGCGCCGGTATCGGCCGTGCCGGACCTGCCGGCGATGCTCGCGGAAGCGAAGGTCCTGCTCGAGGCCAATCTGGGACCAGGGCGAAGGATCACCCGTGGCGCCGCATTTCCTGGAGTACGGGGGATGCCCCGCTCCGGCTACTGGGTGTACGGCCGCGAGCACCAGCCGTGCCTTCGCTGCCGTACACCGATTCGCCGCGGGGTGCTGGGACCGGCGTCGGGGATGGAAGACCGGATCATCTACTTCTGCCCGCAGTGCCAGCCCGGGGCGCCCGCCTGACGCCACGGAAATTTTCTGACGCTACGAAAAATTCCTGACGCCCCCGGAATTCCGGGAGCGTCAGGAATTCAGCGAGTCGCCAGGAAGAATCGGTGTCACGGAGCGGCCGGCACCGCCTCGGAAGCAGCCTGGGAAGCCCTCGCCGGAACCGTGAACAGGGGCAGCAAGAGCTGAACCAGCGGACCGATGGCCAAGGCGTAGACAACGGTTCCCACACCAACGGATCCGCCCAGCAGCCAACCCACACCGAGCACAACAACCTCGATCAAAGTCCGGGACAAACGCACCGACCACCCGGTGCGGCGAGCAAGACCAGTCATGAGCCCGTCGCGGGCGCCCGGGCCAAGGCGCGCGCCGATGTAGCAAGCCGAGGCGATGCCGTTGAGCACCACGGCGCCGGCGAGCATGGCGATCTGGCCACCCAGGTGCGAGAACGCAGGGATCAGGGCCAGGCCTACATCCGCGAAGACACCCACCAAAACTGCGTTGGCGAGGGTTCCGAAGCCGGGCATCTGCCGCAACGGGATCCAGAGGAGCAGGACCAGGAAGCTGACCACCACGACGACCGTGCCGATGCTCCACCCGATCTTCGTCGCCACGCCTTGGTGGAAAACATCCCAAGGGTCCAGGCCAAGGCCGGCCCGGATGAAGATGGCCAGGGAGAGCCCATACAACGCGAGGCCAATCAGGAGCTGGGTGATTCTGCGAGTCATCATGAAACCATGCTCGCCGAAAACTGGCATTGCTTTCCATAGCCAGTTTGCAATACTGGTCTTATGCCCGGATCCCTTAACCCCTCGGCCATGGTCCGTCTCCTCGGCCCATGGAACGCTGGCACCGCTCCCGCCTATCGCGAGCTTGCCGACGTCGTGCGCCTTCTGGTGATGGACGGGCGGATCCCGCTCGATGTCGCGCTGCCCAGTGAGCGGGCGCTTGCCGTCGCACTGGGCGTCAGCCGGACCACCGTCACCGCCGCTTACGCCAGCCTGCGCGAACAGGGATTCCTCAGCGGTGGCCAGGGCAGCCGCGGCCGCACGGGGATTCCGCACCGGGCGGTTCCGGTCAGCGGACCGGGCCTGGCCGTTCCGGAGGGGATCCTCGACCTCGCCTATGCTTCATTGCCGGCCACGGGCGAGGTGGTGCACCGGGCATTCGCTGATGCGTTGATTGACCTGCCGGCACTGTTGCCCGGTTTTGGCTACGACGCGGTCGGCCTCCCGCCCCTCCGGGAAGCCATCGCGGAGCGCTACACGGCGGCCGGCATACCCACCACGGCCGCGCAGATACTGGTGACCTCCGGTGCCCAGCACGCGTTGAACATCATCCTGAAGACACTCGCCGGGCGCCAACAGAAGGTCCTCGTGGAGCACCCCAGCTACCCCAATGCCCTCGACGCAATCCGGGCTTCGGGCTCCCGCACAGTTCCGGTGCCGATGCCGCCTGCCGCGGGGCCGACGTCGGGCGGTGGCACGGCGCCGGCCGCGGAGCCGACGGCGGGCGGCTGGGATATCGACGGCATGGTGGCGGCGATGCGCCACCAACGCCCGGCCATGGCGTACATCGTTCCGGACTTCCACAACCCCACAGGGCGGATCATGTCCAACCTCCAGCGCCGCCGCCTGGTCCGCGAGGCGGCGGGGACGGGAACTGTCCTGGTGGTCGATGAAACGCTGCGGGAGCTGAACCTCGACGGCGTCAACACCTCACCGCTCGCGGCGTTCAGTCCGGCCGTGGTGACCATCGGCTCGCTCAGCAAATCGCACTGGGCTGGGCTCCGGACCGGGTGGATCCGCGCCGAAGAGGACCTGATCAGCCGCTTCGTGCAGGTCCGGACTACGATGGACTTGGGCGGGCCCGTCGTCGAGCAATTGGCCGCCGCCCGGTTGCTCAGGGCCTTCGCCGAACCGCTGGACGCCAGGCTTGCGAAGCTGCGGCGGAACCGGGAAGCGCTCCTCGGACTACTGGCCGAACATTTGCCCGAGTGGAACGTGGAACGTCCGAGCGGCGGGCTGACGGCATGGTGCAGGTTGCCGACGCCGTCGAGTACCGCGCTCACTGTCGTCGCCCCGGATTTCGGCCTGCGGCTGGCGGCCGGGCCGCGCTTCGGCGTGGGCGGAGCTTTCGAACACTTCATGCGCGTCCCGTACACGCTCGCGCCGGCCCAGCTCGAAACGGCGGTGCTTGCATTGCGCGATGCCCAAGCGCGGATCGACGCGTCGCCGCAGCTCCGAACGACCTTGAAGGCTCCCAAGGAACCCGCCGCAGTCGCGTAGCGCGTCGCGGGTTTAGGCGTACACCTTCTCCAGGAACGCACCCCAGGCCTTGGCGGTCAGCTCGGAATCGCCGCTACCGCTGAAATCGTGCACGGTCATGCCCACCGGGGCACCGAAGGAATTGCGGCCGAAGAAGCGGTACATGGCATCAGCCGTTCGCAGGCCCAGGAAGTGCTGGTTGGAGAAGTCGAGTTCCCCGCTCAGCCGCCCCACGCCGTCGACGTCCACCTCAACAGGGGACCCCTGCGCAACGCCATCCACACCGAGGGCCTTCTTCAGCTGTATAAACCCCTCGGGGGTCTGCGAGGCGGCAGGTCCCTGGATGTCCGTGAAGATCACGGGCTTACCGTCAAAGTACCGGAGGTACTGGCCCAGGGTGTGCAAGTAGAACTCGGTGTGCTTGCTGGCGCCGTCGTACTGTTCGTCCCAGTTGTCAGCAAAAATGCCGCTGTGGACATAGTGCAGTTTGGCCCGGCCGCCGTCGAGCGGTTCCAGGACGTGCTCCAGCTGGTTGAACCAGCCGTCGGGCCCCTCCATCCGGGACACGAGGTGATTGGGGTATTCCTCCACGGTGTTCACCGCCGGCCATTGATCGGTGGGGAACATCCAAGCCGAAGTGTCTTTCGTAACCGCCTGCCAGACCCGTTCAGGTGTGCCGGGCAGTTCGGTGTCGGCGACGATTTTGAATTCACGGTTGTCAGTCATTGTCCTGTTCCTTTTCTGGAGAGTGCGGTTTGCTTGCCTTGAGTGCGGGGTGGAGTACGACGACGAGCCTGTGCTTGCGTGCGCCGCCCGCCGCCGCGCTGGCTCCACCGTCGTGGTATTTGTCGACGAGCCGGGTCACCGCGACGCCGAGTTCCTCGGCAAAAGCGGCACGGTCCGACGCCGAGCGAAAGGTAATTTCGCCGTCGATCGCGAAGCTGGCTAGTTTCTTCTTGGCCGCGGCCGCCCCCGCGATCAGTTTGCCCATCTCCTGGACCGTCCGGGCGGCGAGCGCCAGGAGCCAGAAGGCGGAAAAGCGGTCCGCGAAGCGTCGCGGATCCGGTGCCACGGACGCGAGTGCCACGGGCGAGATCAGGTACGACGCCGCCGTCGCGCGCACAACGCGTTCGGTGACGTTGCCCTTCTTCCGCTCCTCCACAAGCTCGACGAGCCCATGCCGCTCAAGGGCCTTGAGATGGTAATTGACCTTCTGCCGGGGCAGGCCCACTTTGACGGATAACTGCGTGGCAGAACCGGGCTCGGCCAGCTCCTGCAGGATGCGGGTCCGGATCGGGTCCAGCGACGCTTCCGCCGCGGCGGGGTCCTCGATCACTTCGATGTCCAACATGCTTCCATTGTGCTCACCGACAACTTTTCTTGTCAATAAGTTTTTTCTTGTCCGTTGGCCATTTAGACGGCTCCCTGCAGGCTAGGTGCTTTCGGACGTCGAGCGTGCAGGGAACCGTCGAAACGGGCGGGGAGCCAGGTCGCCCCCGGTAGAATGGACCGGTGATGCAATCCCCCCTGCCCGTGCGCGACGGCGTGAACGCCACCCGCCTGCGCCTCCCGGACGAGGGGCCGTGGGACACCGCCATGGACTACATGATGCACCGTTGGGGCCATATCGACCCCCAGGGAATCGAGGACAGGTTCGACGCCGGCGAGATCGTGGGCGAGGGCGGCGCGCCGCTCGATCGGACCACCCGGCTCGAAGAACACACCTTCATTTGGTACTACCGCACGCTCCCGCCCGAGACGCGAATGCCCGTGGAGATCAACATCCTGCACCAGGACGAGCACCTTCTCGTGGTCGACAAGCCCCATTTCCTGCCCACCACGCCCGGCGGAACCTACATCCAGGAGTCGGCGCTGGTCCGGCTCCGGAACCAGCTGGACCTGCCGGACCTCATCCCGATGCACCGGCTCGACCGCATGACGGCCGGGGTGCTGCTGTTCTCCACCAACCCGCAGACGCGCGGCAAGTACCAGGTGCTCTTCGAGAAGCGGCAAGTGCAGAAGGAGTACGAGTGCGTCTCGGCCGCGGCACCTGCCGATGGCTATGCCGGCGTCGAGTTCCCCGCCGTCGTCCGCAACCGGATGACGAAGTCCCGCAGCTACCTCCTCGCCGAAGTCGTCGACGGCGAACCGAACACCGAGACGCGCATCGAGTTGCTGAGAACGTTCGACGGCGGCGCTGACGACGGCGGCGCAGCTCGCCGGGCGCTCTACCGGCTTGAGCCGCACACCGGCAAGACCCACCAACTCCGGGTGCACATGGCGTCGCTCGGGCTGGGGATAGTCAACGACGCCTTCTACCCCAAACTCCTGGACAAGGCCCCGGACGACTATTCCAAACCGCTGCAGTTGCTGGCTCGCGGCATCCGTTTCGTCGACCCCATCACCAAGCAAGCCGTGGAATACCGGAGCCGCCTCGAGCTGAGCGAAGCCCGCCCCGCCTAACGCCCACACACATCAGGCACCCTCCCCCAGACGCCCACTCACATAAAACCGGCATCCCCCAGACGCCCACTCACATAAAACCGGCATCCCGTCCAACACCCCCACACCTGACCGGGCATCCCGTCCAACACCCCCACAACTGACCGGGCATCCCGTCCAACACCCCCACAACTGACCGGGCGTCACAGCAAACACCCCCAGAAGTGACCGGGCGTCACAGCAAACACCCCCAGAAGTGACCGGGCGTCGGGGAGGGTTGGACGTATATGCTCAGTCTTGCCGGCCCGATAACCGCGGGCGGTGTTCGGTCTTGCGAAAGGAACCACATGGCCCACGCTGAAAACGAAGTCTCGATCAACCGCCCCGCAAATGTCGTCTACGCCTTCCTGGCGGACGGGCTGAACACTAAGCGGTGGCGTCCGGCGGTGAAGACTGTCGCCCTCGCAAGCGGAGAAGCCGGCAGCAAGGGTGCCGTGTACTCGCAAACAATGGCCGGTCCCGGCGGCCGCACGATCGCCGGCGACTACGAGATCGTCGAAGCCCAACCAGGCAAACGTCTCGATTTCCAGGTCATTGCGGGCCCCGCCCGACCGACCGGATCCTTCACGCTGCACGAGACCGACGGTGCCACCACTGTCCGGTTTGCCCTGGATCTCCAGCCCAAGGGTTTCATGAAGCTCATGGGGCCGATGATCACGAAGACCATGGAGTCCGAAGTCGGACAGCTTGGGGAGCTTAAAGCCATTCTTGAAAGGGACCTGGCCTAACGGGCAAGAGTCCGCTAAACCCCGAATACGCTCCGGAATACTTCCGTCGTCTCCGCGCTGAACAGCACGAATTCGACGAGTTCCAGCCCAGCGGAGACGTCGGGCCGGCGGACGACGTCGAGCGCTATCGTGGCGACCTCGCGCGCGTCCCAGCCGTAAATGCCCGCACTGATCGCGGGAAAGGCGACAGAACGCGCTCCGAGGGACGCTGCCACTTTCAGGCTCTCGCGGAAACACGATGCCAGCAGTTCCGGATCGGTCTGGCCAGCGTGCCGGTTGGGGCCGACCGTGTGGATCACCCACCTGGCAGGCAAGTTGAATCCCGGCGTGGCCACCGCCTGCCCTACCGGCAAACCGTCCGGCAACGAGTTCCGGCGAAGCTCCCTGCAAGCGTCCAGAAGTTCCGGACCCGCGGCGCGATGGATCGCGCCGTCCACTCCCCCGCCGCCCATCAAAGACGAGTTGGCGGCGTTGACGATCGCGTCGACGTCGCGCGTGGTGATGTCCCCTTGCAGAATTTCGAGCCGCATTGCGCCAGTCTTGCACTACACTCCGGCGGATGCACCAAAGTGGGGTAATTTGTGCCCATGGACATCACCGCCGCCGATGGCTGGGGAGCCGCGATCTATGCCTGGATCATCCCCATGGTGGTGGGCGATGCCTTCTTCCCGCCCATCCCCTCCGAGATGCTGGTGATCACGGGTGGCGCCTTGGCAGCCGAGGGCCGGGTCAACCCGTGGCTCGTGGGTTTGCTGGCCGCCGTCGGCTCCTGGGTGGGCGACCTTCTGGTGTTCCAGCTCTTCAAGCGACGCCTGAGCCACATCTTGGACCGCTGGGCGTGGGGCCGCAAGGTCCATCAAGGCATCCACCGGGCCATCGCCAAGGCCGGACGTTCCTCCACCTACGGCGCGATCATCGGCGCCCGGTTCATCCCGGCCGGGCGGCTTGCTTCCTCGGCCGCAGCCGGGATCGCCGAGGTTTCCACCCGCGGTTTCAGCCTGTGCGCTGGTTTGGGTGGGCTGCTGTGGGCCACGTGGCAAGCGGGGCTCGGTTACTTTGCCGGCTCGACGACGGGGCTTCCGTTCTGGGCAAGCTCACTCATCGGCGCCGGCGTGGGGCTGCTGATCGGCGTCGTGGTGGGCGTGATCGTCACGCGTCGTCGGGGCGACCGTTCGCCGGTGGACGAGCCGGGCGAGCCGCCGCACCTTTAAGCGCGTCCCGCCGTCGGACTCAAACCGGCGACCATTTCCCCCGTTTGCGGCGCAGCACGTATAGGTTCCCTGTGAGCGCGACGCGTTCGACGGCGTCGCGCATCATGGCTGCCGACGCGCGGGCCTCGCTGTTCTCACCAGGGTAGTCCCGGGCCTCCACCATGAATCGGAGGCTGATCTGGGGGACGCCGCCGACGATGTCCAACTGGTTGGACTCAACGTGGTGCCGCGTTTCCAGGGCTTCAATCGCGGCAGCCATGACCGACTCCGGTGGATTCCCTGGCTTGAGCCCGGTGATCTTCAACTTGGTCTGGAACGAGGGCATCCCTCAACCCTAGTAGCTACCCCGTGTTGCGGAGGCCGGCGGCCACTCCGTTGACGGTGATGAGCATGGCCCGCTGGAGCCGTTCGTCGATCTCGGCGCCGGAAATGGACGCTTCGCGGACGCGGCGCAGCAGCTCCACCTGCAAATAGCTGATGGGGTCCAGGTACTGGTCGCGGATTTCGAGGGACCGCTTGAGGGTCGGCTGGGCTTCCAGGAGCTCGGTCTCGCCGCTCAGGAGTTCCACCTCGGCAACGGTGAGGTCGTATTCCGTGCGGATTGCCTTGAACAGGTGGTGCAGCTCGTTCGGAACGAGGGACGACACGTAGTGCCCGGCGATGTCCATGTCCGTCTTGGCGAGGGTCATCTCCACGTTGGAAATGACGGACTGGAAGAAGTGCCAGCGCTTCATCATCTCGGCGAGTTCGGCGGTGTGGCCGGCCTCGCGGGCTGCCTTCAGCCCTGAGCCCACGCCGAACCAACCGGGAACGATCTGCCGCGATTGGGTCCAGCCGAAGACCCACGGAATGGCGCGCAACCCGCCCAGCCCGGCACCGGAATCCGGCCGTTTGGAGGGACGGGATCCGATGTTCAGGGAGCCAAGCTGCTCCACCGGCGTCGAAGCCATGAAGTACGCGGGCAGATCGGGATCATCGATCAGCGAACGGTATTGGGCGAAGGCCGCGTCGGAGATGATCTCCATGACCTGGCCATACCGTTCGCGCTCATCGTCGGAAGTGCGCGGGTCGCGGTGCAGCGCGGAACCCTGCATCACCGCAGCCAGGGACAGCTCGAGGTTCTCGCGGGCAAGCTCCGGCAGGGAGTACTTGTCCGAAATGACTTCGCCTTGCTCGGTGAACTTGATGGCGCCTTCAAGCACGCCGTTCGGCTGGGCCATGATGGCGTCGTAGGTTGGTCCGCCACCCCGGCCGACGGAACCGCCGCGGCCGTGGAACAAACGGACGTTGACGCCGTGTTTCGCGGCGACGTCGCGCAGCTTTCGCTGGGTCTTGTGGATCTCCCACTGGCTGGTCATGACGCCGGATTCCTTGTTGGAGTCCGAGTATCCCAGCATGATTTCCTGGACATCGCCACGCAGCCGGACCAGTGCACGATAGGACGGATCCGAGAGCAGCAGGTCAACGATTTCGGCCGAGGCCCGCAGCTCCTCGACGGTCTCCAGGAGCGGGGCGAAGCCGATCTTGGCATACGGGGCCGCTCCGAAGAGCTCGATGAGCCCGGCTTCGCGGGCCAGCACCGCTGCGGCCAGGACGTCGTCGGCGCCCCGCGTCATGGAGATGATGTAGGTTTCGACGACGTCGGGCCCGTACGTCTGGATGGCGTGGCGGATGCTGCGGAAGACGTCGTAGGTGCGGTCGCCGTCGCCATCGAGCTTGATGGGGTGGCCGGACAACGGGCGGCGCGAAGCCAGCTCCTCGCTGAGCCGCTTGAAGCGCTCGGCGCGGCTCAACTCGCCGTAGGGAGTTCCGACGCCGATCCGGTCCACCAGCTGCCCGACGGCGTCGTGGTGGTAGTCGGCGTGTTCGCGGATGTCTAGGGTGGCCAGGTGCAGCCCGAAGGAAGCGATGGCGCGGCGGACGCGGGCCAGGGCGCCGTTGGCCACGAGCACGGCCGAGTGCTTCCGCAACGAAGTCTCCAACAGGTCGAGCTCTGACAAGAGCTCCGAGGTGGATGCGTAGTCGCGGCCGGGTTCGTGATGGCTGGACGCGGACACGCGGCGGCCCGTATTGAGGAGCTTGGCCTTGATACAGGTCAGTTTGAGGCGGTACGGCTCCTGCGCGTTCAGCTCCAGGATGCGCTTGTCCAGGCCGGGCAGGTTCTTGAGGTCGACGTCGATCGAGTCCAGGAGGTCCTTTTCCGCGTCCACCAAGGCAGTGGAGTTGGAGAGGACGGAAATCAGCTCGTCGATCATCGAGATGCTGATCCGCACAGCATGCTGGTTTTGCAGCTGCAAGATCTCGCGGGTGACCGAGGGTGTGACGTTCGGGTTGCCGTCGCGGTCTCCGCCGATCCAGGAACCGAAGCGGACGGGGGCGTTGTGGGAGGGCAGCACGACGCCTTGTTCGCCGAGCAGCTCGGAAAGGTCCGTGAGCATTTCCGGCATGGCGTCGGTCAGAATGCTGCTCAGGTAATAGATGGCGTTGCGGGCTTCGTCCACGGGGGTCGGGCGGACTTGGCGGAGTTCGTCGGTCTGCCACATCTGGTCGATGATCTCGGCGAGCTGGCGGTCCTGCCGGCGGCGGGCGGCCGTGCCTTCAGGGGTGGATTCCGCCAGGACGTCGGAGAGCTTGCGGATCTTGTCCAGCACCGAACGGCGGGAGGCTTCGGTGGGGTGCGCGGTGAAAATAGGACGAACGTCCAGCCCATTGACCACATCCTGCAGGGCTTTGGTCCCGGCCTCTTCGGCGATCTCGGCCACGGCTTTGGCCAACCAGCCGTCCTTTTCCTTCCGGGTGCGGAGCGTACGGACCCGGTGCACCTGTTCGGCGGCGTTGGCGAGGTGGAAGTAGAACGCGAAGGCGCGGACCAGTTCGGTGGCTTCCTCAAGGGGCAGGGAGGCGAGCAATTCGCGGACCTGGGCGACGACGTCGTGCGCGCTCCAGGGGCCAGTAGCGTCGGCGCCGCCGCGCGCGGCTTCCTTGGATTCCTTGGTGAGCAGGCGCACCTGTTCCACAAGCCGGAGCAGCTCGGGGCCATGCTGGCGCACCAACGACTCTCCGAGAAGCGTGGAGACGCGGCGGACATCGGCCCGCAGTTCCGCGGCAAGGTCTGTGCTGAGATGTGCAGTGTCAACCATGAAAAATACCTTCTGGCGTTGGGTGTGGCCCGTACACTGCGCTGGATACTGTGAGCCGGATTACTGATATTTCCAAAGGAATCCTACCCGCAGCCATCAGCCGTGAGGCAACCCGTGTGCCATGTTGCAGCGCACCTGCCGGTTTGCCGGGAATGGCCGCGACGTGTGCATGGTTAAGCCAACGAACACCGCCCGAGCCTGGAGGAAAAATGAGCGCACCGGCCCCCGCAAGCAACGCCCAGCTGGAGCGCTGGCAGCGTTTCCGCAACGGACGCAACGCTGCCCTCGCCGCGGACCACGGCTGGCTGACCCTCACCTCCTTCCAGTGGCTCGAATCCACGCCCGCCGCCGTCGAACTCGTCCCGGGACTGTGGTCAACGGACGGTACGACGGCGACACTCACCGCGAGCGCGGCGGACGGACTCACGCTCGTGGAGACCGGAGCCCCGGTGGACGGCACCGTTTCGGCTACCCTCCAGGACGAGGAATCGCTCATGTGGGTGCAGTTCGGCGGCCCGGACGGCACGCAGGTGGTGGTGGAACTCGCGATGCGGGCGGACAAGTACGCGATCCGCACCAGGGACAACTCCTCGCCCGTACTAACGGAATTCGATGCCGTTCCCACCTTTGACTACAACCCGGACTGGGTGCTCGGGGGCCGCTTCGAGGCCTACCCTGAGCCCGTGGATGTGCCCATCGGAACAGCCAATCCCTTGGTGGACGGGGTGCACCGCTCCGTGGGCGAGGTGGTTTTCAGGGTTCCGGGCCTTCCCCACGAGGTCCGGCTGCACGCCGAGGAAGAGAAACTCGGAGCCCTCACCGTCACTTTCCACGACGAAACAAACGGCAACACCACGGACGAATGGCGCAAGCTGGCAGTCTCCCGCCCGAGGCCGGACGGCTCGGTAGTCCTGGACTTCAACCGCGCCATCAACTATCCGAGCGCCTTCACGCCATATGGCACCTGCCCCATGCCGGTGCCGGGAAACTCGATCGACGCAGCGGTCGAGGCCGGGGAGAAGCTGCCGGCAGGACGGATCGTCTAGGCCCTCAAACGATCGCGGAAACCCCTGTCACCGCCCGGCCCACGATGAGCGAGTTGATCTCGAACGATCCTTCGTAGGTGTAGATAGCCTCGGCGTCGGCAAAGATCTTGGCCATCCGGTGATCGGTCACGATGCCGTTTCCGCCGAGGATGGACCGGCCGATCGCTACGGTTTCGCGCATCCGGGCGCTGCAATAGGACTTTGCGAGTGCTACCTGGGCCATGTTGGCGCCCCTGTGCCGCACGCCGTTGCTGTCCGTGTACAGGTCTTCCTGCAGTTGGGCGATCCGGACCATCATGCCCATGCTTGCCACGGCATTGCCGAGCATGTCCACTAGTTGCTGCTGGATGAGCTGGAACTTCGCCAACGGGCGGCCGAACTGGGTGCGTTCGAGCGCGTACTGGCGGGCGACGTCGAAAGCCGCCAACTGCTGCCCGACGGCTTGCCAGGCGACCATGAGCCTCGAGCCGCGCAGCAGGTGGTTGGTGTCGGTGAAGCTGTTGATCCCTGCGAAGCGGTCCGCCTCCGCAATCCGGACGTCCTTGAGGACGATGTCGGCGTTTTGCACGGTGCGCAGGGCGATCTTGTTTTCGATCTTGGTGCGGGTCACGCCGGGCAGGGTTGCGTCCAGGATGAAGCCGCGTATGGCGCCGTCGGACTCGTCCTTGGCCCAGACCAGCATGTGGTCGCAGAACGTCCCGTTGCCGATCCAGCGCTTGGCGCCGTTCAGGACCCAGTAGTCACCGCCGTCGTCCGCTCCCCCGGCGACCCGCCGGGCCACCGTCTGCAGGCCGCCGGCCACGTCGGATCCGTGGTCCGGTTCGGTGAGCGCGAAAGCCCCGGTGGTCCGCAGGTTGGAGGCGTCATCGAGGTAGCGGTCCCGCTGTTCCTTGGACCCGAATTCGTAGAGCGCCTCGACGAAAAGGTCGTGGTGGACCATGAAGAACGTGGCGATGGAGGTGTCCACGCGGGTCATTTCCGCGATGACCAATCCCGCGAAAAGGTTGCTGTAGCCGCGGTGCGTGGGAGTGCTCAGGCGCAGGGCCGCGAGTTTGGGCAGGATGTGCGCGGGGAATTCGGCCTTATCCCACCAGTCTTTGGCGTTGGGGGCGATTTCCGTGGCCAGGAATTCGCGGAGCTCGTTGAGCTTGCGCTGCTCCTGCACGCTGAGGAGTGATTCGAATTCGAAAAAGTCCGCCCCGGGCAATGAGGGCGGCGGCGCAGCCGGGAATTCGACGGCGGCGGCCAGTTTGTGCGCCTGGCTCACTTTGGTGCCATCCGGATAGCACCGTCGAGGCGGATGGTTTCACCGTTCAGCATGGCATTTTCAACGATGTGCGCCACGAGGTTGGCGTACTCGGCGGGACGGCCAAGGCGGGCTGGGTGCGGTACTTGCTGGCCCAGCGAGATCTGTGCTTCGTGGGGCAGTGCAGCCAGCATCGGGGTCTCGAAGATCCCCGGTGCGATGGCCATGACCCGGACCAGCCAGCGGGCGAATTCACGGGCCAGGGGCAACGTCATCGCGGCCACGGCTCCCTTGGACGCGGCGTACGCAGGCTGACCGATCTGGCCGTCGAAGGCCGCCACGGAGGCTGTGTTGATGATGACTCCGCGTTCCTCGCCGCCGAGTTCGGTGGAAGCGGGTTCGTTCGCGGCCATCGCTGCGGCAGCCAGGCGGATCACATTGAAGGTACCCACGAGGTTGATCTGGACGACCCTGTTGAAGTTCTCGAGCGGCAGCACGCCGTCTTTGCCGAGCACCTTGCCCGGGGTTGCGACGCCGGCGCAGTTGACGAGGATCCGGAGCGGGCCCAGGGCGACGGCCGCGTCGACCGCTGCCTGCACCTGCTCTTCGTTCGTGACATCGGCGGCAACGAACACGGCCCTTCCGTCGGCCCGAGAGGCATTGAGTTCGGCAGCGAGGGACTCGCCCGCAGATGAGTGGAGGTCAAGCAGCACTACCGACGCTCCGGCGTCGAGCAGTCGCCTGGCGGTTGCCGCCCCCAACCCCGAAGCACCGCCGGTTATCAACGCAACTGCGCCCTTGATGTCCATCCATCCTCCTCGATGCAGAACCAAAATCCGTTAATGCATGTTAACTGAATCACTTTGATTGTGCACTGGGGAGGGGCTTGCGGCCAAGCGCGGAGCGTTAGGCTTTCACCATGTCCGTCCCCGACACCCGGCAGGCGGCCCCCGGAACGCCGGATTGGGCCGCGCGAGCCGGCCACGCCGCACGCTCGGTGACCCGCCATTTCGGACATCGCCTCCTTTTCCTTCCGGGAACCCACCTCGCTGCTTCGGTCCGGCCGTCCGGCGGGCTTCCGTTTCGGCCGTGGAACTACTGGTGGCAGGCGCACTACGTCGATTGCCTCGTGGACGCGGGGTTGCGCGAACTGGCCCCGGGATCCCGGTTCGACGGCGGTGATCGCCCGGGTGCCGGCCGGCTCGCTTCGCGGTTGGTCACCACCATTGGGCTACGTAACGGCCTGCGCTACGTCAACAACTACTACGACGACATGGCCTGGCTGGCCCTCGCTGTCCTGCGCCTGGATGCCTTGGCCGGGCGTGCCCGCACGCCGGGGCGCCGACGCAACGCATTCCTGCAGAGAACCCTGTCTCCGCAGTTCGAATCGGCCTCCACTGCTGACCTGGGCGGCGGCACGTTCTGGAGCACCAAACGCGATTTCAAGAACACCCCGGCCACGGCGCCTGTGGCCTTGTACTTCGCCCGGACCGGGAAGCGGGAACGGGCCCAAGGACTTCTGGACTGGCTCGACACCACGCTCTTCGACCCCGCGTTGGGCCTGTACCTTGATGGCGCCTGGCTCAAGGAAGGCAAGCTCGTCCTCGCTCAGGAGATCTACACCTACAACCAAGGCCCGGTGCTCGGCGCCTTGTTGGAACTCGGGGGCGACGCGAACCTCGCACGAGCGGCAGCGGTAGTGGGCTCGGTGGCGGAGCATCTGACCGTCCCCGGACCCGACGGCCCGCGGAGGCTGGTCCTGCGCGGCGAGGGCACCGGCGATCGTGGGCTGTTCACGGGGATCCTCGTCAGGTATCTGGCCCTTGCTGCCGGAGACGTGCGGTTGCCCGCACCCGCCCGCGCTACGGCCACGCAGCTTGTGCTCGACACCGCCGGGGCGCTGTGGGCGGGGCGGACTACCCGCGCCGGCGGTGCCAACTCCCGAAAGCACGACGATGGCTGGCTCGTCTTCTCGACGGAACCACAGCGTCCGGCGTCGGACACGTACCCGGACGGAACCGCCGTCGAACTCTCCACCCAACTGCAGGCATGGATGGCGCTGGAAGCCGCCGCACGCATCCGCGCGTCCGTTGCTGGGTGACGGGTGTGCACGTCAAAACGTCGGGGCCAGGACCTAGGCTTGGATCGTGAATCCATACCCGAGTCCTATGCCCGTGACCGTGGTCGGCGCGGCGCCGGAATGGTGGCAAATCGTTGGCGCGCTGAGCCCGCTCGCTGTCCTGGTCGCGGCGATTGTTGCCGCGGTGGTTGGCCTCCTCACGCTGCGGCAAAAGGCCCGGGCGGATGACAGATCAGAGTGGTGGCGCCGCGCTCAATGGGCGCTTGACGCATCGTTGTCCCGCAGCCGGTCCGAGGCCGAAATGGGCCAGAAGGCCATCGAAATTTTGGGACAAAGCGAGCTCGCGTCGCGGGAAGACCTGGCGCTCCTCAAGGTCGGGACCGAGGACGCGCTCCTGGCGGCCGCCAATGTGTCCGGCGCCCGCACGGTCGCGCCCTCCCCCAGTCCCGAGCCGGTGAGCGCCGAGGACCGCAAAGTGCAGATCGCCGCTGCAAAGGCCCGGGTCTTGCTCGACAGGCGGCTAGGCGAGGACACTCCTGCGTGGATCGTCGCTCTGTCCGCCGAGAGGCCCGGGTAGTTCCGGGTTACTCCGCCGCGGCAGGCTTTTTCTTCTGTGGATACGGAGTCTCGTGGCGTGCCAGCATCTCGACAAAACCAGCGATCTTCCTGGCCCGGGTTTCCGCCTTTTTCACGGAGTTGGTGCGGTAGATCAGGGCGAAGCGGTTGACCGCCGTCAGCACGTCGAACATCGCCTGGGCCTCGGGAACGGCGGCGATCGCGGCCGCGAGATCCTCGGGAACTTCCGCATCAGCCTGGCCCGCGTAGGCTGCGTCCCACCGACCGTCCGCCTTGGCACTTTCGACGGCTGCCCAACCGGCGGGGGTCATCTTGCCCTCGGCTTCGAGACGGGCGATGTGGCCCACGTTCCTTTTGGACCACGGGCTCTTGGGGCCGCGGCGGGTCATGCGCTGGAAGACGCTTTCGTCGTCGCGCCTTCTGCCTTGGCCGTCGATCCAGCCGAAACACAGGGCCTCATCCAAAGCGGCGGCGTAATCCAGTTCCGTGACGTTGCCGCCTTTCTTGTGCAGCACGAGCCACACGCCCGGGCTATCGGCGCCGTTCTTCTCGAGCCAGGACCGCCACTCGGCAGCATCTTTGACGATCAGTTCCTCAAGTTCAACAGCCATGGCCCCATTCTTGTGCCAGCTAGGCTATGGCGAAAGCCCACTGATTTCTGCGGAGTTTCCATGTTGCGTGTCCGACCCGTCCAGTTCACGTCCGACGTCGCCGGCTGGAAGCGCCTCCTTGGGGCGCTAGGCCTCGTATGCACCGAAGACCACGGCGGCCGGGTGGAATTCGACGCCGGCTCGGGCAGGGTGGCCTTGCGCAGTGCCGCACCTGGCGCGCCCGACGACGGAACTGTCGCGTTCGGCGTCGAGGTCGGGGACCTGGCGGAGTTCGCCCGACGTACTGTGGCGGACGGAACACGCGCCGAACTGTTCGACGCCGATCACGGCCAGGCCGTCCGCGTCACCGCCCGGGACGGCTTCACCTTCGTTGCCGATAAGGCGATCAGCCGCACGACCAGACCCGAGGCGGACCCGGGGCTCGCCGTCGTCGGGACCTGGCTGACCCCGGACGTGTCCGGGGCGGCGCAGGAACTGCGCAACATCGGTGCGCGTCCGCGGCATGCGTACACGGACCTCGCGGAGTTCAGCACGAAGAACGGCGGCATCCTGTCGGTCCGAAAGGCTCCTGCGACTGCCGCGGGAGGCCTCGCTTTCGAGTACGACGGCGACCTCGCGGCCCTGGAGGCCCGCCTCGCCGCCGCGGGACTTACCGCAGCCCTGGCCGCCGGGTCCGCAGCCTTGGCCACCGGGTCCGGCGGCGCCCGGTTCGGCCAGGTCCTCGACGCCTGGTCCGGCCCGGTCCTCGACGCCGGGTCCGGGTCCGCAGCCGGGTCCGCCGGGTCCGGGTCCGGCCAGGTCCTCACGGTCCAGGCCCCGGGCGGCGGAACCATCACGATCTCAAGCCGCGTCCCCGAAAAATAACTCCCCCACGGACGCGTACTCACGTATCGGCCAATATCTCCCGACCCCCTCTCACATATCGCCCCATATCCCCCAACCCCCTCTCACGTTTGGGGGTGTCCCGGGCCATCGCTCGTTCAGATCTTCTGACCGGGCGTCGCCCCATTCACCCCCAAACCTGACCGGGCGTCGCCCCATTCACCCCCAAACCTGACCGGGCGTCGCCCCATTCACCCCCAAACCTGACCGGGCGTCGCCCCATTCACCCCCAAACCTGACCGGGCGTCGCCCCATTCACCCCCAAACCTGACCGGGCGTCGCCCCATTCACCCCCAAACCTGACCGGGCGTCGCCCCATTCACCCCCAAACCTGACCGGGCGTCGCCCCATTCACCCCCAAACCTGACCGGGCGTCGCCCCATTCACCCCCAAACCTGACCGGGCGTCGCCCCATTCACCCCCAAACCTGACCGGGCGTCGCCCCATTCACCCCCAAACCTGACCGGGCGTCGCCCCATTCACCCCCAAACCTGACCGGGCGTCGCCCCATTCACCCCCAAACCTGACCGGGCGTCGCCCCATTCACCCCCAAACCTGACCGGGCGTCGCCCCATTCACCCCCAAACCTGACCGGGCGTCGCCCCATTCACCCCCAAACCTGACCGGGCGTCGCCCCATTCACCCCCAAACCTGACCGGGCGTCGCCCCATTCACCCCCAAACCTGACCGGGCGTCGCCCCATTCACCCCCAAACCTGACCGGGCGTCGCCCCATTCACCCCCAAACCTGACCGGGCGTCGCCCCATTCACCCCCAAACCTGACCGGGCGTCGCCCCATTCACCCCCAAACCTGACCGGGCGTCGCCCCATTCACCCCCAAACCTGACCGGGCGTCGGCCCGAGTCGCTGACGGGTACGGCATGGATCGGCATGGGATGGGGTAGAACTTAACCATGAGTGTTCGTACCCCTGACCCGTACTCCGGCTGGCTTTCCGATGAAGACCTCTTTGAAGCCCGCGGACGCCTCCCGATGGTTTACGTGGAGGCGGTTCCCGTTCGACTCGATCCGCTCGGATTCGTCAACGAGGTAGGTACCCTTCTGCAAGGCGACGCCGACGGCACCATGGTCCGCTCGTTCGTTTCCGGTCGCGTGCTGTACCGCGAAACCATCCGCGCGGCCCTGTTGCGGCACATGGAAAAGGACCTCGGGCCGCTCGCCTTCCCGCAACTGCCTGTCAGTCCTGTTCCGTTCACCGTGGCCGAATACTTCCCTGCACCGTCGCAGACCGGTTTCACGGACGACCGGCAACACGCCGTGTCGCTCGTCTATGTCATCCCCGTGACGGGCGAGTGCGAACCGCGCCAAGACGCCCTCGAGCTGACGTGGATGACGCCGCACGAAATCCTCAGCGACGACGTCCAGCAGGAATTCAGCGGCGGTCGCGGCAATCTGGTGCGCCAGGCCCTGGCTTTCGCCGGCGTCGGTCAGTAGCGCCGTCACCAACGGCAGCGCGGTCAGGAGCCGCCTCCCCGATTTGTTCGGCGGGTTTTATAGACTGTTGGGCGGACCCCAAGAGAACCAAAGGACTTCCGATGACTCACAGCCCGGCTGACCAGCAGTACCGTGAAAAGCAGGCTGGGGCCCTGCAAATCGGGGACTACCTGTACCTTCCCGGGGATGGTCCCGCGGAACAAATCACGCAAATCGAGCTGGAACACGACGATTTTGGCGTGCCCGCGCTCGTCGTGGTGACCACGCTGGACGGCGGAAACGTCCGGATCGCGGTTGGCTCCAGTGTCCCGGTGGGCGAAACGACTGCCGTCCCGGACGACGTCGACACGCCCGCGGAGGGGACTCCCGCCGTCGTCGTTCCTCCTTTGCCTGCAGTGGCACCGACCGTCAGCAGGTCGGCAGAGCCGGATCCTGCGCAGCTTGCCCTGATCCCCGAACCCACCGGTTCGCCCGAGAACGTGGTGGCCGCCGCTGCCGAGTCGCACCCGGGACGAACCGGCGTCGCGGTGCTCAGCGAACGCCTCGTGAAGGGCGTCAATACGAAGTCGGGAAGCTGCCTGCGGGACCTGAGCGACCTCGCCCACGAGCTTTTCATCGAACAGCGCGATGCTGACAACGCTCTCGCCGTAGCGGATATCCTCAATGTGCTCCCCTTCGACGGAAACCGCGACCGGTGGATGTCCGTTGAACGTTCCCTCGCACTGTCAAGCTTCATTTGCCGGGAACTCGGCCAAACTGAACGCGCGGAAGTCTATGATCAGCTTCTGCGGGCCCCGGACAGCGTGGAGACGGACCCGTTCAAGGCCCGCATCGCCGCCAAAGTCAGGCAGCGCGCGCTCAACGAACCCAACCTGTACGACAAGGAAATTTTCCGGTCCATCGACAACGGCAACCGCGATGCCGAGCGCGAATGGCGGCTGCTGCGGCTCGAAACCCTGTTGTTCCTTCGCTCGCACGGCGGCTCGCACACCCTTGGCGAGGCTGAACTCGATCACCGGATCGCGAACGAACTCGAGGCTGTGCGGGCCTAGGCGCTCCCGGAGGATTCCGCAAGCCCTGTCGTGTTGGCTTCAAGGGCGGTAGATTCGCCCCATGACGAACAATCTGAGCGTTGTTGTTAATGCCGACGCGCAGCAAGTTTGGAATTCGCTGCGCGAACCGTCGCTCGTAGCTCAGTGGCACGGCTGGGAGGCCGATGAGCTCGGCGACGAGATCAACCAAATCTACTTCAGCACCGACGTGGTCGAGAGCCCCGACCACACAAGCCTCACAGTGAACGGCGGCGACGTCTTCGAGCTCACCCCAGTCACCGGAGGCACCGAGGTCCGTGTCACACGTGCAGCCCTGGACCACGATTCCGAATGGGCTGCATGGGACGAGGACATCACCCAAGGCTGGTTGACGTTCCTGCACCAGCTGCGGTTCGCCTTGGAACACCATCCGCATGGTCACCGGCGCACGCATTTCGTTTCCCTGCCGGGCGGCAGTGGATCCGGCATCCAGAAACTCGGCCTGGCCGACGTCCCCGCGCCCGGGGAAGATTGCTCGCTGACGTTGCCCACGGGCGAAGAGATCTCCGGCAAGGTCTGGTTCCGCAGCAACCACCAAGTGGGCCTCACGGTGCGCAGTTACGCGGAACACGGTGACGGGCTGCTGATTGTGGCTGACCAGCCGGTGGTCCCGGAGAAACGGCCCGACGGCGGCACGATCGTCATCGTTTCGACCTACGACCTGGGCGCGGCCAGCCTGGACTCGATCCGCTCCCATTGGGACAGCTGGAAGGCTGAGAACTACCCCACAGAGGTGCATTCGCACTGACGATCCGGGCCGCCGGGCTGGCAGACTGTAACGGTGCCAGCCGATTCTTCCGTGCCCAACCCAGATCCTAGCTCCGCGTTCTCCTTCGAGGTGGGCACGAGGCTCAGCGAAACGCACTCGCCGTCGTCGGGTTCCTTGAACGACGACGGCGGCAACCGTCGCGACGGCGCTCCGCGCGGAGAGTTCCTGGGCAGAACCGGCACCATCACCACGCCGCACGGGCAGATCCAGACGCCGGCGTTCATCGCCGTCGGGACCAAAGCCACGGTCAAGGCCGTGCTGCCCGAATCCATGAAGGAACTCGGCGCGCAGGCTTTGTTGGCAAACGCCTACCACCTGTACCTGCAGCCGGGACCGGAGATCCTGGACGCGGCCGGGGGGCTCGGGGCCTTCATGAACTGGGACGGGCCCACTTTCACGGACTCGGGGGGATTCCAGGTGATGAGCCTGGGTTCGGGGTTCAAAAAGGTCATCGACATGACCTCCGTGGACGCCTCCGGGCCAGACGATGCAGTGGCGCCGGGCAAGGAACGGCTGGCGCATGTGGACGAGGACGGCGTCTGGTTCAAGTCGCACCTCAACGGGGACAGGCACCGGTTTTCGCCGGAGATTTCCATGCAGGTGCAGCACCAGATCGGCGCCGACATCATGTTCGCCTTCGATGAGCTGACCACGCTGCAGAACTCCCGCGCCTACCAGGAGGAGTCCTTGGAGCGGACGCGTCGCTGGGCCGAGCGCTGCGTGGTGGAACATGAGCGGCTGACTTTGGAGCGGGTGGGCAAGCCGTACCAGGCCCTCTTCGGCGTCATCCAGGGGGCACAGTACGAGGACCTTCGCCGCAAGGCCTGCCGGGATCTTGGCGGAATGCCGTTTGACGGCTTCGGCATAGGCGGAGCGTTGGAAAAGGAGAACCTCGGCACTATTGTGCGTTGGTGCAACGAGGAACTTCCCGAGAACAAGCCCCGGCACCTTCTGGGCATCTCCGAGCCGGACGACATCTTCACGGCCATCGAAAACGGCGCGGACACGTTCGATTGCGTATCCCCCACCCGGGTGGCCCGCAACTCGGCGTTCTACACTCCGTCGGGTCGGTTCAACCTCTCCGGGGCACGCTACAAGAAGGATTTCGGACCTTTGCAGGATGGTTGCGATTGCTACACCTGCGCCAATTATTCGCGCGCGTATATCCACCACCTGTACAAGGCGCACGAGATGGTCTCGGCCACGCTGATCTCCATCCACAACGAGCGATTCGTAGTGAAAATGGTGGACGATGCCCGCCTGGCCATCGAATCCGGGGACTTCTTCGAGTTCAAGGCCGAGACCCTGGGGCGGTACTATTCGTAGGCTGCCGGCGGGCGCGCCGGGTTCGCCGGAACGGTGCCCGTTCGCCGGAGCTTTCAGGCGATCCGGCGTCGTTCCGGCGAGCTCGGGTTTTCCACATGGGTGAACACTTGGCTTCCGTCGTTCGTGTCCGCTGGCGAGGCTGGATAAATGACGCTTTCCCGGCCACCTTCGCTTCCTGAGATGGGAAACCTTTGGCGCACCGATCAGCTCCACGCATACGGGCTCAATTCCCGTGCAATCCTGCGGCTGGTGCGCGATGGCAAGCTTGTGCGGCTACGATACGGCTGCTACATCCGCGGCGCGATCTGGAAGAAGCAATCCGAGTGGGTCCGCAGCAGGCAATTGATCTACGCACATGCGCATGGAACGCTCACGACGTCGGACGGAGACTTCGCATATAGCCACACCTCCGCAGCGCGGCTCCACCGCCTCTTCCTCTGGAATGTTGACGACCTCATCCACATCCTGCTGCGGGTCCGGCCGTCCAGCGAGCGCCTTGGCAAGGACGTCCGCGGACACACCAGGCCTTTCGACGAGACGGACATCGTGACAATCGGGAACTTGCGGGTCACGTCCTTGGAGCGGACAGTAACGGATTGCGCCATGCTGCTGAGCTACAAGCAGACGCTGGTGCTCATGGATCATGCACTCAGGCTTGGCGCCGATCGTGGGCTACTGCAGGCCATGGCTGACGCGCTGGATGGTCGACGCGGCGTCAGGAACCTTCGAAAAGCCCTGCTCAACGCCGATCCGCGATCCGAGTCGGCCGGCGAAACCTTGTGCCGCGAACTCAACTCGCGGCTAAACCTGCCTGTGCCTGAACCGCAAGTCAGGGTGCAGAGCCGGGCAGGTCGCCATCGACTCGACTTCGCCTGGCGGGAGGAAAAGGTCGCGTTGGAATTCGATGGCGAAACCAAGTACTTCGATTACAAGCCAACCGCCGAGGTGATCTTCGAGGAGCGACGCCGGGAGAAGGCCCTGATCGAGGACGGTTGGCGGTTCGTCCGTGTGGAGTGGAGGCACCTCTTTCGCGAGCAGGAATTCAAGAACCGGGTGCTGAATGCGCTCCGTCGGTAGGCCCGAATCGCCGGAACCGGCCCGGGTCGCCGGAAAGTTGCGGCGAGCCGGCACCGTTCCAGCGAGCTCGCGGCCGGGAACCGGCGATGCGAAAATGGGTGAGGTTCCGCGCATCGCGGGCGGAGCCACCGCCAGTGCTAATACAGCGGGGCGCCGTTTCAGTCCGGCCGCCTGCGCGAACCACTATGAACGGACAAGCGACGATGTCAGCATCAGAACCCCAGACCCTGAGTAAACCCGCGCCGCGTTTCGCATCGATAGGCTCCCCATACTTTGGCATCATGCTGGCATGCATGGCCGTCGTGCTGATCCTGTCGAATATTGGCGCTGCCAAGGGAGTCATCTTCGGTCCGATCATCACTGACGGCGGATTCTTCCTCTTTCCGCTCGCCTACATTCTTGGCGACGTCATGAGTGAGATCTACGGATTTAAGGTTGCCCGCAAGGCGATCATCACCTCGTTCGCACTGTCGGCGTTCGCCTCGCTCTGCTACTGGATCATCATCGCCCTGCCTGGTTTCAATAATGACTACGGCAACGCAAAGCAAGCAGCGATCGAGGGTGCGCTGGGGCCGGTTCCGCAGATCGTCCTGGCTTCGCTTCTCGAATTCCTCGCGGGCCAGACCATCAATTCGCTGATCCTGGTCAGGATGAAAGCCCGTTCGGGCGAGAAAACTCTCTGGGCGCGGCTCATGGGTTCATCCGGCGTGGGCGAATTTGTGGACACGCTCATCTTCTGCAGCATCGCGGCATCGGTCATCGGAATCACGGACTTCGGAAGCTTCGTCAACTACGTGCTCGTCGGATTCTTCTACAAAGTCGCAGTGCAGTACATCCTGGTGCCCGTGACGTCCTTGGTCATCGGCTGGATCAAGAAGCGCGAACCCAGTTACTGGGTGTGAGCCGGATACCAGCTGACACATCTGACCGGGCATCACGGGAAACCCCGCAACTTCTGACCGGGCGTCACGGGCGGGTTCAGGGGGTCGTTGCAACGCCTGAGTGCTGGGTG
>NZ_JAKEEC010000032.1 GCF_021483235.1 Arthrobacter alkaliphilus | reverse complement strand
GCGTGGCAACGGGCTTCCAGTCCGGCACGGACACCACCACCAGCTACAACCGGATGCGGGCGCGGGTCACGGAAGAACTCAAGCAGCAGTTCCGTCCCGAGTTCCTCAACCGCGTCGACGACGTCATTGTCTTCCCGCAGCTCACGCAGGACGAGATCATCGAGATCGTTGACCTCATGATCCGTCGTTTGGAACAGCATCTGGCTGACAAGGACATGGGGATCGAGCTCACGGACGCGGCAAAGGTCCTCCTGGCCACCCGTTGCTACAATCCCGCCATGGGTGCCAGGCCGCTGCGCCGCACCATCCAGCGCGAGATCGAGGACCAGCTCTCCGAGAAGATCCTCTTCGGCGAGCTGCACCCCGGCGACATCGTGGTGGTCGGCGTGGACGGCGAAGGCGACGACGCCAAGTTCACCTTCGAGGGCAACACCAAACCGCGCATCCCCGACGCGCTGCCCGCCGTGGGCTAGGAGCTACTCAACCTCGCCGCGCCACCCTCCGGTTTCGCTGCCGCGCGACTCGATGAACTCCTTGAACTTCTTCAGGTCGGCCTTCACCTGCATCTCGTCGACTTGGAGCGCGGCTCCGGCCTTTTCGACGGCGGTTTCGGGCGCCCATTCGAAATGGACCTTGACGTGCGTGTGGTTGGCGTCCAGCGGGGAAAACCTCACAATGCCGGCGTGCGATTTGCCGTCAATGCTGCGCCAAGCAATCCTGTCGTCAGGTACCTGGTCGACGATCTCCGTATCGAAGGCCCGTTCCACGCCTCCTACCTTGGTGACCCAATGATTGGTCGTCTCGCTCAACTGGGTGACGGATTCCACCCCGGACATGAATCGGGGAAATGACTCAAACTGCGTCCATTGGTTGTAAGCCGTGCGGACGGGGACGTCCACGTCAATGGCTTCTTCAACTTCTTCAAACTTTTGCATCTTTCCTCCTCGCTCGCTTGCTTGTGCCGGCCGCGGGGACTGCCCTCCGGTAACCAGCCACTCTTGAACGTTAAGCCTGCTGATAATCCAAGTCCAGACCTCATCCGGGACGCCGGGCTGCGTAGTTCAGAGTCTGACGACGGCCTCAGACTGTCAGGACGGCCGCCCCCGTAACCCGGTTGGCGGCCAAATCCCGGAGCGCCTGATCAGCCTCGGCCAATGGATACGCCGTGTTGGTAGGAACCAGCGGGATCTCCGCGGCCAAGGACCAGAATTCTTCGCCGTCCGCCCGGGTATTGGCGGTGACGCTGCGGAGCTGGCGCTCATAGAACAGATCGGCGGAATAGTTCAACGGGGGTATGTCGCTGAGGTGGATGCCGGCAATGGCCAGGGTCCCGCCCCGGTCCAATGCCCTGAGGGCGGAGGGGACGAGGTCGCCGACGGGGGCGAAAAGAATGGCCGAGTCGAGTGGGTCTGGGGGAGATTCGTCCGCGTCGCCTACGAACACGGCGCCCAGTCTGCGCGCCAGTTCGCGGGCCGGCTCCGAACGGGTCATCACATAAACCTGTGCCCCTTGGTGGCGCGCCATCTGGGCCGTGAGATGGGCGGATCCTCCGAAACCATAAATGCCCAGCCGGCCGCCCGGCGGAACGGCGGCCCGTTTGAGCGCCCGGTACCCGATGATGCCCGAGCACAACAGGGGAGCTGCCTGTTCGTCCGCAAAGCGGGGCGGGATGGCATACGCGAAATCCTCATGCACCGTCAGGTGCTCGGCATAGCCGCCGTCCCGGTCCCACCCTGTGAACACGGGGGAGAGGCAGAGGTTTTCGTCGCCGCGGCGGCAAAACGCGCAGCTCCCGCAGGTGCCGCCCAGCCAGGCCACTCCGACCCTGTCACCGTTCCGGAACCTGACGCAGTCCGCGCCCGCTTCGCTGACTATTCCTACCGCTTCGTGGCCCGGGACCACATTGGGCCTCCGGGGGGCGAGATCACCCTCGGCCAGATGCAGGTCCGTGCGGCACACCCCGCAGGTCCGGACACTGACCAGGAGTTCCCGCCGCCCCGGCCGGGGATCGGGCCGTTCGCCCCAAACAAGCGGCCCGGATTCAATCGGACCTGGTTCCCGGACCCACCATGCACGCACCTATGGATTCTCCCGCCGTTCCCGCGCGCACGCCATAGTTTGCCCCTTTACACGCAACACGCGTCCGGTGCTGTCCTGGCCTCAGGGAGTGAGCAGGACCTTGATGGAGCGCCGTTCATCCATGGCGCGGTAGGCTTCGGGCGCTTCTTCGAGCGGCATCACGGTGTCGAAGACCCGGCCCGGATTGATCTTTCCGTCGAGCACGTCCGCGAGCAGTTCAGGGATGTACGTGCGTGCAGGGGCCATCCCGCCGGCAATCGAAACGTTCGTGTCGAACAAGTAGCGCAGCGGGGCTTCGGCTCCCCCTGTCGGGACGCCGACAAAACCCAGGGCGCCGCCCGGGCGGACACTGTGAAGGGCCTGCTCCATGGATTCCTTGGTCCCGACACACTCCAACACCGAGTCGGCCAAAACGCCTCCCAACAACTCGCGGACCTTGGCGACGCCGTCCTCGCCTCTTTCTTCGACAATGTCCGTTGCGCCGAACTCGAGGGCAATCGCCTGGCGGTCGGCGTGCCGGGACATCGCGATGATCCGTTCGGCCCCGAGCCGCTTGGCCGCGAGTACGCCGCACAGCCCGACGGCGCCATCGCCGACGACGACGACCGTCCTGCCGGGGCCGACCTTCGCCGCGAGGGCGGCATGGTGCCCGGTGGCCATCACGTCGGAGAGGGTCAGCAGGCTCGCGCGGAGGGCGTCGTCGGGCTCCGTGACGCCGGGGACCTTGACGAGCGTGGACTCGGCGAGCGGTACCCGCACGGCCTGGCCCTGGCCGCCGTCGATCGCGTGCCCGCTGTCGTCTTTACCGCCCCACCCTGCCAAATGATCGCAAGCAACGGTGACGCCGTTCACGCATTGCGGACAGGCCCCGCAGCTGACCACGAAGGGCGCAATGACGAAGTCGCCGACCGCCAGGGCCGTGATCTTGTCGCCGATGCTTTCCACCGTGCCGATGAATTCGTGTCCGATGGCCGAAGGCTGGCGGGTGGGCTTGACGCCCCGATACGGCCACAGGTCGGATCCGCAGACGCAGGAGGCGGAAACTTTGACAACGACGTCGGTGGGCAGCTGGACCGTCGGGTAGTTGCGGTCTTCGACACGGATGTCGCCAGGACCGTGGATGATGGTGGCGCGCATGGGGGCTCCTCGAATGGTGGTTGATGGGCTCGAAACGAGTCTATCCCCGGCCCCCACGGTCTTGTACTGACCGGTAGCCCCCGCATGGCTTCGGCCCCGGCTTGATCGCTTTGCCTTTCGGGGGCCTCATTCTTCGTGGAGTTTTTCCCGTGCCTCGCGTTGTTGGCGTTCAAGCTTGGCTTCCGCTTCGGTCCGCCGCTGACCGACGATACGCATCTGATGGGTGGTCGGGTTTTCGTGGCCGACAGCGGGGGACGCGAGCTCTTGGTCTTCGTTTTCGCTCATATGAGAATCGTCCCACCGGGCGGCGGCGTGCAAAAGGGGTGCGCGCGGTCGCGGGCGCACACTGGCCGTCGCTACATCAGCCACTGGACCGAGACATCCATGGCAAGTAGGGCGTTCGTCAGCGGTGCAAGTATCGATTGGTCGGCTTCCATGCGGTGCAGCGTCTCGAGGAATTCATCCACCTGGCTGTTGGTGAATCCGCCGGCCCGGAGTTGATGGACCGCAAGCTCGATATTCTGCTTCCGGGTGTTGCTGAACCGCGGTGTTACCTCCGGCTTTACCGATTCCGAATCCATCGCCTTTGCTTGCCCCCAATTGTTCGCCGTCCGTCGGACGCTCCCGCAAAGCTTATTCCTGCATTCCGAATGCTACTATCTCGCGGCGGAACTGGTGCAATGGAGCGCTCGAGCGGGAACTAGGCGAATTGAAGGAGGGCCTGCCTGTTGTGCCTCAAAGCGCGTAGATAAACTTGAGGAGCGCCGGAGAGACGCAAAGGTGGTGGCGCGAAAGGCAGGATCATGCCCGGCAGCTTAAGTCGGCCGAACCGTGTTTTCTTCAGCCTTGGCCCGGATGAAGTTCAGATCCTCGGGGGAGAGGCTGACCTGGCTGTGCTGGTCGGCATCCGGGACAATGCCGGTTTCCTTGTGGATTATCTCCGTGAGGGTCCGCGGCAAGACCACGCACCCCGGGTTGTCGATGAGCCAATGCTGCGTTTCGGGGCTGAGCTTGTCCCAGTGGTCCCTGATGTTCATCTCCATGATGACGCCTATCTGAGTCGGTGCAGGGATAAATGGTGGGTGCAGAGGAGAAAGGCCGGCGGGGCCGGCCCCTGAAACGTATTTAGGATACGCCGCGGAATACGGGAAGGACAGGCCCGGATATGGCAACTGAAAGCGATGGCGTAGGCTTCCGTTCCAAACGGGGGCCGATCTTGGTAGCGCTGATGGTCTCGAGCGGCCTTGTGGCGATTGATGCCACGATCGTGGCCACTGCGGTCCCTTCGATCGTCCATGAAATCGGCGGGTTTTCCTCATTCCCGTGGCTCTTTTCGGCCTACTTGCTCGCACAGGCCGTCTCGGTTCCGGTCTACGCGAAGCTCTCCGACATGGCGGGCCGGAAGCCCATCATCCTCACTGGCATCGGACTCTTCCTGCTAGGATCGGTCCTTTGCGGGCTGGCGTGGAGCATGCCGGCGCTGATTGCCTTCCGCGTGGTGCAGGGCTTGGGCGCCGGCGCGGTGTTGCCCGTCGCCATTACCATCGCAGGCGATATCTATACAGTCGCCGAACGCGCGAAGGTGCAAGGCTACCTCGCAAGCGTGTGGGCAACGTCCTCCGTTGTCGGCCCCACGCTGGGCGGGGTGTTCTCTTCGATTGGAGCCTGGCGCGGAATCTTCCTGGTCAACATTCCGCTGTGCCTCGTGGCTGCCTGGATGCTGGTTCAACGGTTCCAGGAGAACGTCGAACGGATAAAGCACCGCGTTGACTATCTTGGAGCCGCTCTTCTCACTGTCACGTTGACCTTGACCATCCTCGGCGCACTGGAGGGCGGCCAGGCGTGGGCATGGGATTCTCCGATCAGCATCGCGGCGTTCGCGGTTGGCGCAGCTTTGTTCGTCGCCTTCGTCCTGGTTGAGCGCCGGGCAGCTGAGCCTGTCCTTCCGCCGTGGGTTGTTTCGAGGCGCCTCCTCGCCACCACCGCCCTGATCTCCTTCGGCGCCGGTGCGATCGTGCTTGGCCTGACTTCGTACGTTCCGACGTTCCTTCAAGGCGCGCTTGCTGTGTCGCCCTTGGGTGCCGGCCTCTCATTGGCGGCATTGACAATCGGCTGGCCGATCAGCGCCTCGCAGGCGGGCCGCTTCTACCTGCGGATCGGGTTCCGGGCAACTGCGCTGATCGGAATCACGATCACCGTCATCGGTTCCGCGGTCCTGGCCGTGACGGCCTACACTCCGAACCTCGTGCTCGTGGCGGCAAGCTGCTTTGTCGCGGGACTCGGACTCGGGCTGCTTGCAACCCCGAGCCTGATCGCCGCCCAGTCCAGTGTCGAATGGCACGAGCGCGGAGTGGTGACGGGCACCAACCTTTTTGCACGATCCATCGGCAGCTCACTGGGCGTCGCCGTATTCGGCGCTGTGGCCAATGGAATCTATGCCGGCAGCCCAGGAGGCGGGAAGAATTCGCAAGCAGTCGTCCTGGCGTCCGGGGCAGTATTCCTCGCAGTGCTTGTGAGTGCTGCGCTCACCGTGGTCGCCGTCCTCGCCATGCCTGCGACAGCTCCGACAACCACGGCGTCCGAGCACAAACAACCCGCCCGCCGCCTCCAGAAGGTACGGCGGGTCAACGGGCGGGACGCAGCGCCTTAAGCCGATTCCGTTGCAGGCTCCCAGGAGCTAGGTTGCCTCGCGGCCTCCCGTCCGGACAACGCGGATCCTCGTGGACTGCGGCTCCGACTGTTCGGGGACTTGGATGCGGATTTCCAGGATGCCATCCTCATACGTTGCGACGATGCCGTCCTGGTCCACTCCCCGCGGCAACGGGATGCTGCGGGACCGTTCGCCGTAGTGGAACTCTGTGCGGTAGCCGATCTTGCCAACGCGGTCGTCATCCTCATAGCGCCGCGCATCGATGTGCAGTCTGTCGTCGGCAATGCTGATGTCTACGTCGGTCTCCGGGTCGATTCCCGGCAGCTCCACCCTGACGACGAGAGTGTTCCCCTCTTGGTATTGCTCGACGCGGAGCGAAGAGTCCGATTGGCCTTGAAGAAAGCGCCGGACGGGTTCCGGGACTTCGAGTCCGCCGCGTCCGAAAAGGTTGTCCATGATGACCTCCTGTTGGTAGCCGGCTACCGGCCGATGGGCACGTGCCGGGATGGAAAAAACCTACGCTCACTACGGTCCCGTGGATAGCCCCTGGCTCCGGAGAGGCGGGTAGCCGCCGCAGAGGGACCCGCACTCTTGACGCCCGTTACGCGGGGTCGGAAACTTGGCGTAGGAGGCGTGCCGTGGGTAATTTACCGTGGATGTTGGTGCTGCTCATCCCGTCACTGGGCTTCTTCTTCTTTCTGATTTATGCAAATATCCGCTTGTCGGCCAGGCGCAAAGCGCTGGGGTTGCCTCCGCTGGGGGTGACTCCACATCGTAGGACCCGGCGCCGGAAGCATCACAGGTACGTCATCATTCATCGTGTCCGGCATTGAGGTGCCTTCCTGTCAGCCTTGATGGAAGTCCGGCGCCTTCGGAGCATCGAGGATTCCCGAGATCTTCTCTTCCAACGCCGCAATGGTCGCTTCCGGCAGGACAATCAGGCCATCCAATTCGCGCCGGGCGCGCTTGTACGCCGTCTGCCGTTCGGCAGGAGTCGCCGCATTGTCCGACGCGATCCGCAGCAGCTTCCGGGCGGTCGCCAGCCGCTCACGCTCGGGTCCCGTGAAATTGCTGTCCTTGATGCGCCGCGCTTCCCGCTCCGCCACATCGAACGCCACCTCGTAGCCGACGACGGCCGCGCGATACTCCGCCAGCCGGGCCGCCGTCGTGATTTCCCCCGGGGTTGCCGGGCGCAAGCCGTCTGCCTCCCGCTTGGCCCGAAGAAACGCAACGGTGAGCGGTTCGCGGACATCCGACATCACGGGAAAGTCGATGAGCTTGGCGACGTCGAGTTCGTAGTCGAGCCAACGCCGGTTCACTGCGTCGTGTGCCTCCCGCACCCGCAGGACCTCGGCCTGGCTGGCCTGCTCCGCTTCCGCAGCCCGGTTCTTGAGCTGATAAATCTCCACCCGACGGCGGTGCCGCCGCGCGCTGGCCCTGGACCACGACCGGGCCCACCCGCCCGCGAGTCCGCTCAGCGGAAAGATCAGCCACCAGGTGTGGCTGAGAAATTCGAGGAAGGGATTCACCGCTTCATCGTCCCACCGGCCCGGACCTGTCTCAAGAGGGCCGGCCTCGTGCCGGTAACCGCCTTTCCGGGTCCCGCAAGCTGAGCTTTCCCATCGACAGGCACCCCGGCCAGGAATAGCCTTAAGCCGTCCCATTGACCGACGAGGATGACGGAGAGGTGTCCGACATGGGAGCTACAGAAAACGCCGAATTGATCCGGCGGGGATATGAGGCCTTCAACGCAGGAGATCCGGTGGCACTACGCGATCTATTCGCTGAGGACGCAGTCTGGTACGCAGCCGGAAGCGGCTTACTGTCCGGGACCAAGCAGGGACGCGACGCCATCCTGGCGTATTTCGGTGAGCTGGCGACGCGTTCCGAAGGAACCTTCCAAGCGACGCTTGAGGACGTCGTTGGTGGAGAAACCCATACAGTCGGGCTCCAGCAGAGCCGCGCCCAGAGAGACGGAAAAACCCTGGACATGGCAACGGCCATTTCCTTCGTGCTCCGCGACGGCAAGGTGGTGGAAGGCCGGGAATTCTTCGAGGACACGGCCAAGGCAGACGACTTCTGGACCTGACCACGCAGCCCGCCCAGCATCAGGCCGTCATGCGCGCCGCCAGGACCACCGGATGGTCCCGTCCGAGATTCCCCAGCGCAGCTGCTCCTTGCGGGGATCCGAGTTCCTCGAAGAACTCGGCGTTGGCCCGGACATAGTCCGACCACTCATCGGGGACATCGTCCGAATAGTAGATCGCCTCTACCGGGCAGACGGGGTCACAGGCGCCGCAGTCCACGCATTCGGACGGATGGATATAGAGTGACCGTTCGCCTTCGTAGATGCAGTCCACGGGGCATTCGTCGATGCAGGCTTTGTCCTTGACGTCCACGCAGGGCTGCGCGATCACGTAGGTCATGGCGCCCTACACGCCGCTGTAAACGGTTTTACCCCACGTGAAGAAGTCCAGTGCGGACTTGCCTTGTTCGCGGAAGGTGTTGGTGGAGGAGTCCTTCACACCGCCAAACGGCACGTTCAGGTCCAAGCCGGCGGTGGGACGGTTGACCTTGACCACTCCCGCTTGCGCCCGCGCGGCGAAATCCGTGGCCATGGCCAGCGAATCGGTGCAGATGCCCGCGGTGAGGCCGTAGCGCGAATCGTTGATCGCGGCGAGTCCGGCCTCGTAATCGGGGACCTCCAGGACCGCGACGACCGGCCCGAAGATCTCCTCGGTGACGGCAGCGTCGTCAAACGCAATGTCGGTGAGCACGGCGGCCGGGAAGAGCAGCGCACCAGAGGCGTCGCCGTCGTACTCTCCGTGAAGGAGGGTTGCGCCGCGTTCGACGGCGGTGCGCACCGCGGCCTGGTCCTGCTCGAACTGCTGGCTGCTCACCACAGCGCCCATTTTGGCGCCGTCGAGTCCGTCACCGGCGGTATAGCTGGCGGCCTCCGCGACGAGGGCTTCGAGGAACGCGTCGCGGATGCCCGGGGTGACATAGACGCGGGACGTTGCGGTGCATGCCTGGCCCGTGAGTCCGAACGCGCCGGCCGCGACAACTGCGGCGGCCTTCAGCGGATCGGCATCGTCGAGGACCAGAACGCCGTTCTTGCCGCCCATTTCAAGCTGGACGCGGGCGCGGCGGGCGTTCAGGATTTCCTGGAGTCCGAGCCCTACCGCGGTGGATCCGGTAAAAGACAGCCCGGCGATGCGGGGATCGCGTGCCAGCGCGTCTCCCACCACGCGGCCCTTTCCGTGGACCACGTTGAAGACCCCGGCGGGAAGCCCGGCGTCCTGAAGTGCGCGGGCGAGGTGGGTCGCGGAGAGCGGGGTGAGTTCGGCCGGCTTGATCACCACCGCGTTGCCGCTGATGAGTGCGGGAGCCGCCTTCCATGCCGGGATGGCGATGGGGAAGTTCCACGGGGTGATGAGTCCGACGACGCCGAGCGGCTCGCGCCGGGTGGTGATGGTGGTGTCCGGGAGCCCGCTGGGAAGGACTTCGCCCGTGGCGGCCCAGCCGAGGGAACCGAAGAAGCGCAGGACGTCCGAGGCGCGTTTGACCTCTCCCTTTGCTTCGGCGAGGGTCTTGCCTTCCTCGCGGACGAGGTCCTCGGCGATCGCATTTTGGCGTTCTGCGAGCAGGTTGCCGGCGGTCAACAGGATGGCGCCGCGGGCGGGGGCGGGCAGGGTTGCCCAGGCCGGCTGGGCGGCGGCAGCGGCGGTGATGGCCGCGTCGACGTCGTCGGCGGTGCCGCGCGGGGACAGGGCAGCGAGTTCATCCGGGCGGGCCGGGTTGACCCGCTGGATTTCGGGCTCTCCGGTCCATTCGCCGTTGATCAGGTGCTGCGCTGCGGCAGCCTGCTGGCGGGCCGAAGTCGGGAATTCAGTGGCGGTGGAAGTCATGGTAGTCCTTTGGCTTAGCGGTTGGTTTGGGGGGGCGGTCAGGGCCTAAAGGCTCCGGATCAGGCCCCCGTCGCAGCGAAGTGCCACGCCGGTGATGTAGGAAGCGGGGGCGCTGCAGAGGAAGGAAGCGGCGGCGCCGAACTCCGCCGGCTCGCCATAGCGACGGGCCGGGATGGTCTTGCGCGATTCGAGTTGGATTTCCTCCGGGGTGGTGCCGCGCCGTTTGGCCGCCGCCCGGTCCAACTCGGCGACGCGGTCGGTGGCGATGCGTCCGGGCAAGAGCATGTTGACCGTAACGGCGTCGAGGGCCACCTCCGCCGCGAGGGTCTTGAGGTAGCCGGCCAAGGCCGCGCGGCCAGTGTTGGAAACGGCCAGGTTGGGCAGCGGAGCCGCAACACCGCTGGATCCGATGGCCAGGATCCGTCCCCAGCGCCGTTGCCGCATCCCCGGCAGGATTTTCGAGACAAGCGCGTGGTGCGGCTTCACCAGCAGCTCGAACGCGGCCGCGATGTCGTCGGCGCCGAGGCCCGCGGCCGCCCCGGGCTTGGGACCCGGACCGTTGAGTACCAGGATCTCGATGGGTCCGAGCAGTTCCACGGCACGTTCGACGGCGGCGGCCACGCCGGCCTCGGTACTCAAGTCGGCCTCGACAGCCACTGCGTCCTGGCCGTCTGCCTGAAGCTCCGCCGCAATCTTCCGGGCCAGCTCGCCCCGGCGGCCGGTGATGGCAACCCGGGCGCCTTCCGCCGCGAGCCCCCGGGCGACGGCCAGTCCCAGCCCTCCTGTGGATGCGGCAACGAAGGCGGTCTTGCCGCTGATTCCGAAGTCCATTAGGGCCTTCCTGCTGCGTGTACGGCGTGGGTAAAGGAGAGGTCCAAAGCGCGGACGGCTTCAGCCAGGTGCGTGAGCATTCCGTCCCTGAGGACCTCGGGGAATGGGGCCGCGGGCGATCGGACGCCGGAGTCCTTGATCAAGCCCCGCTCGCGGAAGCACTCCTTCCGGACCGCCAACGCAATCCGGGCCTGCTGTTCGAAGTTGATAAGCGGCAGGTAGGGCAACAGCGCGTCCCGGGCGGCGTCGTAACCGCCCGAGTGCCAGGCGCGGACGCAGGCTACGAGCGCTTCCGGGTAGGAGAAGCCCGTCATGGCGCCGGCTGCGCCCGCCGCCAGCTCGTCAAGCAGTCCCTGGCCTCCGAGCCCGCCGAACACGGAGACATCGACGGCGGCCGACAGCTCGGCGATGGCCACACTGGTGGGCGGAGCCTCGGCCTTCACCGCGACAACGAACTTGCAGGCCTGGACCACGTAGGTGAGTGCTTCCGTGCTGATGGTGACACCGCTGGCCACCGGGTAGTCCTGCAGGACGATCTTGGCCCCGGTGGACTGATGGATCGCGTTAAGGTGCGCGACGACCACCTCCGGGCGGGCCGAATTGACCTGCACCATGACTGCTGCGAGGCGGTCTCCGGCCACGGCCTGGGCAGCGCGGATTTCTTCGACTGCCGTGCCCGTGAAAAGCGAGGTTACGCCTACCACGAGCGGCAACCTGGTTTCTTCGACGGCCACTTCCAGCGCCAGGCTGCGCTCCGCCGCTGTCAGGGCGGCGGCCTCGCCGAAGACACCCAGGACGGTCAGCCCGGTGGCGCCGATGGCTTCATAGTGCTCCACCAAACGGGCGAGGCTGTCGGTGTCGACGTCGAGGCTGCTGCC
This sequence comes from Arthrobacter alkaliphilus, assembly GCF_021483235.1. Lineage (GTDB taxonomy): Bacteria > Actinomycetota > Actinomycetes > Actinomycetales > Micrococcaceae > Arthrobacter > Arthrobacter alkaliphilus. Next base: position 35,783 of record NZ_JAKEEC010000032.1, on the reverse strand, counting down.
CTGGAATGGTGTTGCGACGACGCCCCACACGCCGGGTGCTAGTGCTTCCCGCATTGGATTGTCCTTCCGTTCGTGCTGAAATTCGGTGTCTTGCATGGCTTCGTGCTGTGGTTAGCGTCCGGGCCAGACGGGCGCGCGCTTTTCCTGGAAGGCGCGTACGCCTTCGGCGGAGTCTTCGCTGTCGAGCGCGGCCATGAGTGCCGGCAGCCTGAGGCCGCGGGCTTCCGCGGCGCTCAGGTGGCTGGTCCTGCTGACCATTTGTTTGACTGCGCGGACGGAGCTGGGTGCGCAGGCGAGGATCTGGTCCAGCCAGCGCTGCACCGCGGCGTCGAGCTCCTCTGCGGGAACTACTTCGTTCACCAGGCCCATCGCTTGCATTTCCGCGGCTTCGGCCTTGCGGCCCGTAAGGAGCATGCCCATCGCTTGGGTGTAGGGGACGCGGCGCACCAGTTGGTGGATGCCGCCGTCGAGCGCCAAGCGTCCGACGCGCGGTTCCGTGAGGCCGAAGCGGGCCGTGTCCGCAGCGATCACGATGTCGGCGCCGAGGACGATCTCCATTCCGCCGCCCAGCGCATAGCCGTTCACGCGGGCGATGACCGGAATGTCCAGGCTCGTCCGCAGGCTCAGCCCGCCGAAGCCATTGGGGTCAAGTTCCGTCCAGTACTGCAGCCCGGTCTTATCCACCGCCGAGGCTGACATGTCGGCTCCGACGCAAAACGCCCGGGTTCCGGCGCCCGTGATGACGACGGCGCGCACGTCGGGATCCGCCTCGAGCCGGGTCCAGATCCCGTTGAGCCGTTCCTGGGTGGTTCCATCGACGGCGTTGAGGACGTGCTGGCGGTCGATCACCACTGTGGCGACGTGGTTTTCGATGGTCAGGGTGACCTGGTCGACCTTCTTTTCGGCAACAGCGCTCACCGGAGCACCCCCAATTGCTGCAACCGCTCGATGGTTTCGGCGTCGAAGCCGTTCTCCAGGAGGACCTCCACGTTGTGTTCGCCGAGACGGGGCGCCACGCGGCGGACGGAGGGCGGGGTAGCGGACAAGCGGATGGGGGCGTTGAGCATCTTTACGGTGCCGACGCCCGGGTGCTCGGCTTCCACGATCATGCCGTTCGCTTCTGTCTGCGCATCGGCCAGTGCCTGTTCCAAGGTGTGGACCGGCGCGTTGAGGAGGCCGTGGCTTTCCAGCTGGTTGGTCCAGAACTCGGTGGTGTTGGTGGCGAACCGCTCCCGGAAGATGGCCTGGAGGGCCGGCTTGTGCTTGAACTGCTGTTCAAGATTGGCGAACTCCGGCCTCCGGGTGAGGTCCTCGTCCAGATCGAGCGCTTCGGAAATGCGGGCGAGCGGGTCGGGGGTGAACCCGCCCACCATGCAGACGGCGCCGTCGGTGGTTTCAAAGACGCCGCTCAGCGGCATGGCGCCCCAATTGACTTCGTAGCCGCGGTTGAGCTGCATGCAGGCTTCTTGCATTTGCAGGTGGAGCATCGAGTCGTACATCGTCACCTCGACCTTTTGTCCGACGCCGGACGCCTCCCGGGTGCGCAAAGCGAGCAGGATGCCCTGCATGAGGTGCATGCCCGTGATGTAGTCGCACAGCGTGGTGGGGTAGATGGACGGTTTGATGTCGTCCGACTCGCGCCGCCACATGACGCCCGAGTAGGCCTGCGCGATGGCATCCTGGCCGCCCTTGTGGGAGTAGGGCCCCACCGGGCCGAAGCCCGTCCCGGACGCCCAGATGATGCCGGGATTTTCGGCCTTGAGTTCCTCGTAGCCGAAGCCCATCCGTTCCATGACGCCGGAGCGGAAGTTGCTGACCACAACGTCCGCGTCGGCCATCAGGCGACGGAGGACGGCCTTGCCCTCGTCGGTGCGGGTGTCCACGGAAACGCTGCGCTTGTTCCGGTTGATGGACAGGAAGATGGGGTTGTCCTGGCCATCCTTGTCGGGGAACGAGTTGCGCGAGATGTCCCCGGCGCCGGGGCGTTCCACCTTGATGATGTCCGCGCCATAGTCGCCCAAAAGCTGCGTGCAGGACGGACCCATGAACACCTGGGTGAAGTCCACGATCTTGATGCCGTCGAGGGGGAGGGGCAAGGGCGAGGCGGCCGCCGTCGTGGTTTCCTCGAACTCGTCGAGAAGGGTGTCGGTGTTCATGCCCCCACCACTACTTCGCTGTCGACCGTAGCGTTCGACGACGGGACGTCGCCCGGGTCGGCACCGTGCCGCCGCATGCCCTGCTGGATGTCCAGCGCGGAGACGTCGCGGACAAGCGTGCCGTTCCCGACGGCCAGCGCCGCAGCGACGCCGACTGCCTGGCCCATGGCCATGCAGGGCGGAATCTCGCGGGACATCTTCTGCGCTTCCGGGGTGGCCGAGTAGTGGCGGCCGGCCACCAGCAGCTGGTCCACTTCCTTGGGAAGCAGCGAGCGGTACGGGTAGTAGTAGTCGCGGCCGCGGGCCACGGTGTCCGCGAAGTGCCGGCGGGACGTAACGTCGTCCTTCGTCATCACGTATTCGCCCTCGAGCAGGCGGGTCTGCCGAACGCCCATCTGGGAGGCGACGTCGAGCATGTAGCAGTTCTCGAAGCCCGGCAGGTGGGCGCGGACGTACTCCACGGCCTCAGTGATGCGGTCCCGCGCGGCGAACTCGGCGGCCGTCATGTCTGCCGGGTCCACGCCGTCGTACCCGGTCATGTGGGGAGCGTTGCACCAGACCACGCCGTCGATGGGTGTCTTGAGCCACCATAGTTCCCAAGCGCCGCCGAGGAGGCGCTTGATGGTGCGGTTGATGGCGCGGGCTTCCTTCGGGTTGGCCTGTTCGAAAGCCTCCGCGGCGGCCGTGTCTACGTTTCCGAGGCGGAAGACGAGGGTGGTGAGGTAGCTGTCCTTGATGTGGCTTGCGCCCGCACGGGAGGCGACGTCGATGTCTCCGGTGGTGTCGATGACGATGTCCGCCATGAACGCCTGCGGGCCGGACTTGGTCTCGCAAATGACGCCCTTGATGACGCCGTTGTCCACGATCGGGCGGGAGAACCATGAGTGGAGGCGGAGGTTGACCCCGGCTTCGCGGACCAGGTCGTTGGAGACGCGCTTCCAGCCGTCGGGATCGAAGGCTGCGGCATAGCAAATCGGCTTGGGGTTGGTGTGGGAGTGGAAGTCGAAGGTGCCGAAGCGGCCCCATTTGTTCCAGAGCTCTTCGGAGGTCCGGCGGTCATCAGCAGGCGGAACTATCGCCAAGCCGAGCTTCTGCAACCGTTCCACGTACTCCGACACGATGCCTGTGACCGTGATTTCCTGGCCGTTGATCATGTCATCGAGCACCAGGACCATGCCTCCGGAGGCAAGTCCACCGAGGGAAGAGTAGCGCTCCAGGAGCGTGACGGAGACGCCGGACCGTGCTGCGGTAACGGCGGCGGACACGCCGGCGGGCCCACCACCCACCACGAGGACGTCGGAGCGGGAGATGACGGGTGCGGTGAGGTCCGCCGTGGTCGTACTGAGTTCCACTGACGACGGGGTGGCAAAGGAGTTCATGGTCGAGGATCCTTACTTCCCGGCAGGCACGCCGTTGGTACGGTTGCCGGGGTATAGACGGAGTGCCCAGGTGGAACCGCAGCGACGTACGCAGCCGTTCGGGCCTGGCGGAGGGCATGACGAGTAGGGGTCCCGGGGGACCCGCGAAATCGGGATGTTTGCGCACGGACGTCCCAGGGTCCGTACGTGCATGGGAGCGCGCGGCGGCTAGCGCGAGCTGGTCACCATACGTGGGGGGCGTTGACCCAGATTGCTACGCATACCTCTTCGTAGCTGTTTTTGTACCAGTGAGGCGTATCCGAGGAGAAAGTGATCGAATCGCCCGCCTCAAGCGTGTAGCACTCACCGTCGAGGAAGATGTCCTTCCTTCCCTGCAGGATGATGCCGAACTCCTCGCCGCTGTGGCGGAAAGGGGTGGCGCTGGTGTCGTGGCCTGGCGGACTCACGATCCATTGGGCCTCCAACGCGCCATTGAGATCCGGGGTCAGGAGTTCATAGACTGCCTCTCCCACGGACTTTTTGGTGACGCCTTTGAGGTTTCGCCGCTCGGACTTGCGGACAACCGGCGATCTGGTTTCTTCCTGGCCGAGGAAGAACTTCCCCACAGGAATGTCCAGGCCATGGGCCAGTTGCGCCAAGGTGGTGAATGACGGGTTGGCCAACCCACGTTCGATCTGGCTGACGATCGCCGGACTGAGGCCGGTGATTTCCGAGAGTTTGGACAGGGTCATCCCCTTGTCCTTGCGCATCGTGCGGACCTTGTTGCCGACAGTTGCCAGGAGCGCGCTCGTGCCGGCGGGTGTGGACGCCGTAACGATCTCGTTTGTCATGATCCCAGCTTTCTCTCGGTGAGCTGACCCACATAACTATAGTGAAAAAATTTAGCGGATCAATGGTTTGGTGAAATTTTCTCGGCGCCGGCCTTTGGTGACGCCGGCGGGGCGGCGGCCTCTTCGGCGCGGCCAGGCTATTTATCAAAAAGCATTGACCTGGTGAATATCTTCAATATAGTTATGTGAGTCGCATCACGTGGGGAAGGTTGCAACACGATCACGGACGTTGGAGCCTCAGCCTTCTGGCGGAAGGTCCAACCCGGCCCCACGTCCACTCTCGTGTTTCCCTTACTGATCCTGCGGCACCCAAGCAAGCCATCCACGCTCCCGCTTACCGGGCTGGGTGTCTCCGTTTGCTTCAAAGCGCTACGAAGAGGCACGCGTAGCTATCTGGGCTAACTCGCTTCCCATGAGGTGAGCTGGTCCGGCCCTGCCGGACCAAGCCAAAATGATAGTTTCGATCATCGTCCATTCCCTTGGATGCTAACGGTGATCCGTACCCTCACGCACCGCAATGGTGCGGAGGAAGGAAAGAATCATGACTGACACAGTCGTCAAGAAGGGCCCGGAGAGCGCCCGGAAATCCCGGCTTTCCCCGGAAATACGCCGTGGGCTGCTGGGCCTTGGACTCGGGAACACCCTTGAGTGGTATGACTGGATGGTCTTCGGACTCCTGTCGGCTTTCATCGGGCCAAAGTTCTTCCCGTCGCAGGATCCCACTGCGGCCACGCTCAACGCCTTGGCGGTCTTCGCCGTCGGGTTCGCCTTCCGTCCGCTGGGCGGCGTCCTGCTCGGCACTTTCGCAGACCGGATCGGCCGTCGAAGGGTGATGCTCTGGTCCACCATGATGATGGCAATCACCACCCTCATCATCGCCCTCTGTCCGACCTACCAGCAGATCGGTGGCGCGGCCGGCATGATCCTCCTGCTCTGCCGCATCGTGCAGGGCATCTCCACGGGTGTTGAAGCTCCGCTTTCCACTGCGCACGCCGTCGAGCTGGTTCCCGCGGGACGTGAAGGGTTCGTCGCAGGCATCATCTCTTTCTTCGTCAACTCGGGCATTCTCCTGGCCTCGCTGGTCAGCTATCTGTGCAGCCTGATGCTCAGCGGGGCCGTCATGGGCGACTGGGGCTGGCGTGTTCCGTTCGTTGTGGGAGCGGTTTTCGGTTTCGTAGTCGTCTACCTTCGCCGGACCCTTCCGGAGACCATGCGCCCTGAGGAGCTTGCGGAGAACTCGTCCCAAGCGGTTTGGGGCGGCGTGCGCAAGCATTGGCTGAGCGTGCTGGCAATCACCTTCGTGGTCGGTGCAGCGCAGGCCTACAACTACGCCTGGAACACCGGCCTGCCCACCGCGGCACGCAGTGCGTTCAAGGAAGACGCCACCGCTGTCTTCGCCCTCACCACCGTCCTTGGCGTGGTCCTGGTTGTGGGCAGCCTTGCGGTCGGCAAGTTCGCCGACGGAAAGTCGCTTTCCAAGTGGTTCCTGATCACGCGCGCGCTGTCCATTCCGTCGGTCTTCCTGATGCTGATGTACGTCCGTCCGGGCGTCGGCGGATTCGCGGCGGTCCTTCTGGGCGGTTCGGTTGTCCTGGTCCTGAACATGACCCTGTACAACGTCGTCAGCAGCTCCCTGATGCCCAAATCCTGCCGCGGCGCGGGTACTTCCCTGGGTTACGGGATCGGCGTGGCCGTGTTCGGCGGAACGGCTTCCTACCTCTTGGTCTGGCTCCAATCCCTGAACGCAGCATGGATCTTCCCGGTCTACGTGGCGGTGCTGTCGGTGTTGAGCATTGTGTTCTACGTGCTGGCGCGACGGAAGAGCGGCATCTTCATTGGAAGCTAGGAACGGCATCTCGTTTGACCTGAGCCGGTCCGACGTGGAGCTCTACAACGCGGCCCGCCAATTGCTCCTCACCGCGCACCACAGCCAGAATCATCGCGTCGCCGCCGCGATGCGGGGTGCGTCGGGGGCGATCTACCTTGGCCTTCACATCGGCTCCAAACGAATCAACGTGTGCGCCGAATCCAGCGCCCTCGCCAACGCCCGCATGGCACAGGAAACCTCGATTGAGTCCACGGTTGCCGTCAGCATGGACGAACAAGGGGAACCGCAGGTTACCAACCCCTGCGGCGTCTGCCGGGAGCTGCTGCGGAACTACGGAGCCGAGGCGACTGTGCTGGTTGATGCCGGGGGAGAGGTCGGAACAGTCGGTCTGGCGGAACTCTTGCCTTATCCCTGGATGCGGGCAACCGAGACAGAATGGACCACGCAACCGCCGGAAGCCGTGAAGACATAAAGAGGCCAGGAGGCTTTGCGACACGCCGGGCTGGATTCCGCGGCATGTGGTTGCCGGACAGGGGTTGGACGTGTAATTTCGGCTATGCAAAGCACGCTTAGCAATACCCGCCACCGCCGGGTCCGCGGTTAAGCAGGAGGTACACCAGTGGGTATCGGATCATCCATCTTCCTTATCGCCGTGGGCGCCATTCTGGCCTTCGCGATCCCGGGAGATGTCGTGTCATTCATCGACCTCCATATGGTCGGTTACATCCTTATTGTTGTCGGCATCATCGGCTTGATCGTTTCCCTCTTCGTGTTCGGCCCGCGCCGGACCCGTCGAATCAGCGAAAGCCGCGCCACAGTGGACCCCGTGACGGGAGACCGCATCGTCACAAGGGATACCCGCGACGGCGGTATCTAGGAAAGCAAGAAAAAGGGAGGGCCGGCATTCACATGCCGGCCCTCCCTTTTTTGATGTCCTAGCCGCCATTTCCCTTCCCGTTTCCTTTATGGTGCGCTGGCGGCGCCGGCGCTACAGGAACCGGCGCGACCGGGACCACGGGCGTCGGTGGTTCAACGCTTGGTGGCGGCGTTTGCGTGGGGGTGCTGCTCGGCGTCGGGGTGGTGCTGGGCGTCGGCGTGTCCGAGACCGACGGGGCCGGGGCGGCAGGAGCGGCCGGCTGGATTGCGCTCACGCCAACGATCACCAACGCAGCGGTGAGAAGTGCTGCGCCACCGGCCCAGGCCCTTCGGCGCGCCCGGCGGGGCGGTTTCGGCCCTGACGGGCCCGTTTCCACCTCGGCTGCCTTGGCTGTGCGGGGCGGGCGATCGGGCATACGGGGAAGGTTCTGCGTGGGTGCAGCCATCCCCGTCGCCGCGGGAACGCCCGAACTGAAGGCATTCCGCAGTGCTCGCTCAACCTCCAGCCCGCCGGGCCGTGCGGAGGGCTCAGTGGCGGTCATGGCAGCGAGGAGATCAACCCATCGCGGCCCGAGGGCCGCCGGCACGCGGGGAGGCCGGTGGAGCCGGGCAGCGGCCGATTCCATGCTGGTTCCCGGATACTCGAGCTTTCCGGTGAGGCATTCGAGGAGCACAAGACCGAGGGAATAGATATCGCTGGCCGGTCCAACGGCAGAGCCGGTGGCTTGTTCCGGGCTCAGGTAGGCGGCGGTGCCCACCATGGTGCCTGTAGCGGTCAGGCGGGTTTCCTCGATGATGCGCGCGATTCCGAAATCGGTCAGCTTGGCCCGGATGGGGAATCCGAGGGGCACCCCAGGCAGGAGGATATTCGCGGGTTTGATATCCCGATGGATGATCCCCCGCCCGTGGACGTATTCCAGGGCAGACGCCAGCTCCGCCCCTATGTGCGCTACCTCCTGGGGCGTCAGCGGCCGGTCCCGCAATCTCGCGTACAGGTCCGGACCATCAATCAGTTCCATGGTCAGGAAGGTCCGGGCATTCTCCGGGTCCCGATGGTCTGTGCCGGCGTCGAAGAGGGTCACGAGCGACGGATGATCGAACGTCGCAAGGAGCCGCATCTCGTTTTCATGGCGGGCAAGCTCGTCCGGCCGGCCCAGCAGGGGAGCGAAGAGCTTGAGCGCCACGTCGCGGCCCAGCCTCTCGTCCTGCGCCCGGTACACCGATGCGGTAGCGCCGCGGCCGATCAGCGTTCCCAGCCTGTATCGGCCCGCTATGAGGGCGTCGCTGTCGCCAGTGCTAAGGCCTTCCGGCACGGTTTCACCTCGCATTCTTAGAACCGACGGAGTCCGTACACTCCGGGCCCTTTGCCGGGACGATGGACATTCCTCCCCATAGGGTAATCGTCCGCGGCCGAGGGAAAGGTACGAATTAATAGAAAGTAGCCTTATGAAGTGAATAACCGGTGAACAAACGCCCGACCTTCCCCCCAAAGGGCTGAAATTGGCCCGCTCCTGTGCCTACGTTGGTGTCGGGAGCTCCGGTTACCGGAGCGCGCGGTGAGGCAACCGCAACCCAGTCCGTGAAATATCCAATGAGCAATCAAGAAGAGAATTCCGGAGGTCTCCAATGCCTATTCTGACCAGCTTTGCAGCCAGTAAAGCCGTGATCACCATGATCACCGCGGGCGCCATCGCAGCGGGAGGCGGCGCCGCCGCCTTCACCAGCATCACCACGGCAGAAGTGCCGGCCCCGGCGTCCACCGCATCCGCCAGCCAGTCGCCGTCGTCCGCTCCGGTTACCCCGGCCGCTCCGACAACCCCGGCCGCTCCGACGACTACGGCCCCGACGACGGCGGTGCCCCCTGTGTCGGCACCCGAGACGAAGGCCCCGGCGCCATCGTCCCCCGCTCCCGCCACCGAGGAGCCGAAGGAACAGGAGCCCAGCGCTCCGGCTCCCGTCCCCGCTCCGAGCTCGCCGGCACCGGCGCCCAGCCAGGCCGCCCCTTCACTCGAAACCCACGCGGTTGAAACCGCCGGTGACGACGACGAAACGAAGGAAGCCAGCGACAACGACGCCGACCACAAGAAAGTGGACCACGAATCCAAGGGCGAGGATCACGAGTCCAAAGGCGAGGATCACCACAAGGCCGGCGCTGCCCACACCGGGCACAAGTCGGACGCCGGCAAGCGCTAGGGGTTCCCAGCCAGCCTGAAGGCTGGCTCCAGCGCGTGTCTCCAAGGAGCGGGAGGGCCAAGCCGGCCCTCCCGCTTTTTGCGTGTCAGCCCCTGTTTCCTGAACCCATTGAGCGCCGTACCCGTGAAGAGTAGGGTGGCCCCACCGCCAACTCGTACAACTTCGATCGGGGACATATCATGCCACGCCTGAGACTCCGACTAGCCACCATGACGGCCGTACTCGCCCTCGGAGTGACGAGCGGCGCGATCGCCAACCCGGCCTTCGCCGACCCGCGCCAGATTGACAAGACGGCTACCGCCACCGGCTACGACGGTGCCGTAAGTACGGTTGATCCTGAAGCATCCGCTGCGGCCATCGAGGTCCTCCGCAAGGGCGGCAATGCCGTTGATGCCGCCGTCGCCGCGGCCGCGACCCTGGGCGTGACCGAACCGTACAGCGCGGGGATCGGCGGCGGCGGATATTTCGTGTTCTACAACGCGAAGACCGGCAAGGTCAGCACGATTGACGGCCGCGAGACCGCCCCGGCGGCAATGAGCCATGACGCGTTCATCGACCCGAAGACCGGCAAGCCCTACAACTTCACCCCGGAGCTCGTCACGAGCGGCGTCTCCGTCGGCGTCCCCGGCACCGCCGCCACGTGGGAACGCGCCCTCGAGCGGTGGGGCACACTGAGCCTCGGCGACGCCCTCCAGCCGGCCATCAAAGTCGCGACAAGGGGTTTCGTGGTCGATCCGACGTTCCGCCAACAGACACTCGACAACAAGCTGCGCTTCCAGGCGTTCAGTTCCACGAGCCAGCTGTTCCTCCGCGGTGGCGACGCACCCGCCGTCGGCAGCATATTCCAGAACCACGACCTCGCCGCGACGTACCGGCTCCTCGCGAAGCAGGGCACCAGCGCCTTCTATAGCGGTCCACTCGCAGAGGAAATAGCGGCAACCGTCCAAGCCCCGCCGAAGACCAGCAGCACCACCCTGCCCGTCCCGGTGGGCCATATGACTGCGGCGGACCTGGCGGCATACGAAACCGTTGACCAGGCGCCCACCCACGTCGACTACCGTGGCCTCGACGTTTATGGCATGGCCCCTTCCAGCAGCGGTGGCACAACGGTGGGCGAGGCACTCAATATCCTGGATGGCTTCAATCTTTCGGAGATGTCGAAGCCGGCGGCCCTTCACCACTACTTGGAGGCGAGCGCACTCGCCTTCGCCGACCGTGCCAAGTACGTGGGCGACCCGGCGTTCATTGACGTCCCCACAGCCGCGCTCACCGACCCGTTGTTCGGCAAGGAGCGCGCGTGCCGGATCGACCCGCTTCACGCGGCCACGAAGCCCGTCGCACCGGGGGACGTGTCCGCTTACGACGGCGTGTGCCCGGCGTCGGCGGCTGCGCCCGCCCGCGAAAAGGACACCGAGAACATCTCCACCACCAACATGACGGTCGCCGACAAGTGGGGGAACGTGGTTGAGTACACGCTGACCATCGAGCAGACAGGCGGATCAGGCATTGTGGTGCCGGGGCGCGGGTTCCTGCTCAATAACGAACTGACCGATTTCTCGGCCGTCTACAACGCAGCGGATCCCAACCGGATTGATCCCGGGAAGCGCCCGCGTTCGTCGATGTCGCCCACCATCATCCTCAAGGATGGCGCGCCGTTCCTCGCCTTGGGTTCACCTGGCGGATCGACGATCATCACCACTGTGTTGCAGACCATTCTGAACAGGGTGGACTTGGGGATGAGCATCTCCGACGCTATTGCCGCGCCGAGGGCATCCCAACGGAACACGGCCTCGGTCACGGCCGAGCCGGACTTCATCGCAACCTACGGGAGCCAACTGACGCCGTACGGCCACAAGTTCACGCCATCCGGTGACGCGTTCACGTCGGCAGCGGAGATCGGTGCAGCGACGGCCATCGAATTCAGGGACGACGGGCTGATGATCGCGGCCGCCGAGCCGGTCAGGCGGGGCGGCGGTTCGGCGATGGTGCTCGAACCGTCGCGGTGACCGTGGCGCAGGGAATCCCGCCAGGCTGCTGACACCGGGCGAGGAGCCGGGGTAGCTTGTGACCATGGCTACCGAAGCAACCACCCTCACCGTTGACGGGCCGAACGGTCCCCGCGAGATGCGGATCTCCAGTCCAAGCAGGGTCCTCTGGCCCGAGCTGGGACTGACCAAGCTGGATCTCGCGCGCTATATCGTCGATGTCGGGGACGCATTCATCGCTGCGAACGGCGATCGCCCGGTCTCGCTGCAGCGCTTTTCGGACAATATTGACGGCGAACAGTTCTTCTCCAAGAATCCGCCGAAAGGAACGCCGGAGTTCATCCGCTCCGTGAAGGTTATTTATCCGAGTGCGCGCTCGCATCCCCAGTTGGTCCTCGATGAACCTGCTGCCGCTGTGTGGGCGGTCCAAATGAATACCGTGGTCTTTCACCCGTGGCCTTCACGTGCAGAAAATACGGACAACCCGGACCAGCTGCGGATCGACCTGGACCCGCAACCCGGCACAGATTTTGACGATGCAATTCCAGCGGCACGTGAACTCAAGAACGTCTTGGCTGAGGCTGGGCTGACCGCTTTCATCAAGACGTCCGGAAACCGGGGCCTCCACGTCTACGCCCCGATCGAGCCATCTCATGAGTTCCTGGACGTAAGGCACGCCGTGATCGCCGCCGCACGGGAGCTTGAACGACGGATGCCGGACAAGGTCACCACGGCATGGTGGAAGGAAGAACGCGGTGAACGGGTGTTCGTCGATTTCAATCAAGCCAATCGTGACCGCACCATAGCCGGCGCCTACAGCCCGAGGGCCCTCGGCCATGCTCCTGTTTCATGCCCGATCACGTGGGACGAACTTGGGACGGTCGATCCCAAAAGCTTGACCATCCTCTCCGTGCCGGACAGGTTGAAAGCCATTGGCGATCCGTGGGGTGCGATGAACTCAGAAGCGGGGAAGATCGACGTCCTGCTTCAATGGTGGGAGCGCGACGTCGGTGCCGGGCTGGGTGAGATGCCGTTCCCGCCTGACTACCCGAAGATGCCGGGCGAGCCGATGCGTGTCCAGCCGAGCCGGGCGCGCAAGCAGGACTGATTGACAGGCCTGGAAGGTGGCCCCGGCAGGCGATGAGTGGAACAATTGGAGCTGGACCAAAACGGCCGGCGGCGCATCTTGCCTGCTGAGACCCAGGTGAGTCCCCCAGTGCGCCGTCGGTCCCTTGTCGTCGGTCTCTTATGCCGCGACGCGGCGGGTCAACTGCCGCTCGCCCGGTTCATGAGGTGCTCAAGCAGTGCCAGCTCCGGGAATCCGGGGTGCCTGGCGATGCTTGCTCTCAGTTTTGCGCGAAGGCGTTCGCCACTGGGCTCGGTCCCGCTGAGGACTTCGTCGATGATTTCCTGAGCCTGCCCGCGAAGGGCCGCAAGGCTGTCGATGCGGTCACCCGGAACCAGCACGGGTTCCGGCTCGGCAAGTGGGTCTTGAGACTCCAAAGGTTCCGACACTGCCAGCTCCTGATGTTTCATCCCGGCAAGTCCCACGTACGTTCGGATTCGCCCCCATCCACTAGATAATAATAAGGGTGACCGGATTGTTCACCCCTAGATATTCGGGACAGCGAATTTGGCGCGGAAACGGCCGTTTGTGACGCGGAGCCGACACCGGATGGCTGGGCCCGTTCTCCCGGGCGCCAGCCATCCTGCCAAGTCGCCTTAGGAGAATCTCCCGGGGCGGAAGGTGGAGAGCATGGGGTGTTTTCTTCCCGTGAGGATTTCACCCGCCAGCAGTTCACCCACGATGAGGCCGAGCGTCGCTCCGGAGTGCGTGAAGGCGACAAAGCAGCCCGGCACTTGGCCGAGTTCGCCGAGAACGGGCTCACCGTCGCCCGGAATGGGCTTATAGCCGATTTTCCAGGACGCCGGCTTGAGTTCGGGGTTGCCTGCGATGAGCTTGGACCCCTCGTCGGCGAGCTCCTGGACGATGCCGTCCGGGATGCTGAACGAACCATCCTCGTGTTCGGTGATGTGCTTTTCGTGCCAGTCGTGGTCCAGCGCAAGGGTGTTCCCCGGATTCGGCCGGACGGCCGCGCGCGGGGTGTTCATGACTGCCCTTACTTCGTGGTCAACAGGTTTGGTCAGCACCAGCATCGAGACAGGGGAGCCGTTCGGGATGACGACGCCGAGCGGCGCGACGACCGCAGGGGTTGCTGCGCCGCAAGCCACGAGAACGGCGTCGGCCCGGTACGTCTCGCCGGCGGCTGTCTCGACGCCGGTGGCACGGCCGCCGTCGACCATGACGGAAGCCTTGCCGGCGTTGAGGACGAGCCGGCCACCGCGTGCATGGAATTCCTCCATGAGGAAGTCGATCAGATCCGGCAGGCTGACCCAGCCTTCGCCCGGGTTGAAAATGGCGCACTCGGGCACTGCGCCGGCATTGACGCCGGGCGTAGCGAGTTCAATGTCCTCAGCCTGCAGGAGCCTGGAGTCATACCCCACAGACTTCTCGTAAGCGTGGCGGGCTTCCGTGGCGTCATGCTCACCCGCGCGGTTCCACATCAGGCCGCCACCGAATTGCAGCCATTCCCGGCTGGGATCGGCGGCGAACAGGGTGCGGTATCGGTCGATGCCGGCGAGGCGTAACTGGTGGTACGGCGTGGAGCGTTCCCCGGCGGAGTTCAGCCAGGAGAGCGAGCGGCCGCTGGCTTCGCTGGCCAGGCCTTTTTCGCTGAGCAGGACTACTGACGCGCCTTCGCGGAGCAGGTTGACGGCTGAGGAGACTCCGAGGATGCCGCCGCCGATGACGACGACATTTTTCGTAGGGGGCATGGAGGACATGGCTGTCCCTTTCGTTGGGTTTGGGTAGTTGGCCGCGCGGGGCGGACTGTGTCGTAGTTGGAAAGATCGGCCCTACGCGAGAGCGTGGATTCTTTCGATGACCCTGAGGATTTCAAGGGATTCCGCGGGGTCCACCGGCAAGGGGCCACCTCCACGGATGGCCGTCGCAAGCCCGGCATAGAACCGGGGGTACGACCCGGTCTGGGCAGGCACGGGACGATCGTCTCCATCGGTCCCCAGAACGCCCCAGGTAGCCGGGGGCTCAACACCAAAGGCTGGATCCGACGGCGTCAGGCCGGCCGCGAGAGCCGCCTCCTGGCCATCCAGTCCCCACTTGGTATAACCGGCCTTGGACCCCAGGACATGGAACCGCGGTCCTGCCTGGGCAGCCATGCCGTTCATCCACAGCCTGGATCGCACTCCTGAGACATGGAGAAGGGACACGAATGCTTCAGTGTCTGCTCCATCCGGGTAAGGTCCATAGTTGGCGGTCTCGCCATAGCAATCCGCGACGGCGCCGAAAAGCTGGATGGACTGGTCGATCAGGTGGGCGCCGAGGTCATGGAGGATGCCGCCGCCCTCAGCCAGCGACGCCGTGTCACGCCAATTGCCGAAGCCTTCCGGACGCCACCACTCGAACCGTGACTCGAAAGTTCGGACATCACCCAGCCCTCCTTCCCGCAGGACGTTCCGTAGGGTCAGGAAATCGGCGTCCCACCGGCGGTTCTGGAATACCGTCAGCCGCACACCGGCGTCGGACGCCCTGGCGATAAGCTCTTCTCCGTGAGCCGACGTTGTGACGAACGGCTTGTCCACTACCACGTGGAGGCCGTGGGCAATCGCGGTGGCGGCAAGGTCGAAGTGGGTGAGCGGGGGAGTGCCGAGGACCACGAGGTCCAGGTCCGGGGCCAGCGCGAACAGTTCCTCCGGGGTGGGGACTATCCGCACGCCGGGGTAGAGCCTTGCCGCTTGCGCCGCGCGTTCCGGGTCCGCGGTGACGATGACGTCGAGGGAGTAGCCGGGGTCAGCCGCAATAAGAGGCGCGTGGAAGACCTTTCCGGAAATCCCGAAACCAACGACGGCGGTGCGGATGCGTGCCTCTGCAGATCCCGCCATTAGAGCACTTCCGAGAGGAATCGCTGGAGCCGCTTGCTGCGGGGGTTGTCGAAGAGTTCGGCCGGGGTGCCTGACTCCACGACTTCACCCTCATCCATGAACACCACTTGGTCGGCGACCTTCCGGGCGAACCCCATTTCGTGGGTAACAACCAGCATGGTCATCCCGCGGCGTCCCAGGCCGGCCATGAGGTTCAATACGCCCTTGACGAGCTCGGGGTCCAAGGCGCTCGTTGCCTCGTCGAAGAGCATGACCTCGGGTTCCATCGCGAGCGCCCGGGCGATGGCGACGCGCTGTTGCTGGCCTCCCGACAGGTCCCGGGGGCGGTGGTCGGCACGTTCGGCGAGTCCGACTTCGGCAAGGCTGCGGCGGGCGCGTTCCCTGGCCGCTGCCTTGGACATTCCTTTCACGCTCCACAGTGCCAGGGCAACGTTCTCAAGGGCGGTGTGGTCGGGGAAGAGATTGAAATGCTGGAACACCATGCCGATACGGCTGCGCAGGATGTCCGGTTTGACCTTGAGCGCGCTTTCGCCGGCCAGGAGGACATCGCCGCTCTTGGGTTCGTGGAGCCGGTTGACGCCTCGGAGAAGAGTCGACTTGCCGGACCCGGAAGGGCCGATGATGCAGGTGGTGGTGCCGGGTGCGACGTCCAGGCTGACGTTGCGCAGCACCTCGACGTCCCCGTAGGCCATGGTCAGGTTTCTCAGCTCCAGGCTGGAACCGTGGAATGTCTGGACACTGGCGGCGGTGCTGTTTGTGCTGGTGCTGGCGCTCATGTGTTGCTCCCGGTGATCTGCGGCGAAACCGCGTCGAGTTCTGTGACTTCCTTCAGGCCGCTGCTGGGCGCGCTCGGCCGACGGCGTCCCGTACGGAACCGGCTGTCGAAGTAGTTCACGAGGTGGGTCAGCGGGACGGTGATGACAAGGTAGAAGACACCGGCCATGACCAGCGGTGAGAGGTTTCCGGAGAGCACGGCGGCGTCCTGGCCCACCCGGAAGAGCTCGCGCTCGCCGACCAGCAGGCCGAGGAAATACACCAGTGAAGAGTCCTTGACGATGGCGATGAACTGGTTCACCAAAGCCGGCAAGACCCGGCGGATGCCCTGGGGCACCACCACGAGCCGCATCGACTTGGCGTAGCTCATGCCCAGGGCACGGCATGCTTCGCCTTGGCCCTTGTCTACGCTTTGGATGCCGGCACGGAAGATCTCACCGATGTAAGCGCTGGCGATGAGGCTTAGCGCGATGATGCCGAGCGGATACGGGGAGGGGCCGAAGATCGACTGGCTGAGCCGGGCGAAGCCTTGGCCGATCAGCAGGATGGTGAGGATGGCCGGAAGGCCCCGGAATAGATCGGTGTACACGCGGGCAGGGACGCGCAGCCAAGCGGAGGACGAGATCCCCATGACGGCAACGACCATACCGAGCGCGACGCCGATGATCGTCGCCGAGATCGAAATGATCAGTGTGTTCAGGAGTCCGACGCCGATCAGTTGCGGGAAGACCTCGGCCATTGCGCCGAAATCGAAGAAGGTTCGTGTGATGGTGCTTAACCAGTCCATGGTTTGCTCTCAGACTTAGGTGGCTGTTGGGCGGGCGGACCGCGGTTGGTCCGCCCGCCCGCAAGATGGTTGGACTACTTGCTGGGCGCCGGGCTGGCGGTCTGCTCAGCCTTGGGCAGGTACTGCGTAGGCATCGGGGATCCCGGGAACCACTTCTGGTAGAGCTTCTTCCACGTGCCGTCTTCCATGGCGGCGGCCAGTCCCTTGTTCAGGGCATCCTTGAGGGCGGTCTTGTCCTTGGCCAGGGCGAAGCCGGCTGGTGCGTCAAAGGAGGGAATATCGGCGGCGCTGACCAGGCCGAACTGCTGTTCGTAGGACTTTGCTGCCTCGTAGTCGAGGAAGTGGGCGTCGGCCGAGCCGCTGTTCACGGCGGAAATCGCGGAGTTGTTATCCGGGAACCGCACCAGGTTTGCGGTGGGGAAGTTCTTGACGGCGTATGCCTCCTGCAGCGTGCCCTGAACCACCCCCAGCCGCTTCCCGCCGAGGCCGTTGACGTCCTTGATTCCCGACGTTTTGCTCGTCAGGACGGTCAGGTAACCGGCGAGGTAACCGTTGGAAAAGTCCACGGTCTGCTTACGCTTTTCCGTGATGCCGATGGCAGCCACCCCTACGTCGAACTGGCCGTTGGCAACGGCTGGCAGGATCGCCGAGAAGTCCTGTCCGGTGAAGACCACTTTGTCCACTCCGGCGCGGTGGGCGACATCCTTGAACAGTTCCACGTCGAAACCCGTGAAGTTACCGGTGGCGTCCGTGAACGTATATGGCTTGGCGTCTCCCAGGCTGGCCACGCGGATGGTACCGGGTTCGATCAGGCCATAGGGATTTCCAGCAGTTGACGACGAGGCAGGGGTCGATCCGCCACACCCGCTCAGCGCCAAGAGGGCTGCGACAGCAGCCGCAACGATCGCCCCGGGGCGGAGGTTCAGTCGATTAGTCACAGCGAATTTTCCAATCATGAGATGCGAAGCGGCCTTGAAGCCTTGTGCAATTCCCTTGTTGAGTCCGGTCTCAGTGGCTAGGATTGAGACCGGACTCACATGGGGTTGCAAAAAATGTAACCCAAGGCACACTGGCCGTCAAGGCCCGTTCGGAAGGCATGCATGAGCAGCAATGGTTCGAGGCGGCGCGAGATTACCGTGGCCGACGTCGCGAAAGCGGCACAAGTGTCCAAGGCACAGGCCGCCCGCGCCTTGGGAAATTACGGGGCCGTCAGCGAAGATGTCCGGAGCCGTGTCCTAGCCGCGGCGGAGGAACTTTCCTATCGGCCGAACGAACTGGCCCGCAGCATGAACACCGGCAAATCCAACACGATCGGGGTGGTCGTCGGCGACATCGAGAACCCCCACTTCGGACTCGCGACGCGGGGCATCACGGACATCGCCAAGAAGAGCGGCTACAACGTTATTTTGATTAACACTGATGAAGAACTCACCGCGGAAATCGAAGCGGTCCAGGTCTTGCTGGACAAGCGCGTTGATGGGCTGATCGTCGCCCCCGCGTCCTCCGTTGAAACAAAACACTTGCAACACGTGCACGAAGCAGGACGGCCCCTCGTGCTCCTGGACCGCAAGGCCGAACGATTGGACGTGGAGACGATCGCGGTGAGCATGGCCGACATTTCCTACGAGTCGACCCGGTACCTTCTCGAGTCCGGCCACCGTCGTATCGCTTTTGTCTCCACGCTGAAGGCCGGCTCTGCGTACCGGGCCGGAATGGTTCTGGATTCTTCGCAGATCTCGGAGCGTTTGGAGGGGATGCAACGGGCCTTCACGGACATCGGACTGACCCTCCCGGAGGACCAAGTGCGACTCAACGCGGGCGACGCGGATTCCATCCGGAACATCACCCGCGAACTCCTTCTCAGGCCCGAGCCCGTCACGGCCATTGTGGCATCCGACGGCCTCATAGCGCTCAGCGTCGTCGAAGCCATCCAAGAGCTTGGCCTCTCGATCCCGGACGATGTTTCGTTCCTGATGTATGACGACTTTTCCTGGACCCGCCTGACCAGCCCACCGCTGACTGTCATCGCCCAACCTGTCTACGAAATGGGCGTGGCCGCTGCCAGTGCACTGATCCGGCAGATCGAGGGTCGGAAACCCGCGCCGGACCGGCCCGAGTTCTCCGCCCGGCTGGTCCGGAGGGGTTCGGTCTCAGCGCCGCGCGCCGCGAGGGTCTGACTCTATTCCGCAACAAGGTCGCGGGCGGCGGCGGCGATGTGGCGTGCCGAAATACCCGCTGCGTTGAGCAGGTCCTTGGGCTCGCCGGAACCAGGAAGTTCCCTCACGGCGAGCAGCGCCAAATGGAGCTTGGGAGTGTTGGCGCTTGCGAGCGCTTCGAGGACGGCTGAGCCGATGCCGCCTTGGGCGTAGTGGTCTTCCGCGACAACGATCCGGCCATCGGTTTCGAGGCAGGTTCGGCGCAAAGTGTCGACGTCGATCGGTTTGATGGAGTAGAGGTCGATGACGCGGGCTTTGATCCCCGATTCGGCCAGTTGCTCCGCAGCGGCGAGGCATTCGTGGAGCGTGACTCCGGCGCCGATGAGGCCTGGTCGTCGGGTCCGGCGCCGTGCACCTTGCTTCCGCCAAGGGGGAACTGCTCGTCCGGACCGTAGATCACGGGATAGGCGCCCCGTGTGGCGCGCAGGTAGGAGATTCCGGGCGTGTCGGCCATGGTGCGAACGAGTTGCGCCGTGGACGGGGCGTCGGCCGGGTAAAGCACTGTGGAAGTGTGCACCGCCCGCATGGCGGCAATGTCCTCCAATGCCATTTGCGAAGGACCATCTTGTCCGATTTCAGCTCCGGCATGCGTGCCGACGAGCCGGAGGTCCACCTCCGAGACTCCGGCCATGCGGATAAAGTCGAATGGCCGCGAAACGAGGAAAGCCGCGAAACTCGAGGCGAAAGCCACGTAGCCACGGACCGAGAGGCCGGTGGCGGCGGCGACGAGCTGCTGTTCGGCGATGAAGATTTCGAAATACCGGTCCGGGGCCACCTCCTTGAAATCCCCGGCGTGGGTCGAATTCCCCACCTCGCCGTCGAGGACCACCAGTTCGGGGCGGACTGCAAGCGCGGAAACGGCGGCGCCGAAGGCAGCCCTCGTCGCGACTTTGTCGCCGATCTTCCAATCAGGAAGAGCGATGGACACGCGGGAGTCCGGAGTGATTGCCGGAGTGCCGGGCTCGGGAGATCCGGTGGTCACGTGGACGTCGCTCGGCCCTCCGAGTTCCGCTATGGCTTTCTCGGCCATGTCCGCCGGCAGCGCTTTGCCGTGCCAGCCGTTCTGGTCTTCGATCTCAGGGACGCCTTTCCCCTTGATCGTCTTGGCCAGGATGACCGTCGGCGTATCGTGTTCGCTGCGGGCCTGGCGCAGGGCGTCATCGATCTCGGCGAGGTCATGGCCATCAATAATGAGCGGTCGGGCCCCGAACGCCTCGACCCTCCTGGCGTAGGCGTCCACGTCCCATTGAAGTTCGGTGGGGCCGTCCTGCCCGAGCCGGTTGACGTCCACGACGGCGGTGAGGTTGCCGAGCTTGTAGTAGGCCGCCTTGTCGATGGCTTCCCAGATGGACCCCTCAGCCAGTTCGCTGTCGCCGCACAACACCCAGGTGTGGAAGGGAAGCTTATCGAGGTGACGGCCCGCGAGGCTGACGCCGACGGCGACGGGCAGCCCTTGTCCCAGCGAGCCGGTCGCCACATCCACCCAAGGCAGCAACGGCGTCGGGTGGCCTTGAAGCCGGGCACCGAACTGGCGGTAGGTATTCAGCAGCTCATCTTCCCCGACGACGCCCACAGCCCGGTACATGGAATACAGCAGGGGTGAGGCATGGCCCTTGGAGAAAATGAGGTGGTCATTGTTCGGCAGTTCCGGATGTTCCCAGTCGTAGCGAAGGTGCCGGGCGAGGAGGACCGCCATGAGGTCGGCGGCAGACAACGACGACGTCGGGTGACCCGAGCCGGCGTTGGTGCTGCACCTGATGGAGTCCACCCGCAACTGCGTCGCCAAGGCGCGAATGGAATCCGTATCTTCGATTTCCCGTGGGGCTTCGGTAGTTGTCCTCTGCTCTGACATGCCCGGTCCCTCTCTGCTTAGTGCTCGTCCAACCGTTTGAGCAACGTCCCCAAGGCGTCGCGAATGTCGTCATGGTCGTATTGGCCAGCGCGGCTTTCGCCTGAAATGACGGCGCATCTATGGATTTTCTTGAAGTCTCCATAGGGGAACTTGTAGCGCCCTTTCTGTCCCTCGGGATGCTCATCGTCCACACCGAGGAACCATTTCGAATATTCGGCGCTGCCGTTCTTGTCCAGGAAGGCGCTCTCGTCCTTCGTCGAGGGAGCGTGTTCGCTCCAGTCGTCCCTGGTATCGATAACCACCTTGTTGTCCTTGATCAGGCTTTTCGCATGATCGAAGGCCTTCTTGTTGAGTTTTACCGTCATGGTTGGGACCTCCATCCCGGACGTCAAAATTCGTGGGCAGCGACCTCACTCAAGCGTGAGGGGCGGTTCTCCCAAGGGCCGCGACGGCGGGAAGGGAAGATCCGGACCCGGCTCCGGAACGGGAGAAGGTCCCGGCTCGGGCAGTGGAACCGGCTCGGGGGTTCCCGGGCGGGGCCCGGGCTGAGGTTCCGGACCCGGGGTGGGCACAGGCGTGGGCCCTGGTTCCGGCAACGGCACCGGCTCCGGCGTCGGGCTTGGACCAGGTTCGCGGGTGGGGTCGACGTTAGGGTCGCGTGTGGGGTCTGGAGGGAACTCGCTCATTGGTTGCACCTCGATTCGTCATTAATGTTTCGGGGGCTTCCGTGGGGCCGGCCTGTTGGTGGCCGACCCCACGGAATGCGCCGGGACTCAGCGGTCCGACGGACGCGGCCCTTTTTCCGTGCCGGGTCGGGCTTCCGTGGTGTAGTCGCCTTCGATCCGCTCGGTGGGGAGATCCGTGACCCGCTCGGTGCCGTAGTCGCCCTCGGTGTACTGGCCGACGCGGTTCGGGTCGCCGTCGTCGGCTGCTTCCGCGGCCGCGGGGGCCGTCATATCAGGATCGACGGCGGGAAGCTCCGATGCGGCCCCGGCAGGGTAGGCTGCTTCGCCGGAGTCCTCGACGTCGCCGGCGGCCACCGAACCCCGCCATCCGCCCGTCTCGTGGCCGCGCTCTTCGATGAATTTCTTGAACTTGTCGAGATCTGCTGAAACCCGCATATCGTCGATACCCACCAGCGAGCCGGCCTTTTCGGTGATGGTCTCGGGCTCCCATTCGATCTCGACGTTGACGCGGGTACGGTCAGCGCCAAGTGGTTCGAAGGTTACGGTGCCGGCATTCCTCGGTCCGTCGATGCTGACCCAACTGACCAGAGAATCCGGGACCTGCTCAAGGATTTGGGCGTTGAATTCGCGCTTGACGCCGCCGACGTTGGTGGAAAAATGCAGGGCGGTCTCGTCGATTTGTTCCACCGATTCGACGCCCTTCATGAATTCCGGGAAAGACTCGAACTGGGTCCATTGGTTGTAGGCAACGGACACGGGAACCTCTACGTCGATTGTTCGATTAACGGTGGCCATATTCGTGCTCCTTGCTTTCACTCGTTCCTGTGGATGTTTGTGGACTTTTGGCGGGTTTAGCCGGCGTCGAAGGTTTCGCCGTCGTCGTCCTTCGGGGACTGATCCTGAGGAAGGCCTGTTGCATCGCCCTTTGGTTCGGACGAGAAAGAGCTCCCTGGCTTGTTTCCGTCGTCGTTCGACTCATCCAGTTCGGCATCTGCCGACGGCACTGCGGCTGATCCGTCGGATTCCCCCTGATTGGCCTGCTGGGCGTCGCGTCCTGCCGTTTCTTGTTCCGGCGTCGGAGTTCCGTAGCCTCCGGCTTCCTCTTCCTCGGCTGCGTGCTGCTTGTCCATGTCAATACCGTCCGTTCCGTGCTGGTTGACTTTTTTGATGGAAAGAGAATCGAAAATCGGGAATGGAAAATCGAGGGCGGCTTCTAAAGGCCCTTTCCGCCAGTGACCGGGAGAACAGCTCCAGAGATGTACGAGCCCTCGTCCGAGGCGAGCAGGACGTAGGCCGGAGCCAGCTCCGCCGGTTGCCCGGCCCTGCCGAGCGGCGTGTTTTGCCCGAAGTCCGGCAGTTTGTCCGGCCACTCCGTCGCAGGTATGAGCGGCGTCCAAATGGGTCCCGGGGCCACTGCGTTGACCCTGATGCCCTTGGGTCCCAGCTCCTGGGCGAGAGCCTTGGTGAAGGCCACTTGCGCAGCCTTGGTCATGGCGTAGTCGATGAGCTCGGGCGAGGGGTTGAATGCCTGGATAGAGGCAGTGACGATGATGGATGCGCCCGGCTTGAGGTGGGGGATGGCCGCCCGGGCCGTCCACATCAAGGAGTACAGGTTCGTCTTGAAGACCCTGTCCATCTCCTCGGTGGGCAGTGTCTCGAGTCCTTCGCGGTTCTTTTGGTATGCGGCGTTCAGGACCAGGGTGTCCAGCCGGCCGAATTCGGCGACGGTACGTTCCACTGCCTGCTGGCAGAACTCTTCTGTGCGGCAGTCGCCCGGCAAGGTCAAGGCCTTGGTGCCGGCCTCTTGGATCCAGCCGGAGGTAGTACGGGCGTCCTCGGACTCTTCCGGAAGGTGGGTAAAAGCCACGTCGGCACCCTCGCGGGCGAAGGCAATGCCGACCGCTGCCCCGATCCCGGAGTCGCCGCCGGTGATGAGGGCTGCCCTGCCCGTCAGCCGGCCATGGCCGGTGTACGAGAGTTCGCCATGGTCGGGCACGGGATCCATTGGCGCGGTCAGTCCCGGCTGCTTTTGCTCTTGTTGGGGGAAGGATCCTGAGTAATAGCCCGCACGCGGATCCCTGGGCGGATAAGGCTGCGGACTAGGTGTTTGTTCCGCTTCGTGTTGTTGCGGTTCTGGCTGGTTCATGATCACCCTCTTCGTCGGCCTTGTGACGTGTTGCGTGAGCTTGCCTCCTTCTTGAAACTAGTAGGCCGGGCGGACTCTTGTCCATGGCTTTCAGGAAGTTCATCAGCAAACTTACTATATTGCTCCGGAGGGCCTAGACTAGGGCGAATTTCGGTCCTGCTGCTGGTTTTCAGGGGGTGTGCCCGGTCCCGTTTTTGGCCTTAGGCGACGGCGGCGGGGGGACCAGGAAAGCAGGGGGTACAGCAGCACGAGCACCACGAGGGCGGCAAGGATGCTGCCTCCGGCGGTGAGGCCGGCCTCGGGGGCCACGGCAACGCTGAAGATCAATCCGGCGCATCCTGCGATCAGCAGGGACACGCACGCCACGACGGCCTTGACGATGATGTCGCCTGCAGCAACCAGCCGGTACTTGACGTGGTGCTGGAAGAGCCTCCGGTGCAGGCTGACGGGAACCAGCATCAGGCCAGTGGTCATGGTCGCCAGGACGACCAGCAGGAGGAACCACCACCTTTGCATCTCTGTGAGCGTGCCAAAGCGCTGCTGGAACGGAAGGGTCAGAAGGAAACCGCCGATTATTTGCACGCCCGTTTGCAGGACGCGTATTTCCTGGAGCAGTTCGTTCCAGTTACGGTCCATCCGTTGGTCCTCGGACTCATGCCTGCTGTCGGTAGCCGCCCCCGGTGGCAGGGGATCTTCCGGTCCGCTCACGACGGCCGCGGCAATTCGCAACCCGCCACAGGGTTCAATCCCATGTAGTTCAAGGGGCCGGCAACAATATTCAGGGTGATGGTTGCGAACTGGGAACACTGCGCGGGAACAGCGCTGAAGTAGCCTCGCTGTCCTGCGGCGATTGCTCCTATGACAAGCCAGATCACCACGATCAGCCCGAAAATCGACCCGAAGCGCATGGCCTTCGACCAACCTCTCATCAATCCCGTATATCATCAGCTTACTTATTTAGCGACGTCGAACCATAGGCTGCGAATGGGAATACACGTAGGCACGTCGGGGTGGAGTTATGACCACTGGGAGAACGTGTTGTACCCGGCCGGCGCACCTTCGCGCGAGCGGCTCGGGTACTACGTGCGGCAATTCGAGACCGTCGAACTCAACGCGAGTTTCTACCGGTGGCCCCGTGATACGTCATTCGCCAGTTGGCGGCGCCGGCTGCCTGAAGGGTTTGTGTTTTCCGCCAAAGCACCCCGTGGCCTCACTCACGGAAAGCGCCTGTATGCCCCGGAATCCTGGATCAGCAGGATCACTTCGGCATGGCATGAACTAGGGGACAGGCGTGGAGTGCTGTTGGTCCAGTTGCCGCCGGGAATGGAGCGCGACGACGAGCGGCTGGCCTATTTCCTTGGCCTCCTCCCCGAGTGGATTAAGGTCGCCGTCGAATTCCGCCATCCAAGCTGGCATGAGGAGCCAGTCTACGAGCTGCTTGAACGGCACCAAACGGCCTATTGCGTCATGAGCGGAGCGCAGCTTCCTTGCGTGCTGAGGGCCACAGCCCCGCTTGTCTACATCAGGATGCATGGGCCGGATCACCACCACCTTTACGGAGGTTCATACTCCGATCAGGACCTGCGCTGGTGGGCGGACCGAATTGCTGAATGGGAGGCGGCGGGCAAGGAGGTCTTCGCCTATTTCAACAATGACGGTGAGGGCAACGCGGTCCGCAACGCCCTCACCCTCCGGTCATTCGTCGGCGACCGCTAGGCGTGCACTCCGTGGTTGTTGGATACGGTAGGTTCCATGGCTGAAACCCAGAAGGTCAAGGAGTCATTTTCAACCCTTAAGACCGTGGTCTTCGCCTTTGCCGCAAATCTTCTTGTTGCCGTGGCAAAGACAGTCGCCGCCGTGCTGAGCGGCTCCGCTTCGATGATCGCCGAGGCCGCCCACTCCTGGGCAGACACGGGAAACCAAGTCTTTCTGCTCGTTGCGGAGCGGCGATCCGCGAAGGAACGGGACGAGGCCCATCCGATGGGTTACGGCAGGGAAGCATACGTGTGGTCCATGTTCGCCGCCTTTGGCCTGTTCACAGCCGGCGCCGTGGTTTCGGTGATGCACGGCATCCAACAGTTTTTCGCGCCCGAGCCTGCCGGGGATTTCGCGGTTGCCTACGTTGTGTTGGCTATTTCGTTCGTCCTCGAAGGGGGTTCGTTTGTCCAGGCGTTCCGGCAGGCGCGTCAGTCCGCGCGGGAACTCGAACGCCGTACCTTGGAGCAAGTGCTCAAGAGTTCAGATCCCACCATGCGTGCTGTCTTCGCGGAAGACAGTGCAGCGTTGATCGGCCTGGTCATTGCCTTCCTGGGCATCTTCCTCCATCAGCTCACAGGATCGCCGCTTCCCGACGCCTTGGGATCCATTTTCGTAGGGATCCTTCTCGGTGTGATCGCGGTGGTGCTGATCGACCGCAATCGTCGCTTCCTCGTCGGTCAGGGCGTTACTCCGGACCTCGAGAAGTCGATGGCGATGCTGGTCTTGGAACACCGGGAGATCGAGCGCCTGACCTATCTGCACCTGGAATTTGTCGGTCCGCGCAAGCTGTACCTGGTGGCGGCGGTCGATATTACGGGCGACCTTCGGGAGCATGATGTAGCGATTGCACTGCGTCGCGTCGAGCGGGAACTGGAAGGCGAAGAGACCGTCGAGGAAGCTGTGCTTACCCTCGCTACTCCCGACGAACCCTCGTTGTCCTATGGCATTCGGTCGCCGTCACCGGGCGTGGAGTAGCGCAACTCCGTCATCGCACCGGCGCCGCCGGCGCGAAAACGAGTGCAAGCTACTTGCCTTGCTTCACTGAAGGCTATTGACTCGAGGGACCAGCATCCGCGCGGCGGAAGCACATTAACTTTTCGAGGAGAGCTGCAATGGACGGTCAACTGTGGATTTGGATCGTGGTGGCGATTGTGGTCATCGCGGTGATCGTCGCCGTCGTCGTTTATGGGCGCCGTGCGAAGATCGCCGCCAACCGCAAGCGGGCTGCGGACCTCCGCGAGAAAGCCCAGGCCGACGCTATCGGAGCCCATGAGCGCAACGCCGAGGCCGCCCGGGCGGCCGCCGACGCAGCCCGGGCGGAGAAAGAGGCGGAACGCCTGCACCGCGAGGCAATCGACAAGCAGAACGCCGCCGAGCGCGCCAACGAAGCATCGCAAAACAGGCTTCGCCGGGCAGAAGAGCTGGACCCCGATGCGGGCAGGCGTTCGGAACCGGACGGCGCGGGGGACCGCCGGGACAGGCACGACGGCGAAACCTGGCGGGAGCGGGACAACGACGGCAACCGCCGGGCCAGGGACGAGGACCGAGGTGGCGAGGACGGCCGCCGGGGGCCGAGGCCCTAGGCGCTGGTCCTTCAGGACGAACGCTTCGGCTGCCCGGCATCAGGCGTCCGGCGTCGGGCTAGAAAATCCGGAAATCTCCGGCGTCAGCGTTGGCAGACGGGTACACCACTGGTTCCCACCCCAACTCGAGCAGGACGTCATTGATGCTCAGTTGCCCGTCGAGTTGGACGGCCGGGACGAAGGCGGTATCGGATTCGACTTCAGCGGTCATGGATCGATCTTATGTGCGGCAAAGGCGCGCGGACGTGATGAACACGCGAGCTTCACGGGAGGTCGCCAAGCACAGTTTTGTGCCCGGCAATCACGGCTTCTGGGAGGCGGCTGCAGAAGGGGAAAGGTCTGACAGCGTCAGGGGATGTGCGGGCGCTCCCGGGAAGGGGCGGGTGACAGTGACGGCCAGATCCGGAGTGACGTGGACGAGTGCGCCGGAGGGGAGCTCGCGCCACTGGGCATTGTCGTCCATCGGTTCGGTGGCGATGAGGACGTGCCCGGCACCCGAGGCCTCCTTGCTGTGGGCTCGAATCCGGGAACTGCGTGCGTCCAGTGGCGGCGCCCCGGCCGAGTGGGCAGCCGGTCGCTCCAAAATGTGGAGTTCATGCGTGTCCGGATATCTGACTGCCCACATGTCGCTCGCTGTTGTCAGGATGAGGTTCAGGCTGAACACCGGCAATTCCTGGGCGATCCAGCTGATCGCGCGGGTGATGCCCGCTCCGACGTCGCCGTTTGCGCGCCTGGTCTCGGCCGTGATCAGTGCGAAGAGGCGCTCACTGTCCGTTTGGCCTTTGACCAGGTCCGCGACCCCGAACTCCGCCAGCCGCTGATCGAGCCGTTCAAGATCGCCGAAGGATCCGTTGTGGGCAAACAACCTCCCGTCCTGCTCGAACGGGTGCGTGTTGACCATGGTGTGGGCGCCGGTGCTGGCATACCGGACATGGGCCAGGAAGGTGGTGCTCTTCAGGACCCGGGCCTCCCGCGCAAAGGCGTGGTCCTCCCATGCGGCGAGGGGCTGCTTGGCGACATGCGCGCGACCGGACGCGTCAAAGGTGCCTATGCCGGCGCCGTCGGGCTCGCGCCGGCTCTGGTCAGCGAGGCTGTCCGGGGCATCCAAAAGCCAGAAAGTGGCCCGGACTGCCTGCGACCCTGCATGCAAGCCGAACAATCGGCACATGGCAAGCGTCCTTCCTTGAAGTGACTGGTGTTCCCTGAGTCGGCCGGTGGCGAAGCTGCCGGTTAGTGGTGGAACGCTTTGGTCTGCCCATCGGCGGGCATCGGTGCTGTGAGGGCGTCCAAGTAGGCGACTTCTTTCTTGAGGTCAGCCAGGAAGCTGGAGGCGAGGTCCCGGGTGAAACCGTTGCGGACAACGATCCGTTGGACGGTGATTTCGCTCAATCCCTCCGGCATGGGGTAAGCGGGGACGAGCCAGCCATTCATCCGCAGCCGTTCCGACAAGTGGTGGAGGTTCCAATTTTCCGTGTAGCCGTCGGCGAGTTGCCAAGCAAAGACCGGAATGTCGGATCCGTCGCTCCACAAGGTAAACGCGTCCATCGCCCCTATTTCGCTTGAGAGGTACAGAGCCACGTCCCGGGAGGTTGCCTGGACAGACCTGTATCCCTCGAATCCAAGCCGGAGGAACAGGTAGTACTGGAGGAGCACCTGAGCGCCCGGGCGTGAGAAGTTCAGCGCGAAGCTTGGCATGTTCCCGCCGAGGTAGCTGACATGGAAGATCAAGTCCTCCGGGAGCGCTTTTTCGTCCCGCCAAATGATCCAGCCAAGGCCGGGATAGACCAAGCCGTACTTGTGACCCGATGTGTTGATCGAGGCAACGCGCGGAAGGCGGAAGTCCCAGACTGTTTCCTCGTGCAGGAAGGGCGCAACCATGGCTCCGGAGGCGCCGTCAACGTGGATCGGAACATCAAAGCCATGCTTTTCCTGGATTTCGTCCAGCGCTGCCGAGATTTGGTCCACGGGCTCGTAGATTCCCGTGTAGGTGACGCCCATGATGGCCACAACGCCGATGGTGTTCTCGTCGACGTACTTGTCCAACTCGTAGCCGTCCAGCATCTGGTGTTCCTTCGATACTGGAACGTACCGGGCCTCCACATCCCAGTAATTGCAGAACTTCTCCCAGCACACCTGGACGGCGGAGCTGAGGACCAGATTGGGTTTGTCGGTGGACAGGCCGGCCGCGCGCCGTGCGTGCTGCCAACGACGCTTCAGGGCCAGGCCGCCCAGCATGCACGCCTCGGACGAACCGATCGTTGAGGTGCCGACGGACTTGGCTGGATCCGGAGCGTTCCACAAATCTGCGAGCATCCGCCAGCAGCGGGTCTCGATCAACGCCGTCTGCGGGTACTCGTCCTTGTCGATCATGTTTTTGTCGAACGTCTCGGCGTACAGTTTCGACGCTTCCGGTTCCATCCACGTGCCGACGAACGTGGCCAGGTTCAGGCGCGAATTGCCATCCAGCATGGCTTCGTCGTGGACAACCTGATAGGCGGTCGAGGGAAGGGACTCGCCGTCCGGAATGGTGAAACGCGGAAAAATAGTGGATTCTCCCGGACGGCTGAACACCGGGTTCAGCTCTACTGCAGTGTCGGGTTCGTGGGCTGATGTTCGGTGTGACCTACTGATGGTTCGCTCCTTTGTCGCCGCTGCCTGAGCCGCTGCAGTCGCACGGCCCGCCAAGGCCCCACGCTACCGTGGGTGGCCGCAGCGCCCAAGCTTTTCAAGCCGTCGACGATCGGGTCGGCGCCACCTTGGGTCCTTCCGTGCCGTGGTGCCAAAGTGGCTCCTGGTGCATAATCGCAGGGATGGAGCTCTATTAGCGCGAGCGTAGGAGGCACCAATGTCGATGCAGGACAATCCGGAAGATCGCCGCCCGGGGGAGACGCAAAACGTTCCCCTGCCAGGATCGGAGAGGAATCCCGCTCCGGGCGTCCGGGAAATTCTCGGTCCCGTTGACCCTTCCCGTCGGATCGAAGTGATCGTGGTCCTGAGGCGCCAGGAAGAGATGGCCGACATTCCGTCCGCCCCCCTTTCGCGGGAGGAACTGGCGTCCCGGTACGGCGCATCGGCCGCGGACCTGGACCTCGCTGTACGTACTTTCGCAGATCTCGGTCTCGAGGTCGTGGAGTCGGACGCGGCCAGCCGCAGGATCCGGCTGGCCGGAACCGTGGAGCAGATGAGCGGTATCTTCGGGACGTCCCTCGACGAACTGACCAGCCGAAGTCCGGACGGTACTGCTGTCACGCATCGGCATCGCACCGGAGGCCTCCAAATACCGGCAGCCCTCGACGGCGTCGTCGTGGCCGTCCTCGGCCTGGACGACCGGCCGCAGGCACGCGCCCAATTCCGCGCCATTCCCCTCGCCGCCGCCGCCACAAGCTACACCCCTCCGCAGCTGGGAAAAATATACAACTTCCCTGCGGGAACCGATGGGACGGGCCAGACGGTCGCCATCCTCGAGCTGGGCGGCGGGTACGGGCAGCAAGACCTTGACACGTACTTCCAGGGTCTCGGTATCCCCACCCCAAGCGTCACCGCGGTAGGAGTCGACGGCGGGGCGAACCAGCCGGGGCAGGATCCCTCCGGCGCCGACGGGGAAGTCCTGCTGGACATCGAAGTGGTGGGCGCCTTGGCGCCAAAGGCCAACATCGTGGTCTACTTCGCTCCCAACACTGACGCGGGGTTCCTGGATGCGATTGTCGCAGCCTCCCACGCAACCCCGGCGCCCGCCGCGATCAGCATCAGCTGGGGCCAAAGCGAAGACGCGTGGACCGGCCAGGCCCGGACGGCCTTCGACCAGGCCATGGCCGACGCCGCCGCCCTCGGCGTGACGGTGACAGCTGCGGCAGGGGACAACGGCAGCACGGACGGCGCAACGGACAACAAGGACCACGCCGACTTTCCGGCGTCGAGCCCGCATGTGCTGGCCTGTGGCGGAACGCGGCTTCAAGCGGACACGGCAACGGGTGTGATCACCGCGGAAACTGTCTGGAACGACGGCCCCCACTCGGCTACCGGCGGAGGATTCAGCGACGTCTTTCCGGTCCCCTCCTGGCAATCGGGCATCACGGGGCACGCCAAGCATGGACATGCTCCCAAGAACCGGGGAAGGGGAGTTCCCGACGTCAGCGGCGTTGCCGACCCGCAGACCGGCTACAAAGTGCGCGTCGACGGGAAAGACATGGTGATCGGCGGAACAAGTGCGGTGGCACCGCTGTGGGCAGCGCTCGTCGCCCGGCTCGCCCAGGCCACCAACAAGCGCTTCGGCCTGATCCAGCCGCTGCTTTACCAATACGGCAAGCAACCGGCGTCGGGCTTCCATGACATCACCTCAGGCTCCAATGGAAGCTACCAGGCAGGACCCGGCTGGGATCCCTGCACCGGGCTGGGCAGTCCGGACGGCAGTGCCCTGCTTGCATTGCTTGAAACCAAGCCTTAGCCAGGCACCCTAGTCCCAAAGAACGGCCTTCCAAACGGACCCTGGCTCGCTACACTAGTAAGTGCCCTTACTATCTCGGGTTTCAAAGGAGGCTACACAATGGCTGGATACTTTGAGCTGGTTGACGGACCCAACGATGGGTACAGGATTGCGCTGCGCGACGGCGAAGGCGAGCTAGTTGCCATGTCCACGACCTTTGCCACCAAACAGTCGGCCGTCCGCGGGATATCCGCACTCCGGGAGATTGCCGGAACGGCCCTCGTCAAGGATAGAAGCCACGGACGCTGGACCCCGTCGCTTGAGCGCCAGGCACACCACTTGCACCTGTTTCACCAACCCGCATGGCGGAAGCGCGAAACGCGAAGCGTGGTAGGCCACTAGTAGCCCTCCGCTGAAGCGGCTTCGCTGACCGCCTGGCATGTCGGGCGCCGCTGCGTTTGATCAGGCGCCGCTGCTTGGATCGGGCGCCCTCGGGGGCGCCCGAGTGCGGGCATGCACTCCAACTTCATGAGGAAAACGGCGTAGGCTCCGTGGGGAAAACGGCGCGCCTGCGCGGGCTTTGGCTGCCCCAGCCCGAACGGATACGATGGACGATGGCTGGCTGTGGTCCCCGTACGCCACAAGCTATGAAGCCTTATCAATGAATAGGAGACACCCGTGTCAGATGCCCAGCAGATCACCCTCATCGTCGATGGCGAAGAGACAAAGGTGACGGAGGGGACCACCGGCGCGGAACTCTTCTTTGAACGCCGCGATGTTGTCGTGGCCCGGGTCGACGGCGTACTTAAGGACCTTGACCAAGTGCTGCCCGAGGGCGCCCAGGTTGACGGCGTCACCATTGACTCGCCCGAGGGACTCAACGTCCTGCGCCACTCCACCGCGCACGTCATGGCCCAGGCTGTGCAGCAGCTTCGCCCGGACGCGAAACTCGGAATCGGCCCTTACATCACCGACGGCTTCTACTTCGACTTCGACGTCGCCGAGCCCTTCACCCCTGAAGACCTGCGGCAGCTCGAGAAGATGATGCAGAAGATCATCAACCAGAACCAGAAGTTCGTCCGCCGGGTGGTCACTGAAGACGAAGCCCGCGAAGCCATGAAGGGCGAGCCCTACAAGCTCGAACTGCTGGGCAAGAAGAACGACGCCTCCGACGCCGGTGAGGGCGTCAATGTCGAGGTGGGTGCCGGCGACATCACCATTTACGACAACGTGGACCGCAAGAGCGGCGAAAGCGTCTGGTGCGATCTGTGCCGCGGACCGCACCTGCCGAACACCAAACTGATCTCTAACGCCTTCGCCCTGACCCGCTCCTCGGCGGCATACTGGCTGGGCAACCAGAACAACCAGCAGCTGCAGCGTATCTACGGCACCGCCTGGCCCACCAAGGACGCGCTGAAGGCGTACCAGGAGCGCATTGCCGAGGCCGAGCGCCGCGATCACCGCAAGCTCGGGGCGGAACTGGACCTGTTCTCCTTCCCGGATGAGCTGGGTTCCGGCCTGCCGGTGTTCCACCCCAAGGGCGGAATCATCCGCAAGGCAATGGAAGACTACTCGCGCCAGCGGCACGTCGACGCGGGCTACGAGTTCGTGTACACCCCGCACATCACCAAAGGCCACCTCTACGAAGTCTCAGGCCACCTGGACTGGTACAAGGACGGAATGTTCCCGGCGATGCACATCGACGCGGAGCACAACGAGGACGGCACCGTGCGCAAGCCCGGCCAGGACTATTACCTGAAGCCGATGAACTGCCCCATGCACAACCTCATCTTCCGCTCGCGCGGCCGCTCCTACAGGGAACTGCCCTTGCGGCTCTTCGAGTTCGGTTCCGTGTACCGCTACGAGAAGTCCGGCGTGGTCCACGGACTCACCCGCGTCCGCGGCATGACACAGGACGACGCCCACATCTACTGCACCCGCGAGCAGATGAAGGACGAGCTCACCACCACCCTGAACTTCGTCCTGGGCTTGCTCAAGGACTACGGCCTGGACGACTTCTACCTCGAACTGTCCACCAAGAACGAAGACAAGTTCGTCGGCGACGACGCCACTTGGGAGGAAGCCACCCGCACCCTCGCCGAGGTAGCGGAGGCTTCCGGGCTGGAACTGGTTCCGGATCCGGGTGGAGCCGCGTTCTACGGTCCCAAGATCTCGGTGCAGGCGAAGGACGCGTTGGGCCGGACCTGGCAAATGTCCACCATCCAGCTCGACTTCAACCTGCCCGAACGGTTCGAACTGGAGTTCCAGGCCGCCGACGGCACCCGCCAGCGTCCAGTCATGATCCACCGCGCCCTGTTCGGCTCGGTGGAGCGTTTCATGGGCGTGCTGACCGAACACTATGCGGGCGCCTTCCCGGCGTGGCTTTCACCCGTGCAGGTGGTGGGCATTCCGGTGGCAGAGGCGTTCAACGACTACATGTTCGACGTCGTCGACCAACTCAAGGCCGCGGGCATCCGTGCCGAGGTGGACATTTCCTCGGACCGCTTCCCGAAGAAGATCCGCACCGCGAGCAAGGACAAGATTCCCTTCGTCCTCATTGCCGGCGGAGAGGACGCAGAGGCCGGTGCGGTGTCCTTCCGCTTCCGCGACGGCAGCCAAGACAACGGTGTCCCCGTTGCCGAGGCCGTCCGAAGGATCGTGGACGCCGTGAAGAACCGCGAGAGCTGACAGCCGGACACTACGGGGGCAGGGGACAAGTGCAGGAGAACACGGGCGTGACAGCTGACTATCCGGGCGATGCCGAAGTGACCGACGACTTCGGCCTCGCAGGCGTTCCTGACGCCTTCCAACGCCTCTGGACTCCGCATCGCATGGCGTACATCAAGGGCGGGCAGAACCAGTTCAGCGACGACGATTGCCCGTTCTGCGTGGCCCCGAGCCGCACGGACAAGGAATCCCTCATCGTGCGCCGCGGCAAGACCTGCTACGTGGTACTCAACTTGTTCCCCTACAACCCCGGTCATTTGCTGGTGTGCCCCTACCGGCATGTTCCGGACTACACCGACATCACCGTGCAGGAAACCGCCGAAATGGCGGAGCTTACGCAGACCGCGATGCGGGTGCTCCGAAAGGTGGCCAATCCGGCCGGCTTCAACCTGGGCATGAACCAGGGTGTGGCCGGCGGTGCGGGAATCGCCGCGCACTTGCATCAGCACGTGGTTCCGCGCTGGGGTGGGGACGGTAACTTCTTCCCCATCATCGCCCAGACGAAGGCCGTGACCCAGACCCTTGACGAGGTCCGCCAGCAAGTGGCCGACGCCTGGCCGGAAGAGTCGGATCTGTCCGGGGAGACGGATGCTTAACCGGCATGCCCGCGGATTCTTTACCGGGCTGTTCTCGCCCATGGCCCGGTTCCTGCTCAAGATGGGGGTGTCGCCGGATGCCGTTACCGTCGTCGGCACCGCGGGCGTCATTCTCGGAGCCCTGATTCTTTACCCCTTTGGGCAGCTCTGGTGGGGTTCGCTGCTGATCGCAGTATTCGCGCTGTCCGACGTCGTGGACGGCATCATGGCAAGGGTGCAGGGACGCAGCGGCCCGTGGGGAAACTTCCTCGACTCCACGCTGGACCGGCTGGCGGACGGCGCCATTTTCACCGGCGTCGCCATCTGGTTCTTCACGGGCGGTGGGAACAGTGCGATCGCAATCGCGTCCCTGGCCTGCCTGGTGCTCGGGATGGTGGTGTCCTACGCCCGAGCCAAGGCTGAATCCCTGGGCTTCTACGCCAATGTGGGCATCGCCGAGCGCGCGGAGCGGCTTATCTCCGTGCTCCTCGTCACCGGCCTGACCGGACTGGGCCTTCCTCCCGTCGTCTTGCTGGTGACCCTGGTCCTTCTCGCCGCCGCAACGGCTGTCACCGTCGTCCAAAGAATGGCTGCGGTCCGCGAACAGGCAACGGCAGACGTCGACGGCGGTACGCCCGCTTAATCGGCGATTCTCCCCTTGACGGGCCCTGCTTCTGGCGGGCCGGCAGTCAACCCCTGTCTTTCTTGGCCTGCGCTTCATTCCCTGTTGTTCATGTCCCCGAGTGGGTTATGTCCGGGCGTTTATCTTCGGGTGGGTCTGAAGTAGTGGTTGCGTCGGGGTGTTTGGTCCGGGTCGATGTGGGGTGGTGGTTTGTACCATGGCGTGCCGGAGTCGGTGGTGATTGTCCATTGTTCTTTGTGGATGACGTGGTGGTGGTGGCTGCATAAGAGGATGCCGTTGTCTGTTCCGGTGGGTCCGTCTTGTGACCAGTAGGTGCTGTGGTGGGCTTCGCACCAGGGTGCGGGGATCGTGCAGTCGGGAAAGGCGCAGCCTTGGTCGCGGGCGATGATGGCTTTGCGGATGTGGG